>DASYNI010000022.1:0-71090 GCA_036008645.1 Solirubrobacteraceae bacterium
GGCTCGTCGTCCCGGGAACCCCGCTCGGCAGCCCGGCCGTGATGCCGACGCGGTTGCCGCTCTGACACCAGCCGAGCTCGACCACGCGGCTGGCGGCCTCTCGGATCAGCTCCTCGGTGACCTCGTGGCGGCGCATCCAGGCCGCCTGCACGCCCCACATCAGCCCGCAACGCTGGACCGTCTCGTGGCCGGGAGACAGCGCGTAGATCGGAACGTTGGGGCGGTGGGCTGACACCAGCCGCGCGGAGCGACCCGACAGCGTCGGCACCACCAGCGCGTCGAGCTCGAGCTCGCGCGCGGCAACGCAGGCGCTGTAGGCCATCGTGTAGGCGGGGTCGCGGGCGTCGCGGCGCACGCGGTGCTCGTTCCACTCGAGATAGTTCGCGGTCGCCTCGGTGCGCTCGGCGATCGAGGCCATCATCGCGACCGCGCCGACGGGGTGAGCGCCGACCGCCGTCTCCTGCGAGAGCATCACGGCGTCGGTGCCGTCGAGGATCGCGTTGGCGACGTCGGCGACCTCGGCGCGCGTCGGGCGCGAGGAGTGCACCATCGAGTCGAGCATCTGCGTGGCGGTGATCGACGGACGCGCCAGCGCGCCGGCCAGCTTCAGCAGCCGCTTCTGGACCAGTGGCACGTCCTCGATCGCGAGCTCGATGCCGAGGTCGCCGCGCGCGACCATCACGCAGTCGGCGGCCCTGATGATCTCCTCTGCTCGCTCGACGGCCTGCGGCTTCTCGATCTTGGCGATCAGCGGCAGCCGCGTGTGGCGGCGCACGAACTCGACGTCGCTCGGGTCACGCACGAACGAGAGCGCAACCATGTCCACGCCGATCGATTCGCCGTGGTAGAGCAGCTTCAGGTCCTCCTCCGGCACCGACGGCAGGCTGTCCACCGGCCCGGGGATGTTCAGTCCCTGGCGCGAGGCGACGGTGCCTCCGACCTCGACCAGCGTGTCCACCTCGCCCTCCCCGGGACGGGTGCTCTGCACGCGCAGCCGGATGGAGCCGTCGGCCAGGTAGACCACCATGTCCTTGCGCAGCGCGCTTGCCAGCCCCACCCAGGAGACCGTCATCCGGTGCGCGTCGCCGACCTCCTCAGGGCCGCAGGAGAGCGTGAGCATCTCGCCCGGCTTGAGCTCGACGACGTCCTCGGCCAGCGGTCCGATGCGCAGCTTTGGGCCCGGTAGGTCCTGCAGGATCGCGACCGGCCGGCCGGCCTGGCTCGCCGCCTCGCGCACGCGTCGCGCGACCTCGGCGTGCTCCTCCAGCGTGCCGTGCGAGTAGTTCAGGCGAGCCACGTCCATGCCCGCCTGCACCATGCGCAGGAGCACCTGAGGGTCGCGCGAGGCGGGGCCGATGGTGGCGACGATCTTCGTGCGGCGCATCGTCGGCACGGTAGCGGTCGGTCGGGGGTCATGCGTAGCCGACTCGTTGCCGAGCTACGTTGCCACTCGATCGAGGGCGGGCGCCGCGTAGGATATGAGCACGATGCTCGCTCCCACAAGGCCGCTTCCACACATCGGCGCGAGAGCGCGCATCCAGCACTTCGGGGGAGACGTCGTGATGGGAACGGTCTGCGTCGTCGGCGAAGGCGGCCGGCGCGTGGAGGTCAGCTGCGAGAGCGGTGAGCGGATGGAGTTCGTGCTCAGCCCGGCCACCGCGAAGTTCGTGCTGGTGGGCGCCGCGCATGGCGCGGAGATGGAGCTGCTCGCCTGTCCTTAGAAGGTCTTTCAAGAAGATCGGCACGCCCGGATGCGCACCTGGACACGGTGCTGGATCGCCACGTGACGGCTTGCACGTGCTACCAGCACGCGCTGCGCCGCCCCGCGTCGCCCAGCTTGGTCCAGGCACACCCCGACCGCACCGCCTATCTTGAAAGACCTTCTTAGGGCACCTGAACCTCGGGGAAATTCTCGGCGCAGTGCTCCCGCAGCGCGCCACGCACGAACGCCCGCTCCTGCTGGTCTGCGGCCCGCAGGCGGGCGAGCAGCTCTCGCTGGCGCTCGATTGCGGCGCCGGCGATCTCCCAGCGCACCGCCAGGCGCTCGAACAACAGCTCGAATGCGCGCTGCGCGACGTCCTGTTGGGTGGCCGCCGGACGGGAGCCCGCACCGCCGAGGGTCTGCGCGTACTCGCGCCGCGCGCCGGCCGTCAGCGAGCCCCTCAGCGTGAGCACGTTGCCCTGCTCGTCGCGGTAGTCGGAGGTGGGGGCGGTGAGCTTCTCCGGTGCCCTGCCCTGACCGCGATCGCGCCGATGGGCTCGTTTGGCGCTGGCCAAGGCTCAGCCTTCCGCGGCCGCCAGCAGCTGCCCGCGCACGTCGCCGGTGACCGGGCGCGCATGCCCGGGCCAGGCCGCCGCGGGCTCCATCTCGGCGAGCTTGCGCAGGCTCGCCCGCGCCTGCTCGGTGTCGAAGTTGAACATGTCGAGCGGCAGACGAGGCGGACAGCTCCTGCCCCACATTTCAACGTCAATCGTGTAGAAGCAGTCGGTGACCAGGGCCAGCCGGTCGGACTCCCGCCAGAGCCCGATCAGGCCGGGCGCATGCCCGGGCAGGTCGATCACGGTGAAGCCGGCGATCTGGTCGCCCTCCTTCACCGTGCCGGAGATCTTGACCGGGCCTCCGTCCCAGGCCAGCCGGTGCAGGACACGGTGGATCTGCCGCTGCGGCGCGGGCAGGCCGGCGAGGTCGGCCGGCCAGTAACGGAACCCGCCGCTGCCTTGCGCGTCGACCACCTCGTCGGGGTGGCAGAGCACTGGAACCTCGAAGCTGGGCGCGGCACCGCGATGGTCGGTGTGGCCGTGCCCGAGCACGATCCGGCGCAGGCCGCCGAGCTTCGCGCAGGCGCTTGCCAGCGAGCGCACCATCGTGCGCGCGCCGGCGTCGAACATCGTGACCCCGCCCTCGTCCTCGATCAGGTAGACGTTGCATCGTCCGGGCTTTCCCTGTAGCACCCAGACTCCGGTCGCGATCAACTGCGCCTCGCTGAGCGCAACGTGCGTAAGGCGCGTCTTGGCGTTGAAGGCGCCGATCATGCGCCGCTCCGCGGGGGAGTGCAGCGGCGGCATCATCCCGATCTCGCGTGGCAGCGTCATCGTGTCGGTGTATGCGTCGTTTGAGCGGATCAGGCCCTCTTGCACGTGCAGCAGGTCGATGCCTTCCAGCACGACGCGATTTCCGGTCGGCGCGATCCCGTTCCAGCGGCCCGGGCCGGCGAAGGTCCCGGTCAGCCGCCAGCGCACCGCGCAGCGCTCGCCTTCGGTTGTGGTGTCAAGTAGCTCGAAGCGCATATCGGGCATCGCTTCGAGCATCTCGCCGATCAGGCGTCTGACTCCCTCGGGCGCGGGCTCATCCAGGATGCCGCGCACGTGCTCTTTGCCGCCCGGCGCCCACATCGCCACGGCGCCGTCGAGGTCGCGGTTGCTGATTGCGTCGAAGTAGCGGCGCGCAACCACTTCCGCCTCACGGGCATTGCTGCGCGAGGGATGGTGCAGATGGGCAGCCGCCTCCTGGACCTTCGAGGCACCTCCCGCGCCTGTGGAGGCCGCCTTGCTCTCACTCTCGCCTGCCGCCATCGCTCCTCCTGATCCGTGCGCCCCGGTGGGGTGAGAAGTCTAGAGCCTGGAGCGCTGCCGATTCCAGCGGTGCTCGCGTCTGGCGTCTCTCGGCGCCGCGGCGTCGGTAGTGTCCCTTGCCGTGTCCGATTCGCGAGGGAGCGGCAAGCGGGAGCTGGGCCGCGGCGAACGCATCCTGCCTGGGGTATTTCGCCTGCGCCTGCCACTGCCATGGCCGGGCGTTCCCCATTGCAACGCGTGGGCGGTGAGCCGCGGGGACGGCTTCGTGCTTTTCGACACCGGCATGCACCAGCCCGGGTCCATGGAGCAGTTGGAGCGGGCCCTTGAGATGTGCGGCCTGCGCTTGGAGGACGCGAGCCTGGTCGTCTGCACCCACTCCCACAGCGACCATTGCGGTCAGGCGGCCAGCATCGTAGAGCGCGCGGGATGCGAGTTCTGGATGAAGCCCGACGAAGGGCAGATGCGCCGCATGGTCGAGGATCGCGAGGGCGAGCTTGCGCGCCGCATCGAGGTTGCGCGCGCAAGCGGCGTGCCGGAGCAGGTCCTGCGCCGCTACATGGAGCAGCGCGAGGACAGCGATCCCGGGATCGCAGCTGCGATCGAGCCCGATCGGGCGCTGCTGCCGGGCGCCACAGTGCAGACCGATCTCGGAGATTGGAGCGTGCACGAGACGCCCGGGCACGCGCCCAACCACGTCTGCCTCTTTCAGTCCGAGCAGCAGCTGTTGATCTCAGGCGATCACCTGCTTGGCCGGGTCTCGCCCTACTTCGACTACGGGCACTCGCTGGACCCCGTGGGCGAATTCCTGGAGTCGCTGACCGTGGTCGACGAGCTCGGCGCCCGGCTCTGCCTGGCCGGTCACGGCCGCACCTTCACCGACGTCGACGCTCACGTGCAGGCCAACCGCGAGCTGGTCGCCCAGCGGCTGACGCGGGTGGCGGCAGCGATCGAGAAGGAGCCGCTGAGCGCGTTCGAGGTGGTGCCGCGCGCCTACGACTCGAGCCTTCCGCGCGAGAACGGACCCTGGCTGCTGACCGAGACGCTCTCCATGCTCACCCACCTGGAGCGCATCGGCCGTGCCGATCGCGTCGAGGGTAAGCCGCAGCGCTGGTTGGCAAACTGAGCGTGCGATGCGCATAGATCAGATACTCGCCGCCGGCGAGCCCTCCTTCTCCTTCGAGTTCTTTCCGCCCAAAACGCCAGAGGGCGAGCGCAACCTGCACGACGCGCTGGAGGAGCTGCGCACGCTGGAGCCGGCCTTCGTCTCAGTCACCTACGGAGCAGGCGGTTCCACGCGGGCCAAGACGATCGAGATCGTGCGCAACATAAGGCGCGAGTACGGGCTGGAGGCGATGGCCCACTTCACTTGCGTGGGCGCGACCGTGCAGGAGCTGCAGGACACGCTGCAGGACATGCAGGCAGTCGGGATCGAGAACGTGCTGGCGCTGCGCGGAGACCCGCCCGCGGGGCAGCAGGAGTGGGTCAAGACAGATGGCGGCCTGGAGTACTCCAGCGAGCTGGTGGCGATGATCAGGGAGCGCTACCCGTTCGCGATCGGGGCGGCCTGCTTCCCCGAGACCCACATCCATGCCACAAGTCCGCAAGACGACCTGGTCCACCTGTCAGAGAAGGTGAATGCCGGCGCGGACTTCCTGATCACCCAGCTGTTCTTCGACAACGCGTTCTACTTCGACTTCCTCGCCCGCGCACGCGCGGCCGGCATCGAGGTGCCGATCATCCCCGGCATCCTGCCGATCACCCACGTGGGCCAGCTGGAGCGGATGACGCAGATCTGCGGCGCCTCGATACCCGAGGGTCTGCGCCGCGAGCTGCAGCTGCGCGCCGAGCAGCCCGAGGCGGTGATCGACTTCGGCGTCGCCTACGCCACGCTGCAGTGCGCGCAGTTGCTGGCGGCCGGCGCGCCGGGCATCCACTTCTACACGCTCAACCGCTCGCCGGCCACGCGGGCGATCGTCTCTGCGCTGAAGCTCTTTGCCCCCTGGAAGGATGCGCCCGCCGCGGAGGCTAGCATCGCGGCGCGTGGCAGCTGAGATCGACTATCGGGTGCGCCGATCGACGCGCGCCAAGCGCGTGAGCGTGAAGGTTCACCCTGACGCGGCGGTGGAGGTTGTGCTCCCGCACCGGGCGCCAGAGCGTGCAGCAGCCGCGGCCGTGCTCGAGCTGGCGCCGTGGATCGAGCGGCGTCTGTCCCAGGTGGCGGCGACGCAGACGGCCCTGCAGCAGCGCGCCGGCACACTGCCCTACCTTGGCGTATCACTGCAGCTCGTCAGCGAGCACTCGCGCAGGATCGTGCGACGGGACGGCGGGCGGCTGTTGGTCCCGGAGGTGGAGTCCAAGCCCGCGATCGAGCGCTTCTACCGGCGGGCCGCCCGGCAGGAGATCGCTTGGCGCCTGGACGCCGCCACTGCAGCGGTCGGCCAGAGCTACGCGGGCCTGTCGATCAGGGGGCAGCGCAGCCGCTGGGCATCCTGCTCGGCCAGCGGGGCGATGAGCTTCAACTGGCGTCTGCTGCTGGCCCCCGAGCAGGTGCTCGAATACGTCGTCTGGCACGAGGTCTGCCACCTGGAGATCCGCGACCACTCGCCGCGGTTCTGGGCGCTGGTGGCCAGCCGGTTTCCCGACTGGCGCAAGCAGCGTTCCTGGCTGCGTGCGAACGGCGCGACGCTCGTGCTCTGAGCTCTAACCCCGCTGCTCGATCGGCACGTAGCTGCGATCCATCTCGCCGGTGAAGATCTGCCGCGGCCTCGCGATCCGCTGCTCAGAATCCTGCACCTGCTCCAGCCAGTTGGCCATCCAGCCCGAGGTGCGGCCGATCGCGAACATCACCGGGAACATCTCCACCGGCAGGCCGAGCGCCTCGTAGATCAGGCCCGAGTAGAAGTCGACGTTCGGGTAGAGCTTGTGAGCGATGAAGTACTCGTCCTCCAGCGCGATTTTCTCCAGCTCCAGGGCGATGTCTAGCAGCGGGTTGCGCGCCCCGATCACGTCGAAGACGTCCTCGGCCGCGGACTTGATGATCGTCGCGCGGGGGTCGAAGTTCTTGTAGACGCGGTGGCCGAAGCCCATCAGCCGCTCCTTGCCGTCGCGCACGCCTTGCAGGAAGTCGGGGATGTTCTCCTTGCGCTCGATCCGGTGCAGCATCCGCAGCACAGCCTCGTTTGCGCCGCCGTGCAGCGGCCCGTACAGCGCCGCGATGCCGCCGGCGATCGCCGAATAGGGGTCCACGCGAGATGATCCGACTCCGCGGACCGCGCTGGTGGAGCAGTTCTGCTCGTGATCTGCATGCAGGATGAAGAGCACATCGAGCGCCCGTTCCAGCCGCGGGTCGGGCTCGTACTTCAGCTCGGTCATCTTGTACATCATCCCCAGGAAGTTGCCCGCGTAGGAGAGGTCGTTGTCGGGGTAGACGTAGGGCTGGCCTCTGGAATGCCGGAAGGCGAAGGCGGCAAGCGTCGGCATCTTTGCGATCAGGCGGATCGTCTGGATGTCGCGGTTCTCCGGATCGTCGATGTGGTTTGCGTCCGGATAGAAGGTTGAAAGCGCGCCGACGGAGCCGAGCAGCATCCCCATCGGGTGGGCGTCGTGGCGAAAGCCCTGCATGAAGCTCTTGACGTTCTCGTGCACGAAGGTGTGGATCGTGATCTGGTAGGTCCACTCCTCCAGCTGCGCCTGCGTGGGCAGCTCGCCGTGGATCAGCAGGTAGGCGACCTCGAGGTAGGTGGAGCGTTCGGCGAGATCCTGGATCGGGTAGCCCCGGTACTGCAAGATCCCGGCGTCGCCGTCGAGATAGGTGATGGCGCTGCGGCAGGATGCGACATTGGCGTAGCCGGGGTCGTAGACCATCAGGCCGAAGTCCGCCTCATCGGCCTTCATCTGGCGGAAGTCGAGTCCGCGCAGCGTGCCGTCGGTGATCGGCAGCTCGTATGAGCGGCCGGTGCGATTGTCCAGGACGGTCACCGTGTCCCGTTTGCCCCCGTCAAGCTGTGCCGTCGAAGTCTGCGTCTCGGTGCTCATATGTCCTCCTGTCGACGGGATGGCGTCTCTTCTACGGTCTCTCCTCTGATTACCCGATTATGGGGCAGCTCGGCCGCACGCCGGCGCAGTGGATGTGAACGCGCCCGCAACATGGTCGATCGCCGGCGGCTCAGCCGCGCAGCGCCACCGGCTCATCCACGAAGCTCGTGATGCTCTGCAGCTCGGCCACGCGGCCTGCGATCTCCTCGGCGCTCAGGCGAGATACGCGCTCGGTGCCGAACTCTTCGACGTTGAAGGAGGCCAGCGCGGTGCCGTAGGCCATCGCCTGCTTGAGCGTCTCGTGTGTCACCTCGCCGTCGTGGGCGGCGATCGATCCCATGAAGCCACCGGCGAAGGAGTCGCCGGCTCCGGTGGGATCGACGACGGTCTCAAGCGGAAAGGCGGGCAGGCCGAAGAAGCCCTCGCTCGTGAACAGCGCGGCCCCGTACTCGCCCTGCTTGGCCACCACCACGCGCGGGCCGAGGCGCATCACCTCGCGTGCCGCGGCCAGCAGGCTCGGCTTGCCGGTCAGCATCCGCAGCTCCGCGTCGTTGAGCAGCAGGCAATCCACGCCGGCGATCGTTGCTAGCAACTCATCCTTGGCGGTGTTGATCCACAGGTTCATCGAGTCCAGCGCGACGAAGGAGGCCTGCTCGCACTGCTCGCGGACTTCGCGCTGCAGCGTGGGCTGGATGTTGGCCAGGAACAGCAGCTCGCATTGCCGCGCCGCCGGCGAGAGCTTGGGCGCGAAGTCGCCAAAGACCCCAAGCTGGGTGTCCTCGGTGTGGGCCGTGTTGAGGTCGTAGTCGTAGCGGCCGCGCCAGAAGAACGTCTTGCCGCCGGCCACCTGCTCGATGTCCTCGCTGATCACGCCGCGGCGGTGCAGGACCTCACGGTGCTGCGGCTCGAAGTCATCGCCCACGGGGCCGACGACGCGCACCTCGGTAAAGAAGGAGGAGGCGAGGGAGAAATGGACTGCCGAGCCGCCGAGCATTCGCTCGCGGCTGCCGAAGGGGGTGGTGACAGCGTCGAAGGCGATCGACCCGACGACGGTCAGCGACATCTGGTCAGAGCTCTGTGGTGGCCGACATTCCAGCGCGCCACCCTACCGCCTTCGCTTCGATCGATGATCTGTAGCCTGCGCGCGTGCGCGCAATCCAGATGGAGAGCTTCGGCGGCCCGGAGGTGTTGCAGCTGGTCGATCTGCCCGTCCCGCAGCCCGGCCCGGGCGAGGTATTGATCGAGGTCGACCGGGTGGGGATCAATTTCGGCGACACGCACACCCGCACGAACACCTACGTCCGCAAGGCGAGTCTGCCGCTTGTACCTGGCGGAGAGGTCGTAGGGCGCGTGGCGGACACCGGCGAACGTGTGGTCGCGCTGACCGGCACCGGCGGTTACGCGGAATATGCGCTTGCGCCGGCAGAGCTTGTCTTTCCCGTACCGCAGGAGATCAACGACGGCACCGCGCTTGCGATCCTGATCCAGGGGCTGACCGCCTGGCACCTGCACCGCAGCGCCGGTCGGTTGGCGGCCGGTGAGAGCGTGGTCGTGCATTCAGCCGCCGGCGGCGTGGGCTCGCTTGCGGTGCAGCTGGCCAAGCCGTTTGGCGCCGGCAGGGTGATTGCGACCGCCTCCAGCGAGGAACGCAGGCAGCTCGCCTTGCGGCTTGGAGCGGACGTGGCGATCGCGCCAGACCCAGAAGGGCTCACGGACGCGTTGCTGGAGGCGAACCTGGGGCGGGAGGTAGACCTCGTCTTCGACATGTCCGGCGGCGAGGTGTTCGACGCCTCATACCGCGCGCTTGCTCACTTTGGCCGGATCGTCGTGTGCGGCATCGCCTCCGAGCAGCCCAACAAGGTCTCCACCGGCTCGCTGCTGCGTCACTCCCGCGCGGTGATCGGCTTCTACCTCTTCCATTGCATCGAGGTGCCGGGGATGCTGCGCGAGCCGCTGGCCGACCTGTTCGCCAGCGTCGCCTCCGGGGAGATCCACGCAGTCGTGGGCGGCACCTATCCGCTCAGCAGGGCGGCTGACGCCCACATCGACCTGCGGGCGCGTCGCACCAGCGGCAAGCTGCTGCTGGACCCCCGTGCCTGAGCGCGTCTGCGCTGTCAAGCCTCCCAGCACGTAAGCTGCTGCTCGCATGAGCGTCGACTCCTCGAAAAAGAGCTTTGAAGACCTGGGTCTTTCCCGTCTGACGCTGGATGCGCTGCACGACGTCGGCTACGAGTCGCCGAGCCCGATCCAGGAACAGGCGATCCCGTCGCTGCTGGAAGGCCGTGACGTGATCGGACAGGCGCAGACCGGCACCGGCAAGACGGCGGCTTTCGGGCTGCCGATCATGGAGTACGTCGACCCCGGGTTGGCGGAGGTGCAGGCGCTCGTGCTCACCCCGACCAGGGAGCTCTGCATCCAGGTCACCCAGGCGCTGCGCGCATACGGCCACCGCAAGCGTGTCGATGTGGTCGCAGTCTTCGGCGGCGCGCCGATCCGCACCCAGCAGGCGCAGCTGCGCGCTGGCGGGCACGTCGTGGTAGGCACCGTGGGGCGCGTGCTCGATCTGATCTCCAGGCACTCCCTGCTGCTGCACGACTGCCGCTTCGTGGTGCTCGACGAGGCGGATGAGATGCTCGACCTCGGCTTCCTGGAGGACGTCGAGCGGATTCTCGCGCTCACTCCCAGCGGCCGACAGACCGCGCTGTTCTCGGCCACGATGCCTCCGCCGATCCGCAAGCTCGCCGACCGCTACCTGTACGACCCGGTGCACGTGAAGGTGGAGGCGGCGACGCTCACGATCGACACCGTGGCCCAGTTCCAGCTGGCGGTGGAGTCGCGCCGCAAGCCCGAGGCGCTGGCCGAGGTGCTCAGCGCCGAGAAGGCGGATCGGGGGCGAGCGGAGGGGGAGCCCATGCAAGCGATCGTGTTCGTGCGCACCAAGGTGCGCTGCGATCAGCTCTTTCGGGTGCTGCGCGACCGCGGCATGAACGTCAGGGCGCTGCACGGAGACATGACCCAGGGCGCCAGGGACGGGGTGATGCTTGCCTTCAAGGGCGGCCGCGTGCCGATCCTCGTGGCCACGGACGTAGCCGCGCGCGGGCTCGACATCTCGACCGTCACGCACGTGGTCAATTACGACGTGCCGACCTCGCCGGACACCTACGTCCATCGCATCGGCCGCACTGGCCGGATCGGGCGCTCCGGCAGGGCGATCACGTTCGTGGAGTCCCGCCAGCAGCGAGAGCTCGCCGCGATCGAGCGCCACATCGGCACTTCGATCGCCGCCTGGGAGACCGGCGCGCAAGCGCAGCCCACCCCCGTCAAGGAGCTCCCGCGCAGGCACTCCAAGCCACACATCTCGCGTGATGGCTCAGAGCCGCGCGCAAAGCTCGCGCTGCGCGGCGGACGCGCGGCTGGACTGCGGGTTGCAGACATCGTCGCCGCCATAACCGCCGCCACCGGCCTCGACGGCGAGGCCGTCAGCGACGTGCTCGTGCTCGACCGTTTCTCGTTCCTGTCGGTTCCCGCCGCGGAGGCGGATGGCGTGGTGGAGGCGCTGTCGGGCAAGCGCGTGCGCGGTCGGCCGCTGCATGCCGAGCGGGTCGGTTAGCCGACGGGAGACTAATCTCAGCGGGCAAGACCCCACGAACGAGAGGAAGTGCGAGGCAGATGTCCACAGCCACGATGCAGACGACCGCGGGCGAGATCACGTTCACGCTCTTCGACGAGGACGCGCCGAAGACCGTGGAGAACTTTCGCAAGCTCGCAGCTGACGGCTACTACGACGGGCTGAACTTCCACCGCGTGATCAAGGACTTCATGATCCAGGGCGGCTGTCCGCTAGGCACCGGCACAGGAGGCCCTGGCTACACCTTCGAGGACGAGATCAACTCGCACAAGATCGTGCGCGGAGCGCTGGCGATGGCCAACGCGGGGCCGAACACCAATGGCTCGCAGTTCTTCATCGTTACTGCGAAGTCGTGCCCCTGGCTGGACGGCAAACACACCGTCTTCGGCGAGGTCGCCACGGGTATGGATGTGGTCGACAGCCTGGAGGGCGTGGATACCGACGGCTCCGACCGGCCGGTCGAGCCGATCGGGATCGCGAAGATCGAGCTCTCCTAGCCGCGAGAGACCCGTGACTGGCCAGACAGCCAGGGAGGTGGCGTCGCCACGCCCACCGGAGTAGCCTCTGAACTTCGAGAGCGCGATCGCGAAGGAGGCTGAGAATGGCCGGGGTCCAGGAACAGAAGGAGCAGCAGGTCCGCGAGGAGCCGCACGCGGGCAATGGCAACGGCAACGGCGCCGCCGGCGCGGGAATCGCGGTCGAGAACCCTGCGACCGGCGCGATCGTCGCGAACGTGCCCGACCTTGCTGCCGATGCGGTTGCCGAGATGGCAAGGCGCGGTCGCGAGGCTCAAGTCCAGTGGAATGCAATCGGCTTCGAGGCGCGCGGGCGGGTCCTGCGGCGCGCGCAGAAGTGGTTGCTGCAGAACACAGATCGCGTGATCGAGACGATCGTCTCCGAGACCGGCAAGACCTACGAGGACGCCGAGTTCGCAGAGGTCGCTTACGCTGCCAACGCGTTCGGCTTCTGGGCCAAGAACGCGCCCAAGTACCTCGCTGACCGGCACGTAAAGTCAAGCCAGCTGCTGGTCAAGGGCAAGAAACTGACCGTGCGCTACCGCCCGCTCGGCCTGATCGGCGTGATCGGCCCCTGGAACTATCCGCTCACCAACTCCTTCGGCGACTGCATCCCGGCGCTGGCCGCAGGCAACAGCGTGATCCTCAAGCCCTCGGAGATCACGCCGCTGACTTCGCTGCTGATGGCCGACGCGCTGAAGGAGTGCGGGCTGCCGCAGGATGTGCTGCAGATCGCCACCGGCCGCGGCGCCACCGGCGCAGCGCTGATCGAGCAGGTCGACATGGTGATGTTCACCGGCTCCACCAAGACCGGCCGCAAGGTTGCGCAGGCGGCCGCCGAGCGGCTGATCCCCTGCTCGCTGGAGCTCGGCGGCAAGGACCCGATGATCGTGCTCTCCGATGCTGACATCGAGCGCGCCGCCAACCTCGCCGTCTACTACTCGATGCAGAACGCGGGCCAGACCTGCATCTCGATCGAGCGCGCCTACGTGGAGGCGCCGATCTACGACGAGTTCGTGGGTCGGGTGACTGAGAAGGTCAGGGCGCTGCGCGTCGGGCCGCCACAGGGGCCGGGGTCGGTCGAGGTGGGGGCGATCACATTCCCGCCGCAGATGGAGACGATCACCGATCACGTCGCCGACGCCAAGCAGAAGGGCGCAAGGGTGCTGGTGGGCGGCAACGCGCTTCCCGGCGCTGGCCGCTTCTACGAGCCGACGGTGCTCGTCGACGTCGATCACACGATGAAGGTGATGACCGAGGAGACCTTCGGCCCGACGCTGCCGATCATGAAGGTCGCAGACGTGGAGGAGGCGATCCGCCTTGCAAACGAGTCGCCCTACGGCCTCGGCGCCTCTGTCTTCACCAAAGATGTGGCCAAGGGCGAGCAGGTCGCGCGCCGCATCCACGCCGGTGCGGCGAACGTCAACGACGCGCTGATCAACTACACCGCGCTGGAGTTGCCGATGGGCGGGGCCAAGGCCTCAGGACTCGGGACGCGCCACGGCGCTGGCGGCATCCGCAAGTACTGCGAGGAGCAGTCGCTGGTGGTGACCAAGCTCGCTTTCAAGCGCGAGATCCACATGTTCCCCTACAAAGCCAAGACGACGCGGATGATCCAGCGGTTCTTCAAGCTGCTCTACGGGCGCGGGCGGCGCGACTGATTCTCAGCTCTGCTGCGCGAGCAGCGGCACGCCGAGCAGCATCTGAAGCGCCTCGATGGTCGCCGCGGGATCGGTGTGGTGGACGACGGCCATCCCGAGCTCTTCGGCGGGTGGCAGGTTGAAGGGCAGGTCGTCGACGAAGACGCACTGCTGCGGCGGCAGCCCGATCGACTCGGCGCCCATCTCGTAGATGCGGGGCGCGGGCTTGCGGATGCCGACCTCGCCGGAAATCACGATGCCTTCAAAGAGCTCGTCGAGCAGGTCGCGCGGATAGCGCGTCGTGCCCCACGAGTTGGAGATCAGGCCGGTGCGCACTCCTTGGCGGCGGGCGGTGAGCACCGCTTGCACCATCGATTCCTCTGGTTGGGCGCCGGAGAAGAGGCGGTCGATCAGCCCGTCGGCGGTGGACAGCCCGAGCCGGCGGCTGAGCTCGCTCTCGAAGTGGCCCTCGGCGATGCGGCCCTCCTCGAAGCCGATCAGCAATTCGCGCGCGGCCGCGTCCTGGCGAAAGGCGCTCGCGAGTGCCTGTGGGTCCAGGCCCTCCGCCTCGCAGAAGGCTGCGAAGGAGGCGAGCAGGTTGCTGGTCATCACGCCGCCCCAGTCGATCAGCAGCCCCTGACGGCACTCGTGCTCAGTCATCGAAGGCGACCTTCTCGGCCTGACGCGCGAGCTCCACGACTCCCTCGCCGAACGCCCTCAGGTGGGGGTCGTCTGTCGATCCCGCGATCGCCCGCTTGTAGTTGCCCTCCATAAAGACCGTCGCCTTCCAGAGCGCGAGTGCCGTGTACCAGCGCAGGTCGCGCATGCTGCGTCCGGATTGCTGCTCGTAGCGGTCGATTAGTTCCTGCCTGCTGGGGAAGCCCTGCCTGCGCGTGACCTGGCCAACCTGCGCTCGCAGCGAGTCGTCCGCGTCGCCGTCCTGCGACCAGAACATGCACATGTAGCCCACGTCGGCCAGCGGGTCGCCGATCGTTGCCATCTCCCAGTCGAGCACGGAGACCAGGCGCGCCGGCGGCTGCGAGGCGAACATCGTGTTGCCGAGCCTATAGTCGCCGTGCACGATCGTGCTGGCGGGAGAGTCCGGCATCTGATCGGCCAGCCAGCTGCCCACACGTTCGACAGCGGGGATATCGCGGGTCTTGTTGATCTCCCACAGGCCCGAGAAGCGCCGCACCTGGCGCTCCAGGTAGCCGCTGGGCTTGCCGAAGCCTTCAAGACCCGCGGCGCGCCAGTCGACGGCGTGGATCTCCACCAGCGCGTCGATCAGCTCGTCGGCGATCGCGCGGCGCTGCTGGGGGCTGTCGATCGTGGGCGGCACATCGCCCACGATCACCTCGCCCGCGATCCGCTCCATCACGTAGAAGGGGCAGCCGATCAGCTCGGGGTCCTCGCAGACCGCCAGCACTTTCGGCACGCGCGCCGGCGTGGGCTCAAGCGCCCGCAGCAGCCTTGCCTCGCGCAGCACGTCATGCGCGCTGGGCGGCAGCGGCCCCCGGGGAGGGCGGCGCAGCACGACCTCAGTCTCGCCGCGCGTGATCAGGTAGGTGACGTTGCTGTGGCCCTCGCCGATCGGGGCGGGCTCGATCGGCCCTTCGCCGAGGTCATGCGCATCTAGGAAGCGCTGCAGCGGCTCCAGCACAAGCAGCGGCTCCCGCGCCCCCGCGGCCACCTCGGAGCGCTGCTGGACGATGTCGTCAGGTGCGATAGCGACCGTCATCTCGATCGTGCACGCTACACGGACGCCTCGCTAGACGCGAGTACGCGGGCGACGCGGAGGCTATGAGGAATGATCGAGCTGTGACATTGCCTTTGCCGCAACATCGCGTGAAGTCAAGTGTCTGTTAGGGAAGAGTGTGGGGCATGTCGCGACGTTGCCGCGTCGGCGTCCCGTGCGCTGGCTGCGCATGGGCGTCAAGCTTGTCGCTAAGTTGCGCGGCCCGGCATTCTGGCACCGCAAACCATCGAATGGGAGACTCAATGCCTCGCATCCGCAAATTCATGCTGGCCTTGCTCGCCCTGATGCTCTCGGCGGGCGCAGGCGCGCTCCTTGCCTCTCCGGCGCTCGCCTCGCATGGGCAGACTCTGTTCTTCGAGGCGCCGAGTGAGCTGTTGAATCCGGCGACTCGCGGGGAAACGATTGAGCAGATGCAGCATCTGGGCGTGAAAGGTGTGCGGATCGAGCTCTCGTGGAATGCGGTTTCGCCGGGGAATGAAAGCGCTAAGCGTCCGAACTTCAACGCAACTGAACCGGCTGCCTATGACTGGGGTGCCTACGATGCATTGATCGAAGAAATCCATGCGCTGCATTGGCAGATCCTGCTGACGATCTCCCCGCCGGCACCCCGGTGGGCGACCGCGAATGGCAGCGCGCCCTACGTCACGCGCCCGGACGACCGCGACTTCAAGGAATTCATGACGGCCGTCGGGCGTCACTATGGCGCGGATGTCGCCTACTACGGGATCTGGAATGAGCCCAACGAGTACGACTCGCTGCGGCCCCAGTTCGGCGCGGGTGGTGCCCCGGTCGCCGGAACGATCTATCGCGGACTCTTCGAGGAAGGCTATGCCGGCCTGCAGGCCGGGGGCATCAAATCGCCGCGGGTGCTGATGGGCGAAACCTCGCCGGGCGGGTTTGCGAAATTCACTAAGCTCTTCCCTGAAGGGGGCGTGGCGCCGCTGGCCTTCTTGCGTGGTGCGCTGTGCCTGAACGCCAGCTATCGCAAGGCGCGGACCTGCACCAAGCTGCCGGCTTATGGCTATGCCCAGCACCCCTACGCCTCCAGCACCGCGGGTCCGTTCTACAAACCGGCAAGCCATGAAGATGTGGTGATCGGCACGCTTGGCGGGCTGGTGAACGCGCTGAACATGGCTGGCAAAGCGGGCGCGGTCAATCGTGGCCTGCCGATCTTCATCACCGAGTTCGGCGTGATGAGCAAGCCCAACCTCTACTACGGGGTCTCGATCACACAGCAGGCCGAATACGACGCGATCGCCGAACGGATCGCATGGGAAAACCCGCGCGTGGCCTCCTTCTCCCAGTATTTGCTGCGCGACGACCCCCTATCCCCAGAACCTAACGTGGTCACCTTCCAAACAGGTCTGGAGTCCGAAAGTGGTGCCAAGAAGCCGCTCTACTATGGCTTCCCGGTGCCGCTGACCGTCACCTACGCACGACACGGCTACAACCTGTGGGGCTACGTGCGGCCGGCCGGCAAAGCCACGACGGTGACCGTGCTGATTCAGCGTCCGCACTCCAGCAGCTACCAAATGCTGAAAAAAGTTCGCACCGGTCCGGCCGGCTACTGGACCCTGAAATCCAACGTGAGCAGCACGCACTGGCGAGTGCAGTGGACAAGCCCTACCGGCACGCTCTACGAAGGCCCGCCGATCGGCGCTTACAGGGCGCCCTGACTCCGATGACACCGCTTCCACCGCAACATCGCGCGAGGTCAAGTGTCTGTTGGAGCAGAGTGCGCGGCTTGTATGTCGGGAGAGTGGCGACCTAGCCCGAGCGCCAGTTGCGCACGAGCGCCGGCTTGTCGCTAACTTGCGCGGCCGGCACTTTTGGACCGCAAATCATCGAATGGGAGACTCAATGCCTCGCATCCGCACCTTCATGCTGGCGCTGCTCGCTGTGACGCTCTCGGCGGGCGCAGGCGCGCTTGACGCCTCTCCGGCGCTTGCCTCGCACGGGCAGACTCTGTTCTTCGAGGCGCCAAGTGAGCTGCTGAACCCGGCCACGCGCGGGGAAGCGATCGAACAGATGCAGCATCTGGGCGTGAAAGGTGTGCGGATCGAGCTCTCGTGGAATGCGGTTTCGCCGGGGAATGAAAGCGCTAAGCGTCCGAACTTCAACGCGACTGAACCGGCCGCCTATGAATGGGGTGCCTACGACTCGTTGATCGAAGAAATCCATGCGCTGCATTGGCAGATTCTGCTGACGATCTCCCCGCCGGCGCCGCGGTGGGCGAGCTCCAACGGCATCGCGCCCTACGTCACGCGCCCCAATGACCGCGACTTCAAGGAATTCATGACGGCGGTTGGCCGCCACTATGGCTCTGAGGTCACCGACTACGCGATCTGGAATGAGCCCAACGAGTACAATTCGCTGCGGCCGCAGTTCGGCGCGGGTGGTGCGCCGATGGCAGGCACGATTTATCGCGGACTGTTCGAGGAAGGCTATGCCGGACTGCGGGCCGCGGGCATCAAATCGCCCCGGGTGCTGATGGGCGAAACGGCGCCGGGCGGGTTTGCGAAGCTGACCAAAGGCCTACCTAGCTACACGGGTGTGGCGCCGCTGGCCTTCCTGCGTGGTGCGCTGTGCCTGAACGCCAGCTACCGCAAGGCGCGGACCTGCACCAAGCTGCCGGCTTACGGCTACGCCCAGCACCCCTATGCCTCCAACACCGCCGGTCCCTTCTACAAGCCGCCAACCCGCGAAGATGTGACGATCGGCACGCTTGGCGGGCTCGCAAGCGCGCTGAACATGGCCGGCAAAGCGGGTGCGGTCAATCGTGGCCTGCCGATCTTCCTGACCGAGTTTGGCGTGATGAGCAAGCCCAACCTCTACTTCGGGGTCTCGATCACACAGCAGGCCGAATACGACGCGATCGCCGAGCGGATCGCATGGGAAAACCCGCGTGTGGCGGCCTTCTCCCAGTATTTGCTGCGCGACGACCCCCTATCCCCAGAACCTAACGTGGTTACCTTCCAAACAGGGCTGGAGAACGCCAACGGCACCAAGAAGCCGCTCTACTATGGCTTCCCGGTGCCGCTGACCGTCACCTACGCGCGGCGGGGCTACAACCTGTGGGGCTACGTGCGGCCGGCCGGCAAAACTACCTCTGTGACGGTGCTGATTCAGCGTCCTCACGCAAGCGGCTACCAGGTGCTTACGAAACTTCGCACAGGTCCGCTTGGCTACTGGACCCTCAAATCGAACGTGCGGGGTGCGCACTGGCGAGTGCGGTGGACGAGCCCCACCGGCGTGCTCTACGAAGGCCCACCGATCGGGGCCTACAGGGCGCCCTGACTACGATGAGAGGGCGATGCCGGAGTTGCCAGAGGTCGAGATCACGGCCCGTCTGCTCGATGCGCAGCTCGAGGGCGCGCAGATCGACTCGGCGCTCGCCCCCGGCATAAACGCCCTAAAGAGCTTCGATCCGCCTTTGAGCGCACTCGCGGGCGGCCACGTGCTCGCGGTGCGCAGGCAGGGAAAGCACTTGATCCTCGACGCCGATGGAGGCCTCTCGCTGCTGATGCACCTGATGTCTGCCGGGCGGCTGCAGCTCTTCGGTACGCGCGCCGGCCCCAGGGATCGCACCTCGCGCCTGCTCGTGCGCTTGCGCCAGGAGGACGAGTGGGAGCTGCGCCTGCGGGAGTTTGGGTCCAGGCAGGCGGCTTGGGTGAAGCTCCTGCCAACCGCACAGCTGGAGCAAGATGAGGCGCTGGCGAAGCTGGGGCCGGAGGCGTGGCCGAATACGCCGGCCCTGGAGGAGCTGCTTGCGGTGCCAAGGCCGCTAAACGCGCTGCTGCGCGACCAGCGCACGATTGCCGGGATCGGCCGCTCGTGGGCCGATGAGATCCTCTGGGAGGCAAAGCTCTCGCCCTACAAGCGGGGAAGCGATCTGGAGGCAGCGGAGCTCGTCGCACTGCGCGAGGCGATCGCCAAGATGCTGGGCGGGGCGATCGCTCACTACGAGCAGGTGCTCAAACTGCCGATCCCGGACAAACTGCCAATGCCGTTGCAAGTGCACGGCAAGGAGGGGCAGCCGTGCCCGCGGTGCGCGCAGACGCTGCTCGCGGTCCACTTCGAGCAGCACGTGATCGCCTACTGTCCGGCCTGTCAGACGGGTGGGCGCCCTCTCAAGGACAGACGGCTCTCGCGGCTGCTGAAGTAGGAGGATGGATGGCTGACACGAGCGCGAAGCATCTGGGCAAGCTGGTTGAGACCCTGCGGGTGCCTGCAGGTGCGAAAGTGAGCCTCGCCAAGGACTTCGACCCGGCTTTCAAGGCGGAATGGCTGAGCAAGCAGGAATCCGAGCCGCAGCTGGCCGCAAGCGTGGAGCTGCTGACCGAATACCAGGAGCGCCTTGCCGCGCAGGACAGGCACGGACTGCTGGTAGTGCTGCAGGGGATCGACGCCGCCGGCAAGGACGGCACGATCCGGCACGTGATGAGCGGAGTCAATCCGCAGGGCGTGAACGTCCACAGCTTCAAGGTCCCCTCCGCAAAGGAGCTCTCCCACGACTTCCTCTGGCGCTATGCAAAGAGCTTGCCCGCTCGCGGCCAGATCGGGATCTTCAACCGCTCGCACTACGAGGAGGTGCTCGTGGTGCGCGTTCACCCCGAGCTACTGGAACGCGAGCGGCTGCCGTCTGGCGCGACGACTGGCAAGGAGATATGGCAGCGCCGCTACAGGGAGATAAACGACTGGGAGCGCTATCTGGTCGACAACGGCATCGCGGTCGTGAAGCTGTTCCTGAACATCTCCGCCGAGGAGCAGCGCAGACGCTTCTTGGCGCGGATCGACCTGGCGCGCAAGAACTGGAAGTTCTCCGCCGCCGACGCGTATGAGCGTGCAAGCTGGGAGGCCTACCAGGACGCCTTCTCGGAGATGCTCAGCCACACCAGCACCCAGTGGGCGCCGTGGCACGTGATTCCCGCAAACCACAAGTGGTTTGCGCACATCGCCGTCGGCGCCGTGCTCGTGCAGGCGCTGATGGAGATCGACCCCCAGTATCCCGTGCTCTGCGCCGCAGAGCAGGATGCGCTGCAGCAGGTACGCGCCGAGCTTGAAGCGCAGGCGCCTGAGAGCACAGGCGCTTAGTACACTCTCGCGATGAGGGTTGAGGGGGAATTGCGCGCAGGGTCCGGCGAGCCGCTGCTGCTCGTGCACGGGTTCTCGAGCGTGCCGCAGGTATGGCGCCCGGTCCTCGGAGAGCTGGAAGGCTCCTTCGAAGTGCTCGCGGTGGCGCTTGCTGGACACGTCGGCGGGCCGTCGCTGCCCGCTGAGGTGCCGGTCTGCATGCAGGCCATGGTGGACGCGGTCGAGCGGGAAATGGATGCGGCCGGGTTCGACACCGCTCACATCGCCGGCAACTCGCTCGGCGGCTGGATCGCGCTCGAGCTCGCTCGCCGCGGCAGGGCGCGCTCAGTGGTCGCGCTCTCACCCGCCGGAGGCTGGGAACAGGGAACCGCCGAGGAAAGGCGGCTGAGGGGCCTCTTCAGGCGCAATCACGCGATCGCGCAGCGCATGCTGCCGCGCGCCCCCGGACTGCTCTCGCGCCCGCGACTGCGCCGCGCGCTGCTCTCCGGCGCGATGGCGCGCGCAGACCGCCTCGATCCCGCCGAAGCGCTGGCGATGGTGGCGGGCTCTGTCGAATGTCCGATCTACTTCGACTTGATGAGTGCGATCGAGCGCGACGGGCCGCCGGCCAACTTCGCTGGCGTCTCCTGCCCGGTGCTCCTGGCATGGGGCACCAAGGACCGCCTGCTGCCTGCGGCGCGCTACTCCCAGCGGATGCGAAACCTTCTTCCCGCCGCGCACTGGATGGACCTTCCCGGTCTCGGCCACATGCCGATGGGCGACGATCCGCAGCTGATCGCGAGCGTGATCGCCGGCTTTGCTGCGCAGGTGGCGCACGGCGCCCACGAGGAGGACTTGGTCGCTCAGGCGCTTGCCTGAGACCTTAGCCGGCGCAGCCAAGCCGCGGCGTACGCGCCGTGCTGGAGCATCCGCAGTTGAGCCGGATGCCCACCGCATGCAAGGAGATCTGACCCCGTGAGGCCGTGTTCCTTGAGCGGAGGGAATCTGGGTAGGCCACACCGGGGCGACGGGAAGCCACTCCCGGCGAGCGGCTCACTACGGAGTGCACCGGCAGCCAGGAGGTCGTTGCTAGAGGTGTGAATACTTGCCAAGAAGGCGCCCCGAGGACGAAGTGCCGCGAGATGACCGCCATTGCCTCAGCACCAGAGGCTCGTGCCGACCGAGCCTGTGATCCATCGGCAATCCGCCGTCACAGCCAGCCAGACGCCTGCGCGAGCAGCGTCGAGCAGCGCACCGACGGCGGCCAAGGGCGGCGGCTGCTGGCGGCGATATATGCATTCGACGCGCTTCCTGCGCTGGCATGCGCATGCGAGCGCCTGATCGTCGCGCTCGCCCGCGACGGCTGCAACACAGGTGAGCTGGTCTGCGCGATCGAGTCTGACATCGCGCTGAGCCTTGCGGTGATGCGGCTTGCCAACCGAGGTCAGAGGAAGAGGATGCGCGTAGACAGCGTGGCCGCGGCCGTCGCTGCGCTGGATCGCTGCGAAATCGAACGCATTGCCAGAGGGGCTGACACCTTCGAGCTCTTCGAGCATGCGGGTGCCTGGGGCGCCGCGCCCGAGCGCTTCGGCGTCCATGCCCTGGCTACACAGCGAGTTGCCGACCATGTCGCCGCAGCCATCGACTATGAGCCTCGCGAGCGCCTGCGCCTGACGAGCCTGCTGCACGACGTGGGCAAGCTCGTCTTGGCCAAGGCCGATCCGCTCTGCATGGCCAGCATCCAGCGGCATGCGGCGACACCAGCTCAGCGCGTCCAGCTCGAGCGCACCGAGCTGGGCGTCGATCACGCAGTCGTCGGCGCAGTGCTGCTCCGGCGCTGGGGACTCCCGAGCACGGTGGCCGATGCCGTCGAACACCACCACCAGGACGACGCCGGCACGGAGGCCGCGATCATCCGCCTGGCCGATCTGCTGGCTCATCACGCAAGCGGCGCCGCGGTCGCTTCCAGCGAGCTCCTCAGTGCTGCGCACACGATTGGGCTCGGTGTCGACGAGCTGCAGCGGATCGTCTACGAGCAGCTGGCCGCCGGCACGCGCCAGCAGCGCCAGGTTCCCACCGAAGACTGCCCCCTCTCGACGCGTGAGCTGAGCATGCTGCGGCGGCTGGCCGAAGGCAAGGTCTACAAGCAGATCGCTCAGGACCTGGATCTCTCGACCAGCACCGTGCGCAGCCACCTGCACAGCACCTACGGCAAGCTCGGCGTGTCAGATCGCGCGCAGGCGGTGCTGTTGGCTACACAGAGCGGTTGGCTCTGATTAGAGTGCCCGAGGTGGGCAGCCAAAATGGTTTCGCATCAGCTGTAACAATGGTAGGATCGTGGGTATGAAGGTCAGTGTGGATCTTCGCGAGGCGTATCGCGACGCTTGGGCGGAGTGGGCGTGCAGCGGCGAAGCCCCCGCCTGGGACGCCGTAGTTGGCGACGGCGGGCCATGGTGCGCGGCGAGTTCCGCATCATTGCGGCGGGACTCGAAGGTTCAGGTCGAGCGACTTCGATCGCTCGACCGCTAGGATCGCGGCGTGATCGAGCAAGGCGATCAGGCTCCTGACTTCGAGCTGCCCGACCAGGAGGGACGCCTGGTCAAGCTCTCCGAGCTGCGCGGCAAACCCGTTGTGGTCTACTTCTATCCGAAGGCCGCAACGCCAGGATGCACAGTCCAAGCATGCGGTGTCCGCGACCACGAGGCCGACTACAAGAGGGCCGGTGCGGTTGTACTCGGCATATCGCCGGACCCGGTGCCTAAGATCAAGAAGTTCGCCGACGACCAGAGCCTCGCATTCCCGCTGCTGTCCGACGAGGATCACGCGGTCGCCGAGGCCTATGGCGTCTGGGTGCAGAAGTCGATGTACGGGCGCACCTATTGGGGCAACGAGCGCACCACGTTCGTGATCGATAGCGACGGCCGCGTGTCCGAGGTGCTGCGCAGAGTCAAGCCAGCTCAGCACGACGAACAGGTCATCGCAGCTCTCAAGGGGCGTTAGCCGCCTTACGGCGTCGCGGGCACCTCGGAGCGGTTGCGGCCGGCGGCCTTTGCGGCGTAGAGGGCGCGGTCGGCGTCGAGCACAGCGCTGCGCCGATCGACGCCGAGCGTTGCTCCGCCGATGCTGACGCTCACCTCTCCACCGCTCATCTCCAGCACGGCCGCGCGAATCTGCTCGACGACTCGGGCCGCCTCGGCCTGAGTGCAGGCTGGCATCAGGACGGTGAACTCGTCGCCGCCTATGCGCGCCACTGTGTCGCCGGCGCGCACCGCACCGCGAATCGCCTGGCCGAGCCGGCGCAGAAGCGCATCGCCGGCCTCGTGACCCTGGCGGTCGTTTAGCTGCTTGAATTCGTCCACGTCGATCACCAACAGCGCGTTGGGCGGCCCGAGAGTGCTGATTGCGATCAGACGGTCGTCGAACGCGCGGCGGTTTGGCAGCGTCGTCAGCGGATCGCGGTAGGCGAGATAGCGGTACTCGGCGGCTCGTCGCGCGTAGCGTCGCGTGAGCTCGCTCTCCTCGGCGATCTCGGCGGCGATGCGCTCATCCTCGGTCGTGTCCGCGAGCGCGGGCGATGGCGGCGTCTGCGCGGCGCCGCAGAGCACTCGTGTGACCGCCGGCGAAAGCTTCTGGGAGGACCATGCAGCAGCTCTTGCACCGCGTCGAGCGCCGCCCCTGCGTCGGGCGCCCATGGATAGGGCGGGCCGCGCCATGCGAGCGGCACCCCTTCGCCGCCGAGCATGATCCGGCACTCCGGGCGGATGTCGTGGGTCGTCACGATCGCCTCGGCGAGACTGGGGCCGTCGCGCGGCTGCGTGGAGGTGAGTCCGAGAACCGCCGGCTCGTGGTCGGCGACGAACTCTTGCAGGTCGCCGGCGGGGACGTTCGCCCCGAGGTAGAGCACGTTGAAGCCCGCGCCCTCCAGCACGTCGGCAACCATGCGCAGCCCCAGCACGTGTGCCTGCCCGGCGACCGCGGCGAGCACCACACGCTCGCGGGAGCGGGGCGGCGCGATCTGCAGTGGCTCCTGAAGAGGCAGCAGCGCTCGATAGCTGAGGCCTGTCGCGAGGTGCTCCTCGGCGACTGTCAGCTCGCCCTGCTCCCAGCACTCCCCGATACGTCGCATCGCGGCCGTGATCACATCGACCATGATCGTCGTCGGCGTGATGCCCGCGGCGAGCGCCTCCGCGACCACTGCCTCGGCCGCGGGCGCGTCGGCGCAGCGCAGAGCTGCCTGATAACGCTTGCCGATGTCCGCAAGCCGGCGATCGGCCGCCCGACGTGAGTGCTCGCTCACCGGCTCGACCCCGTAAGGAGTCGCGACTCCTCCTCGGCGACCGCCTCCAGCAGCGCCTGCTGGAAGGATCTCGGTTGGAAGTCGAACAGCTCCATGCCTGAGGGGTCCGTCACGGTCGTGTCGGTTGAGAGCCCCTCGATCAGCGGCCTCGCGACTCCGGCGTCGACGGGCGTGACGAGCCCAATCCAGTGCGAGGAGAGCCATGGGCTCAGCAGCGGCACGGGGATGCGTGGGCGCCGGCGCAGCCTCAGCGCGTCGGCCATCTGGTCGAGCATCTGACCGTATGTGAGGATCTCGGCCGACCCGATCTGAATCTCGCGCGAGCGGGTTTCCGGGATGCGAGGGGCCTGCACGAGGTAGCGCACCACGTCGGCGATCGCGATCGCCTGGGTGGGCGTGGAGAGCCATGACGGAGCGAGCATCACCGGCAGGCGCTCCACCAACGAGCGCAGCGTCCGGTAACTCTCGGAGCCGGCTCCCACCACCATGCCAGCGCGAAACCATGTCAGCGAAGGGCCCTGCTCGCGCAGGATCTCCCCGACCCGCAGGCGCGAGCGCAGGTGCTTGGACGCGGGGCGATCGCCGAGACCGCCGAGGTAGACGATTCGCTCGATACCGGCGGCTCTCGCGAAGCGCGCGAAGTTGGACGCCGCCTTTGCGTCGCGTGTCTCATAGTCGGAGTCGCCCCCACGACCCATCGAGTGAACGAGGTAGTAGGCGCTCGTATAGCCGTCCCCGATAGCGCTCAGGGAGTCGGGGAGGAGCATGTCGGCTCGATGCACCGCGACGGCTGGATCGAAGCTCACCCGGCTCGGGTCGCGAACCACGCACCCGACCGGCTCGCCGAGCCCACGGAGCTCGCGCACCAGCCGGTCGCCCACGTAACCGGACGCTCCAGTCACTAGTGTGCGGGCCATCTCTACGAACGCCTTCTCACGGGGCAGGCAGGCGCAGCGTGGGTGCACTCACGAATGCCCACGATGAGCCAGCAGGTCGTGATCCGCTCGGCGGATGAGGTCCTCTGGCGAGTCGCCGTTGCCGAGCTCCGCGAAGCCGACTGTGATCGAGCCCCCGGTGACGCCGGCTGCCAGGGCGTTGGACACCTCGATGAAGCGTTCGCGAACGGTCTCGACGCTGGCGTGGGGCAGCACACACACGAACTCATCGCCGCCGAAGCGCATGATCAGGTCGTATGAGCGCAGGCACGCCCTCATGGAGTCGGCGACTGCCACCAGGAGAGCGTCGCCGGCGAGATGGCCGTCGGTGTCGTTGACTCGCTTGAGCCCGTCGACGTCCACGAAGGCGACCACCAGCTCTTCCGGGCCACGACGCGCACGATCGATCTCCCGCTGAAGCTGCTCCATCCCCGCGCCTCGCCGACGGACCTTCGTCAACTCGTCGATCTCGGACGCTTCACGGTCCCGTGCTGCCTCGGCGCGGTCGCGTGCCGCCAGGGAACGGTCGTGGGCGCAGTGAGCGCGTTCTTCGGCCGCCTTGGCGCGATCGGCCGCGGCTCTGGCGCGATCGGCTGCCGCCGTGGTCCGATCGGCCGCGGCCCGGTCACGATGCGCGCTACCCCGAACGCGGCCATGTCGATCGGCTCCATCGAGGGATTCCGCATCGCTGGCGGCCTGATCCTCGTCCGAGGCGTGCTGGTCGGCGTCCGACGCCCTCTGATCGGTATCCGAAGCGATCCGGTCAGCGTCTGACGCCGTCTGATCTGTGTCCGAAGCGATCTGGTCGGCCTCGGAGATTGGCTGGTCGGCGTCCTTCGGGTTGTCGTCCGCAGTCTGCAAGAGTCCTACCGACCCCGTATGGTAGCAAATTACATAATCCCCGGTAAATCCGAATTATGCGTTGTTATTGATTTATCAGACACAGCGTATCGCCGATCGTAACATAGTTAAGCTTGGGATTTATAGCCGGTGAGACATACAGGCAAGAATCCCTTAGAATGGATTTGTCTAGCTAAATCGCATGCAGCGGGGAGATGGCCTCGCCGGGCACTGCAGACGGACTAGCTGTACGACTATGCCCAATCCGCTAATGCTCGCCATAGGTCATGACGATCCTTAAAACAGGAACTGGAAATGATGGGTTGAGCCCCAAAGCTTCGCACAGCATCCTCCTCTTCTTTTCCAATTAGCGGCGCCCAAGAATCGTGGTCTCCACTCCTCTGGATCGATAGCCTCGCCGCTTCATTGCGGAGACGGATCACCATGAACAGCAAGCCAACACTCACCCTGCTTGTGCTCGGCGTCACTGGGATGCTCGCATTCTGTCTCGCCGGTGCGGCCTCAGCGGCAGAAACGTCTGCCACCGTGACCGTGACCGGTGGAGCGCTGTCGATGACTGTGCCCGTCACCGCCGGCAATCTTGGAACGCGGGAAAATACTGTTGGCGGGGGAACCATCAGCGGCCAGTTGGGCGAAGTTCAGGTGAGCGACGCGCGCGCCGCGGCTGCGGGTTCCGGCTGGGTCGCGACCGTGATTTCCACGGCCTTCACGCCACCATCGGGGCCGACGATCGGCGCCGCCGCGGTCGGCTACACCGCCGGGGCGATCACAAAGGTGGGGACGGCCACCTTCACGGCGAACAACCCGACGAACCTCACCGGTGTCGTCGCGGCTGTCACCGCGACCGGGATCACGGGAGATAACTCCGCGACCTGGGATCCCACAATCAACGTCTTCGTTGCGGGAGGCATGGCCGCCGGCGTCTATTCCGGCACGATCACGCAGTCCGTTTCATAGTCATGCGCGTTCGGCCATCCAGGCAACTGCGCGGGCGGACGGCTGTGCGCCTCAGCCGTCTCACGCGGAGGGTCCTGGCTGCCGTCGCCTTTGCCGCCGCGGTGGGGGCGCCCGTCAGCGTGTCCAGGGCGGCGCCTGCCGCGAGAGCACGAGCAATCACGACCGGCAGCATCGGTGTGCAGTTGCTCGAAGTCCCGCTCAGCCCATCCGGCGACCCCAGAGCGCGCCTCTACATCATTGACCACCTGCACCCGGGGACGACCATCCACCGCCGGATCGAGATCTCCAACACGACGGCCTCAAACCTGCACGTCGTCATGTACCCCGCGGCCGCCGCCATCAGCCAAGGCGCCTTCGCCGTCGCTGCCGCACACACCCCCAATGAACTGTCCACCTGGACATCGGTTCTCCCTGGCGCGTCCAACGTTCCCCCCGGCGGGCATGCGATCGCCACAGTCACCATCGCCGTTCCTCGCGATGCGCCCCCCGGGGAACAGTACGGCGTGGTCTGGGCCGAAACCCGGTCCTCTGCACCGGCTGGTGGCGGCATCACCAGAGTCAGCCGGGTCGGCATCCGCCTCTACCTCTCCATCGGCCCCGGGGGCGCACCTGCATCCAAGTTCACAATTGACTCGCTCACCGGCAAACGCTCACCCGACGGACAGCCGGAGGTGCTCGCGAGCGTGCACAACACCGGCGGACGCGCGCTCGACATGAGCGGCATCCTGCGACTCTCCTCCGGCCCCGGTGGACTCAGCGCCGGCCCGTTTCCCGCCAACCTCGGCACGACCCTGGCGATCGGCGCCACCGAGCCGATCACGATCATGCTCGACAGACAGATACCTGATGGCCCGTGGCACGCGCTGGTAACGCTCCGCAGCGGGCTGATCGAACGCAGCGCACGCGCCACCATCAACTTCCCGGCAACCGGGACACCCCGCCCAACGCACCACCTCATCGCTGACCTCCTCGCCGGCTTCATCATCCTCCTGCTGCTCGTTGGCATCATCACGGCGCTCCTCATGAGGAGGCGTCGCAATCAGCCACCTCGCGGCCTGAGCCGGACCGACCCATCGTCGGCCGTTTGATGAGCGAAATATGGCTCTGCAAAGCTAAATACGGGCGCGATGCCTACGGGGCCGAGTGGGGCACGATTGATTTATTGGGCCAGACGTATCGTCGATAGTGAACGGATCGCACGGGCCACCCACCGATCTACGGACTCGAGCCGCGCCGTTCTACGGGCGGCCGCCGGCGCTGGCCTGCCGATCGCAATCGTGAGATGGCCTTATTCCGACCTTTCACCGGGCCGCTGCTCCATCCCCAGGACGAGTGCGAGTTCCCCGACAATGCGCCCACACAGTTCGACCCGACGGTCGTTTCTGGGACGGAAAGCGTCCTGGTGCGGAAAGTCGCATCTCATGTCGCCTGATCTGCTCTTGCCGCCACCGAGCCGCTCAGGCGTGGCTGACCTCACCGGCCAACCGCTGCCTGGAGAGGCAGACATGGCGATCACAGGCGCGGGCAGCACGACGATCATGGCTGCAAGGCATCGAGGCCGAGCGCCAAGCAATCCGCCTCCGCGTCGCCTGCCCTACCTGAAGGTGATCGATCGCTTCCGGCTGACCGTGCTGTGCGGGATCGCATGGGTGGCGTTCTCCACATGGATCGCCTGGCCCTGGATCGTCGAGCTCTCGCACACCGTGTCGATGGCCGGGGCGATCGCGATCATCGCGGGCATCGCCCTCATCCCCGGCTACCTGAATGTGCAGTTGGTGACCTCGCTGCTGATGGACCACCCTTCGCCGATCGACTTCGACTTCGACTATCCCGCCTTCACGCTGCTGATTGCTGCCTACAACGAGCAGGACCGGATCTTCGAGACGCTCGTCTATGCGCTGCGCCAGGAGTATCCAGCGTCATTGCGCGTGATCGTGATCGACGACGGATCGAACGACCAGACCGTCAGCATTGCGCGCGCGGTTGCCGAAGAGGACCAGCGCCTGCTGGTGGTGGAGGCTCAACACGGCGGCAAGGCGCAGGCGCTCAACGCAGGTCTGCGTCTCGTGAGAACGCCGCTCGTTGCGACGATAGATGCCGACACTCTGCTGATGCCAGGCGCACTGTTGCGAATCGCCTCACGAATGCTGCTCGCACCGGACGACACGGTCGCGGTCGCCGGAAGCGTGCTCGCGCGTAACTCGCGAGCGAGCATGCTCGCCAAAGCGCAGGAGTGGGACTACTTCCTGGGAATCGGCTCGATCAAGCGTCAGCAGGCGCTGCTGCAGGCCACGCTCGTCGCCCAGGGCGCATTCAGCGCGTATGACGCCGAAGCCCTGCGCGATGCGGGAGGCTGGCCTAACTGCATCGGCGAGGACATCGTGATGACCTGGGCGCTGCTCGAGAAGGGCGGCCGTACCGTCTATGAGCCGACTGCCGTCGCCTTCACCGAGGTGCCGGTTGGCCTGCGCAGCCTCGCTCGCCAGCGCCGCCGGTGGGCACGGGGCATGATCGAGGGGCTGAGGACATATGGGATCAGCCTTCTGCGACGTCACCACATATATGCGCACTCGATCGCCTCGAACATCTTCTTCCCCTATCTCGACGTCACCTTCACCTTCGTGTTCATCCCCGGAATCGTGTTGGCGATGTTCGGCGATTTCGCGATTGTGGGGCCGATGACGCTGGCCGTGCTGCCACTCAACATGCTGCTTGCGAGCGTCATGTACCGCCGCCAGCACAGATCGTTCGCTGAAGTGGGCCTGCTGGTACGCCGCAACTTGATCGGCTTCGGGCTGTACGTCTTCTGCTACCAGCTGATCATGTCGCCGGCGTCGGTCGCGGGCTATGCGCAGGAGCTGTTGCGCCTCAAACGGCGGTGGTGAGCGTCCGCTGAGCGGTCGTGCGCTGCGACCGGCAAACCCCTAGCTAGGTGTCCTGCTCACGGAGGTTGTGAACGCGGCTGATAGGTGGCTGGTTGCCGATCCCTGAGTGTGGCCTGCGCTGGTTGTAGTGCTCGATCCAGTGTGGCAGGGCTTGGTTGCGGTGGCGGTGTGAGCGGTAGGCGAGGCCGTAGGCCCACTCCCTGGCCATGGTTTGGTGGAAGCGCTCAACCTTGCCGTTGGTCTGCGGCCGGTAGGGCTTGGTGCGTAGATGCTTGATCTGGCGGTCAGCGAGGAGTTCTCGTAGCGACCGGTTGTGCGTGTAGGTCCAGGCGTTGTCGCTCATCAGCCGCTTGGCGTGGATGCCATGCTCAGCGAACCAGTCCAGTGCGCGGGTCACGAAGCCGGTGACGGTCTCCGCGCGCTCGTCGTTGTGCAGCTCGACATAAGCCAGGCGGGAGTGGTCGTCAACGATCGCGTGAGCGAAGTCATAGCCAACCCTGGTGCCAGGGTCCATCCACTTGCGGGAAGGCTGAGAGCGATCGCCGGTGACGCGGTGCCCAGGACGCTCGAAGCGCGCATAGCGTGCTGTATCGATGTGCAATAGATCGCCAGGGCATGGCCACTCATAGCGAGCAGCCTGATCACGGGCCTGTGCCGCTCGACGGGAGAGACCATGGCGGTGCAGCACCTTCCAGACCGTTGAGTGCGCAAACCCAGTCTCTCCAGCGATCAGCCTTGGCCCCCAGCCCGTGCGCCTGCGAGCCTCGCAGATGCGCCTTTGGCTGGCCGCATCCAGCAGCCTGGGGGAACGATGAGGCCGACTGGAACGATCCACCGCCCACACCAATGAATGTCGCTTTTGCGCAGAAGCGTCTGCATACCTATGCCACCAGCGATGCGCAGTCGCCGGCGACACACCCGAGAACGCTGCCGCCTGCCTGAACGTCATCCCGCTCTCGACGGCCTCGCACAACGCCAGCCTTCCCGCCGGTCCGAGCTTCGCTCTACCGTGGATCTGCATCCGGGTCCTCCTAGGTCGTGAGCCTTCGCAGACCCACAGCCTGGGATGAGGCCCGGATGCCTCCTCAACCGTTCACAACGTCCATAGGCACGTCATCTAGCTAGGTACACCAGTGGGCTGCGCGACGAAGAAGGAGAACCACCACCATGACGATTCAGCGGATGGACAACGTCGGCATTGTCGTCGAAGACCTGGATGCCGCCATCGCGTTCTTCACCGAGCTTGGCATGGAGCTGGAGGGCAAAGCACAGATCGAGGGCCTCTGGGCGGATCGCACCGTCGGACTCGACGGCGTCCGCAGCGACATCGCGATGATGCGGACCCCGGACGGTCACAGCAAGCTGGAGCTGACGAAGTACCACGCCCCCGCGGCGGTCGGCGCCGAGCCGGAGAACCCGCCACCCAACACGCTGGGCCTGCACCGTGTCATGTTCGCCGTCGACGACATCGACGACACCGTCGCCCGCCTGCGTGCCCACAGCGCCGAGCTCCTCGGCGAGGTGGCGCAGTACGAGAACAGCTACCGGCTCTGCTACCTCCGCGGCCCTGCAGGCATCATCATCGCCCTGGCCGAACAGATCAGCTGACGGCTCATTGGGCGTCTTAGCGCTCGCCGCCACGCACCACGGTAAACGCGATCCCGGCCGCCTGCAGACGCTCGCGCAGCACCGAGCCCATAGCCACCGCAGGCGTCAGCTGTCCGGCCAGCTCCGGCAACTCGTCCTGTGCCAGGCACAGCGCGCTCTCACAGAGCATCTTTGCTGTCTCTTCGTAGCCCGGGTCGCCGCCGCTGACCTCGGCGATCACCTGCTGACCGCCGCCCTGCCCGACGAATCGCACCACGAAGCTGCTGCGCGCACGCCGCTGCGGGCTCGGGCCATCGCCCGGCTGGATGCGGTCGAGCATCATCTTGCGGGTGGGCCCGATCTGTGCCAAGGCGATAGCGCCGATCGCCCCGCCCGCATAGGCCGCCGCGGCGCCGATACTGCCGGTCACCAGATAGTGGCCGTAGGAGAAGTCGGGGCCGTAGCGATCGAGGGCAGCGGCAGAGCGCAGCACGATTTGCGGGTCGATCGTGGGCATGGGCAGCACCCATCCGAGCTCGGGCTCGTTGTGGGGCTTCCCGGCGATGCCGTGAATGCTGCGGCCGGTCGGTCTCGGCTCCATCCGCTTGCGTTCGCCGGCGACCGACATGGAGGAGCGCAGGTGCGAGAAGGCGGTGATGGCCGAGTGCAGCGTGCCGCCGGAGATGCTGGCGTTCATCTTCGCGAAGCCCTCAACCTTCAGCGGCACGCCCTCCGGTAGGCGTGCGACCGTGAACTGGACGCCGAGATCGTGCGGGATCGAGTCGAAGCCGCAGCAGTGGATCAGGCGCGCGCCGCTCTGCAGCGCCTTCTCCTGGTGGCGGACGTACATCAGGTCGACGAACTCGGGCTCGCCGGTGAGGTCGGCGTAGTCGGTGCCTGCCAGCGCGCATGCCTCCACCAGACCCTCGCCGTACTGGATGTAGGGGCCGACGGTGCTGATCACCACACGTGTGGAGGCCGCCAGCTCGCGCAAGCTCTCCGGCTGGCGCGCGTCGGCGACGATCAGCGGTACCTCGCGCTGCAGCCGCTCGCTCAGCGCCTGCAGCTTGGGCAGGCTGCGGCCGGCCAGTGCAAAACTCACGCCCTCCGGGGCATGCGCGGCCAGGTATTCGGCTGCCAGAGCGCCTGTGAACCCCGTCGCTCCGAACAGCACGATGTCGTGCTGGCGATCGTCAGGCACACCGCGATCGTACACGGGACGCACGGCGGATAGGCTCCGCGGAGATGGCGCCCCTGACAATCGAAAGAGACGGAGAGCTCACGATCCTCGCGATTGAGCATCCTCCGCTGAACCTCTTCGACGCGCAGATGATCGACGCGCTGGAGCAGGCGGTGGGGGAGGTGGCGAGCCAGCGGCCCCGCGGGCTCCTGATCTGCGCTCGCGGCAAGGTGGTCAGCGGCGGGGTGGACGTTCACGTCTTCGATGGGCTGAGCGCGGAGCAGGGCGCTGCGATGTGGCGCAGGCTGCTGACGGTCATCCATACCGTCGAGGAGCTGCCCGCGCCAACGGTTTTCGCTGCACATTCGCTTTGCCTGACGGCCGCGTTTGAGCTCTCGCTGGCGTGCGACCTGCTGATCGCCGCGCAGTCGGCCCGCTTCGGCCTGGTGGAGACGGTCGTCGGACTCACGCCGGCGATGGGCGGCACGCAGCGTCTGGCCGAGCGCGCCGGCCCGGCGCGCGCGCGGGAGCTTGTGATGACGGGCGCCCTCTACGACGCGGCCACGCTGGAGCGCTGGAACGTCGTCAACCGGGTGCTGCCGGATGAGGGCTTTGAGCAGGCGGCCAGAGACTTCGCGCTGTCTCTTGCAAAGGGGCCGACGCGCGCGCACGCAGCGACCAAGGAGATCGTGCGCGCGGCCTGTCAGGGCGGCGCTCGCGCGGCGGATCAGCTGGTGCCCAAGCTGGCCGGCGACCTCTTCGCCACCGAGGATCTGAAGGGGGCGGTGCGCAGCTTCCTGGAGCACGGCCCCGGCCACGCGACCTACGAGGGACGTTGAGCATGACCCAGACAGAGCACGACCAGCAGGTCTCCGCCGCAGCGGCGAGCGCCGACTCGCTTGCGCGCCGTATCTACGAAAGCTCCCATCTGACAGGCGAGTTCACGTTGCGCTCGGGCGCGACCAGCAACGAGTACTTCGACAAGTATCGCTTCGAGTCCGACCCTGCACTGCTGCGGGAGATCGCGACAGGCATGGTGGACATGCTGCCCGACGGGATCGACGCGCTCGCCGGGCTTGAGCTGGGCGGTGTACCACTGGCGACGGTGGCCTCGCAGGTGAGTGGCCTGCCCGCGCTGTTCGTGCGCAAGCAGGCCAAGACCTACGGCACCTGTCAGCTCGCGGAGGGGGGAGAGCTGGCAGGCCGGCGGCTGGCCGTCTTCGAGGATGTCGTCACCTCCGGCGGGCAGGTGATCGAGTCGTGCGAGCAACTGCGGGCGCTGGGGGCGCAGATCGCGGTCGTGCTCTGCGTGATCGACCGCCAGGCCGGTGGACCTGAGCGGATGGCCGCTGAGGGGCTGACGCTGCGCAGCCTGTTCACGATGGCGCAGTTGAACGCTGCGGCTGGCCGCGGTGATGCCGGCACCTGACTCGCCGACTCCACCTAGCCCGCGTGCACAGGCTCGACAGGCTCCGCCGCAGCCGCACCCTGACCCGCCTCCCCACGCACCCCGGAACCCGCAGCACCGGGCCTGACCAGCCGCATCGCCGCCGGCACCCCGACGAGCAGGCACACCGCGGCTGCGCCCAGCAGCACCTCGTGCACACGCCCCGCGGTGACCCCACCGCCCAGCGCAAGGCCGGCAAGCCCCGCACCCACACCCGCGCCGATCAGCCGTCCAGCCGACAGCAGCGCGGAGACGCGGCCGTGGCTTGCGCCGGGCGCCGCGTTTAGGGCCGCGCGCGAGGTCGGCGCGAAGAGCAGCCCGAGGCCGATCCCGACTGGAATCAGCAGTGGCAACGGCGCCAGCCCGTGCAGCGGTATCCCGGGGATGCCCAGGACCGCCAGGCCAATACCGGCGAGCACGAAGCCTGTTACTGCCGGCAGCCGCTCGCCGCGAGCGTCGGAAAGCCGCCCGGCCAACGGCGCTGCCACTCCCACCAATAGCGCCACCACCAACAGCGCTGCAGCCGCGCCGAGCGGCGAGTAGCCGGCCGAATCCTGCAGGTACTGCTCGGCAATGAAGAACGAGCCGATCATTACCGCGAAGGCAAGTGCAGCCACGAGCGTCGCAGCCGCGATCACAGGGGAACGCGGCACACGGCCACCCCCGCCTTCGTGAGCAGCCAGCCCTGCCGGGATCAGCAGCCAGATCGCCGTCGCGGAGAGCAGCGCCAACGGCACGAGCGCCCACCAGTCAGCGCGCCAGCCGAGCAGTACCGTCAGCGCGCCGCCCAGCAGCGGCCCGGCGAGGTTGGCCATACCGGAACCGGCGCCCCAGACGCCAAGCGCCATGCCACGCCGCTCCGGTGGGAAGCCGGCGACCGCGCCGGCCAAAGCGGCCGGGCTCACCAGGCCCGCACCGAGCCCTTGAATCACCCGCGAGCCCACCAGCAGACCGGCGCTTGGCGCAAGCGCACCCAGCGCTGCGCCCACGGCGAAGAGGCTGAGGCCGGCGAGCGCGACCTGACGCGAGCCGATCGCGTCGACCAGTCTGCCGCCGGGCCAAAGCGTCAACGCGTAGGCGAGGAAGTAGACCGCGAGCACCAGTCCCTGAAAGTGCACTCCCATGCCGAGCGCGTGGCCGGCGCGTGGCAGCGCGACGGTGATCAGGGTGCCGTCGATCTGTAGCACCGCCGCTGCGGCCGTGCAGGCTGCCAGCCGCCGCCAGGCGGTCGGGTCCACCGGCGGGCCGCCGGTGGATGCCCGACGGCGGGCTCTGCGATCGTCTCTCATCTGCAGGCTTTACGGTACCCCGATCCTTCGCCAGCCGCCGCCGTCGCAGTCTCCAAGCTGACGGCTGACGTCGCAAGTGCGCCGGCCAAGTGGTTGAATCGGCTTGTGCCCGTAAGTCGCCTCGGATCCGGGATGGACAGTTGCTGAGACGCATTCGCTGGACGGCGACCGCCGCCGCCGCGGCCATGGTGGTCGTCGCGGTGGTCGTGACGCTCGTTGGCAAAGACACGATCACCCAGAACGCAAACGGTCTGGTGCCGGCGCCGCTAGCTGCGGGCGACCCCCTCTACGGCAGCAAGCCGCTGCCTGCGATCCCGCTGATAAACGAATACGGACAGAAGACCTCGCTGGCCGCCTACCGGGGCAAGTTCGTCGTCTTCGCGCCGGCGATGACGCTGTGCGCGGAGGTTTGCCCGATGACCACCGGCAGCTTGATGAGCCTCCTGGCCAGGCTGCGCCGCGAAGGGCTCTCCTCCAAGGTGGTCGTGGCCGAGGTCACGGTAGACCCCTGGCGCGACTCGCCCGCGCGCCTGCGCGCCTACAAGCGCATGACCGGAGCGGACTTCACGATGCTGACCGGCAGCCTCGCCAACATAACGAAACTGTGGAAGATCCTCGGCGTCTACTTCAAACGCGTGCCTCAGGGCACCCCGCCGGCGATCGACTGGTGGACCCACAAGCCCGAGACCTTCGACGTGCAGCACTCAGACGGCGTGTTCGTGCTCGACCCGGCAGGCGACGAGCGGATCGTGGTCGCAGGCATGCCGCAGATGGAAGGCACGCTCTCACCCGCGCTGCACAAGCTGCTGGACGCGGAAGGCCGACACAACCTTGCCGACCCCGAAACGCCGTGGACGACCTCGCAGCTGATGGACGACATGGATTGGCTGCTGAATCGCAAGATCCCCGCCAGCTCGCTGGCGAAGACCTCTCCACCGAGCGCGGAAACTGCCGGCAAGGAGCTGGCAGGCTCGCCCGTGGCGCTGTCCTTCCTGCACGAACAGGCCAGCAGGCTGGTGGGCTCAGTCAGCGGCCTGCGCAGCCGCCTGGCGAAACTGCGCGGCTACCCAGTCGTGCTGAACGTGTGGGCGCAGTGGTGCGACGCGTGCAAAGAAGAGTTTCCGCTCTTCGCCTCCGCCTCGGCGGCCTACGGCACCAAGGTGGCCTTCCTGGGCTTCGACGCCAACGACCCCGAAAGCTCCAAGGCCCAGCAGTTCCTCAACGAACACCACGTCAGCTATCCCAGCTACGCGGGCGAAAGCAGCGAAATCGCGTGGCTAGCGCCGCTGCAGAACCTGCCAGACACGATCTACATCAGCCCGCAGGGCAAGGTGCTCTACACCCACATCGGCCAGTACGAAACCGAGGGCACGCTGGCCAGCAACATCGAGCACTACGCGCTCAAATCCTGACGCTTCCGACGTGCAGCGCATCATCTGCCCACAAGCCTTGTTGAGGTTCCAATGAGCAATTCCACCAGCCAGCCAGCTAGCTCGACCACAGCTCTGCAGGAGACTCCAGGCACAGACCGGCGCGACTTCCTCAAGCAGGGAGCCTTTGCGGTCGGCGGCGCAGCGGCGGGCGTCCACGCCGGCACCCGCCGGCCGGCGCGGCGTACGCCCGCCAAACGCAAGCCGCCGAACATCCTCGTAATCATCGTCGACCAGGTGCGCACGCCCGTCTGGATGCCCTCTTTGGCGCCGCAGAGCAGCGTCACGCCCCACCTCTGGAAGCTGCGCTCCTCCTCGGTCAGCTTTGAAAACCACTACACCGCCTCAAACGACTGCACGCCATCGCGCGGGGTGATGTTGACCGGGCTCTACACCCACCAGACCGGCGTGATGATCACCGGGGATAGCTGGCTTGACCCGCGCTTCCCGACGTGGGGCACGCTGCTTCGCCAGATGGGCTACAGCACCGCCTACTACGGCAAGTGGCATCTGCACCCCAACGCCTATGCCTCGCTGGAGCAGTACGGCTTCGACGGCGGCACCTACCCTTCGCCCAACGGCAGCCCCGGCCAGGGAATTCAGGTCGACCCCTACATAGCGCGTCAGGTCACGCAATGGCTGAAAGCCAACGCCGGCCAAGAGCCGTGGTGCGCAACGGCCTCCTTCGTGAACCCGCACGACATCGCCTGGTGGTGGCGCTACACGTCCGGAATCACCGCCGAGGCCAGCCCTCCCGCATATGCAACCGCGCTTCCGCCGAACTTTGAGACGCCGCAGCAAATGATCGAACGCCGTAAGCCCGCGCTGCATCGCTCGCTGCAGGACACCGCCGCCGAAGCCTTCGGCCCGGTGCCCTTTGAAGGCCCCGAAGCGCTGCCGATGTGGCTGAACTTGATGAACACCTACCTGCTTCTGCAGAGCTATGTGGACGCCCAGATCGGCAACGTGCTGGCCGCGCTGCGCGCGCACCCGAAGGTCGCCGCCAACACGGTCGTGCTCTTCACGTCCGACCACGGTGAGTACGGCGGCTCGCACGGCATGCGCGGCAAGGGCGCAAGCGCCTACGAGGAGGCGATCCGCGTGCCGCTCTACGTCCATGACCCGCGCGGCCTGCTTGCCAAGCAGGTCTCGGTGCCGCGCACAGGGCTGACCTCCAGCGCCGACTTCGTGCCGTTGCTGCTGAGCATTGCCATGGGCTCTGAGGATTGGCGCAGTGAGCCCATGCTCGCGCATCTGGCTGGGCGGCACGACATCGCCGCGATGTGCCAGAAGCCGACAGCGCCCGGCCGCGACTGGATCCTGCACGCCACCGATGAGGACGTGACCGAGTTCGCAAGCCAGCCTTATGCGGCTGACGCTCCGCGGCACGTGATCGCGATCCGCACGCCGCAGGCAAAGCTCGGCGTCTACTCCAACTGGGCGCCGGGCGGCATCGAGATCCAGAGCGCCGGCCAGGAAGTTGAGCTCTACGACTACAGCACGCAGGCCGGGCGCGAGGAGATCGAAAATGTGGCCGGACATTCCGCGCTTGAAGAGCCGCTGCTACAGACGCTGGAAGAGCAGGCGATCCCGGAAGAGCTGCGTCAGCCGCTGCCTTCCTATCTGCATCTCGCACAGCAGGAAGGGCTTGCCAACTACCAGGCGGTCGAGATCTACAGCGACGAAAGGCGGGGCATCCCGCCGCCCAGCCGCGAACGCGAAGCGCAGCAGGAAGCCCAGGCTCTGTAATCTGCGCGGGCGACGCGGCACCGCCCGGCCCAGCCGCCGGCTGTGAGAAGATTTCGAAAGGAACCAGATTCGATGTCAGCATCCTCGGAGACAGAGCCGCACGCCCACCAGCACGTCGCGCCGCGCAGGGACAGCCTCGCTCGCACCGGGCCGCTGTTTGCGCTGCTGTTCCCGATGCTGCTCGTCTACGGCCTGGCGGTTCTGACCGGCGCGACATCCAGCATCGGCGTGCTGATCCCGGCCCTCATTCTGCTGGTCCTCGTCACCTACGGTGTGGTCGCAGGCACGGTGAAGATGATCGACCTGCCGCCGGATGACTTCGATGAGGAGCAGGAGCCGGTTTCCTCACACGGCCACTGAGCCTCTTTTCGGCATCCCGGGTCTCAACCTGCTGCAAACAAAGACCCCAACCAAACGAACATTCGGGCCGCTAGCTTGCTTGCATGCACCCTGAGCGGCCATCTCACGGGCGGGAGATAAGCAGGCGCACGCTACTGGCGGGCGGCGCGCTTGCTGCAGGCGCGCTGGCTGGCGGCGGAGCGGCGCTCGGCGACCTGCTGGCCCCGGACTCACCCAGCCCGTTCTCGGCCAGGGGGTACCGCTCACGCCACGACGCGCATGGTGCGCGGGCGCAGCACACAGACGGCGAAGCTCCGGCAGGAAGCGCCCAGCAAACCTCCAGCCCCGGCTCCTATAGCCGGCGGCCGAACATCCTCGTGATCATGGTCGACCAGATGCGCACGCCATGCTGGTTCTCTGCCAGCCCGGCGGCGGCGCGCCTAATGCCCAACCTCGCTGGCCTGCGCGACGGCGCGGTCTCATTCGACTCCCACTACACCGCCTCCAACGACTGCACGCCTGCGCGCTCGACGATGCTGACAGGCCTCTACACGCACCAGACCGGCTGCATGATCACTGGCGGCAGCACGCTCAGCCACCACTTTCCAACCTGGGGCACGATGCTGCGTGAGCAGGGCTATCAGACCTCGTGGTACGGCAAGTGGCACCTTACCCACGGTGATAACCACTGGTCCTCGCCGTGGAACGAGGGCGCGCTCGAACGCTACGGCTTCTCCGGCGGCACCTATCCCTCGCCCGACGGCGGCCCGGGGCAGGGGTGGGAAGTCGACCCCTACATCGCCACACAGTTTCAGGAATGGATCGCCAAGGCGCCGGCGCACGAGCCGTGGTGCACGACGGTCTCCTTCGTCAACCCGCACGACATCGCATGGTGGTACCTCTGGAGCGACCGCTTTGCCGCAGAGGCAAGCGCCAAGTCGCTCGTGCACGATCTGCCGCCGAACTTCGAGTCCCCAGAACAGCTGCAGCTCCAGCGCATTCCGCGACTTCAGCTCTCCCACCAGGAAACCACCGCGATCTCCTTCGGTCGCCTGCCCTACAGCGGGCCGCAGACCACCGAAGCGTGGACGCCGTTCTGCGACCTGTATCTGAAGCTCCTCGGCGAGGTAGACCGCAACATCGGCACCGTGCTGCAGGCGCTCCACGCAAGGCCCGAGCTGGCCGCAAACACAGTCGTCGTGTTCACCTCCGACCACGGCGAGTACGGCGGCTCGCACGGCCTGCGCGGCAAGGGCGGCGCGGTTTACGAGGAGGGCGTTCGCGTGCCTCTGATGGTCAAGGATCTGCGTGGCGGCGAAAAGCTTTGCGCGGCGCCCAAGCGACGACGTACGGGGCTGACAAGCAGCGTTGACATAGCGCCGCTGCTGCTCAGCATCGCAACCGAATCGGAAGCCTGGCGCAAGGACTCCCACTATTCGCACATCGCCGGTCGCCACGACGTGCTCGCGATGCTGCAAAAGCCACAGGCGCCCGGGCGCACCCACATCCTGCACGCAAGCGATGAGATCGTGACCGAGTACGCGATCAAGCCGTATGCCGCGGATGCCCCGCTACACCTCTCGGCGATCAGGACGCCGAAGGCCAAGCTTGCGCTCTACTCCAACTGGACGCCCGGCACCGCACAGATCGCCACTGCCGGCCAGGAAGCGGAGCTCTACGACTACCGCACTGCCGGCGGGCGTCAGGAGACCGAAAACATGATCGGCCTGGAAGATTCGCCGGAGGCCGGACTCCGGGCGAGGCTGCAACAGGCGGCGGCCGAAGAACTGCACGAGCCGTTGCCGCGGCGGCTGCACAGCGCGCAGCGTGCCGGCTTTGACGACTATTTCGACACGGCATCCGATGCTGCGATCGGCGCCTCGCGGCGCCGCGAGCGGATGCTCGAACAGATCGCCGAAGGACGCAAGCTCGGCTACGGGCTGCACCAGATGCTATATCGGGATCGTTACGGCTACCACGGCCGCTACCGCGGCCAGCGCCTGTTCGGCAAGCGCTGATCCTCAGCGCCGCTCGCGATCTGCTCAGTCTTCGAGGTGGAATGGGAGCGTCGCCACCACCACGTCGAAGCGTTGCTTGAGCGCCGCCTCCAGCAGCCGCCCGCGCTGGTTGTGCATGATCTCGTGGCGGCGCTTGCGCGGCAGGATCTCCGGGATCAGGATCGTAACCGTCACATCCTCCTTATCGATCGAGGCGACGTAGCGGATCACCGTCCGCACCAGTGAGCGGTGCGGATCCATCAGCACTTCGATCGGCACGCCGGACTTCCATTGCTCCCATTCGGTCGATATCCGGTCGCACTCCTGCTCGTCGCCTGCGACCGCCACCGCAACCACCGTTTCGCCGAGGGACAGCGCGGCACTGACGGCGCGCTCGGTGAGCAGGCTCACCGTAGTGGTGGGAATCACCACGACACTCTGCCGCTTGCGCGGCAGCGGCGGCGTGCGACCCATCTTCAGCTGCTTGGCGATCGCCACGTAGTAGCGCTCCGTAGCGGCGAACAGGTACATCAGCATCGGGATCGCGAGCACGACCACCCATGCGCCCTCGGTGAACTTGCTCGCCAGGAACACCGCCACCGCCACAGTGGTCATCGCCGCACCGGCGCCGTTGAGCGCGATCCGCAAGCGCCACCTGGGCGCATGGGTTCGGTGCCAGTGGCGCACGAGCCCGACCTGGCTGATCGTGAAGCCGACGAAGACGCCGATGGTGAACAGCGGGATCAGACGATCGGTCTTCGCGTCGACCGCGATCAGCAGCACCATCGCAAGCAGCGCCAGAGCGACGATGCCGTGCCTGTAGACCGGGCGCTCGGCACGCAGGTAGAACATGTGCGGCAGGCGGTGGTCCTTGGCCAGCAGGCTCATCAGCACCGGCAGCCCCCCGAAGCTCGTGTTGGCGGCCAGGCCGAGCACCGCGGTGACCGCAAGATTGGAGACGTAGAAGGGCCAGCCGGTGCCCACAGCGCCTGCCGTCACCTGCGCGAGCATCGTCACGCCGCCCCTCGGCACGACGTGATGCGCCCTGATCAGCACCGCCAGCCCGATCAGCATCACTGCCAGCAGCGCGCCCAGCGCCACCTCGGTCTGCTGCGCACGGCGTATGCGCGGCTTGCGAAAAGCCGGGACTCCGTTGGAGATCGCCTCCACGCCGGTGACCGCCGAGCAGCCGGAGGCAAACGCTTTGAGCAGCAGCACGATCCCCAGCGCTGCGGTCGCAGTGGAGGGGATGCGTGTGCCGATCTCCGCGACCGGGTGGGGATGCAGCGCCCCGATCACGATCACCGCGAGCATGCTCCCGATGAAGATCACCGTCGGCACCATCAAAAGCCGCGCGGACTCCGCGATCCCAAACATGTTCACCGCGCTCAGGATCACCAGACCGATGAGCGAGACCGCCAGCAGGTGGTGGGCGAGACCGGGAAAGACGCTGCCAAGGCTCGCGGCCCCTGCGGCGAGGCTGACCGCCACGGTGAGCACATAGTCGACGACGACCGCGGCGGCGGCCAGCAGGCTTGGCCAGCGGCCCAGGTTGGCCTTCGCGACCGCATATGCGCCGCCGCCCTCCGGATGAGCTGCGATCACCTGCGAGTAGGAGAGCACCAGCAGGCCCAGCATCGCCGTGATGACGAGCGTCAGCGGCAGCGTGTAGGAGAGCGCGCCCATGCCTGCGGTGACAAGCACGAGCGCCATCGCTTCGGGGCCATATGCGACGCTTGAAAGCGCGTCGAGGCTGAGCGCCGCCAGCGCGCCCAGCACTCCCAGCTCATGTCCATGCTCGGCGTGCTTGCCGGCACGCCGCGGCGGCTCCTGCATCCGCTGGTAGGCGCTGCGCACGATCCGCCGGCCCGCGACGAAGACCCCGGATGCGTCAGATCCCGCCTGCGCGGCCGGCTCTGTGATGGGATCGTTCAAGGACGCAGCACGGATCGCTCAGCGTGCAGCGTACGTCTTCGCGATCGGCGGTGTCGATCACGCCGCGCCACCGTCGGCGCTTGCTCAGTGCAGCGTCGCGATGATGATCGGTGCGCTGGTGGGGTGGAGGCTGCCGCCGTCAGGCTCAGCCGTGACCATCAGCTGTGCTACGCCGTGCAGGCTCTGCAGGACCGCGACCGAGCCGCTGCCGCTGCGCGTGACGCTGAAGAGCGCGTCCGTCGGTTCGGGCGAGCGTCCCGGCCGTGCCAGCCAGACCTGGTAGATCTTGCCCGCCGGCGGCTGGGGCATCCCGGCGACCACCAGCTCTGCGCGAGTGCTGCTCTCGCGCACCTGCGCGTGGCCGTGCGGCACCGCGGCTGCGACTTGCGCGGCGATCACAGTTTCGGACGGTGGTCCCGAGACCCCAACCAGGATGCCGATCGCCACTGCCGCCGCGGCGACCGCAGAGCCGAACGCGAGCGCTGGGCGCGGCCACCGCCGTCGCGGCGGCGCTGCGGTGGGCCGATCGGCCTGCGGGCCGGCGGCCCGCAGCACGCTCTCCTCCTGACGCACGATCTCCATCAAGCGATCGCGCACCTGCGGCGGCGCCTGCATCTCCGTGACGCCCAGGCAGAGCGCATCTACGCTCGGCCGCAGCTCCTGCAGCTCCTGTCGGCAGATTGCGCATGTGCGCAGATGCTCCTCGTAGCGCTCGTGCTCACTCGGCTCGAGCGCGCCGAGCAGGAATGCGGCGCCAAGCGTGCGCTGCTCGCAGTGCAGAGAGTCGCCGATACCGCTCATTGCAGCATCTCCTGGCGATCCCCAAGCTGCTCGCGCAGCTTGTGCAGACCGAGGCGCATCCGGCCCTTGACCGTGCCCGTGGGCAGCTCGAGCATCGATGCGATCTCGGTGTGGGTGAACCCGCCGAAGAAGGCCAGCTCGATCACCTTCAGCTGCTCGGGCGGCAGCTCGGAGACGGCGCTCCTGATCTCGTGGGCATCCTGGCGGCGGGCGACCTCCGCCTCGGTGCGCTGCGGCGCCTGCAGACGCTCCTCCAGGCCCTCGTCGCTGACGTCCAACGCTTCCCGCGCGTCATGCCGGCGCAGCATGTCGATGGCGCGGTTGTGGACGATGCCGAGCAGCCAGGTTCGCACGCTGCCACGAGCGCGGTCGTAGCGGGCGCCGCTGCGCCACACCGAAAGCAACGCCTCCTGAACCACGTCTTCGGCGGCCTGACGGCGACCGACCATCCGGTAAGCCAGCGAGAAAGCCACGTCGAGATGCCGCTCCAGCACGATCTCAAACGCCGTAGCCTCGTTTGCGGCAACCATCGCGATCAGCTCCTCGTCGGCCAGGCGGCGCAGGGAGGCCGCCGTGTGCGAGGTGCGCCTGCGTGAGGGGAGGGGGGAGCGAGGCATTTCTCATTGATCTGTTACGTAAGCGCTGCCACGGCGGATCAGTGGGGTAGAGGGGCGCCGAGCAGACCGGCGGCAAGCCCGATCGCTCCGGCGCACAGCAGAGTGAGCACCACGCCGCGTCGCAGGAGCAGCAGCGCGACCGCCGCGGCGGCCAGGATCGGGTACTGCCAATTCTCCGAGAGAGCAAGCGTGAGCGGGATCGCAGAGCCGATAATCGCCCCCGCGGCGGCGGGCGCGGCGCCGGTCAGGAACGAGCTCACGCGATCGTCCGCCAGCAGCCGCTCGAAGCGGGCGGCGCCGAGCATGATGAAAGAGAAGGATGGAGCGAAGGCGACCGCCGCCGCGAGCAGACCACCGCCGATCCCGGCGGCCGAGTAGCCGACGGCGGCCACCGTCTGAACCACCGGACCGGGGGTGACCTGGCCCAACGCAACCGCGTTCAGAAACTGGCTGTGGCTCATCCAGTGATAGGTGTTGACCGCGTCGGCCTGCATCAGCGGGATGATCACGAAGCCGCCGCCGAAGGAGAGCGCACCAACCTTCAGCGCCGTCCAGACCAGATCGCCGATCCCGCCCGGGTCACTGGCCGCCATCGCAAGCAGAGGCCAGCCGTGCAGCGCCGCCGCGCCGCGCCGCGGGCGCCAGTGGAAGGAGAGCTCGATCGCGCCGCATCCCAGCAGAATGAGCACGAGCCAGGGGCCCGCGCTCGCGGCAGCCGCCGCTCCGGCGATCGCGTAGAGCAGCATGCGTGGACGGCGGCTGCGGTCGGTCCGCCGCCAGATCGGCATGCCGACGCCAAGGCCGGCACTGACCGCGACGGCTGCGACCGCCGAGCCGGCGCCCATCCCCGCTCCGAGCACCCATCTCGGCGGCGAACCGGAGAGGAACAGCACCGATAGCGCGAGGATCAGCGCCAGTCCGGGGACGATGAAGCAGAAGCCGCCCAGCAGCGCACCGACTCCTCCGCGCAGGCGCCAGGCGCAGTAGATCGCAAGCTGGGTGGACGCGGGCCCGGGCAGCAGGTTGGTCGCGGCGATCGCACGCTCGAACTGGGTGTCGGTCAGCCACTGGCGCCGCTGCACGCAGAGCTCACGAAAGAGCGCGATGTGAGCGGGCGGGCCGCCGAAGCCGATGCAGCCGATGCGGCCCCACTCGCGCACAATCTCGCGCAGTCCAGGAGCCTTCACTGCGGACGCGCTCGCCATGCCGGCAGCCTAATTGCTGCCTGCGGCGAGGGCTGTGAAAGCTTGGTCATGCCTGGGCGGCGCCTTAGCCGGCGACGCCCACTGCTACAACGGCGGCCTGCCGCGGCTGTTTGGCGCTCCTTTGCCCTGCATGGCGGTGCACGTAATATCTGCGGCTAACCGCCATCACGAATCGGGAGTCCACAGTTGGCAAACATGGGAAGCGAAGATCCAAGAGAGCCGGACGTCGAGGAGCCCGATCCGCGCACCAGGCTGATGCAGGAAGTGGCGGAGGAGATGGACCAGATCGAAGCCGACTTTGGCGACGACTACCAGATCGGCCGCGTGATCACCGTCGTTGAGGTCCTGCGGCCGGGCGGCGACGTCAACTTGCGGGTTCGTGCGGGCCAGCTTCCGTGGGTGACGCTTGGGATGCTGCGCTCCGCAGAGAAGATCCTGGAGCGCCAGATCATGGGCTCCGACTGACCGCCGGCGTGCGCCGGCGCCTGCCGAACTGATCTGCATTTCAACAGGATTGCTGCTAGATTGCATGCATGAGCGTTGCAATCACAGTACGTGACGTCCCCGACGAGGTTCGCAACGAGCTCGCCGCGCGGGCCGCAAGGGCCGGGAAGTCCTTGCAGGAGTACCTGCGCGGGATGCTGCTCGACGCGGCGACACGCACACCTGTCGAAGATGTCATCGCTCGTGCTCGTGCTCGGGTGCAGACGACAGGAGTACGGATCGACACCGAGTCCATCCTGTTCGCGCGCGACGCAGATCGGCGGTGAGCGCCCGCGTCGTATGCGACGCCTCGGCGCTTGTTGCGCTATTGCTGGACAGTGGCCCCAACGGTCGTTGGGTGGCCGAAACTGTCTCCGGCGCCGATCTCGCAGCGCCGAGCCTGATGGCATTTGAGTCGGCAAACATCATCCGTCGTCACGAGCTCGCAGGGATGGTGAGCACCGACCAGGCGATTCAGGCACACGCCGATCTGCTCGACCTCGCAATCGAATCGTGGCCTTATGAGCTTCTGGCCCAGAGAACGTGGGAGCTCCGCCGCAACCTGTCCAGCTACGACGCAAGCTACGTCGCGCTGGCCGAGCTGATCGGTGCGACGCTGGTCACGCTCGACCGGCGAATCGGCGGGGCTCCCGGCTTGCGATGCGCTGTTGCCACGCCGCCATGAGCGCAGACAGATGAGGCGCTTGAGCGTCCTGCCCCAGGCGCCTACGCCCCGCAGACCTTCGCGGCAAATTCGGTGCTCGCTTTCGCGAGCATTTCAATCACGTCACCGAAGCCAAATTCGGGGCTGGTGGCTTCCTGGTTGACGAAACCATTGGCCACGGAGCGATGGGCCACCGTGCTCAGAATCACCTCGAGACCAAGTTCATCGCCGGCGCCTTTGTTTTCCACGCTTCCAGACCCGGCTATTTCATACTGGGGCTTCAGCGGCTTGTATTCGTATGGCACGGCCAGCATGCCCGCAACCGAGAGCGCTTTCTCCTGTTTTGCGAACTTCACGAATTCAGGTGAGGTGTCGACGAACACGATCCCGGCTTTCGTGCAGGGCTCGAACAAGTCGTTGATCAGAAGATTTCGCAGCTGCGAGAGTTCGGGCGGAGAAAGGAGATTGTTGGTGAACTCGAAGCTTGGGACGGTGACGATCGCCCCGCTCGGCAGCAGGCCGTGACTGGCCGCCGTCTTAGCGCGGAGTTTGATCTTGGATTTCACCTTCACGGTATGCCCGGCCTTGACGCGCTCCGGCGCGCTGAACGCCGAGAAGCTCGTTTCGCCCTCGTTGGCGCTCGAAGCGAGCACGTAGGTGCCCGACGGCACCGCAAGGTTGAAGGATCCCGAGCTGCTGGCCAGCGCGACGGCACCGATCTTGCCCTGCGGGCTCACCGCCATCACGGCGGGAAACAGAGCACCCTGCGGCACGGAGCCAAGGCTGCCGCCGATCTTGCCGTCGCTGGCCTCGACGGCCGAAGCGCATGTCGCTGCCAGCAATGCCAGCAGCGACAGCATGCCTGTAACGCTTACGGCGTGCGCGCGAATGTTCAAGCGGATCATCTGACCTCCCGACTTGATGGCACGATCTCGGCAGTCCTCTCGAAGCGCCCGGGCTCAGTTGGACGGCCGCAAGCCTGCCACAGCAGACAATGCAAGTCAATAGAGGTCGGCACCGGCTTTGCCGAGGTCATCTGAGCGTCCGGCCTGCAGTCGCGACCACTGAGCGGTGGGGCGTCCGTCGCTGCGATAGATGTAGCTATCTCTCTGCAGCCAGCCGGCAGGCGAGTCCTGCCAACTCTCCTGGCGCCCGTAGACGGTCAGGTCGAGCAGGGCATAGGTGTTGTCCATCGCCTCGGCGCCGCGGCCGTTGGTCCAGTAGGTCTCGAACACCCGCTCACCCGCCCGCAGGTAGCAGACCAGGTGGAACATGCCGACCTTGCGCCCGACCAGCAGCGTCTGGATCGACTCCTGGGCCGAGTACCAGGGCATATCCCAGCCCATGAAGTCGCGGTAGCGCACGCTTTCCTCGTAGGGACCCTGGCAGAGGGTCGCGTAGGTGACATCGCGGGCATGCAGATAGGACAGCTCCCTGACTTGGGTGGTGTAGAGCGTGCAGCCCTCGCACTGCTCGGCTGCGGGTCGGCCCGCGTACCACATGAAGTAGTAACCGATCAGCAGCCGGCGGCCCTCGAATACGTCCAGCAGCGTGACTGGCCCATCCGAGCCGATCAGTCTCGTGCCGGCGTCGACCTCGACCATCGGGAGTCGGCGCCGCGACGCGGCGATCGCGTCGCCCTGCCGGGTATGCGCCTTCTCTTGTACGCGCAGGACGTCTAGCTGCGCCTGAAACGTCGCCCGGTCCACCACATCGGGGGTCGCTGGATGCGTAGTGGCGGACTCGGGCTCCTGATCGGTGTTCGCTTGATCGTGCATGGGCACTCCTTCGCTTGGGTGCATCAAAGATTCCCGCGACCGGTGTCACATTCTTGCCGCCTGTCTTGTCTTAGACGCCGTACGGCAAGATCACAACCCGGAAGGACGGTAACCATGCAGGCAAGAATCAAAAACCCGGCGCTCAGCGTGCCCGGCGCGCTGGAGGCGCTGCAGCAACTGGGAGCTTGCGCTACCAGCGCCGAGATCCCCGAGGCCACGCTCTACCTGGTGCATCTGCGCGCAAGCCAGATCAACGGCTGCAGCGTGTGCGTGGACATCCACAGCCGCGAGCTCGAGCTCGCGGGGGAGAGCAGCGAGCGCATCCACATGGTCGCGGCGTGGCGCGAGGCGCCGTATTTCACCGACGGCGAGCGCGCGGCGCTGGCTCTCACGGAGGCCACAACCCGCCTGGCCGACAGCCCCGACGCGGTGTCGGACGAGGTCTGGGAGGAGGTGGCGCGTCACTACAGCGAGCCGCAGCTTGCCGCGCTCGTGGTCGCGATCGCGACGATCAACGCCTTCAACCGCCTGAACGCTGCCACCAGGCAGCCCGCGGGCGAGTGGGTCGCCCAGATCGTCGAGCGTGCCGCGTAGGCAGCCTGAGCATCGGGTATCGGAAGAGCATGAGCGATCGCGAGCAACTGCTTGACGAGCAACGGCAGGTCGCGTTCGCGATCGCCTACCGGATGCTCGGCAGCGTCTCCGAGGCGGAGGACGTCGTCCAGGAGGCGCTGCTGCGGCTCCATGGTGCGCTCGATGCCGGTGAGCAGATCGAGTCGCCGCGCGCGTTCGTGGCGACCGTGACCACCCGACTGGCGATCAACGAGCTGCGCTCGGCGCGCGCCCGCCGCGAGCGCTACTTCGGCGAGTGGCTGCCGGAGCCGATCATCACCGACAGCCGCGACGACCCGGCCCAGCACGCCGAGACGGCTGACTCGCTGTCGCTGGCGATGCTCGTGCTGCTGGAGAGCCTCACACCCGAGCAGCGAGCCGTGCTGCTGCTCCACGACGTGTTCGACTACCGCTACTCGGAGATCGCGAGCATCGTCGGCAAGAGCGAGGACAACGTGCGCCAGCTCGCCGCCCGCGCCCGAGGCCACGTCCAACAGCGCCGGCCCCGCTTCCAAACCACGCGCGAGCAACGCGAGGAGCTGACACAGCGGTTCTTCGCGGCCGCCGAGCAAGGCGATCTCGCCGACCTGGAGGCGCTGCTCGCCGCAGACGTTCAGCTGACCGGCGATGGCGGCGGCAAAGTGCCGGCGCTCGCACGTTCGCTGCATGGCCGCAGTCGTGTCGCCGGCATGCTGATCACCTGGCTGCGACTGGTTGCGCGCACCCCGGGCGTCTCGTTTCGCTTCACCGAGGTCAACGGCGACCCGGGAGCGGTCTTCATTGACGCGCAGCAACGGCTGCTCAGCGTGATGGCGCTCGAGATCGCCGACGGGCAGATCAGGGGCGTCAGATCAGTTGTCAACCCAGACAAGCTGGGGCACCTCGGGCCGATTGGTGACTTCAGATCGCTGCTGAGCGCGGGGGAGGGAGATCGATGAAGGTCCCGTGGCGCGCGATCGCTTCTCCCAAGATGCGCTAGCCTGACACCGTATGCGGTGTAACACAAGCGCAGCGGTGCTGTTGCGGGAAGCAAGAGCTCGACATGGCATCAGCCAGCAGCGACTCGCGCTGCGCGCGGGCACCAGCCAGGACGCGATCAGCCGCATCGAGCGTGGCGTCGAGTCGCCGACCGTCGAACGACTCGCGCACCTGTTGATGGTGCTCGGCGAGCGCCTCGAGCTCGGCGCCGTGCCACGGGCTGAGGGGAAAGCCGACAGCGCGCAGCTCACTGTGCGCGAGCGACTGCGCGAGGCGGCGTCGTGGAACCTGGTTGCCACCCAGCTGGAGATCGCAGGCGCACAGGCCCGTAGGGCCGGCCATCCAGCGACCCGCGTTGAGGGCAGCCGTGAGCGACATCCCTGAGCGCCCGCTGGACCTGCGCGAGCTGTTTCGGGCCCTCGCTGCGCACGGCGTCGACTACCTGGTGATCGGCGGCGTCGCCGCACAGATGCATGGACGTCGGCGAACCACCAAGGATCTCGACGTCACGCCGGCACCCGATCCGGAGAACTGCGAGCGACTCGCGGCGGCGCTGCTGGCGCTCGACGCCCATCCGGTCGAGCTCGGGCCGGACGCTCCGGCTCCCACAGCAGAACAACTGCATCTCGCTTCCATCGTGCCGCCGCTCACCACACGACACGGCGAGCTGCACATCTTGAACGAGGTGCCCGGCGCCACCGCATACACCGGGATGCGCACTCGCGCTCTGACCACAGATCTCGACGGGATCGCCATAAGCATCGTCAGCGTGGACGACCTCATCCGAATGAAGCAAGCGACTGGAAGACCCAGCGACATCGAGGACATCGCGGCCCTGACGATGGTCGCGCAACGCGAGGGGCGCAGCGCTGAGCCGACCAGCGACAGCGTCCGCGAGGAGGATTCTGCCTTAGAGTCTCTGGCAGACGACCGAGATCGAGGCAAACGAGACTGAGCGTCGACGCTGGAACGACTGTGTGTGGGCGGCGGCTTGGTCGAAGCGCGAGCGGCTGACCACGGCGGACACCAGCGTTTTACTCGACCAGATGCAGTTGCGATCCGGCGAAGCGACGCTCGACGCTCAATCGCGCCACTTGACCTCGAAGTGCCCGATCAGCTCGTCGAAGCCCTTTACGGCGATGGGGCCGCCATCGGAGAACCGGATGCCCTTGCCGCGACAGAGATCATGCACCCCGGACGAAACGACGATGCAATCCGGATGAGCGCATGCGCACAATCGCGCGGCCTGCTGCACCGCCGCACCAAAGAGATCGTCTTGCTCGGTGACGGGCTCTCCGGCCGCCACCCCGACACGCACGTGCAGGTGCTCCCGCGCCGGTTCGTCGCTCTCCTGCAGCGCCTGCTGGATTTGCATCGCCGCGGAGACCGCCTGGAAGGCCGAGGTGAACGCAGCCATGATCCCGTCGCCGGTGTGCTTGACCTCGCTGCCACCGAAGCGTGCCAAGGCGGCGCGTACGACTGAGTCGTGTACTCGTAGAAACCTCATCGCTGCACGGTCTCCCAATTGCTGTGTAAGACGAGTGGAGTCGACGATGTCGGTGAAGAGGATCGCCCGGAAAGCGCTCTCTATGTATGGCTCGCCAGGAGGATGTGTATTGAGCCGACCGAAGAAGCCACGCACGACGGCCTGATCAACCTCGATCACATTTGACGGAAGCAGCCCATGGGCTGCCCGATGGGCCGCCTCAACGGCCTCCTTGTCCGGGCCTTCGACCAGACAAAAGCCACTCCCCGCGCCCTCTTCGAACCAGTAGGTGACGAAGCGCACGCCAAATCCATCCTGAACCTCGAGATCCCGCATGTGGGCGACGGCGATGTCGGCAGCGGTCGCGTCCGGGAGATCGTGGCGGTCCATGTAGAGGGGCATGGTGATCAGTCCTGTACCTAGCGTCAGTGCATCGCGCTGGGCGCGGGCGCCGCTGGCGTGCCCGCGGGACGGATGTTCTGGTTCACGCGGAAGCGGTTGTCCGGGTCGTAGATGCCCTTGATCTGCGCCAGCCGATCGTAGTTGTGGCGGTAGCTCGCCCGCACCCGCTCCTCGCCCTCGTCCATCATCATGTTCACGTAGGCACCACCGGCGGAGTATGGGTGAAGCGCCTCGAAGTAGTCGACGCACCAACGGCGGATGAGATCGGCATTGGCGGGGTCGTGATCGACACCGGCGAAGACCGAGCCCCAGACCGCATCGCGGTAGCTCCACGGGGTGTCGGATGGGCCGACGTCGTGGGCAGCTCCGTCGATTGGGTAGAGGTGCATCGTCGACTGCCACGTCGGCATCTGCGCGCCGAACTTGGCATGCGCCTCGACGGCAGCGTCGGGGATCTCCTTGACGAAATCAGCGCGCCAGTACCACTGGTCTCCGGCCGGATAGACGGGGTCGAAGGCGCCTTGGAGAGCGGGGAAGGGCATCGGCTGGGCTGCGTGCAGCAAGGGCTCGGGCAGCGCGTCCAGCAGCGGGGCCATTGCCTCGGCGGCGTCCTCGGGCGCGCCCACATAACACCAGACGACCCCGCAGACCTTGCGGAGATGGAGCTCATCGGGGAAGGGCGGCGCCGGCGGGACCGACGCGAAGGCGAAGAAGCCGTTCAGCTCGCGCGGGGCGTTCGGCAGGAAGTCTCGGTAGGCGGCCAGCACCTCGGCGCCAAGCTCGACCGGCCAGAAGGTCGGACCCCCGACGACCGTTGCCACCTCGTGCAGCCTGAACAGGAAGGACGTGACGACGCCGAAGTTGCCTCCGCCGCCCCGGATCGCCCAGTAGAGGTCGGGGTGCTCATCCGCAGCCGCGCGAACCGTAGCGCCGCTGGCGAGCACGACCTCGGCCTCGAGCAGGTTGTCGATCGTGAGGCCGCACTTGCGGGTCAGATGGCCAAGGCCGCCACCCAGCGTGAGACCGCCGACGCCGGTGGTCGAGATGATCCCACTCGGTGTCGCCAGGCCGTGCTCGTTGGTAGCGGCATCCACTTCGCCCCAGGTGCAGCCGCCACCGACCCTCGCCGTCCGAGCGCCGGGATCCACTTCGATGCCCTTCAGGCCCGAGAGGTCGAGCACGATGCCCTCGTCGCACGTTCCCAGCCCGGCGCCGTTATGGGCGCCTCCGCGCACGGCCAGCAAAAGGTCGTGGTTTCCGGCAAACGAGACGACCGTCGCCACATCGGCTGCGTCGGCGCACCTTGCTATCAGGGCGGGATGCCGGTCGATCATCGCGTTGTAGACCTTGCGGGCCTCCTCGTAGCCGGGGTCCTCGGCGGTCGTGAGCCGCCCCTGGAATCTGGGCATCTCGCTGTGGGCCATGTGCTTCAAGGCGGTGGTGGCGCTCATGCGTTCCCCCTGTCGGTCGTCTCGAGTTCTCATGGCCGAGCCTACGGCGCTCGAATGTTGCTGTCATGACCTGATCTGACCTAATTTGAGTGCTCTGGCCTCGATCGAGTCCAGGTCGGCATGGTCAAGACTGACTATCGTCTTTCTCATGGAGGCAGAGATCCTGGACCTTCCGGATCCGCTGCGCCCGCAGTCGATTTCCCCGTTCGTCGGCCGCGCGGCAGAGCTTGACAAGCTCCGGAGCTTGATGCCGCGAGCCGAAGGGGAGAGGCTCCGCGTCGCACTGCTCGCGGGCGAGCCGGGGGCCGGGAAGAGCCGTCTGGCGCGCGAGTTCGCCGGCCAGGTCGCGATGGAAGGGGTGTCCGTTCTCTATGGCGCGTGTGACGCCGTGGTGCGTACGCCATACGGGCCTTTCGTCGAGGCGCTCGAACGCCTGGTGCGAGTGACCGGCGAGGTGCAACTGCGTGCCGCGCTCGGCACCGGCGGCGGCGAGTTGACCCGGCTGCTGCCCGACCTGCCCGCTCAGGTCGGCGGGCTGCCGCGGCCGGTGAAGGCCGACGCCGACACCGAGCGCCATCGTCTCCACACGGCGGTTGCCGACCTGCTCGCGAACGTCAGCCGCGCAAGACCGGTGCTGCTCGTGCTCGAGGACGGGCATTGGGCGGACGCAACGACCCTCCTGCTCCTGCGTCATCTCGCGCGCGCTGCCAGGAGCGCCCGGCTGCTCATCCTCGCGACCTTCCGCGACAGCGAGGCCGACGTACGCGCGGAGCTCTCGGAGACGCTTGCCGACCTGCGCCGCTCCGATGACGTCGTGCGAATGCGTCTGGAGGGGCTCTCGGGGGCGGAGGTCTCTGCCCTCGTCAGCCGCGCCGCCGGCAGCGATCCCGACCCCGACGACCTCGAGCTGCATGAGCTTGCAACTGCGATCCACGATCTCACCGCCGGCAACGCCTTTCTCGTCTGCGAGCTCTGGCGCGCGGTGGTGGAGATGGGAATAGTCGAGGTCGCCGGTGGGCAGGTGCGAGTGACCAGGCCACTTACCGAGCTCGGCACGCCCGAAAGCGTCCGCGAGGTAGTCAGCCAGCGGCTGTCCCGCCTGGCGCCGAGAACCATCGATCTGCTCGAGCTTGCGGCGGCCGCCGGCCCGGAGTTCGAGCTGGAGCCGATCCGCCGCGCCGCCGGCATAGCCGAGCCCGAGCTTCTCGCTGCGCTCGAGGAGGCAGTAGGCAGCGGGATGATCGAGGAGCTCCACGCCAAGCGACTGGCCTGCCGCTTCACCCACGAGATCGTCCGGCGGGCGCTCTACGACCGACTCTCGCAGCTTCGGCGAGCCGAACTGCATCTTCGTGTCGGGGAAGCGCTCGAGAGCGCCGGTGCGAGCTCCGACCGCACGCTCGCAGACCTAGCCCATCACTTCGGCGCAGCCGCCCCGTTCGGCGGGACCGAGCGGGCGATCGACTACAACCTGCGCGCGGCGCGAGCGGCGAGCGCCGCGCTTGCCTTCGACGACGCCGCAATGCGGCTGCGGACCGCAATCGAGATCGGGATCCAGGGCGAGCCTGAGCGCGCCGGCGCGCTGCTCGAGTTGGGCGCTGCCAGCCATCGGGCGGGCAAGGCGACCGATGCGCTGGATGCCTTCGCCTCGGCGGCGGAGATCGCTCGTGCGCTGGACAGCGGGACGCTGCTCGCCTGCGCAGCGATCGGCTACGAGGACGCGTGCTGGCGCCCTGGGGTCATACGACCGGATGCGATTGAGCTCCTAGAAGAGGCGCTTGCGGCAGTTGATGACAGCAGCGACGAGCTCCGGATTGGCCTGCTGGCAGGGCTTTCGCGGGCGCTTGACTTCGAGGGTGAGCGCGAGCGTGGCGCACTCGTGCGCGAAAACGCCGTCGCGCTGGCAAGGCGATACGAAGATCGCGCGGGGCTCGCCAAGGTGTTGGTTGGCTCCTACTGGGCGCGCGGCAGCACCCCGCTGGACGAGATCCTTTCGATGCTCACCGAGGCGAGAGACCTGGCGCAGGAGCTGGGGGACGCCGAGCTCCACACAGAGGCGATGGCGTGGCGTGTGCCGACCTTCGTCGTTCTCAGCGACCTCGACTCCGCTCGGGCGGAGGTGGTTGCCCTGCGTGAGATGGCCGAGCACACAGCGCAGCCGTTCATTCATCACGTGGCTGAGCACTATGGGTCCGCGATCGCTCTCTGTGACGGAAACCTCGCAGATGCCGAGGCGATGGCGGAGCGCTCGCACGATTGGGCCCGGCTGCTGACCGGTCGCGATGCGTCCGGTACTCACGGCATCCAGATGTTCGGCATTCGCCGCGAGCAAGGTCGCCTGGCAGAGCTCGCGCCGGTAATCAGAATCCTTGCGGGCGAGCCCGAGCGGGAGGGCCCATGGCGTCCTGGGCTCGCCGTGGTACTCGCCGAGCTGGGCATGGAGCGCGAGGCCAAGCGCGAGCTCTCGAAGCTCGCCGCCGAGGGCATCGACGGCTACCACGCATCGCTTTGGCTGGCTACGCTCACCTACCTGACCGACGCCTGTGCCGCCGTCAAAGACAAGGAGATAGCGGCGATCGTCTACCCCGAGCTCGAGCCGCTCGCGGGGACCAATGTGATGATCGGCCACCTGGTCGCCTGCTACGGAGCCGTTGATCGCTATCTGGGCATGCTCGCTGCGCTGCTGGAAGAGCCGGCGCGAGCCGAAGAGCACTTCGAGCAGGCCATGGAGCAGAACAGGCGAATGGGAGCATCGACCTGGCTAGCTCACACGGCATACGAGTATGGGCGCTTTCTGCTCGCAGCAGGTCGCGGAGCCCACAGCAGGGGGGAGGCCCTGCTCGGAGAGGCCGCCGGCTTGGCCGAGCGGATTGGCATAGAAGGGCTGCTCGGCAAGATCCGCCTGCTCGGCGTACCCACCTCGGAGGTTCTCCCAGGCGGGCTCTCGCCACGCGAGGCACAGATCCTGAAGCTGGTCGCCAGAGGGCTCAGCAACCGCGAGATCGGGCAGGAGCTGATGATCAGCGAGCACACTGCGGCCAACCACATCCGAAACATCCTGCGCAAGACCGAATGTGCCAACCGCACCGAGGCCGCGTCCTACGCCCACCAGGAGGGGCTCGCCTCTGGGTGAGCGGAGATCCCCGCTACGATCAGCCAATGGCCCTGTATGTGATCGAGCGCAGCTTCGCCGATCAGCTTGACCTAACAGACGCCGATGTCGAGCTGATCGAGGATGTCAACAGCGACGAGGGAGTCCGCTGGCTGTTCTCGTTTCTGAGCGCCGACCGTCGACGCACCTATTGCCTCTACGAGGCACCGTCACCCGACGCGATCTTGGCTGCAGCGCAGAGGGCGAACGTCCCGGCCGATGCGGTCGTCGAGGTGAGCCCAGCGACGCCACAGTTCGCGGGCCGCCTGCGCGACTGGGCCGACGCCATCCGCTGAGCTCGCCCCCGCCAGCCACAACTGACGTGACTGCTCCTGGCGATGTCGGACCTCGCCGTATGCGCGGTATCGTCACAGCGTGGACCGCGCCGAGCTCCAGGCGATCCAGCGCCCTCTGAAGGAGCGCTACCGCAGCGAGCCCGAAAGAGCGCTCGTGACCCTCAGCGCGACCGGAGAGCTCAGCGAGCACGAGATCTCGTGCTCGGTTGCGACGGGGCGAGCGCTGGTCGAGGCGGGACTGCATCCGGCGACGGGCGGGTCGGGCATGCTCGCTTGCTCGGGGGACATGTTGCTGGAGGCGCTCGTCGCGTGCGCCGGGGTGACACTGAGATCGGTCGCCACGTCAATGGAGCTCCGGGTGTCGGGGACCATCAGAGCCGAGGGCGATCTTGACTTTCGCGGCACGCTCGGTGTTGAGAAGACCGGCGAAGCGAGGGTCGGCTTCCGTGCCATCCGGCTGATGTTCGACCTGGACAGTGAGGCGAGCGAGCAACAACTCGAGAAGCTACTCGCGCTGACTGAGCGTTATTGCGTCGTCTACCAGACGCTCACCAGCGCCGTGCCGATCAGAATCGATCGCGCCTCGAAGTAGTAGAGGGGGGGAGTGGATCAGTTTGAGTGTGGTTCTCGGGATCGGCTCAGGCCGTGGCGGTGAAGATCTGAAATGCGAGCGGTGCGTCGATTCGCCCATCGTCGCGGGTGATCGGCGCAAGCTGGTGTTCAATCGCCTCCCAGGCGGCAGCGAACGAGTCCGCGGGAACGCCGAAGAACCCCAGTGCCTCGTCATCGATGATCGTGTCACGATCGACAGTCACCACCAGTTCGTGCTGGCTACTACTGATATCGCGCCAGCCACTCGCTTCGAGAATCCCGGTTGCGAGGTCCGGGTCGCCCAGGCTGAACGGGCTTGTCGGGCTCTTGCCGGGCGCCGGCGGCGGTGGCGACGGCGCAATCCCAGCGAGGGCCGGGCCTGGAAACCAGGGATTCAGATTAGGAGCCTGCCAGCAGGCGAACCCCAGACGGCCCTCGCTGCGCAAGTGATTCCGGATGTTTGCGAACGCGGTCTGCGGCTCGTCGAAGAACATCACCCCGAACTGGCTGACTGCTGCGTCGAAAGGCCCCCCTGGGATGGTCTCGTGCTGGACGTCGGCCACGATGAACGAGACATTGCTCGCAGCCTGTTCCTCGCCGCGTCGGCGCGCGAGGTCGACCAGCGGCGCAGAGATATCTGCGCCCACAACCGTGCCAGCGCTAACGAGCCGAGCGGTCGCGAGTGCGGCAACGCCACCGCCAGTACCGATATCCAGCACCTTCTCGCCGGGCTGCAACCGCAGCTGATCGAGCAGGACATCGGTCACTGCCGTGGTCAGCTGCTCGCGCTTCGGCCATGCCGCCGCCCATGCACAGTCGTTCCAGCGCCGGCGCTCGCCCTCGTTCGTCTCAATCCCGGCCATCTGCGAGAGACTCTAGAGCAGACCGCCCGCGCCCGGGCATTGCGCAGCACGACGGCAGTGAATTCCAAACTGATGTCCGGCGTCTCATCCGTATGACGGCGACAGCTCCTTGTGTTGTTCGCCGACAAGCCACGGACGCGATCTGCAGTTTGGGCGATGATGTGCTGATGCGGACGGTCACGCTCATAGAAGCCCCGACGAGTGCTGGCGCGTATGCGCCCGGTCAAGAGGACGGTCCGCGCGCGCTGCTCGACGCGGGCCTGTACGAGGGACTGGAAGCGGTGGGCGTCACGGTGCGCAATGGCGGGCGAACGAGCCCTTTTCGATGGCGGCCGGACCCCGAGAGCCCGCGGGCCGCGAACGCTGGCGCTGTCATCGACCGCGCCAGCCAAGTCGCCTCACTGGTCCGATCAGCTCCAGCCGGGGACACGATTCTGGTCCTTGGAGGAGACTGCACCGTTGGTGTCGGCACCGTGGCTGGACTACTGGACCGCACCGCGCGACTGGGCCTCGTCTACGTCGATCGGCACGCTGACCTCAATGTGCCCGGCAGCACAGCCGACGGCGCCATGGACTGGATGGGGGTAGCGCATATGCTCGACATCGACGGCGCCGTCGATGGACTTGCCGCACTCGTCGATCAGCGTCCGATGCTAAGCGCCGAGCAGATCAGTTTCCTCGGGCTCGGCCCACACACGGACTTTGAGGCCGAAGTGATCACCGACCGCAGGCTGCCTGTGGTCGACGTGCGGAGCACCGCATCTGATCCACTACGCAGCGCCCGAATCGCCCTATCTCCGCTTGTCGCCTGTGACAGTTTGGCCGTGCACTTCGACGTCGATCTCGTCGACTTCCTCGACGCGCCGCTGGCGGAGAACACGGATCGCGGCATCGGCCCATCACTGAAGGCATGCGGCGAAATATTGAGCGCGCTGCTCCGAGATGAACGTGCGCGTGCGCTCACGGTAACTGAGTTCAACCCGCACCACGGATCCCGGGACGGGGACACCACCCAACGCCTCCGGCAGGTCCTGATCAAGGTCCTCGGCGAAGCCGAGTAGTGCCCTCAGGACCGCGGAGGAGATTGCGAAGCTCTCCGATTGGCGGTCAGTCGTAGCGGATATAGCCAATAGAGCTGCCCGACGTCAAACTGAGACACTACCACCGTATGGGTAGTGCATCATTTTGAAATCTGGCCCCACGGCGCAGGCTGTCCGGCCTACGCTCCCGAGCGATGGACCGCGATCACGAGACGCAGCGCGAGGTCGTGCGCTTGGTGCTGAAGCGCGAGCGCGAGCTTGCGGGTCTGGAGCGGCTGCTGGGTCCCGACGCTGTGGCGGCGGTCAAGATGCTCGCGGCTGATGGCGTCGTGGTCCGCTGTGGCGAGGTGTTGTGGGCTTCCTCTGCCCTGTGGCGGCTCGATGAGCTGGGTCTGCTGACGGGTGCCTAAACGGCTGGTACGCTCAAGACGATGCCCGACCGCTCACGCAAGCGTCCGCGCGACCCGAACCAACTCGGGAAGCTGATCGTAGACCTCGCTACCGGCGAGGCTGAGGAGCCAGATCCCGACGAGGGCAAGGACCCCGCTGCGGTCGCGCTGGGCCGCAAGGGTGGTTTGAAGGGCGGCAAGGCTCGGGCGGAGAAGATGACGCCTGGGCAGCGTTCAGAGAGCGCCCGGAAAGCCGCACAGGCGCGGTGGAAGCGACCTAAGGCTTAACCAGATTCCCACTGGCCCTGAGGCAGCGCCGCATGAGTTCTTTGCTGGCGTAGCTTTCGATGTATCTCTCGGCCAACAGCAGCGCCTTAGCAAGATCGCGGGCAGGCCCATCGCGTAGGGATTTGGGTACAAAGATGGCGTGAGTTTGGTGCTTGTCCAAAGCCACGCGGATTTCCTTGTCTTTTCTGCCGTAATCGTTAGTGACAAGCACAGCATCGCCGTTCGCTTTACACCATTCGCAGTTGCCCTCGTCTGAACCGCCTTGTGGTGGGGCTCCTGGTTGCCTGACCGCCAGTACGAACCAGTCGAGTGCGCGCAATGCCGTTGCTACCTGCGGAGGCAAGCCCTCATCAATGAGCAGCGGCTTCAGTATGCGATTAGACACTAGAGCTAATTCAGTGCTGCAATCCGGTCCTCAAAGGCGAGGGCGCTCTCCAAGAGATCGGCGGTGAGGCTGAACCGCAGGACGGCCTCTTCTCGGCCGAGATTGTGTACCACGCCAGCCACAGCGCTTGTTGGGATTCGCGTTCCCTTGACTACGGGCTCGCCAAACTGCACGCGCGGATCGATGAGGACGCCTTTCATGGGCACCCAGTACGCCGCATTGCCCTCGTTGTAAAAGACGCTCGCAAGCCCCTCTTGGACGGCTTCTCGCATAGCTAGCTGACCGAACCTGCTAGCAGCCTCAATACGTCCGTCTTCCGGCTCGTCTTCGCAAAAGACCTCGACGCCGTCCGTCTTGATGTCCTCTCGGGCGAATGGTCTATCGGTCTTCCACTTAGTGCGTAGATGCATCTCAGCATCTCGAATCGTTCGGGCAGCAACTCCACGTTTAGCGAGCTGGGTGACCACAAAGAGGCTGATCAGGTCACTGAAGCTATGATCGGCGTGCCACGGCTTATGCTCGACGGGATTAAGCGCATGCCGGAGCCAGTGCGCCGTCTGCTTACCATCCTTGGGCTCTCCGTAGAGCGTTATGAGCATGCGAAGCTCAGCCAGGCTGTAGATGCCGTGGCCTAGATCGCCGCGTGTCGTCTCAATGTCGGCTGCTGTGCTCGTCATCGCCATTAAACCTAGCCGTCTAGTTCGCCCTCTAAGCAAGAAAGGCCTGCAAAGCAAAGGAATCATACCCTCCCGCACCGTCGGAAGTTCTGTCCGACCGCTCACGCATAATGTTCAGTATGAACCGGCTGAGCGCCGCGCGTCGCGCACAAATACTGGCGATGCTCACAGAGGGGAACAGCATGAGAGCCACGGCCCGGATGGCGGGGTGCTCCTTCAATACTGTTTCTAAGTTGCTTTTGGACGTGGGCGCGGCCTGCACAGCGTTTCAGGACGGCGCGCTGCGCAACCTGAGCTGCGCAGAGATCCAGTGCGATGAGATCTGGAGCTTCGTCGGCGCAAAGGCAAAGAACGTGCCCGATGACCGCAAGGGTGAGTTTGGCCTCGGCGATGTGTGGGTCTGGGTAGCGATCGATGCCGAGTCCAAGCTGGTGCCCTCGTGGCTGCTCGGGGAACGCAAGACAGCTGATTGCGTCGCGTTCCTCGATGACTTGCGGGAGCGGCTGCGCTACCGCATCCAGCTATCCACAGACGCTCACGCGAGCTATAAGGGTGCTGTCGGGCTCGTGTTCGCTGGAGATGTTGATTGGGCGCAGGTCGTCAAGGAGTACAAGTCCACGAACGTCGCTCCGGGCCGCTACAGCCCGCCAGCATGCACGGGCATGCATATCAAGCCGCAACTCGGAAGCCCGGACCTCGCCAAGGTCAGCACTAGCTATATCGAGCGCCAGAACCTCACAATGAGGATGAACATGCGCCGCTTCACGAGACTCACAAACGCCTTCTCAAAGAAGCTGGAGAACCACGCGGCATCCGTGGCATTGCACTTCATGGCCTACAACTTCGTGCGCCCGCACAAGACGCTGGCGAACCCGTACCCACGCACGCCCGCGATGGCCGCGGGCGTTGCGGACCACGTATGGAGTCTCAGCGAGGTTGTGACGCTAACAGGCTAGGCAGATGCGTGGTCAGCGTTGTGCCAAGCGAGTCTCCAAGAGCTTGCGAGTCTCAACTTCGACCTTGGCGACCGCCACTTCGTATGCCTCATCTGAGGGCATAGTCTCTTGCTTCGCGAGGGCTTCATCTATGTATTTCCTCGCGAGCGAGCCAATCTGTAGGTCAGTCATCGTTCCTCTTTCATAGTTCGCCCCACACCTCATCAACGATGTACTCACCAAAGTACGTAAACCAATACTTCTGCCCAAGGCGACTTTCGTCTAGGAAATCGCGCAAATCGGTATCGAGTTCCAGCGCTGGTTCGAGGATGGGAATCAGGTCATCAGGATGAATGTCTTGAGCCGCGATTAGTTGAGCCATGTAGTCGAAGGCTCGTTTTGCGTGGGCAAGCCAATGCGCCTTGTTTTTCGAGAAAAAGTCGTCCAGCCCTGCATCTATAAGCCGTTCGGTCTTTAGGGTCGTAATAGCCACAGACAAATTCCCCCTCGTGCTACTTGAGTACCAGACGGTAGGTCGTGATCACGGCAACTATGGAAATCGCTGCGAGGCTCACAAAGAAGCTCACAAGCACCGCCGCGTAGAGCGGGCCACCGCCGCCTCCCGTCGCTAGCCATCCCACGCCCAGGCCCGAGCACAAGAGACTTAGGGCGAATACCCCCAAGATTGCGCCGCCCGCCTTCCGATAAGGACTGAGCAGACGTTTAGCCGTGCCAGGCGGATAAGCCTGGTAGCCGGCTATGACGACGCCCAAGAACACCAGAATAAGACCGCCGAGGGCAGCACTGGCGCCAATTGCTGCGAGCACAACTTCGTTTCTGCTCGGCACCGCTGCCAGAGCCGGACCCATTCGCGGAGGCTAGGGCAACAGCCGGACGGAATAGAACAGGAGCGCCACGCCCGGCCGTGACGTGGCGCTCCAGCCGAACGACTCAGCGCGCGATCTGGTCCGCGTGTAGCGCGGCACGCGACGCAAACACGAAACGGTCTACGCGATGGATCAGGCCGGCGCGAGCGAGACGCCCGAGACCATCCGAAGCAGCGATCGGGTCGTCAAGCACGAGAGCGACCTCATGCTCCGTCCACGGCCGCTGCGCGTCGTCGTCCAACAGAACTTCAAGGATCGCGGCGTCCGTCTGGGCATCCTGCTCGGCCACGCTCATCGGAATAGGCTGCGGTGCAGGCATGGAGCTAGTACCTCCGTGTCTAGGCTCCGGCGTCGGGTTCGCGCCCGCGCCGGGGCCGCTTTGGCTATGAGCCACCGAGCCTACGCGCCACAGCCGCCCGCGCAACCCGGATTTTCAAAATGATGCACTACCACCGTATGCCCGATAATCTATGTTATGTCAACCAGCGGATTTGGCTCTAGCAAGCCAAAAATACCAGCGATCCGCGGAATCCAGCGCCATAGCACACGCCGAGGACGATCTAACGGAACAACACCACTACGACAAGCTCGAAAACGATCAAGACTGAGCCGATTAGACCAATCAAAGCAACGCGCTCCCACCATAACCAGGCGCGTCCTCGAGGACGCGACGGCTCGAGCACCACGACCCGAGATCGATCTAGCGGCAATTGATCACGCGATCGCGTCCGGCGTCGCTCACGATCTTGCTCGACCCTGCGGTCCTGTTCCCACGGCTCATCCCAGAAGGTCGGCACAAACCGTCTATCGGCGCTGGGGCCGACTCGCTTGAAAACGACCGCTGCCAGTCAGCCAGCGCTATCAGATCGCCTATCGGATCCCACGATTCAACTCGGCGCATAAGCTGCAGAACCTCTCCCCGCACGCGCCGATCGCGTCGCTGCTCCTCGCGACGAACCCACAACCCGATCGCCTCCTCCAACGCCTCAGACGGCTGCACCCCGACGTCAGCGGCATAACGAGCCAACGGGACCAAATACGCAGCTCGGAGTGCCACAGCGACCGGAACGCGCCTCTCAGTGCCTTCCCAGCGCTCCCGCAAGAGGCGCCCGCCAAGGCGCGCCATCAGCCCTGAGAGCCCCAGACGGGCGAGTCGAGTGCTCGCTCCATCACCTGGTGGACGTCAACCTCGACCTCCTCGAGGACGCCATCCCCGAGGAGCACTCCGAGCTCTCGTAGCCGCTGACGACGGCGGTAGACCGTCGCGCGGCTATGCGCGACCCCACGCGACTGGAGAAGAAGAAATCCAGCTAGCCGCTCAGCCTCCGCCTGTGTGACCTCGCCGGCAACCACGAGATCCGCGAGTCTGTCAGCAAGCACTGCAGGGCCCGCCACGATCACGCCATTGCTCGCGCGCCAGAGGTGCAGCCACCGCCGATGCCAAAGGCCCCGCAGATACGTCGGCTGGAGCTCCTCCACCGACCGGCGGAGCTCACGCGGCCAACGACGCTGATCCTCCAATCGCACCAGCTCGCCACGCCCCGCAAGCCCCGACTGAACGCCCTTGTCGTAGCAGCGGGCCAAAACCTTCTTGCCCGCTCTGCCACGCACATACACCGTCTCGATCGCACCGCTGCCATCCGTCGCACAGCGTACCTCAGCCTGACGACCAGGCAGGACCCTTCCAAGAGCCGCCACACCCGCGAGGAAGGCCCTGCCCTCAACAGGATCCGCGAACGACACGTCCACAGTGAGATCGAGCCGGCGAAGTCCACCTGCACCAGCCTGCTCATCCAAGCCAGGCATCCCAGGATGCGCGAACTCGCGACGGGCCAAACCGCCAGGCAAAGGCACACCCGACTCCTGCAACGCACGCACGAGCGCCCAATATCGGAGCTCAAGATCCGTTGGAGGGAGCACCGCCTCACCAGCTGCTTTGCCCTCAGCCCAAAGCAACGCGAGATCGCTCATCCACCCCACTCTGTGGCCATCAACCACCTGCGACAGCAAACCTCCCCGACGCCGGTCAACAACAGCGTCAAGCGCCGCACGAGCCTCAGAGCAACCATGCAAGTACCAACACGGCGACCACGTATCAACACCCGCTTGCACGACCTCAACGGCCATCACAGCCCGCAACCCCCGAGACAAACGTGTGTCTCAGATTTGAGACGCCAACGGCTGTTAGAGCGCCCGCGCACGCGCAAATACCAGCGGCGGCGGACAACTACCTCAAACACGACCATTAGCGCCATATCTACGGTCCACAATTCCACCTAGTCGTCGTGCGCGCCAGCTGGTGCGGGCGGCGCCGGGAGGCGATCGTCCGGCCGCGCCTCGCTCGCGCTCGGCTGCGGGCGGCCGGCCGGCTCGCGTACGATCGTTCGCATCCAGGGTGGCCGCCAATCGCCTACTTCGCGTTCGGCGATCTCCTGTCGACTAAGCGGCAGCGCGATGATCTGCTCATTTTCACCCTCGAAGCTGAGTTCGGGGCGAGCCATAGTGTCATAAACATTAGCGAGTTTAGTGAGTAGATAACTCTGAATACTGACTCTTTCGCCACCGGACGCGTGCCAGAAAGTGATTGCGATGAACCAGTTAAACGGCACGAACGGAATAAGACCAAGCAGCCGGAACTTACGCATATTCTTGAGCTTTGTGTGGTACTCGAAGTTATCACGGACCTGATTGTCAAGACGCTTCTCTGACTGAGTGATCAACCACACGTTCCAGCCGAGCTTGCGATGCAGAGCGAAAAAGCGAACAACTGCGAGTCGGGCCTGAACGGCCTGGTCGCGGTTACGCTTACCGCCACTCTCATCTACGTCCCACATTCGCGCGTTGAGCCATTCATGCGCCTCGTCAAGGATCATGCAACCGCGACCCTCAACCTGACAGCTACGGTCGCGCCGGCACGCCTTGCATTTACCGCACGGTGGAAGACGCAGAGCGAAAAGCTCAGTAAGGCTGGCGCTGATAAAGACCCGTTCTTCGTACCTCTCAGCACACTCCAAAACACGTTTTTTGCCGCCTCTGAACCAAGCCCACAGATTCGCCTTTGCGACTTGATAAGCCCACCCGTCGTGCAGCTTGACGTTAGTCGCGACGTACTTGTCATCGAGCAGCATTTTAGCCAGAAGACGCACGCAAAACCACGTCTTGCCCGTGCCAGGCGGACCGGTCACAAGAGTCATCGCCACCGGCGGCGGCTCCTTCGCGTAACGACGATCGCCACCACGGCGACCACCAGGCCGACGAGCAAGATGGTCATCGTTGGATGCCGGCCGCTCAGGGCTTCCCAGAGCGACCGTGCGAGAAAATAGTGCCAGAGATAGGTGACGAAACTAGCGAGCGTCACGAGCGCCTCACGAAGCTCCACAGCCGCCACACAACCAAGACGCTGCCTATCGCGACTACAAGCAACCACCACGGCGCCTCGCCGTGCGGATAACAACTACCAATGGCGCCGAGAAGCCAGAGCACAAGCACAACCGCGAGCAACGAGCGAAGAATATGCGAACGCACTACGCGGCCCTCACCAAGCGAAGGAGATACCGAACACCAAGCCAGACCAGAAACATCGTGATGATCGTAGTAAAGAAAGCGACAATCTGACCGATTGGGTAGAACCACGCAAAACCACCGAGAATTTCACCCGCGATCGTCGCAACATTTGGAAGACCAGGCAGAAGCGCTTGCGCCGCTTCACCAGCCAGCGTCAGCGCGGAAAACAACAGGTTCAAGACCTGAATTGCTCCCGCTGCGACGAAAGAAGCCATCTCTAGAATCGCCTGAATAAGGGTGTCAAGTGCTCCGAGCATCAGTCGTCACCGCCGCCACCGTCGCCACTACCGCTACTGCTACTGGCAAATCGACCAAAGAGAAGCACGATGCCGATACAAGTGAGAACTGCCTCTACCGGGCGGACAATTTCCATGATCGGTTCAGCATCAGCAAGATTGATCACCAGCGGCTTGCCAGCAAGATTAAGTTCGATCTTAGGCGCGACAGGACGTGCGTTCCATGAAGAGACTTGGGTCACAAACCAGCAAGGCACACCAAAGGGAAATACCGTACACGGCGTCGGTAGATGTGGAAGTTTGACTGACGGCAACGAAGGCGGCACCAGGCCGGCAGGCTGTTCTTCTGCGTATTCTTTCTCGTGCGGCGACTTTTCTTCGATGTATTCACGAGTAGTTTTTTCTTCACTGATATGCTCGACATCTTGAGTCTTAAGAATCCGTTCGCCTGCCAGCGGGGTGGCAGGCGCTGAGACATGCGGGTGCGACAGAAGACCGTGTTCAGCGTTTTCAGCTTCTTGGCCTGATGTTAGAGCAGCTGGTCGAGGGATGCCCTCTGGCACAGCTGCAGTCCCTCCTACATTCCCAGAGTTATGTGTACTACCAACTTCGCAGCCTGATTCAGCAGTCAAAGCAGCACAGACAAGCAGCACCCACCCAAAAAACTTGTACCTATCTCGACCACCTTCAAAGGTCTCTTCTATAGGTCCCAGCTCTTCACCGGACTCACCGCAGCCAGTGAAGGTTTCTTCACCGCCGATATGATCTTGCAAATAACCAAAATCGTCGCCGTAACAGTCAACATAATAACCAGGCTTCGCGTTATCCGTTTCACTACAAAAATTTGTGAGACAAGCTTCAGAGTGAAAAACGACATCCGAACCATGACCTTCAGACGCTTCTTCCTTGAAAGTTTCCCACGTTGGCAACCCAAAGAGTGAGTCAAGCCCGTTACCGATATCTACACCGACGTGAAAAGCAGTTGGTCCGAGGAAGAGTCCGCCAAGAAGTGTTGTGCCCAACCCAAGTGAAAGCGTGCCACCTGCCTCTCCTGCGAAATCGAGAGTACTGCTAATGTCAGAGCCGAGTCCACCACCAGCTTCTCGCGCGTCATTTACGACGTTTGCGGCGTCTTCAGCCTCGCCGCGAGTGATGCCAGGCACCTCGGCGGCGATACTTGCCTCCGCGGGGCTAGTTTCAGCCTCACCGCGTGCAATACCTTCAACCTCGTTCCGCCAAGCTGTCCACTGTTCAGCCGTCCACTCCTTGAGTGTTTCGCCGGATGGGCCAAGGAGCTTCTTACCACCTTCGACGTCTTCGGTCCAGCTGCAACGGCTGCATTTGAAGGACTGGACGAAAGGCGATTCAATCGCACTAGCCGTTCCTGCTGTCGTCGCCATCGCGGCCGCGACAACGACGACAAGCAGGAGTGTCCTCAAGAGCCTCGTCAGGCTTTCTTGAGGTGTTTGCGTGCGAAGAAAAGCACCAGCGCGATCGCGATCAACAGCCCGATGAAGGCATAGATCAGTGGCGCATTTGCTTCCCAAACCGTTTCGACCTTGGTCAGAATCGGTTTCGCTACTTCGCTGGATTTCGCTTCTTCGGTGGCGGCCGCAGCAGCCACCGAGACCATCGACACCGCCATAACAGCCATGCCGACAACCGCGATCTTGGCACGGCGGCCGAGAGCGAGGAGTCGTCTCATTTGTGACACCTCCTTTCTGTTGACTCGTGGGCAGAGCTACAGTCAGCATCAGGGTTTACTCAGATGCCGCTTGCAGAACATGACGACCAAGAGCACAGGAATCGGGACCAGTGCTGCAAGTAGGCCGACTTCAAATCCGACTTCAAATGCCGCGAGATGAGTCACTGGCCTGGCCTCAACATCAGCCAGATCGCACCAGCAAGAACCAAACCGATCAAGAAGCCGCCAACCACAAAACCCGCATTAAGCGCGGAGTTATCGACTGCAGCCTTCGCTTCGCTCGACAGTTCCACCGTGCCGCCAGTCGGCTGTTCGGAGAGGTTAGCCACCTTCACGCTAGGTTCACCTTCCACGACCGTCTTAATCGGCGCAACCAGCTTCGCGCCAACTTCTGCGACAGCGGTCTTGACCGCTTCGCTATCAGCATGCGTCTCTTCTAGACGCTGCTCAGCCCGGTAACACGAATCGGCGATCTCCTGAGCGATGGTCACCAAGTCAATTTCGGAGGCGGTAGCACCTTCAGGCGGATCGGCAGGGCGAGGCGGACACACCTTGTCGTACTTCGCTGCTTCGAGCGATTCAGGAATAACGTAAGCAACAGCGCAGACAGGCAAAACGAGCGCCACAGCCAGCGCTCCAGCGAGTAGCGCCAGCACCCTACAGGTGCCGGCGTAGCCTCCGCCTACGGCGCGCGTCAAGTCCACCATTACCACAGCCTCCGCTTCGCTTTGTTGATGGTAATGGCGCTGCGCGCCCCTGACGGGGTGAGACTTGACGCACACCTCCGGACTACGGCTCTGCAGCGATCAAGTCCGCTAGCGCGGACCACACACAAATCAATTATCTGAAAGGACAACATCATTACGTACCTATTTACTGTCAAGATCGAAGACCACGGAGTCCAACACGGCTGCTTCGGCAAAATCACCTGTGCAGTGGACGGCCACACGACGACCACAGACGGAGAGGCAACCCTTGATGATCTAGGGGACACCACCGGAGAGATACTCGCCGAAGAAGTTAGGAACTGGGGCGTCTGATGTTGATGCCACGCGAGCACAGAGAACACCTATGCCGCCAGCTCCGACGCATAAGGTCTGCCACCGTCCAACTGGAACGAGAGCTCCTGCTCGACCGCACAGCACCCCTGACCGCCACCTTCACTGCCTACAGCATCGGGGACCAGGTCCACGAGGTCGAGCAGCTCCTCAGCCGCCTGTTGTACGAGAGCCTGAGCAGCTGAAGAGTGTGAGGCGGCGCGATCGCGACGCCTCACATCAACGTACACACTCCCGCAACGCTCACAGTGCAGCGAATCAAGCCATTCGTCATCTCTGACACCAGCCGGGACAAACTGCACAGAATCCAAGGCACAGCTGCCACAGACTACCCTGCGGCGACGCCTGTAGAACAAGACAGTCATCACCGCCCCTAGCTGGCTGAGGACGACTTCACGGCCACGGGCTTGGCCGCAGCATCAGAGACCCGATCGATCTGCAACACCGACAAGTAGGAATCGCGATCACTACCCCGATCCTGCAGCACAACAGCACCAACGACGCGGATACGATCGCCACGACGAAGCGAGCCCAGCGGGAAATCTGCCCGCGCCTTCTCCAACGCACTCTGAGACAGCACCAGCATCTCGACGTCGTCACCGCCGCCGAGCTCGACCTCGAACTTGTACTTCGGCGGGATGTCGACGAGCTCGCCGGTCTCTTTAGACCGAAACTGTCCTGCTACAGCCAAACCTCGGAACTCTGCAGCAATATCCACCGGAATGCGTATGGCCACGACCGGCCCCTTTCAGTAGGGCCAGGCAGCAACACGCACGGGGAGACGCGCACAGAAACGCGCCTCCCCACCCTCCCGGGAAGCCGAGGCCACAAGCATGCGCTGCAGCCCTGCGCCCTGCGCTGTAGATCCTGGCCGGGATCATTACGGGCAGGAAACTACGACAGCCTGCGGACAGATCGAACGGGGCGACGACGAAATCCGGCCAGGATCAATACGCGCCGCCGCCCCGCTGACAGCACAATAGTACGCCCTTCAGACAGCAACGCCCCGCTGTCTATGTTATGTCAACCAATGTGCGGCTGGGCGTCTCTGGTGATCGTCTTCTGCTCCGATTAACCGTCCTTCGAAACATGCTCCCGGAGGCTCATATCGCCGGGACCCCATCGGTCAAGCTCTGGCCGACTGAGATGTCGGCTGGCCGATCAGGAATCTGGTCGGCCAGCCGCGCTGCCTGCTGGCCGCGGCGGCGCGGGCGCCATACCCGCAGGTACTGCGCCCCGATATATGAGCCCAGGACGAGCGCGAGTGCAATGCCCTGCCCGATGAACGTCTCCCAGTTGTTGAACAGCGAGAACCAGGTGCCCATCCAGCCCGGGATGTAGAGCCAGTGCATCGTGCTCGTCCCGATCCAGCCGGCGAGCTGCATCTCGTTGACCTCCTCGCCGACCGAGACGAGCAACACGAACAGGAGCATCACGCCCGTG
>DASYNI010000023.1:0-3049 GCA_036008645.1 Solirubrobacteraceae bacterium
TCAGGACTACGACAACGCAGTCGCGACGTTGGGGCAGGATGAGGCAGATGTCGCGTCGGGCGAAGCGGCCGTGCGCGCGGCCGAGATCAATCTCGCCTACACGAACGTGTATTCACCGATCAGCGGCCGCACCGGGCGCTCATCAGTGACCGAAGGGGCGCTCGTCACCGCCAACCAGGCGACCAGTCTCCTCAGCGTTACGCAGCTCGATCCGGTGTACGTGGACCTCACCCAGCCGAGCACGACACTCGTGCGGTTCAAACGCGAGCTGGCCGCCGGGCAGATCCGCCGCGTCGATCGCAACCAGGCGCCGGCGAAGCTGCTCCTCGAAGACGGCAGTCCGTATGAGTCTGCGGGGATACTGGAGTTCTCCGAGGTGACGGTCGATCAGGGCACAGGCTCTGTGACCTTGCGCGCGATCTTCCCCAACTCTCAAGGTCTCCTGCTGCCGGGCATGTTCGTGCGCGCAACCATCGAGGAAGGCGTGCGTGAGGGTGCGATTCTGGCTCCACAGCAGGGCATTACTCACGCCCCCGATGGCACCGCTACGGCGCTCATCGTCGGCGCCGACAGCAAAGTGGAAAGACGCAGCGTCGAGCTCGATCGGGCGCTCGGAGATGAGTGGGTCGTCACGAAAGGACTCGCCGCAGGCGACCGCCTGATCGTGGCCGGCCTGCAAAAAGTCAAACCCGGAATGGAGGTGTCCGCGCGCCCGCAGGTCACCGCGCACGAGGGCGCCGCCGAGCACTCGAAGCACGAGCTCGCCGCGCGCTGAAGCACCCTAGATCAAAGTTCCAACCCTTCGAGGGAGTCTCATGGCCCGTTTCTTCATCGACCGACCGATCTTTGCGTGGGTGCTCGCCATCCTCATGGTGATGGCCGGAGTACTGGCGCTCCTGAACCTCCCGGTCGCGCAGTTTCCGCCGCTCGCCCCACCCGCGGTGGCAATCACCGTCACTTACCCTGGCGCCTCCGCCGAGACGGTCGAGGGCACCGTGGTGCAGCCGATCGAGCAGCAGATGACCGGCCTCGATGGGTTGCTCTACATGTCCTCGGAGAGCGACAAGGACGGCAGCATCACCATCACGCTGAGCTTTGCGCAGGGTACGAATCCGGACATCGCGCAAGTCCAGGTGCAGAACAAGCTGCAGCTCGCGCTGCCGCGCCTGCCTCCCGCGGTACAGCAGCAGGGTGTGCAGGTCGCAAAGTCGGCCAAGAACTTCCTCCTGGCGGTCGCCTTCGTCTCAACCGACCGCAGCATGAATGCGGCCGACATTGCCGACTTCGTCGCCTCGCACGTGCAGGATCCGGTGAGCCGCGCGCCGGGAGTAGGCAACTTCCAGCTGTTCGGCGCGCAGTACGCCATGCGCATCTGGCTCGACCCGGCGAAGCTCGACAACTACGGCCTGACCTCGGTCGATGTCGCGAATGCCATTAAGGCGCAGAACATCCAGGTCGCCTCCGGCGAGCTCGGCGGGGAGCCGGCGGTCGCCGGGCAGCAACTGGATGCCACGATCATCGGTCCCACCTACCTGCAGAGGCCGGAGCAGTTTGGCGAGATCCTGCTGCGCGTCGAGGCCAACGGTAGCCAGGTGCGGCTGCGCGATGTGGCGCGCATCAACTTCGGCGGCGAGAACTACCAGACGATCCCCAAATGGAACGGGGATCCGGCGGCGGGATTCGTAATCAAGATGGCAAGCGGCGCGAACGCGCTCGCAACTGTCGCAGGGGTGAAGGCCGTGATCACGGGGCTCGCGCCGACCTTCCCGCCAGGGCTCAAGGTCGTCTATCCGCTCGACACCACGCCCTTCGTCAGGCACTCGGTGAAAGACGTGATGCAGACGCTCGCCGAGGCGATCGGGCTCGTTTTCCTCGTGATGTTGCTGTTCCTGCAGAACGTGCGTGCGACACTCATTCCGACGATCGCGATCCCGGTCGTACTGCTCGGCACCACTGCGGTGCTCGCAGCCTTTGGCTACTCGATCAACAGCCTGACGCTCTTCGGCATGGTGCTCGCAATCGGGCTTCTGGTCGATGATGCGATCGTCGTGGTGGAGAACGTCGAGCGCGTCATGGAGGAGGAGCATCTCTCGCCGAAAGAGGCGACGAAGCGGTCGATGGAGCAGATCACTGGCGCCCTCGTCGGCATTGCGCTCGTCCTCTCGGCGGTGTTCGTGCCGATGGCTTTCTTCGGTGGATCGGGCGGAGTGATCTACCGGCAGTTCTCCATCACGATCGTCTCCTCGATGATCCTGTCGGTGCTGGTCGCCCTGATATTCACGCCCGCCCTGACCTCCACGCTCCTCAAGCGCCCCGAGCACGGCACGACGCAGCGGCGCGGCTTCTTCGGCTGGTTCAACACCTGGTTCACGCGCAGCCAGACACGTTACGGCCAGCAGGTGTCGAGAATCACCCGGCGCCCCGCACGGGCGCTCCTCGCGCTACTCATCGTGGCCGCCCTCGCAGCACTCGGTTATCTGCGCCTCCCCGGCGGATACCTGCCGGAGGAGGACCAGGGTTTCATGTTCGTGCAGGTGACGGCTCCGCCGGGCGCGACCGACTCTCACGCGCTCAGCGTGCTTGATGACGTCACCCGTTATTTCCTGACCGAGGAGAAGCAGGCCGTCGAGGGGGTGTTCGTGGTGAGCGGCTACAGCTATGGCGGCCATGGACAGACCGCCGGTCTCGCGTTCGTGCCGCTGAAACCCTGGGAGGAACGGCCGGGCAAGCGCAACCGCGTTCAGCAAATCGCCGCGCGCTTCAACCATCACTTTGCCGGCACGCAGGAAGCGCTGGTCTTCGGCTTCCCCCCGCCGGCGGCGCTCGAGCTCGGTAATGCGACAGGCTTCGACTTCGAGCTTATCGACAAGACCGGCCTCGGCCACGCGGCCCTCATGCAGGCGCGCAACCAGCTGCTCGCCCTCGCGGCGAAGGATCCGCTCCTCGCCCACGTGCGCGCCAACGGGCTCGACGACGAGCCCCAGTACCGAATCTCGGTCGATCGCGAGAAGGCGAGCGCGCAGGGGCTCACGCTCTCCGACATCAACGA
>DASYNI010000024.1:0-2334 GCA_036008645.1 Solirubrobacteraceae bacterium
ATCCCGCGCGATGCGGTCGATGAGGTCATCGTCGTCGACAGCGCCAGTGAAGATCGGACCGTCGAACGCGCCCGCGATGCGGGCGCGCGTGTCATCGTGGAGCCGCGGCGCGGCTATGGCCGCGCTTGCGCAGCCGGCGCCTGGGCGACGCGTGACTGTAGCGTCATCGTATTTCTCGACGGCGACGGCAGCGATCGACCCGAGTTCGTGCCGACGCTGCTCGCGCCCATCCTATCTGGCACGCACGACTTCGTGATCGGCACGCGCACCCGTGGCGAGCGCGAGCCCGGCAGCATGAACGCGCTGCAGATCGCAGCTGGCTACGGTGCCGGCGCGCTGACGCGTCTGCTCTACGGCGTTGCCTATACCGACATGTGCGCCTTCCGCGCCATCCGCCGCGAAGCCCTCGATCAGCTTGGTATGCGCGAGATGACTTACGGCTGGAACCTCGAGATGCAGATGCGCGCGGCTCGTGCCGGGCTGCGCATCCTCGAGGTGCCGGTCGCGCATCGACGCCGTCTGGGAGGCGCTTCCAAGGTATCGGGCACCGTCATGGGGACGCTCAAAGCCGCGCTGCGCATCGGCCTCACCTTTGCGCGCGTGGCATTCGAACGGCAGCATGGCGGCCATTCGACCAAGTTGCGCGATCGAGGCGCGCGGGAAAAATCATGAAACCCAATCCACTCTCCGATGTGCTGCACTTCCTGGTTCAACCCGCCTTCACAACGGCCCTCTACTGGCTGCTGCTCCTTGGCAGCATTGTGATTGCCGTCTATGCCTGGAGGAACATTCCGAGCCAGCGCTCGTGGCGCAACGTCGGCGACTGGCTGTGCCGTCTCCTTATCGGCTCGATGTGGTGGCAGCAGACTCTCTGGAAGCTGCCGCCTTTGTACACCGACAATCCGAGTGACCCGACGAACAGCGGTCTCCATTACTGGATGACGCGGATGGGCGAATCGGCCTCGATCCCGCTGCAGGCGGACTTCGTCAATCACATCGTGCTGCCGCATTTCTATCTCTTCGCACCCCTCGTCTACAGCCTCGAGGTGCTGACCGCGGTGTCGCTCATGCTCGGCGTCTTCGTGCGATTATGGGGTCTGATCGGGGCGCTGCAGGTTCTGAATCTGTGGCTCGGCCTGTACAACGCCCAGGGCGAGTGGCCATGGACCTACTTCTTCCTGCTCGTGCTGCAGGTGATCTTCACACTGCATCGATACGGGAGGAGTCTGGGATTTGATGCGGTCATCGTGGAACGCACTGCGCGCCGGCGCGTGAGCGGCGGTGGCATGTCCAGTCGGTGGCTCAACGTGCTCACGTGAGGACTCGTCTAACCCGGTCTCTCGAAAAATTCGGGGAAATGCCATGAATCATGACACGGCGGTGTCGAATGCAAAGCAAGTGGCCGAGCGCGTGCTGTCGCCCGCGGCCCGGCAGAACGACAAGGAAGGCCGATTTTCGGTCGAGGCGGTCGCGGCCTTCGGTCCCGCCGGCCTCCTCGGATTGACGCTGCCCGCTGAGGTGGGCGGCGCTGCGCTCGGGCCCCGTACTTTCGCAGCCGTTGTCGAGACGCTGGCCCAGGCGGACGCCTCGGTAGCCATGGTCTATCTGATGCACGTCTGTGCCACCGCGACCATCGCTGCGGCGCGCGCCGGCGCCACCGTCACGCCGACACTGACGGAGATAGCGGCCGGCCGGCATCTGTCCACACTCGCATTCAGCGAGGCCGGCTCGCGCAGCCACTTCTGGGCCCCGCTCTCTCGCGCGCGCCGCAATGGCGCTGGTGTATACCTGACTGCCAGGAAATCGTGGGTCACGAGCGCGGGGCACGCGCAAAGCTACGTGGTCTCATCGCTCGCGCCCGACGGGAAAGGGCCGACCGACTCAACGCTCTATCTCGTTTCATCCGGCGCACCGGGCCTATCGATCGCGGGCCCCTGGGACGGACTCGGACTGAGAGCGAATGCTTCGGCACCGATGGGACTCGAGGACTGCGCCGTGCCGTTTGCACAACAGCTCACTGAGGACGGCGCGGGCTTCGCGGCCATGCTGCAGGTGGTATTGCCCCTGTTCAACCTCGGCTCAGCGGCGGTGTCCCTGGGTCTGTGCCGGGCAGCTGTCGCGGCGACCGCCACACATCTGAAGACGGCGCGCTTCGAGCACCTCGGCCAGAGCCTCGGCGAGAGCCTGCCAACGCTGCGGGCACAACTCGCTACGATGCAGATCGAGACCGATGGCCTGGCAGCGCGTCTCGACGATCTGGTTGATCACCTCGAACGCCCGCGCGACACCACCATGCTGCGCGTGCTCGAGTGCAAGGCGGCAGCCGGCGACGCT
>DASYNI010000025.1:0-28797 GCA_036008645.1 Solirubrobacteraceae bacterium
CCAGCTTCGCCTCCAACATCCACCGCGTCCAGCAGGTCATCGACGCCGCCGCGGCGCTCGAGCGCAAGGTCGCGCTGGTCGGTCGCTCGATGCGCAAGAACGTCGCGATCGGCGGCGCGCTCGGCCACATCGACGTGCCGGAGGGGCTGATCATCCCGGCCCGCGAGATCGAGGACTTCCGCGACGACCGCGTGATCATCATCTCGACCGGTTCCCAGGGCGAGCCGCTCTCGGCGCTGCGGCGGATGGCCTACCGCGACCATCCCCAGGTGCAGCTCAAGGACGGCGACACCGTCGTCTTCTCAGCCACGCCGGTGCCTGGCAACGAGCGCGCGGTTAACGAGACGATCGATCGCCTCTACCACATCGGCTGCGACGTGATCACCACGCGCGAGGCGCCCGTCCACGCCTCAGGCCACGGCCACGCCGAGGAGATCAAGCTGATGCTGAACCTCGTCAAGCCGCGTTACGTGATGCCGATGCACGGCGACTTCAAGCGCCTGCGGATGCACGCCGAGCTGGCCGAGGCGGTCGGCATCAACCCCGAGCGCGTCTTCCAGGCCGATAACGGACTGCCGCTGATGATCGACGAGCGCGGCGCACGCCTTGGTCAGCGCGAGCACTCCGGAATGATCTTCGTCGACGGAGTGGAGATCGGCGACGTGGCCGATGTGGCGCTGCGCGACCGGCGGATGCTCTCCGCCGACGGCATCTTCGTCGTGGTGGTGACGATCGCCGAACAGGACGGCAGCTCGGTCGCCGACCCGGAGGTGATCTTCCGCGGCGTGCCGTTCCTCGATCAGGCGGGGGATCTGGTGGAGGAGATCAGGCAGGCGGCGCGCGAGACGCTGCAGCGGGCCGCCGCGGAGGAGGGCATTCGCGAGATCGATCTGCTTCAGCAGATGCTGCACGACGATCTAGCCAAGCTGGTCTACGACCGACTGCGCCGAAGGCCGATGGTCCTTCCTGTCGTCGTGGAGGTCTGAGGCGCTCGGCAACTCGACCACGAAACGCGCGCCGCGCGGCTCGCGGTCGGCGTGCACCTCTTCCACGCGCACGCTGCCGCCGTGGGACTCGGCGACTGCCTTGACGATCGCAAGGCCAAGGCCGAACGATCCGCCGCGATCGCCTGCGCCCCGCACGAAACGTTCGAAGAGGCTGCCGCGCAGACGTGCGGGCACCCCGGGGCCGTCGTCTTCGACAACCAGCTGAGCCCGGCCGGCGCCGGGCGAGCGGGTCAGCACCCGGATCTCTGTGCCGGGCGGCGTGTGGCGCACAGCGTTCTCGATCAGATTGATGGCGACTCGCATGATCTCGTCGCGTGCAGCCTGCACGCTCGCTGGCTTGACGTCGAGCGAGATTTCGTGCGTGGCGCTCATTGGGCCGAGCTCGGCCGCTGCCTCGATCGCGACCTGAGCCAAATCGACGCGTTCGCGCTTGACCACGCGGCCAACGTCAGCACGCGCAAGCAGCAGCAGGTCGGCGACAAGGCGTCGCATGCGCTGAGAAGAGCGCAGCGCGGACCGGGCTGCGTCAGCCTCTTCGCCCCGTAGCGATTCGGCAAGCAGCTCCAGATTGGCGAGCACGCTGGTCAGCGGCGTGCGCAGCTCGTGCGAGGCGTCCGCGACGAACCTGCGCTGGCGATCCAGCATCGCTTCGGTTTCGGTATGCGCGGAGTCGAGCTCGTGGAGCATCCCCTGCAGCGTGTGCGCCAGTTCGCCCACCTCGTCTTCGGCCTGCGGCTGCGGGAGGGTCAGCGAAGGGTCGCGGGTGCGCGCGATCTCAGCGGCGGTGCTCGTCAGCTGCGCGATCGGGTACATCGCACGGCGGGCGATCACTGCCCCCGCGAGCAGAGCAAGGCCCGAACCGGCGAGCACACCGAGCACGAGCAGCAGCTCCACCCGGGCGATAGTCGAGTCGATCGCTGAGAGAGGCCTTGCGTACTGAAGAATCAGTTCGCCTTCCGGGATGCCGTTGCGGTAGAGGGAGACCGCGTGACTGACGACGAGATAGCCGTGCGCCGTGACCGGCTCTTTGATGTTCGGCTCGCCGAGGGAAGGAGCCCGCGCCGGCGCTTGTTCGAGCTGCCCGCTCACGCCGAACACTTTCACCACAGCTGACTGATCTGTGGCCACCGTCTGCAGCGAAGGCGAGATCTGCAGTGACTTTTCGCCGCTCGAGTTGGTGACGATCTGAAATCGGAGCTCTCCCGGCAGCCTTGTGCCGGCTCGTTCGACCTCCCCGTAGAAATCCGACCGAATCCGGTGGATCGTCAGCGCTCCTACCACCAGCGCGAAGGAGAACAGGATGACGAAGGTCAGCAGCGCCGACACCGCCGCCAGACGCGTGCGTATCGGCAGGCGGTCGAACGCCGCCTGGCAGCGCTCCCCGGCGTCGCGCAGCCTACGCGCGAAGGACGTAGCCGGCTCCTCTGATTGTGTGCAGCAGCCGCGGCTCGCCCTCGGCCTCCAGCTTGCGGCGCAGGTTCGAGACGAACACCTCGATCGTGTTGGTGGTCGAGAAGGGGTCATAACCCCACACCTCGTCCAGCAGTCGCTGGCGGGAGATCACGATCCGCTCGTTTCGCATCAGGTACTCGAGTAGTTCAAACTCGCGCTGGGTCAGCTCGATCATCCGCTCGCCGCGCATGACTTCGTGCGTGTCCACGTTGAGCGAAAGGTCGCCGACCTTCAACGGTGCCGAGCCGCGCGGCGGGCGCCGCCGCAGCAGCGCTCGCATGCGCGCCAGCAGCTCCTGGCGCTCGAACGGCTTGACCAGGTAATCGTCCGCGCCCGCGTCCAAACCCTCGACACGGGACTCCAGCGCGTCCCGCGCGGTGAGGATCAGGATCGGGACGTCGTCTGACTCGCGCAGCGTCTTGGCCACGTCGATGCCGTCGATTTGCGGCAGGCCGAGATCGAGGATTACGAGGTCCGGCGCAAAGGAGCGGCCCTGCTCCAGCGCGACCTGTCCGTCGCCGGCGATGCGCACGTCGTAGCCCTCCATGCGCAGCGAGCGCTGGAGCGCCTGGGCGATGTCTTCGTCGTCCTCGACGACGAGCACTCTTGGGGATCGGGCGTAGTCGGTCATGCTCGCAACAATGTGTACACAGGCCCAGTAAAGCGATGGTAAGGCAGGGGCCGGGCCTCAGGCGTCGAAGCTCACGCAGAGGATGTCAGCCAGCACGAAGCGAAGAAGCACCGCACGAGGCGGCGCGCGCGGCGTTGTCCGCGGTCGTGGTCGTGCCCGCAAGCGCACGCCGGCCGAGCGCTTGATTGGCTGGCTCGGGCTCAGTGGCGGCGTCCCGCGCCTGCCCGTCCTGGATCAGCGTCAGCGCGACGTGCTGGGGCTCGCCCTGCTTGCCGTCGGTGTGTTTCTCGGATTCGTTCTTTATGGTGGCTGGAACGGCGGCAGCGCAGGCAAAGCGCTTTCCGCCGCGTTCGGCTTCATCGTCGGTGGCGCGCGCATCCTGGCGCCTGCCGCCGCGATCGCCGCGGGCGGGGTGCTGCTCTGCACACCCTTGATGCCGCCGACCAAGCCACTGCGGACCGGCTCCATCTGTCTCTTTGCGGCGATCGTGCTTGCGCTGGCGGCGGGCACCCTCGGCATTAACGACGGTCAGCGCGCAGCCGGCTCGCACTGGTCGGCGAGCTTCCTGGAGCACCGCGGCGGTGTCTTCGGCCAGGCGATCTACGAAGTAACCCATCGGCTGGTGCAGCAGGTGGGCGTGGACATCCTCGTCGTGTTCCTGCTGATCGTCGGCTTGGTCCTACTCACCGGCGCCTCGATCGCAACGGTGCTGCGCACGGCGGGCGGTGGGCTGATCGACACCACGCGGGTCGTCCGGCGGATGGCATCAAGTGAACGGGAGCGCCCGGCCGGACAGCAGGCCACGCTCGATCAGCGGCGGGGGGTGCTGCCGGTCGAGGCTGAGGGATGGCCAACCGCGCGCCGCGGCGACGAGCAGGACGCCCAAGAGCTGGCGCCGCCCGACCCCGAGCCCGACAAGCTGATCGTGCGCGCCACTCACGTGGAGGCGCCGTCACTGGATGGCATCACCCCCGACACCGATCCGTGGGGGCAGGACGAGCCCGAGGAGGCGCAAAGCGAAGCGCACGCCACGCCGGATGGGCCGGTGCATGAACCCGAGGTCGAGTCCACGCCTGGCAAGCCCGATCGCGACGCGCAGCTGGCCATCGACCCCGAGAGCCTGACGCCGCAGGGTCGCCTGCGCGAGGTGGTCACCGGCGACCCCGATTTTGTCTGGAAGATGCCCGAGCCCACGAAGGTGCTCTCGCGCTCGGCAGCAGACCAGTCCGCGCCGGACGTTGCCGGCCAGCAGAAGACCGCCGGCTCCCTTGTGGAGGCGCTCGGCCACTTCGGGGTGCAGGCCAAGGTGATCGGCACTGTCGCAGGGCCGCACATCACCCGCTATGAACTGCGGTTGGCGCCCGGCATCAAGGTGGGCAAGGTCGCGCAACTTAAGGACGACCTCGCCTATGCGCTGGCGGCGACCGACATCCGCATCCTTGCGCCGATCCCCGGCAAGCAGGCGGTTGGGGTGGAGGTGCCAAACGCCAAGCGGCGGATAGTCCGTCTCGGCGACGTCTTCCAGCAGCCGCCGGAGGACTGGTCACCACTCACTGTCTGGCTGGGCAAGGACATCGCGGGCAAGGCGATCGGGGCCGACCTGGCCAAGATGCCGCATCTGCTGGTCGCAGGCACCACCGGCGCCGGCAAGTCGGGCGCGATCAACGCGATGCTCTCAAGTGTGCTGCTGCGCGCCACCCCGCACGAAGTGCGGATGGTGCTGGTGGACCCCAAGCAGGTGGAGCTCAACCACTATGAGTCGATCCCGCATCTGCTCACTCCGGTGATCACGAGCCCGAAGATGGCCGCCAACGCGCTGCAGAACCTCGTGCGCGAGATGGAGCAGCGCTACGGGATCATGTCGCTTGCGCGCACGCGCAGCCTGATCGAGCTGAACCGCGCGCGCGAGCAGCGAGAGGAGCCGCCGCTGCCATACATCCTCTGCGTGATCGACGAGCTCGCGGACCTGATGATGGTTGCGCCCGCCGACGTGGAGGATTCGATCATCCGCCTGGCGCAGAAGGCGCGTGCCGTGGGCATCCATCTCGTGCTTGCCACCCAGAGCCCGCGCGTGGACGTGATCACGGGCATGATCAAGGCCAACGTGCCCTCGCGTATCGCTTTTGCGGTCTCCAGCCAGACTGACTCGCGCGTGATCCTGGACCAGAACGGCGCCGAGTCCTTGCTAGGGCAGGGCGACATGCTCTTCTCGCCGGTGGGAAGCTCGCGCCTGCAGCGCATCCAGGGCGCATACATCGACGAGGCGCAGATCGCCAAGCTGACGGAGATGTGGAGAAAGCAGGGAGAGCCGGAGCTGCGTGAGGAGCTGTTGGAGGAGGTCGAGCCGGCAGGCACGGAGGGCGGCGAGTCCTCAGACGAGCTCGATCCCAACGAGGATCCGCTGCTTTCCGACGCGATCCGCCTGGTGGCCGAGATGCAGACCGCCTCCACTTCGATGCTGCAGCGCCGGCTGCGCTTGGGATACACACGCGCCGGCCGCCTGATCGACATGCTGGAGCGCCGCAGCGTGATCTCCGGCTATGAAGGCTCCAAGCCGCGGCAGGTGCTGATCACCGAGGCCGACGTGCCACGCGTGCTCGCCGCGCTGGCGGAGACTTCCTCGCAGGTCTGAGCGCAAGCTTGCAGGCGGTTTATCGGTGCGCCTTGCGGCCGGTTAACCATTAGCCTTCTGTGCGGATATGCCCGAGATCGGTGCAACGCTGCGCGAAGCGCGAATGCGCGCGCGTATCGACGTGTCTGAGATCGAGGCTCAGACGAAGATCAGGGCGCGCTACCTGCGGGCGCTCGAGAACGAAGAGTGGGATCTGCTCCCAGGCCCGACTTTCATCAAGAGCTTCCTGCGCACCTACGCAACCGCGCTTGGCTTGGACGGCAAGGCGCTGGTTGAAGAATATCGAGTCAACTTCGAGCATCCTGGCGAGCAGGAGCTGCAGCCGATCAGCCATCAGCGACGCCAAGCGCGTCCCGGTGGCGATATGGGTAGCGCTCCGTCGGGCGCAGGGCCATCGCGCGGCTACATGGTGACCGTGGGCCTGATCGGTCTGCTGATCGTGATCCTGGTAGTCGGTCTGCTGACCCGCGGCTCCTCGCCCAAGAAAACGGCTGGATCTGGCCAGCATGCGGGAAGCCATCAGACGAGCAACCAGCGCCATTCGCACCTGCCGCACCGCGTCCGTCCTGGCCAGAACGCCATAGCCGGCGAAGAAGTGAGCGTCTCGCTGCAGGCCACGGCTCCGGTCTGGGTGTGCCTCATAAACGGCGCCCAGCAGAAGCTGATTCCCGGCGTGGATCTGCAGGCCGGGCAGCGCAGCGGGCCCTTCCACGCAAAGCGCTTTGAAGTCACGCTCGGCAACGCGTCGGTGAGTCTGACTGTGAACGGAGCGGCCATGAGGGTGCCGGCGTCGACCAGTGCGATCGGCTATGCGATAGGCCCGCACGGCACGACCCTGCTGGCGGCCGGCCGCGGACCCACCTGCGCATGATCCGCGCAGGCATCCTGGTCACCGGCACGGAGGTGCTCTCCGGCGCCGTCACCGATCGAAACGGCCCGTGGCTCTCGCGCGAGCTCTACGCGCTTGGCGTGGAGGCGGCGGAGATCCTGATAGTCGGCGATCGCCCCTCAGACATCCAAGAGGGGCTCGCGCTGATGGAGGGCCAGGGCCTGCAGCTGATCATCACCAGCGGTGGTCTGGGTCCAACAGCAGACGACCTCACCGTCGAGACGGTGGCTCGCCACCTCGGCCTGGAGCTGTTCACCGACACCGGCCTGGAAGCCCGCATCGAGCAGATCGTGGCGCCGCTGCGGCAGCGCCACGGCGTGGATGAGCGGGCGCTGCGGGCAGGCAACAGCAAGCAGGCGACCGTGCCACGGGGAGCGGGCATTCTGGAGCCGGTCGGCACCGCGCCGGGACTGGTGATTCCACCCGCGCACCCCGACGGGCCGATCGTGGTGGTGCTGCCCGGCCCGCCGCGGGAGCTGCAGCCGATGTGGGCCACGGCGCGGGAGGTGGAGCCGCTGCGCGGACTGCTGCGCAGCGTGGAGCAGGGCCAGGTGCGCACGATGCGCCTGTTCGGAGTGCCGGAGTCACAGTTGGCGCAGACGTTGCGGCAGGCGCAGCGGGACGGCGTGCGGCTGGCCGAGCTCGAGGTCACCACCTGCCAACACCGTGGTGAGCTCGAGATCACCACGCGTCTGCGAGACGCAGATGCCTCGGTCTACGCCGACTTTCAAAGGTTCATCGCCTCCGCGCACCCCGCCGAGCTCTTCTCGACCGATGGCCAGACCATCGACGAGCAGGTTGCGGAGTTGCTGCGTGGCAGCTCGATCGCAGTGGCCGAGTCGTGTACAGGCGGGATGCTCGCCGCTCGCCTGACGGATATCCCGGGCTCCTCGGAGTACGTGCGCGGCGGACTGGTCGTCTACACCAACGAGTCGAAGATCTCGCTGGCTAGGATTGCCGAGCAGCTGATCCTCGCTCACGGCGCGGTCTCCGAGCAGGTCGCCGCCGCGTTGGCTCAGGGCGTGCGCACAGCGCTCGATGCTGATGTGGGGGTAGGGGTGACCGGCATCGCCGGCCCTGGCGGCGGCAGCCAGGAGAAGCCGGTTGGCCTGGTCTGGCTGAGCGTGGCCGGCCCAGGCGATCGGACGCTGACGCGCTCGGTGAGGCTTCCGGGCGGTCGCCCTGAGGTGCGCGAGCGCGCCGTCACCGTGGCGATGCACCTGATCAGGCGGGCGCTGCTGCACACCGATCGCGACGCTGTGCAAGCGGCCTGAGAGCCGGCTTGGAGCCGCGCAGCAGAGGTTGAGTGGGACCTCTGCCATATGGTACGGTGACTCGATCTCGCTGAGGTGTGTTTCCCTCTGTCACACCATGTCAACCTTGGAGGTGATATGCCCGCCGTCGCCGCTCCGGAGCTCTACGATCCGCTCTACCACACCCCGCAGGACGATCTCTATGAGATCTACCGACGCATGCGGGACGATTACCCCGTTTATCACAGCGAGCGTCGTGATGTGTGGTGTCTCACCCGCTTCGATGACGTGCAGGCGGCGGCGCGCAACTGGGAGACTTTCTCCAACGCCAACGGCGTCGACCTCGATGTGCCGGCGCAGTTCTTCGGCGTCGGGAACTTCATCGAGGAAGACCCGCCACGGCACGATGTGCTGCGCAAGGTCGTGCGCCCGTTCTTCGTGCCGAAGGAGATCGCGAAGCTCGAAGTCCAGATAGCGGAGCGCGTCGAGCAGCTAACCGCACAGCTGGCGGGCGCCGGGCGAATCGACATCGCGCAAGACTTCGCCTGGGCGCTGCCGATCTGGGCGATATGCAGGCTGATCGGCGTGCCCCCGGGCGACGACGAGCTCGTGCACGGCCTCGTCACGAAGATGGAAACACGCCGTCCCGGCGACGATGCGCCCACGGAGTCGATGCTCTCGGCGCTGCGCGAGCTTCGGTCCTATGCGGAAGATCTTGCCGAGCAGAAGCGGCGCGCGCCAGGCGAGGATCTGATGTCTCATCTCGTTGCAGGCGAGGCCGAGGGCGCGCCGCGACGCGAGGAGATCCCCGGCATGACTGTGCTCCTGTTCGCCGCCGGCAGCGAGACGACTGCTTCGCTGCTTGGCAACACGCTCTCGTTGCTGGGAGAGCACGGCGAGGCCCAAGAGGCGCTGCGGCGCGAGCCGGCCGAGCTGATCGACGCTGTGATCGAGGAGTCGCTGCGGATGGACACGCCGGTCCAGTACCTGGCGCGTCAGACGACCGCCTCGGCGCGCGTCCACGATGTCGAGATTCCCGAGGGCGCTGACCTCCTGCTGATCTACGGTGCCGCCAATCGCGACGAGCGGCACTTCGAGCGCGCGGAAGCGTTCGATATCGGGCGGCCGTCGCAGCGGCATCTTGCCTTCGGCGAGGGCATTCATTTCTGCCTCGGCGCTCCGCTGGCGCGCCTGGAGGCGCGCATCGCGCTGCCGGCGTTCCTGCGCGCGATTCCGTCCTACGAGATCGAAGCGCCGATCGAGCGGTTCTCCAACCACACCATACGCGGCTTCATGCATCTACCCGCCGTGCTCGGCTGAGGCTGCCGCGTTTCTCTTTGTCAGACCACGCCAACCCTGGAGGTGATATGCCCGCCACCGCTCCCCACGAGCTCTACGACCCGCTCGTCCACACCCAGCAAGACGACCTCTACGACATCTACAGACGCCTGCGGGACGATCATCCCGTCTACCACTGCGAGCGCCGCGATGTGTGGTGCCTCACGCGCTTCGATGACGTGCAGGCGGCGGCGCGAAACTGGGAGACCTTCTCCAACGCCAACGGCGTCGACCTCGATCTGCCGGGGCAGTTTCATGGCGTGGGGAACTTCCTGGACTCCGACCCGCCGCGGCATGACGTGCTGCGCAAGGTCGTGCGCCCGTTCTTTGTACCAAAGGAGATCGCCAAGCTCGAAGACCAGATAGCAGAGCGGGTCGATCGGCTGGCCGCGCAGCTGGCGGGCGCCGAGCGGATCGACATCGCACAGGACTTCGCGTGGGCGTTGCCGATCTGGGTGATCTGCCGCCTACTCGGCGTGCCGGCAGCCGATGACGATCTCGTGCACGACATGGTCATCGAGCTTGAAACGCGCCACCTCGGTGACGACGGGCCTTCGGAGCGCATGGTCTCCGCGTTGGACAAGATGCACGCATATATCGAGGACCTCGCGGAGCAGAAGCGGCGGGCGCCGGGCGAGGACCTGATGTCGCATCTGGTCGCGGGCGAGGCCGAGGGGGCGCCGCGGCGTGAGGAGATTCCGGGCATGGCCGTGCTGCTCTTCACCGCCGGCAGCGAGACCACCGCGTCGCTGATCGGCCACACGCTGCATCTGCTGGCTGAGCACGGCGAGGCCCAGCAGGCGCTGCGGCACGAGCCGGCGCAGCGAATCGACGCGGTGATCGAGGAGTCGCTGCGGATGGAGGCGCCGGTCCAGTACCTGGCGCGCCAGACGACCGGCGCTGCGCGCGTCCGCGATGTCGAGATTCCCGAGGACGCCGATGTGATCTTGATATGGGGTGCCGCCAACCGCGACGAGCGCCATTTCGAGCATGCGGAAACGTTTGACATCGAGCGGCCGTCACAGCGCCACCTCGCCTTCGGCGAGGGCATCCATTTCTGCCTCGGCGCTCCGTTGGCTCGCTTGGAGGCTCGATTGGCGATACCGGCGTTCCTGCGCGCGGTCTCGTCCTACGAGATCCAGGCGTCGACAGAGCGGCTTTGCCACCCCGGCATGCGCGGCTTCACCCATCTCCCGGCCACCATCGGCTGAGGCTCCACCGCATCCGCGAGAGGCCTGAAGCTCGGCCACGGCTGACCGGCCCGATCTGCGTGGCCGATCGCCGACCGATCGGGCGGCTAGCATCAGTTGCGGGATGTCCCATGCTGCGACCGCCCGGCTGTTCATAGCGCTCGACCTGCCAAGCGCGCTGAGGCAGGAGCTGAGCTCGTGGGCGCGCTGCGCCTTGCGCGCCGCGGCCTCTCAGCCGCCAGAGCCGGTGGCGCGCCGCGGGCGTCGTGGGGCGAGACCGGAGCATCGCGCGGCCGGCAGGCTGCACGGCATAAGGACGCTCGACGCCGAGTCGATGCACGTCACGCTCTCCTTCCTCGGGTCGCGGCCGGTGGAGGAGATCGCCCCGCTCTGCGGGGTCGTGGAATCATGCGCTGCAGTGGGGATGGGCGAGGTCTCTATCGGTGCACCCCTGTGGCTGCCCACGCGCAGGCCTCGTGCGCTCGCTGTGGAGCTGCACGACGACGACAGCTGCCTGGCAGAGCTGCACTGGACCTTGGAGGGCGATCTGAGAGCCGCCGGCCTGGTCTCGACGGCGCCGACCCTCGGCGCCGGCCATCGAGCGTTTCGCCCGCATGTCACCGTTGCGCGCCTGCGCCAGGGCGCTGTGCCGCGCGATCGCCTGCTCGAACCGACCCCCAGGCGCGCCTTCCTGCCGCAGCGGCTCGTGCTCTACCGCTCCTGGCTATCTCCGGAGGGCGCAAGCTACGAGCCGCTTGCCTTCAGCGCGATCGCGCCGGAGGAGCCGAGAGCGCAAGCGGCCTGAGGCCGCCGCGTCGGCGAGCCAATACGAACAACTGTTCCGTCCGGAGCGCCCTCTAGCTTGTCCCGGGTAACCCGATCCGGAGGAGCCAGTCATGCCCGTCACCGACCAGGACCAGGAGAAGGCAGCAAAGGCGCGCGACGCGGCGCTGAAGGGTGCGCTTGGCCAGATTGAGCGCGAGTTTGGCAAGGGCTCGGTGATGCGGATGGGCGACGAGGGCGCGCAGGTGCGTGTCGACGCGATCCCCACCGGAGCGCTCGCCCTGGACATCGCGCTCGGCATTGGCGGCGTGCCCAAGGGACGCATCGTCGAGGTCTTCGGCCCCGAGTCCTCCGGCAAGACGACCCTGATCTATCACGTGCTCGCCGAAGCCCAGCGGCTCGGCGGCGTGTGCGCCTTCATCGATGCCGAGCACGCGATGGACCCGCTCTACGCCAAGACGATCGGCGTGGACATCGACGAGCTGCTGGTCTCTCAGCCTGACTACGGCGAGCAGGCCCTGGAGATTGCCGACATGCTCGTGCGCTCCGGCGCCGTGGATGTGGTGGCGATCGACTCGGTCGCGGCGCTCACCCCCAAGGTAGAGCTGGAGGGCCAGATGGGTGACCAGACCGTAGGCGCCCAGGCGCGGATGATGTCCCAGGCGATGCGCAAGCTCGCCGGGAACCTCAACCGGACCAGCACGCTCTGCATCCTCACCAACCAGATCCGCGAAAAGGTGGGCGTGATGTTCGGCTCCCCGGAGACCCAGCCCGGCGGTCGCGCGCTGAAGTTCTACGCCTCCCAGCGCCTTGATATCCGCCGCATCGAGACGCTCAAGGACGGCACCGAGGCGGTCGGCAACCGGGTGCGGGTGAAGGTCGTCAAGAACAAGCTTGCCGCCCCCTTCCGGCAGGCCGAGTTCGACATCGAGTTCGGCCGTGGCATCTCGACCTCCGGCTGCCTGATCGACCTCGGCATCGAAGAGAACATCGTCACTAAGTCCGGCTCCTTCTTCTCCTACGGCGAGGAAAGGCTCGGCCAGGGTCGCAACAACGCCAAGGCGTTCCTGGACGAGCACCCGGAAATAGCCAGGCAGGTCGAGGCCAAGATCTACGCCGCGCTCGGCATAGGCGCCGATAAGGTCACGCCGATCGAGCGCCCGCCGGCCCAGGACGCTGTGCAGGCGGTGGAGGCATCCGCGCCGGCTGCCGTGCAGCGGGCGGCCTAAGCCTCTGACTCGCGACGGACACTGGCCGCGCTCAGGTGCGGCCAGTGGTCGTACTTCGCCTGCGGCGGACCTATGCAGCCTCCCATGCGAACCCATCCGGGTCGGTAAACGGCTCCGCATCACTGCCGATGACGATCCGGTGTGACCCGCTGCCCTCCGGGGAGACGCCCGCATCCTTGGCCAGGGCGCGGCGCTTGTAGAGGGCCAGCTTGAGGCTTCCCGCCGGGCCGGCAAACTCGACGTACTTGCTGCCAAAGCTTCTGCCCACCGTCAGCCCGCGGCCAACGTAGAATCGCTTGCTCGCGGCAACGTCTGCGACTCCCAGCAGGAGCACGATCTGGTCGATCTGCCGAGTCGCTGGACCGGAGTTTTTCTTCGAGGAGGTCGCGACCTTCCAGATTGCCCCGTCTGGGGCCTCTACGACGCCGCCATAGCCCCAGAGGCTCTTCGCAACCGGCTTCAGCGGCGTGGCTCCGGCGTCGAGGGCCGGGCCGATCAGCGCGTCGACCGTGGCCGGCTGGGAGACCACGAGCGACAGCGTGAACCCACGAAAGCCGGTCGTGGGTGGCTCCGAGGCGCGTAGGTTGATCTGCGTGTCCAAGCCAAAGGCGGCGGTGTAGAAGGTACTGGCGGCGGCAGGGTCGGGCACTTCGAGAGTGACGGACTCGATGGAGGTCATGGCAGGTCCTTCGATCAGTCGGTGTTCGAGGCACATGGCAGTCAGGGTAGTTGCCGCGCGCAACCTGGGTTTCTCGATTTCTGCTCGGCTAGGTCACTGTGTTCGCGGAGTGTGCCTCGGCACCGGTGGCGTGGTCGCGGCAGTGCGATACGGCTACCCTTCGGAGACGTGAAGAGCTTTCATCTCACCACCTTCGGCTGCCAGATGAACGAGCACGACTCCGAGCGGATGAAGGGCATGCTGCAGTCGCTTGGCTACAGAGAGGCCGCTGCCCCCGACGAGGCCGATCTGATCCTGTTCAACACCTGCTCGATCAGGGAGACGGCTGACAGCCGCTTCATCGCCCATCTCGGCCACGCCAAGCGGCTGAAGCGTGAAGACCCGGAGCGCGTGGTCGGCGTTGGCGGCTGCTGGGCGCAGTCGGTCAAGGAGGAGGTCTTCGAGCGCTTCCCATTTGTCGACGTGGCCTTTGGCCCGGGCCAGGTGCACAAGCTCGCGGAGTTCCTCACCAGCGACTCGCTCACCGCACAGGGCTACTTCGAGTTCGAGGGCTTCACCGGCAGCCTGCCGGCTCACCGCGAGCGGCCCTTCCAGGGATGGCTGCAGATCAGCGTCGGCTGCAACTGCCGCTGCTCCTACTGCATCGTGCCGAGCACCCGCGGACGCGAGGTCTCGCGGCCATTCGCCGAGCTCGTGGCCGAGGCGCATTTGATGTCCGCGGAGGGCGTCAAGGAGGTGACGCTGCTCGGCCAGAACGTCAACTCCTACGGCCGCGACCTGCGCACAGACGGCGGGCCGCACAGCTTCGCCGAGCTGCTGGCGGCGATCGACGCCGTGGAGGGGATCGAGCGCGTCCGCTATACGAGCCCGCACCCCAAGGACATGCGCGAGGACGTGATCCGTGCGCACGCCGAGCTAGGCAGCCTTTGCGAGCACATCCACCTGCCACTGCAGTCGGGCTCCAGCAGGATCCTGAAGGCGATGCGGCGCACCTACACGCGCGAGCGCTATCTCGACCGGGTCGCGATGATCAGAGAGCACGTGCCGGACGTCGCGCTCTCCACCGACATCATCGTCGGGTTCCCAGGCGAGACCGAGGCGGACTTCCAGCAGACGCTCGAGGTCGTCGAGCAGGTCGGCTACGACAGCGCCTTCACGTTCATCTTCTCGCCGCGTCGCGGCACCGAGGCGGCGGAGATGACCGCTGAGGCGGTGCCGCATCCGGAGAAGGTTAGGCGGCTGGAAGCGCTGGTCCAGGTCGTTCAGCGGCAAGCCCAGGAGCGGGCGGCGCGCTTCATCGGGCGCACCGTCGAGGTGCTGGTCGAAGGTCCCTCGCGCACCGATCCGGAGAAGCTGCGGGGGCGCACGCGCCATAACAAGGTCGTCAACTTTGCTGGACTGGCCGTGCCCGGCGAAATGGCTCAGGTGGAGATCGCCTCGGTCACGAGTCAGACGCTGGCTGGCGACGAACGGTTGCTTGCACGGGCTGGGGCGGAGGCATAAACGCAGACGTGGCGGCCCCCTGACGGGGGCGATGTGCCATCCCTACCTTGTGCGAACATATGTTCGTGCGCTGGAGCAACCTCACCTTCAGCGGCGCCGAGCAGCGGCGCCTGCCGGGATATCGCGACGAGGCGGTCGTACGCCACTTCGACGCGCCCGAGGCGCTTCAGACCCGCTTCTACGAGGTTCGAGCCCGCTCGATTCTGAACCGAGTGCCCGCCGCCTCGCGGATGCCGTTTCGGTGGACCATCAATCCCTATAGGGGCTGCAGTCATGCATGCGCATACTGCTTCGCTCGTCCCACCCACAAGTACCTGGACTTCGACGCTGGTCGTGACTTCGAGCGCGAGATAGTCGTCAAGGTCAACGCGCCAGAGGTGCTGCGCGCCGAGCTTGGGCGCTCGTCGTGGGAGGGCGAGCACGTTGCGCTCGGCACGAACACCGACCCGTATCAATGGGTCGAGGGCCGCTACAGGCTGATGGTGGGGATCTGGGAGACGATGAGAGATGCCGCAAACCCGTGCTCTGTGCTGACCAAGTCGCCGCTGTTGCTCAGGGATCTGCCGCTGATGCTCCAGATTGCGCAGCGCGCCGAGTTCAGCGCCAGCCTCTCCATTCCGACCCTTGACGAGAAGGCGTGGCGTGCGACCGAGCCGCATACGCCCAGCCCGCGGGCTCGGCTTGAGGCCGTCGCCGAGCTCAACCGGGCCGGCATCTCGACCGGCGTGCTGATCGCACCGCTGATGCCGGGCATAAACGATGCGCCGCATCAGGTGGAGCCCCTGCTGGAAGCCGCGATTGCTGCGGGCGCCACCAGCATCGGCGGCATTGCATTGCATCTACGTGGCGAGGTGAAGGGCTTGTTCATGCAGTGGCTGACTGAACAGCGCCCCGACTTGCTGCCGCGCTATGAGCAGCTGTACCGGCGCGGTGCCTACGCGCCGGTCGAGGAACGAAAGCGCCTTGCGGCATTGGTACGCAGAGGAGCCCCGGGGCCGTTCCGTCGCGTCGCGCAGCGTGTGCTCGAAGATCATCGCCCTGAGCCGCCAATCGAGCTGCGCGACGGAGCAGCTCCAGCGCAGGAACGGCTCTTCTGAGGCGCCGTGTCCGCTAGCGCTTCTCGCGCTGCCCCGCGGCCAGCGAGGCCGTGATCTTGTCCCCGCCCATCTTGCGGGTGAAGGTGGCGGCGATCTCGGGCGCCACACCGGAGAAGGTCGATCCCAGACGCAGCGTGAGCGGCGCGACGTCGACCTCGCCGCGGTTGCGCTCGATCGCGCTCACTACCGCGTCGGCGACATCTTGCGGTGTGCGCGTGCCGACACCCGGCGGCAGCTTTGCGCCCGACTCGGCGAACATTCCCGCTTCGCGGATGAACCCAGGGAAGACTGTCGAGACACCCACGCCCTGGGGGCGAAGCTCTGCGCGCAGCGCACCCGCGAACCCACGCATGCCGAACTTCGTTGCGTTGTAGATCGAGCTGCCGGCAGTCGCGGCCTTGCCGGAAAGCGAGGACATGAACAGCAGATGTCCCTCTTTGCGCGCGGCCATCTTGGGGGCTAGCGCGTGCGCCATCACGATCGGCGCGCGCAGGTTGACATCCAGCGCCTTGTCGATCTGATCCTCGGTGAAGGAGTCCAGCAGGCCGCTGCCCGGCAGTGCGGCGTTGGCGATCAGGATCTGCACGTCGCCGGCCTGCTCCAGCAAGCGGTCCACCTCTTGTGGGTCGCTCAGATCGACCGCGATCACTCGCGCTCCGGAGAGCTCGGAGGCCAGCGGCTCGAGCACATCCACCCGGCGACCGGTGAGTGTCAGCTTCGCGCCCTTGGCGGCGAGCGTGCGTGCTATGGCCTGCCCTAGGCCGCCGCTCGCCCCAGTTAGCAGGACGTTGGACCCTGAGATCTGCATCGGCTAAGCCTATGGCAATGCCGGCAGGCAGGTCGTCAGGTGCCACCACGGCGGGTAGATGGAGACGTTTACCGACAGCGCGAGGTGCCGCGGTGGGGGAGCATCTCCGACGGGCGTCAGTGTTCTGACAGCACGTGCGGGAGTTGACAGCGCCTACTTGGGTCAGGCGGACATTTGGCGCTGCTCCCGCGTTCCGGTAAAAGCCCGTCCTGTCTGGGTACCGGGAACACACACGCCAGGCGCTCTGGCGAGATTGGAAGAACTGGGCTCGCACGCGGTCCGGTTGATGTTGCGGGCCATAAACGGCGGTCTCGACTCGGTTGGGGCTGCACAAAATAGGAGTCTCGCGGCGTTCGGGCGATGGGCTGATGAAACGACGTTGAGCTCACTCGCCGCCGTGCGATTCAGGTCAATGGAGGAAAGATGAAAAAGAAGATGGCAGTTGCGGCAATAGCCGCTCTTGCAGTATGCGCGGTCGGCATGGTCGGTGTGGCGGCGGCATCGGCAACGTCGCTGGATAATGGCGCAGGCGAATCGTTCGCGAAAAACAAGCTCACATCGTTTGCTGGTGCTTTCACGATAAAAGCTGGCGCTGTGGAAGTGACTTGTAAAAAAGGAAAAGGCACGGGGGAAATAACCGGCTTAACGGTAGGAGCCGAAGAACTGACGATGGAAGAATGCAAATTAGGCGCAACGAGTTGCACGACGGCAACTCTTGCCGAAGGTCAGATCTTATTAATGTGGACCATCCGCTTTGGCTCAGGCCCGGAAGAACGGCCCTTATTAGGCATGGAATACAGCGCGGTGTCCAGCTTCACATGTGGCACTTCCACGATCAAAGTGACCGGCGGTTATCTCGCGTTAATGGAAAACAAAATCAGAGAAATGAGAAAAGCGTTCCTCTTCAAAGCGGTGCCAAATGTTACCGAATTTACGGTAGAGATCATGGGCGAATTAAAACTCAAACTGGAAGTCTCGCTGAATGGAGAAGCCTTCAAAGCTGCGACCATGTCGGCGGGCACAGAGGAAATGGTGCTGACCGAAGAAGCACAGTTCTTATAAGAGTCCCTATCAAAATGGATGTGCGGCTGGGGTGGTCGAGGGTCGAGTGGAGCAAGGACGCAGGACCGAAGGCGTGGCAGCGCCACGTCGAGGTCCGAGGACACAGCTCCGCGAAGGCCATCGGCCGCATCCAGGCGTGCAGGCATTTTGTTAGAGGCTCTAAGTCGCCGACAGGCTTGAGGCGCCCGACGGTCGGGCTGCGCGGGTGAGATGGCTCACGCAGCCCGCCGCGGAGTGCGGCGGGCATAGCGCAGAGGCGCCTGACCGAGGTACCGCTATGGGCCGTGAGAGCCACTGTGGCGCGCGCGACCTGTGGCGCGAGACCTAGCGCGATTTCGCTGGTGTGAGGACCTCCTAGCGGTCCCGGTGCAACGCTGTATGTGGTGCAGGTGATCGCGATCTTTGGCCCTACGGGCATCGGCAAGACCGAGGTGACGGTTGCGCTGGCGCGTCTGCTGCGCGCTGAGGGCGAGGATCCAGTGGCTGTCTCCGCAGATGCGCTTCAGGTCTACCGCGGCCTGGAGGTGCTCAGCGGCGTGGCGACGGCCGCCGAGCAGCAGGCGCTCGAGCATCGCCTGATCTCTTTTCTGCCGGTGAGCGAGAGCTTCAGCGTGGGGCGCTTCGCGCAGCTTGCTCACGCGGAGATCGACGAGCTGCTTGCGGAGGGCAGGCGCCCGATTGTGATCGGTGGCACCGGGCTCTACCTGCGCGCCGCGCTCACCGACCTTGACCTGCGCCCGCCGCCGCCTGAGGGTGTGCGCGAGCGCCGCATGGAGCAGTTGCATCGCGAGGGGCCGGCGGCGCTGCACGCCGAGCTCAGTCTCGCGGCGCCATGGGCGGCCCAGGAGATCGACCCGGGAGACCGGCAGCGCCTGGTGCGTGCGCTGGAGTTGCTGGATGCCGGCCAATTGCATCCGCGCGGTGACCCATCCCAGCTGTGGACTACCGAGATGCGCCACCGGACTCTGCTGGTCGGCCTGACGATGCCGCGCGAGTTGCTATACGCCCGCATCGAGGCGCGCGTGGATGCGATGGTCGCCGCCGGCGCGCGGGAGGAGGCCTTCTCGGCGCAGGCCGCGGGCGCGAGCGGCACAGCGCGCAAGGCGCTCGGCTTCCAGGAGCTGATCGACGGCGACATCGACGCGATGAAGCAGCGCACCCGCAACTACGCAAAGCGGCAGCTGACCTGGATGCGAAAGCTCGCGGGAGCGCATCTGGTCGACGTCGGCACCCGCCACCCGAGCGAGGTTGCGGCCGAGATCGCCGGTCTGCTTGCCCCGCAGAGCGCGAGGCCGCGGGCAGAGACCTGAGGGTCTCCCTAAACTCCCGGCCGCATGAGGTTCGAGAAGTGGCAGGCGCTCGGCAACGACTACATCGTGATCGAGCGCGACGATCTCCCATTCCAGCTGACGGCGGCCAGGATCCGGCGCATCTGCGAGGCGCACTTCGGCGTCTTCTCCGACGGCGTTCTGCTGCTCTGCCGGCCGCAGCGAGAGGACGTAGTTGCGACACTTGAGATCTACAACCCCGATGGCTCGCGCGCCGAGCTCTCCGGCAACGGCGCCCGAGAGGCGATCCTCTACCTGCGGCATCGCGGTTGGACCGACGCAGACGATTTCTCGATCCAGACTGACGCCGGGATCATTACCCCTCACATCACCGGGCCCGACACCTGCAGGGTGGACATGGGCGCCGCCTCACTGAAATCCAAGGACTACCCAGACGGGCCGGCCGATGGGACGGGTGAGATCGAGGAGGGCGGGCAAAGCCGGCACTTCCAGCACGTGAGCATCGGCAACCCCCAGTGCGCGATCGCAATCGACCACCTGCAGACTTTGGAGGCACTGGACCTGCCCGCGATCGGCCCCGCAATCGAAGCCGACCCGCGCTTCCCAAACCGCACGAACGTCTCCTGGTTTACTCAGCTTACGCCGGCCTTAGACGAGCAGCCATCCCGCATCAGGGCGCGGATATTCGAGCGCGGCGTGGGGGAGACGCTCTCCTCCGGCACTGGCGCGACTGGCGCTGCGATCGCCTACGTGCTGCGTGGCGGTCGCTCTCCTGTGGAAGTGGTGCTCGACGGAGGTGAGCTGCTGGTCGAGGTGGGGGAGGATCTGCACGTCAACCTGACAGGCTGGGCAAAGCCCGTGTTCGCGGGCACCCTCAGCGACCAATTCATCAAGGAGCTGCATGAAACCGAGTGAGCGTCTGAGCCGGATTCCGCCTTACCTGTTCGCCGAACTGGAGCGCAAGATCGCCCAGAAGAAGGCGGAAGGCGTCGACGTGATCAGCCTCGGGATCGGCGACCCGGACCGGCCGACGCCCGCGCTGGTCGTGGAGGCTATGCAGGAGGCGGTGACCGAGCCGCAGACCCACCAGTACCCGACCAACCGCGGGCGGCTGGACTTCAGGCAGGCGCTGAGCGACTACTACGAGCGCCGCTTCGATGTCAACATAGACCCCGAGCGCGAGGTGATGCCCGCGATCGGCGCCAAGGAGGCGATCTTCAACCTCAACCTCGCCTTCCTTGATCCGGGCGACGCGGCGCTGGCATCCGACCCCGGCTACCCGGTCTACACCGCCGGCCCGCTGCTCGCCGGCGCTGAGCCCGTCGTGATGCCGTTGGTGCCGGAGCTTGGCTTCACCCCCGACCTAACCGCGATATCCGCCGAGGATCGCAGGCGCGCGAAGCTGCTCTACATCAACTACCCCAACAATCCGACCGGTGCGGTCGTGCCGCCTGGCTTTTTCGAGCGGGTGGTTGAGTTTGCACGCGCAAACGACATCCTCGTCGTGCATGACAACTCCTACTCGGAGATCCTCTACGACGGCTACCACGCGCCCTCGTTCCTGGCGACGCCCGGCGCCAAGGAGGTCGGGATCGAGGTCTTCTCGCTCTCCAAGGGCTACAACATGACCGGCTGGCGCTGTGCGGCGGTGCTTGGCAACGCGGAGGCGATCGAGATCTTCTGGCGGCTGAAGACCAACATCGACTCCGGCCTCTTTGAGGCGGTCCAGTTGGCCGGGATCGCGGCGCTCTCACCGGACGCTGACGCCGAGGTAGCCTCGATGAATGAGCTCTACAGGATGCGTCGCGACCTGGTCTGCGAGGCGCTCGTGGAGGCGGGCGTTCACGTCAAGCCGCCGAAGGGCACGATCTACGTCTGGGCGCCGGTGCCCGATGGCTTTGAGAGCTCCGTCGCATACTGCGAGCACGTGCTGGAGCAGGCCGCGGTGGTGATCTCGCCGGGCAGCGCGTACGGACCGAGTGGGGAGGGCTGGTTCAGGATCTCGCTGACCACGCCGGACGACCGTCTGCAGGAGGCCGTCAGGCGTCTGGCCGCGCTTTGAGCGCGCCGCGGGGCATCCTAAGCTGTAGGTAGATGAGCTACCCCCAGCCACGAGCACGCCAGCGAGCGCTCTGCATCGCTGCGCTGCCCGATGGCGACGAGCAGGAGGGGCTACAGGAGCTCCGCGAGCTGCTTCGTACCGCTGGGGTAGCGGTCGCCGGTGAACTGATCCAGCGGCGCGAGAGTCCACACCCGGACACCTACCTGGGACGGGGCAAGCTGGCCGAGGCCGCAGAGGCCGCCAAGCGCTGTGATGCGAACGTGATCACCTGCGACGACGAGCTCAGCCCTCGCCAGGAGCGAAATCTCGAGCGCGAGCTGAAGCTGCCGGTCGTGGACCGCACGGCGGTGATCCTCGACATCTTCGCCGCTCACGCCTCCAGTGCCGAGGGCAAGCTGCAGGTCGAGCTCGCCCAACTGGAGTACAACCTCGCGCGCATGCGCGGCCTCTGGAGCCACCTGGAGCGGCTCGGGGGCGGGATCGGCACAAGAGGCCCCGGTGAGAGCCAGATCGAGACCGATCGTCGCCTGGCGCGCGACCGCATCGCCGCGCTGCGGCGGCGCCTAGAGAACGTGAAGCGCTCGCGCGCTGTCATGCGCGCCGAGCGCGAGCGCGCGGCGCTGCCGCAGGTCGCGCTCGTCGGCTACACCAACGTCGGCAAGTCGACGCTGCTGAACGCGCTCGCGGCAGGCTTTCCGCGCGGCGGCGCGCACGAGTCGGAGACGAACGGCAACGGCCGCGCGCCGGCCGAGCACGCCGCGGGGTTGATGAGCGCCGGCGCCCGCAGCGGCGCGACCGCGTGGGAGACCGCACACGCATCGGTTGGAGATCGGCTCTTCCACACGCTCGACCCCACAACGCGCACGATCTGGATCGCCGGCCGCAGGCATCTGCTTACCGACACGGTCGGCTTCATCAGCAAGCTGCCCCACCAGCTCGTGGACGCATTCGGCGCCACACTGGAGGAGACGGTCAGGGCCGACCTGCTGCTGCACGTACTCGACGCCTCCGTGCCAGAGGATCGCCTGCAGGAGATGCGCGTCGCCGTGGAGCACACGCTCGAGGAGATCGGAGCGGGGGAGACTCCGCGGCTGATCGTCTGCAACAAGACCGACCTGCTCGACGAGCAGGCGATCGCCGACCTTCGCCTCACGCACCCCGAGGCGATCCTGACGAGCGGCAACGACGGTCAGGGACTCGGTGAGCTCGCGGAAGCGATCGAGCGCGAGCTGCGGCGCAGCCTGCGGGCGGTGGATCTGCTCGTGCCGTACAGCCAGGGCGGCCGACTTGCCGAGCTGCACGAGCTTGCGGGCAGCATGGATCGCCAGGACACGCCCGAGGGCGTGCGCGTTCGTGCGCTTCTGCCCGACAGCATCGCAGCGCGCTTCGCTCAGTTCGCCGTGGCTTAGCCGGAGCCTCCGCGCGCACTGCTGCACGCCCCAGATCATTTCAGCGAAGCACATAGGCGTTTTGGTGCCCGGCGAACGCCCTCTATCTTTGCGGCCGGTAGATGACGCGGGCCGAATACGGACGCGTCCTTCTCACCGATGCCCTTCTACTGACTCAATTAGAGAAAGGAACGTCTATGACGCTCTCGCGAATTGCTGTCGTCGCATCGGTCTGCGCAGTGGTGGTGCTGGGTGCAATCTCCACCGCGCCCGCCTACGCGGCTCCCTGCAAAGCCCTCAAAGAAAGATGGGTCGTCTGTGGACCTGAAAATGAAGTGCTTCCCGAAGCCCAGATCGAAGGCGTATCTTCAGAATCTGTGATTAAAACGGCCGCAATGACGATCAGCTGCGCGAAAGGATTGTTATCGACCACCTATCACCTCGGGATCCCGTTCACGTCGAACTTAACCACAGCCTCATGCACCGTCGTGACCCCGGTAGGGTGCGTGGCGGAAAGCTACGAAGGAGCGCTGTCGGCCAGCCTAGTGGGCTCGCTTTCCGGAGCACCCGAAGTGCAAGAGAGTGGGGCAGGGGAAGGCGAAAAGATCGCCAGCATAGAAATATCCGGCTGCGGTCTGAGGGGTGTGCGTGTGCTGCGGGGCAAGCAGACATGCAAATTCGACTCGAAAATTCAGCTACCGCAGGAAGCGCATGAAGTGATATGCAGCGGCGCGAGCAGCAAAATAGAATTTGGCGAAGAAGCCGCCGAATTCGTGCGAACGATGGTCGATCGGCTCTCAACCAAAGCGCACTGGAGCGTCCAGCTCAACTAGCGCGAGCGGGCCGGCTCAGCGGGGGCGGCACCTGCAGCAAAGGTGCCGCCCGGCGCTGCCGATCCCAGCGCAGGCAGTGTCGACGGCTGGCCGTTGCTCAGCGATCATCGCCGCTGCCCGAGAGCACGCCGCGCTGCTGGCGCGAAAGCAGCTTCTCCAGGTTGCCTTCTGCGATCTGGTCGAGGCCCAGATCGAGCTCGGTGGCGATCTGCGCGACGTACCACAGCACGTCTCCGAGCTCCTTGGCCATCGCCTCGCGGCGCTGTTCGCTGACGCTGCCGCCGTCGTCGCGGATCGCCTTCTTGGCGTGCTCGGCCACCTCGCCCGCCTCGCCTGCGAGCCCGAGCGCCGGATAGGTCAGCCAGGCGTCACGGGGGTACTGGGCCGTACGGCGCGAAAGCCGCTGGTACTCGGAGAGATCCATCGCCTGATGCTAGGTCACACACCGGCGGCGCGCAGCGCGCTCAGATGCGCCTGACGCTCCAGCTCATCGTCGAGATCCGTGAGCTCGGCTTCCTCCATGCCGAGCGCGTTTGCGATCAGCCAATCGGCGAACCAGGCGTTCTTAGGTAGCAACGGTCCATGTAGGTAGGTGCCGATCACGCTGCCGCTGATGGCGCCCTCAAAGCCGCTGGATCCGTCGTTGCCGTACCCCTTCAGGACCTTGCCCAGCGGCGCCTGCCCCAAAGCAAGGCGCGTGTGCCCGCCGTGGTTCTCAAAGCCCGCAAGCACCCTTGGCCCTTGGCCGAGGTCGACCTCGATCGCGACGTTGCCGATCAGACGTGGCCCCGGGTCGCGGACGGTCACGGCGTCGAGCAGGCCAAGCCCGGAGATCTGCTGCGAGGGACCCAGCTCGTAAGAGTGTCCGAGCAGCTGGTAGCCGCCGCAGACCCCGAGGATCAGGACGCCGGCGGCAGCCGCGGCGGCCATCGCCTCGCCCTTGACCTGCACGAGGTCCTCGGCGCAGAGCAACTGGTCGCGGTCCTGGCCGCCGCCGAGGTAGATCAGATCGTGCGCGTCGCTTTGCAGCCGATCGCCGATGCCCGACTCGGTCAGCTGGAAATCGATGCTGCGCCACTGGCAGCGCCTGTGCAACATCAGCAGGTTGCCGCGATCGGCGTAGATGTTCATCAGGTCGGGGTAGAGAGCGCAAACCCGCAGCGTGCTCATGCCCAGTGCCCGTCTGCCTCGCCCCGTCGCACCAGTAGCGCGCGCAGCTCCAGCATCGCCGTGTAGGTGGGTAGCGCGTAGAGCGTCTGCGTCTGGCCGTCGGCGGGCTTGCTTGCGGCAGCCTGCGTGAGCGCCGCCTCGATTGAAGGCGTGATCGTGATCCGCTCTCCCTCCACGCCGGCGTACTTCAGACGCAGCGCCAGCTCAGCTGCCCTGGTACCGGCGCAGATCACGCTCCGCAGGTGGCCGCTCAGCGTCTCGAAGTCGGCATCCCAGATCCATGAGACGTCGCGCCCGTCGGCGATCTTGTCGTTGAGGATGCCGAGCAGATCGTGCTCGCCCGGCTCCAAGGCGAGCGTTCTGAGTACCTCGTTGGCACCAGCGGGGTTCTTGACGAGCAGGATGCGCACCTCTCGGCTGGCGACCCGCACCATCTCGGCGCGTCCGAAGGCGGCCTTGCTGGCGCCGAGCGCCTGCGCAATGTGTTGCGGCGGCATACCTAGCACGCTGGCCAGCGCGGCAGCGGCGAGCGCGTTGTAGACGTTGTAGAGGCCGGGCAGTGGCAGCTCCACGCGCGCCGCGCCCTGCGGAGTGGTGAGTGTGAAGCTCGCGCTGCTCACCCCGTGCAGCTCGATCTCGCTGGCGAGCACCGTGGGCTGTGGGCGGCGCCGGCCGCAGGAGGGGCAGTGGTAGCGGCCGAGGTGGCCGAGATAGATCGCGTCGAAGACGTAGGCGGCGCCGCAGTGGCGGCAGCGCTTGGCGTCCGCCGCATGCGCCATACCGGGCAGCGCGACGCCGTCATCCTCCACGCCAAAGTAGAGCACCGCCTCGCGCTCGCGGCCGAGGTCTGCCACCAGCGGATCATCGGCGTTTAGCACCAGATGCGCGCTCGCGCCGGGACCGTCATGCACCGTCTGCTCCCAGCGTTCGGCGATCGCCTCCAGCTCGCCATAGCGGTCGAGCTGGTCGCGAAAGAGGTTGCAGAGCGCGATCGCCTTGGGGCGCAGCTGCTCGCACACCGGGGCAAGCCACGCCTCGTCCACCTCGAAGAGGCCGAGCTCACCGTCGATGCCGCCGCCGTAGCGGGAGGCGGCCAGCAGGCTCGATGTGACGCCGCCGGCCATGTTCGCTCCCGCGCTGTTGTGCACCAGCCGCGCGCCGCCCAGCTCCAGGATCGAGGCCACCATCGCCGCCGTAGTGGTCTTGCCGTTGGTCGCGGAGATGACTGCGCTGCCGGCGCTCAGACGCGAGGAGAGCAGCGAGATCGCGTCCGGACGCAGCTTGCCGAGCACGATGCCGGGCATGCTGGTGGCACCCCCGCCACGAAGCCGCGAGAGCGCTCCGGCCGCGCGTGCCGCGGCCATCGCGGGGGGGAGGGGCAGGCCGCTCAACCCGCGCTCGCCGCCGGGACCAGCACCTGCAGCGCAGCCGGCAGCGCCCTGATGTGAGCAGGCAGCTGCCCGATCGGGTCGCCGTCTGCATAGACGACGAAGGGACGGTCGGCATCGATCTGTACCTCACGACCACGCAGCACGTGCACCGAGGGTTCGTGTACGTGAGTGCCCTGGAAGACCTTCGGCAGCAGGCGCGTCAGAAAGCGCAGCTTGGGGACGTCTTCCAGGTAGAGGACGTCGAGCAACCCGTCATCCAGCCTGGCTTGCGGGGCGACGTACATCCCACCACCGTAGGCGCTGGCGTTGGCCACGCACACGCTGTAACCGGTAAAGCAGCGCTCCTGCCCCTCGACGGTGATCTGAAAGCGAGCCGGTCGCCAGGCCAGCAGCGCCCGCAGTGCGCCGTAGGCGTAGACGAGCGAACCGAGGCGCGCAGGCGCTTCGTTGGCGATCCGGTTGGCGTCTGAGTCGAAGCCGAGCGAGGCGATGCCTACGAACGCGCTGCCGTCGACCTCACCGAGATCGAGCGGAACGCTGTGGCCGTCGAGCAGCACCTCGCAGGCCTTCAACGGGTCGGCAGGTATGCCGAGCACCCGCGCGAGGTCGTTGCCACGCCCGCCGGGCAGGATCGCGATTACCGCATCGTCGATCCCGCGCATCGCATCCGCGGCCGCTCCGATCAGGCCGTCGCCTCCGAGCACCGCGACGATCTCACCGGCCCGGGCAGCCTCAGCGGCGATCTCACGCGCGTGGTGAAGGTCGCGTGTCATCTCGCGATGTACGGTCAGGCCGCGGCGCTCGTGCAGCTCGTGCAGCACCTCATCGGCGGCACGCCCGGCGCGACCGCCGCCCGCTGCGGGGTTGACGAGCAGGCATATAGGTCGACTCACGACTGGGAAGGGTATTGGGCCATCGCGCTCGACCTCATGCAAAGACGTCGTTTTCCTTCGCTTAAGAATCGACGAAGAGGCGACATGCAGGTAGCCGTCGGGCACTATTCTGCGCCCGATGTCCCTGCCTGTGAAAAACATGTCGCGCCGTTCGATCGTGCTCGGCATGGGACTGGCGGGCGCCGCCGGCATCGCGCTTGCGCTTTCAGGGTGCGGCAACAGCCATGCAGCGCAGGCAAGCCGACGACCAAGCAGCAGCACAGCACTCGCAGCGGCAGCGGGCAGCGTATGCAAGGCAGTCAAACAGCCACAGCCAAGGGGCGCCGAACACCTCTCCAAGCCTGATCTGCATCTCGACCTCTCCAAGACATACGAGGTGCAAATGGTCACCAACTGCGGCGACATCGAGATCCAGCTCGATGCCGCTGAAGCGCCGACGGTCGTGGCGTCCTTTGTCCACCTCGTGCAGATCGGCTTCTACAACGACCTCACCTTCCATCGTGTGGTGGCCGGCTACCTGATCCAGGGCGGCGATCCAATGGGAGACGGCTCCGGTGGGCCCGGCTACACCGTGACCGAACGGCCGCCCAGCAACGTCCAGTACACCAAGGGCACGGTCGCGATGGCCAAGGACCCGGCCGATCCTCCCGGCACCGCGGGCAGCCAATTCTTCATCGTCACCGGCAACGACGTCGACCTGCCACCGCAGTATGCGGTGCTCGGCAAGGTGGTCGCCGGCGCTCAGACGGTGAGCGCAATCGCCCACGTGCCCACCACAGAGAGCCCGGACGGAGAAGACAGTGAGCCGACCAAACCGATCGTGATCAGCAAGGCGACGGTTCAAGTCAACTAGTCGAGGACCAGTAGGGGAGGGGCCCCGACGTCTCGGCCCGTCAGCTGGACGGGCCGGCGCCGGCTGCCGCACGAGCCTTATCGCGCCGGCGGCGTCCGATCATTACCAGCATCGTGATCACGATCGCCACCAGGATGAGTCCGAGCAGCACGCCCGGTGCCACACCGATGCCGCCGAACGGCAGCGAGATCAGCTCAACTACTCCGAGCCCGAGCGCCAGCAGCGCGATGATCAGGACGATGATCAGCAGGATGCCTCGGATGCGAGCCAGAATGCCGGCGTTGCCGGGCGGCAGCAGCAGGCCCATCGCGCGCAGCGCAAACATCTGACGCCCGCTCGGCGGCGTCTGCCCAAGCCGCTCGACGGCCTGCTTGAGATCGCCCGCGCGCCGTTCTGCCAGCGCGAGCGACGCGTCGGCCATGCGCCTGATCTGCATCCGCTCCTGTGGCCGAGCCGCCGCGATCGCGCGCTGGAAATACCCGCGCGCCTCCTCGGCGTCGAAACGCTCGGAGGCGCGGGCTCCGAGGATGGCCAGCGCTGCGGCCTTGTACTTAGTCTCGGCCTGGAGCTCCTCGTCCGAGCGCTGCTGCATGGCCTGGATCGCCGCAAGGGCGCCGCGCTGCTCGATCTTCACTTGACGTTGCTTGGGAGGCATGGCCGGGCCATTCTAGGGTGCCAAGCCGAGGATCGCGAGCCCACCTGTGGGTTGCACAGCCGGCAAGCCTCACTTATGCTCGAAACTGTGTCATCGAGGGTCCACTCCGCACGGCGGCCGCTCTGTCTGTTGGCGATCGCCGCATTGCTTGCCGCATGGGCGATGCCGGCGAGCGCGATCGCTGCCACCGCTGCGACGCCGAGCGGCGGCAGCAATCTGCTGGAAGGCCTCGGCGGCGGATCGGGATCATCTGCCGGCGGCGGCGCTACAGAAGAAGGGGAAGGCGAAGAAGGCACAGAAGCCTCCAAACGCACAGGCACGGGCACGAGCTCCAGCGAAGAATCGAACGGGTTCAGCTCGTTGCCGATCATCTTCGGCATGGGCGGCGCGGCTGTCCTGATTGCCGCCATCGCGTTCTTCGTCCTGCGCGATGCGCACAGGAACGCGCCTGTGCCCGAGGGCGCGCTCGATGGATCGACGACCCGTATGAGCCCAGCTCACGTGCGCAAGCGGCGCTCGAAGGCCAAGGCCGTCAAGCAGCAGCGCAAGCGCAACCGCCCGCGCTAGTCAGCTGACGTGCCTATGGACGTTGTGAACGGTTGAGGAGGCATCCGGGCCTCATCCCAGGCTGTGGGTCTGCGAAGGCTCACGACCTAGGAGGACCCGGATGCAGATCCACGGTAGAGCGAAGCTCGGACCGGCGGGAAGGC
>DASYNI010000026.1:0-42206 GCA_036008645.1 Solirubrobacteraceae bacterium
GCGCCGGCGACGCGGCGGCGCCGGCGCGCTGGTCGCCGGGCGCGGACGAGCTCATCGTCGTGCACGCGCCCGCCCCGGGCGCGGCGGGCGGCGCCTACCGCGCCTTCGGCGAGACGCTGCGCGGCCTCAAGACGACGTTCGCACGCGTCGTCGAGGGCGTCAACACGATCCAGTACCCCGAGCAGAAGGTGCCGGTTTACCCGCGCTTCCGCGGCCGCCACCGGCTTCATCGCTTCGAGGACACCGGCCTCGAGAAGTGCGTCGGCTGCTCGCTGTGCGCCGCGGCATGCCCGGCCGACTGCATCCGCGTGGTCGCCGCCGAGAACACGCCCGAGAACCGCGTGTCGGCGGGCGAGCGCTATGCGGCCGTATATGAGATCAATCTCTCCCGCTGCATTTTCTGCGGCTACTGCGAGGTGGCCTGCCCGTTCGACGCGATCACGATGGGCCACGACTACGAGCTCTCCGCCTATGACCGCTCGGATCTGATCTTCACCAAGGAGATGCTGCTCGCCGAGCCGCTTGAGCGCACGCCGCTGCGCCGGGAGGGCGAGTGAGCGCAGTCATCTTCTTCATTGCCGCGATCGGGGTGATCGCGGGGGCGATCGGCGTGGTCATGGTGCGCGACCCGTTCTACAGCGTGCTCGCGCTCGTCTGCCACCTGGTCAGCCTTGCGGTGCTGTTCCTGCTGCTGCGCGCTGAATTCGTCGCCGCGGTGCAGGTCGTCGTCTACGCCGGCGCGGTGATGGTGCTCTACGTGTTCGTGGTCGCCTACGTGGGCGAGGAGGCCGCCACGATCGGCGATCGCCTGCGCGGCGCCTCCTCCGCGGTGGCGCGCACGCGCACGCTTGCGGTACTGGTCGGCGGCAGCCTGCTAGCCGAGCTGCTGGTCGCACTGCTTGGCACCGGCCTGAAGGCGATCGACTCCTACGGCGCCCCGTATCAACCCGGCCCCAAGACCTTCGGCACCACCGCCTACATTGGCGAACTGCTGCTGACGCGCTTCCTGATCGCCTTCGAGATCGCCTCCTTCCTGCTGCTGGTCGCGGCCGTCGGCGCAGTCGTGCTCGCCCGCCGGCGCGGCGGCATCGATGAGCCCGAGACGCACATCTCGCCGCTTCACATCTTCCGTCCGCTCGGCACCGGCACGATGGCCGAGGGCGTCGACGGCAGGCTGCCAACCACCGAGGCTGGCGCCGGCATCGCGGCAGAACGCGAGCCGGAGGCCGTGGAGGCGCGATGAGCATCGCCTGGTATCTGGTCGTCTCTGCGATCGTGTTCGCACTCGGCGCCGTCGGCGTGGTCACGCGCCGCAATCCGCTCGTGATGCTGCTCTGCCTGGAGCTGATGCTCAACGGCGCGAACCTCGCCCTGATCGCCTTCTCGCGCATGTGGGGTAACGGCGACGGCCAGATCTTCGCGATCGTCGTGATGACCGTCGCGGCCTGCGAGGTCTGCATCGGCCTCGGCATGATCGTCGCGATCTACCGGCAGCGGCTCCCCATTGACGCCGATGAGCTCAGGGAGCTGCACGGATGAGCCAGACCGCCTACGGATGGCTCGTGCTCGCGTTCCCGCTCGCGGGCGTGCTCGTGCTTTCGCTCGGCTACAAATCGCTGCCAGGCCGCACCGCGGGCTGGATCGGCAGCGCCGCGATCTTCCTCGCCTTCCTGGCCGCGATCGGCGCGCTGCTGACCATGCAGAGCCATGCGGCCGACCACCGCCAGCAGGTCTCCTCGCTGTGGGAATACGCGGTCACCAGCGGCATCGACGCGCGCATGTCGATCCTCGTCGACCCGCTCTCGGTCTTCATGATCCTGATCGTCAGCGGGGTCTCGACGCTGATCCACGTCTACTCGATCTCATACCTGGACAAGGATCGCGGCTACGTCCGCTACTTCGCCTACCTGAACTTCTTCGTCTTCTCGATGCTGCTGCTCGTGCTGGCGGGCAACTTCCTGCTGCTGATCGTGGGCTGGGCGTTCGTCGGCGCGGCCTCCTACCTGCTGATCTCCTTCTGGTACCGGCGCAAAACCGCGACCAAGGCCGGCATCAAGGCGTTCGTGATCAACGTCGTCGGCGACGCGGGCCTGGTGCTCGGCACGTTCTTCATCCTCGGGCACACCCACACGCTGGAATTCCTCGGCAGCTTCCACGCCGCCGAAACCGGCGCCTTCAGCCACGCACACGGCGACCTGGTCGCCGGCTGCATCCTGCTGTTGGTGGGCGCGTTTGCCAAGTCGGCGCAGATCCCACTGCACACCTGGCTCCCGGACGCGATGGAGGGACCGACCCCGGTCTCCGCGCTGATCCACGCCGCCACGATGGTGACCGCCGGCGTCTACCTGATCGCGCGTATGCACCCGCTCTTTGAAAGGGCGCCGGCCGCGCAGGACGTGGGCGCGATCGTGGGAGCTGCGACGCTGCTGATCGCCGGCACGATCGGGCTGGTGCAGACCGACATCAAGCGCGTGATCGCCTACTCCACGATGTCCCAGATCGGCTACATGATCATGGGCGTCTCGATCGGCGCCTACGCCGCCGGCCTCTTCCACCTGATGACCCACGCCTTCTTCAAGGCGCTGCTGTTCATGGCCGCTGGCTCGATCATCGGCGCGATGGGGGGGGAGCAGTCGCTGAAGAAGATGAAAGGGTTCCGCAAAGCGATGCCCTTCACCTACGGCTGCTTTTTGATCGGCGGCCTCGCGCTCTCGGGCATCCCTCCCTTCTCCGGCTTCTTCTCCAAGGATGAGATCCTGCTGATTACCGGCGAGCGCGGCGGCTGGCATTGGATCCTCTACGGGGTCGGCTACCTCGGCGCCTTCCTGACCGCGCTGTACACGTTCCGGATGATCTTCATCGCCTTCCACGGCAAGCCGTGTCCGGAGGCGCAGGAGCTGGAAGCGGGGCATCTGCACCACGCCGAGCACCCGTTCAACCCGGCAGACGGGGAGATCGAGGACACCGACGTGGGCTTTCCCGGCCCTAGCCACGCAATCGCCGAGCGGGCACTGCCGATGCGCTTTGCGATGTCGCTACTGGCAATCGGCGCGGTCGGCATCGGCCTGATCCAGATCCCCAACGTCGACTACGTGGTCGACGACTTCTTGAAGCCGAGCTTCGCCACCTCTGCTCTGTATGAAGTGCACACCCGCAACGGCCTGCTGATCGCGGGTCTGATCGGCGGCACGTTGATCGGGCTTGCCGGGATCGCAATCGCATGGAGGCTCTGGGGCGCCGGAACGCAGACCGCGCCCGCATTCCAGGAGCGCCTACGCCCGCTCTACACGCTCTTTGCCGCCAAGTGGTACTTCGACGAGGCGATCGACACACTGGTCGTCCGCCCCGCCGCTGCATTTGGCCGCTTCGCCCAGGGCACTTTTGAGCGCACCGTGATCGACGACGCGCTCATGGGCGGGCCCTCCGGGCTCGTGCGGGCCGGCTCGGCGCTCGTGCGCTCGGTGCAGAGCGGCCTGATCCGCTACTACGCGGCGATGATCGTGCTCGGCGTCGCGGCAGTCGGCCTCTACTTCCTGTTGCAGGCATAACGAGATGCCCGCGCTTTCGATCCTCATATGGCTCCCCGCCGCCTGCGGCCTGCTCGGCGCGATCGCCTACCGCGCGATGGCCGGCAGCGGCTCCGCCCGTGCGATCCCCGGCGCGTTGGCGCTGATCGGCTCCGTCGCGGCGCTTGCGCTCTCGATCGGCTACATCGTCGAATACGAGCCGGGCACGCAGCTGCTGCACGTCACCGGCCAAACCCTGCAGCACGTGACAAACGTGACCTGGATCGCTTCGCTCGGCATCCACTACAAGCTCGGCGTCGACGGCCTGAACGTGCTGCTCGTCGGACTGACCGCTCTGCTCTTCGCGGTGGCGATGCTCGCCTCCAACCTGCGCCGCGAGAGCCCACCGGATCGTCCACACCTCTACTACCTCTTCTTCATGGTCGCCGAGTCGGCGGTGCTCGGTGCGTTCCTGGCCCAGGACCTGATCCTGTTCGTCGCCTTCTTCGACCTGATGCTGATCCCCTTCTACTTCCTGGTCGGGATCTGGGGAGAAGGGGAGCGCTCGCAGCGGATCAAAGCGACGATCAAGCTCGTGATCTACACGCTCGTGGGCTCGCTGCTGATGTTGGCCGCGGCGATCGCCACCGGCGTGCTGGCCTCCCAGCAGCACGGCACGCCGATCACCTTCGTGCTCTCAAGTCTGCAGGGCCTGCAGCTCAGCAGGGGCTCCCAGGAGTGGATCTTCCTCTTCTTCGCCGCTGCCTTCCTGGTGAAGATGCCCGCCTTCCCGCTGCACGGATGGATGCCCGACGGCTACAAGGCGATGCCGATCGAGGTGCTGATGGTCTTCTCCGGCGTGCTCTCGAAGGTCGGCGCCTACGGCTTCCTGGCGATCGTGCTGCCGCTGTTCCCGCAGGCGTCGGTGCACTTCCAGATGCTGATGCTGCTGATCGCGCTGAGCTCAATCATCTACGGCACCGCGGTGGCCTTCACGCAGACCGACGCGCGCCTGATCGCCGGGTTCTCCTCAGTGGCGCAGCTCGGCTTCATCACGCTGGGCATCTTCTCGCTGCAGCCCCAGGGCGCGCAGGGCGCGCTGCTGCAGATGGTCAACCACGGCCTGGTCGTGGCGCCGATCTTCTTCATCATTCTGCTGCTCTCGCGCAGGGCCGGCGGCTCGGAGGACATCCGCAGCATGGGCGGCGTCGCCTTCAGGGCGCCGGTGTTCGCGACTCTCTTCCTGATCGTCGCGCTGGCGACGCTGGCGATGCCCGGCTCGGCCAACTTCGTCGGCGAGTTCCTGATCCTGCTAGGCGTCTTCAAATCCAAGCTTGCGATCGCGGTAATCGGCTTCGCCGGCGTGGTGGGCGCAAGCGTCTACGCGCTGCGACTCTTCATCCGCGCCATGCACAACCGCGTCGGCCCTGAGGTGCGCTCGCATGAGATCAGCCTCCGCGACGGCCTGGTGCTGGTGCCGCTGATCGGCGCGATCCTGTTCCTGGCCCTCTACCCGCAGCCGGCGCTCAAGCGCAGCGAACGCTCGACCTCCACAGCCGTGGCCGCGGAGCGTTTGCTGACCGAACCAAGCGTGCTGCATATCGCCAGCGCGCCGAGCACGGTCGCGAGCACGCAAGAAGGCAGCCGATGATCCCACTCGCCGTCAGCCACATCCCCACCCCCCACGTCAACTTCGCCGGGCTCTCGCCGTTGATCGCCTTCCTGGGCGGCGCTGTGCTCGTGCTGATGGTCGGCCTGCTTAGTCCCCGCAAGATCCGTGAGCACGGAGTGCCGCTGCTCACTCTCGGCGTGCTCGGCGCCGCGACGGGGCTCGTGATCTGGCAATGGCATGCCGAAAAGTCATTGGTCGACGGTGCGATCCGGCTCGACAGCCTCTCGCTCGTGCTCAACCTCGTGCTGATCGCGGCAGGCGTAGCCACAGTGCTGCTCGCCTGGCGCTCGCGCGCCAGCCATGAAGCAGCCCACGGCGAGTTGCATGCGCTGCTGCTCAGCTCGATTGCCGGCATGTCGCTGCTCGCCTCCGCCGAAAACACCGTCGTCCTGTTCGTCGGCCTGGAGCTCCTGTCGATCCCGCTCTACGTGCTCTGCGCGACCGAACTGCGCCGCGAGCGCTCGCTGGAGTCGGGGCTGAAGTATCTGATCGTCGGCTCTGTCGGCTCAGCGACACTGATTTACGGGCTCGCCCTCGTCTACGGCGCCACCGGCGCCACCGGCTTCTCGGCGATCGCGAGCTCGATCTCCACGAAATCGCTTTACACCGACCCGATGCTGCTGGGCGGGATCGCGCTCTGCGCAGCAGGCTTCTGCTTCAAGTCCTCTGTCGCCCCCTTCCACCAGTGGACGCCGGATGTCTACGAGGGCGCGCCCACGCCGATCACCACATTCATGGCCGTCGCGACGAAGGTCGCGGCGCTGGGCGCGTTCCTGCGCTTCTTCGACATCGCTGTGATCGAGGCGCAGAACTCGTGGGCGCCGGCGCTCGCGGTCCTGGCGGCCATAACGATCATCGTCGGCAACGTCGGCGCCCTGGGCCAGAGCTCGCTGAAGCGGATGCTCGCCTACTCCTCAGTCGCCCAGGCCGGCTACATGCTCGCTGGCGTGGTGGTCGGCTCCACGCTCGGCGTAAAAGCCACCACGCTCTACCTGATCGTCTACCTGCTGATGAACCTCGCCGCCTTCGCGGTGATCGTCGCGCGCGAGCGTGAAACGGACCTCGGCGACAACATCCAGGCGGTCGCGGGCCTCGGCCGCAGCCGCCCCTGGCTGGCCTGGCCGCTGACGCTCTCGATGCTCGGCCTGGCCGGGATTCCCGCCACGGCGGGTTTCGTCGGGAAGTTCTATTTGATCGACGCGGCGGTGTCCGGCAACTACACCTGGCTCGGCGTGGTGATCGTGATTGGGTCGATGATCTCGCTGGGCTACTACCTGCCGGTGATAGCCGCCATGTGGATGAGGGACGCGCCCGAGTCCGAGCCTTCCGCGGAGGCTGCGCAGTCCATCGCCGGCCAAGGCCTGCTACCAGCGATCGCGGGCGGCTCACCCGAGCTTGATGAGATCGCCGCTCCTACCCGCAGACCGCAGCCTGAGGTGATCGCGGTCGCGCTCATCGCCGGCGCCGCGACGCTGTTCTTCGGGATCGTGCCCCAGCCGCTGTTCGATCTCGTGCAGCACGTGGGGCGCAGCTTCGGGTTGCTCTAGCCAGAGCCGCCCGGATCGCGGCGACGACGCCCATCGAGCCGACCCGCAGGGCATGAATGGGTAAACGATCCTGCTCTATATATTCAACCTATGAGCGACAGCCTGGGCGCAATGGAGGATGATCGACTTGCGGTGTTCCGGCCCGTGCGGCTACGCAGCGCCGCTGATGTCGTCCTGGCGGTGCTGGTGGATGCAATTCGCGGAGGCGCCTTTTCGCCCGGAGACATGCTGCCCAAGGAGCGGGACCTCGCCGAACGCCTGGGCATCAGCCGCCCGGTCCTGCGGCAAGCGTTCGCCGTGCTTCGATCGGCCGGGATCGTCTCGGCGCGGCGTGGCCCAGGCGGCGGCACCATCGTCGAGTCGGTTGAGAATCTCAACCAGGTGCTCGCGCATATCGAAGGGGAGACGAGGTTCGAGTTGCGCCAGGTCCTGGAGGTGCGCCGCGCCAACGAGCTCTATGCGGCCCTGCTCTGCGGCGAAAGAGCGAGCGATGCCGACTTCGAGCTGTTGCAGTCGCTGGTCGAGGATATACCGAATCATCTCGGTAGCGTCCAAGCTGTGATCGACATCGACGTACGTTTCCATATGACGGTCGCCGAGAAGGCCAACAACGCGATGCTGGCCGGCATCATCCGAGATGTCTACAACCACATGTCGGTGCTGCGCGAGCCATACCCCTATGGCCACGTCGACTATGACCTCGGCACCGAACATCAATGGCTGGTGCTCAATGCTTTGCGCAGCCGCGACCCTGCACGCATCAGCGAGGCAATCGACAAGCACAATGCAGGCTTCGAGCAGGTGATGCTCGGCTACAAGTTGCCTGGATACCCTCCGCTCCAGGCAACAGAGCGGTAGCCGCCGAGCTGCACCCACAAGCGCGGGTGGTCGCCATCCAATCTCGCGCAGCTTGACAGCAGCATCCGCGGGCTCAATAATGACAATAGGATTTACCTAATGTCTAGTAGATGGAGGCAGATGGCGCCCGACTCGCAGCTCACCCCCCAGGCAGACCGCCAGAGAGCGCAGCAGGGACATGGCTCAGAGCTCCGCGCAGAGCATCTGCGCGGAGCACGCCCTTTGGTGATCGCCTGGCGACGGCACCTCCATTCCCATCCTGAGCTGTCCTTCCACGAGCACGAGACGGCGCGCTACATCACTGCGCAGCTCACCGAGATGGGGCTCGTGCCCTTCTCGCCCACCCCGACAAGCGTAGTCGCCGACATCCATGGCGCAAGGCCAGGACGCACGATCGCGGTGCGCGCCGACATCGACGCGCTGGCCGTCACCGAGGAGACAGGCCTTCCGTTCGCCTCGCAGACACCTGGCGTCATGCACGCATGCGGTCACGACGGCCATACCGCCGCTCTGCTTGGCGCCGCGGCGGTGTTGACCACCACCCGCATGGAGCTTGCGGGGCGGGTGCGGCTGATCTTTCAGCACGCCGAGGAGCTTCACCCCCACGGCGCGCCGGCGCTGATCGAGGCAGGCGTGCTGGACGGCGTGGATGCGATCATTGGCCAGCACCTCCTGTCATTGATGCCGCTTGGCGTCGTCGGCATCGCACCAGGACTGATGCTGGCAAGCTGCGACCAATTTGAGATCACCTTCACAGGCCGTGGAGGCCACGGAGCGCTGCCACATCAGACCCGCGATCCCGTCGCGGCTGCCACAGACATGCTGCACGCGATGCACAGGCTGATCGCGCGCGAGGTCGACCCCCGACAGACGGCGGTTGCATCCGTAACCCGCATCCACGCCGGCGAGGCCTTCAACGTCATCCCACCGACGGCTACGATCGGCGGCACCATGCGCGCCTTCGACGCCAGTGTGCGCAGCGAGCTGCGTGACAGGATCACAGAGCTAGCCAACCAGGTTGCCGCCATGCACAGGATGGAGGCACATGTCGATTTCAGCAGCGCGGGGCTGCCAGCGCTCGTCAACGACATCAGCGTCTTGAAAGTCATCGAAGGCGTTGTAGAGGACACTGGGATGGCTGACCTGCAGGTAGTCGAACCGTTGCCGGGAAGCGAGGACTACGCCTGCTATCTGGAGCACGTGCCTGGCGCCTACGTATGGGTGGGCGCCATGCCGGACGGCGTCAGCGAACCGTTCACCCACCACCACCCCCGCTTCGCCATCAACGAGGACGCGCTCGCAATCTCCACAACGCTACTCGCCGAGACCGCTGCCAGGCTCGCCGATCCGCTCACTCCTATGGGTGATACTGGTAACCCTGCCGCATAGCTCAGCAAGATCGAGCGGCAATGCCTGGCGAGCTCGCCGTTCCGCACGGCATCCACTCCACCGTTGGCTCCCGCTTCACTGCTTGATCGCTGCTACCCATATGACCACGGCGGGGGAAATGCGATCGGGGCGCCGCGATGGCGGCTGCGCTGGCACAAGCCGCCTGCGAAGAGCCTTCGGCGGCTACTACCAAGTTGTGATCCCGTCACGAGCCTATGAAGCCCCGCAACAGCGGCATCACCCGATCGAGCGCATCACGCAGCAGCTCGTGGGCCGCCCCCTCGATCGTGACGAGCTCGGCCAGATCTAATGGCAGCGCATGCGCGAGCTCGCGAGCACCCTCGATCGGCGTGATCGGGTCCTTGTCGCCATTGAGGATCAGTACAGGGCATCTTACGCCAGCCGCACCCTCGCGGTGGTCGAAGCGCATGAACTCGCCTCGGACGAAGTGACGAGTGACCTCAGGGCGCCGGACAGCGCGCTTTATTGCATCAGGGTCTTCAGGTGCGACTGAATAGAGAGGTAGACACACCTCGATGTACTCCGCTTCGGTCTGTTCATTCGGCTCAGCGAAAAAGCGTTCGGCCACCGAGCGGTGTCGCTCGGTGCCGAGACGTTCCATTGCTGCGCCGACCAGCTGCAGATCGTTGCGCGCCCCGGTTGCCATCAGGATCAGCTTGGAAAGGTCCTCGGGGTAGTCGATGGCATAACGCAGCGCCACAAAGCTGCCAAACGAGGCACCCAGCACAACCGGCCGCTCAATCTCCAGCGCATCGCAGAAGTCCCGCACGGCTGCCGCCGAGCTGCGGAGGTTCCACGTAGAGGGATCACTGGGTTCGCTGCGCCCCTGTCCGATGTGATCCAAGTAGATAAGCTGGGCACAGTCGGCGAGCGGACCCAGATATGGCTTGTACTCCGAATGATCGAAACCGGGTCCGCCGTGCAGCAACACCACCGTCGGCCGCTGACGCATACGCGGGCCATCGGGCATCAACGACGCGCCCTCTACATCGAAGAATAACCGCGTATCGCCAACAGTGACTCGCATCCGCATCTCCAAATCGTTGGTTATCAAGGTTGCACTTCGCGACCCAGGGCGCTGTCATGCTGCGCCGCAGGCCGCGCATGTGCAGTGTTCAGCTCATTTCGCCAGCTTTACGCCCATTCCGATCGGACCGTATAGGCTGATCCAAGGCGAGAAACTTGGGAACACGTACTTGTCTGACAAGGCGAGGGCGTCATCTGGCGTGAACAGCACCGCGTAGGGCTCATCTTCGCCGGCGATCTTCAACAGCTTGCCGATTTCTTGCAGACGCTGCTTTGGATCCAGTGCTTCGCGTTGCGTCAGGAGTAGTTTGGATACTTCGTCGTTCCTGTATCGGGAACCATTGAGCCCAGAGCCAGGGGGATTGATTTGTGACGGAGAGAGCAACAAGGAGAACATCGCTTCGGGGTCTGGATATATGTTCTGATAGTTCTGGAGCCAGATTTCGAATTTGCCAGTGAACAGATCAGGATATTCGCTCGCTGAAAACTCATGGATTTTCACCATGATCCCGATCTTCGTCAGATCGGATATGACAATTTCGGCGGCCCCAAGCTGCTCAGGTTCGCCTGTACCCACCTGCAGCGTGGTGCTGAAACCACGCGGGTAGGGCGACTTGGCGAGTTCCCGCTTCGCTGCCGCCAGGTCGAATGCATACTTTGGCAACGAGGCCAGCATCGCGTTGACTTCTGCCGCAGAGCCGAGATGCGCAAACAAACTGCGAGCAGCGAACGTCGTCTGTTCGGACGCATATCCGGGCGGGAACAACGCCTTGAGCATGCCCTGCACATTCACCGCATACCCAATCGCACGGCGCACATGAACGTTGTCAAAGGGCTTGGTGGACGTGTTCATCTCCAGGAACGTGAGAGCGACACCTGGTGCCGTAAGCTCACGAGCGCCAGGAATGTTGAGGAACTGCTTCGGCGACGAGTAGCCAGAGGCTCCATCGATCGCGCCCGACCGCAGCGCCAGCCCCTCAGATGCTTCTGTCTTGAAGACGATGTAGTCGAGCCTTTCGGGGCCCTGTCGTGTACCGGCCCAGTAGGGGTTGCGCGAGAGCTTGACACCCACTTCAGGCGTGAAGCTGTCGAACTTCCACGGCCCTGTGCCCACGGGTAGATTGGTATTCGTCCCCAGCGTCTTTTCGCCGCCGCGCTGTTCCGCAGCTTCCTTCTCGACAATCTGATCGCTTAGCGACAGGTACTCAGGCCACAGCGTATTTGGGCGCTTGAGCTTGATCACCACAGCCGAGCTGCCCTGCGGGGATACAGAAGAGACGTCTTCCCAGAAGCCCTTGACCGCCGATTCGTTGCCGAGATCCAGTTTGAGAGAGTAGAGCACATCTGCGATGGTCAAAGGCTTGCCGTCGGAGAACTTCACCCCGGGCTTTAGGTGATAGACATAGGTCGTGGAGTTCGGTTGTTCGATCGAGCTGGCCAGCGCCGGTTTGAGCTTGCCGTCCGGTTCGACAGCCTCCAATCCCTGGACGGCCTCCCCCTCGATCATCGCAGTGGCTTCGCCGAGTTCCTTTCTTAGTTCCAGCTTGCTGCCAAACGCATAGGTACCCCAGCGCAGTTCCGGATAGGGCTTCGAGGAGCCTTCTTCGCTGTGCGACGCGGTTGACGCGCCTTTGTTGCTTCCACACGCCGCGACGCTCACGGCCAGCACGAGCGCCGCCCCCATAGACAGATACTTCCTCATTGCGATCCTCCCAGCGCTCTTGGATGCGGACGCCGCTGGCTCGATGGCGGGCCGTCCTGGCGCGAATCGACGTTTGGTCGGTGATCTGCTCGTTATATCTCCTTTAGGACTATAGGTCAAGTACTTTTGATAAATAACCTTTGCTGCGGCCAGGTCTTCTTGTCCCACGAACGTGCGAAATACGCACGATCCCGGCCTGGCAGAGAGCCTGCCGCCTTCGAGCTCATGAGCGTGGGGAAGCGCGTTCCAGGCCATAGACAGCCACCAGCTAGCGGCAACCCCGACCCTCATCGTCCGTCACCTCCACCTAAGCAGAGCACATCGGCTTACCGCGACTCGCAAGCCGCTCGCATGCTCGTCACGCGCGGCATCTCCGACATCCTCGGCTGAAAGGTAGGTGAGCAGGAACGGCGCCTCCGACGGGCGGCCTCTTCAACGCCGCTGGGCGCGACGCTCCGAAATCCGAGCTCAGTGGCGGCGATGAGGCCGGCCGGCGCGGCGCACGGTACTGCTGCGCGCCGCGGCTGCGGTGGCACCCGAGTAGTAGCCGGTCCAAGCAAATAGGCTGGTCGTCGCCGCCGCGGTGCGGAACATGCCCGGATGCGTTTCGGGGTCCTTGATCGGGCCGCCCCACCAGCTGGAGAGCCAGAGGCCATCGCTGCTGGTGGCGTTCTTGGAGGCCGCGACGGCGTTGACTTCGGCCAGCCGCACCCAGTAGTTCTCGCCCGTCGCCTTGCCGTAGGCCATCATCCACTGCATGTAGATGGCGTCGTACTCCGGGCCGTAGTTGAATTTGTAGCCGGTGGCGTTGACGCTCTGCTCGGCTGTGGTCGCCGCGACGCGCGCGGCGTGTTCGCAGTAGGACTGGCCCTCGCCGTCCTGACAGAGCAGGTACTGGGCGTAGATCAGCGGCGCCTGGACGTAGTCGTTGACCGATTCTGGCTTGTTGGCCTGCTCCAGGTAGAGCTGGCGTTCGTCGTGGTTGTCTTCGGCGTTGGCCCAGTCGATGTACGTCTTCGCATCTTCCAGCTGCCAGCTTTCGTGGTCCTCGCCGTAGAGCAGCATCCCCAGCAGCGCGTCAGAGGCCAGCGCAGGACCGGAGTGGTAGGGGTGGGAGGTGTTCCACCACATCCCGCCGCCGCCGGCCGTATCCCAGCCCTTGGCAGAGATGAAGTGGAACGCGCGCTGGGCATCGCGTAGCCAGCGATGTTCCTGGTCGGCTTCGTATGCCTGCGCGAACGCGATCCCGAGCCAGCCGTTGTCGTCGAAGAACGCCTGTACGCTGCGTTCGCGATCGCCCGGGTAGGGGGCGTAGCCGCCGAGGCCACGATCCCAGTAGTGCTCTGAGGCGAGGCCAAACTTTTCCACAAGGCGCCTATGGGAGCCGCTGGGGTCTGCGAGCTGCAGCGCGTCGGCGGTCTGGAACATTGGCACCTCGCCCCAGATTGTGAGCATCGGGTAGGCACTGCTGTCGCAACCTAGGTACTCGCAGAACCAGCCATCATGGCGCCAGGACGCCGTTTTGCTCACGCCTTGCTGGGCGAGGCCGAGATAGTCCAGAGTGCGCGGGCTCGGCAGCACCACGAGCGGTTTGCGCCAGGGCGTCAGCGGTTCAACGCTGCCAAGGCCGTCGCCGTGCGCAGCCGGCGCGATCGGCAGCGCGAGCAGGCCGGCGGCAAGAATGCCGAGCAGGAGACAGATGCGCCGTGCCGTCTGTCCCATGAGCCCAAGAGGTGTGGTGTGCTGTGCTCGCATCTCGCCACTCACTGCATCGGCATGCCCGCTGCCGATCGCGAGAGCAACCGGCCGGGTTGGACACTGATCCAATTAGACAGCTAGACGCGGCCGCTTGCCCTGGCGGCCTCTTCGGCCTCCACGAGGCGGCGCTCGAGCAGATCCAGGCCCGCGTCCCAGAAGCCGGGATCGGTGAGATCGACGTCCACGATCTGGCCCAGCTCCTCCGGGCTGCGCGAACCGCCCGCTTCAAGCAACGCCAGGTAGCGCGGCACGAACTCCTGCCCCTGCTCCTCGTAGCGGTGGTAGACGGAGAGCGCCAACAGCTGGCCGTAGGCATAGGCGTATACGTAGCCCGGCGTGCCGATGAAGTGCGGGATGTAGGACCACCAGCTGCGGTAGCCGTCGGTTACCTCTACCGAATCGCCCAGCATCTCATGCTGGCTGCGCGCCCAAAGCTCGCCGAAGCGATCGACCGAGAGCTCACCCTGCTCGCGCCGCTCGGTGTGCACGAGGTCCTCGAAGTGGTTCATCGCGATCTGTCGAAAGACGGTCGCGATCGCACCCTCGATGTTCTCGGCCAGCAGCGCGAGACGCGAGTCGGGGTCGGTGTCCTGCTCCAGCAGACGGGCGAACACGAGCGTCTCGCCGAACACCGAGGCGGTCTCGGCCAGCGTCAGCGGCGTGTGCTGGTGAAACGGTCCCTGGGCGGCCGCAAGCGCGAAGTGCACGCCGTGGCCAAGCTCGTGCGCGAGCGTGAGCACGTCGCGACGGCGCGATGTGTAGTTGAGCAGCACATAGGGGTGCACCGAGGGCACCGCCGCCGCGCAGAAGGCGCCACCGCGCTTGGCGGGTCGCACCGGCGCGTCGATCCAGGCTCCCTGAAAGAAGGAGCCGACGAGATCGCCGAGCTTCGGCGAGAAAGAGGAGTAGCAGTCGAGCACGATCTCGCGTGCCTGGCCATAGCCGAAGCTCGCCTCGTCCTGCGTCACCGCCGCCATCCGGTCGTAGTCGGCGAGCCGATCGATGCCTAGCAGGCCGGCCTTGAGGCGATACCAGCGGCGCGCGAGCTCATAGCGGCCGCGCACCGCGCTTACCAGCGCCGCCACCGAATCGTCGTCGACCTCGTTTGAGAGGTTGCGGGCCGAGAGCCAGCTTGGGTAGCGCCGCAGCCGATCGTCGGTCGCCTTGTCGGCCAGCAGCGTGTTGAAGAGGAACGCGCGCGTGCGCAGGCCCGGCGCAAGCGCCGCGGTGACGGCCTCTGCGGAAGACTGGCGCACCTGCCGATCGGGCGAGGTGAGCTGGGAGAGCGCGACATCCAGCGCGACGCCCCGAACCTCGCCGTCTGCGCCGGCGGGCAGCTGCACCTCGATCGCAGAGGTCAGCTCCTCGAAGAGCCTGCCCCACGCGCCTGCGCCGGTAACGGACTTCTCGGCCAGGATCCGCTCCTCCGGTTCGGAGAGCAGATGATCGCGGTAGCGGCGCACGCGGCGCAGGTGATGGGCGCAGAAATCGAGCCCGTCAGCAGCAAGCAGCCGATCGACCGTCTGCTCCTCAAGCGCGGCCCACTCCAGCTCAAAGAACAGCAGCGTAGTCTCGATCTCGGTCTCGCGCTCCTGCACCCGCTGCAGCAGCGCCCCGTTGGCCGGGTCCGCTGTGTCGGTAGAGAAGCGCAGCGCCGCGTAGGCGCCGGCTCTGCCGATCAGGTCGTGCATCTGCGCGAGCTCCTGCATGGCTGCACGCAGACCATCGCCGTCGAGCTCCGCGAGCTTTCCGGCATGGCGCGCGGCGAAGCGCTTGGCCATGCTGAGCGCCGCCTGCAGGCGGGCCTCCACGCCCTCCGGGCCCTCGCCATCAAGCAGCGGCGAGAGGTCCCAGGCGGCCTGCTCGGCCTCCGGATCCTCGATCTGATCGGCAGCACTCGCCATCGTTGCGGTGAGCTTATAGCTTCGATGCCGCACGCCCACACGCCTTGCGCCGAGGCGCTACGGCGCCGTCCGGAGTGAGCCCTAGCATCGTCCGCCCGATGCACGAGACCGCCCCGTCCATCTACCTGATCGCGCGGCCCTCGCTCGACCTCGAAGGGCTTACGGGATACCTGCAAGACGTGGGCGGAGAGTCATGGCTAAGCATGCGGCTAGACCAAGGCGAGCAGCCGAATCCCGGAGAGCTGCTGGTCGAGTTCGCGGGCCGCGCCTGCTACCGCAGCTGGGAGCCGGGACTAAACCCGAACGTCACGCGAATCAGGACCGACCAGCGCGAGTATCTCGCAAACATCCTGCGCAGCGCTCACGGCAGCGTGCTCGAGCACGCCAACTACAGCTTCGCGCTGCGCAACGTCTCACGTGTTCTAACTCATGAGATTGTTAGGCACAGAGCCGGATCCGCTTTCAGCCAGGAGAGCCTGCGCTACGTGCGCCTGACCGACATCGGCTTCCGCGTGCCGCCATCGCTGGAGCCCATGCGCGAGCGCGTGCTCTCAATCGTGGAGCAGCTGGAGGAGTTCCAGCGCGATGCGGCCAAGGAGCTTGGAATCGAAGAGGACGGTGTCCCGTTCCACATCAAGAAGGAGGTGACCTCGGCGCTGCGGCGCCTTGCGCCGATCGGCCTCTCCACGGACATCATCTGGACTGCGAACCTGCGCACACTTCGCCACGTGATCGAGATGCGCACCGCCCCGGGCGCGGAGGAGGAGCTGCGGCTGGTCTTCAACAAGATCGCCGAGATCATGCTCGTCGAGGCTCCTGGCGTCTTCCAGGACTTCAGCCGCCAGGACGACGGCTCGTGGGTGCCTGAGCACCACAAGGTCTGACAACAGAGCAGACGTAGGAGCTTTGACGCGACGCCAGTCGGGTCAACTTCGCCATGCCGGCCGCTGGCATGTGCAATACTTAAGTAGATGCTTAAGCATTGTGAGCCCGCGCCCGGAGGCGCAGAGATCGACCTTCTCTTCCAAGCGCTCGCGGACCCCAGCCGCCGCGCGATGGTCGATCGCCTGATCCGTGGACCGGCGTCGGTCAGCGAACTCGGCGCGCCGCTGGCGATGTCCCTGCCCGCGGTGGTGCAGCACCTCAACGTGCTCCAGGCCAGCGGCCTCGTGCGCTCGAAGAAGCTCGGGCGGGTTCGCACGTGCTCCATCCAGCCCACTGCGCTGCGGGCCGCGGAGCAGTGGATCGCCGACCGGCGGACCGCATGGGAGCAGAGCCTCGACCGCCTGGGCGAATACCTGGCCGAGCAATCAGACCAACCAGAGCAAGGGAGTACACAGTGAGCCATGCCGAGCAGACCAACCGCAAGCGCTCGACGGTCCATTCCACGTTCGTGATCGAGCGAACCTACGACGCCTCGCCACAGCGCGTGTTCGACGCCTGGGCCAACCAGGCTGCCAAGGCCAAGTGGTTCGGCCCGCCCGAGAAGCCGGCGGGCTCCTACACGCTCGACTTCCGCGAAGGCGGTAGCGAGCACCTTGCGATCGAGATGGGCGGCGGTCCGACCTACAGCTTCGACGCCGTATATCAGGACATCGTGCCGGGGCAGCGGATCGTCTACACCTACGACATGCACCGCGACGAGGACCGCATCTCGGTCTCGGTGGCTACGATCGAAATCGAGGCGCACGGCGAGGGCACTCGGCTGACGCTGACCGAGCAGGGCGTGTTCCTCGACGGCCTAGACGACCCCGCCGCGCGCGAGCACGGCACCAACGCGCTGATGGACGCGCTCAGTGCACAGGTGGAGGAAAGGGGCCACGGCGCCTGAGGCGCCGTGGCCGTGAGCTCACGCGTCCATCGTGCGCGTGCGCCAGGCGCCGAGGGCGAGAAAGACCGCCAGCCATCCGAGGATCACGACGATCGCGTTGGCACTGGACATGGTGATCGTCGGCCCGTGACCGCCACGCAGATCGGCGATCGGCGCGAAGTGCAAAATCGCCTGATTGAGCAGCGCCTTGCGGATGCTGCCGAGCGAAGTTATGTTTGCGAGGATCGGGCTGACCAGCAGGTCGACACCGATCAGCGTCACGATCGCTGCGGGCCTGGAGTTGGTCAGCGACGCGAACCCGAGCGCCACGACGCAGATCACGCCGGTCTCCAGCGCGATGAAGCCAAGGCCTTCGAGCATCAGCCCAGGGCTCGGGGTTGCCAGGTTGGAGGCGAACGCGAACACACCGATCAGCGTCAGCCCATAAGCGAGCGCGGCCATCAGCAAGGTCACGGCGAGCGCCGCAGGCACGCGCGCGGCGAACAGCGAGACGCGAGAGCGACCCGTGACCACGAGGTCGCGAAACACACCGGAGGCTGCGTCCCCGGCACCGGCCTCGACACCGATCAGAATCGCCGCTAGCGGACCAAAGAACATGCCGAGGATACGCAGACCGTCTTCGAAGGCGGGCATCCCGCCGGCTGGGCCATATTTGGCGGGGTTAGAGGAGTGCTGCGCCACCTTCACGATGAAGTAGATGACCAGCGGCGCCAACATCAACACAAGCGCCCAGATCAGAATGCTCCGCTTCTTGCGCAGCTTGAGGATGTCGGCGGAGGTCATCCGCAACGCGATGGCCGTGCTCATGCCGAAACCTCCGTCGTGGGCGCGTCCTGCTCGGCGGAGCCGCCGAGCCTCGATGTGATGTCAAGAAACCGCTTCTCCAGACTCTGGCGCACCGGCTCGAGCCGCGTCACCGCGAGCCCCTGACCCACAAGGGTCGCATTCACCTGCGCGGCCGTGGCTAGATCGCCGGCCAACACGACTCGCAGCCCCTCGTCGGAGCGGCGGGCCTCACTGACCGCGTCGAGCCCTTCCAGCGCGACCAGGGCCCGCTCGGGGTCATCGACGCCGACGATCAGCTCATTGCGCTGACCGCCGCTAGCGAGCTCTGCAATGGCGCCTTGCATCACGATTTTGCCCTGATCGACGATCGCAGCGTGGTCACAGATCTTTTCCACCTCATCCAGCAGATGCGAGGAGAGGAAGATGGTCCTTCCCTCCTGCTCGACCATTGAGCGGATCATGAGCCGGAACTCCTGGATACCGCCGGGGTCAAGGCCGTTAGTCGGCTCGTCGAGGATCAGCAGCAGCGGGTCCGCCAGCAGGCAGCGTGCGACCCCGAGGCGCTGGCGCATGCCCAGCGAGTAGCGCTTGACCTTCTCGTCTGCCCGGTCGGCAAGACCAACGCGCTGCAGCGCCGGGGCGATCCGCTCAGTTGCCTGCGGCCCGCGAACGGCCGCGATGATCTTCAGGTTCTCACGTCCCGAGAGGTGCGGGTGAAAGCGCGGCTCCTCGACGATCGCGCCCACCCGGGCAAGCGCCGCAGCACGCTGCGCCGGCACGGGACGACCGAGCAGTTGCATCGTCCCAGCGCTTGCATGCGTGAGCCCGAGCAGCATCCTGATCATCGTGGTCTTGCCGGCGCCGTTGGGGCCCAGGAAGCCGAAGGCGCTTCCCAGCGGCACCTTCAGATCGACCCGGTCGATCGCCGCGCGCTCTCCGAAGCGCTTGACCAGTCCGTTGGTCTCGATCGCCATCTCTATGGCGCCGAGATTTGGTTCAGTCTCGATCGTTTGCATGAACGACAGTCTCTTTCATCGGGTCAGAGGAAACTATGGGGGATCGCCCCTACGGGGTACTACGGGCCGTCAAGGCTGACCAGCTGGCGCTGAACGGCCCAGCGGCTGAGCTCGTGGCGGCTGGAGAGCTGCAGCTTGCGCAGCACGGCTGAGACGTGTGCCTCCACGGTCTTGACCGAGATCCCGAGCCGCAGCGCTATCTCCTTATACATGTAGCCGCGGGCGATGTGACGCAGCACCTCGCGCTCACGCGGCGTGAGCTGGTCAAGCTCGTCGGACTCGCTGCCGGCAGGCTGCTTGGCGAAAGCATCGAGCACGAAGCCGGCCAGACGGGGCGAGAAGACGGCATCGCCTTCGGCCACCCGCCTGATCGCATCCACAAGCTCATCTCCGGAGATCGTCTTGGTCACATAGCCGCGCGCGCCGGCCCTGATCACGCCGATCACGTCGCTGGCGGCATCAGAGACCGAGAGCGCGAGGAACCTCACCCCCGACAGCACCCGCGTCACGCGCGCGATCACCTCTAGGCCCCCGCCGTCGGGCATGTGCACATCGAGCAGCACGACATCGGGCTGGCTCTGAAGGATCGTCGCGACCGCATCATCAACGGTACCCGCCTCGCCGAGCACCACGACCCGATCGCCGAGCTCTGCCCTCACGCCCGCGCGAAAGAGCTTGTGATCGTCTACGAGCACAACCCTCACCTCCGTGGGAGAGTCGCTTGCGAGGCCGACTACGCTCATGCCCCCGCCGGCTCCATCACCAGCTCGACCTCCGTGCCCTGGCCCGGCGCGCTGTGGACAGTGCCGCGTCCGCCGTGCCGCTGCATGCGCGCGAGGATCGAGTCGCGTACGCCGCGCCTATCCTGCGGGATGGCGGCCGGATCAAATCCGACGCCGCGATCGCGTACGAATGCCTCCACACGGCCGTCGCAGACCTCGACGTAGAGGTCGACGCGCCCACTGCCCGCGAACTTCGCAGCATTGGTCATCGCCTCCCGCGCGGCCTGCACGAGCGCGTCAAGGCGTGTGTCCACGGGCACGTCTCCGACCACCACGACCTCAATCGGGATGCCATGCAGCTCCTCGACCTCGGCGGCGACCCGCTCCATCACGGCCTTGATGCTGTCCCCACCCGCGGGGCTGCGATCGAAGAGCCAGCGACGCAGCTCACGCTCCTGGCGCCGTGCCAGCGTCGCCACCTCGTGCGCGTCGGCGGCCCGGTTCTGAATCAGCGCGAGCGTCTGCAGCACGGAGTCGTGCAGGTGCGCAGCCATCTCCGCGCGCTCCTGCTCGCGGATACGCGCTGCTCGCTCGGAGGCCAGGCTGCGGCCAAGCCGCACAAACCAGGGCCCGAAAACGACCAGGAACGCGAAGATCGCCAGGGCCAGACCGCGAACCGCGTACCTGTCTGCCCTCAGGATCCCGACCGCGTGCAGCGCCACGAGCGCCACCGCGACCCTCAGCAGCCACCAACCAAGCAAACGGCTGCTTGCCCTCAGCGGCAAGGACAACCCGCGGAGGGCGCGCGCAATCGGCTTGCGGTCAAGAGGGTGCTCGCCAGAGGTGCGCCCGCCAAGGCGGGTGGTGCCCGCGGTCATCGCCCCCAATGATGCCACCGCCGCGGTCGGGAGTCGTCGGGGATCTCCCTTAGGCGCGTCTGTCAACGAGCGCCCCGCGCGCCGTGCCGACGCGCGGGGCGCTCGCGGCGCCCATCGCCGCCGGTCCCCCTGCCTAGTCTTCTGCCGAGTGCAGCTCGCTCACCCGCGCTTCCAGCTTCGCGGTCACCTCGGGGTCGCGTAGTGTGGTCACGTCGCCGAGCTCGCGCCCCTCGGCGATGTCGCGCAACAGCCGCCGCATGATCTTGCCCGAGCGGGTCTTGGGCAGATCGTCGGTCCAGATGATCCGCTTCGGGCGCGCAATCTTGCCGATCCGCCGCGCGACCGTCTCGCGGATGCTTTCCTGCTCCTGCTCACTGCCTTCCAACTCGCCCTGGAGCGTGACGAACGCGACGATCGCCTGCCCGCTGTCCTCGTCGTGCTGGCCGATCACAGCCGCCTCTGCAACGTCCGGGTGCGCGACGATCGCCGACTCGACCTCGGCGGTGGAGAGCCGGTGGCCGGAGACATTGACGACGTCGTCGATGCGGCCGATCACCCAGATGTAGCCATCCGAGTCGCGCCGCGCCGCGTCGCCGACGACGTAAGTCTCCCGGCCGAAGCGGTCGAAGTAGGTGCTGACGTAGCGCTCATCTTCCTTGTAGAGCGTGCGCAGCATCGAGGGCCACGGCTGCTTGAGCACGAGCAGCCCCTGCCCCTGCTCGATCGGCTCGCCCGTGGTCTCGTCGAGAACGTCGGCCACAACGCCCGGGAACGGGTTGGTCGCAGAGCCAGGCTTGGTACGCGTGATGCCCGGCAGCGGCGTGATCATGATCGCGCCGGTCTCCGTCTGCCACCAGGTGTCCACGATCGGGCAACGTTCGTGGCCGATCACCTTGTGGTACCACAGCCACGCCTTCGGGTTGATCGGCTCACCGACGGTGCCGAGCAGGCGCAATGAGGAGAGATCATGGCCGTTTGGCCACTCCGCGCCCCACTTGATGCAGGCCCTGATCGCAGTCGGCGCGCAGTAGAGGATGCTGACCTTGTAGCGCTCTACGATCTCCCACCAGATCCCCTTGTTGGGGTAGTCCGGCGCGCCCTCCCACATCACCGAGGTGGCGCCGTTGGCCAACGGGCCGTAGACGATGTAGGAGTGGCCGGTAACCCAGCCCACGTCCGCGGCGCACCAGTAGACGTCCTCGTCGGGCTTGACGTCAAAGACGTAGCGATGGGTGCAGGACACACCCGTCAGATAGCCACCGGTGGTGTGCAGGATCCCCTTTGGCTTCGCCGTCGAGCCGGAGGTGTAGAGGATGTACAGCGGGTCCTCGGCGTCCATCGGCTCCGCCGGGCACTCCGGATCGGCCGCCGCCATCGCCTCGTCGTAGTAGACGTCGCGGCCGGCCTGCATCTGGCAGGCAACTCCCTTGCTGCGGACCACCACGATCCGCTGCAGCGTTGCGAGGTCGCCCATCACCTCATCGACGCGATCCTTGACCGCCGCGATCTTGCCCTTGCGCGCCGCCCCGTCGACGGTGATCAGCACCTTCGCGTCGGAGAACTCCATCCGCTCGCGCACCGCCTCGGCAGAGAAGCCGCCGAAGACGACGTTGTGCGGAGCGCCGATCCTGGCGCAGGCGAGCATCGCCACCACGACCTCGGGGATCATCGGCAGGTAGATGCCGACGACGTCCCCCTTCTTTACGCCCAGGTCCTTCAGCGCGGAAGCGAATCGCTTCACGTCGCCCAGCAGCTCTGCGTAGGTGATCTCGCGCTCGCTGCTGTCCTCGCCGAGCCAGTGGTAGGCGATGCGATGTCCACGGCCAGCAGCGACGTGGCGGTCCAGGCAGTTGTGGCTGACGTTCAGCTTGCCGCCCAGAAACCACTTGTAGAAGGGCGGGTTGGAGTCGTCGAGCACCTGCTCCCACGGCGTGTCCCAATCGAGCGTCGCGGCCTGCTTGGCCCACCACGCCTGCGGATCGGCCGCGGCCTGCGCATAGATCGCCGGATCAGATAGCAGCGCGTGCTCCTTGAAATGCGCGGGGGGCTCGAAGGACTCAACCTCCAGCAGTTGCGCCAGCTGCTCGTCGAGCTCCTCCCCGCTAGTCAGCTTCGGCTCAGTAGCCATCCATCCACCTCATTAGGTCGAAAATGCCCGGGCGCCCCTCCGCTTCCCAATCATCCAACATCGCCGGCCTGCCCGCTGCGAAGGCGTGGTCCAGTCGGCCCACGCCTTCGTGCGGCTCTCCCAGCTGTCGGGAAGCCCTGTCTCTTCTCACCTGTGTGCCAACGGCACCGTCGGCAAGATCGTGCGGCCGAAGGTCGAGTTGGTCACGCCCGCAAACGATGCGTACCAAGCGACCGCAGCCGTTGCGAGGCCAAGGTAGCCGCCCCAGTGGGTGACGGTCGTATGCGGCCCGGTGGCGCCTATTGCCAGCAGGATGAACGTCGCCGTCAGCAGGATGAACACTGCTGCGACCGCAGCGCTGACGCGCAGCGAGGCGACGGTCATGTAGGCAGTGAAGATTGCCCACGCCCACAGGTACAGGCCGACGGCGTGTCCGACGTTTCCACCGATGTCCTTCGCGTAGAAGACCTGCAGCGCCCAGAAGGAAAGCCAGAAGGCACCGAAGGACGTAAACGCGACCGCTCCGAAGGTGTTGCCATTGCGGAACTCCCACATGCCGGCCAGCAGCTGAGCAAGGCCACCGTAGGCCAGCGCGAGGCTGAGGACCACCGGCAGGCCCTTTTCGCTGACGAGGTTCGCGTTGAACATCGAGAGCACGAACGTCGTCATTGCGAAGCCGGCGAGCCCGAGCGGGGCCGGATCGGCCGGCTTCCAGAGCGCCGCCCGCTCTGGCTCATCCCCCACCGGCTGAGTCGGTGCCCTGCGCATGCCTTCGCCCTGCGCAGGGTGTGGATGGATCGATGCTGCCTCCATGGGACCCTCCTTCCGGCCGTGCTCTCCGCACGGCCTTCAAAGAATGCTTGCGATGGGATGCGAGCAGGCCTCGTCACATTGTGACGATAACCACATGCTCACCAGCGATTATTCCCTCACTTACCCATTCGCATGCACCGCGCAAGCGAGCAAAGCAGATGAGCGTAACTACGCTGTCATCTGCGCAGAAATACGCAAGCAGACTGCCCCGACGTACGGGCCCTACCGATATAGACCCTCAGCCGCGCGAGCCGCGCTTGCGACGACGCCGGCCAGTGGCAGCGGCGGGCGTGAGATCGGCGCCTGCGCCAGAGCCGTTCTCGATCGCCGGCGCCGCGTCGATGTTCTGGCCAGAGGCGGCCTTCGCGGCAGCTCGCATCTCGGCCTGGCTTGGCCACGGCCGCGACTCCCCCGCCGCCCACGCCGGCGGCTCCTCGCCTGGCCAGCGCCCCATGTAGAGCAGCCCCATCCCCGCCAGCCAGAAGGCTGGCACCAGCGAGAGCGTCTCACCGCCGATCGGCAGGAAGACCAGCAGAGCGGCGAAGATGCCCACGACCCCCATCCACCGCGTGAGCAGGCCGGAGCGCATCGCGCCGAGGTTCGCGGAGATCATGCCGACCGTCAGGGAAAGACCAGCGAGCAGCGAGATGTACTGCATCGCCACGTTCACGCCGGCGTTTGTGAGCGCGTAGTCGACTGCGTGGTTGCTGAAGTCGTGGCCGACCGCGAAGTCGTGCGTGAGGATCGCCCCTGCGATTTGATGCCCGATGCTCACCGCCGCAAAGCCGAAGCCGCCGATCAGCACCAGCGGCAACGTCGCCGGCCAAGACACTGGGCGCCTGAAGCGCGTGGCCTTGACCAGCACGAACAGAACAGCCGTCAGCGCCAGCAGCGAGACCGCAGAGACCAGGCTGCCCGCGATCAGCCCGAAGGCGTGATGGCTGATGTAGATCACCTCGTCTGCACGCGGGCTGCGTGCAGGCTGGGCTTCGCCTTTGAGCGCGGGGGAGATCGCCTGCAGCAGCCCCACGGTCGGCGCTCCGCTGATCGCCGAGCCGATGATCACCGTCCCGATCAGATAGAGGAAGCCGCCTGCCAATGCGGGCACGCCCAGACGACCGCGCCAGCCGCTCTCCAGCTCGAGCTGGTCGCGAACCTCGGCGCTTTGCCCGTTGCTGGATCGCTTGCCGCCGAGCAGCTCGCCTTTGTCCTTGGAGGCCATGCGGTGCAGAGTCTATGATGGTGGGATGGAAAGTGGCGGCGGCTTCGGAGATCTGTTCGGCGATCCTGAGGATCTGCAGCGGCGCTTGGCGGAGTTCGCGGAGCAGATGCAGGGCCAGCAGCGGCTGGCCTGGGCGGACAACGCGATCAAGCTCGCGGTCGACATGACGGTCGCAGCGGTCAACCGCGTCAACCTCCAAGGTGACGCCGAGGCTCAGGCGCATCAGATCCGGTCCGTGATCGCGGTCGTCTTCCCAGAGGCAGTCACTCTCGTGCGTGAGGCCCGCGAGGGCCTTCAGTAGCGCGCGGCACCGCGCGCTTTGAAGGTTCTGCCGGCCCGCTAGAGATCGTCGGGGTCCTCTTCCTCGAGCTCGTCGAGGTCGAGCTCCTCGTCGTCGGTCCCTGGAAGATCCTCCTCGTCGTCCTCATCCCAATCATCGTCGTCGAATTCATGCTCAAGACGCGTCCGCGTCGCAGTCTTCATGAGGGCTCTCCCTTCTTGGATCGGTGTCCTTGGATGCTCGTCGGCCGGAGGTCTCTGTGTACCCCCGAAGCGCGGGCATCATAGACCTGCCGGGCCGAGATCGCGAGCGAGATCATTTTCTATAGTGCGCCAGCCGCAGCCAGCGCGCCGACGATCGCCACCGGCGCAAGCAGAGCTCCCTGGCGTGAGCACTGCAGAGCGGAGGGTGCTGCACCTGCCGCCTTCGCCGCCCGCCACCAAAGCAGCGCTGAAAGCGAGCCGGTCACGGCCAGGTTCGGGCCGACGTTGAGCCCTATCAGCAGAGCGGCTGTGTGCGCCTGGCGAGAGGCTGATAGCAGAACCGCCGCCGGCAAGTTATTGACGGCCACGCTGGCGACCGCCGCGATCGCAGCCAGGGCCGCCGGGCCCGAAGAGCTGACCGCGTTACCGGGGAAGCCGGTGGCACGCGCCAATGCCCCGAGCAGGACAGCCAGCGCAAAGAGCACGAGCAGCGTGGGCGCGCCGAGGTGCTCAAGCACCCGCACGTGGGAGATCCTGCGCTGATGCACGCGCGTGGCAACCGCCGCCAGCCCCACGCCGAGGACCGGCAGCGCGGGGTTTGTCAGCAGCACCATCAAGACAGCGGCCGCCAGTACCGCGAACAGGCCGACTCCGGGCCGGATCGGAGGCGCAGCGATTGCTTGCGGCGCCTCGCCGTGACGGAGGCTGCGTCGGTGGATGATCGCAAGGCCCATCGCCGTGATCGCGGTTGCACTGAGCGCCGCGGGCAGCATCATCGCCAGGAACGCGCCGCCCGAGAGGCCACGCCCGGAGAGCACCAGCAGGTTGGTCAGGTTGGAGCCCGGCAGATACAGCGAGGAGGCGTTGCACATGAACAGCGCCGCATAGAGGAACGGCGCGATCGCCAGACCGCGACGGCGCCCAGCGACGATCAGCACCGGCGTCAGGAAGACCGCGGCGGTGTCGAGGTTCAGCAGCGCTGTCGTTACCGCCACCGTCAGGCAGCAGGCGGCAAACAGCGCGATCGGCGGTCCCGGCAGGCGCTCAAGCCGCGCCGCGGCCGCCTCGAAGAGCCCGTCCTCCCCGGCAACCAATCCGATCAGCAGCAGCCCGGCTACGAGCACGAACGGCGGCCAGCACTGCTGCAGCGCGGAGATCAGCATTGGGCGCCGAAACGCTAGCGACGACCCACTGTCTTTGCTCGACCGGGTTGGATCCTGGATGGCTCCGTGGCTTTATCTGGCGACGATCGTCACCGGCGTGCCCGGGCTGATGCGCGCGGCCAGCCAGTCGATGCTGGCGGTGGCCAAGCGAATGCAGCCGTGTGAGGCGGCTGTGCCGAGCGTTCCGCCGAGATTGTTGCGCCCGTGGATCGCTATCTGACCTGGGCCACCATCGAATTCCTTCGTCAGATAGCGACCCCAGCATGAGTTGGGCGCATTAACTTGTATACCGCGCTGTCAGCCGGTCGGACTCGCCGTCTTTCCCCCCGCGGACAGTACCCGCGCGCGCCCAGCCGCCTTGGCGCGATAGAGCGCCTCGTCCGCCGCGCGCGAGACTGCATCGAGATCGCGTCCGTCGAGCGGATACTCGGCAACACCCGCGCTGAAGCTCACCTTCAACGTGCCCTGGCTATCGATGAACTCCTCGCCGCGGACCCGATCGAGCGTGTCGGCGAGACGCTTGACGCCGTTCTCGCGGGTCATACCGTACATGCCCACTATGAACTCCTCGCCGCCCCAGCGCCCGACGACGTCGTTGCCGCGGAAGTCACGCCGCAGGTGCTCGCCGAGGCGTCGCAGCACACTGTCGCCGACGGCATGACCGTGACGGTCGTTGACAAGCTTGAAGCCGTCGAGGTCGAGCATCGCCACCGATAGGGGCTCTGAATAGCGGTCGGCCAGCGCCGCCAGCTGCGTAAGGCCCGTCTCGGACTTGGCCCGGTTGGCCAGGCCAGTGAGATAGTCCGTCTCCGCCTGGGCACGATAGAGACGGACGCGCTCCAGGCGGTTGGTGACGCGGTTGAGGAGCTCGGGCCCGACGATTGGCTTGGGGATGTAGTCATCGGCTCCTGAGCCGAACACTTCTTCGATGGTCGCGGGGTCGGTGTGAGCGGTGGCGAAGATCACCGCGAGGCCGCTCCAGCGGGAGTCGTTGCGTACGGTGCGGCACAGCTCGGGGCCATTGATGACCGGCATGTCGACGTCGAGAATCAGCAGCTCTGGCGCCACCTGCTCCAGCGTCTCCCAAAAGCGCAGCGGGTCGCTGAGGGTCGAGACCTCGAGATCGTGCCCCTGCAGGATCGTGCTCATCGCCCCGAGCACGGCGGGATCATCGTCGACGAGGAGCACCCGCGTGGCCGCGAGGCGATCGCGGGCGAGGAACTGCTCTGTGGCGTCCATGACTTCGCTGGGCAGCAGGGCCTTGGACAGAAACGCGCGACTGCCGCGCCGTACCGCCTCGACGCGATCGGTGAAAACCCCGGTGCCCGTCAGCACGAGCACGGGAATCGGCGGCGTGGCCCCGCTCAGCTCCGAGAGCAGCGCGTAGGCGTCTGTCATGCCGTCGGGCGGAAAGGTGAGATCGAGCAGCACGATCGCCGGAGGGCTCTTTGCGCACAGAGCTCGTGCCTCTTGCGGGCTGGCGGCCGAGTCGCATCGCATGTCCCTCGAGACGGCCTCCGCGACGATCCGCTCACACAGCTGGCGGTCGTCGTCGACGAGCAGGACTCGCGACCGCGCGCCAGCAGGCAGCGCTGCCCCGATGGGCGCGGAGTGCACTGCGCCTGCAGGCAGATCGCACTGCAGCTCGCGACGAACGATCGCGGTGAGCCTCGACATCGCCTGCGCGCGCGCCGGAATCGGCTTGGCGAGCTCGATCTCGAGCTCCCGCGCCACCTCGGAGGCGTGAATGAAGCCGAATGTCCCGACCGACCCAATCAATGAATGTGCGGCGCGCTGGGCTTGCACACGCGATTGCTCCTTGAGCCCGCCCGCGCCCAGCGCGCTCACGGCGCGTTCGATCAAGTCCAAGCGCTCCAGGGCTCCGGCGCGATGCTCCTGCCAAACCACGCGCATGGAATCCTCGAAGGACCTCGCGCCTGGGCTCTCGGGAATGTCAGCGCTCGCAGACGACGAGGACCGCGATGCACCGTGTTTTGAGTCTGGACTTACGCGGGCCATCTCAAAAGGACGGCCACTTGGCGGGCAAGATCGGCCACATCGAATGGCTTTACGATCACGCCCGCTATCCCAGCCCCCAGCCAACGGGCACTGGCCTCGATGTGCTCGTGTGCCGTCAGCAACACGATCGGCAGCGTGTTCGTCGCGGGAGTCGCCTGCAGACGCTCGGCGACGGCGATGCCGTCCATACCGGGCATCTCCACATCGAGCAGGATCACGTCGAAGTGCTCCGATACGGCCAGCTCGATCCCCTCCTCGCCGCAGGACGCAGTGACGGTCCGCCATCCGTCGATTGCGCCGAGCGCGATTTTGGCCGCCGCACGGATGAGCGCCGAGTCGTCGATCACAAGGATGTTGCGGCCGACTGTGGTCGCCGGCGCCTCGCTGAGAGCGATCTCGGTGCGGCTGATTGAGTCCGCCGCTGTTGCGACGGGGATCGTGTCGGCTGGAGGGAACATTGGCTCTCAAATGAATCTTCGACAGCAACCAGTACCTTGATGATGCAAATTAGCGTTGTTTCTCAGAATATCGACGGTAACGCGAACGGAAAGTAGTTAATCGACAATCAGTAAGTAGTTTTACACCGATGAGGTTGCGGGAAACCGGCAGTCATCTTTTAGAATCCGCGCTAAGCTCCGAAACGCTACAGGAAGGCGACACGGCAACCGAAACACCTCATATGCGTACGACCACCGGCGAGCGTCTGGGCGGTCCCACCAGGCGGATCGCGATCGCTGGCGCTGTGATCGTCGTCCTGGTTGGCGTGGCGATCGGTGTGACTTTGTGGCGCTACGGCGCCAGCACGTCGAAGTACGAATCAACGCTGAAGAACACGGCCACCGTCGCCGAAACCGGCGGAGCGCGAACGGCGGTATACGACATCCTGAATGCCGCGCGACCGCTCACCACGAGCGCGAGCCCCGCAGGCATCGCCACGCTACACGAAGCCGGCGCTGAGCTCGGTCCCAGCCTGATCTCGCTCCTTCACTCCACGGCCGACACACCGATCGAGCAGACGGCTTTGGCCCGCGCCCGCGGGGATAATGGTGCGTTGGGGCCCACCCTCGCCGCACTCTCGCAAAACGCGGGCACCCCAGCCGCCGGCCCAGAGGTCGATCGCATCGCGAGCCTGCTCGATGGCGTGGACCATCAGCTCGACGTAGTGGTCGCACACGAGAATTCCCAAGATCTGAGCGATCAGCGATCAGCGCAGGCCAGCAACCGGTCCGCACTGCTCCTCGCGCTCCTGGCCGGCGGCCTAGCCATGCTGTGCACGGCACTGCTCACCGTCTACGTCGTGCGACTGACCAGCCGTCTGTTCGCGCGGATCCGCACGACATCGGGGACTCTGACCGAGGCCACGAATGAGATGCGCGCGGCCACCCTGGAGGCGGCTGCCGCCACCAGCCAGCAGTCGGCGGCCATCTCGCAGGTCGCGGCCACGCTTGAGCAGCTCAGCGCGAGCGCCGCGGCAATCGCCGAAAACGCCCAACTGACAGCGACCGAGGCGCTGGAGACCGGGGAGCGCAGCCAGCAGATCGGGCAGGTACTTGAGCTGATCAATGGAGTCGCCGAGCAGACCAACCTGCTCGCGCTCAACGCTGCGATCGAGGCGGCGCGAGCCGGTGACGCCGGACGCGGGTTCGCCGTCGTGGCCGGCGAGGTGCGCAAGCTCGCAGAGCGAACGGTGCACTCGACGGAATCGATCAGCCAGATCGCCACCGGCATCCAGGAGAAGAGCAACTCCACGATCCTCGCCACCGAGCAGAGCATGGCGGCGACCGACAACCAGAAGGATGCCGCCGCCCAGGCGGCGAGCACGATGGTGGAGATTCGTCGAGCAGCCGAGCAGCTGGCGGCCGAGCAGCAACTGCGGGCAGGCACCTCCGAGCGCGTCGAGGAGCTCGTGCGCACCCTGGAGCAGACGCTGGGACGCTACGGGCTGGCGGCCGCAAACGGCAACGCCGACACAGCGGTCCGCTGAGAGCGGGCGGTGTCCGGTGGACGGAGCACAGGTGCGAGTCCGGGTTGGCGAGGAGCAGTATGCGCTGGGCGTCGAGCACGTCTACGAGGTCGTCGACCTCGGCGAGCTGACGCCTGTCCCGGGCGCGGCCGACAGCGTGCTGGGACTGCGCAACGTCGACGGCGAGATCGTCCCGGCCTTCGATCTGGCCACGATCCTCCAGATCCGCAGCGAGCGCAAGCCGCAACGCCTGCTCGTAACCGAGTGCCGCTCCCAGCGCGCGGCGTTCGCGGTCGATGAGGTGATCGACGTCGGACCGATCGCCGGCACGATGCAGGAGTCGGAGTCACGGTACCTGCTTGCGAGCACGGTGCTCGATGGAGCGATGGTCGGCGTGCTTGCCGTGGATGCCTTGTTTGACTCGATCATGGCGGAGGTCTAAGCGATGAGCATCTGGCAGGCGCAGCGATGAGCGCAGCCGAGGTTCCCGTGGAGCTGATTCAGATCTTCCGCGACGAGGCCACCGAGAATATGGATGGGATGGTCGTCTGCCTGCTCGCCGTCGAGGCTGGACAGGCCTCGGGAGACACCACAGATGCACTCTTCCGCCACGCGCACTCGATCAAGGGCAGCGCGGGCATGGTCGGCTTGCAGGAGGCTGGCGCGATCGCCAACGCGATCGAGGACGTGCTGTCCAGGGCACGCGACGCCGGCGCCATCTCGCCACTGCTCGTCGAGCCCCTGCTGACAGCCACCGACGCCCTGCGCCGCGCAGTCGCCGGCGAGCGCGGAGTCGCGCCCGCGGCCGTGCAGGCGCTGGCCACCGGCGCGCAGGGTGGCGGGGAGCCTGCGCCCGATGGCGAGAGAGCGGCCGCGAACGGGTCGCCGGTCGGCGAGGCTCAAAGAGAGGTGGCGAGCCCCACGATCCGCGTAGCGACGCACAAGGTCGACCGCATGCTCGACGCAATCAGCGAGACGGTCCTGCATCACCGGCGGCTGGAGCACATGCTCGGTGGCGAGGCGCCGCAAGCCGGGGAAGTCGTCGAGCAGGAGGTGGGCCGCGGCGAGCGCCTGCTCGTCGAGCTGCAGGCGACGGTGCTCGATCTGCGCATGGTGCCGCTGAGCTCGATCACCAGCCAGCTGCCACGAGCGGTACGCGACCTTGCCCTCGCCGAAGGCAAGCAGGTCGACCTGCAGATCAGCGGCGCGGAAACGCAGCTGGACCGGGTTCTGCTCGACGGCATGTCCGAGGCGATCGTGCATCTGCTGCGAAACGCGGTTGCGCACGGCATCGAGTCGCCGCAGGCACGCGAGCGCGCCGGCAAGCCGCGCCGGGGCGTGGTGCAGCTGCATGCCGAGCCGCGGGGAGGGCAGGTCGCCATCCAGGTACGCGACGATGGCGGCGGCGTTGCCGCGGCCGCGCTTGCCGAGGGAGAGCGGCGCGGCTCGCTTGTGGACGCGCTTGCCGAGCCCGGGTTCTCCACGGCCCACAGTGTCAGCGAAATCGCCGGTCGCGGCGTCGGGCTCGACGCTGTCAAGCGCCAAGTCGAGTCGGTCGGCGGCAGCCTCGCGATCGACACCGAGCCGAGCTGCGGCACATCCATCACGCTGCTGCTGCCGGCGACCCTCGCGCTGCTGCGCGTGTTGATCGTCGTGCGCGGCACTCAGCGGTTCGGACTGCCGCTGGCGAGCGTCAGCGAGATAGTCGCCGTGGACGAGGTGATGACGCTTGGTGGACGGCCGTCGATCATGGTGGCGCAGGAATCCATCGCGTTTTGCGATCTGGCGCCCGTCCTGGGCATCGCCGTGGCCGATCTGCCGGAGGTCTCCCGAGCGCTTGTAGTCGAGGCGACCAACGGGCGCCTGGCCGTCGCCTGCGAGCAAGTGGTCGGCGAGCAGGAGGTGGTCGTCAAGCCGCTCAGCCCCTCATTGGGCGCAGTGCCGGGCTATCTGGGCGCCACGATCCTGTCCGACGGGGGGATCGTGCTGGTGCTCGACCCGGCCCACCTGGTTCGTCAGGCGCCGAGCGTCCCGGCCTTTATGCAAGCCGGCGCCGCGCCGGCGGAGGCACAGATGCCGAAGGTGCTCGTGGTCGATGACCAGTTCACGGTGCGCGAGCTGCAACGCAGCATCCTGCGCGCGTCCGGGTATCGCGTCGAGGTCGCCTGTGACGGTTGCGAGGCGCTCGGCATGCTGAGCGCCGCAGGCGACTTCGACATAGTCGTAACAGATCTGCAGATGCCCGAGATGAACGGCCTGGAACTGCTGGGCGCCATTCGCGCCGACCCGGATCGTTCCTCGCTGCCGGTCATCGTCGTCACCTCGCGCGGCAGCGAGGAGGACCGCAAGCGAGGGGCGCAAGCGGGCGCAGACGCATACATCGTCAAGGACGAATTCGACCAGCAGGCGCTGCTTGACACGGTCAAGCGCCTAGTGGGATCGCAATGAGAGCGCTCGCCCCCGACGGCGATCAGCAGAGCTGCGCTCGCGATCCAAGCGGCCCAGACCACCGACGCGCTGTGTCGCGCAGCGAGGTGATCGGCATCTGCGCCTCGACAGGCGGACCGCGAGCGCTGAGCGACGTTCTTGGACGACTCCCGGCCAGCTTCGCCATTCCGATCCTGGTGGTTCAGCACATGACGCCGGGCTTTCTGGAGCAGATGGTGACCTGGCTCGACCGTAACCTCGCACTGCCTATAGGTCTGGCACAGGACGGCCAGCAGCTTGTGCCGGGCGTCTGGTTTGCACCTGACGGCAGTCATCTGAAGCTGGAGGCCACCCGCCGCCTGATGCTCGACGTCAACACGAGAGCCGGCAATCACCGTCCCTCAGGCGACGTGCTGCTCTGCAGCCTCGCCCGCGTCGCGGGAGCGGAGGCCGTGGCGGTGGTGCTGACCGGAATGGGACGCGACGGTGCGGAGGGCCTTGCGGCCGTCGCTGCCGCCGGCGGGGTGACCATCGCCCAGGACGAGCAGAGCTCGGGCGTCTATGGAATGCCACGGGCCGCCGCCGAGTCTGGGGCCAAGACAGTGCTCTGCCCGGAGGCGATCGGTGAGACGCTCGCGGCGATGGACCGGGCCCGAGCCCGGCCATGAGCACGCCGGCGCTGACGGAGGTCGCGCGCATGATCAAGAGCGAGAGCGGGATCGTGCTGGGAGCATCCCAGCTCCCCTCGCTGCAAGCAGCCATCGTCAGAGTCGATCGCGAGCTCACGCCCGAGGCGTTGCTCGATCGACCGGTCCCACCGGAGACCATGCGGCGGTTGATCGAGGAGATCACCATTCGCGAGACTTTCTTCTTCCGCCACCGGTCGGAGCTGCAGGCGATCGACTGGTACTCGACGCTCGACGCCGCCCGCGCGCGCGGATCTGAGCTCGTCCGCATATGGGTCGCCGGGTGCGCGTCGGGCGAGGAGGCCTATACGGTCGCGATCCTCGCGTGCGAGGCGTTTGCGTGCGCCTCCCCGCCGGTACACGTGCTCGGGACCGACATCGCGCCCATCGCCTTGGAGCAGGCGATCGCAGGCCGCTACAGCGAGCGCTCTGTGCACATGCTGCAGCAGGGAATCCGCGAGCGCTACTTCACGGACGCGCACAGAATGACATGCGTCGGCGAGCGACTCAGAGGACTCGTGCAGTTCCGCCGGCACAACCTCGTGCGCGACTCGATTCCGCCGGCGGGCGAACCGTTCGACGTCATCCTTTGCCGGAATGTCCTCATCTATTTCGACCGCCCGACAGTCGAGCGCGTGCTGGGAGCCCTGGAGGGCGCTCTGGCCCCAGCGGGCCTGCTGTTGCTGGGCGCTGCTGATCGTCTCTCACGACAACGCCTCGTGCCGATGAGGCCGCTCTCAAAGGCCAATCTGCGCACAGGAGCAGTCGAGATCGGCTCCCGTCCGCCAGTTGCACATGCCCCGCCCCCGCCGACAGCCGACTCGTCAACGCGTGCCGCGAGCGACCCCCGGGCAACTCCCGCCGAGGCGATGAAGGCAGCCAACCGCGGCGAGCTGGAGAAGGCCGTGCGGATCGCTCGGGAAGTGCTCGCCGAGGAACCGCTGGACTTGCAAGCGCACTTCATCCGCGGCGTCGCCGAGCTCGCTCGCGCGAATGCACGGGCCGCTTTGGAGCCGCTGCGACGTGCGCTGTACATAGACCCCAACTTCGCCCCCGCGGCCTTCAAGCTGGCGTGTGCACACGACGCGCTCGGCGAAGTCCTATCCGCACGGCGCGCTTACGAACGTACTCTGCGCACACTGGATCACTGTGCGACGGAGCAAACGGCCCATTCAAATCAGAGTGACCTGCTCAACATCACGGGCGCCTGCCATGCGCGCCTGCGGATGCTCTCGAGGCCAAGTACCCCACACGCCATATTCGACGGAATCGAATAATTATTTGTTTATTGTAGTCAAGTGTCACGAAGGGTCTACGCTATGCTAATCTTGCTGAAACTGGAAGTTAGCTAAGGTGTGGACTTTCAGTCGTAAGCCAAAAGACATTCGAGCGTTGTCGCTCGGGCCTGCGCTTATGACAGGCGTCCGGCCGTGACTTGCGCGGGCGAAGGGTGATTGCCGGTGCCAGAGCTCTTGATAGTCGACGACGACGTGACGCAGCGACGCTGGGAGGAGCGTATCGTGCGCGAGCACGGATACTCCTGCGAGTGCGCACACGACGCGAGCGCGGCTTGGGCGCATTTGGAGCGCGACTCCTACAAGTTGGCGCTGCTCGACGTCAACATGCCTGACGAGTTGGGCATGCGGACGCTTTCTCGTATCCGCAGCAACCATCCCGAAATGGCGGTCCTGATGGTTACTCGCGAGGACAGCATGAAGCTGGCGTTGGCGGCAATCGAGCATGGCGCCTACGGGTACATGGTCAAGCCGGTTGGGGCGGGGGAGCTGCTCATCAATGTCGCCAACGCTCTCCATCGCCGCCACCAAGCGCTAGAGAACAGCCGGCTCGTGCAGACCCTCAGAGCCGCCGTGGATGAAGGGAGTCACGACCTCGAGCACGCGCTGGAGAGCGTCAAGATCGCCGAGACCAAGGCATCCGCATCTCAGGCCGAGACGATCTCCCGGCTGGCACGCATGGTCGAGTTCCGCGACGTCGAGACAGGGCACCACGTGCAACGCATGAGCTCATACTGCGAGATCATCGCCCGCAAAATCGGTTTCCCCAAGCGCCGCTGCGAGCTCCTGCGCCTCTCGAGCCAGCTGCACGATGTAGGCAAGGTCGCCGTCCCCGACGGGATACTGCTCAAGCACGGCAAGCTCACCCCGGAAGAGTTCGAGATCATGAAGGGTCACGTCGAGGCGGGGTATCAAATGCTTTCGGGCTCAGCCTCGGAGACTGTGCAGTTGGGCGCCTTGATCGCGCGTACCCATCACGAGCGCTGGGACGGCACGGGCTACCCCCGCGGGCTTGCCGGCGAGAACATACCGGTGGAGGGACGCATCGCCGCCGTCGCCGACGTCTTCGACGCCCTCACCAGCGAGCGCGTATACCGCATCGCACTGCCCGTTAAGTCGGCTATCAAGATCATGCGGGACGAGTGTGGCAGTCACTTCGACCCGGAAATGCTCGACGCGCTCTTGCTCGCATTGCCCGAGATAGCCGTGGTTCGACAGGCCTATGCCGACTGAGCAGTGGCCAGGTGAGCGACGCGAAGGCGGATCGTGGCTGCGTTACGGGCCGGCGCATGCGCGTCGAGGCTCTTCGGCGTCTTGGCAAGAGCGTCGTTGGTAGCACCCGTGTGCGCAGCGTGCAGTCGACTGATGTGCAGCGCTGCGCCGAGACTGCTGTGACGCCTGTTGGCCCGCGCAGACCGTGACGCGCCGACGCGAGCTGCCGTCAGGCGGAGGTCGAGCCAGGCCGGCTGCGGGTTGGTGTCCGGTGCCTCCAGCGGCAGCAGGACGGTCTCGGTCACGGTGTCGGCGATCGCTTGCCAACCCAGCTTCGCGAGCTTCTGGCGGCGCGCCTCCCTGCCGCCCTCGATCCACAGTGCGCGCAGCATCATCAGGCCGATCACGATCGCGGGCAGGCCGACGAGGGCGATGCGAAATGCGCGCAGGCTGAGCAACATGAACACGTAGCCGACGTCCGGGATGTGAAACGCGACGACGTCCTGCATCCTCTGGTTGAGAGTGAACTTCCACGCGTCCGGGTGCTTGTTTGCGTCTCCCTTGGTCCGATAGACACGTTCGCCATTCGGCCCGCGTCCGATCCACCAAATGCGGTGGGTAACGCGTGTCTCGCTCGTGAACCCGGGCGGCGGCGAATACGTGATCGGGTCCCCCACCTTCAGATCCGCGGTGGGGATGGGACGATCGAACACGATCGAGCCCCGATCGTAGGTGCCCGTCATCGAGCCCGTCAGGATCACGTAGCGCTGAAAGCCGAGCAGGGCCGGGCCGAGCATGATCACCACGCTGGCGATCAGTGCCGCGAAGACGCAGTTGAGCGCAATCGCTCGCGCCCTGCGCGCGAGCCTTCGCAGAGTTGTGTCTGCCGGGCGCTTGGCAGAGGCGAGCTGCGGCAGGGCGGATGGCTGTGGGACGCGCGGGAGGCGCCCCACTACGATTGCGTGGCCGTCCATATGTATTCCACTCGGGCCGTGGCGCCCTCGTAGGCGTTGTCGGCGCCATCCACGCCTTCGGGAAACGACACCGTGAACGTGTAGCGGTGGCTAGATCCAGCCGCGAACGTCCCAAGAGAGAGCGTGCCCATCGCGCCGAGCGCACCCGCGTAGACCGTCACCGGAGCAGGACACGAGCTCACACAGGCGGGATCTCCCAGATCCTTGACTTCGAGCTCCAGCTTGGTTGACAGCGCCGGAGTGGCGGGCGTGTCGGTGAGTCCCGCCTTCGCGAGCGTGAAGGCGGCGGGGACGTCGCCCCCGTTCTTGATGTTGACCGCGCCGGAGGCCGATTCGCCGGGTTGCATGACGTTCGCGTTCAGGATCGAAGCTCCGCTCGCCGAATCGGTGACGACGACGGTTCCGGCGGTGATCAGCGTCCCCGGGTTTGCGCTGGTGGAGTTGAAGTTTGCGCCGGAGCCGACCGCAGTCGCGATCGCAATCGTCAGGCCCCCGAGGACGAACAGGAATCGACGCGGCGAGGCGCTCAACATCGAGGAAGGGGAGAACATGGCCCTGGATCATCCGAGTCAGCTAGGCGCAAACTGCGCGAATTGCGCCTGCCCGGCCGCCACAGGCTCCTCGAACCATGCGATCAGCTCGATCAGCGGCAGAGGTGCGCTGAAGTAGTAGCCCTGGGCTTCGTCGCAGTCGATCTCCGCCAGGTCGTTGAGTGTGTCGAGGTCTTCGACCCCCTCGGCGATGACACGCACGTCGAGCTCGTGTGCGAGCCCGACGATCAGCCGAACGATCATCTTGTCCCGGGGTTGCAGGTGTAGGCCTCCGATGAACTTGCGGTCCACCTTGAGCTCGGCTACGGGTAGATCGCGTAGGCAGGCAAGCGATGAGTACCCGGTGCCGAAGTCGTCGATGCAGATCCGCACACCCATGCCATCGAGCGATTGGAGCATCCCGGCTGCCTTTGCCGGATCGGCGATCAGGGCCGCCTCGGTCACCTCGAGCCCAAGAGCTCCGGGCGGAATCCCCGTGCTTGCGAGCATCGTCCCGATCTGCTCGCACAACGCATCGTCGAGCACGTTCGGAACTGACAGGTTGACGTTCACACCCGCGTCTATGCCGCGTTCGCGCCATGCCGCGCAATCGCGCAGAGCCAGCCCGATGACGTGCAGGGCAAGCTCGCCGTTCAGGGCACCGTCGAGGACGCTCGGCAGGAACTCGCTCGGCGCGAGCAGCCCATGCTTGGGGTGGCGCCATCGCAGCAGCGCCTCGACGCCCGTCACGCGACCCTGCGCGAGATTGACCGTCGGCTGATAGAGCAGCAGCAGCTCGTCGTGCTTGATGGCCTTGCCCAGCTCGCGCAGCAGCGCCTTCTTGCGCGGGTCAGACTGACTGCGGGCGGCCTTGGAGGCGCGCAGCAGGATGGGCCACAGGGCGGCGTAGAAGAGTAGGGCGGCCCCGAACACGATGAAGTCGATGTGCTGCGTCTGACTGGAGACCTGCGTTGCTACTGGCGCTTCGGGAATGATCACCTCGGCCACTGCGATCGGTTTGGTCACGTTGTCTGCCCCGTAGAGCGGCACGGCCACGTCCATCTGCTTGCCGATGAAGGCTTGCGTCGACCAGGGCACGTGGCCACGGACCGCTGTCGAGGTCTGTCCCGAGAACGCGGTGAGCACCTCCGGTGGTGCAGACACCGTCGTTCCGATCAGCCGATGGTCAGTCGAGTACAGCACCCGTGAGTGCGCATTCCAGATCGCGCCGCCGTCGACGCCGACCGTCCGTCGCGCGGTCAGCATGGCCCGGTCGAGGGTCCCCAGTTGCCGCGGGTCGAGCTGCCCACTGCCGGCGGGCAGCTGGGGCCCCAAGGTCGAGACGGCCAGCAGTTCGGCCGAGCGCGTCACGGTGGCCAACTGGCCGCTTCTAAGCTCGGAGCCAACGATCCGCGAGACGGCGAAAGCGACCAACGCCACCGCCAGCAGGCCGGCGAGGCTGAAGGTGAGCAGGAAGCCCGGCCGCACGTAACGCAGCTCGGGAAGGGCTGCGAGATCGGGTCGGTGCGGCTTGTGCATCTACTTTGCCATCGACATCCGGTGGACAGATGATGAATGGCTCAGACGCTGTAGACCGCCTGCGAGATGGCAATGCCAGCCCAGCCTGGCTCTTTTTGCCCGAATCGCGTAGTGACCCGCAGACATGCTGTTGCTCGGCGCGATTGCCGCCGATGGAATACATACACCGATCCGGTCTGATCGCCTGCGGGCACTCTCCGGCAAAGGAGATGCTATGAACAGGCTCAAGTCCCTCTGGACGGCCTCGCCCCGTAAGGTGCTCGCCGTCCTCGTAGGCCTGGTGGTCGCGACCGCAGTAGCCCTTGGCTCCGGCGCGAACTTCAACTCCACCAGCGCGAACCCCAGCAACGTCTTTACCGCTGGAACCATCAGTCACTCCAACTCGAAGGCCAATGCGGCAGTCCTGACTGCGGCGAACATGGTCCCAGGCGGCACCGCCACCGGGACAGTGGACATCAAGAACACCGGATCCGCGAGCGGCACCTTCACACTTGCCCATACGACCGCGGTCGACACGCCTGCCTCGCCGGGGTTCTCCAAAAAGCTCACGATCGTCGTTCAGGATCTCGGCGAACCGGCCTGCGTTTCCTCGTGTCCGGCCGCCGTCACGCTCTACACCGGGGTCATGAGCGCAATGCCGACCAGCATCGCGCTCGGCGTATTCCCCGCCGGATACACGCACCGCTACCAGTTCACGGTCACTTTCCCGGACTCGGGGCTAAATGGCGCCGACAACGTCTACCAGGGCGCGTCGACGAACGTCGAATACGACTGGTCCTCGACGAACTGATCGGCCTCCGACACCGCGAGGACGCTGCTCATGGACGATCAGAGGAAGGCCGCAGCAACCGTCGTCCTCAAGCTCGCTGCCACGGTTGCCGTCCTTGCGGCGGTCGCGCTGCTGCTCGGCACCGCGACCTGGTCGAATCTCAACGCGAGCGCCACCAACCCATCCAACACGATCAGTACGGGCACGGTCCAGATGACTTCAGGCTCCTTCACGGCTCCTGTCATATCGCTCACAAGCGCGAAGCCTGGCGCTGTCTCCACCGGCTGCATCCAGATCACAAACAGCGGGACGCTGCCCGTCCAGATGAAGCTATACGGGACCGGCTCGGGGACCGGGCTGAGCGAATACCTGAAGCTGGTGGTCACCCGGGGCTCCTTCAGCGGCACTCCCACAGCAGGGTCCTGCACCGGGTTCACCCCAGACGCCACTAACTACATATCCGAGGGCGGCGGCGTCATATACAGCGGGCCGCTTGCCAACTGGCCCAGCAGCGCGAGCTCGGCGCTTTCGGACCCGACAGCTTCGGCGCCGGCCACGTGGAATCCTCAGGCCACGCACAGCTACCAGTTCCAAGTCACAGTGCTGAACGACCCAAGAGCCCAGGGTCTCACCGGGCACGAGACGTTCACCTTTGAAGCGGACAGCGTCTAATGGGCGCATTTGCAGCATCGCCGCCGCGCGGCGGAAGGACAGGCGTTCGCCCAGGTCGCACCCTGCGGCTCGCTGACCACGCCTGCAGTGTGCTGGCCGCGCTCGCGCTGGTCCTGCTCGCGCTGGTTCTCCTGCTGAGCCTAGCCGGATACCGACCGCTCATCGACTATTCGGACAGCATGCGGCCGGCCATCAACGCGGGGGACCTGCTGATCAGCCACGGCGCTCCAGCGCAGAGCATCCGTCCTGGTGAGATCGTCAGCTTCAGCGACCGCTCCCTGCAGGGCCGACTCGTCACACATCGAGTGATTGCGATCCATGCCGAGCACCAGCGGCTGTACTTCCTGACGCGCGGAGACGCCAACGCCGCTCCCGAGCGCTGGTCGATCGCCAAGACGGGCATAGTCGCCAAGGTGGATCTGCGGATCCCCGAGGTTGGGTGGGCCGCCGTATGGCTGGACGGCGGCCTGGCGCGCACAGCGACGCTCTCGCTGCTCGCGCTCGTGCTGGGCGCCGCACTGCTGCGGCGAATCTGGAGAGCGTGATGATCCGCGGCGCGGCACGCGCGGCGCTTGCTGTTCTCGCCCTCTGCGCTGCTTGCCAAGCCACGCTGGGCGGCACGCTGTCAGCCTTCAACTTCTCCATGACAACGCCGTCGGCCTCCTTCACCGCAGCCACTGACTGGACTGCTCCGACCGCGTCCGCGGCGGTCATTGGGCGCACGACGGCCTACGACACCGGTTACATCAAGCAGGGCGCCAGCTACTACGTATATGCCGACGTCACCGACACCGGCAACCCCGCGAGCGGGATGGGAAGCGTCACCGCCAACGTAAACACGACTACCTCGGCGCACCCCGCGGTCGCGCTGAGCGCCGGCAGCTACAACGCCGGCGGAGTCGCATACAACTACCGTACTGCCGCACTCATGGCCAACAGCACCCTGGCGGCCGGCAGCTACACCTTCACGATCACCTCGACCGACAAAGCGGCCAACTCGGAAACTCAGAGCTTCACCGTGACCGTCGATAACACCGCGCCGGCGGCGTCCGACGTTCAGAGCACGAACGTCGGCGACGGTACTATCGGCCATCTCGACCAGGGCGACACGCTGACGCTCACCTACAACGGAGTCATCGATCCGTATTCGATCCTCAGCGACTGGAGCGGGGCCAGCACCAAAGTGCAGGTCGCCCTCGTTGATGGCGGCGGCGTCACCAACGACTCCATATACGTCTACAACACGGAATCCACTCCCGTCCAGATCCCAGTCGGCGTCGTCGATCTTGGCAGCAGGAGCTACCTGACCACCGGATCCGGCCAATACGTCCTCTACGGCGCGCCGGGGACAGCGACGCCGTCGACCATGGTCCAGAGCGGCTCCAGCATCGTGATCACCCTCGGAACCCCGGGCGGCGCATCGTCAACGAGCACGACGCACGCGGCCATGATATGGACTCCCTCCACGTCGCCCACCGACATTGCGGGCAACGCCGTCAGCTCAAACGCCGCTACGCAAACCGGACCCACTCACGCTAACTTCTAAGAGCGCCTAGCTGACGTGCCTATGGACGTTGTGAACGGTTGAGGAGGCATCCGGGCCTCATCCCAGGCTGTGGGTCTGCGAAGGCTCACGACCTAGGAGGACCCGGATGCAGATCCACGGTAGAGCGAAGCTCGGACCGGCGGGAAGGC
>DASYNI010000027.1:0-20443 GCA_036008645.1 Solirubrobacteraceae bacterium
GTCAGCCCGCCGGCTTGACCGCACTCACGCAGGCCCACACCTGACAGAGCAGCAGCCGATCTTCACGCTGCACGGGACGCAGCCCCGTAGGCGCGCCGCCGGCGATCTCGGCTTGCATCTCGCTGCGGACCGAGTCGGCGATCTGATTCGGCGTCCCCGCGCGCGCAAGCCAAGAATCCACGTCGTGCTCGATCGCCCTGGACTCGACGGTGATCTGATCCAGGCCGAGCGCCTGCATCTCGGCGACGATCTCCGAGATCGGCAGCGTGCGCGCGTGCGACCGGTCGCGCATGCGCTCAAGGCGATCCTGTGTGCGAGCGACCTGCGGGTCCTCATCGGCGACGATGTCCGCGAATCCGATCCGGCCGCCTGGTACCAGGCAGCGCGCCATCTCGGCAAGCTGTACGTCGGGACGCTCGATGTGGTGGGCCGCAAAGCGCGAGATCACCACCTCAAAGCTCTGATCCAGGAACGGCAGCGCTAGCGCGTCGCCCCGCACGAAGATCACGTTGGCAAGTCCCTGCTCATCGGCGCTGGCCTTGCCGGCCTGCAGCATCTCCGGCGTCAGATCCACAGCGACGGCGACGCCCACCCTGCCGGCGAGCGCACGAGCCGCATGCCCCGTCCCCGCGGCAACGTCGAGCAGCCGATCCTGCGGGCCGCAGCGCAGCGATTGGAACAGCCACTGCGCGTCGTGGGTCAGGGCCTGGTTGTGACGATGATCCTCGAATGCCGCCGCCTGGCTTGCAAACACCTCTTGCACGCGCCGGGCGTGCTCCTCATCGGTTGACATGGAGCCTCCTCAGGGCGTCGGGACCGCGACAGCGGACTCGGCCTCGTGCGCCCGCTGCACCGCCACCGAGAGCGCCCGCACGTACGCCTTCGCCGCCGCCTCCACGATGTCGGTGGAGACCGCCTGACCGGAGCCCGAGCTGCCGTCGACCACTGCCACGATCGAGACCTCACCGAGCGCGTCCTGGCCTTCGGTCACCGCGCCGATCTTGAAATCGCGCAGCTGCGCCTGCAGGCCGGTGGCCGCGTTGATCGCCGCCATCACAGCGTCGATCGGGCCGTCGCCGGTGAAGGAGCCCTCGGAGACAGAGCCATCCGGTAGCTTGACCCCCACGCGCGCATTCGGCGGGCGCCGTGAGGATGCCTCCACCTCGAAGAACTCCAGGTTGTAGCCGCTGATCTCGCCGCGCAGCTCGTCAGTCACCAGCGCCTCTAGATCCATCGCGGTCAGGACCTTCTTCTTGTCCGCGATCTCCTTGAAACGCTTGAAGGCGGTGTTCAGCGCCTGCCCCTGCACCGGGTAGCCCATCTCCTCCAGCGCCTGGCGCAGTGCGTGGCGGCCGGAGTGCTTGCCCAGCACGATCGAGTTGGTCGCCAGACCGACGGTGGTCGCGTCCATGATCTCGTAGGTGGTGCGCTCCTTCAGAACCCCGTCCTGATGGATGCCGGACTCGTGCGCAAAAGCGTTGCGGCCCACGATTGCCTTGTTGGGCTGCACCGGGTAGCCGGTCAGGCGCGAGACCAGGCGGCTCGTGCGCGCGATCTCCGTGGTGTTGACGGCGGTGTCCAGACCGATGTCGGCGTGGCGTGTGCGCAGCAGCATCACGATCTCCTCCAGCGAGGCATTGCCGGCGCGCTCGCCGATGCCGTTGATCGCGCACTCGACCTGGCGCGCTCCCGCGAGCACGCCCGCGAAGGAGTTGGCAACCGCCAGACCCAGGTCATCGTGGCAGTGCACCGAGAGGATCACTCCGTGCAGCGCAGGCACCAGCTCGTACAGACGCCCCAGAAACGCGCCGAACTCCTGTGGCATTGCGTAGCCGACGGTGTCGGGGATGTTGATCGTAGTTGCGCCCTCGTCGATCGCGATCTGCAGCACTTCAGCGGTGAACTCCACGTCGGCGCGGGTTGCGTCCATTGGTGAGAACTCCACGTCCTCCAAATATTCCTTGGCGTGTGCGACCGCAGCGCGTGCCTGGCCCTTGACGTCCTCGCGAGTGCTCTGCAGCTGATGCTCGATGTGGATGTCGGAAGTGGAGATGAAGGTGTGGATGCGGGGGCGCTCCGCGTCGCGCACCGCCTGCCATGCGGCGTCGATGTCGGCGAAGTGTGTGCGTGCCAGCCCCGTGACAATCGGCGGCGCCGGGTCGACCACCTCACGCGCGATGCTCTGCACCGCCTCGAAATCGCCCGGTGAGGTGATCGGAAAGCCCGCCTCGATCACGTCTACGCCCAGGCGGGCCAACTGTTGGGCGATCTCCAACTTCTCCGCCGTGTTCAGCGAAATGCCCGGCGACTGCTCGCCGTCGCGCAGAGTGGTGTCGAAGATCAGGACCTGCTCATTGCTCATGTCGATCGTGCTCCTTTACTAGGTCTCTTGGCAACTTCCTCCAGGTGAGTTCGCGGCACGCGGCCGCCACGCGCTATTCCCCCCGAGGGGGGAGGAGGAGAAGTTCAAGAGACAGCGCGAACGACATTTCAAGGCAGCCTAGCAGCCGGCACCGGGAGGCGGCAAGTAACTAGACGGCCGAGAGTCAAGCGAGGCAAGGACGCAGTGAGCGTGGCGTACTCCGTACGCGAGCGAGCGAGGACGCAGCATCGCGCCGGCTATCGGTCGTCTAGCACGATCGACCAGCCGCCGACGAATCCCTCGGAGGCAACGATCTCGTCCACGACCTCTGCAGGAACCGCGACATCCGTGGTGACGACCATCGCCGCGAGCCTGTGGGCGCCATCCCCGCCGGGCTCGCTCGCATCGCCATTCGGCGCGTGTCCGACTGCGGCGGAGGAGATGTTGATGCCGTGGCCGCCGAAGATCGTGCCGACGCGACCGATCATCCCGGGCAGGTCCGCGTAGCGGAACACCGTCACGAACGGCGCCAGCTCCATGGTCAGCCGCCGTCCCTGCACCTCGACCAGGTGCGGCACCCGGTTGGGCCCGATGCCGGTGCCGGCGACGGCGACGCGCTGATCTCCGGCGAGCACGGTGACGCGGATCAGCTCGTTGAAGTCCTGCGCCTCAGAGACGGTCTTCTCCTCGACCACGATCCCGCGCTGCTGCGCGATGGTGGGCGCGTTGACCAGGTTGACCTCCTGCTCGCTGCGACCCTGCAGCGCCCCGCGGATCACCGCGAGCGTCAGCAGGCGCGTGTCGAACTCAGCGATCCTGCCCATGAAGGCCGCCTCGATCCGCTCGACCGAGCTGCCCTCGGCAAGGCCCATCGCCAGGCGTCCAAGCTGGGTAGCCAACGGTAGGAATGGGCCGAGCACCTCCATGTCCTCCGCTCCGACCGACGGGATGTTCACGGCAGTGGAGACCACCCCGCCGGTGAGCGCCGCAACGATCTGCTCGGCACTCTGGTAGCCAGCGCGGTCGGTCGCCTCGGCAGTGGAGGCGCCGAGGTGCGGCGTGACCACGACGTTGCGATAGCCGAACAGTGGACTCTCGGTCATCGGCTCGGAGGGAAACACGTCGATCGCGGCGCCGGCGACCTTGCCGGAGTCGAGCGCGTCCTTCAGCGCCGCTTCGTCGATCAGGCCGCCACGGGCGACATTGAGCACGCGCACGCCGTCGCGCATCTTCGCGAACGCCTCGGCATCGAGGAAGTTCGCGGTCTCTGGGGTCTTGGGCAGATGGATCGTGATGAAGTCGGCCTGCGCATAGATGTCGTCGGGCCCATCGGCCTTCTCGACGCCGAGCTCGCGGTAGCGCTCGGCGGAGACGAACGGATCGAAGGCGAGCACCTTCATGCCAAAGCCCTTCGCGCGGTGCGCGACCAGCTGTCCGATCCGCCCGAAGCCGATGATCCCGAGCGTCTTCTCGTAGACCTCGACGCCTGAGAACTTCGAGCGCTCCCACTTGCCGGATGTCAGCGATGCATGTGCCTGCGGGATGTTGCGGGCGAGTGCCAGCAGCAGCGCCATCGTGTGCTCGGCGGCGGTGACGACGTTGGATTCTGGCGCATTGGCGACGATGATGCCGCGCTCGGTCGCCGCTTGCACGTCGACGTTGTCCACGCCGACCCCGGCGCGTCCGATCACGCGCAGGCGCGCGCCCTTCTCGATCAGATCGGCGGTCATCTTCGTCGCCGAGCGGATCAGAATGCCGTCGTAGTCGCCGATCCGCTCGACTAGCTGCGCATCGTCCCAATCGGTGCCTAGATCGACCTCGAAATGCGAACGCAGCAACGCCACGCCGGACTCGCCGATCTTCTCCTTCACCAGCACCTTCACGGTTCCGTTGGATGCGCTCATGCTGCCGTCCTCTCCACGACGTAGTCGATACATGCGGTCAGCGCCTTGACGTCCTCGGGCTCCACCGCCGGGAACATGCCGACGCGCAGCTGGTTGCGGCCGAGCTTGCGATAGGGCTCGACATCGACGATGCCGTTGGCCCGCAGTGTCGAGGCGACCGCGGCAGCGTCAACGCTGTCCTCGAAGTCAATCGTGCCGACCACCAGAGAGCGCTTGGCGGGATCGGCGACGAACGGCGTCGTGTAGGAGGTGCGCTGCGCCCAGTCGTAGAGGTACGTGGAGGACACGGTGCTGCGGGCAACGCACCCGGCAAGACCGCCGCCGTCGAGCATCCAGCGGATCTGGTCGGCGAGCAGGAACAGCGTCGCCACGGCGGGCGTGTTGTAGGTCTGATCCTTCACCGAGTTCTCGACTGCAGTCTGCAATGAGAGAAACGCGGGGATGTAACGATCTGCGGAGTCGAGCTTGGCGATCCGCTCCTGGGCTGCGGGGCTGAGCATCGCCACCCACAGCCCGCCGTCGGCGGCAAAGCTCTTCTGCGGCGCGAAGTAGTACGCGTCCACCTGGTTCAGATCGACCGGCAGCCCGCCTGCGCCGGAGGTGGCGTCGATCAGCACGAGCGCCTCCCCCGCCCCCGCCGGCCGCTGGACCGGGACCATCACTCCGGTGGAGGTCTCGTTGTGGGCCCAGGCGATCGCGTCGAGACCGCTCTCCGCGGCCAGCGCAGCCTGCAGATCGCTCTGCCCCGGCGCATCACCGGGATCACTCTTGACCACGACCGGGTCCCCAAGGAAGGGCGCTTCCTTGGTCACCGAAGCGAACTTCTGGGAGAACTCGCCGTAGGCGAGGTGCAGCGAGCGGGACTCAATCAACCCGAAGGCCGTCGCATCCCAGAATGCTGTCGCGCCGCCGTTTCCAAGCACGACCTCATATCCCTCAGGCGCAGCGAATAGCTCCTTCAGGCCCGCCCTGATCTCCCCTACCAGGCCCTTTACGGGTGCTTGCCGGTGGGATGTTCCCATCAGCCTGGCGCCATCTTGCGCCAGGCGAGCGATCGCCTCCGGGCGCACCTTGGAGGGACCGCAGCCGAAGCGGCCGTCGGCGGGCTTGAGCTGCTCTGGAATAGTGAGTTGCGTCTGCTGGCTTGCGCTGCTAGGCGTCATGGGCTTCCTCGCTGTCGGACCTCAGGGGGCGTGTTGGATCTGAGGGGTGCCCAGGCGCGCGGCGGTGATCTTGCGTCGCTCCCCGGTGGTTGATCCCACCTGAGCCCCATACTCGATTTTGAAGGGACTCCGAGCGCCAGTCGCGACGACAAGCGCGAGTGTAGCGAAGCGGCCGCCGAGGTCAACCGGCGAAGATCGCATCCCTGCGCCGGAGGTCTGCCTGCCATCCTTGCGGCAGCCGTGTCGGTGAGACGCCGGCGGGCGGCTCAGCTGCCAGCAGGCAGTACTCAGGCGCCGGGCCGAGCACGAGCGCCCGCCGCCACAGGCTCGCGTGCTCGCGGTCCATGCCGTCGCCGAGCATGTCTCCAAGCCCGGGCGAGCTCGCCCCGGCAGGACGCGAGACCCATACCGCCAGCGTGTGCGCGAGCGAGTCGCCGCCGCCCTCGATTAGCTTGTAGAGAGCACCGGCGCCGCTGCCGAACGAGCGCGCGATGTTCTCGTGGGCGCTGCGATGGCCCGCCGCCACGGCGGCCTCATTCAGCACACCGAGCGCGCCGAAGTCCTCAAGCAGGTACCAGTCCTCATACCAGCCCTCGCCCGCGAGCCACGGCAGCGCATCGGCGCGCAGTAGCGCAGTGGACCGCAGACCCGCCGGGCGGGCGTGGGCAAGCGAACGGTGGAAGCGCTCCGCCGCCTGCTCGTAGGCGGCAGGGTCAACCCCCTGCCTTGGACGATGCCAGAGCAGGTAAGCGATCACAGTCTTAGAAGGACGTCTCCAGCCAGTCCATGTGCGAGCGCAGCTCCGCGCCAACGTGTTCGATCTGCGTGTCGGCCTGCTCGGCGCGCATGCGCTTGAAGTTCTCCTGACCGGCGCGGTTCTCGGCGATCCACTCGCGTGCGAAGTCGCCGGACTGTATCTCGCGAAGGATCTTGCGCATCGCATCGCGCGTCTGCTGCGTGATCACCCGCTTGCCGCGCGTGTAGTCGCCGTACTCGGCCGTGTTGGAGATCGAGTAACGCATTCCCGCCAGCCCCTTCTCGTACATCAGATCGACGATCAGCTTGACCTCGTGCAGGCACTCGAAGTAGGCCATCTCGGGGTCGTAGCCCGCTTCCACCAGCGTCTCAAAGCCAGCCTGCACGAGCTCTGAGACCCCGCCGCAGAGCACGGCCTGCTCGCCGAAGAGGTCCGTCTCGGTCTCGTCCTTGAAGGTCGTCTCGATCACGCCGCCGCGGGTGCAGCCGATGCCCTTGGCGTATGCGAGCGCGAGCTCGCGCGCTTTGCCGGTCGCGTCCTGCTCGACCGCGATCAGGCCGGGGACGCCGGAGCCCTCCAAAAACTGTCTGCGTACGAGATGTCCAGGCCCCTTGGGAGCGACCATCGCCACGTCCACGCCGGGCGGCGGCTCGATCTCCTTGTAGTGAATCGAGAAGCCGTGGCCGAACATCAGCATGTTGCCCTCGGCGATGCCGTCGGCGATCTCGCTCTCGTACACCTGCTTGTGAAGCTCGTCGGGCAGCAGGATCATCACGATGTCGCCCTGGCTGGCCGCTTCGGTAACGCTCAGCACGCTGAGGCCCTGCTCCTTTGCCTGCGCAACTGAGGCCGAGTCGGGGCGCAGGCCGACAACGACTTTCACCCCCGAGTCCTTCAGGTTGAGGGCGTGGGCGTGGCCCTGTGAGCCATAGCCGATGATCGCGACGGTCTTGCCGTCGAGGAGGGTGAGATCCGCGTTGTCGTCGTAGAGCATGGCGCGCAGGCTATCTCAACGACGAGCATCGTCAGGCTGAGGCGCGCGCCCCAAGCACTGCCGCCGGTATCTCCAGCGCGCCATCGACGGCAGTGAATCGTGTAAGGCTGCCCGCCACCGCCTCCTTGATCTGCTCGATCTCGGTGGGCGGGCACGACATCACCGCGTCGTGGAAGCCGGGCGACATGTCCAGCGTCGTCTCCCAGAAGTCCTCAAAGTCGCCGTGTGCGCGGGTGAGCGGCAGCGACTCCACCGCCACGTCGGTGAAGCCTGCGTCCTGCAGACGCTCGGCGAGCGCGTCTGGATCGGCGAGCGCGAACATCCCTGGCCTGAAGCTCCCCGGCACCGGCCCCGGCAACTGCATCAGACCGCGCTCGCTGAGCACCATCCCAGGCGCCGAGGCCCACGGGTTGCGCGCCGGAGAGTCCCATACTGCCAGCGCAATCCGGCCGCCCGCGCGCAGCACCCTGCGGCACTCGCGCAGAGCGGCGTCCGGATCGGCCATCAGCATCAGCCCAAAGCGACAGGCGACCGCATCGACGCTGCCGAGCGGGAGATCGATCCACTCCGCGTTCATGCGCTTGAAATCGACGTTTTCCACTTCCATCTCCTGCGCACGCTGCCTGGCGTGATGGAGCATCGGCTCGGCCTGGTCCGCGATCAGCACACTGACGCTTGAGCCCATCCCCTCAGCGGCAGCCAGGCCCACGTCACCAAGGCCGGCGGCGAGATCGAGCACACGCTCGCCGCGCGCGAGCTCCAACGCATCCAGCAGCCACTCGGTGACCGGCTGTGCGAACCGTTGCATCTGCTCTTGACGCCGCGACCATCCGGCCGCCGCGGCCTCCCACTGCTCGACGCTCTGCTGCCTGTATTGCTCGGGGTCGAAGTCGCTCATGCCAGCTTCCTGCGCAGGAGCTTGCCAGAACGCGTCCTTGGGAGCGGTCCGGTGATCGCCAGCACTTGCTTGGGCACCTTGTAAGGGGCGAGGTGCGCTGCGCAGTGCTCTCGCAGCAGCTCCGTATCGAGCGCGACGCCGGCACGTGGAACGACTATCGCCGTCACCGCCTCGCCCCAGCGCGCGTCGCTGCGGCCGACCACGGCCGCCTCGGCAACGTGCGGGTGGGCTTCCAGAATCGCCTCGACCTCTGCCGGAGCGACGTTCTCTCCGCCACTGATGATCGTGTCGGCCTTGCGCCCGATCAGGTGCAGGTTGCCGTCCGCGTCGAGGCTGCCGAGATCGCCGGTGTGAAGCCAGCCGTCCTCGGCGAGAGCAGCCGGCGCCACGGTCGATCCGGCAATGAGGATCTCGCCGTCGCGATCGATCTGCACGGTCGTGCAGAACAGCGGCCTGCCGGCGCCCATCGCCGCCACGCCGGTCGGCCCCGCGCCTGCCAGACAGTCGAGCGGCACCGTGCTGACCTGCGAGCACGCCTCCGTCAGTCCGTAGGTCTGACAGACAGGCACTCCGGCGGCCGCGGCCCGCTCCAGCAGCGCCTGCGGCACCGGCCCGCCGCCGGCCAGCGCGCAGCGCAGTCTCGGTGGATGCACGAGGCCCGCGTCCAGCAGCCGAACGAGGGTGGTCGCCACGACGCTCACGAGCGTTATGTCCTGGTTGATCAGCGCATCCAGGGCGCGCTCGGTCTCGAAGCGTTCATGCATGACCGCGGTGGTGGCGTAGATGGCGCTGCGCGCCAGGATCGAGAGCCCGCCGACGTGGGACACCGGCAGCATGCACAGCCACCGCTCCTGCGGGTTCACTCCGAGGGCCACGGCCGATCCCTGGGCGCTCCAGAGCAGATTGCCGAACGTGAGCGCGACGCGCTTGGGCTGCGAGGTGGTGCCGGAGGTATGAATCACCACTGCCGGGGCATCGAGGTCGAGATCGTGTGGCAGAGGCGCGGTCAGTGAGGGCCCCGCCTCTCTCTCAGCGACGGGCAGAGGCCGATCGATCACCAGCGCCAAGCCGGCCGTTATCGCCTCGCGCTCGGTCGCGGAGAGACGCACGTCGACAGGCACCACGCCCGCGCCCGCCAGCCAGCAGGCGTGCATGGCCACCGCGAACGGGATGCCGGGCGCCAACGCCACGGCAACGCTGTCCCCCCGCTTCACGCCTTGCCGATCCAGCGCGCTCGCGCCCGCAAGCGCTTGCGTGTAAAGCTGCGCATAGGTGAGCGCGTCGCGCCCGTCCTGCAGCGCGAGCTGCTGCGGCCGCCGCCGGGCGGCGCGCGCCAGCCAGGATTCGACGATCATCGCGCACAGGCTAGCCTTCGCTGGTCCAGATCAGCAGATAGGCAAAGCAGGAGGCGATCGCAGACTTGTCCCCCATCACCTGGAACACCGCCGGAGACTTCGCAGACATCCGCTACGAAAAGGGCGAGGTGCAGGGGGGCCAGATCGCCAAGATCACGATCGACCGGCCCGAGGTGCGAAACGCGTTTCGGCCGCAGACGATTCTCGATATCTCCCACGCGCTGGAGGATGCGCGCGAGGACACCGGCGTGGGCGCGATCATCCTCACCGGAGAGGGCCCGCTCGCGTTCTGCTCCGGCGGCGACCAGCGCGTGCGCGGCGACTCCGGCTATCTCGCCGACGACGCCGCGGGAAAGGCCGGGATCGGACGCTTCCACGTCACCGACCTGCACATCCAGATGCGCCGGCTGCCCAAGCCGATTGTGGCGATGGTCGCCGGTTACGCGATCGGCGGCGGGCATGTGCTGCACCTGGTATGCGATCTGACGATCGCCGCGGACAATGCGACCTTTGGCCAGGTCGGCCCGCGTGTGGGCTCCTTCGATGGCGGCTTCGGCGCCGGTCTGCTGGCAAACCTGGTCGGCCCCAAGAAGGCGAAGGAGATCTGGTTTCTCTGCCGTCAGTATGGGGCGCAGGAGGCGCTGGAGATGGGCTTGATCAACACCGTCGTGCCGCTGGATCGCCTTGAAGAGGAGACCGTGCAGTGGTGCGAAGAGATGCTCGTGCTCTCCCCCTTCGCGCTGCGGCTGCTGAAGGCCAGCTTCAACGCTGCCGAAGACGGCCTGGCCGGAATCCAGCAGCTCGCCCACGACGCCAACCTGCTCTTCTACGGCAGCGAGGAGGCGCAGGAGGGTCGCGACGCCTACAAGCAGAAGCGCACCCCTGACTTCGGCAAGTTCCCGCGGAGAGCCTGAGTATGGGCGCCCGCGCAGGCGAGCTGGTCGCAGGACCGCGCAGCCCCGTTCACATCTGGGTGATGGCGGCGCGCCTGCGTACGCTGCCGGCATCGGTGGCGCCGGTGCTGGTGGGCACCTCGCTTGCGCTTGGCGCCGGGCACTTCCACCCGCTCGCCTTCGTGGCGGCGCTGCTGGGAGCGATCTTCATCCAGGTCGGTACCAACCTCTCAAACGACTACTCCGACGCGCGCCGGGGCGCCGATACCGAGGAGCGCCTGGGGCCAGTGCGCGTGACCGCGGGGGGCCTTGTGCCGCCATCTCAGGTGTTGCTTGCGACCTACATCACCTTCGGGCTGGCGGTGCTCTGTGGCGTCTACCTGGTCTACGTCGCCGGCCCGGAGCTGATCGCCGTCGGTGCCGCGTCGATCCTGGCTGGCGTGCTCTACACCGGCGGCCCGCGACCTTACGGCTACGAGGGCCTTGGAGAGGTGTTCGTGTTCCTCTTCTTCGGCATCGTCGCGGTGACTGGCTCCTACTTCGTGCAGGTGCAGAAACTGCCCTGGCAGGCGTTCGCTTGCGCGGTCCCGATCGGCCTCTTGGCAAGCGCAATCCTGGTCGTCAACAATGTGCGCGACCTGGAGACCGACCGGCGCGCGGGCAAGCGGACGCTCGCCGTCAGGCTCGGCAGGGAGCGCACCCGCGCGCTGTATGCCGGGATGCTCGCACTGGCCTTCCTCTCACCGCCGCTGCTTTGGCTGGCGGGCGGGATGACGCCTTGGCTGCTGCTTGCCCTGCTCAGCATTCCGCTCGCGATCAAGCTGGTCGGGGTCGTGCGCACGCGCGTGGACGGACCCGCGCTGAACGGCGCGCTGGCGCGCACCGGCATGCTGCAGCTCCTGTTCTGCCTACTGTTCTCCGCCGGCCTTCTGGCTGGAGGCGGCATCGGCTCCTGAGCGGCACGGCGCCATGAAGATCGAGATTGCGCAGCGGACTCTGAAGCTGCGCACGCCACTACAGACCGCTTACGGCACTGTGATCGAGCGGGAGCTGCTGTTGGTGAGCGTAAGCGACCACGATGGTGTGATCGGCCACGGCGAAGCGGCGCCGCTTGAGCCCTACGACGGCGTCAGCCTGCAACGCGCGCTGCTTGCGCTGAGGCGCCAGCGCAAGGCGATCGAAGAGCACCCGGACGACGGCACGCCCGGGAGCCTGATGGAAGCCTGCCGCGCGGCCGACGGCCTGCCACAGGCTCTGGCGGCGATAGACATGGCGCTGTGGGATCGCGCAGGTAAGCGTCAGGGCGTTCCGGTCAGCCGTCTGCTGGTAGATGACCCCGTGGCGCGAGTGAGCGTGAATGCGACGCTCTCGGCGACCGACAGAGCTACCGCAGCCGAGCAAGCCACACAAGCCGTCGAGCAGGGCTTTACCTGCATCAAGCTGAAGGTCGGGATCGGCGACGACGCCGGGCGCGTGGCTGCCGTCCGGGCCGCTGCAGGGGCCGGCGTGGCGTTGCGCCTGGATGCCAACGGCGCCTGGGAGGTGGAGCAGGCGGTACGCGCGATCGACGCGCTCGCCGCGGCCGGCCTGGAGCTGGTGGAGGAGCCCTGCCACGGGCTGGAAGCGATCCGGCAAGTGCGCGAGCGCGTGCCGGTGCGGGTGGCGATCGATGAGACCGCCGCAGAGCCTGGCGCGCTCAGCTCAGGGGTCGCGGATGCGGTTTGCCTGAAGATCTCCCGCTGTGGCGGCATCTCGGCGCTGCTGGCGGCGGCCGCGCTGGTCAGGGCCTGCGGCGCAGAGCCGTATCTGGCCTCCACGTTCGACGGGCCGCTTGGGGTCGCGGCGGCCGTCCACGCCGCCTCGGCGCTCGCCTCGCGGGGGCCGCTGCCGCCCTCCGGGCTTGCCACGCTCTCGATGTTCGAGGACCTGCCCGAGCAGTTGCCGCTCAGCGCGGGGCAGATCTCCACGCCGCAGGCGCCTGGGCTGGGAGTCCAGCCGCCGTGAGCATGGGCTCAAATCGGGTCCGAGATCGCCCGCGCGACCGCGACCGGGTTCTCCAGCAGCAAGCCGTGGCCTCCGGCTACGACGCGCAGGCTGCTCCGCGGCGTCGCGGCGGCGATCCGCTCGCCGAGCGCCCGGTACTTGGCGTCGCGCTCTCCGGCGACCACGAGCACCAGCATCGCCAACTCACCGAGCCGATCCCACAACGGTGGCATCGCCCCGGAGCCGATCGCACGCAGTGCAGCGGCGATTCCCGCGGTCGTGTTGCGACGATGGTCAGCACTGGCGAGCTCCCGCACGGCGGCCGGCTCCTGCGCGAACATCGGTTGGCTGCGCCAGCGTGCCACGAAGTGCTCCATCGGCTCGCTCTCGATCTGAGCAGCCAGGCGCTCATCGGCCGCAAGGCGGGCCTGCCGCTCGGTCTCGAGCTCGATGCCTGCGGTGGCCGATACGAGCACCAGGCGGCTTACCCGCTGCGGAGCCACAAGCGCGGTGCGCAGCGCGATCCGCGCACCCATCGAGTAACCGCAGAGCACGAACCGGCTAGGGCTCTGCGCCAGCACCAGCTCGACGCAGCGCTCGTAGGTGATCGACTGATCCGTCGCGCCGCGAGATCCGTGTCCAGGCAGGTCGAGCGCGATCGGTGTGTAGCTTTCCAGTGGCAGCGCTGCAATCACGCCGTCGAAGGCGCGTCCGGTGCCGCCAAAGCCATGCAACATCACCACGCTCTGCCCCGACATCGCGCCATCCTAGTGGCCCCGTGAGCAGCGCCGCAGACACCTATCTGCTGCTGCGAGCGCTCGTCGATGAGCTCGCACGCTGCGGCATGGAGCACGCCTGCATCTCCCCTGGCTCCCGCAACGCGCCGATCGCGCTCAGCCTCGCAAACGATCCGCGCCTTGCCTGCCACAGCCACATCGACGAGCGATGCGCGGGCTTCTTCGCGCTGGGAGTGGCGAAGGCCAGCGGCCTGCCGGTGGCGGTGGCATGCACTTCGGGCACCGCCGCGGCGGAGCTGCTGCCGGCGGCGATCGAGGCGCGCGAGGCGCGGGTGCCGCTGCTGCTGCTGACTGCGGATCGGCCGCCCGAGCTGCGTGAGGTCGGCGCCGGCCAGGCGATCGATCAGCTCAAGCTGTTCGGATCGGCCGCTAAGTGGTTCTTCGAGGTCGACGTACAGGGCGCGGGCGAGGCCAGCCTGCGCTGGGTGCGCACGCTCGCCTGCCGGGCCTATTGGACGGCGCTCGAAGGCCGGCCTGGCGTAGTGCACCTGAACCTGCCGCTGCGTGAGCCGCTGGTGAGCGAGCAGCCGCTTCCGGATGATGCCACGGCACGCCCGGGTGGCGTTCCCTATGTGGGCCGCTCTGCACTGCCAGCGGCCGCAAGCCCAGGATCGGGCATCGAGCGCCTGCGAGAGATGGCTGGCAGCGCCCGGCACGGCGTGGTGGTCGCCGGACGTGAGGAGCGCGGGCGCGACGGCGGCTCCTTCGCTCAGGCCGCTGCAGCGTTCTGTGAGGCAGCCAGATGGCCGCTACTGGCAGATCCAATGTCGGGCGCCAGACGCGGTGGTGCCGCGATCGCGCACTACGACGCTCTGCTGCGAGACGAGGCGTTTCCGGAGCGCATGAGACCCGATCTGGTCCTACGGATCGGTGATCTGCCGACCTCCAAGCCGCTGCGGAGCTGGCTGGCCGGGATGCCGCATGTGCCGCAGGTGGCGCTCGACCCCGAGGGCGCTTGGCAGGACCCTGCTGGCGTGCTGCAGGAGTCCTTCGCGCTGGACCCTGCCGCGGCGCTCCAGCAGCTCACAGGCGCGGTGATCGAGGGCTCCGGCGCGCAGGAATGGTTGGCCCGCTGGCGTGGCGAGGACGAGCGCGCTGCGGAGGCGATCCTCGCGACCCTCGGCGCGGAGCTGAGCGAGCCGTCGCTGGCACGCGAGCTCGGCGTGCTGCTGCCCAGCCAGGCCACGTTGTTCGTCGCCTCCTCGATGCCCGTGCGGGACATCGAGACCTTTTGGCCAGTGCGTGAGGACCCTCCGCGGGTGCTCTGCAACCGCGGCGCGAACGGCATCGATGGCACAGTCTCCAGCGCGTTCGGCGCCGCCGCGGCCGGGCGTGGCCCCGTCGTGCTGCTGATCGGCGACGTCACGCTTGCGCACGACATCGGGGGACTGCTGGCAGCCACCCGGCTGGAGCTCGCGCTCACGATCGTGCTGATCGACAACGGTGGCGGCGGGATCTTCGACTTCCTGCCTGTGGCTGGTGCCTCGCTGGGCCGCGAGCCGGCGGGGCCGCCGCGTCCAAGCGATGAGGGCGCCGGCGCACAGGACGTCTACACCCGCCACATCGCCACGCCCACGGGCCTTGACTTCTCCACAGCCGCGACGCTCTATGGCCTGCATCACGAGCGGGTAAGCGACATTGCGGCCTTTCGGGCGGCGCTGGAGCGCAGCCTTGGCTCCTTGCGCAGCTCGATCGTCGAAGTGCGCGGCGAACGGCAGGCCAACGTGGAGCTGCACCGGCGTGCCTGGAAGGCGGTCGGCGACGCGCTGGCCGCTGAGCCTCCCCAACGCTTCAGCTGAGCAGCGCCCTTACAGCCGCGTGCAGGCAGCACGCACGTCGGCTCAGCCGGCCAGTAGTGGCAGCAGCGCGCTCAGCTTAACCTCGGTCTCGGCCAGCTCGGTCGCGGGATCGGAGTCCCGCACGATCCCGTTGCCTGCGTAGCAGTGAGCGACGCGACCACGCAACAGCGCGCAGCGCAGCGCGACGAAGAGCTCGCCGTCGCCGGTGGCGTCGGTCCATCCAAGCGGGCCGGCGTACCAACCCCGATCCAGACCCTCCAGCGCAGGAATCAGCTCCAACGCCGGCGCTGCCGGCTCACCGCCGATCGCGGGGGTGGGATGCAAAAGGGCCGCCAGCTCGATCGCATCCATTGGCGCGGCCAGCTGCGCCCTGATCGGGGTCGCCAGATGCTGGATGTTGGCGATCTGCGCAAGCTGCGGCTCCCTGGCCGCGGCGACCCAGACCGCGTGCGGTTGCAGCCTACGTTCGATCCGGCGCACGACGATCGCGTGCTCTTCGCGGTAGCTGCTCGAGCGCAGCAGCTGCTCGCCGAGGTGCACGTCCACGGCCGGGTCGGCGCTGCGCCTGCTGGAGCCGGCGAGCGCAAGGGTACTCAGCCGCTGCCCTTCGCGGCGCACGAGCAGCTCCGGGCTGGCGCCGACCAGAGCTGCATCGCCGCGCCCAACGCAGAACACGAAGCAGTTCGCGAACGCCTCGCGCAGCACGTCGAAGATCGCCGCCGGATTGTGGTCTTGGGGCGCGTGGACCTGAACCTCCCTGGCGAGCACGATCTTGCGCACCCGCCGCGAGGCGATCATCTCTTTGGCGCGTGCGACGGCGGCCTCGTAGTGCTCGGGTGGCATCGCACTGGAGACAACACAGGGCGTGACCGAGTCAGGGTCAAGCAACGGCATACGCCCGGCGCGCAGCTCGGCCAGGCGGCCCTCCAGTCGCGCAAGCAGCTGCTGGGCCACGTCGTCGGGGCCGGCCACGGCCGTCAAGGTCATGCGTACGCCGCTGCCGCCACGCAGAATTGCCACCTCGGGCACAAGTAGCGAGGCCGGCGCAAATCCCGACCATGCCGGCGAGCGAGCGCCCGATACAGCGAACGCAAACCCGCCCACGGCGAGCGGGCCGGCATCCTCCACTCCCTCACCCCAGCTCAGCGCAGCGGCGGCAAGCTCTCGCCATCGCTTGGCGACCTGCTCGAAGCGCTCCTGCCCATCGGCCTCAATCGCGCACGCCTGCCCTAGAGCAGCAAGCGCCATGCGGTCGCGTGCCGGCTGCTCGAGCAAAAACCACGGCTCTCCTGCGCGCCTGGAAGCGACGGCGATCGCGCTCGGATCGGCATCCGCTGGAAGCGGCACCGTCATCGAGGCGAGCGTTGGCTCTCCACGCCGCTTGGCGCGCGAGATGGCCGAGGTGAGCAGCGAAGAGAGCGTCCTGGTCGCCGATGCACTGAGCGCGAGCGGCTCGACGCGCGTACTGGCCGATCGCCGATCGGCGGGAGCTGCGGCAGTGGCAGTGCGTCGCTCCACCACTGCGGATTCTACCGGGCGGTGTTTCCGACCCGCGGACGGCTCAACTCAAGCGCGAGTGACCCGCGTATTACGGGCGAATCAGGTCTCGCCGCGTCCGCGCGATATCGCGATCTCGCCGGTGCGCATCATCTCGATCAGGCCGAACGGCCGCACCATGCTCTCAAACGCCTCGACCTTCTCGGTGGTGCCGGTGATCTCCACGATCACCGAGCGCTTGGTGACGTCCACGATCTTGCCGCGAAAGATCTCGGTTATCTGCGTCAGCTCGCCGCGCTGGCTGCCGTCGACTGCGACCTTGAACAGCGCCAGCTCACGCGTGACGGTGTCCTCAGGCTCAAGATCGCGGATCTTCAGCACGTTGACGAGCTTGTGCAGCTGCTTTGTGACCTGGTCGATCGGGTGCAGAGCACCGTCGAGCGTCAGCGTCACCCGCGAGATCGCGTCGTCATCTGTCGGGCCGACCGTCAGCGTGTCGATATTGAAGCCCCTGCGGGCGAACAGCCCGGCGATCCGGCTGAGCACGCCGGTCTTGTTCTCGACCAGGATCGAGAGAGTGTGCTTGCGCCCGGTGCGCAGACTGCCGGCAGCCTCCAGCTCCTCAAGGCTGAGCGGCTCCTTTGTGCCCGGCTCGCCCACGACGCTCATCCCACCATCTCGCGCGCCGCAGAGCCGGCCGGGATCATCGGGTAGGTGTTCTCCTCGCGAGTCACCTTCACGTCCACCACAACCGGCCCATCGGTCTCGATCGCGCGCTTCATGTCCTCCACGAGGCTGCCCTTGTCGGTCAGCCGCATGCCGGTCGCGCCGTAGGCCTCGGCGAGCTTTACGAAATCGGGGTAGGCACCGGTCTCCACCTGGCTGTAGCGGCCGTCCCAGAAGAGCTCCTGCCATTGGCGCACCATGCCCAGATAGCCGTTATTCATGATGAACACCTTGATCGGGATGCCCTCCTGCGCGCAGGTGGCGAGCTCCTGGGCGTTCATCTGCACCGACCCATCGCCGGCGATGCAGCAGACCACCTGGTCGGGGCAGCCAACGGCGGCGCCCATCGCGGCGGGCAGGCCAAACCCCATCGTGCCAAGGCCGCCGGAGTTGATCCACCGGCGCGGCTTGGGGACGTTGTAGTACTGCGCCGCCCACATCTGGTGCTGGCCGACGTCGCTGGTGATGATCGCCTCGCCGCCGGTGGCCTCATACAGCGCCTGGATCATGTACTGCGGCTTGATCTCCGAGTCCTCGGAGTCCTTGTAGCCGAGCGGATGACGATCGCGCCAACCTTCGATTCGCTTCCACCAGTCACCGAGGCGCGCGCTGTCGGGGCTGAGCGCCCGGTACTCGACGAGCAGCTTGCTGAGCACGTGCTTGGCGTCTCCCACTATGGGTATGTGGGCCGGCACATTCTTTGAGATCTCGGCCGGGTCGACGTCGATGTGGATGAACTTCGCTCGCGGCGCGAACTCGGAGAGCTTGCCTGTCACGCGATCGTCGAAGCGGGCGCCGATCGCGCAGATCAGGTCGGCCTCGTCGATCGCGTAGTTGGCTGCCCGCGTGCCGTGCATGCCGAGCATTCCAAGCCACTGGGGATGAGTGCCCGAGAAGGCGCCCAAGCCCATCAGCGTGCAGGTGACCGGAAAGCGGTCACAGGTGGCGAACTCGGTCAGCTCTGCGGAGGCGTTGGCGTTGACCACGCCACCGCCGGCGTAGATCACCGGCCGGCGCGCCGCGGCCAGCGCCTTGGCCGCCTGGCGAATCTGCTTCTGGTTGCCTTCGACGGTCGGCTGGTAGCCGGGCAGCCGGATATCGGTGACCGGCTCATACTCGATCTCCGCACGGGAGAGATCCTGCGGAACGTCGACCAGCACAGGGCCTGGCCGGCCGCTGCGAGCCAAGTAGAAGGCCTCGTGGATCGCACGCGGGATCTCGGTGGGGTGCTGGATCATGAAGGAGTGCTTGACGATCGGCATCGTGATTCCAAGCGTGTCCGCCTCCTGGAAGCCGTCGGTGCCGAGCAGCTCTGTGCGCACCTGGCCGGTAATGAACACGACCGGAACGGAGTCCATCATCGCGTCGCAGATGGGCGTGATCAGGTTCGTGGCACCGGGGCCACTGGTGGCAAACGCAACACCAACCTTGCCCGTCGCCTTCGCATAACCCTCCGCGGCGTGGCCGCCGCCGGCCTCGTGGCGCACCAGGATGTGCTTTATGCCGGCATCCACGAAGGCGTCGTAGGTGGGCAGGTTCGCGCCGCCGGGCAGTCCGAACACAACATCCACGCCCTCCGCCTTCAAGCATTCCATTATCGCATCGACAGCACGCATGAGGGCAGTCTAACAGCGGGTTTTCCCGCGGTCAGCTCGCGATGATCAGCTTGCGCCGACGCCGACGCCAATTCCGAGCACGATCGCGCCGCCGAGCGTCACGACCAGCAGTGAGGAGCGCAGCGAGACTTCCAGGAAGCGAAAGCGCACCCAGGCGATGGCGAACAGCTCGATCGCAACGACCGCGCCGGCCACGATCAGCGCCTTGTGGACTTCGGAGATCAGAAACGGAAGCGTGTGGAAGATGCCGCCGACCGCGGTCATCAGCCCGGTGATCGAGCCACGGACCACCGGCGAGCCGCGGCCCGTGCTCGCCCCTGTGTCAGAGAGCGCCTCTGACATCCCCATGCTGACCCCGGCGCCAAGCGCGGTCGCCACACCGACCAGGAACGCGGTGCGGGAGTCAGAGGAGACCGCAGCGGCGAAGATTGGCGCCAGCGAGGAGATTGTGCCGTCGATCAGGCCGACCAGCCCAGGCTGCACGACGCGCAGCAGGAAGTCGCGCTCGTCCTCGAACCCCCAACGGTGGATCAGGCGTGCGATCGGCCCTTCCTGCCGCCGCTTCGCTGTCTGCTCGGGGGTCGCCATCGGTCGCCCACTATAGCAATTCACTTCAAATAAGGGTCCCCTAAGTTCTGTAAGGCAGACCTAATAGCGCTACAATTCGATAGATGGCCGCGACCGCCGAGCTCGATCAGGTTCTGACCGTGCGCCTGCGCAAGAGCGGGCATCGGGTCACCTCGCAGCGACTGCTCGTGCACCGGGCGGTCTGCGGGGAGCAGCGCCACCTCACCGCCGAGCAGGTTCTGGGCAGTGTGACCGAAGCGCTGCCCAGCATTTCGCTGCCCACGATCTACGCCACTCTGGAGTTGCTGGAGGATCTTAGGCTGGTGCGCCGGGTGAGCACCGGCACAGGCGCGCTGCTATTCGAGTCACGCAGGATCCCCCACGCACACGCCGCCTGCCGGCGCTGTGGCCAGATCGTCGACGTGCCGGCGCCGATGATCGATCCCGAAGCACTGCAAGGTGCACGCGCCGCCGGATTTGAGCCCGATGAGGCGCAACTGATCGTCTTCGGCCTCTGTGAATCATGCAGAGCGGCCGCCGGCAACTCGGCTGCCGGCGCGTAGCGCTGCGCTCAAGCGCGCGCCTGGCGCCCCTGCCGCTGTTCCATCGATTCCGACATCACCGCGACCTCCGGCAGCTCGAGCTCAGTGCCACAACGCATGCACATCGCGTCATAGATCTTGACCACCTTGCCGCAACGCGGGCACTGGCGGCGCAACTCGTCTCGCTCGAACCTGTAGGCGATCGCCGCCATCAGGCCGAAGATCGGCACCGCACCCGAGATCAAAAACCACAGCAGGAACGAACTGCCCTTGATGCGACCGACGATGCCGCCGGCCACGCCGAAGGCGATGGCTATGACGACGTAGCCGAGCGAGGCCATGGGCGCTTAGAGCAGGACGCGCAGGGCCCAGATCACTGCCACGACGGCGAGCACGATCACAGCGATGGTCGCAAGCCACACCACGAAGCCGATCAGGAAGTGCAGCAGGAACCAGACGGCGACAACCATGACCAGGACCGCGATGATCGTTCTGCCGATCGAGCGCGAATGATGTTCGTTGGCGTTCATGCCACTAGCGTAGACGGTTCGGCGGCACCTGCGCCGCAGCAGTAGCAGAGGCGCGGGGGG
>DASYNI010000028.1:0-82726 GCA_036008645.1 Solirubrobacteraceae bacterium
CATGCGCAGATCGGCGCCCGCCTCCGCGGCAGCCTGTGCCAGGATCGGGTCGAGCAGTGTGCGACGCACCGACGCCGTGCCGCCGACACCGCCCGACGGCTGGGGAATCGTGGTGATGTACTCGAGGTCCTCTTGGCGCGCGTCGACGCGGTCGATCAGTGGCGCGCCGGTCGCGCGGATCTCGTGCATCACCCCGAGGCGCTCGAGGAACGCCAGCGCCTCGGCCTCGAGGATGTGCGTCGAGAGGGTGTCACACGGAAAGGTGGCCTGCTCCACGAGCGCGACCTTGACGCCCCGGCGTGCGAGCAGCGCCGCCAGCGGCGACCCCGAGCAGCGCGCACCCACGACGATCACATCGAATTCTTGGCTCATGCGTCCTCCGATCTCTGGTCGTTGCGAGGCCTGGCCTCATTGCTAGCGAGACTGACCGGCAGAGGCTCGTGGTACATCGGCGAGATGGCGTATTCGAGCCGGCAGCAGTGGCGTATTCGGTGCCAGTGTTGCCGGCTCGAACGTTCCTAGGTGCTACAGCTAGATCTCTCTTCGCGCCGCTTGCGCTGCGAGCTCGGCGCGCGATGAGACGGCGAGCTTGGCGAACACATGGGACAGGTGAGCCTGGACGGTACGGGGCGAGATGAACAGGCGCTCGCCGATCTGAGGGTTGGTCAGGCCCTCGGCGACGAGCTGCACAACGCGCAGCTCGGCCGGGCTCAGGCTCTCCCAACCGCGCAACGGCCGTTTGCGCTCTCCACGGCCACGCTCCGCGTAGGCGACCGCATCATCGAGCGACAGCGAGGCGCCGGCTGACCAGGCCGCCGCGAAAGCCTCCTCACTGAGCGTCTCGCGCAGCGCGCTGAGCTCCGCTTCGTAGAGTGGCTGACGCACCGGGAAGCGCACGCAGCCCAGGTCGGCGCGAATGGTATCTGCCGCGCCCAGCAACCGAACGGCCTGCTCTTCGTTCTGCAGCTCGCGGACGAGCGCAGCGAGCGACTCCAGCACGTCCGCGACGCCACCCGGGTCGCCGGCGTCATGGAAGGCGCGCAGCGCCTCGTGTAGCAGCTGCTCAGCTGCGGAGACCTCGCCGGCCGCGCGTGCGAGCTGCGCCTGCGCCTCGAGTGCGGCCCCGATCGCCAGCGGGTTCCCGCTCTCGCGCGCGACGAGCGCCGCTTCTTCGATCGCGGCCACGGCCGGCGCCGTCTCTCCACGCATCAGCTGCGCGGCCGCTGTGATCAGCAACGCGCTGACGGTGCTGACGGCGTAGTTGCTGGCGCGCGTCGCCGGCAACGCCTCACTCATCAGCGCCTCCGCGCGCTCGAGCTCGCCGGTGGCGTATTCCAGCAGTCCCAGATTCCACTGCATCAGCGGCGTGGCATCGTGAGCCATACGCACGCCCAAGGTGATCGACTCCTCGATGTGCGCCCGCGCGGCCGCCCACTCCCCAGTGCGGATCTTGGTGAAGCCGAGGAACCCGAGATCGACCATCGCAAACAGCGGGTCGCCGAGCGAACGCGCCTGCGCGAGAGCCTCCTGCAGCATCGCCTCCGCCTCCGCGAATCGACACTGCAGCGTCGCGTTGAGACCGAGCCAGGTGAGCGACTCACGGATGCCGAGCAGGTTGCCCGCCACACGCGAAACCGCAAGGGCGTCTTCGAGCAGCGGAGGCGCTGCCTTCAGCCACCCGCCCATCGTTGCAAGAAAGCCGGCTCCGTAGAGCGCATCGGCCAGAAACCAGGCGTCCCCGCGTGGGCGGGTGATGGCGATGCTCTCCTCGAGCACGGGCATGGCAGCCTCCGGCTCGAGCGAGATCAGCGCCCACCCGATCAGATCGAGCGCTCGACCGACCGTGCCCTCGTTGCCCACTTCACGCCCAATCGCAAGCGCCTCCTCGGCAAAGCGCCGCGTCGCCACCCAGTCGGTTTCGATCGTCCCGATGTGGCCCACAGCGATCAGTGCCTTTGCCCGAGGGAGCGCGCTTGCACCCTCCCCGGCGAGCGCCGACTCGAGGTGCCCCTTGCCCTCGCGCCAGTGGCCACGAGCCTCGAAGAACAACCACAGCGCAGCGGCGAGGCGTAGAGCCTCCTCGACGCGCCCCGCATCGACCGCCCACCCGAGTGCGCCGCGGAAGTTGTCGAGCTCTGTCGTGAGCGGCCCGAGCCACTGCTCCAGGCGCGCCCCGAACAGGTCCGGCTCTGCGGACTCGGCAAGCCGCAGGTGGTAGTCGAGGTGCTGGTTGCGCACGAGCGTCGCCTCGGCGGCGTCGCTGAGCTTCTGCCGCGCGTACGCACGGACGGTCTCCAGCAGCGCGTAGCGAGTCTTGACGCCTTGCTCTTCGACCTGCACCAGCGACTTGTCAACGAGGCTCGCGAGCAGGTCGAGGATCTCAACGACCTCTAGGCCACCGCTGGCGCAAACCGCCTCGACCCCATCGAGCGTCCAGCCGCCGGCGAATACGGAAATGCGCCGGAACAGTGTTTGCTCCGCCGCGCTGAGCAGGTCGTGGCTCCAATCGACCGAGGCCTCGAGGGTGCGCTGCCGTGGCATCGCTGTGCGTGAACCCCCCGTCAGCAGCACGAACCGCTCGCGCATCGCGTCGGCGATCTCCTGCGGCGTCAGCAGCCGTACACGTGCCGCCGCCAGCTCGATCGCCAGGGGGATTCCGTCCAGGCGCCGACAGATCGTTGCCACCGCCTGCGCGTTTGCGTCGACCAAACGGAAATTTGGTCGCACGTGTCGCGCCCGATCGCAGAACAGCTGGATCGCTTCGACATCCTCGAGCGCGGCTCGTGCCAGCTCGGCTTCCGGAACCTGCAGCGAGGGAACCCGCCAGCTCTGCTCTCCCTCGACCCCCAGCGACTCGCGGCTCGTCGCCACAATCACAACACCGGGGCACGCCTCGAGCAGCCTGGCCGCCAACTCGGCGCACGCGCCCAGCAGGTGCTCGCAGTTGTCGAGTGCGATCAACAACCGGCGCTCGGCGAGCTGCGCCGTCAGCGTGTCGGTCACCGGCTGCGACGGGAACTCGCGAATCGAAAGCGCGCTCGCAACCTCGCTGGCCACCAGCGCCGAATCGCTGATTGGCGCCAGATCCACCCACCACACACCATCAGGGTGATCGTCAAGCGCCTCGGCAGCCACCTGCAACGCCAGCCGTGTCTTCCCGCATCCGCCCGCGCCGGTCAGAGTAAGCAGGCGCGATCGGCTGAGCAACTCGCGGACCTCCATGATCTCGGCCTCGCGGCCAACGAAGCTGGTGAGCTGGACGGGCAGGTTGTTCGGGAGGGCTGACAGCGAGCGCAGCGCCGGGAAGTCGTCGTGTAGATCCGCGTGGCACAGCTGGTACACCTGCTCCGGCCGCGCCAGATCGCGCAGCCGATGCGCACCGAGGTCACGCACGCTCACTCCTTCGGGCAGACCACCTGCCACCAGCTCATACGTCGAGCGCGACAGCAGCGTCTGCCCGCCATGTCCGATCGCCCGCAGCCGAGCACAGCGATGGATCGAGGGACCTGTGTAGTTACGCGGATCGCGCAACACCGCGTCCCCAGTGTGCAACGCCACACGCACGCGCAGATCCACACGCTCAGGCCACGGCTCGCTTCTCAACGCCCGCTGCAGATCGAGTGCGCATGCAACCGCATCCGACGCTCGCACGAACACGCCGACCGCACTGTCACCCTCTCCCTGCTCCTCCGGAAGCACCCCGCCACGCGCCTGCATAGTCTCGGCGAGCAGGTCGTGGCAGCGCGCCATCACCCCCGCCATCACCTCGCCCCGCTCTTCCCACAACAAGGTCGAGCGCTCGACATCGGTCAGCACGAACGTCACCGTCCCAGTCGGGACGATCGCCACCGCGTCCTGGTCAACTCCGCCCACCGGAATCATGATCGCCTCGTCCATCATCCCAAGCCTGCCGTGCCGTGCGGTGGATTACATCGGCCAGATGGCCTATTCGCCGTCAGAGCCGCCCGACCGGCGACGTCCGCTCGCTTCGACCGATCCCTGTCCGTGCACGCGATCGCCTGCCGCATGCTCGGTATCCGCCACCTGCGCACACGCCCATACAGGCCCCAAACAAACGGCAGAGAGATTCATCCGCACTATGCTCGGCGGCTGGGCCTACGGCGCGATCTACCGCAACAGCACCAAGCGCACCGCAGCCCTTGACGGATGGCTCTTCTACTACAACCATCACCGAAAACACTCAGCCCTCAGCCACAAGCCCCCGATCACTCGCCTCAACGAGCGCACCAACCTTCCCGGTACCTACAGCTAGCGCCCTCCGGCCATCGCCGGCAGGATCACAAGCGTGTCGGAGTCCCCGACCTCTGTCTCCAGCCCGCCGAGCACGCGCACGTCCTCGTCGTTGAGGTAGACGTTGACATAGCGGTTGAGCTGACCGTCGTCAGAGAACAGCTGCGTCTGGGTGGCCGGATGGGTGGCGACAAGGTCCTGCAGCACCTCGCCGACGTTTGCGCCCACAGCGGTGACCTCCTTCTCGCCACCGACGGAATTGCGCAGCACTGGGGGAATCTTGATCGTCGCCATCTGTCCTTTGGGGTCGAGGGGGGATGCAACTGAGACCGGTGCAGGCTACCCCGCCGCGGCGCAGAACGCCTCATAGTCGGGGAAGACGCCCATCTCCTCGTCGGTGATCTCAGAGGGGTCGCGCGAGCAGATCGGGCACTCGGGGTCGCGCCTGACCTTCACCTCGGTCAGCGTCGCGCCGAGCGCGTCGTAGAGCAGCAGCCGCCCGATCGCGGGCTCGCCGATGCCGACGATCAGCTTGACGACCTCGGTGGCCTGCAGCAGGCCCATCGTGCCCGGCAGCACGCCGAGCACGCCGTTGGCACCGCACGAGGGCGCGAGCTCCGCCGGCGGCGGCTCGCGGAAGAGGCAGCGGTAGCAGGGGCCCTCGTAGGGCTTGAACACCGAGAGCTGCCCGTCGAAGCCGAGGATCGAGGCCGAGACGACGGGGATCTTCAGGCGCACCGTGGCGTCGTTGAGCAGGTAGCGCGTGGGGAAGTTGTCCACGCCGTCGACGATCACGTCGTAGCCCTCGATGATCTCCATGATGTTCTCGGCGCGCAGCCGGACGGGGTACTTGACGACGTTGACGTCTGGGTTCAGCGCCCTGATCGACTCCTCCGCGGAGTCGACCTTTGGCGTGCCGATGCGCTGGTTGTTGTGGATCACCTGGCGCTGCAGGTTGGAGAGGTCGACGACGTCGTCGTCGACGATCCCAAGCGTGCCGACACCGGCTGCGGCGAGATAGAGCGCTGTGGGCGAGCCGAGGCCGCCGGCGCCCAGCAGCAGCACCTTGGCATCGAGCAGCTTCTGCTGTCCCTCGACGCCGATCTCGGGGATCAGCAGGTGACGTGAGTAGCGGTCGCGCTGCTCGGCGGAGAGCGTGCGTGGGACCTCGACCTCGTAGCCGCGATCCTTCCAGAGCGTGATCCCGCCGGTCATCGACTTCACGTTCTCGTAGCCGAGGTCGTCTCGCAGTGTGCGGGCGGCATATGCGGAGCGCACGCCGGAGGCGCAGTAGACGATCACGTTGGCGCTGCGGTCGGGCACAGCGCCCTCTATCCGCTGCTCGAGATGACCGCGCGGAATCAGCTTTGCGCCCGGCAGATGCCCGGCGGCCGCCTCTTCGGTTCCACGCACGTCGACTATCACGACGCCCTCATCGAGAAGCTCCTTGACCTCTGTTGGGTCGATCTCCTCGATCTGGCTCTTGATCTGGCGCAGCAGCTCTGCGCTGGAGGTGCTCATCTGGAAACTCCTGAACGACTGTCGGGATTCATGTACTTCAAAGAGTATAGCGACCCTCCCCGCTTGTCCAGACGCCCGTCACCGAGAGCAGACGATGTCGATATGTCGCTCTGCAAGCGGGATTTGACGATGACCGTGAAGCGATAGGACACGGCTGCGTAGCGGCTCCCTGATACCCTAGCTCGCAGGTAGGGATTTAGCGATGATGTTCTCAACCAAGGCCGAGTACGGCGTGCGCGTGATGGTGGAGCTGGCCCGCAGGGCCAGCGAATCCGTCGATGGCGACGGGGATCCGGTCATTCCGCTCGCGGAGATCGCCGAGCACGACGGCATGCCGCTGGCCTACCTGGAGCATCTGGTCGCGCGCCTGCGCAAGGCTGGGCTGCTCGACAGTCGCCGGGGCAGTCGCGGCGGCTACATGCTCGCACGACCGGCCAACCAGATCACGATGGCCGAAGTCGTCGAGGCGCTGGAGGGCTCGATCGCCCCGATCGAGTGCATCTCGCAGGGCCCCGACGGGACCATCGTCTGCTCGCGCGAGTCCGATCCGGCGCATGTCTGCCCGACGAAGCTGCTCTGGACGCGCGTGCGTTTGGCGATCGTCAGCACGCTGATGCAGACGACGCTCGCCGACCTGCTACTTCCCACCCCAGGCGATCGCAAGGAGGACCCGATCGCCACGCTTACATCCGTCTGAGAATCCGAAGGAGATCATGGCCGAGCTGCACATCACCAATCTGCACGTGCGCACCGAGGATCGCGAGATCCTCAAGGGCGTCAACCTCGCGATCGACCGGGGCGAGGTGCACGCCCTGATGGGCCCCAACGGCTCGGGCAAGTCGACACTCGCCAACACGCTGCTCGGCCACCCCGCCTATGAGATCACCGAGGGCCAGATCGTCTTCAAGGGCCAGGACATCACGGAGGCCGAGCCGCACGATCGCGCCAAGGCCGGCCTCTTCCTCGCCTTCCAGTACCCGGTATCGATCCCCGGCGTCTCGGTCGCCAACTTCCTGCGGATGGCGATGAACGCCAAGCGCGATGAGCCGATCTCGGTGAAGGAGTTTCGCAACCAGCTCCAGCACGCAATCGACCTGCTCGACGTGGACCGCTCCTTCACCTCCCGGCACCTCAACGACGGCTTCTCCGGCGGCGAGAAGAAGCGCGCGGAGATCCTGCAGATGGCGATGCTCGCCCCGGACATCGCGATCCTCGATGAGACCGACTCAGGCCTTGACATCGACGCGCTGCGCACCGTCGCCGAGGGCGTCCAGCGACTGCACGACGAGCAGGGCCTCGGCGCGCTGATCATCACCCACTACCAGCGCATCCTGCACTACATAAAGCCCCAGTTCGTGCACATCATGCTGGAGGGCCGGATCGTGCTGGAGGGCGGCGTGGAGCTGGTCGAACGGCTGGAGCGTGAAGGCTACGACTCGATCCGCCAGGAGTTCGGCGCACATGTCTGATCAGGAGTCGGTCGCCGTCAAGCCCGGCCGCCACAAGGAGGCCACTCTGCACACCGCGCTGGCCGGCGCCGGCGCGGGAGACGGCCGCACGCTGGCGCAGCTGCGCGAGGCGGCGCTGGCGGCCTACGAGTCGCTGGAGCTGCCGGTGTGGCGCCGATCGGGCTTCTGGAGCACGAGCCTGACCTCGCTCGACCTAGATGCGCTTGAGGTCCGCCATCACGAGCGCGGCCCCGTGCCGGAGATCGTGGCCCAGACGCTGCCGGAGCGCCCGCGCGCAGGACGGATCGTGCAGCTCGACGGCTCGGTCGTGCATGTCGAGCTGGATCCCGCGCTCGCGGAGCGCGGCGTTGTTCTCTGCCCACTGGAGCAGGCCGCCGAGGAGCACCCTGAGACCTTTGCGCGGTGGTACAGCAAGCGCCTTATGATCGACCGCAACAAGCTTGAGGCGGCCAACGCAGCCTTCTGGACCAGCGGTGCCTTCCTGCACGTCCCGCCGGGCGTCGTGATCGAGGACCCCTTCGAGATCGTCTATGCGATCGACCGTGCCGGCGTGGCTCAGTACGGGCGCACGCTGATCGTGGGCGAGCGCGGCAGCGACTTCCGCGTCCACGAGTACGACCTCGGCGGCGACTTCGAGGGCCAGGCGCTGCACGCCGGCGCGTTCGAGCTCTACCTGAGCGACGGCGCACGCTGCCGGCTGGCGCAGGTTCAGGATTGGGGCGCGGGCGAGGTCTACGACGTCTCCACGCGCGTAGTCATAGTCGGCAGGGACGCGTACTGCCACTGGCTGCCCTCGTTGCTCGGCGGGCACCTGGTGCGCCCGCACATGGAGCTCGCGGTCACCGAGCCGGGCGGCGACATGGGCTTTCGCGGCGTCTTCTTCACCGAGAAGGAGGAGCACCTCGATGCCTTCGCAGTGGACCTGCACGAGACCGGACCGTCCGGCGGCGACGTGCACTGGCGCGGCGCGGCAACTGGGGCCAGCAGAGCCAGCTTCGAGGGTCTGATCAAGATCGACCCCGGCGCCCAGCAGACCCACACCTACCTGCAGATCCACACGATGATGCTCTCGCCGAAGGCGCGCGTGGATGCGATTCCCTCGGTGCTCGTCTCCGCCGACGACGTCTCCGCCTCTCACGGTGGCACCGTGGGCGAGCTCGACGAGGACGTGATCTTCTACATGCAGAGCCGCGGCCTGGACCGCTCCGCGGCCGTGCGCGTGATCATCGAGGGCTTCTTCGAGCCGCTGCTGGCGGAGCTTGACGACGAGCCGCTGGAAGAGCTGATCCGCGGCAAGCTCGCGCAGAAGCTGGCGGCCGCCAGGCAGGACGTCGAGACCTATGCCGCAAGCCGGTAGCACGCAGCGCCAGCAGGACGAGATCACTGCCGGCGAGGCACTCGCCTCGCTCGGGGTGCGCGAGGACTTTCCGATCCTTGCGCGCAGCTTCGATGGAGCGCCGCTGATCTACCTCGACTCAGCCTCCACGTCCCAAAAGCCCGCCGTCGTGATCGATGCGCTGGCCGAGCACCTGCGGGCACACAACGCGAACGTCCACCGCGGCGTCTACGCGCTGGCCCAGGAGGCCGACGAGGCCTATGAGAGCGCTCGCGCAAGGATCGCCCAATTTGTCGGCTGGGAGCGCGACACGACGATCTTCGCCAAGAACGTCACTGAGACCATCAACCTAATCGCCTACGCCTGGGGCATGGACAATCTCGGCTCGGGAGACGCCGTGCTGATCACCGAGATGGAGCACCACGCCAATGTGGTTCCCTGGCAGCAGATCTGCAGGCGCACCGGCGCGCAGTTGCGCTACCTGAACGTCGACGAGCGCGGCGAGCTCTCGCTGGCTCAGCTCGCAGACGAGCTTGCCAAGGGCGACGTCAAGCTCGTGTCCTTCACCCACGTCTCAAACGTGCTGGGCACGATCAACCCTGTCACGGAGATGACTGCCCTGATACGAGAGGCTGGAGCGGTGAGCGTGATCGACGGGGCACAGGCAGTGCCCCACATGCCTCTCGACGCGAAGGCGACCGGCGCCGACTTCTACGTCTGGACGGGGCACAAGGCGCTCGGGCCGACCGGTGTGGGCGTGCTGCACGGCCGCCGGGAGATCCTGCAGTCGATGGAACCGTTCCTGACTGGAGGAGACATGATCTCCTCGGTGGACTTTCAGAGCGCGACCTGGAACGAGCTGCCTTGGAAGTTCGAGGCCGGCACCCCGCCGATCGCCGAGGCCGTCGCCCTGGCCGTCGCGGTCGACTACCTCGCTGGCCTCGGGATGGAGCAAGTACGCGAGCACGAGCTGGAGCTGACGCAGAAGATGCTCGACGAGCTCCAAGGCGTGGAGGGTCTGCAGATCGTCGGCCCGCCGGAGGCAGCGCGCCGCGGCGGCCTGGTGTCCTTCACGATCGAGGGACTTCACCCGCATGACATCGCAGAGCTCGCCAATCGCGAGAGCGTCTGCATCCGTGCCGGGCACCACTGCGCGCAGCCGCTGATGCGGCGCCTCGGCGTAGGCGCGACAGCGCGCGCGAGCGTCGGCGTCTACAGCGAGCCATGGGAGATCGAGGCGCTGGCCGCCGCCCTGCGTAAGGGACGGGAGGTGTTCGGCCTGTGAGCGACGACGACCTCTACCGCGAGCACATCCTCGAGCACTACAAGCGCCCCCACAACTTCGGCGAGCTTGATCCGCATGATCTAGAGGCATTCGAGCAGAACCCGCTCTGCGGCGATGAGCTCGGCGTGCACATCCAGGTCAGCGACGGCCAGATCGCCGACCTGCGCTTCCATGGCCACGGCTGCGCGATCTCCCAGGCCGCGGCCTCGATCGCCTCCGAGGAACTGAAGGGCATGCCACTGGATCGGGCCGGCAGCCTCAGCGCCGACTGGATGATCGACCTGCTCGGCATCCCCATCTCCCCCACCCGCCGCAAGTGCGCCCTGCTGAACCTGAAGGTGATGCGCCGGGCGATCACGGGCGATGCGGGGTGGCCGACGGGGGCTGATGGAGGCGCGAGGTAAGCGCCAGTGATCAAGACGGTGGACGCCAACCTCTGGCCAGCGTCGTTTGACCAACCTCGATGATGTAGCCGTCGGGGTCGCGGATGTAGCAGCGGATCTCAGTCTCGTGTTGCTTTGGCGGCGTCAGGAATTGGGCGCCCCGCGCGCTCCACTCGGCGTACACAGCTTGGATGTCCGCAACCCGGATGTTGAGGAAGCTGCTCACCCGATCTGGGTCAGGCTGACGCTCGAGCGTGACGGTCGGCTTGTCGTCGGTAGGCCCTCCTCCGACGTTGATGATGATCCAACTGTTGGCGAACGCGACGTACGTCACCTCGTCACCCGCCTCGCCGGAGATGACCGTCTTGCCGCCAAGTACGTCGGTGTAGAAGCGGCGGGAGCGCTCGACATCATCGGAAACGATGAAGTGCGCCACGACCATCTGCTCGTCGATCTTGCTCATCATGACCTCCGTTGTTGGAATTGACTCAATAGTCACGCAATCAGTGTCCGGCGCTCTGGCCGCCGTCGATGTGCAAGATCTCGCCGGTCACGAAAGGCGCCGACTCGAGATAAAGGACTCCACCGACCACATCCTCGATCTCGCCCACCCGACCGATGGGGTGTAGAGCGCCCATCCCGGCGTAGGAACTCGCGTCGTGAGTCGGCGTTTTGATCACGCCCAAAGAGACGGCATTGACGCGTAGACCACGAGAGGCATACTCAATCGCAAGCGATTTGGTGACTGCAACCAGGCCCCCCTTGGTGAGGGCGGACAGAGCAGCTGGTCTGCTGCTGTCAGCCTGCTCGGCGAGCGTCGTCGAAACATTGACTACGTGCCCACGGCCCTGGTCGAGCATGTGTTTGATCGTGCGCGTCGTGATGTGAAAGAAGCCCGCGAGGTTGACGGCGACCAGAGCGTTGAAGTCATCGAGGGTGTAGTCCGTGAAGGGCTTGCCAATGTAGATCCCGGCGTTGTTGATCAGGGTGTCGATCCGACCGAAGCACTCGATCGCCGCGTCCACGATGCGCTGCGCGGTATCAGGGTCGGCGATGTCGCCCTCGACGGCAACGATGCCAGAGTCATCTGATGGCCCGATCGATAGAGCAGTCGCGATCACGGCATACCCGCGCTCACGGTATGCCTTCGTGAGGCCCGCGCCGATCCCCTGCGAGGCGCCGGTAATGATCGCGACCTTCCCGTTGTTGGGCTCGGGCGGAGAGCTCATTCGACGAGGTAGGTCTCGTAGATCACGCCCGCGGCCCGGCGGCGGTAGACCTTCCTGAGGCGAGGGTCCAGAAGCTGACCGCTCATGGTCATGCTGCTCATGTTGGCACCTGCAGGTCGGTTTCGGTTTCTGGCATCGATCCAGGGTCGTGCGGGTGCCTGGGACGCGGCCGCGGATCGCTTTTCAGCGTTGCCGGACTCGCCGCGCGCCGCGCGGGAGGGTTTGACTTCCGCTCGGATGAGAGGAAAGTGTGGAGGCGACATGAGCGGTGTCGAGGTGAGTAGCGAGCGCGCGGCTAGTAGCCCGCCTGTAAAGGCCGGGGAGTTCAAGCTCGAGGTGGTTGTCTTGCCGGTCTCGGATGTCGACCGGGCGAAGGAGTTCTATGAAAGCCTTGGCTGGAGGCTCGACGCCGACGTTGCCCGCGGCGAGGACGTTCGCCTCGTCCAGTTCACGCCGCCGGGCTCCGGGTGCTCGATCCAGTTCGGCACGCACATCGCTTCGGGCGCGCCCGGCTCGGTCCAGAGCCTGTACCTGAGTGTCGCCGACATCGAGGCTGCGCGTGAGGATCTGCTCGCGCGTGGTATCGAAGTGGGCGAGGTATTCCACGAGGGCGCGCTAGGCGCTCGCTTTCACGACCCGGGTCGTATGCCCGGGCCGGCGCCCGACCGTGACACCTACGGCTCATTCCTGGCCTTCAGCGATCCAGACGGGAATGGCTGGCTGCTCCAGGAGATCACCACGCGTCTGCCGGGTCGCTGAAAGGAGCTGCCGACATGAGCAGCGACTATGACGTGATCGTGCTCGGCGGCGGCTCGCCCGGCGAGCACTGTGCGAACGCTCTGGCGGAGGGCGGTCTGCGGGTGGCGGTCGTGGAGCGTGAGCTCGTGGGAGGGGAGTGCTCCTACTGGGCTTGCATTCCCTCGAAGACGCTACTGCGACCGGGCGAGGCGGTCCACGGGGCGCGCGATGCCGCCGCAACCGCGGAAGTGGATGTGCAGGCGGCGCTTGCCTGGCGTGACTTCATGGTCTCCGACTACTCCGACGCCGGTCAGGAGCGCTTCCTTGCCGATCGCGGCATCGAGCTGCTGCGCGGCAGCGGGCGGCTCGCCGGCCCTGGGGTCGTCGAGGTCGACGGTGTGCGCCACACCGCAGACCACGTCGTCCTGGCCAACGGCGCCGATCCGGTCGTGCCGCCCGTGCCGGGCTTGCGCGAGCTCGATGGCGTTTGGAGCAACCGCGAGGTGACCTCCATGAAGGCCATTCCGCGCCGTCTGCTGATCCTCGGTGGCGGGCCGGTCGGCGTGGAGATGGCCCAAGCCGTTCGGCGCCTCGGCGGCGAGGTGGCGGTGATCGACATGGCCGAGCATGTGCTCGGGCGGGAGCCCGCGCCGCTCGGTCAGGCACTCGGCGAGGTGCTGCGCAGTGAGGGCATTGAGCTCGTCCTGTCCGCGAACGTGAGCGCCGCACGACGGCGAGGGCGAGGACTACGTCGTCGAGATCGACGACGGACGCGAGTTGCGCGGCGAGAAGCTGCTCCTCGCCACCGGCCGGCGTCCGCGGGTGCTCGGGCTCGGCCTGGAGACCGTCGGCGTCGAGGCCGACGCACACGGAGTTCCGATCGACGCGCACCTGCAGGCGGCGGCGAACCTGTGGGCGATCGGCGACGTGAACGGCCAGTGGCCGCTTACCCATGTCGGCAAGTACGAGGGCGAGGTGGTCGCCGCGAACATCCTCGGCGAGCCGCGAAAGGCCAACTACGAGGCTGTTCCCCGGGTCGTCTACACCGACCCCCAAGCCGCGGCGGTGGGCGCCTCCACCGGCCGTTTCAGCGCGATGGTCCCACTGTCGGAGGTATCGAAGACCGCGACCTACACGCGCGAGTACGCCAGCAGCAACGGCTTCCTGGCGCTATTCAGCGACGGCGAGCGACTGACAGGCGCCTACGCGCTCGGCCCCGAGGCGGGCGAGTGGATGCAGCAGGCGACGCTCGCGATCCGCGCCCACATCCCACTCGACGTCCTTACCGACACGATCCAGCCATTCCCGACATTCTCAGAGATCTACGTCGCCGCGCTGAAGACGCTCCGTAGGGAAATCGCGGCAACCTCCAAGGCCCCACCGATAGCGAGCTGACGGAGGGAGAGACGCTGAGATTCACTCGGACTCCCCGGCGGCCGTACTCGAGCGCCACTGAGGCGGGGTCCAGTCCCCCTCTGGGTCCGTGGTTTGCCCCACCTCGATCAGATGACCGTCGGGATCGCGGATGTAGCAACGTATCTCGTACTTGTGCTGCTTCGGCGGCGTCAGAAATCGAGCACCACGAGCGCTCCATTCGGCGTAAACGGCCTCGATGTTCTTGACCCGGATATTGAGGAAGCTGCTGACCCGGTCGAGGTCGCGTGGCGTCTCCAGCGTGACCGCGGGCTTGTCGTCGGTCGGGCCTCCGCCCCGATTGATGACGATCCAGCTGTTGGCGAGCGCGACGTTGGTCGGTTCTCCGGAGCGTTCCAACGTGCCGCCGAGCACGTCAGTGTAAAAGTGCCGAGAACGCTCAACGTCGTCCGAGACGATGAAGTGGGTCAGCATCATTCCCTCTGTGGGCGGTCCTGCTTCGGCCATCTGCCACCTCCACTTGTTGGGACTCATACCCCCTCACGGGCGGGGTTTGCAGCGGACATGTGATGATCGGAGACTCTACTCGTCAGTCTCGACCAGGAATGCAGCAGAGCTGCGCCCCGCCACTGGCGAGCAGGGCGCCATCGATATCCCAGACTCGCCCGCTCACGCCCATTAGTCCGTGTGCCGCAACGGCACATTCCTGCTCGATCAGCAGCCACTCGCAGGCCGGGTTGAAGTGATGCAGCCAGACGCTCGTGTCGAGGTTGGGCGCCAGATACTGCCAGGAGCGGTAGCGCTGATAGGCGGCGGGAAAGCCAAACGTGTCGAGCAGGATGAGCGAGCGCGCGGCGTCGAGGTAGGGATCCTCGAAGCAAGCGACCGGCCGAAACCGCGTCCACTGGCGCAGCACCGGAGCCCTGGCGTCGTGCTCGTCCGCTGGCACATGACGCCGCTCGATGTTCTCCCAGAAGCGAAAGGCCGGTTGGCCATCGCGGGGCACATACTCAAAAGGCTCCAGGTCCTGTGGCGCAGGCACGGCCGGCATGCGCGGATGCTGATGCTCGTAGCCGGGCGCGTCGGCCGCCGTCTTCACCAGCGCATGCAGCACCGCGCGGCCTTCCTGGCTCATCGAAACCGAGAGTGACTCCGCCCGTCGTCCGTGCTTGAGCACGAAAACCTCCAGCTCCACGGGACCGAACGCCGGCGAGCTCAGGAAATGGCAGTAGAAGCTGCGCGGCCGAGCGATCTTGGCCACCTCACCCGCGGCACGCAGGCAGATCGCGGCGAGATAGCCGCCGTTGGGACCCCAGATCTCCCACTGATCGGAGAGCGTCGCCGAATAGCGGCCATCCGCGCCCTCGATCTGAGTGGCATCTCCAAGATCGGTGGACATCGGCGCGAACGTTAGCGAGCGGCCTCCCTGACCCAGCCAACAACCCGATACAATTCCTACCCCACAGCTAGGATTCGCAAGGCAACCGCAGCAAGGAGCCTCATGGCCACAGTCGACCGCACGAAGATCACCAAGCCAAGTCCGATCGTCGAGGACGACCAAGGGCAGCTGCGCGCCAAGCAAGGCATCTCCCGCCAGGTCGTTGAGGAGCTCTCGAAGATCAAGAAAGAGCCGAGCTGGATGGCCGAGAAGCGGCTGAAGTCGCTTGAGATCTTCGAACGCAAGCCGACTCCGACCTGGGGCGTGGACCTCTCGGGCCTCAACCTCGACGAGCTCGTGCTCTACTCGCCACCCACGGCCGGCCGCTTCAACAGCTGGGACGACGTTCCGGAGGAGATGAAGAAGACCTACGAGGATCTTGGCATCCCCCAGGCCGAGCGCGAGCACCTCGCAGGCGTCGTGGGCGTCTGGCGCCAGGAGCCCGTCTACGAGGGACTCAAGGAAGAGTACGCCAAGCTCGGAATCCTCTTCTGCTCGATGGACACGGCGATCAGCGAGTACCCGGAGCTAGTCCAGAAGTACTTCATGAACAAGTGCGTCCCCGCCCAGGACAACAAGTTCTCCGCCTTGCATGGCGCGGTCTGGTCGGGCGGCTCCTTCCTGTACGTGCCCAAGGGCGTGAAGGTCGACCTGCCGCTGCAGGCCTACTTCCGCATGGAGGGCGCCGGCGAGGGCACCTTCGAGCACACCCTGATCGTGGCCGACGAGGGCTCCGACGTCAACTACATCGAGGGCTGCACCGCCCAGACCTACTCGGTCAACTCGATGCACTCCGCCGTCGTTGAGATCTTCGTCCACGAGGGTGCCAAAGCCCGCTACACGACCGTCCAGAACTGGAGCAAGGACGTCTACAACCTCAACACCAAGCGCGCGGTCGTGGACGCCGAGGGCACGGTTGAGTGGGTCGGCGGCTCGATGGGCGCCAAGTACGTGATGCTCTACCCGGGCTCCTATCTGATGGGCGAGCACGCCCGCGCCGACCACCTGAACGTCGGCGTGGCCTCCGGCGATGTCCACAAGGACACCGGCGCGAAGGTCGTGCACCTCGCGCCCAACACGACCTCGAACATCCTCGCCAAGTCGATCTCCAAGGACGGCGGCGTGATGGGCTACCGCGGCCTAGTGAAGATGGGCCCGCACTCGCAGGGCAGTAAGGCCCGCGTCCAGTGCGACGGCCTGATGATGGACGGCCGCTCCCGCTCTGACACCTGGCCCGACATTCAGATCCAGAACCCGAACGTGACCGTCGCCCACGAGGCCACCGTCGGGCGCATCTCCGACGACCAGCTCTTCTACATGGGCTCGCGCGGCTTCACCGAGGACGAGGCTGCGGCGATGATCGTCAATGGCTTCATCGAGCCGGTGACCAAGGAGCTGCCGATGGAGTATGCCGTCGAGCTCAACCGGCTGATACAGCTGGAGATGGTCGGCTCAATCGGCTGAGGAACACTATCCGCTGCGGATCGCGCCCCTCAGGGGCGCAGTGCACAGACAGATGAAGGCACCCGTAGACACGATCGCAGCGCCGCCGTTCCCACCGCAACTGCGGTGGATCAACGTGCCCGCCAAGCGCCTGCGTATGGAGCAGCTGGCCGGCAGGCCGTTCCTGGTCGAGTTCTGGGACTTCTGCAGACCCAACTCAATCCGGACCCTGCCCTACATCAAGGGCTGGCACGCGCGGTACTCCCACGACGGCGAGGGGCTTGCAGTGATCGGCGTCCACTCCCCCGGCTTTGAAGCCTCGCGCCCGCGCGAGGCCGTGATCGAGGCGGTGCAGAGGCTGGGGATCGAGTATCCGGTGCTGATCGACACCGCGCTGGAGACCTGGCGCGAGTACGAGAACCTCGGATGGCCGGCCCGATATCTCTTCAACGGGCAGGGCACGCTCTACGACTACCACTACGGCGAGGGTGCCTACGAAGAAACCGAGCTCGCGATCCAGGATCTGCTCGGACCTGGGGCGGAGCGGCCGGAGCCGATTGCTCCGATGCGCCCCGAGGATGCGCCCGAGGCCGAGTTGGCCCCTCAGACCGAGGACCAGGATGGCCCCTACAGCGGCCCCTACGAAGCGGGCGGGGTCTGGGCGGTGGTTAGCGGCAAAGGCATCCTGACGGTCAACGGCGGTCCACAACAGGGCGGTAGTGAGCTGGTCGTCAAGCAGGTCGGCGCATACCCGCTGATCGAGCACGAGCGCCACACCGCCGGAGTCGTGACCGTCGAAGCAGGCGAGGGCGTCCGCTGCCTGGCAACCTGCTTCACGCCAGGGATCGGCTAGCACAAGCCCGCACTGCGGGCTTGTGCTTCCGCGCCGCCCCCGCCGCCGAGCCGCTAATCGAGACTGCCGACCAGCTGCCCGCGCGAGCTCCCCGCAAGCAGCCGCAGCAGCCGCGGAGGCTGCGTCAGATCGTCCTCCACCACCACGCAAGACCCCGGCCAGTAAGGGTTATCGCTGTCTTCTTGGCCGAGGAAGCCGGCGCTGTATGTCCACGAGCCGGTGTTGATCAGCCTCGCGCCGAGCCGGCCCCGCCACTCCTGCAGATCGTCGCCGGGCAGCGGGCCCGCCCGATGGGTGTGGCCAAATACCACGTGCGCATCGCCAAGCTGCAGAGCGGCAGCGACCTCGCCCATCGCAACCAGCGCAGTGCGCCGCAGCTCCGAAGCCGAGATGTTGGCCTGCAACGGACCGAGGCCGAGCCGGTTCAGGGTCGCCACGGCCAGCGGGAAGCCGCGCCTGACCGCGCCGCTTCGCAGACCGGCGCCAAGCCCGGGCACGAGCATGCTGCGGCGCATCTGAGCCACCGCACGTGAGCGGCTGCCACCATTTTCGGAGGCCGAGCTGGCCGATGATCGACCGCGACCCGAACTGCCGTGGAGCATCCGCCACATGCGCACAGTCGCGGTGCCGTTGAGCGCGGACCTCGTCTGCCCCTGAGCCGCCACGGCATCGATCCAGGCATAGATCGGAGCCGTCACAGCCTCGTAGTCCTCCACGTCGGCAAGCGCGGCCTGGGGACGATCCACCATCTTGCCCATCAACGAGACCGCGACGCGCTCCAATGTGGGGATTGCGATGTGTGCGTCGAGGTAGTGCCCGTGGATCGCGTAGACGTCCTCGCGAATCCAAAGCCCCGGACAGGCGACCTCGACGCGCGCCGGGGCCGCCCATTCGGCGAGCCGTGCGGCCATCGGCGAAGCCTGATCGGGCGCGATCCGCTGTTCCAGGCCAAGCGGAGCCGGATCCTGATCTTCGCTTCGCCGCTGAGAGAAGCCGTCGATCAGCGCGTGGTCGTGGTTTCCATAGACGATCACGATCTCCCTGTCTGCCATCTTCTCCCCCAGCGCCCGCAAGAATGGCCGCGCCGCATGCAGAGCCACATGCGGCGGGCCATGGCGCAGCTCGAGCACGTCGCCGAGCAGCACAAGCCTCTGCACATCGGAGAGCGCTGCCAGCAGCGCCTCCTGCGCGTGGCGGGTCCGCAGCACATCGGCGCGCGAAGCGCTGCCGAAGTGCAGGTCAGAGACGATCAGCGTTCTCATCGCCGGTGCAGGACGACGCCGGAGATCGCTGGGATGCCCACCACGCTCAGGCGGCTGCGAGCGCTTCGCGAATCTGCTTCGGCAGCATGAAGCGCACGTCCTCGCGGACCACGTCGACCTCGGAGATGTCGCTCACGCCCCGGTCACGGAAGAGCTGGACGAGATCCTGAACGAGGTGCTCGGGCGCGCTCGCCCCCGAGGAGATGCCGACCACGCGCTTGCCTTGCAGCCACTCCTCGTGCACCTGCCCGGCGTTGTCGATCAGGTATGCCTCGGTGCCGCAGTCGTTTGCCACCTCTACCAGGCGCACGGAGTTGGAGGAGTTGCGTGAGCCGATCACGAGCATCAGGTCGCATTCGCCAGCCATCTGGCGCACCGCGGCCTGCCGATTGGTGGTCGCGTAGCAGATGTCATCCGTTTTAGGCCCTGTGATGTTCGGGAACCGATCCTTCAGCGCAGCGATGATCGAAGCGGTTTCCCCGACAGACAGAGTCGTCTGCGTGATGAACGCCACCCGGTTTGGATCGGGAACCTCGAGCTCCGCGACGTCCTGCTCGCTCTCGACCAGCACGATCTGATCGGGCGCCTCGCCCATAGTGCCTTCGACCTCCTCGTGGCCACCGTGGCCGACGAGCACGATCGTGTATCCCTGCTCGGCGAACTTGCGCGCCTCGACGTGGACCTTCGTGACCAGCGGGCACGTGGCATCGATCGTCTGCAGCTCGCGCTGCACGGCGTTTGCACGCACGCTGGGCGCCACCCCATGGGCGGAGAAGACGGTGTTCGCCCCGTGCGGGATCTCGGTCTCCTCCTCGACGAAGATCGCGCCCTTCTGGCGCAGCTCTTCCACGACATGCTTGTTGTGGACGATCTCCTTGCGCACGTAGACAGGCGCGCCGTAGAGCGCAAGCGCGCGTTCGACGGTCTGCACCGCCCTGTCAACGCCAGCGCAGTAGCCGCGAGGGGCGGCGAGCAGCAGCTTTTGCACGGTGCCCGTCACTACACCCATTGTACGGCTCCTTTGTACGCTTGAGTGCATGCCTCAGCGTCATCTCGACCGATTGACCGCGATCGACGCCTCCTTCCTGCATCAGGAGGGCCCGGACTCGCACATGCATGTCGGCGGGCTGACGATCATCGAAGGCCCGCCGCCGCCCGTCGAGGATCTGTTCGAGCAGATCCGCCAGCGGCTGCATCTGGTGCCCCGCTACAGGCAGAAGCTCGCGCACACCGCGCTCGACAGCGGCCGGCCGGTATGGGTGGACGACCCCAACTTCAACCCGGAGTACCACGTGCGCCACACCGCGCTGCCAGCGCCAGGACAGTGGCAACAGCTGCGCGAGCTGACAGCGCGGATCTTCTCGCAGGCGCTCGACCGCAGCAAGCCGCTATGGGAGATGTGGCTGATCGAGGGGCTGCACGACGGCCGCTTCGCGCTGATCTCCAAGAACCATCACGCCCTGATCGATGGCATCTCGGGGATCGATCTGGCGACCGTGCTGTTCGACCTCTCCCCTGAACCGCCCCCGATCAAGCATTCTGGGCGCCCCTGGCAGCCGCATGCGGAGCCGAGCACCACGGAGCTGGTGGCGATCGGCGCCCGCGGAGCGGCGCGCGCCGCGGCCGAGGTCGTGGGCGGCACGCTCGACGCGCTCACACACCCCGACCACGCGATCTCCCGCGGCCGCGAAGCGGCTGAGGGCATCGGTGAGCTGATCTGGGCGGCTCTGAACCCCGCGCCGAGCACCCCGTTCAACGTGCCGATCGGCCCCCACCGTCGGGTTGTCGGGGTGACCGCGAGACTCGAGGACTTCAAGCTTGTCAAGAACGCCTTCGGCGGCACCGTCAACGACGTCGTGCTCTCAGTGGTGACGGGCGCACTGCGCTCATTTTTGATCTCACGCGGCTACCGCACCGAGGGTCTGGAGCTGCGCGCGCTGGTGCCGGTGTCGGTCAGGGCCGCCGATGAGCGCGGCCACCTCGGCAACAGGATTGCCGCGATGCGGGGGCCGCTGCCCGTCTACATCGCCGACCCGGTGGAGCGCCTACGCTTTGTCAGCCACGCGATGGCGGGCCTGAAGGAGAGCAAGCAGGCGCTCGGAGCCGAAATGATCGCCAACGTCCAGAACTTCGCGCCGCCGACGATCCTCGCGCAGGCCTCGCGGCTGAACTTCTCCACGCGCCTGTTCAACCTGATCGTGACCAACGTGCCCGGCCCTCAGTTCCCGCTCTACGTGCTCGGCCGCGAGATGCTGCACGCCTACCCGATCGCCTTCCTGCCCGAGAACCACGCGCTCGCCGTGGCGATCATGTCCTACAACGGCGAGATGAACTTCGGCCTGCTGGGCGACTTCGACGCGCTGCCGGACATCGACTCGATCGGCGAGCACATCTCGCTGGAGCTCTCAGCGCTGGTGGCACTGGCCGCGGAGGCGAGCGTGGCCGCGGTGTCCGCTTAGAGCAGGCGCGCTCTTAGAACCCGAGCGCGAACTTCGCGTCCTCGGTCATCTTCTCAGGCGACCAGGCAGGCGTGAAGACCATCTTGCATTCGACGCTTTCCACGCCTTCGAGCTCGCCGACGAACTCTTCCATCTGTTCGGTGACGTGGGGACCGATCGGGCAGGCCGGGGTCGTGAGCGTGAAGGTGACCTCCACGTCTCCCCCGTCTACCTCGACGCCGTAGATGAGGCCCAGCTCGACGAAGTCGAGGCCAAGCTCGGGGTCGATCACGTTTGACAGGGCGTCCAGCACGTCGTCGGCAGTGACGGTGGGTTCGTCTGTCATGGTCGTCAGTGTACTTGCCTAAGTGTTGCCTGCCGGAGTGGGCTTGCCGATTCCAAGCCCCATCCTCGCATCGGCGTCGATGCCAAGCGTCACGCACGAAGGGCGCACGCACCCGTGATGGATCGTATTGGTGGCGATTCGAATCTCGCGCTGGCCTGCAATCGGACCGCGCTGATTGAGGTTGCGGGCGAACCAGGGCCAGTCGGCGCTTGCAACCAGCAGAACGATCCTGTGCCCTGGCAGGAACGTGTGGAAGACAGGCGAGAGCTCGATTTCGTAACGGCACACCTCCCCTGAGTTCACGGCCTGGCGAGTGCCGAGGTCTTCAGCGTGCGCGGCGCGCAGACAGCCCCACGCGACGGTGAGCAACTCGCCGGCCGGCGTGAGATCTGCAAGCTTGACATGCCAGTCGGTGTCCTCGCAGTCGGTGGCCGCGAACAACGTCGCGGAGGGCCATCCATGAGCGCTCAGGAGCGTCGTGAGCACGTCGCTCCGCCATGCAAGCACGCCCGGATGCGCCGCGAAGGAGCCCAGATCGAGCGGCGGCTCCCAGATCTGCGTCACGTCGAATGAGATGCCGGAAGGTCTCGCGGGGTCATAGACGTAAGCGTCGGACCCAGTGCCTTCCGGCTGGCCCTCGAGCCTTCCATCCGGCGCGAGATAAAAGCGCCGAGCCTTCGCGCAAGTTTGCTGCCAACGCGGACGGATGCGCCAGCCGCGGGTGCCGGTGTCAAACAGCCGCACGCGCGGCTCCTCCTCGAAGCCATTCTCACGCCCTCGCAGGAACCGATCGAAGAACCTGAGATGAATGGCATGCATGTCGAGAGCAGCCTCCTGGCCGTAGCAGATGCCGCCACATTCAGCGCTGGGCCAGCGGGTGGACAGATGGCTCCACGGGCCGACTATCAGCCACTGGCGGTCGCGTGCAGGCGAGTGCTCGACCATGTGCTCATAGTGATGGAAGGCTCCATGCAGATCCTCTCGATCGTGCCAGCCAGTCACGTGCAGGCAGGGGACGTCGAAGCGCCCATATTCGCCGTCCCATCGCAGCCGCCTCCAGAACTCATCCAGCGTGTCGTGCTGCATGTATTGCTCCCATATCTGGCTCGCCGATTCGATCGAGGCGCCGATGTCCTGGATCGGCAGCGTCTGCAGCAACGACGGAATGTCCTCCGGGGAGCGGTCCGCGATGCGGCGACGAACGCTCGCCAGCCAAGCCGCGCAAGACAACTGGAAGCACCCGCCGATATACGGAATCTCCTGCATGTACCTGCCCACGGCCGAGGTCGAGACGGCCGCCCGCAGGTGCTGTGGCTGCTGCGAGATGGTCGCCCAGACCAGCCAGCCACCGTAGCTGAGGCCGCTGATCCCGACGTCGCCCGTGCACCAATCCTGCCGGCCCACCCATTCAACGACGTCATGCCCGTCGTAGGCGTCGAAGAGGCTGTTGCCGTGCCAAACACCCTCCGACTTGCCGCGGCCCCTGATGTCGAACACGACGGCCGCGTATCCGGCGTCTCGATAGATCTGCGCCTCCGGCGCGGTGAAGACCTCATCGCCCTTGTCATACGGTGTACCAAACACGACGGCGGCGCACGGACTCTGATCCGAGACGGGCAGGTAGACGTCGGCGGCCAGCTCGATGCCATCGCGCGTCGGGATACCAACCTCGTGCACGCACAAGGCGGCGGCCCGTGCCTCCGCATCGTCGAGCAAGGAGCGCGGGGATCTGCTTGGTAGAGGCGCGCGAAAAAGCAAATCCGCCGCGATGGACGAGCTCATCCCAGGATCCCGTCCGCCTTCATCTTCGCGAGCGCCCTGCCGTGGGCATCTATCACCTCATCTACGAGATGCTCGGTGTGGCACGTGCTGAGGAAGCCGAGATGAACCGGCGCCGCCATCAGCACTCCCTCGCCGAGCAGATAGCCGGCGAGCAGCCTGTCACCGGTTGGATCGCCGTTCGGCGCGGGGCTACGCACGCTGCGAAGCGGCCCCTCGACGCCGAGATGCAACCCCCAGAGCGAGCCAACGCCGGCGACTGCGCCCGCTACGCCAGCGTCTGACATCGCCTCGGTCAATCCACATCGCATGCGCTCGCCGAGCGCATCCAGAAGCTCGAATGCGACTGGATCATCGAGCAAAGCATCCAACTGCGCCTTGCCCGCGACCATGGTGACCGGATTCGCCGAAAAGGTACCTGCGAGCAGGACCCGATCTCCGCCGGCGTTCGGCTCAATCAGATCGAGCAGATCCGTGCGCCCCGCAAGCGCACCTACTGGAAAGCCGCCGCCGATGGCCTTGCCAAGCGTGGTGAGGTCCGGCTCCAAGCCTAGCTTCCCAGCGATACCGCCGGGCCCAAGCCGAAAGCCTGTGATCACCTCGTCGCAGATGAAGATCACGCCGGCCTGCCTGCATGTTTGCTGCAATTGCATCAACCACTCCGCGTCGGCGGCAAGACCTCCAGCGCTGCCCTGGACCCCCTCGAAGATCACGCCAGCGAGATCATTTGCATGCTGGCGGATGAGGTCGAACGCGGCCGGGTGGTTGAAAGGCAGCGATACGATGACCTCACCCATCGCCGTCGGAATCCCGAGCGACTCAGGGACCGCCTCCGGTTGCCGCTCTGGGCCGGCGTGCCGCATGAAGCTGTGCAGCAAGTAGTCATGCCATCCGTGCCAGCCACCCTCGAACTTCGCAATCTTCACCCTCCCGGTCGCCGCGCGTGCGACCCGCACCGCTGCCAGCGTCGCCTCAGTTCCGGAGTTGAGGAAGACAATGCGCTCACCGCCTGGAACGTTTGCGAGGATCGTCTCAGCAAGCTCGCGCTCAGGGTTCGTCGTGGCTCCGAAATGCGTCCCCCTGGCCAGTTGACGCTGAACTGCCGAGATCACGGCAGGATGACGATGGCCCAGGATCATCGTGCCAAACCCGAGCAGGCAATCGATATGTCGGTGCCCATCGAGGTCCCAGACGAAGGGGCCGTCGCCGCGGTCTATGCACACCGGCATTGGCCAGAAGAAGCGCGCACGCGTGAACCCTCCAGGCACAGGCGAGCTCGCCGCGGCAGCCGCGCTCTCTGGCATGAGGGCTCGGAGCGTCGCACCGGCCCCCTCGACGGCGCCGTCCCGAGCACATGCCTGCGATGAGGCGGTCTCCGGCATGGCGCCGCGGGCCATCGGACTCCGTCTGCGGCCGGCATTGATCGGACGTCTGGAAAAGAAGCTAGTCATAGGATGAGCAGTCATCATACAACTATCGCGCCGAGGTGCGGACAAGCCCACGGTCATGCACCGGGAGGCGACGCGCATCCCCCGGCACGCGTACCGGTTTGGCTTCAGCGCGTGTGGCCGGGCGGCCTGCGGCGACGAAGGTGGAACTCGAAGTGCTCAGGCAGCAGCCAAGCGCTGCTGATGTTCACGATCCGACCCTCGGCGGTGCGCGTATGCTCGAACATCTTCAGTGCCGGCCTGCCGCGTGGAACGCCAATCTGCCGCGCCAGAGCCGTATCAAGCGCCACCGGAACGATCTCGCAGTCAGCGTACTCAACGCCCACCTCCGGGTAGGACAGCAGGATGTCCAGCACCGATCCCGCGAATTCGCGCCTCACGACATCGAACGGCAGCACGCCGTCGGGCAACTGATCGACGATCCGACCGACTGGCTCCCCGGCACAGAGCTTGTTGCGCGCGACCGCGAGCAGCGGAGTGCCGATCGGCACCTCGAATTCCCGGGCGAGATCCTCGTCCGCCGTGGTCTCGGTGAACTCGACCTCCGCGGTGTCGATGCTTGCGTTGCTCGCTCTCGCGAACGTCTCGAAAGAGCACAGGTCCGCCAGACCCGAGCGAATCGTGCTGCCACCGTGCAACACGGTGGAGCCAAACCCGTGCCGAACATTCACAATGCCGGCCTCCTGCAGGCTGCGGATGGCAGCGCGGATCGTTACGCGCGAGACGCCGTACTGCTCACAGAGCTCTCCCTCTGATGGCAGGCGCGCTCCTGGAGGCGTGCGACCTGAGCGAATGTAGTCCTCGAGAATCGCGTCGCGCGTCTCGTCTGCAAGGCGCCCGCGACGAAGATGGCGTCGCGCTGCCGTTGGAGGGCTCGAAGAGGTGCTCGTCATCCAGGCAATGATCGCACGACGATCAGCAGTTGTCGAGTCGTCAGTCGTCCGATAAGCCAGCCGCGAGTTTGAGTCCGCGGTGGGGGCGTGCCGCCGCATGTAGCAGCCATCACTTGACAGTTGTCCTATGACTTGCTTATGATGTCTCTGGCCGTCGTTGCCGCGACGCTGTCTGTCGTACGCGCACCGAGAAGGTCAAGCCGAAGCCAAGGCTCGGACAGCGGTGAAGGCCAGCAGATCGTTGGCCCCTACCCGTGTCGAATGATCTATGGGAGGAATCACATGAGGAAGTGTCTGTACGCGATCGCGGCACTGACGCTCGCAGCGGCCATCGCGGGTTGCGGTAGCGGCAGCAGCGGCTCCACAAACGCAGCATCACACGGCGGCTCTGGATCGTCCAAGCACTACGCCGAATTGCGATGGGGATCGCTGGTGTGGCCCGGAGTCTTGAACACGCGCACTGTCGGGTGGTCCCCGACCTTCATGATCGAATCGCTCGTGGTCCAGCACTTGGTCGAATTTGAGCCGAACGGGAAGCTGAAGCTTGGCCTCGCAAGCTCCATCGAACACCCAAACGCCACCACCTACATTTACCACATCAAGCCCGGCGTGAAGTTCTCTGACGGCCAACCCCTAACCACATCCGACGTCGTCTACTCGCTCGACCAGAACCTGGAAAAGATAGCGACGACAAACGCCTTTTGGAGTCCGCTGGTGGCCTCCGTCGCGGCGACCGGCAAGTCGACGGTCGTCATCAAGCTCAAAAAACCCGACGTGGACTGGCCATCGATCCTGGCCTATTCCAGTCAGATCTTGGAGAAGGCAGCAGCCGAAAAGGCAGGTGGCTTGAAAGCACTGGGTACGCCACAGCATTTGCCGATAGGCACCGGTCCATGGAAGTTTGATACTTACACCCCCGACGCTCGCGTAGAGCTTTCACGTAACCGCTACTGGACCGGGCCAGCGCAGCCGGCATCGAAGATCAGCTTTGTCCTGTTCAAGGAAGAAGCCGCGATGTCACTTGCATTGCGATCGGGTGCAATCGACGGTGCGATGGATTACGAGAACCAGAAACTGTTTGCAGAAATTCCAGGCAGCCGACAGCTCGACAGTGCACCGAACTGGCTTGATTTCTTGTCAGTCAACGTGACAAAAGCGCCCTTTAATAACGTTCACGTGCGCAGAGCTATAGCCTACGCCACCAACATCAATGGCATGCTCAAGGCTCTCTTCCCCGCTGGCGATGCGGTGAGACCAGCGTCGATCGTGCCCACTCCCGGGTTCACTGAAATCGGGGCGAGCGAAACTCAGATCAAGTCGATGCTGAGTACCGTGCCGCAATATGAATTTGATTTGGCCGCGGCGCAACGGGAACTCGCGAAGTCGCCATATCCCCACGGATTCACGACTGAAATTGCAGCGTGCGTAGTAGAACCGCTGCTCGTGCAGGCCGCACAGATTCTCGCCACAGACCTAGCTAAGGTTGGCATCAAAGCCAAGGTCAACGCATTTCCCACCGATGCGTTCCCCAGCATGTACGGCAACAAAATCAAGATATTCCTGAATGAAGGCGCGGTCTTCTTCCCCGAGCCTGACCAGGTATTGACGGAGCTTCTCAGCCCAGCCTTCATGACTGTGGCGGGCGCCAACACCTCGTCGTATAGCAATGCCGAAGTCACAAAGCTGCTGCCGGCAGAGCTCGAAATAGCCAACCCCGCCAGTCGGCTGCAGCTCGTCGGCAGGATCTTGAAGAGGGCGGGAGCCGAACTGCCCTACCTGCCGATGTTCTCGCACGCCAACTTCGCGACGCTGTCGAACAAGTACGTCGAGCCGACGTGGTCGCTGTACTCATCGTTCTACACGCCCTGGGCGCTGAACGTGAAGCTCGCGTCATAGATTAGGCGCACCTGCACAGATTCGTGGGGCCGGGAGTAACCCGGCCCCACGGCTGCAGGCAAGCCGATCCGAGCGCCAGCCAGATGCGCAGCTCTGCTCAGGTCGACCGGCAGGCCCACGTCCCTCAGTTGTCGTTCCCCAGCCGGTCCCAGATGTAGAGCTCCACGCACTCGCTGGCCAGCTCGACCAGGCGGGGGCGCGAGAGTCTTGGTAGCACCGTGTCGAGCGCGTGCTCCTCGGCCACGCCTGCGTCCATCGCCTCCTCGCCGTTGAAGCCAGCGGCGATCTTCAGTGCCTCGCGGCGGTTCTCGCCGAGGCTCGGGAACACGCCGACGAGGAACTCCAGGTTGGGCACGGGATGCCCTACGTCGAGGGAGGCGTGCCAGGCAGCGAGCAAGTGCAGATCGTCCTCACCGAGGTTTGCAATCGCCTTGGCGTAGTGGACTCCGAGCTCCTGCTCAGGGATGTCGTCCACCCAGGAGCGGACAACCTCACCGAGCAGCTGCCGGCGTGCCTCGCGGCCGATCGACTCGGCTATGACCCTGATGGCGTTTTGGGGCTCGATGAAGCAGAGCGGCATGACGACTCCCTCGCTGCTTGGCGCGGATGTAGCTTTGAACCGTCGGTCCGCACAGACTCTAAGCGGCGCGGTGGACGGCACTTTTCGCCGTCACGATCCGTTAGAGGCCGAGTGCGAGCTCCGTCTGGGAGGTGGCATCCAGGTCGGATGCCTCGTCCGAGAAGCCAAGGGTGGCGCGCTGAGAGACGTGCCAATTGAAGAGCGCCAGGTCGAGAGCGGCCAATGGCACGCTTGCCGCTTCTGCAAGTTGCTTCGCACGCCGCTCGAGCAGCAGCGGGTCCCCGATACCAAACACGCGCTTTGCAGCAGCCAGCACCTGATCGCCCCCATCGGCCTTGCCGGCGCCTGTTGTACGACCCGAGACAGCAGCCGCCAAGTGCAGCGAATCGGCGCTCATCTCGTACAGGCCGAGGGTGCCGAGGATCACCAGCAGCTCATAGCGTCCAAAGCGCGGAAAGCCGGGCAGAGATAGTCGCTCGAAGACGCGCTGGAACCGGCGCTCGGGGCTCCAGGAGTCCTCTCCGGCGAGGGCGCTGCGCTGGGACCCCGCTCGCTGCGCCCACGCCAGATATGCGCGCAACGTAGCCATGCCGCGCCCCGGCTCGTGGCAGGTCCGCGGCCCGAGCGGCAGCGCTTCGACATCCTCGTCGCTGACGATCGGCGCCTGATCCAGCGAGGGCGCCATGGAGATCCCCACGAAGGGCTCATCGCCATCCAGTGGGCAGAGATAGGCGATCAGGAAGCAGAGCCAGCTGGCCTGATCCAGCTCGCCACAGCGGCCAAGCTCCGCCGCCAGCGCGTAGGCGCCGGGCGGCTGCTGCGCAAGCGCCCGCAGCCGCCCGGCCGCAAAGCCGATCTCCTGCGCGAGATGGCGCGCATCCAGCGAGGAGCGCAAGCCCGGTACCAACTCGCACTCGTACCCGTCGTCGACCCCACGCCGGCGCCCGTCGACGTACACCTTTACGTCGGTGGCGCGCGGGCGTCTCGCGCCGCTGCGGCTCGCGGCACCGGACGCAGTGGAGCGTCGCTGCGCACCGCTGCCGCGCGAGGCGCTTCCCCCACGGCGCTCCTGCGAGTGACCTGGCAACGTCTTGCTGCAGATTGGGCACCGCTCGATGAACCTGTTGTGGCGACAGAATGTGGGCATCAGGCGGCGCTGCCAACCAGGGGCGCGATCGGCAGCGGATAGCCCTGGCGCCGCGCGCGCTCTGCGCCGACCTTCGCCTCGTCGGCCAGCTCCACCATGTGGTTTGAGAAGTCGACCTGGATCGTGTGGCGCTTGGAGGGCAGGTAGCGGCGACGCTGGTGGGCGATCATCGCATCCATGTCCCGACGCATCTGTGAGCCGTCCGGCAGCGAATAGGCGCCGAGCAGATGATCGGCGACGATCTGGCTCTGCGCCTCGGCAATCGGCATGATCGCGCCCCACGGCTGCACGAACCCGATGAAGTAAAGCCCGGCTGGCTGCATGGGGAATATCCGCTTGTAGAGGACCAGCTCGTTCTCGGCAACGTCGATCAGCCCATCCTCAAAGAACGGGAAGCTGATCTTGTAGCCGGTGCAGTAGACGATCAGGTCGGCCTGCTCCTGCGTGCCGTCGCTGTAGCGGACCGTCTCGCCGTCCAGCTCGGAGATCTCCGGCCTGACCTCGATCGCTCCGTGCGCGAGCCGGTCGAGAATGCGTGAGGAGACGGTGGGATGGGTCTGTCCGAGCCGGTGGTCTGGCAGCGGCAGGCCGTAGCGGTCCATCGGGCCGACGGTGAGCCTCAGCACCGGCTGCAGGCCGCGCAGCATCCAGGTGAACGGCATCCGAGTGGGTCGCACGCCGGCATCCAGCGGCTTGCCGAGAATGTACTTGGGCACGACGTGGACGCCTTTGCGGGCCACGAGCCGCGTCGATGCGGCGTGATAGGAGGCGTCGACGGCGATGTCCATCGCGGAGTTGCCCATCCCCACCACGACCACACGATGCCCGGCCAGCTGCGAGGGATCGGTGTAGTGGTGGGAGTGCATCGACTCCCCAGAGAACTGCCCCGGGATCGGCGGTTCGGGCCAGCGCGGGTCCCAGTGGTGGCCGTTTGCGACGATCAGCGCGTCATACAGACGCTGTTCTCCGTCATCAAGGGTGATCTGCCAAAGACCATCGCCGGTGCGCCGCGCCCGCTCTACGCCTCGCTCGAAGGTGATCTTCTCTCGCAGACCAAAGTGGTCCACGTACTTCTCGAAATAACGCGCGATCTGGTCGTGCCGCGGAAAATCCGGATAGGAGCTTGGCATCGGCAGGTCGGCGTACTCCATCCGCTCGCGCGAGGTGTTGATGTGCAGCGTGGAATAGGAGGAAGACATCCCGTTGCGGTTGCCGAGCACCCAGTTGCCACCGACGCGATCGGACTTCTCAAAGCAGTCGAAGGGCAGACCGCGGTCGTGCAGCGCCTTGACCGCCGTTATGCCTGAGGAGCCGGCGCCGATCACGCATGCCCGCGGAAGGTCCATCAGCCCGCGGAGATCCCGGGGCCTACGTGCTGTGGCGGGCCATTGGGGCCTTCATCGGCATCGGCGTGACCCGCCAATCCGTCATCGGCAGGCCCAGCCGTACCGCCGGCGCCTAGGCCGCAGAGATAGCGATCGACCATCCGCGCGCACTGGCGTCCCTCGTTGATCGCCCACACGATCAGTGACTGGCCGCGACGCGCATCGCCGGCCGCGAAGACACCCTCCACGGAGGTCGTGTATGGCTTGATGGCCTTGACGTTGCTGCGCTGGTCGCGTTCCACGCCCAGCTGCTCCAGCAGGTGCTGGTCGGGGCCCAGGAAGCCCATTGCGAGCAGCACCAGCTGCGCCGGCAGCTCGCGCTCGGTGCCGGGGACGGGGGCAAACGGTGGAGCGTCCTGTGCGGCAGCGATCCGCATTGTGCCGAGATCTCCGTCTGGCCCGGGCAGGAAGCTGGTCGTGGCCGCCGAGTAGTCCTGCTCGCCGAGACCCGCCTGCAGCGCCTCTTCCATCGCGTAGCTGCGCCTGTACTTCAGCGGCCACAGCGGCCAGGGGGTGCGGTCATTCGGACGGTGCTCCGGCGGCATCGGCAGCAACTCGAGCTGGACGATCGAGGCGGCGCCCTCGCGCAGCGAGTTGCCCACGCAGTCGGCGCCGGTGTCCCCTCCGCCGATCACCACGACATGCTTGCCCTCAGCAGTTATCTGCGACAGGCCCTGCGGGGCCGGGACGGTGGGCTGCGGGCCATGCTGCCCGGCAACGAAACGGTTGCGCTGGTAGAGGTAGTCCATCGCGAAGTGAACGCCGGGCAGCTCGCGTCCCGGCACGGGCAGGTCGCGCGGCACGCGCGCGCCGGTGGCAAGCACGATCGCATCGAAGCGTTCGCGCAGCTCCCGCACGTCGATGTCGCGTCCCACCTCAACGCCGCAGCGCAGCTCCACGCCCTCCTCGACCAGCTGCCGCACGCGCCGCTCCACGATCTGCTTCTCAATCTTGAAGTCGGGTACCCCGAAGCGCACTAGCCCACCGGCCGCCTCGTCCCGCTCGAACAGCACGACGGCGTGGCCGACGCGGCGCAGCTGCTGGGCGGCCGCCATGCCGGCCGGACCGGAGCCCACGACGGCAACGCTGCGGCCGGTCTCCTTGCGCGGCGGCTGCGGGCTCACCCACCCTTCCGTGAATGCGCGGTCGATGATCGCGTGCTCGATCTGCTTAATCGTGACCGACTCGCCCTCACGGATCTCCAGCACGCATGCGGCCTCGCAGGGCGCGGGACAGAGGCGCCCGGTGAAGTCGGGGAAGTTGTTGGTGGCGTGAAGCTGGTCGATCGCCTCCCGCCAGCGCCCGCGATAGACCAGGTCGTTCCAGTCCGGGATCAGGTTGCCCAGCGGACAGCCGTTGTTGCAGAAGGGCACGCCACATTCCATGCAGCGAGCGCCCTGGTCGCGCAGCTCGCCTTCGGGGCGCTCCTGCACGAACTCCTGGTAGTCGTGGAGCCGCTGCTCGGGATCCCGATAGAGGATGCCGTGTCGCTCGATCTGCAGGAAGCCGCCGACCTTGCCCATCAGGGACGCTCCTGCTCGGCCTCGCCCAGGCTCACAGGGACGCTGCCGCTGACCCCAAGCGACTGCGCGGAGGTCCCGCCGTTGTTCGGAGCGTGGGCAACCGCTTGGGCTGCCACGTCGCGCTGGGCCCGTTCGGCCAGTACCCGCTTGTAGTCGTGCGGCATCACCTTCACGAAGGCGCCCTCGGGGATCAGCTGCTCCCACTGCGTCAATATGCGGGCGGCAACCAGCGAGCCCGTGCGCTGCCGGTGCTCCTCGACCAGCTCCCGCAGCTCCAGCGCGTCCGCATCGCAGAGCGCTTCAAAGCCGACCATCTCCATATTGCAGCGGTGCATGAAGGTCCCGTCCTGATCGAGCACGTAGGCAACGCCGCCGCTCATGCCGGCGGCGAAGTTGCGGCCGGTGGGGCCGAGCACCACGACCCGGCCGCCGGTCATGTACTCGCAGCCGTGATCGCCGACGCCCTCCACGACCGCGCTGGCCCCGGAGTTGCGCACGCCGAAACGCTCGCCCGCCAGACCGCAGAAGAAGGCTCGGCCTCCGGTCGCGCCGTAGAGCACGGTGTTTCCGACAATCACGTTCTCCTCGGCGATGAACGACTCGTCCATGCCCTCGCGGGGCCGCACAGCCAGCACGCCACCAGAGAGTCCCTTGCCCGCATAGTCGTTGGCGTCCCCGGCGAGTGTGAAGGTGATACCCGGCGCAAGCCAGCCACCGAAGGTCTGGCCCGCGGAGCCCTCGAAGTCCACCACGATCGTGTCGCTTGGCAGCCCCTGCGCGCCGTGGCCGCGGGCGATGTGGCTCGAGAGGATGCCACCGACGCAGCGGTTGAGATTGCGGATCGGTGTCTGGATGCGCACAGGCTCGCCTCGCTCAATCGCCGGCTGGGCCTGTTGCACGAGCTCCCAGTCCAGGGCATCCTTGAGCACCGCGGGGGGCGGTTCGATTCGCCGCCGTGGCGCATCGTCTGGCAGCTCGACGTGCTTGAGGAGGTGGGTGAGGTCCACGCCGCGCGCCTTCCAGTGCTCGACCGCCTCGCGCGCCTGCAGCAGGTCGACGCGCCCGGTCGCCTCGTCCAGCGAGCGCAGCCCGAGCGAGGCGAGGATCTCGCGCACTTCCTGCGCCACAAAGAAGAAGAAGTTGATGACGTGCTCGGGGGTGCCCTTGTAGCGCTTGCGCAGCTCCGGGTCCTGGGTGGCGATTCCGACTGGGCAGGTATTCAGGTGGCAGGCGCGCATCATGATGCAGCCGGTCGCGATCAGCGGTGCAGTGGAGAAGCCCATCTCGTCCGCGCCGAGCATCGCGGCGATGACCACGTCGCGGCCGGTCTTGAGCTGACCGTCGGTCTGCACCACGATCCGCGAGCGCAGATCGTTCAGCACCAGCGTCTGCTGGGTCTCCGCCAGGCCGATCTCCCACGGCACACCGGCCGCCTGGATCGAGGACAGCGGCGAGGCGCCGGTGCCACCGTCGTGTCCAGAGATCAGGACGCGGTCGGCGTTGGCCTTGCTGACGCCCGCGGCGATCGTTCCCACGCCGACCTCGGAGACGAGCTTGACCGAGACCTGGGCGGTCGGGTTGGAGCAGCGCAGGTCGTAGATCAGCTGCTTGAGATCCTCAATCGAATAGATGTCGTGGTGCGGCGGCGGGGAGATCAGGCCCACGCCGGGCGTGGTGTGCCTGATCGAGCCGATGTACTCGTCGACCTTGTGGCCGGGAAGCTGGCCGCCCTCGCCGGGCTTTGCGCCCTGGGCCATCTTAATCTGGAGCTCGTCAGCGTTGACCAGGTAGTTGATCGTCACGCCGAAGCGCCCAGAGGCGACCTGCTTGATCGCCGAGCGGCGCCTGTCGCCGTTGGGATCGGGCGTGAAGCGCGAGGGGTCCTCGCCGCCCTCGCCGGTGTTGGAGCGCCCGCCAATACGGTTCATCGCGATCGCGAGCGTCTCGTGGGCCTCCCTAGAGAGCGAGCCGAGGCTCATCGCGCCGGTGCAGAAGCGGCGTACGATCTCCTTTGCGGGCTCGACCTGTTCCAGCGGAATCGGCCCCCTGCCCCGCTCGGGCTGGCGGAACGTCAGCAGGCCGCGCAGCGTCGCCTTGGCCGTGGCGTCCTCGTTGACCGCCTTGGCGTACTCCTGATACTTGCCATACGCGTCACTTGCGCGGATCGCGTCAAGCGCCTGCCGATCGCCCTGCAGCGCCTTGGGCACCTCTCCGTTGGCGGATCGGACTGCATGCTGGATAAGCGCGATCGTCTCCGGGTTCCACATGTGGTGCTCGCCGTCGCGCCGCCAGGCATAGATGCCGCCCACCGGCAGCAGATCGTCGTGCGATGCCGGATAGGCGCGCGCGTGACGCTCCAGCGCCTCCTGCGCGAGCACCTCGATGCCCACTCCGCCGATGCGCGAGGCGGTGCCGGTGAAGTGCCTGTCGATCAGGGCGCGCTCCAAGCCGACCGCCTCGAAGATCTGCGCCCCGCAGTAGGACTGGATCGTCGAGATGCCCATCTTGGAGATCGTCTTCAGCAGCCCCTTACCGATCGCCTTGACGACGTTGGCCGCCGCCTGCTTGGGGTTCAGCTCGCCGCCGTCAGCCGCCTTGACCTTGCCTTCGTAGACCAGCGCATCGAGGCTCTCCAGCATCAGATAGGGGTTGATCGCGCTGGCGCCGTAGCCGATCAGCGTCGCGAAGTGATGCACCTCGCGCGGCTCGCCGGACTCCAGGATGATGCCGGCACGCAGGCGCGTGCCCTCCCTCACGAGATGGTGGTGGACCGCGGCTACCGCCAGCAGCGCCGGGATCGGCACACGCCTGGGGCCAATCAGCCGGTCGGAGAGCACGATTATGTTCACGCCTTCGGCGATCGCCTCATGCGCTTCGTTGCAGATCCGCGCGATCGCCTTCTCCATCCCCTGCGCGCCCTGGCCCGCGGGCTCATCGCCCGGGCGCCAGGTGATGTCTATCGTGCGCGCGGCGAACACCTCGTGGGAGACGTGGCGCAGCGTCTCAAGCTCCCGGTTGAGCAGGATCGGCTGCTCCAACACGAGCTGATGCGCATGCTCGGGCGTCTCGGCGAACAGGTTGAGCTCGGTGCCGAGCGTGGTCGCAAGGCTCATCACGATTTCCTCGCGGATCGGGTCGATCGGCGGGTTTGTCACCTGTGCGAAGAGCTGCTTGAAATAGGAGAACAGCGGCGGCGCCTGATCGGAGAGCACCGCCAGGGAGAGATCGTTGCCCATCGAGCCGATCGGCTCGGCGGCCTCCCTGGCCATCGGCTCAAGCAGCACGCGCAGATCCTCCTGGGTGTAGCCGAAGGCGCGTTGGCGAGAGGTGAGCTTCTGGTCTGAGAGCGTCACCTGGTCGGAGGGCGCAAGGTCCGCGAAGGGCACCGCACAGCGCGCAAACCACTCTCCATATGGCTTCTGAGTGGCGATCTGATGCTTTATTTCGCCGTCATCGATGATCCTGCCCTGCTGGAGGTCGACGAAGAAGAGCTTGCCCGGCTGCAAGCGACCGAAGCGCACGACCTCCGAGGGCGCAAGGTCGAGCAAGCCGGCCTCCGAGCCGAGCACGACGTGCCCATCCTTGGTCAGCACCCAGCGGCCCGGCCGCAGGCCATTGCGATCCAGCGTCGCGCCGATCACCCGCCCGTCAGTGAAGGCCACGGCCGCCGGGCCGTCCCACGACTCCATCAGGCATGAATGGTAGGCGTAGAAGCCCTTCAGCTCCTCCGGCAGATCGTCGCGGCCGCGGTAGGCCTCGGGGATCATCATCATCGCCGCGTGCGGCAGCGAGCGCCCGGCGAGCAGCAGCAACTCGATCACGTTGTCGAAGGTCGCCGAGTCCGAGTTGCCGGGCGCGACCACAGGCAGGATCTTCTTTAGGTCCTCGCCGAAGAGCTCGCTTTGCAACTCGCTCTCGCGGGCGCGCATCCAGTTGATGTTGCCCATCAGGGTGTTGATCTCGCCGTTGTGGCAGATCACCCGGTATGGATGGGCCAGCTCCCAACTGGGGAAGGTGTTGGTCGAGAAGCGGGAGTGCACCAGAGCGAGCGAGCTCTTGCAACGCTCATCGCCCAGGTCCGGGTAGAAGCTGGCCAGCTGGAAGCTGATCAGCATCCCCTTGTAGTTGATCGTGCGTGAAGAGCTCGAGGCGATGTAGAGCCCATCCCCCTGCTCCGAGAGCTCGCAGACGCGGCGGATCACGTAGAGCTTGCGCTCGAATGCGTCCTGGTCCTCGGCCTCCCGCACACCCGCACTGATGAACAGCTGGCGGATCTCAGGCCGTGCGCGGCCCGCGACCTGGCCGGCATGGTCTGGATCCACGGGAACATCGCGCCAACCGATAACGCGCTGGCCCTCTGCGCGGACCGTCTGCTCTAGCAGAGCCTCAAGGCGCGCGCGAGAGAGAGCGTCCCTCGGCAGGAAGCACATCATCACGCCGTAGCGACCGGCCGGCGGCAGCTCGAAGTCGACCACCGCCCGCAGCAGCTCGTCGGGCATCTGCATGAGGATGCCCGCGCCATCGCCCGTACGGGGATCGGCCCCTGCCGCGCCGCGGTGCTCGAGGTTCTCAAGCGCCGCGATCGCCATCGCAACGACCTCGTGGGTCGCCGTGTTGTCCAGGCGGGCGACCATGCCAATGCCACACGCGTCGTGCTCGAAGCGAGGGTCGTAAAGTCCGACGGCCGTCGGCGGCTGCATGTTCTTGGAGTTCATTGCGGTGCTCCCTGGCGGCTTGCTGCGCACGAGGGCTTCGGAGGTACGCCAGTACGTCAAGCTGACCGTGTACTGGCACGGGCAGACGTCGACCCCAGGCGGAGCCTGAAAGCCTAGCAGTGCACGGGGCTCGCGAAGCGGATATCGCGCATGCCCGGCGACTGGACGAAGATCGCAGGCGCAAGGGATCGCACTCGCGTATCCTGGCAGTTAGATGGGACCGGGACACGGACCCGGCAGGACTCCAGGATCGGCGCCAAGCCGCCGCAGGAGCCCTTCCAGCCGTTGCCCAGAGGTCGGCTTCCACGTGTGAAAACCCCTCATCCGGGGGACCATGATCACCAGGGCAACGCCATGTCCCCAACTGCACAGGCAATAAACGTCGAAACACACGACATCGAGCTCGCCCTGCCGGCGCGAGCCGAGAACGTGGCGATCGTGCGCCACGCCTTCGGCGCGCTCGGAGAGGCATACGAGCTCACCGAGCAGATGCTCTCCGATCTGCGGCTTGCTGTCACCGAGGCGTGCACCAACGTAGTGCTTCATGCCTATCCGGAAGACGTCGAGGGACCGCTGGAAGTGAGCGCAAGCATCGCCGAGGATCAGCTGACGGTGGTCGTCCGCGACCACGGCAGAGGGATTACCCCACGCCCTGACAGCCCCGGCCTCGGGCTGGGACTGCCGCTGATCGCCTCGCTCGCGGACACAGTCCAGCTGGGCCGCGACGAGGCCGGTCACACGGAGGTGAGGATGGGCTTCTCACTGCGCCACCTCGGCGAGTCGCCCTCCGGGGGCCAGGAGTGAGCGAGTCCGGCGCTGGCGAGAGAGAGATCGACTCCTTCGCCGCCAACTCCGCGTTGCTGCGCGTGGGCACAGGAACGTTGGCGGGCCCGCTGCTGACCCGGGTGGTGGGGATGATGCTCGCCCGCGCCGAATGTCCGGTCGACCGACTCGACGACGCGATGCTGATCTGCGACGCGCTGGGAGCGCACGCCTGTGCGCAGAGCGCCGATGGTCACATCGAGTTCACTGTTCATACCCGCAGCGGCAGCATGGAGCTGCGGGTGGGTGCGCTGGCGGCGGGCGGTGCGCAGCGGCTGATCCAGGCGACCTCGCTTCCCGGCGTAGGAGCCGTGCTGGAGCCGATCGCCGACCAGGTACGCGTAGAGAAGTCCGCGACAGGGCCCGGCGAGGAACTGGTCCTGGATCTCGGCTTCGGCCGACGCGCCTCCCAGGCCTCACCCAACGGCACTCGTAGCGCCCCCGGCGAACCCGCTGCGGGCGGGCCAGCCGATCAGTCCTTGCCCGACTGAGCGCCCTCGTCCTCGAGGCCGGCACGCAGCCGGCTGAGCGCCTGCCTGATCAGTCGTGAGACCTGCATCTGAGAGACGCCGATGCGGGAGCCGATCTCTGCTTGCGTGAGACCTTCGGTAAAGCGCAGGCGCAGAACCAGTCGCTCCCGCGCGGATATGCGGGCGAGCAGTGGCTCCAGCGTGGCACGATCCTCCGCACGCTCGAAGCCGCTCTCGTTACTTCCCAACGAATCGGCCAGCGTCTCTCCCGATTCCTCGTCCTGGCGAGCTCCGCGCGGTGCATCCAGCGAGCCGGCATGGTAGGCGCCGGCCGCCTCCATCGCGTCCAGGACACGCTCCTCGCTAACACCCACGGCTTGCGCGATCTCGCTGACCGCAGGCGATCTGCCGGTGTCCGCCGAGAGCGCGCTCACAACCTGGTCGATCCGCAGCGCGAGCTCCTGCAGATCGCGCGGCACCCGCACCGACCAGGTGCGATCGCGAAAATGGCGCTTGAGCTCACCAAGGATGGTCGGGACGGCGTAACTCGAGAACAGGATCTCGCGCCCAGCGTCGAAGCGGTCGACAGCCTTGATCAATCCCAGTGAGGCGACCTGCACGAGGTCGTCCATCGGCTCCTCGGTGCGCTGGTAGCGCCTTGCAAGCCTGCGCGCCAGCGGCAGGTAACGCTCGATCAGCGCCTCACGGGCACGCTGGTCGCCATCGGCGTGCATGCGCGCAAACAGCGCGGCATCCGGGGGGCCCTCGCTCTGGTGGGCCGCCGGCGCACGATCGCCGTGCAGGAAATGGCCAAGCCCCTCTCTTGAATCGGACGTCATCCCGCTCCTAACCTTTGCCTCAGGCGCCTCTCAAGCCGGGAAGCGAGGGCACCGACAAGAGGGTCGCAGATATCGAGCCGGCGCTAGCTGTCGCGCCCGCCGGTGCCAGTATGCGACGGGCGCTCGCCAAGCGTCGCGCTCTGCGGCCAGGAACAGAGCCCGCCGCGGCCCGGACAGCTGCCGCACAGCCGCCTGTGCGGCGCGTCGCTGACGGCAAAGCCCCGCTCGCGCGCCGCCCGCACACGATCGCGCAGCCTCGCTTCCAGGTCATCGAGCTGACTTGCCGCAAACCGCGCCGCGACCGGCTCCTGGGGCCGATGCAGATACCAGTACACGACCTCGACGGCGGCGGCGCCGTCGCGCAGGGCCGCAAGCGCGTATGTCAGACGCTGCAGTTCGTAGTCGTCTGCAACCCGAGCCTGGATGTCCTGGTCCTGAGAGACCGTGCCGGTCTTGTAGTCGATCACGAGACGAGCGCCATCACGCTCGGTCGCGATCGCATCGAAGACCCCCGTGATCGACGTCTCGCCGTCGCTCAGCGCAAAGCAGAAGGGCTGCTCGGTGCGCACCGAGCGGGCGCGCGCGAGCCTGCGCCCAAGCGGCGTCTCACGCAGGCCGGCCAGCATGCTCGCGATCTCCCGGCACGCGCTCGCATCGACCTGCACACCCATCTGCGCGGCCGCCGCCAACACCTCCTCGCGCCCCGGGTCGCGAGCGCCGCTGAAGTCGAGCCGCTCCATCATGCGGTGTGTGATCTCGCCCACCGTGCGGGCGCGATCGGGCGTCGATCGCGGCGAGGGCACCGACCTCGTGGCCGGCGGCCGCTGAGAGAGCCGCAATACCCGTTCGAGGTAGTACCTGTATCCGCAGCGCTCCAGCTCGCTGAGCGCGGTGTAGCTGAGGGCGGCGCCCACCTCCGGCTGGTGGGGGCGGACTGTATGGCGGGTGTGCGCTCGGGCGCTCGCCGCGTCCTGCGCCGCGACAGGGGCCCGTGCCTGACCGTTCTCCACCAGCAGGTCCTTGCGGTCGGATGCCTGCGGCGCAACAGGCAGCCGAGCTTCCACTGGCAGGACAGGCTCTAAGAGCGGTGTGCTAAGCGCAAGCGCCGGCCGCCCCCGCTCGGCATCTGTGGCCGCGGCGCCCGCGAGCCGCGCGGGCAGATCCTCGACCAGGGCCGGCGCGATCCAGGCGATCGGAGGGCACCCTGGTGCATCATCGGGCCAGCGCTCAAAGCTCACGGCGCCGCTCAACAACAGCATCTCGCGCGCACGGGTCATCGCCACGTAGAGGATCCTGTCCTCCTCCTGCCCTTCGGTGAGCCCCCGCTCAGCAAGCAGCGGCGCGTAGTCGAAGGCCGGCTGCGGAGTGCCGCCGTCCAGGCGAGCGACGCGCAGGCCGGCACGCTGGTCGTCCAGCAGCAGATACGGGCCTTCGCGTCCGTTTCCGCTGCGACCGAGATCAGCAACTACGACCACCGGGAACTCCAGTCCCTTGGCAGCATGAATGCTCATCAGCCGGACCGCCTGACCATCGCTCGGCGGCGCCTGGCCGCCCACCGCGGCCCGCGTCTGCGCAAGATGCGCAAGGTGGTCCAGGAAGCCGCGCAGATCTCGCCCTTCCAGCGCTTCAAAGTCTGCGGCCAGGCGTTGGAGCGCATCGAGGCTCGTCTGCTCATGCTGCGCCACTCCTGGCTCACGCCCGGCGACCAGGCGCACGAGCGCGGGTAGCGTCCGCTGCGACGCGGTGCGACGATCCTCGGCAAAGCGCTCGTGGAAGCCGCTCAAGCGCAGGCGATCCTCTTGTGAGAGCCGATCCAGCCCGCCGGGCGTCTCCAGCGCCTGGCAGATCGCCTGCCACAGGCCGCCGCGCTCCTGCCTAGCCAAGCGCGCAAGCTGCCAGAGCCCGCTTGCCGAGAGCCCAACGCGCGGACCGGCGAGCACGCCATGCAGGGCAAGCTCGTCGAGCGGGTTTGTGAGCGCGCGCAGGCCGCAGATCGCATCCTGCACCTCAATCGTCTCCCACAGGGCGGCGCTCGCGCTGGTGCTCGCAAGCCCAATGGCGCGCAGCGCGCTCTCATAGAGAGCGAGGTCGGTCATCGAGCGCAGCAGCAGCACGACGTCTCCAGGCGCAGCGCGGCCATCGTCCACCAGCTGCCCGATCCGCCTTGCGATCAGGCGGGCTTCGGCCTGGCGCCACGCGGGCGCGCTGGGAAGGCCATCGAGCTTCGAGGCCGCCGTGGCCTGGTCCTGCTCCCATCCGCGCGTGTCCGTGAGCAGGACCTCCACCGCCGGCTCGGCGCCAGGAGCCGGATCGCGTGCAGGCGTCAGCTCGGTGAAGCGCTCGCCGAACCGCCGCGTGAAGGCGGCGTTGACCGCATCGATGATGGCCGGGCGGCTGCGGAAGTTGCGCGTAAGGGCAAGGCTTGCTCCCCTGCCGGCGAGCTCGGTCTCGCGCCGGCGGAAGACCTCGACCTCGGCGTGGCGAAAGCCGTAGATGGACTGCCACTCATCGCCGACTGTGAACAGATTCTCACCCTCGATCGCACTCAGGAGCGCAAGCTGACGCCTGTTGGTGTCCTGAAACTCGTCGACCATCAGCATGTCGAACCGCTCCATCCACCTTCGCCGCAGCGGCGGCTGCTGCAACAGCGCCAGGGCGTAGAGCTCCAGATCGTCAAAGTCGAGGGCTGCGTGCGCGCGCTTGCGCTGCTCGTAGGCCTCCCCGTACCCCGTAAGCAGGTCGCCGAGCAACGTGTAGGCCGCAAGCGCATCCGGTGGGCCTTCGGTAGGCGGTGGCGGAAGCGCCGGTCGCAGCTGACCGCGGCTGCGCAACTCCGCGTAGGCGGCGCTCACGATCTGCCGCAGACGGTCCGGCCCGTAGGCGGCAGCAGCGTCGAGCCTGGCCGTGTCCAGGCTGGCCACCACCGCAGCAAGCGCGTCGGTGAACGCCGCTGCACGGATGCGTGCGGCGCTCACCTCCTCAAGGATCGTGAAGCTTGGCGCAACTCCCGCGCCGAGCGGGTCGGCGCGCAGCAGACGCGCGCAGAAGCCATGGATCGTGCCGATCGAGGCTGCCTCGGTATCCCGCGCCTGCTCGCGGGCATCGAGGCTCTGCAGCCGAGCGCGGATGCGCTCCTTGAGCTCCCAGGCGGCGCGCTCGGTGAAGGTGATCGCAAGGATCCGCGCGGGGTCGATCCCGTCGTCGATCACCGCTCTGACGTAGCGCTCCACAAGTACCGAGGTCTTGCCGCTGCCCGCCGCGGCGGCAAGCAGCATCGACCCGACGCGCCGGGATGCGGCGCTCTCCTGCTCGGGGGTGAGCGCCTGGCGCTCCTCGGCGGCGCTGGGCACGCCGGCGTCTGCGTCGGGGTTCAGCAGGCGCATCGGCAAATCGTCGGGTAAAGGCAGCCACCGCCGTAGCCGCAACTGGCCGGTATTGCCTGAATCTGCGCCGACTTGGCCTGAAGAGCGGCCTGTAGGGCACTCTCACAAGCGCTTGCCACGAGCTCATCCATCTGCTCGCGATCGAAGCTGTCCGTGCGCACGCAGGAGAGCTCGATGCCGCAGTCCCCGGCGAGCACTCCACGGGCGCGCAGATCGCCACCGGACAGCGGCTGGTAGAGCCCGCCGATGACATCCAGGCCGAGCAGCTCGGAGGCGGCACGCATGTAGAGGGCCATCTGGAAGCGCCCCTCCTGCACCCATCTAGCACCGGAGTGCCCGCTGCCGGTGCGCCCGCTCTTGTAGTCGTAGACGATCGCCTGTCCGCCGGGACCGACGTCGATGCGATCGATGCGGCCCCGCAGCAGTACCCCGCCGGCGAGCTTGAGCGGCGGCAGGCTCTCGGGCTGGTCGGGAAATCCGAACGAGAGCTCCAAGTGGGTCGGCTCCAGCGGGCTGTCCTGCTCGGCGGCGTGCTGCAGGTAGCGTTCGAGGTCGGCTTGCAACCGGCGGCGGGCTGTGGGCGCCCGCTCCTGCGCGACCGTGAGCGGCAGCTCCTGCTCGCGGCGGCCAAGCGCCTGCTCCAGCAGCGCCCTTGCAGCCGGCAGGCTCAAAGGCGAGATCCTCGCCGACCCACGTGCGACGCGCAGCCCCTCCAGCACGTCCCCGAGCACGGCATGGGCCAGCGAGCCGCGCGCGCGGGGCTCGGGCTCAGGCTCCAGGTCCTGCGCTCCCAGCAGACGCTCGATGAACCAGCTCACCGGGCACGCCGCCCACCGCTCCAGCGAGGAGGCCGACCAGAGCTCGCGCTCGGCCAGGTCGAGCAGCAAGTCCCGATCGAGCTCCCCCGCGGCGCTGACCCCCGGCGGCGGCACTGCCTTCACGCCCACCGCGAGCGCCGGCTGATCCTCCAGGCGATCGCGCTGCAGATCCCCACCGAACAGGTCGCACACGTCGTCGAGGAACAGAGATGGCGCGCCGGCCGAGCCGTCCTGCCCGTTCTCGTGCCAGCTCAGATAGAGCCGCTCCTGGGGACGCGAGACCGTCGCATAGAGCAGGTAGCGCTCGGCGGCGAGCGCGTCCTGGCGCCGGCCGAGCCGTGGCCCGCAGATGGTCGCGATGCGAGCGCGCATCTCCTCGGTAAAGAGCGGATGAGAGCCCGCAGCGGCAGGGAAGACGCCCTCCTGGAGGCCACATGCGAAGAGCGCACGCACGCGCCTTGCACGCAGCGCCAGCGGGTGTAGCAGTGCCACGGTGGGTGCCGTGGAAGCGTGCGGGCGCGGCAGTAGCGCTGCTCCGAGCGCATCCAGCACGCCGGCGGCGCCACCCACCAGCTCCGGCTCCATGCACGCGAGCTCCTCCAGCTCGGCAATCGCCTTCAGTGCGGCCTGCATCGCAAGCGCGGACTCCTCGTGGCGGGGGTCGAGCACCGCAGCGCTCCCAACGCGTGGAGCGCTGAAGAGACGCATCAGCTCGCGGTGAGCACAATCGATCAGCGCGCCCGCCCCCTGTTGCGCGGCGTCGCGCACACGCTCGATCGCATCGAGACTCCAGTGCTGCTGCTCCCAGATCAGCCTTGCCGGAGCGGCGTCGCCCACGCCGGCGCTCCGCGCCTGCGCTTCCAGGCGATCGGCCAGCTCAGGGCGCTCCAGCAGCCCGGGCGCGCGCAGCCAGCAGAGCAGATCCCGCAGGCTGGCGGACGGGACCCCGTCGAGCCCTTCGCAACCGCAGGCGAGCAGTCCTCGCAGCGCGCTGCCGAGCGCCGTGTCCACAAGCCGCCTTGCGCCCACGATCTCGTGCGGCACCCCCTCCGCGTCGAGCGCCTGCGCCAGGAGCTCGGCGACGCTCGCCGGGGAGCGGTGCACGATCGCGATCTCCGAGGCACAGAAGCCGTCCTGCATCAGGGCACGCGCCTGCGCGGCGATCAAAGCCATCTCGGTCTGCTGCGAGCTGCCCCGCAGCAGCCGCACCCCATCTGCGCTCGGGGCCTGGCCGCCGCCTGCGTCTGGGCTTGGTAGAGAGCCGCAGGCCTCGATCAACGAAAGCTGCTCGCCGGCGGCGCTTGCGCGCGGCGCGCTCTGCGGCGCCGGCTTCTGCACGTCGGCCTGCCCGGCCTCGAACAGACGGCGCTCAAGGTGGTGCAGGGCCGCTCGCGAGCCGGGGGCGTAGTAGTCGCTGCGCGGACCGAGACGGACATGCTCGGCGGCCCGCGGCGCGAGCTCCTGAAACGCCCATGCGCGCCCGGCGAAGGCAACGCGGCCAGGCTCGTATGCAAGCGCCACCGTGACCGGCGCATCGACTGCGACGCCAAGCGTCTCCACCGCGTCCATCTCGAGGCTCGTGAGGTCGTCGAAGCCGTACAGCAGCACGGGAGAGGGCCACGCGCCTGTGCGCCAGAGCGTCGGCCGCTTGCGCAGCACGTCGAGCGCCCTGCGCGCGCGCAGCTCTGCGTCCAGTACACGGCGCCTTGTGAGGATCTCGCGGTAGCGCTCATGCAGCTCTGTCAGCAGTAGCGCACGCGGCTCACTGTCTTTTGATGGCTCGTGCAGGCTCGCGCGCAGCTGCGCCGGCCTGACGTCTGCAGCCTGGAGCTCTGCAATCGCGCCGCCGAGCACCCTTGCGAGTTGCCGTGCGGCGGCGGCCGAGCCCTGCATCCCGGCGGCAAGCGTGCAGAGCATCTGCTCGCGCGCGCCCGCAGAGAGCGGCGCGCGTCCAAGCTCGGGCTCCTGCCCCGCCGCACAGCGCGCCACCCGCTCGAGCAGGCCCGCGAAGACGCCGACGCTCACCCCCGCGACGGGCCCCGCCTGCGCAAGCTCCGCGCGATAGCGTTCCGCGTCAGCCCCGGTGGGAAGGACGAGCAGCGGCTGTTCGCCGTGGGCGACGTGGCGAGCCACGGCGTCCAGCACGGCCTTCGCCTTGCCCGCATTCGCGGGACCGGTGATCAGCGTGATCGGCATCTGCGCTCATCCTTGCGCACCGATCCGACGCGCAAGCGCGGCCCGTGTGGATCGAGCCTTCTCAGGCCGCGCTGCGAGCGGCCTGAGGCTCGCTCGCCTGCGCCGTCTGGGCCTCGCCGTCCTGCACGTCAGGCGGCTTCTCCCCTTCGCGCGCCCACTGCTCGTTGAACTCCAGGCGCCAGCGTCCCTCATCGGTCTGATGCAGAGCCAGATGCGCCCTGAAGCTGCGGCCGCTGCGGCCGCGAAAGCCGGAGACCGCGCGCTCGGTGTAGCCGGTCTTGATCAGCTCCTTGGCGACCGCGACCGGCAGCCGCTTGCCCGCCTTGTCCTTCCAGATCACGAAGCCGCACCCGGGATCCTCGCGGCCCCAGCAGGAGTAGCCCTTGCGGTTCTCCACGATGTCGTGCCCGCAGACCGGGCAGGGCCCCAGCCGCGCGCGCGGGATGCGAACGTCTTTGAGCTTTGCGTCGAGCTCGCCCACCGTCTCCTGTGCGAACCCGGCGATATCCTTCATGAACTTCTCGCGCGAGTCCTGGCCGTTCTCGATCATGCCCAGGCGGTGCTCCCAGTTGCCTGTCATCTCCGGGGAGGTGAGCGCATGGGAGTCGAGCAGCCGCACAACGCTGCAGCCCTTCTCGGTGGCAACCAGCGAGCGGCCGTCGCGCTCGATGTAGCCAACCGTGATCAGGCGCTCGATGATCGCTGCGCGCGTGGCCGGGGTCCCGATCCCCGAGTCCTTCATCGCCTCGCGCAGCTCGTCGTCGTCCACGAGCTTTCCGGCGGTCTCCATCGCCCCGAGCAGGGAGGCGTCGCTGTAGCGACGCGGCGGCTTGGTTTCCTTGCGCACGCTGGCGATCTCGCGCACCTCCGCGCTCTCGCCCTCGTTCAGCTTCGGCAGCTGCTGGTCGACGCCCTCGTCCTCCTCGGTGCTCTCGCCCTGGCCGCGCTGCGGCGCCGCGCCGGCGGCGGTCTCTCCATAGACCCCGCGCCAGCCGGGCTCCAGCAGCAGCTTGCCGCGCGTGCGGAAGACGTGATCGGCGCCGCCTGCGGCGACCGTGGTCTCCACGCGGGTGTTCTCGAACACGGCCTCTGGGTGGAAGACCGCCAGGAATCGGCGCACGACCATGTCGTAGATGCGCTTGTCGTCCTCGTCCATGCGATCGACTTTGTGCTCGGCCTTGGTCGGGATGATCGCGTGGTGGTCGGTGACCTTGGCGTCATTGACGACCCTGGCCAGCGGGAGCAGGTCCAGGCCGGTGACGTAAGCCGCCGCCTTGGCGTACTCCCTCTGGCCGCCCAGCAGCGCTGCGGTCGGCTTCAGCTCGCCGATCATGTCTTTGGTCAACCAGCGGGAGTTGGTGCGCGGGTAGGTAAGCGCCTTGTGCTCCTCGTAGAGGCGCTGAGCGGCGCCCAGCGTGCGGCGTGCCGAGAAGCCGAAGCGGGTGTTGGCCTCCCGCTGAAGCGAGGTGAGGTCGTAGAGCATCGGGGCACGCTCGCGCTGCTCCTTGCGCTCCAGCTTGGTGATCGTGCCGCTGCCGCCACGGCAGGCCGCCACGATCTCCTGCGCTATCTCCTCGGTGGCAATACGGGGCTTGCTGCCGGCGTGGTAGCGCCCGTCGTAGATCCGCTCTGCGTCCCCGTCGGTAAGCGGCTGCGCGGCAAATGTCGCGTCCACTAGCCAGTAGGGCTCCGGCACGAAGGCCTTGATCTCTTCCTCCCGACGCACGACGATCGCGAGCGTCGGCGTCTGCACGCGGCCGAGCGAGACCGCGCCGTCGAAGGAGGATTTCAAGCGGATCGTCGCCGCGCGCGTAGCATTCATGCCCACGATCCAGTCGGCCTCCGAGCGCGAACGGGCTGCCTGCTCCAACAGCTCGTACTCCTCCGCGGGGCGCAGGGAGGCGAACGCATCCTTCATCGCCGCGGTGGTCATCGAGTTCAGCCACAGCCGCTGCACCGGCTTCGCCGCTTTGGCCATCTGGAAGACGTAGGCAAAGATCAGCTCCCCCTCGCGGCCCGCGTCGCAGGCATTGACGACACTCTCCACGTCTGCCCGCTTCAGCTGCGCGCTGAGCACGCTCATCTGCTTGCGCGAGCGCTCGTCGCGGACCTCCAGCTTGAAGGTGCTCGGCACGATCGGCAGGTCCGCCATCCGCCAGCGCTTGTACTTCGCGTCGTAGTCCTCGGGCTCGGCGAGCTGGACCAGGTGCCCCACGGCCCACGTGATCACCCACTCATCGGCCTCGAGGTAGCCCTCCTGCTTCTTGAAGGGTCCGGGCAGCACGCGCGCTAGGTCACGCCCGACCGACGGCTTCTCTGCGATCACCAGCGTCTTGGACACGGCGGTCAGCGTAGCGGTTGGGCGCCCGCAGAGATCGCGCCCGCCGCGGCAGCAGCAGCACCGGCGTCGCCCGGGTGTCGCAGTAGCGCAACCTCAAGCGCTAGTGCAGCGGCCCGTTCCGACCGGCCCGCGGGCGTCTCTGAGCACCTTTGCAACGGTCGCATTGGCGACTCCGTATCCGCCCGGCGTGCTGCTGTCAGTCGTGCTCGCGAACACCGTCGCCAGGACCTTGCCGTCGGCGCCGACCACGGGCCCGCCGGAGTTGCCCGGTCGCACCAGCCCGCGTAGCGGGGTCAGCAGGCGCAGCACCGGGCCTTCGCCGTAGGCGTTCTGCGAAATCACCTGCTGTGTGTGGCCGATGCGACCCGCCTGCACGTCGAAGGGCCCGTTTTCGGGATAGCCAAGGATCGCGCCGGAAGCCCCTTCCTGCGGCTGGGAGGCAAGCGACAGCGGCGGCTCCCGCAGATCGGGGACGTGCAGTACCGCAACGTCGTCGGTCGGATCGAAGGCCACCGGAACCGCGACCAGGTTTGGCGCCTGACCTTCCACCTCCACGGTCGTGTCGGACTCGCCGGCGACCACGTGCGCGTTTGTGACCACCTCGCCCAGCGCAGCCACCCAGCCGGAGCCCTCGATTGCCAGCCCGCAGGCCGTGCCGAGCACCCGCACGACGCTGGCGGAGGCTGCTTTGACCCCGCCGGCCTGCGCGATCGCCGGGCTGGGCGGGGCGACGTTGGGCGCAGGGCCCGCCAGCGAGGGCAGCGGGTCCAGCCGCGCCAGCGCGTTGAGTATGGGGCCTGAAGGCGGCAGCACGCTGTTCAGGGTCCTGAGGATCAGCGAGCGCTGAATGTCACTGCGAAGCGTGCTCTGCCCGGGCACCTGGGCGAGCACCGCCGCGATGATCCAGACCACGCCAAGCGCGATCACGACGCTCAGCAGCGCCCCCATCCCACCGTCGATCAGGCGCAGACCCGGCAGCGGCAGCACCCGTCGCAGATGGCGTCCGACTCCCTCCAGGCCGCTGGCGAGGATCGCGCCCGCCAGTAGCGCGCCGAGCAGTCCGAACGCGGGCGCATACGGCGAGGAGGCGCCGTGCGGCAGCAGGCTCGGGCCCAGCCGCGTACCGATGAACGCGCCGGCCGCAAACCCCGCAAATGAGAGCACGCCAACGATGAAACCCTGCCTGTAGCCAAGCCAAGCGAGCGCCAGCGCAAAGAGCACGACGATCCAGTCAAGCTCGGTCACGACACATGTTCTACCGTTCCGGACTGTGCGCCACTGTCACTATGGGGGGATCGTCATGCCTGTGAGGGGGCCGGCGTTCCGATGAGCAGTGGCAGGTCGGGTCCGCGAGGCGGAAGAACCACCTACCCGGCGTCGGCGCGAGCAGCGCGCCGCCCGCCGCCGCCACGACGCCGCCACAGGCGTGGACCCCGCAGCCGTGCCGTTAGGCTCGTGCCGGTCCTGTCCGTGGCTGCGATCGCCGCCTTCGCAATCGGCGCGATCGCCGGGGCCGGCGGCTCCTCCTACACGCGCACGCTGGCAACCGGATTCGTCGCGGACTGGACGAAGGCCGACTACGCCGCGATGTACGCCGACATCGACGCGGCCTCCAAGCGTAGCACTTCGCAAACCGCCTTCGCGTCTCTCTACCAAGAGGCCGCGGGCCTCGCCACGACGCTTGGCGCCACCGCGGGCAAGCCTCGAGAACTGGCCGACGGCAACTTCGTCGTGCCGGTGACGGTCAGGACGCGCATGTTCGGCACGCTCCGCTCCAGCTACACGCTGCATTTCACCAGCAGCGAATCCTCCGCGCGGATCGCCTGGTCTGGCTCGCTGGAGTTTCCTGGCCTTGCGGCGGGGACGAGGCTCAAACGGCGCACGTTCCTGCCGCCGCGAGCGGCTCTGCTGACGCGCACCGGCTCGGTTCTGGCAAGCGGCGAAGCGCTCGCAGCCGGTGAACGCAGCTCGCCGCTTGGCGCCGCCGCCAGCGGGATCGTGGGCACCGTGGGACCCGTCCCCAGCGAAGAGGCGAGCCAATTGCAGGCCGAAGGCGTGCCCGCCGATGCGATCGTGGGCGTCAGCGGACTCGAGCGCACCTTCGATGCGCAGTTGCGCGGACGCGCCGGCGGCATGCTGCTGGCTGGCAGCCGCGTGATCGCGCGCGCGAGCGCCCATCGCGGCGTCAATGTGCGCACGACGATCTCGGCGCCGATCCAGGAAGCTGCCGTCAAGGCGCTCGGCGGCCAGTACGGCGGCGTGGTGGCGATGCAGCCCTTGACCGGGCAGATCCTGGGCGTCGCCGGCATCGGGCTCGACGATCTGCAGCCACCCGGCTCCACCTTCAAGATGGTGACCGTCACGGGCGTGCTGCAGTACCGCGTCGCAACGCCGCGGACGGTCTTCCCCTACGCCAGCTCGGCCACGCTCGACGGCGTAGAGCTGCACAACTCCGAATCCGAGTCCTGCGGCGGCAGCCTCGTGCTCTCCTTCGCCGTCTCATGCAACTCGGTCTTTGCGCCGCTGGGCGTGAGGCTCGGCGCGGCGCGTCTGGTCGCCACGGCGGAACGCTACGGGTTCAACCACGCAGCGGGACTGCCCGGCGTGCCGGAGAGCACCATCCCCCATGCGAGCGAAATCCAGGGCGAACTCGCGATCGGCTCGACCGCGATCGGCCAGGACGCCGTCCTGGCAAGCCCGTTGGAGATGGGCGTCGTGGCAGCCACGATCGGCGACGACGGCCTTCGCCCCACGCCGACGTTCTCCCTCGGCGGGCCGCCGGCGAGCATCCGCGTGACCCCGGCCGGGATCGCTCGTGAGGTGCGCGAGATGATGATCGAGGTGGTGCAGGAGGGCACCGGCACCTCGGCGGCGATCCCGGGAGTGACAGTCGCCGGCAAGACCGGCACCGCCGAACTGGGACTCCCTGCGGGCTGCAGCACTGCCGAAGCCGGCGCCGGGAGCGAATCCAGCCCATGCAAACCGACCGGCGCCGCCGCCCACGCCGACACAGATGCCTGGTTTGCCGCGTTCGCGCCCGCGCTCTCTCCCCGCATTGCGGTCGCGGTGCTGATGGTCAAAGACGGCTTCGGCGGCGAAACGGCCGCGCCGGTGGCCAAAGAAGTGCTGGAAGCCGGGCTCCGCTAAGACCGGAGCAGGGAGCTACAGATCCAGTTCGGCGCTGGCCGTCTCGCTGGGATTGGTCGGCGAGACGATCTTGATCTTCAACGGCCGGTTTTCTAGCGATTCCAGCTTGATCTTGTAGAGCAGCATCAGCCCGTTGATGGGAGCGGAGGCCGCCACCGAGCTTGGCGTCGGCAGCTGGTTTTTGGCCGGCACGATCGTGCCTGGACGGTAGGCGAAGAGGTTGGTCTGACCGGGTTCGATCGGGTAGTAGACATTGCCTTCGATGTCCGAAATCGTGATTTCGCTGGCGGCGCTGTGATCGGTGTTGCCTTCGTTGAGAACCTGCATGAACACGCCGAGGAACTCTTCGCCCGGATGCAGTTCGCGCTGCGAGGCGCTGAGCCCCTGCAGGTAGGCCGAGTCTTCGGTGTCATACGGATTCAGCGCCCGCGAGATCTGGACCTGGTAGACAAGCGGTCCGACGCTCAGGTAGGGGGCGCCTACGCCGCCGGACCCGGCGTAGGTGCCGCTGGTCTCCTTGACTTCCGAGTTGCCGCCGCAGGCGGCAAGCGCGACAGAGACCGCCAAGGCTCCTGCAAGCGCAACTAGCCGGCGATGGCGGGGGGCCGTGCGCGGCCGCGAGATCGTCTGCTCTGAGGCTGCTGTGCTCATGCGACGCGGCAGTCTACCTACCGGCGATGGTGACGCGCCGTCCACTGCCTACGCCCCGCTCGATCACGTCGCGCAGGCGGCGCATCGCCTTCGCGTTCTGGCGTTTGACCCAAGCCTGGCCGCCCAGCGCCGCCATGATCTTGTCGAAGAGCACCGCAGACTCGGTCTGGAGCGTGAACTGCACCTTGGTGGTGCCGTGGATCCCCTCCGCCAGCTCGTAGACGCCGAGCGTGCGGATGCGGTTGCCCTTGCCGCTGCGTCCAGCCTCCACGATGCGACGTGGAGCCTCCACCTCGACGAAGGTCACATCCCCCCACCCGAACCGGTTGCCCGGGGCCGCGATCCGGAAGCGCGCGCCGGCGCCGCGTCCGACCGAGTCCTCCCTGGTCAGACGCCAGTCGACCAGGTAGTGGTCGGTGAACTGCGGGTGGTTGGCGAGATCCTCCAGATACTCGAAGACACGCTCCCGTGGGGCGTCGATGATTACCGATGTCGTGACCGCGTCCATCGCGCGGGAAGTCTATTGCTTGCAGGCGCGGGAGTCCCGCAGCATGGGCCTGCCGGCGCGCGCCAGCCGCCTTGGTCTTGTCAGAAGCAGTACCAACATGCGCCCGACGCCCAGTCATCAAGCTACGCGATCGTTTTGTGCTGGCCGGCCCTGGGTAATCTCGGCGGGCACAGGGTCCGCTCCAACTACGCATCTCAGACGCTCACAGGCCGTTATCATTTCGCTGGGCCTGCGGGTCTAAGCTCTGGGAGCATCCCAACATCAAGAAGGGAGTCGCTTGCCATGGACGCACGCAAGATGGAGTCGCTGACATCGGGCACGATGGCCGGAGCAGGCTCGTTTCGCTGCCAGCGCTGCGGCTACGTGGTCAGCCTGGCTGCTTCTGACGCGCTCAGCGATTGCCCGAGTTGCGGCAGCGCGAGCTTCGTGCGTGCATCGCTGTTCTCGGCAGGCCACCGTCTCGAGGAGGAGTCGCTCTTCGCTCCCGAGTCCGACGTCGACCGCGCCACGCTGCTGGCGAGAGCGCGCGAGATGATCGAGGCCGGCGGCGAGCACCCACTCGGCGAGCACCTCGTCTACGAGCAGGACGGCGAGTTGGTGGAGGTTCCCCTCACCCGCGAGTGGACGCGGATCGGGCGCAGCCTGACCGCGGACGTGCGCTTCGACGACCCAACCGTCTCTCGCCGGCACGCACTGATCGTGCGCCACGCGGACGGAGTGCGCGTGCTCGATGACCGCAGCCTCAACGGTGTGTTCGTCAACGGCGAGCGCGTCGAGTGGCGTGCACTGCGCGACGGTGATGAGATCGTCGTCGGGCGCTACCGGCTCAACTTCCTGGATATGAGCGCGACGCCGAGCCTCGGCGAGCACCAGGCGCTGCAGGGCGCCGACTGAGTCTCTCGATCCGGACATAGGCACAGCCGCGTAGTATCGGCGGCAATGCCGATAACGATCGCGATCCTCTCTCAGAAGGGCGGCACCGGAAAGACGACGGCCGTCCGCACCCTTGCAGACGTGCTCGGCCGCGGCGGTTTGCAGGTGCTGGCGGTCGATCTCGATCCGCAGGGCAACCTGTCCGACTATCTGGACGTCCCGCCGGATGCTGCGCCGACGATCTCCGAGGTGCTCTCGGGAACGACCGAGATCGATCAGGCCATTCACGGCCAGGTAGTGCCCGCCAACCTCAGCCTGGCCGAGACCGAGCTCGCTCTGGGCGGCAGGATCGGGCGCGAGCTCACGCTGCGCAGAGCGCTGCAACAGGCACCGGAGGGCTATGACGTGGTGCTGCTCGACTGCCCGCCCTCGCTCGGGCTGCTGACGGTCAACGCGCTGGTAGCGGCGGACTACGCGCTGATCACAGCCGAGGCGCAGTACTTCGCGCTGCAGGGCGTCGAGCAGGCGATGCAGGTGGTGGAGGTCGCCAGGGACTCGCTGAACCCATCTCTGCAACTGCTCGGAGTGCTGCTCAACCTGGCCGACATGCGCACCGTACATTCCCGCGAGGCACTTGTCTCGCTGCGGGAGCGGTTCGGCGAGAAGGTGTTCGACAGCGTGATCCGGTCCTCGATCGCCTATGCCGAATCGGCGGAGCGAGCCCTCTCCATCCTCGACCACCGGCCCGATCTCGGTCGCGACTACGTGGCCGTGGCTGAGGAAGTGCTCACCCGCCTGGGCGGCTTCGAGCAGGCCCAGCGCCGTATCGCTCAGATCTCCTCCGCGTAGGCTCCCTGCAACTCGAAAGGCGCCCGCACGACGCTCGCCCAGCCCTCCACCTCGGGCCCCAGCGCCGCGAGCACCGCGCCGGTCTGTTCGTAGAAGCACCAGATGAGGACCGTCGGTCCGGCCCCCGAGATACTCGCCCCCAGCGCCCCAAGCTCGCGCGCCTTGCCCACCAGATCGTAGGAGCGCGGGTAAAGCGGCGCCCGCCGGGGCTGGTGGATCTGGTCCGCCAGCCCCTGAGAGATCAGGTCGAGGTCTCCCCTTGCCAGGCCGAGCATCAGCAGCGCACCGTGCGCGACATTGAACGTGGCCTGCTCGATCGGGATCTGATCCGGCAGCGCCGCGCGGGCCTGCTCGGTGCGCACCGGGTCCCGTGGCACGACGGCCAGCGCCTCCAGCCCGATCGGCGGCTCAAAGCGGGCTGCCCGCCCGTCGGCGCAGACCACTACTCCGCCCTTCAAGGCCGCCGCGACGTTGTCCGGGTGCCCCTCCATCTCGCTGGCCTGCGCCAGCACGTCGACGCCCATCTCGAACATCCGATCGGCGGCCATCATGCCGGCAACGATCGCCGCGGCGCTGGAGCCCAGGCCACCGACGAGCGGGATGTTCGAGCGCATCTGGAAGGAGATGCCGTCCGCTGGGTGCAGGCGCTCGAAGGCGCGCACCGCGAGGTTCCTGCGACCTGGCGCCACGGACAGCTCGGTTGTGAGCTCAAACTCGCCGGCCTGCCGCACCTCCAGCTCCAGGTGCATCCCTAGCGCTGCCGCGAAGCTGTCGAAGCCGGGGCCGAGGTTCGCCGAGGAGGCGGGCACCCGCACCCGCAGGCCGCACATCAGGCCGGCACCGCAGCCGCCGCCCGGCTCACCCCAGCACCGCCTCCACGAGCGCGTTCATTTCCGGTTCGCAGGGGATGATCGCGCCGCCGTGGTGCTCCATCGCGGTCTGCTGATCCTTCAGGCCGCGACCGGTCATCACGCACACAACCCGCTTGGCACCTTCGGCGCCGTGCTTGAGCAGGCCCGCGACCGCGGCGGCGGAGGCCGGCTCGCAGAACATCCCTTCGCTTGCCGCCATCAGGCGATAGGCATCGATGATCTCCTCGTCACTGACCGGCCGGATCGCACCGCCCGACTCGCGCGCCGCCTCCAGCGCCTGCTCGCCGCGCGCCGGGTTGCCGATCCTGATCGCGGAGGCCACCGTTTCGGGATGCTCGACGGTGTGACCGAGTACCAGCGGCGCCGCCCCCTCCGCTTGGAAGCCAAGCATCCGCGGCGCGGTCCCCATCTCGGTGAAGCCGCGCCAGTAGGCGGTGATGTTGCCGGCATTGCCGACCGGGATGCAGAGCGCATCGGGCGCCTCGCCAAGATCCTCGATCACCTCGAAGGCGGCCGTCTTCTGGCCTTCGATCCTGAACTCGTTGACCGAGTTCACGAGCGCGATCGGCTGGGTTTCGGCCAGCTCGCGCACCATCTGCAGCGCCTTGTCGAAGTTCCCCTGCAGCGCGATCACGCGGCCGCCGTGCATCAGGGTCTGCGCGAGCTTGCCCATTGCGATCTTGCCGTCGGGGACCAGCACCGCGCAGCGCAGGCCCGCACGCGCAGCGTAGGCGGCGGCGCTCGCGGCGGTGTTGCCCGTTGAGGCGCAGATCACGGCCTCCGCCCCCTCTCGTAGCGCAGCCGAGACGGCGCAGGTCATGCCCCTGTCCTTGAAGGAGCCGGTCGGGTTTGCGCCCTCGAGCTTCAAGAACACTTCCGCGCCCACCTGCTCGGAGAGCTTCGGCGCGCAGAGCAGCGGAGTGCCGCCCTCCAGCAAGCTCACCAGCCTGTCCTCCGGGGCAAATGGCAGGCGGTCGCGGTAGCGCTCGATCAATCCAGGGCGCTCGATCAGTGAAGGCATCGTCTCAGAACTCCTCTTCGATCACTCTTATAGCCCGCGGCGCCGAGCGCACGAAGGGGAGCTCGCCGATCTCTCTCACGGCGCTGCGCAGGCAGGATTCGGACAGGGGGTGAGTCACCATCACCAGGCGCGCATTCTCGCCCAGCCCACGCTGGAGCACCGACTTCACCGATGCGCCAGAGCGATCGAGCACACCCGCGACCGCCACCAACACTCCAGGCTCATCTGCCACCTCCATGTGCAGATAGAAGGCGCTGTCTGCGTCCGCCAGCAGTGGCATCGCGGTCGCCGGAAGCAGCGGCGGCCCCGGGGAGCCTGCGCCAGAGATCACGCTCAGCAGGTCGCCCAGCACCGCGCTCGCGGTCTGCGGCCCGCCGGCGCCGGGCCCTGACATCGTGATCTCGGTGATCGCATCCGCCTCCACGGTCACCGCGTTGAACTGGCCGCCGATCGACGCAAGCGGATGGCCCGCGTACAAGAAGGCGGGATGCACGTGCACGCAGACGCCGTCAGGCAGGCGCTCGGCGGTGCCGATCAGCTTCAGGCTCAGCCCAAGCTCGCGCGCGTACTGCAGGTCGTCGCTGATCAGGTGCTCGATGCCTTCGTAGCGCACGTCGGCCAGGCGGACAGGCGTGCCGAAGGCTAGCCGCGCGAGGATCGCCATCTTGGCGGCCGCGTCGGCACCCGAGACGTCGGCCTCGGGGTCAGCCTCCGCGAAGCCGCTTGCCTGCGCCTGTGCGAGCGCGTGCTCGTAGTCGGCGCCGCTCTCCATTGCGGAGAGGATGAAGTTCGTAGTGCCGTTGACGATCCCGTGGATGCGCTTGACCTCGATGCCGGCAAGCGACTCTCTCAGCACGCGCACGACCGGCACCACGCCGGCCACCGCGGCCTCAAAGCGCAGTTGCACGCCGCTCTGCTGAGCAGCCGCGAAGAGCTCCTCGCCGTGCTCGCAGATCAGCTGCTTGTTCGCGGTCACGACATGCCGGCCGGCGCGCAGAGCCTCCAGCACGTAGCCGCGGGCGGGCTCGATGCCGCCGATCAGCTCGATCACCACCTCGCTGCGATCAAGGATCTCAGCGAAGCTGCCACTGCTGCGGGTCAGCACCCCGCACACGGTCGGCGGTCTGCCCGTCAGGCCCGCGATCGTATCGGCGCGCCGCTCGATCATCGAGGCTACGGCAGCCCCGACCGTGCCGTGCCCCAGAAGGCCGATCAGCACAGGCCCACCCGCGGGCTTGCCGATCTCCTGCTCTGCCTGCAGCGCTCCGGCCTCAGTGGACATCGCGAGCGGTCAGATCATCGAGGGAGTCTCTGCGCACCACAAGCCGCGCATCCCCGTCTTTGCAGAAGATCACGGGGGCGCGCAGGACGCCGTTGTAGTTGTTGCTCATCGCGTAGCCATACGCGCCGGTCGCGGGGGTGACGATCACATCGCCCGCGCGCGGGTCATCGAGATGCGCCTCGGCGACGATCACGTCGCCCGACTCGCAGTGCTTGCCCGCCAACACGCAGCTCGTGCTCCCGCCCAGCCGATCAGCGACATGAGCTTCGTAGCGCGCCCCGTAGAGCATCGGTCGCAGGTTGTCTGACATACCGCCGTCCACGGCCACCCAGGTGCGCACATTGCGCTTGACGCTCTCAACGGTGTAGAGGGTGACGCAGCCGTTGGCGGTCAACGAGCGTCCCGGCTCGATCAGCAGCCGTTTGGGCGCACCACTCTCCCGCACCGCGTCCACGAGCGCCGCCACGTACTCCTCGATCTCCGGGGGAGACTCGCGCCCGTCGACATAGCGCACGCCCAGGCCGCCGCCAAGGTCCCAGACCTCGGCCTCCGGGATCGAAGCGCCGAGCTTCGCGACCTCCGCCACCTCACGCCGGAACGGGTCGAGGTCCAAGAGCTGGGAGCCGATGTGGGCGTGGATGCCCCGTAGCGCCAGGCCCTCCACCGCGCTCAGGCGCGCCACGGCCTCGGGCACATCGATCATCGAGAAGCCGAACTTCGAGTTGGCCTGGCCCGTGGAGATCTTCTCGTGAGTCTCCCCTCTCACGTCCGGGGTGACGCGAATCAGCACCTGCTGTTGCGACTCGCGGCCCGCCTCGGCCGCAAACAGGTCGCGCAGCCGGTCGATCTCGTCGAAGTTGTCGATCACAATCAGACCCACTTCTGCCGCCAGAGCCATCGCCAGCTCGGAGATCGACTTTGCATTGCCGTGCATCACGATCCGCTGCGCGAGAAAGCCGGCATTCAGCGCGAGATGCAGCTCGCCTTCGGAGGCCACGTCGCACCAGAGCCCCTCTTCCGCAAACAGGGACAGCACAGCCGTGCACGGAAACGCCTTCGAGGCGAACACCACGCCGAAGTCATGCAGGCCGCTCTCTCCTGCCGCTTGCACATAGGCGCGCGCACGGGCGCGCAGGTCATCCTCGGCGACGACATAAGCGGGCGTGCCGAACTCTCTGGCCAGCTCGATCGTGTCGCAGCCGCCGACCTCGAGGCGGCCGAGGTCATTGACCCTGCTGCCAAGCGGGAACACGCGTGAGAGTGAGCTTCCGATCGCCACGCACCGATTATCGCGTGCCCGTGCGCCCGCCGTCGGGTGAGAGCACGCTTCGCGGCTTTGTGCGCGATGGAGTGTCTCCCACATATGTGTTGACCTGCCGAGTCGCGCCTGCCGTTCTGCCACAATCACGCCATGGCATCCAAGCGGTCGAAGTTCGGCAAAGACAACGGCCTTCAGGCTCGGATGCTGATGACGATGTTCCTGCTCGGGCTCGTCTACGTGATCCTGATCGGCGTGCTCTTCGCAGTGGGTGCCGCCGCGGTCACGATCGCGATCGTCGCCTGCGCACTGCTGGCGATCCAGCTCTTCGCCTCGGATAAGATCGCGCTCGCCGCGCTCGGTGCCAAAGAGGTCTCCCCCGAAGAAGCGCCTGAGCTGCACGGCATCATCGAGCGGCTGTGCGTGCAGGCTGACCTGCCCAAGCCGAAGGTCTTCGTGATGGAAACCCAGATGCCAAATGCCTTCGCGATGGGTCGCTCGCAGAAGTCCGCGACCGTCTGCGCGACGACGGGCATCCTGCGCATGCTCGACACCAGCGAGCTTGAAGGCGTGATGGCCCATGAGCTCACGCACGTCATCAATCGCGACGTGATGGTGATGACGCTCGCCAGCTTCTTTGCCACGCTGGCCGCGATGATCGCTCAGTTCGCGCTCTTCTTCGGTGGTGGCTTCGGGGGCGGATACGGCCGCGGACGCGATGAGGAGGAGGGGATCATCTTGGTGATGCTCGTCTCCATCCTCGTCTATGCGATCTCATTCCTGCTGCTTCAGGCTCTCTCCCGCTACCGCGAGTTTGCCGCCGACCGCGGCTCGGCCGTGCTCACCGGCCGACCCTCGGCGCTGGCCTCCGCGCTGATCAAGATCAGCGGCTCGATCGAACGCACCCCCAGCCAGGACATGCGCGTCGCCGAAGGCATGAGCGCCTTCTTCATCGTTCCCGCTCGCACGAAGAAGTCGCTGATGAACATCTTCTCCGACCACCCGCCTCTGGAGAAGCGCCTGGAGGCGCTCAGCCGGTTGGAGTCCCAGCTGCAGGGCACCTCCGCCTAAGAGCCACAGTGGGCCTGCGCGACATCCTCACAGGCCGCCACGAGGTCAAGGGCCCTGCCGCCAAGGAGCGCCTGTTCGCGATCACCACCGCCTACATCACGCTCCAGGCCGAGCACGGCATCGAACCGGACGGCCGTGCCGCGATCGTCTTCCAGCCCCTCTCCAGCGCCGACTTTGAAGCGGCGATCAAGGAAATGGAGGACGTGGTCAGGGAAACGGGCTCAGAGAGCGGCACCCAGGTGGCCACCCAGGATGACTCCTACGGATATCGCTGGATGGTGCTGAGCAACCCCTCCGGCAGCGCCAGCGTCGAAGACCTTGCGGTCGGCATCAACGCGGTCTCCAGCTCCATCGAGGCCGCGGGCCACGGCGAGCGGCTGCTGTGCGCTGTATTCGCCTTCAAGGACGCCCAGCAGCGACCCGTCTACTTCATCTACAACTACAAGCGCGGCTACTGGTACCCCTTCGTGCCGAAGGGCCCCGCCACGGCGAGCTCCGGCACGTCCGGCGGCGAATTCAAGGCGGGAGAGCGCTCCACCGAACGCGAGCTGCAGATCAAGGCTCAGATCTCCTCGGAACTGCCGATCGAGCCCGAACTGGAGCGCTGGTTCCCGCTCTGGGGAATCCCGATCTAGATCCGAGGGCTTGATCTGCGTGATCGCGCAGATCAAGCCGCTGGTCAGGCGCCTGCAAGGCGCTATGCATGATCTTGCATATTGCAAAGTTCCGCCGAGCCACAGCATAAGATCTGCGCGATCATGCATATGCCTCAGGACGAACTCACTCCATCGCAGTCAATCGGGCAACGCATCCGCGACGAGCGCTACCGCCAGGGCCTTACGCAGGAGCAGCTCGCGATGATCTCGAACGTAGCGACCCGCTCCCTGCACCGCATCGAGACGGGCGAAGCGAAAGTGAGGTTCGACGTGCTCGTGCGCATCCTTGCCGCCCTCGGCCTCGAAATCGAGCTGCGCAGACGCGGAGAGCGATGAAGCTCGGCATTTACTGGGATGGCCGCGAGGTGGGCCAGCTTCAGAGAGTCGACGAGCGCTCGCGCGAGTACGTCTTCGCCTACACGCCGCAGGCGTCGCGTCCGATCTCGCTCTCGCTGCCGCTTCGGCAGGAGAGCTTCGACTCGCCCGCAAGCCGCCCGTTCTTCGAGGCACTGCTGCCGGAGGGCGCGATCAGAGACCAGATCGCCAGCCAGCTGAAGCTCGCGGCAAGCGACTCCTTCGGCCTGCTAGCCGAACTCGGTAGGGATTGCGCTGGGGCGCTGCAAATCGTGGAGAGCAGCAGAATGTCCCAGACGCCGTCGGTGCAGTGGCTCGACGACCACGAACTGGACGCCCTCATCGAGCAGATCCCCAGGCATCCGCTTGGCATCCAGAGAGACGACGAGCACTTGCGGCTCAGCCTCGCCGGAGTGCAGCGCAAGGCCGTGCTCGTGCGAGAGCAGAGCGGGCGGTTTGGCAGGCCACTTGACGGTATGCCCAGCACACACATCCTCAAGCCCGAGCTGCCAGACAACGGATATCCGGGGCTCGCAGCCAACGAGTGCTTCTGCATGCGCCTTGCGAGGCGATGCGGGCTCTCGAGCGCATCGGTCGAGCTGCTCACGCTCGCAGGGCGGCCCTGTCTCGTCGTGGAGCGGTTCGACCGCGAGCTCTCCAGCTGGCCGCCTCGCCGCCTGCACCAGGAGGACCTCTGCCAGGCGCTTGGCCTCACGCCTGACTTCAAGTATCAGCACGAGGGCTGGCGACTACCTTCCTACCAGGGGCTCGCCGAGTTGCTGAGCGCGCACTCGCTCGAGCCAGGGGTCGATCGTCTCGCTGGCGCGCAGGCGGCCGTCTTTCACTTCCTGGTCGGCAACGCAGACGCACACGCCAAGAACATCTCGCTGCTGCACCATGCTCGCGGCGTGGGTCTCGCCCCCCTCTACGACGTCGTCTCCACAGCCGCCTACCCGGAGCTCAGCACAGAGCTCGCGCTCGGCATCGGCGACGAGCTCGACCCCAACAAGATCTCATCGATTCACTGGTCAGATCTCGCTGAGGACTTCGGCCTCAACGTAAGCGCGTTTGCACGTGTGCGCCGCCAGCTGACCGAGCGGGTCGCGTCCGAGGCCATCGGCCTGCGTGACGAGGCACGCGCCGAAGGCTGGCATCACCCCTGCATCGATGTCATCCTTGAGGTGATCGCAACCCGCAGCCCACGTGCCGTGTAGCCGATCGAGCCGAACAGAGCATTGAGGCCCGCTCTGGAGCGTCCCAACCTGACCTCCGATGTCTGCACGAGCGCAATCCGATCGGCTCGCCCAGCCATCATCTACCTGTCTTCCTGATGATTGTGTAAAGCACGTCAAGCAACGCCTTGGCGCGCTCGTCGCCCTCCAGTTCATCGCGCATCTCGTTCATCGCGTACGAGAACCCAACCCTCTCATCAGGCCACGCGCCATGAGTGGACCCACCCATACCGATATGGCCAAACGCAGCCGGCGGAGGGCCGAAGGGTAGATTCTCAGTCTGCAGCGCAAAACCCGCCCCGAACGCCATTGCCTCACCCGTAAATGGATGCGGTCCGGAAACCAGCGGCGTGCGCACAAGCGCGAGCGTATCCGCAGAGACGATGCGTATGCCGTCGATCTCGCCGCCTTGGGCAAGCGCGCCGTAGAGCCGCGCGATCGAGCGTGCTACGCCTATCGCGTTGGCGGCCGGCAGCTCTGCTGCGTGCAGCGCCGGCAGATTCCAAAGCGCCCCCGGATCCGGTGGCCACAGCCGCGGGTTTTCATACATCGAAGCCCACAGCTGATCACCAGGGAATGGTTTGGCACGCGTGTTGGAGGCCATTCCCCAAGCCGGGGCGTACTGCAGAATCGCAACCCGCGACTCGAGCTCGGCTGGCAGACCGATCCACAGTTCCAACCCCAGCGGCTCCGCGACCTCCTGCGCGAAGAATCGTCCCACCGAACGACCATCGACACACCTGACCAGGGCGTCGCACAACCAGCCATACGTCAGGCCGTGGTAGATGAAACCCGCGCCGCGTGGATCGGTCTCGGGTACTTGGTCGGCCAGCAGCGCCGCCATCCCCTCGGAGTCGAGCATCTCCTGCACGCCAATCGGCGTCCGCACACCCGGCAAACGGGCGCGATGGGAAAGCACCTCCGCGACCGTGATCGCCTGCTTGCCGTGTGCCGCGAACTCCGGCCAGTAGAGACAGACCGGATCCTCCAACCTCAGCTGGCCACGATCGACCAATATAGCTACGCACAGCGCTGTTACGCCCTTGGTGCCGGAGAAAATCAGCTGCATCGTGTCCTCTCGCCAGGAGCGACCGGCACTATCAGCCGCACCTCCCCACAGGTCCACCACCATGCGGCCATCGAGCACGGCCGCAAAGGCCGCGCCAACGTCATTGCGCACATTGAAGTTGGCAGCAAACACCTCCGCCAACCGTTCAAACCCCGGCTCCGTGTGCCCATGGATCACATCCACCGTATAGTTTCCCTTCCGCGAAGTAGTTTGATATCAGACTCGGCCAAGATCGCGCGTCCGGCCACGTGACCGGACGCTCGCCATGCCGGAACGGCTCAAGTGTGCTTTTGGCACTATGAGGCGAGTTTCACGTCCAGCGCCCACGGGGTCCAAGTCATCGTCCAGTACGAAAACCCAGGCAATACGTATTTTTCAGACAACGTCCCAAGCGTCAAAGGACTGTTGAGAGGCCAGTATGGCGTTTCACTTCCCACGATGCCGAGCAGCTTGCCTATCATCTGCAGGCGCTTGGGCGCATCCAAAGTTTCGACTGATGCTGCCAACAGCTTGTCAACTTCGGCGTTGCGGTAGTTGGCCATGTTCTGACCACCCCCAGGCGGGTATATCTGGCCTGGAGCGATCCTCGTCGACATGATTCCTTCTGGGTCGTCATACGCGGTGCCTGTGCTCACGACCGCCAACGTCGCTTTTGCTGTGAGCCACCCGACTTCCTGGCCGGCCGTCAACTCCTCGACGTTGGCTTTCACGCCAATCTTTGCCAGATCCGACGCCAGGATCTGGGCCGAAGACACTCCTGATTCATTGACCTGCGCGACTTCAATCGGCGTGGTGAAGCCGTGCGGGTATGCAGACTTGGCGAGTTCCTGCTTTGCCTTGGCCAGGTTGAATTCGTACTTCGGCAGCGTCGCCAGGGTTCGTTCGACTTCGCTTTGTGAGCCGAGATTGGCAAAGAGGCTTGCTGGCATGATCGTCGGGTCTTCCGTTGCATCTCCACCCGGATAAAGCGCGTTGATCATACCTTTGACGTCAGTTGCATATACCAGAGCGTGGCGCACATGCACGTCATTGAAGGGTGGGCGCTTTGTGTTCGCGACCATGAGAGTGACCGTTGCTCCCGGTGCACTCAACTTACGGGTGCCAGGGATGTTCGCGAAGATCTTTGGCGATACGTATTCGTTGGCGCCATCGATCGCTCCGGAGCGCAGCGCGAGCGCCATCGCCGCTTCGGTCTTGAAGAATTCGACGCTGATCTTTTCTGCCGGCGGGCGCGGTCCGGTCCAATAAGGGTTACGCGAAAGGCGGACCTTTGATTCCGGCGTATAACTGTCAAGCTTCCATGGCCCCGTGCCGATCAGCATGTGACCAGGCGTGCCAAGCGCCTTTTCGCCCATCTTTTCAGCAGCCGCCTTCTCTATCACTGCGCCGCTGAACGCTACGATTCCCTGAAAGATCGCACTCGGCCGCTTGAGCTTTACGACCACTGTCGAGCTGTCGCGCGCAGTGATCGAAGCAACATCTTCCCAATAGCTCTTCGTCCAAGATTCCTTGTCGCGGATGTTGCGACCCAGCGAGAACACCACATCAGCCGCAGTCATGGGCCTGCCGTCCGAGAACTTTGCTGACTTCAGATGGTAGACGAACGTAGTCGGATTTGGCTGTTCTACTGAGCTTGCAAGCCCGGCCGGACTTTCCCGTCCGGTTCGAATTCCATCAGACCCTGCACTGCCAACGACTCCACCTGGATTGCCTGACCGTAGGGAGTCTTGTTGAAATCTATATCGCCCGGAAACGTGGGCATACCCCAACGCAGTTCTGCATATGGCTTCGAGGATCCCGTCGCGCCACCGTTTGATGCGGTCTTGTTTGGATTGCTGTTACTCGCGCCGCAACCTGCGATCACCAGCGTCATCATCAGCCCCACGCCCACACACACATACTTCCTCATTGAACTTCCTCCCATGATCAGATTCACCACGCAAGTCGCGTGGGCAACGACCCTCGCCCACTGCCTGTGCCCTGTTCATCCGTCAGCGTCAACTGCTGACTCTTGGCAACTCCTCAGCTCGTTCCTGAGACACCTCTGGCATGGGCACTCTCAAGTCGCTGCCATCAGGCAACCCCCAGAGGAACGCATCTCGCAAGAGCATGACGTCAGCCCTCCCGAGCTCTGCCGGCGTTCGACAGTTGGCCCCGCTTACGATGCAGTCGTAGAAATGCTCGAGCTCGCCCCGATAGCTCCCGCGATGCGAGGTGAAGACACTGCGCTGCCGCGCCTCGCCATCCGCGCCATCCACCTCATAGATCGTCGGGTGCTTGTGCAAGTATGGGGCGGCGAAGGTGAGCGTGCGTACGGAGTCGCGGAAGTAGAGAGCGACGTGCTCCCGGAACGACTGCAGGCCAGGCAGCCACAGGAACGTGCAGTTCCAGCGCGCCCCGTTGGCGAGCGTGAACGCAATCGTCGCGCCGGCGCCACTCCCCCACCAGCTCGTGGACTCGATCGCAGCTGGCAGCGGCTCGCCCATCCGCTCCAGCAGGCCGTTGACGAGGTTGACGTCATGGATCAGCGCGTCGAGGTAGACCGTTGCGAACGGGCCGACCTCCGCCAGATCGTCGGAGCCGACGGCCGCCAGCAGCTGTGCTCGTAGCGACCGCTCCCCCTCGCGACGCACCTCGACCGGAACGTCCTCTCCCACCACGATCTCATCTGAGCAGAACAGCGAAGGCTTGTTGAGGATCGGGTCGTGGGCTATGACATCGACGAAGCACAGCTCGCCTGCATTCGCCGGCAGCTCCTCTGCCATCCTCTCGTAAGCGGGGTCAAAGCGCTTCATGTAGCCGACCTGGACCACGCGCCCATGCCGTTCGCGCGCCGCGATGATGCGGTCGGCGTCGGCCGGATCGATGCACAGCGGCTTCTCGACGAACACGTGCAGCCCGGCCTCCAGGGCGGCTAGCGTCGCTTCGACGTGCACCGCATGGGGTGCACAGATCAGGACGGCGTCGAGCTCGTGGCGATCGATCATTTCGCGCCAATCCGCATAGCCGTCTGGAACGTGATGCCTTGCGGCCACCACTGCACGAACCGTCTCGCTTGGATCGGCGAGCGCCACAACCTCGAAGCGATCGGGCAGCGCGGCCAGATTGGGCAGGTGCGCCGCCTGGGCGATCATCCCCGCACCGATCAGCCCCACTCGAACGCGAGGGCTCACAGACTCCCGCTCTCTGCGTCGGCCAGTTCGTACCACGCGACGGTCTGGGGCTCTGTGAGGATCAGGGGGCGCAGGAACTCCGCGCCCTTCTGCAGGCCCTCGAGCAAGTCCATGTACTCGTCCTCGTGCTCGATGCTGAGCACATCGTCATAGCCGATCTCCCGCAGAGTGCTGACGAACTGCCGCCAGAACAAAGCATCGTGACCGTAGCCAACCGTGCGAAAGCTCCACGAGCGCTCTGCCAGCCGTCCGAACGGCGTCGCGTCGAGGACACCATTGACGCGTGCAACGTGCTCATTGACCTGAGTGTCCTTGGCATGCACGTGGTAAATGCAGTCAGAAAGCGCCCGCAATGCCTCCAACGGTTCGATTCCCTGCCACCACAGATGTGAAGGGTCGAAGTTGGCGCCTACGACAGGACCAACGGCCTCGCGCAGCCGCAAAAGCGAGCGCGGGTTGTAGAGCACGTCCATCGGGTGCATCTCGAAGCACAACCGGCAGCCATGGTGATCGGCGACCTTCGCCTGCTCGGTCCAGTAGGGGATCACGCGCTGCTCCCACTGCCACTCCAGCACATCGGCCTGATCGAGGGGAAAGGCGTTGACCACCCATGCCGGCGAGGTCTGCCCCTCCGCCCCCTCGGGCAAGCCGCCAAGCAGCGTGAGGCGCGTCACGCCGATCTGCTGTGCCAGCAGACATGCGTCATTGAACTGTTGGCGATAGGTCTGCGCCACCTGCGGATCGGGCGAAAGCGGGCGACCGTGAATGCTCAGCGCGCTGATCTCCAGATCGCGCGAGGCGAACTCCTCAACCCAGCGCGCGCGGGCGTCGACGTCGTGGGCGAGCACCGCGGGATCGCCGTGGCGGAGATTCGACTGCCAGCCAGCGCACGCGATCTCTATCGCCGACAGGCCCATCTCCCTGACCCGATCCAGCGCCTCGGGCAAGTCGAGCTGCACGAGCGCGCTCGATACGACGCCAAGCTTCATCTAATGCTCCTTCGGTAGCTGCTTCAGCGGTAATGTCATCGATGCCAACGACTGTAACCGGTCATTGGCATCGATGTCAACTGCTCCTGGGATCGATCTCATGAATAAGCTGCTTTAGTTCCGAGCGGACCAAGCCATGAACGACCAGCAGCCAGCGGGGCCGCTCCGCCATCCGACCGTCTCAGACGTCGCCGCCGCCGCGGGCGTATCGACCTCGACGGTGTCACGCGCGCTGCGCGAAAGCCCGCTCATCAACGAGCGCACGCGCCTGAAGGTGCTCGACGCGATGCGCGAGCTGGGCTATGCCCCCAGCGCGGTCGCGCGCTCGCTGCGCACACGATCCTCTCCGTTCGTCGGCGTGATCGTGCCCGACGTCGCGCTCGACTTCTTCGCCACTGCACTGAAGGGCGCCCAGGACGTGCTCGAGCCGGCCGGCTACCAGGTGCTGCTGATGAACAGCGAGCGAGACCCAGCCAAGGAGACCGCAGCCCTCTCCACGCTGGTCTCGCATCGGGTCGCCGGCATCCTGCTGGCCAGCTCCGGCGGATATGTGCCCTGTGGCGTGCCCGTCGTCTTCTTCGACCAGCTCGCCGTGCCGCCGGGAGCCGGAGACGGAGAGGTACTGTTCGACAACCGCAAGGGGACTGATCTGCTCGTAGGACATCTGATCGAGCACGGTCACCGCCGCATCGCGTATGTGGGCGGCCCGAGAGGCCACACCAGCGCCGACGAGCGCCGCGAAGCTTTCCAGAGCGCGATCTCGGAGGCCGGCCTCGACCTCCCGGGAGACTACGTCCAGGCCGGCGACGACCATTGGTCGGAGGACAGCGGCGAACAGGCCACTGCGGCGCTGCTGGGTCTCCCAGAGCCCCCGAGAGCGATCGTGGCCGGGAGCGAGATCCTCGCCGTCGGAGCACTGCGCACGCTGCGCAACGCAGGCGTCAGCGTGCCGCAGGACATGGCGCTGGTCTGCTTCGACGACCCCCGACTCGGCGACGTCCTCGACCCTCCCATGACCGCCATAGCGCTGCACGCCCGGGAGGCCGGTGGGCGCGCCGCCGCCGTGCTGTTGCAGCGACTCCAAGGACCGCACCCCCGGGTCGAGGTGCGGATCCCTGCCGAGCTGGTCGTCCGCCGCTCCTGCGGCTGTAGCTGACCAAGAACGAACCCCGCCGAGCTGGTCGTCCGCCGCTCCCAAACGGGCGTCACCTGTGCAGCCCAGATACCTATTTCGCCTGGATTGACATCGATGCCAAAAGCTGTTTAGATCTCTTGGCATCGATGACAATACGCCTGGATCGGTCGATCTCGGCGCCAATCTGGCCTGGAGGTACTGTGGCGAGCGATACGAAGAACCTGCTTGCGATCGAGGGTGGCGATCCGGTGGTGTCGGCAGACATGCATCACCATTGGCCTGAGATCGTCCAGGCCGATCGCGATGCGATCGAGACGGTCCTGGATCGTGGCGAGCTGTGGGGTGCCTATGGCATCGAGGTCACCGCTCTGCAGGAGGAGTTTGCGGATTTCTGCGGCGTGAAGCACTGCCTAGCGGTCAACAGCGGCACTGCCGCTTTGCACTGCGCGCTGGTCGCATGCGGCGTGGAACCAGGCGATGAGGTGATCTTGCCGGCGTTCAGCTTCGTCGCGACGCCGATGGCCGTGCTGCACGCGGGCGCAGTCCCCGTCTTCTGCGACATCGATCCGCGCACGTTCAATATCGATCCCGCCTTGGTCGAGGGGCTGATTACCGACCGCACGGCGGCGATCATGCCGGTGCACATACACGGCTTGCCGGCCGACATGGAGGCGCTGAAGGCGATCGCTGAGCGCCATGGCCTGCCGATCGTCGAGGACGCGGCGCAAGCGCACGGATCCATCTACCACGGCCGCAAGACGGGCACGCTTGGGACAAGCGCTGGCTTCAGCCTCAACGGCGCCAAGAACCTCAGCGCAGGCGAGGGCGGCCTGTTCGTCACCGATGACGAACAGATCTTCACCGCCGCGCGGCGGCTTGCGATCTTCGGCGAGGACACTCCCCGACCGCAGCCCGGCGAGGTGCGCGCCTTCTGGTCTCGAGGGATCGGCTGGAACTACCGCATCCACGAGATCACCGCGGCGCTGGCGCGCTCGCAGTTGCGTCGCCTCGACGCCTACAACAGCCGCTCTCAAGGCAACGCCGCGATCCTCACCGCGGGGCTCTCGGAGATCGCAGGACTCGAAACGCCATACATCCCGGACGGTCTTCAGAGCGTCTTCTTCCGTTATCGCCTGCGTCTCGATCCAGCCAAGTTCGGATGGGACGGGACAGATGTGGAGTTCCGCGACCGGCTGCTCTACGCGCTGCGCGCCGAGGGAATCGCAGCCTCGACGTGGCAACTGTGGCCTCTGCCGGCACAGCCGGCCTTCCGGCGCGAGAGCTACAGCCCGTGGAGCCCAAAGGTGGACAAGCAGCCTTTGCGGCCGTGGGATCCAGACAGCTTCCCGCAGTCATCACGCCTGCTGGATCGCTCGTTCGTGCTTGGCCCTGATCGCGAGCCGTTGTATGTGCAGGAGCCGCAGGTGATCGAGCTCTACCTTCAGGCCTTCGCGAAGGTGATCGAGCGCATCGACGTTGTGCTCTCGAGCAAATATGAGCCGGTTAAGGTCACTCCCCAGATTCCAGCGGAGGAGTGGTGAGCCCAAAGATGGATCACGCAAACAGGCGCCGGAACGGCTGGTCTTTCGGTGCATCCTTCTGCCCCCAAGGACTACTCGCATGAGCGCGCCCGAGACGCTTGGAGTTGGACTGCTTGGTAGTGGATTCATGGCGAAGGCACACGCCAAGGCGCTGCTTGACGCCGCGATGCTCAGAGAGCGGGAGTTGCGGCCGGCGCTAGTCTCAATCGCCGGCCGGAACGAGACCGCCCTTGCACAAGCCTGCGATCTGTATGGGTGGCAAAAGCGCACGCTGGACTGGCGGGAGCAGCTTGGCGACCCGCACGTGGAACTGTTCATCAACACCGCGCCCAACGCGCTGCATGCGGAGCCGACGATCGCCGCTGCGGATGCGGGTAAGCACGTCCTGTGCGAGAAGCCGCTGGCCACCGACGCAGAGCAGGCATATGCGATGTGGCAGGCCGCCGAGAGCGCGGGCGTGGTGCACACGTGCGGGTTCAACTTCCGCTTCACCCCCGCTGTGCGGCTCGCCTACGAGATGATCAAAGCTGGGGAGATCGGCCAGATCATCCACTTTCGCGCACAGTTCCTCGTATCTTCGGCTCTGGAGGAACGGGGACTCACCTGGCGCGACCGCGGAGTCGAGGCTGGCGGCGCTATCGGAGATCTCGGATCACACCTCGTCGACCTCGCGCGCTTCCTGGTCGGCGAGCCGACTGCCGTCACGGCCTCATCGCGGACGCTCATCGCCGAGCGCGCAGCAGGCCGCGTGGAGGTGGACGACGCGTTTGGTGCGCTGATCGAGTTCGCAACGGGCGCGGGCGGGACGATGGAGGCATCCCGCATCGCGGGTGGGATCGGCAGCAGATGCGCATTCGAGATCGACGGCACTGAAGGGACGCTTGGCTTCACCTCCGAGCACATCAACGACCTCCTGCACACGACCAGAGACAACGCGATCAAGACGATCCGCGTGACAGGAGAGGGTCATCCATACATGCAGCTGTGGTGGCCGCACCCTGGACACGAGATCGGTTGGGGCGACACCTTTACCCACCAGATCGACCACCTGCTTGACACGATCGCGGGCCATCACAGCCTCACACCGCTCGGCGCCGACTTCCAGGACGGCTATCGCTGCGCAGAGATCTGCGACGCCATACAGCGATCGGTCGCCACACGTGAGCGCGAGCAGATCACTTATCTGACGCTCAGACCGTGAGCCGTCTTCAAGGAATGGCCGCCGCAAAAGTCCAACCCTATGTAGTATAATCACACGATGACAAGCTCGATTTCGCCATCACCGTCCGACTTCGATCCGTTCGTACTCGCCGCTGATCGATACGAGTTGTTCGCCGAGCTGCGGCGTCACCATCCGGTCTTCTATTCTGAGCGCTTCGACGTGTGGGTGGCAACACGATTCGTGGACGTCCAGGCAATCGCACGCGACTGGCCGACCTTCTCCCATGCTCACGGCGTCGACTTTGACGGCACCGACCGAATCATGTTTGGCCGCGGAGACTTCCTGCAGCAGGACCCTCCGGGTCATGGCGCCTTGCGCGATCTGGTGAAGAGGTGGTTCACTCCCAAAGCGATCAGTGACCTCGAGCCCTTCGTCCGGAGCACGATTCGAGGGCTGATCGCTCGCATTGCGACGCGCGATGAGGCTGAGCTGCTGACGGACTTCGCGAAGCCGATCCCGCTAACCGTCTTCAGCCATCTCCTCGGTTTGCCACTGGAGGATCTGCGTCGCATCGAACGATGGACCGACCAGATGATGTGGCGCGTTCCAGGTGAGGCGGAGATACCGGAGAGCACCGTCCAGGCAGCCATGGATGTCCGGGCCTATCTTGCCCATCAGGCGGCGCTGAAGGTTGACTCGCCTGGTCAAGACATCCTCAGCGACCTCGTCCGGGCCCGCTCGGCCAAGGCGGTCGACGAGGAAGAGCTCGTCGGGCTCTCCACGCTGCTCTTTGCCGCTGGCGCTGCGACCACGTTCGGCCTGATTAGCAATGCTTTGCTGATCCTGGCCGAATATCCCGACCAGCGGGCGGAGCTGATCGCCGACCCGTCACGTGTGCCTGCAGCCGTAGAGGAGGTCGTCCGTTGGGAGAGCCCTCTCCAACACTCGTTTCGCACGACGACGTCCGACGTCGAACTGCATGGACATCTCATCCCAAGCGGTTCACGAGTTCTCTTGCTGTTTGGTGCGGCCAACCGTGACGAGGAGCGCTGGATGGACGCTGAACGCTTCGACGTCGGACGTGAGCCCCTGCGCAATCTCGGTTTCGGCGAGGGAATCCACCACTGCCTGGGAGCACCGCTGGCGCGCTTGGAGGCGAAGATCGCACTCGAGGAGTTTCTGCCTGCATTTCCTCACTATGAGGTCGTAAGCGCCGAGGGCAGCGTCGGGCTGTCCACACAGCCCACCAAGCAAGCTATCCACGTAAGGCTGTCGTAGGCGCGACTTCAGATCTGGCATGCCATTACCTGCCAGACGTGTGAAGCTTTCACTCAGTCCGGAATCAGCCCCTCGCCAGTGAACTCCTGCTGCGCCTCAGCAAGGGTCAGATCCGCCGGCGGCAAGATCAGGTCTGAGGTCTCCAGGTCGTCGTCGGCGACTCGCTGCCCGTTGCCTCGCACGTAGTCGAGCAGCGCTTTGTAGGAACTTGCGAACTGCGCCGAGTCCTGCCCCTCGACAGCCTGCACGGCCGCATCCTCGAGCTCCGCGATTCTCCCATCCCCGTCGGCGAGGCGATACTGGTCCTCGCCGGATATGCGGACGATCATGCGCTCTGCTCGCCCGAGGAGGCGCCCTCTCCGTCGCCGCTGCCAAGCTGGCTGGGCGCCGGCGTGCCGCCGCCCTGGCCGATCTCAGCCTTCATCTTGGCCAGTTCGTCATCGACAGCCGAGGAGCTCGAGAGCGCTTTCAGCTGACGATCGATGTCGTCTTCGCCGGGGCCGAGCTGCGTGATGTCTTCAAAGGCGCCCGCCGCTTCGAGCTCCTGCACCGCGTCGGCTCGTGCCTTCATGTTTTCGGTCTTGTCCACGGCGCGCTGCATCGCAAGCCCGACGTCCGCCATCTGCTCGCCGACGCCAGTTGCCGCCTCGGAGATCCGGACCTGGGCCTCCGCTGCGGAGTACTGAGCCTTGATGACCTCCTTCTTGGTCCTGAAGGCTTCGATCTTGGCGCGCAGCTTCTGCTCGGAGTCGGTCAGCTTCTGCTGCTGCTCTTCCAGTTCGGCGACCTGAGTGTCGAGCCCTTGGAGCTCGGTCTGGGCGACGTTCTTGCGTTCCAGCGCAGCCTTGGCCAAATCCTCCTGGCCGGCGGCGACCGCCTGCCGCGCCTGCGTGTCGAGCTTGACCAGCTGCTGCTTGAGCGTGCTCTCCTGCATCTGCAGGCGCTTCTTCGCGGTCACGACGTCCGCGATGCCCTTCTTGACGTTCTGAAGCTGTTCGACCTGCTTTTGATAGCTGTAGTCGAGCGTCTCGCCAGGGTCTTCTGCCTTGTCGAGCAGTTTCGAGACCTTGGCCTTCACAACGGTGGACATGCGCCCGGTCAAGCCGGCCATGCGTTCCTCCTATGAGTCTTCGGCGGGAAACTCAAGCGTAGCCGAGTTGGGAGCCGCACGCGAAGCGTTCCCGCCTGCAGCACTAGTGACTTCTCAGAGCCCCACGGGGTGCCGCATCACGAAGCCGGCGTTTTCGGGTCGCAGCGGGCGCCAACGCGGACCGTTCTGATCGGAGGGGTCATCGACCGGGCTCGTGTCCAGGCGCAGCCCCGCGATTGTCATGTACGCGTGGCCTGCGTTGGCGAAGATCGTCACCCACCGGCCGACGCCTTTTTCGCCCCAGCTCTCCATTTCGCCGGAGTCCATCGGCGTCTTGATCAGGTCGGCGCCGTGCAGGGCGAAGGAGACGGTGCCCGAGCAGTCGTAGCCGTAGGACTTGAAGGAGGCGTGGCCGCCGCCGTAGACATACGGTTTGCCGATGATCTGGTTTCCCGCCCAGATCATCTCCTGGATCGCCTTGGGCGCGGCCTCAGGAGCCGCCGCCAAACCTTCGATCAGCTCCGCTGTGGAGCCCGGAACAAGCAGCTCCGGCCGGCCCGAGGCGGCCGCGGCGACCGGGTCTCCACCGGTGCTGCCAAGCACGGTGTTGGCCGGCGGCGGAGCGACGTAGGGGATCACTTTGCCATTGACTAGCTCGTAGACGGGACCGTGATATTCGAGCTTGGGCGTGGGGGCCGTGATCGGAGCATGGACGGTGACGGAGACCGTCTTGGCTTTCTTGCTTGCCTTGCTGTTGGTCGTAGAGCTCGCGCCGCCGGAGGAGCCAGTGCTGGGCGGGGCCGCAGTCGTGCCGCCCGTTGTGGACGTGGCCGACGCGGACGCGTTCGTGGTGGCGCTCGCGGCGGCAGGAATGGCTGCTGCGGCAATCGCAATGCTCGAAAGCGTTGTTATGAGGGCTCGGGCCCGCACAGCTACCTCTTTCGTCGGCCTGCGGAGTTAGCTGACGGGCTGGCGCTGAAAGAGCCTGCGCCTCCCACGGATTCACCGCGAGACTCGCCCCAACAACTTGGGTCCCCCGCTCTCTGACATCTGGTCAGAGATTCGGCGTTGAGGCGGGCACGCTACCAGACTGCAATGACGGTTGCAGCGCAAGCGACCGTCCGGCGGCGCGCTATCGGCTTTCATCTCCCACTTTCCGGCATCGGCAGGACTCGGCGTAGCCGTCCCAAGCACGGTCTAAGCTGCCCCGCGATGCAGCCGGCTAAGTCATTGATGCTGCTGGCAGCGCTAGCGCTGCTGATCGCCGGGTGCGGCAAGAGCGCGATCAGCGGCTCCGGCTCCCAGCAGTCCCCCGCAGGCACGGGCCAGTCCGCCGAGACGAGCACGCTGCTCGGGACATCGGGGGCCGGTGGCATCGTGACGGCCAACACGACGCGTCTTGGCGGCGCCACTGCGGCGCTCGACGCCGCAGCCGTCGCGCGCGCGGTGTACCCGGGCCTCACGCCCGCCACCAGGCCGCGAGCGGTCGTGATCGTGGAAACGGGCGATTGGCCAGCCGCCCTGGCGGCATCGGCGCTGGCGGCTGCCCCGCTCAATGCGCCGATCCTCTACGCCGAAGGCGGGCAACTGCCGGCGGTTAGCGCGGCGGCTCTTGAAGCGATGCATCCTTTGGGCTCGCCGGCGCTCGGTGGCGCCCAGGTGATCGCGGTAGGCACCAGCGCACCCGCGGGCTACCGGGCGCTGATCTTGCACGGCAGCACCTCCTACGTGCTCGCCGGACGGATTGCCGCACTGGTCCAGCGTCTGCATGCAGGCCACACTGCGGCGGCGATCATCGCAAGCGCGAGCGCTCCCGCCGCCCTCTCGATGCCAGCCGCCGGCCTGGCCGCCGAGAGCGGCGCTCCGATCCTGCTCGTCGACTCCGCAGGCGTGCCGCGTGCCACGGCCGCCGCGCTCGCGCGTCTCGGGCATCCGGCGAGCTATGCAATCGGCCCGGAAAGCGCGATCGGCGAAGCGACTGTCTCCTTCCTGCAGCGCACGGGCGAAGCGACCCGCATCGGCGCCGCCGGGCCAATCGAAAATGCGATCAAGGTCGCGGCGTTCACGAACGGGCACTTCGGGTGGGGAGTCGACGAACCGGGGCACGGGCTCGTGTTCGCGCGCACTGCAAGACCGCTCGACGCCCCGGCAACCGCCCTACTCGCAGCGACCGGCGACTACGCGCCGCTGCTGCTGCTCAGCAGCCAGCAAGGCATTCCGCGTGCACTTGCCCGCTACCTGGAAGACATCGAGCCCAGCTACGGCCACACCCCGGAATCGCAGCCGGTCCGCGGTGTCTACAATCGCGGCTGGCTGATCGGCGATCAGCAGGCGATCTCGCTGCAGACGCAGTCCCAGTTGGATGCGCTTCTACGCGGTGTCACCCGTTCGACGCCCACGCCTCAGCCAAGCCTCGTGCCGTGATCGCGGACACCGGGCAAAAAGAGCTCCACCAACTACGCGGATAGCCAGGAACCAGACAATGAGTCAAGCAGAGGACCCAAGCCGGCTTTCACACGAGCCAACCGTGGAGGACGTGCGCGAGCTGATGGGCGCCTCCACCCCCCATTTCGCGCTGCAGCTGCGCAACCGCATAAGAACGCTGATCCGCGGCCTGCCGGCCGATCACCCCGCCCGCGTGCTGGGCGAGCGGGAGATCGCGCGCCTGGAGCACCTCAGCCGTTTCGGGCAGGACCAAGGCGAGGCGGCCCACACGGGCGAGACTCACTTGCCTTCGCTCAGCGGCGCATAGAAGGTCTTTCAAAATAGGCGGTGCGGTCGGGGGGTGCCTGGACCAAGCTGGGCGACGCGAGCGCAGCGCGTGCTGGTGGCACGTGCAAGCCGTCACGTGGCGATCCAGCGCCGTGTCCAGGTGCACATCCTGGCGTGCCGATCTTTTTGAAAGACCTTCTTGGCCCAGGGTCAGCCGCGCCCGGCGGCCCTCGTCCGCGCCGTCAGGAAGTTGCTGCGAAGCAACTTGAACAACGCCAGGAAAAGAACCAGATCGAGCGCGAACAGGCCCACCGTCGCGACCGGCGGGATGCGGGCAAACGCGGAGATGGCAAGCGCCACGACGGAGTGAAAGACGACGACCGGCAGCGCGGCGAGCATCACCGTGTGCGAGCGAAAGCCGCTGCGGTGCTCTCGCAGGGTCACCTCCAGGGTGCCCAGTGCAACCGCCGCGATCCCCGCAAGCAGCGGCGCGCCGCCGTGGGAGACCCCGCGCCTAAAGCCGACCACCACACCGATCGCGCCCACCAGGATCAGCAGCTCGGAGAGCGGCAGCGGATGCCACGGGGGCCGCGGGCGCTCTCCGTAACGACGCGAGACCGGAGTCTGCGCGCCGGCCTGCCTGCTTGCCCTCTGCGCCGAAGCGCGGCGCGGGCGAGCTGCAGGCGCAGCCACCGACTCACCCTCTGGGGCTGCGACGGCGATGGCGTCGCCAGCCGCCGGCGCAGCGGCGCCAGCGGTCCTGCCCGCGCCCGAGCTGGAGCGACGCTTGCGCGAGCGACGCTTGCTGGCCTTGGCCATTCGCTAGCAGCTGCGCCGTGTGAGGCAGGGACCCATCCTGTGACGATCCTACCGCCGGCGCGCAGTGGCGACAGCCGAGACGACTCCTATCCTGCTGCGCAGATGCCAGAACAGCAGCAGCCCTCCGGGACGGCGCTCGGCATCCCGGGCAGCAGCCTGCCGGGCCCCTATCCGGTCGGCGAGTATGCGGCGGCGCTGCAACGGAGGCTGCGCGCATTCACCCGAGTGCAGTTGATCGGCGAGATCGTGAACTTGCGCGTGGCGCGGGCGCGGACCTACTTCGAGCTGCGCGACGCGGGCGGCGCGGTGCCGTGTGCCGCCTGGCTGCGCGACTGGGAGCAGATGCTCGCCCGGGTGGGCGAGCTTGCGGAGGGGATGCAGGTCGTCGTGGAGGGCGGCTGCGACTACTACGCCGGCAGCGCTTCCTCCTCGCCCGCGTTCTCCTTCTCGGTCTCCGACCTGCGGATCGCGGGCGAGGGAGACCTGCTGGCAAGGATCGAGCGGCTGCGCAAGACGCTCGATGCAGAGGGCTTGCTGGAGCGCCAGAAGCGGCTGACGCTGCCCGCGCTGCCGCGCACGATCGCAGTCGTCTGCAGCGAGAGTGGCAAGGCGCGCGACGATGTGTTGGCTGGCCTTGCGCGGCGCGGCTGGTCGGGCAGGATCGTGTGGGCCTTCGCGCCGGTGCAGGACCGCTATGCCGCTCCGGCGATCACCAGAGCGCTGCAGGACCTCGCCGCCTCAGGGCAGGTGGAGGTCGCGATCGTCGCCCGCGGCGGAGGCTCGCTTGCGGATCTGCTCTGCTTTTGCGACGAGACCCTGTGCAGAACGGTGGCGTTGCTTGCGATCCCGGTAATCGCCTCGGTTGGACACCACACCGACAGGACGCTGCTCGACGACGTCGCCGCCGTCAGCTGCTCCACACCTACGCACGCAGCCGAGGTCGCGGTGCCGGTCGACTGCGCCAAGGCGCGCGGCGTTCTGGCCGACCAGGCGCAGCGGCTGCGCGCGAGTGCCGGCAGGGCCGTCCTTGGCCGGGCGCGGCTGCTCGCCGCCCTTTGCAGAGCCCCGACGGAGCATCTTGCGCGCCAGCGCCGCGGCCTTCATCAGCAGCTGCGCGAGGCTCGCGCAGCATCGCGCCGGCGGATCACGACGGAGCAGGAGATGACCCGGCGGCGCTTGGCGGCGATCGTGAGCAAGGCCGACGGCGCGCTCCACGACGCACGCAGCAAGCGCCCCGGTGAGCTTGCGCGCCTCACGCTCGCACTCGACGCACACGATCCGCAGCGCACGCTGCAACGCGGCTATGCGCTGGTGCAGACCAACACCGGCGAGGCGGTCAGCAGCGCAGCGGCGGCTCGCAGAGCACGTGATGTACTGTTGCGCTTCACCGACTCCACCGTGGAGGCGCAGGTGAGGGAGGACTCATGAGCGAGGAGCAGAAGCTCAGCTACGAGGACGCGTCAGCGCGCGTGGAGACGATCGTCAGGCGCCTGGACTCCGGCGAGGCGAGCCTCCGAGAGACCTTGGAGCTGGTCAAGGAGGGCAAGGCGCTGATCGAGCGTTGCGCCGGCGAGCTGGAGGCGGTCTCGGGCGAGCTGGAGGAGCTCAAGCTGGAGGATCTCGTGGCAAGGCTGGAGGCACAGGCACGGTGACCGGGCAAACGCTCAAGGGCGGCCTTTGGGCGCTCGTGCGAGATCTGCCGCTCGTGATCGAGCGGGTGGAGCTGGAGCCGCTGAGCGTGCGCTACTCCCCCGAGTTCGAGCGCCGCACCACCGTCGTCCACCTGCATGGAGCCGGGCAGGAGGGCGTCGGCGAGGACGTGATCTACGACCCGGAGCTGCATGTACTGGACCCGATCGCTCTGCCAACCGGCGATATGACGCTCGCCTCCTTCTCGCAGCGGCTGGCGCAGCTCGATCTCTTCGGAGCGCTCACGCCGGGCCAGCCGGCCTACCGGCGCTACCGGATCTGGGCCTACGAGTCCGCGGCGCTCGATCTGGCTCTGCGGCAGGCCGGCATCTCGCTGCACGCAGCGCTCGGCCGGCAGCCTGCGCCGCTGCGGTTCGTTGTCTCGACTCGCCTGGGTGACCCCGCGACTCTCGACCCATTGAAGAAGCGCCTTGCGATCGCCCCGCAGATGCGCTTCAAGCTGGATCCCACCGTCTCCTGGGACGACGATTTCGTCGCCTCCCTGGTTGAGCTGGACGTCGTCGATTCGGTCGACCTGAAGGGCTTCTACGAAGGCACAATCGTCGACAACCCGGCTGACCCGGAGCTCTACCGCCGCGTCGCCGAGGCGTTCCTGGAGGCGTGGATCGAGGACCCCAAGCTCACGCCGGACACCGAAGCGGTCCTTGCTCCCCATATGTCGCGGGTGACCTGGGACGCCCCGATCCATGAGGTCGCGGACATCGAGGCGCTCGCCGTTGCGCCCAGGTGCATCAACGTCAAGCCCTCGCGCATCGGCAGCCTGCAGGACCTATTCGCGGTCTATGAGCACTGTGAGGCACGGGGGATCGCTTGCTACGGCGGCGGCCAGTCAGAGCTCGGACCGGGGCGCGGCCAGATTCAGTATCTGGCAAGCCTGTTCCATCCAGACGCATCCAACGACGTGGCGCCGTCCGGATGGAACATGCCAGCGCCGCCCGCGGACCTGCCAGGCAGCCCGCTGCCGCTAGCGCCTGCGCCGGTCGGCTTTCGCTGGGGCAGCTGAGCGTCGTCAGCTCGTCGGCCGTTCGTACTCCCAAGGATCGAGTAGTCGTACCGCGCAGCCCTCGAAGTCCTTGGTGTTGCGAGTCACGACGGTGAGCTCGTGTGTGAGGGCGGTAGCGGCGAGGAGGCTATCGACTGTGCTGCGAGGAGCAACCGCATTCAGCCGCCCCCACTCGTCTGCAACCCGCACATCGACGGCAAGAATTCGGTCGGCGAAGCGGGTGGTTAGTTCGCTAAGCCAGCGCGCGAAGACGTCCGCCTGAGCGGCGTCGCGATTACGTAGGCGATCGATGCCCATACGTATCTCCCCGAGGGTGAGCACGCTGAGGTGAAGGTCAACGTCGTCCACCGCCTCGGCCCATGCACGGACGTTGCGATCACGACCGCGACGGATCTCCGAGACGACATTCGTATCGAGCAGGAAGCTCAAAGCTCGATGTCGCGACCCGTCTCGCGGGCACGGGCTATGTCCAGCTGGTCAAAATCTGGAGCCTGACGAATGAACTGCAGGAAGCTTGGTCCGTCTCCTCGTAGCCGCCGGTACTCCTCGGCCGAGACAACGACGACCGCCTCCCTGCCGTGCTTGGTGACAACCTGAGGACCGTCGCTTCGAGCGCGCTCGACAAGCTCACTGAAGTGCTGCTTGGCTGCTTGAAGTTGCCAGGTCACATCCGCTCCTCGAGATTCTGGACAGACTGGACATATAATACCACAACTAGTTGTCGACCGCTTGGGTATGTCCGGTCCGCGTCGCTGTCCGTGCAGGCTCTCCTTCACTTGTCCAGGGTCCGCAACTTCTCCTGCACCCTTCTGTTGAGGCCCGCATAGCCGCTACGGTCCCTCACCGTGCGGCCCGCCAGACTCACCGTGCCACCGCAGATCGAAAACAAGCGATCTTGGCTGACAGTGATGGCGAGTGTCCTGTTGGTCTCGCTCGCGCTGCCGTGTCCAAGCTTCGGCGCCTACGAATCGGGAGGCGCGCTCGCCCCTAGCGGCTCTTCGAGCGGGTCGGGCGCAGCGGGAGGCACCGCGCCCTACAAGAGCAAGGGACCGGCGATCACCGGGGCCGACTGCGTGCCGCACGGCAGTTGCGCCGGCAATCCTTGGGAAGTCTCATCCTCAACGATGGGTGGCTCGCTGCTAGTCAAGGGCAGCAAGCTTGGCCCGAAGATGAACGTCGCCTTCGCGAGCGTCTACCGCAAACGAGCGGTCGGGCCGACTACGCGCAATGCGCCCAAGGCGAGCCTGCGCAAGACCTCCGAAGGTTTGGTCGTGAGCATCCCCAGGGGCGCGAGCACGGGCCGCATCACGGTCCTGCTCGGCAGCGGGCATCACACCAATCTGCTCGGGCCGATCAAGATCGTATCGCGCAAACTTCACCCTCCGCCGCCGCCCAAAATCGCCACGATCAGTCCCTCCCCAACAGGCACCGCGTTCGACGGTCAGGGGATGTGGATCTGGTACGTGAGCGCGTCCAACGGCGGCAGCCTTCCATCGATCATCGCCCAGGCGAAGGCAGACGGCGTCAGCACGCTTTTCGTCAAGAGCTCGGACGGCCCCGAAAACTACTGGTCGCAGTTCTCGCCCGAACTGGTCGCAGAGCTCCACAACGCCGGCCTGAAGGTCTGCGCATGGCAGTTCGTCTACGGAAACAACCCTGTCGGAGAGGCGGAAATGGGCGCAAAGGCGGTCTCCACCGGCGCCGACTGCCTTGTGATCGACGCCGAGGGCGAATACGAAGGCCACTACGCCGCCGCCCAGCAGTACATGGAAACGCTGCGGGCAAAGGTGGGCGCCAGCTATCCGATCGGCCTGGCCTCTTTCCCCTACGTCAACTACCACGAGTCCTTCCCCTACTCGGTCTTCCTTGGCCCCGGCGGCGCCCAGTTCAATGCGCCCCAGATGTACTGGAAGGACATCGGAACAAGCGTCGCGGGGATCTTCGCCACGACCTACGAACAGAACCTGATCTACGAGCGTCCGATCGAGCCGCTGGGTCAGACTTACGAGAGCCCGAGCAACTCGGAAATGGTGGCTTTCCGCTCCCTGGCCGGCGCCTACGGCGCAAGCGGCCTCTCGTGGTGGGACTGGCAGGAAACGACCTCAACCGGCTGGAAGGCGCTGACCGAACCACTGAACCCCGAACTCAAGGTTCCCTCCCCCGAGGACACGGCTCCGCTACTCAAAGAAGGAGCCAGCGGCGATCAGGTTCTATGGATGCAGGAGCACCTGGCAACGGCTGTCCCAGCCCAGGAAATCACCGGCATCTTCAACGCAACCACTGCGGCGAACCTGAAGAGCTTCCAGTCCACTCACGGCCTACCGGCAACCGGCGAAACAGACTCGAGCACGTGGGGCGACCTGCTCGCCCTCGCGCCGGTCGCCGTCACCTGGACTGGAAACACGGCAAGCGCGGCGCGCGCCCACAAGAGATAGCGCGCGCCGCCCATAGGTCGCCGGTCTGACGTGCGAGAGCCAAGCAAGGCAAGGACGCAGTGAGCGTGGCGTACTCCGTACGCGAGCGAGCGAGGACGCCGCCTTGCGCCGGCTATCGCGCGTCAGACCCGCTGGATCAGCGTGCCGGTTCCAAGCCCGCCGCCGCAGCACATCGTCACGAAGCCGATCTCCTTGTCGGAGCGCTCGAGCTCGTGCAGCAGGGTGGTGATCAGGCGCGCACCGGTGGAGCCGAGCGGGTGCCCGAGCGCCATCGCGCCGCCGTTTACGTTCACGCGGTCCATGTCGGGGCGCAGCTCGCGCTGCCAGGCGGCCACGACCGGAGCAAACGCCTCGTTGATCTCGATCAAGTCGATATCGCCGATCTGCATGCCGTTGCGCTCCAGGATCTTGCGCGTGGCAGGGATCGGGCCTTCGAGCATCTTCACCGGGTCACAGCCGACGGTCGTCTGATCGACGACCCGCGCCCGCGGGGTCAGCCCGAGTGCCTTGGCCTTATCGGCCGACATCAGCAGCACCGCGGCGGCGCCATCTGAGATCTGGGAGCTGTTGCCGGCGGTGATCTTGCCGTCGGGCTTGAACGCGGGCTTGAGCTGCGAGAGCGCCTCCAGATTGGTGTCCGGCCTGATGCCCTGGTCGGTCACGAACGTGTCGCCGTTGATCTGCATCGGCACGATCTCGCGCTCAAAACGGCCCTCCTGCGTGGCCTGGTGGGCCAGCTTGTGCGAGCGCACGGCGAGCTCGTCGAGCTCGGAGCGGGAGATCTCCCACTGGTCGGCGATCATCTCCGCGCCAAGGCCCTGGCCAACGATGTTGTGCTTCTCCATCAGCGAGGGCGTGAACGCCATGCCGAACTCCTGCTGGGTCTGCATCGTCGCGGCAAACGGGAGGTGGCCCATGTGCTCCACGCCGGAGCCGATCATCGCGTCGTGGACCCCCGCGGCGATCAGGGCGGCCGAGAAGTTGACGGCCTGCTGGGCCGATCCGCACTGGCGGTCGACGGTCGTGCCCGGGGTCTCGATCGGGAGGCCGGCCTGCAGCCAGGCGTTGCGGGCGATGTTGAAGCCCTGCTCGCCGAACTGCTGGACGCACCCGGCGATCACGTCCTCGACCTCGAGCGGATCGACGCCGGAGCGCTCTATCACCTCGGTGTAGGTCTTGGCCAGAAGCGCGTTGGGGTGGGTGTCCTTGTAGTAGCCCTTCTCCTTGTGCCCGCG
>DASYNI010000029.1:0-31475 GCA_036008645.1 Solirubrobacteraceae bacterium
GGGCTGGCGCCCCCAGCCGGCGAAGGCGCCCCCGTCGTACTCGACCGTGAGCTTGCTCACCATCGCCCAGCGCGCCGCCCCGCGGGCTTCAGACGAGCTCGATGAAGACCATCTCGCTCGAGTCGCTGCGGCGCGGGCCGAGCTTGAGGATGCGCGTGTAGCCGCCGGGGCGATCGGCGTAGCGGGGAGCGAGATCCTCGAACAGCTTGTGCACCGCGAACTTGTCCTGCGCGAGCGTGGACAGCGCCTGGCGGCGCGCATGCAGATCGCGGCGCTTGGCCAGCGTGATCAGCCGCTCGACCTCCGGTTTGACCGCGCGGGCCTTCGCCTCGGTCGTTTTGATCCGCTCGTGCTCGATGATCTCCTTGCTGAGGTTCATCAGCAGCGCCTTGCGGTGCGCCGAGTCGCGGCTGAGCTTGTGTTTGGTCTTCTGGTGTCTCATGTCTTCTGGTGTCTCATCGAGGCTGACGCCGCTGAGAGGGCAGGAAGGTTATCTATATTTTTTCTCTGTCTAACCATGGCTATACCGAGTTTAAAATGAATACACATACTTCCCCCGCGTCTTACATTCCTGTGCGCCACATGTGCGTTGCTTGGACTCATTCAGTGTGCATCTTGACAGCAAATTGCGCCGGCGAGCTTCCGTCGCTCAGTCCTGACGCAGGTCCAGGCCGCGCGTGTGCAGCGTTTCGATGACCTCGTCGATCGACTTTTTGCCGAAGTTCGGGATCGCGTTGAGCTCCGCCTCGGACTTGGAGATGAGGTCGCCGACGGTCTGGATGCCGGCGCGCTTGAGGCAGTTGTAGGAGCGCACGCCGAGCTCGAGCTCCTCGATCAGGATGCCCCACTCCTCGCCCTGCAGGGCCGCCGGGGAGCCGCCGCTTCCAACCGCGAGGCCGTGGCCGTCGAGCGCTCCGCCCGGCACCGCGCGCAGCTCCTGGATGCGATCGGCATCCGTGAAGATCGCGAGTTGGCTGATCAACAGCTCGGCGGCCTCGCGCAGCGCCGCCTGCGGGTCGATCGAGCTATCGGTCTCGATGTCCAGCGTGAGCTTGTCGAAGTCCGTCTTCTGTCCGACACGCGCGCCCTCGACCGCATAGGCCACCCGCCGCACCGGCGAGAAGATCGAGTCGATCGGGATCACCCCGATCGGCTGGTCGGCGGACTTGTTCTCCTCGGCCGGGCGGTAGCCGCGGCCGCGGCCAATCGTCATGTACAGCTCGAGCTTGGTTTTCTTCTCGAGCGTCGCGATGTGGACCTCGGGGTTGAGGATCTCCACGCCCGCGGGCAGGTCGATGTCCTTCGCTGTGATCTCCCCCGGTCCGGTCACCACCAGCGGCGCCTCGACCTCGCTTGCGTCGGAGTGCATCCGGCAGACGATCCCCTTCAGGTTCAGGACGATGTCGGTGACGTCCTCGGTCACTCCCGGAATGGTGGAGAACTCGTGGGCAACGCCCTCGATGCGAACGCTCGTCACCGCCGCGCCCGCGAGCGAGGAGAGCAGCACCCGGCGCAGGGAGTTCCCGAAGGTGTAGCCGAACCCGCGGTCGAGAGGCTCGATCGTGAAGTTGCCGCGGTTGTCATCGACGGACTCACTTGTGATCCGGGGGATTTGGAAGTCGAGCATCAGGATCCTCTGTGGTTTGTTCTGGCACCGACGCCTGCCGACGCCGGCTGTGGGCGCGCCGGAGCCCGAAGAGCGGGCAGGGCGCGGGGAAAGTTGATTACTTCGAGTACAGCTCGACGATGAGCTGCTCCTGCACCGGCGCGGCAACCTCACGACGCTCCGGCTTGCGCAGCACCTTCGCCGTCAGCGACTCGTGATCGGCCTGCAGCCACGCGGGAATCTGGCCGGTCAGCTCGGTCGCGTCCTTGACGACCTGCGTGGCGGGCGAGCCCGCCTTGATCGCGATCACGTCGCCGGGCTTGACCTGGTAGCTGGGGATGTTGACCCTGCGGCCATTCACGGTCCAATGCCCATGGCGCACGAGCTGGCGTGCCTGGCGCCTGGAAGCGCCGAAGCCGAGCCGCACGAGCACGTTGTCCAGGCGGCACTCCAGCAGCGTGAGCAGATTCTCGCCGGTGATGCCGGGCTGGCTCGATGCCTTCTCGTAGTAGCCGTGGAACTGCTTCTCCAGCACTCCGTAGTAGCGGCGGGCCTTCTGCTTCTCACGCAGCTGAACCCGGTACTCGCTCTGCTTCTGCCGCCCGCGGCCATGCTCGCCCGGCGGGTATGAGCGGCGCTCGACGCCGCACTTGTCGGTCAGGCAGCGCTCGCCCTTAAGGAAGAGCTTCTGGCCCTCCCTGCGGCATTGCTTGCACTGTGCGCCTGTGTCTCGTGCCATTAAACGATTCCTCTGAGATGTATGTGAGCCACGACTTAGACCCTGCGTCGCTTGCGAGGCCGGCAGCCGTTATGAGCCTGCGGCGTCACGTCCTTGACGCCTGTGACTTCGAGGCCGGCAGCCTGGAGCGAGCGGATCGCCGTCTCGCGGCCGGAGCCCGGACCCTTGACGAAGACCTCTACCTTCTGCAGCCCCTGCTCAAGGCCCTTGCGGGCCGCGGCGTCCGCGGTCACCTGAGCTGCGAACGGAGTCGACTTGCGCGACCCCTTGAAGCCGGCGCCACCGGCGGACTCCCACGCGATCACGTTGCCGGTGGTGTCCGTCAACGAAACGATCGTGTTGTTAAAGGAGGTCTTGATGTGGGCCTGACCGATGGGAATGTTCTTCTTGGGCTTGCGCCTTCCCCTGGCGCGCTTGGGGGCAGCCATCAGCTGATCACCCCGTAACCGACGTAAGTGTGGATCACTTCTTGCCCGCCTTCTTCTTGCCGGCGACCTGCATGCGCTTGGGGCCCTTGCGAGTGCGCGCATTGGTCTTGGTCTTCTGGCCTCGCACCGGCAGGCCACGGCGGTGGCGCAGCCCGCGGTAGCAGTTGATCTCCTGCAGGCGCTTGATGTCCTGGGAGCGCTCGCGGCGCAGGTCGCCCTCGACGGTCAGCTGGCGGTCGATCGCGTCGCGCAGACGCGTGACCTCGTCCTCCGTCAGGTCCCTAACGTAGGTGTCGGGGCTCAGCCCCAGCTCGGCGAGCAGCTGCTTGGAGGTCGAGCGGCCGATGCCGTAGATGTAGGTGAGGCCGATTTCGGCGCGCTTGTTGAGGGGCAGGTTGACGCCCGCGATACGTGCCATGCGCTAGCCCTGGCGCTGCTTGTGACGCTTGTTCTGGCAGATGACGAGCACCGCTCCGTGGCGACGGATGATCCTGCACTTCTCGCACATCGGCTTAACCGACGGTCTTACCTTCATGATCCCTTTCGGCTCGTCACTGAGACCCGACTGCTGCCGCCGATCGAGGGTGGCGCCGCCGTGCCCATACTGGCTCGCAGCGCAAGCTCCTCGCGCGCGAGCAGGACAACGGATAGTAGCATCTACGGGCGCGCGGCGGCGGGCGCTCCCGCCGTTACGGGCGCCAGTGAGCCCTGCTCGTCCAGATGCCAGGGAGTCAGTATCCGCGGACCCTCGGATGTGATCGCGACCGTGAACTCGAAGTGCGCGGCCAGCGAGCCGTCCTGCGCGTAGATCGCCCAGCCATCGGAGCCCATCCTCACGTTGGGGCCACCCAGCGTCGTCATCGGCTCGATCGCGAGCACCATGCCCTCACGCAGCAGCGGCCCGCGCCCCGCACGGCCGTAGTTGGGCACCTGCGGGTCCTCGTGCATCTCACGCCCCACGCCGTGACCCACGAGCGAGCGAACGACCGATAGTCCGTCGGCCTCGACTACCTGCTGGATCGTGTGTGAGACGTCTCCGACACGGTTGCCCGGCTCGCAGCGCTCCACTCCCGCAAAGAGCGATCGCTTCGTCGCGTCCAGGAGTCGCTGGGCGTCCGCCGAGATTGCCCCGACCGGGAAGGTGCGCGCGGCGTCAGCCACCCAGCCGTCAAGCGTCACCCCGACGTCGATCGAAATCACATCGCCGCCCTGCAGCTTGTAGCGACCGGGGATGCCGTGGACGACCATCGAGTTGGGCGAGGCGCAGATCGAGCCCGGAAAGCCCCGGTACCCCTTAAAGGTCGGCACTGCGCCCTGGGAACGAATGAAGCGCTCGGCGGCGGCGTCGAGCTGCGCCGTGGTGACTCCCGGCTTGACCATCCCCTCGAGCATCCGATGGGTGGCGACGAGGACGGCGCCGGCGGCGGCCATCTTCTCGATCTCCTGCGGACTCTTTCTGACGATCACTTGCTGAGCTTAGCCATTGGCGCTTGCAGCGCACCGCGCGCGCCGGTAGATCGCTCGCCCGCGGTAGGCCGACGGGGTGCTAGAGCTGGTCCTCCAGCCGCAACGTCGCCGCCGTGGCGCGCAGGTGGCCGTGGACCTCGTCCGGCGTGCGGGTGCCGTCGAAGCGGCGCAGCAGACCGGTGCGATCGTAGTAGTCGATCAATGGGGTGGTCTGGCCGTGGTAGACCTCCAGCCGCCGGCGGATCGTCTGCTCGCTGTCGTCGTCGCGCTGCATTAGGCGCGAGCCGTCCTGGTCGCAGATTCCCTCGTGCTTGGGGGGGTCCAGCTCGACGTGGTAGATGTGGCTCGGGTTCTTTACGCACACCCGCCGGCCTGTGAGGCGGCGCACCACCTCATCGTCGGGAACCTCGATCATCAGCACGCCCGTTAGCCGCCGCCCATGCTCATTTAGAGCTGCGTCGAGCGCGTCGGCTTGGCTCTCGTTGCGTGGGAAGCCATCCAGCAGGAAGCCTTCGCGGGCATCGGCCTCCTGTATGCGCTGGGTGATCATGCCGACGATCACCTCGTCGGGCACGAGCTCGCCTTTGTCCATGAAGCCCTTGGCCTCGGTCCCAAGCTCGGTGCCTTCCGCGACCTGCTTTCTCAGCATGTCGCCGGTCGATATGTGGGCAAGCTTGAAGTCGGCCTGCAGCCGCTCGGCCTGCGTGCCCTTCCCCGCACCGGGAGGACCAAGGAGGATCAGGTTCAGCTCAGACACCTCGGGCGCAGACTATCCGCTCCCGCTGGGCGGCGTCGCTTTAGGCCTATCGAGACAGGCCTCTCACTTGAGGAAGCCCTCGTAACTTCGCATCATCAGCTGTGCCTCGAGCTGCTTCATCGTTTCGAGCGCGACGCCGATCACGATCAGGATCGAGGTGCCGCCGATCGCGAGGTTGGTGTGGGTCCTTGCGATCAAGATCGTTGGCAGCGCGGCTACGGCAGCGAGGAACAGCGCGCCCGGGAAGGTCAGCCTGGCCAGGATGCGGTCCAGGAATTCAGCCGTGGGCCTGCCTGGCCTCACCCCAGGGATGAAGCCGCCGTACTTCTTCAGGTTGTCGGCCTGGTCAACCGGGTTGAAGGTGACCGCGGTGTAGAAGTAGGTGAAGAGGATGATGAAGATTGACTGCCCGACGACGAACTGCCAGCCGTTGGGCGTAAAGAAATCCTGCAGCGTGCGGATTTTCGCGAGCTGGCCCACCGTGGGTGGGATCATCATGATGCTGGCTGCGAAGATCACCGGGATCACGCCGGCCATGTTCACGCGCAGCGGCAGGTAGGTCTGGCCACCTTCGCTCATGCGACGGCCGATCACGCGCCTTGCGTACTGCACCGGGATGCGGCGCTGACCTTCCTGCACGAAGACGATGCCGGCCACCACGGCGAGCACGATGAAGGGCATCATCACCTTGAAGACCTGATCCGGCGAGGTCCACCACGACTGCACGCCGGAGGGCAGACGCGAGACGATCGAGGAGAAGATCAGCAGCGAGATGCCGTTGCCGATCCCCCGCTGGGTGATCAACTCGCCAACCCACATCAAGAGCACCGCGCCGGTCGTCAGGCAGACGACGATCAAAAAGACGTGGGGCACGTCGAATTTGCTGACCACCGATTCGCCCGCGGATGCCTGCAGCGAGCGGAACAGGAAGACGAAGCCAATCGACTGTGCGAAGGCCAGCCCGACCGTCAGGTAGCGCGTGTACTGGGTGATCCGCTGCTGCCCGACCTCCCCTTCCTTGGAGAGCTTCTCCAGCGAGGGAATCACCACCTTCATGAGTTCGAAGATGATCGAGGAGGTGATGTAGGGCATGATGCCCAGCGCGAAGAGGGCGATCCGGGAGAGGCCGCCGCCCGAGAAGAGGTTCAGCAGCCCAAGGATGTTGGTCCCGCCGAACTGCTTCTGCAGCGAGTCGACCGCTTTGAGGTTGACTCCCGGCACGGGCAGGTGGGCGCCCAGCCTGTAGATCAGAAGCATTGCCCCTGTGAACAGGATCTTCTTGCGGATGTCCCTAACCTGGAAGGCGCTGAGGATCGTGGAGAGCATGGACCTGGGTGGTGGGCCTTTACAGAGCCGGCCACAGCTTCAGCGCAGCCGCCAGGAAGGTCGACCTCCCCGCGGGTGCCGCGTCAGCGGACCGAAGGCCGATTCTAGCTCTCGACCAGCACACACGCACCACCCGCATCCTCGATGCCGCTCTTGGCGGCAGCGCTGAACGCGTGCGCGTGGACGGTGAGGGGCTTGCTCAGGCTGCCCTTAGCGAGCACCTTCACCGGAATGTCCTTGCGAGTCGCAAGCCCGGCCGCCTTCATCGCCTCCAGGCTCACCTCTGCTCCGGACTCAAAGCGCTGCTCGAGGTCGGCCAGGTTGACCGGCTGAGTGTGGGTGCGAAACGGCTCGAAGGGCATCGACTTCTTCATGTGCGGGCCGCGAAGCTTGCGCATCCGCATGTGGATCGGCATTTGGCCGCCCTCGAATCGCTCCCTGCTCTTGGCGCCCGAACGCGAGCCGTAGCCCTTCTGGCCACGGCCGGAGGTCTTGCCCGTCCCCGAGCCTTCGCCGCGTCCGATGCGCTTGCGCGCCTTGCGGCTGCCGGGGGCCGGTTTGAGCGTGTGCAGACCGATCCGCTGAGGGGTCGGCTCTGTCTCCGTCTCGGCGGCCGGGGTCATCGATCCTGCTCCTTGACCTCGACCAGATGCCTGACCGCGTGCAGCATGCCGCGCGCCTGCGGGCAGTCCTGTAGCTCGACGGTGTGACCGATGCGGCGCAGGCCGAGCGAGCGCAGCGTGTCGAGCTGGCGCTGGTCGGAGCCGTTGCGGGACTTGCGCTGGGTGACGGTCAGGGTCGCCATCAGGCGTCGCCCTCCGCCGCCGGCGCTGTCTCTGACTCAGCGGCCGGCACCTCAGCCTGCTGCTCGCCGCTCTCGGCCACAGCGGCGCCGTTGCCGTTGGAGGCCGCGTCGACCGACTCGCCCTCGGCGGCGCCATCGGCAGGCTGCTCGGTCAGGCCGAGCACCTTGTTGATCGAGATGCCGCGCAGCTGGCCCACTTCCTCGGGCGTGCGCAGTTCGCGCAGACCGGAGACGGTCGCCTTGACCAGGTTGATCGGGTTCTGCGTGCCAAGGCTCTTGGAAAGGATGTCGTGGATGCCAGCGAGCTCGAGCACCGCGCGCACACCGCCGCCGGCGATCACGCCGGTACCGGGTGCGGCCGGCTTCAGGAAGACTTTGCCCGCGCCGAAGACGCCCATGGTCTGATGGGTGATCGTGGAGCCGTGCTTGGGTACCCGGAAGAGGTCTTTCTTGGCCCGTTCGACGCCCTTCTGAATCGCCAGCGGAACCTCGTTGGCCTTGCCGTAACCGACGCCGACGACTTCGCGTTCGTCGCCGACAACGACCAGCGCGGTGAAGGAGAAGCGGCGGCCGCCCTTGACCACCTTGGCGACGCGGTTGATCTCCACGACCCGCTCCTGGAGGTCGAGGCCCGTCGGCTTGACTGATCGATCTGCTGCTTGTCCTTGGCGCATGAGCTTGGAGAGGGTAGCGGGGTAGCGGGTTAGAAGCCGATTCCAGCCTCGCGCATCGCCTCCGCGAAGGCGCGCACGTGGCCGTGGTACTGGTAGCCGCCGCGATCGAACACGGCCTGCTCGATGCCGGCTGCGCTTGCGCGCTGCGCCAGCAGGGCGCCGGCGCGCTGAGTGCGCTCCAGCTTGGGAAGGCTGCGCAGCTCCGGCTCATACCAGCTCACGGCCGCGATCGTCTTGCGCTGCACATCGTCGACGAGCTGGGCGCTGATGCCGTTATTTGAGCGAAACACCGAGATCCGCGGACGGCTCGCGGTGCCGGAGACCTTCGCGCGCACACGGCGGCGCCTTTTCAGCCGCTGCTGCGGCTTTGTCATTACGCTCATGCGCGCTTACCAACCTTTCGGGCCACATACTCGCCCTCGTAACGGATGCCCTTGCCCTTGTATGGCTCCGGCGGGCGCTGCTTGCGGATGATGGCCGCGGTCTCGCCCACGAGCTGCTTGTCGATTCCCTTGACCACGATCCTGGTCGGCTGGGGAACCTCGAATTCGATTCCGTCGGGCGCGGGAATCGGCACCGGGTGGGAGTAGCCGACCGCCAGCTCCAAATTCTTGCCCTTCATCTGCGCCCTGTAGCCGACGCCCTGGATCTCCAGCCGCTTCTCATAGCCCTGGGTGACACCCTGCACCATGTTGGCCACCAGCGAACGCACGAGGCCGTGCAGCGCGCGGTGTTCACCGCGGTCGGTCGGCCGGCTGACGCGTAGCTCCTCGCCCTCCTGGACCACGTCGATATCGCGCGGCACGCGCTCTGAGAGCTCGCCCCTGGGGCCCTTCACGCTGACCGCCTCCGGCTCGATCGTGACTGTCACGCCAGAGGGCACGGGGATCGGCCTTCTTCCGATTCGAGACATCTCAGCTACCAAACCTGTGCGATGACCTCGCCGCCGACTCCGGCAAGCCTGGCGTCGTGGCCGGTCATCACTCCGTGGGAGGTGGACAGGATCGAGGTGCCCATGCCGCCGAGCACCTTAGGGATGCCCTGCGCGTCGACGTAGGTGCGGCGACCGGGGCGCGAGACGCGCCGCAGGCCCGAGATCGCCGAGCGCCGCTCAGCGGTGTACTTCAGGTTGATCTCGATGACCTGCCCGAAGGTGCCGTCCGAGCGCTGGTGCACCGACCAAGATTCGATGTAGCCCTGCTCGGTGAGGATCCTGGCTAGCTCGGTCTTCAGTTTCGAGGCAGGGATCTCGACCGTCTCGTGGGCGGCGTGGATCGCGTTGCGGATCTGGGTGAGGAAGTCCGCTATCGGGTCGGTCATTGACATGGGTGGTTCTTGCCTTGGCTTCTGGGTCTAAGAGGGTTTGAAGGCGGCCTCACCAGGAGGACTTCGTCATCCCTGGGATCTGGCCGTTGTGGGCGAGCTCGCGCAGGCAGATGCGGCAGATCCCGAACTTGCGGTAGACCGCGCGCGGCCGCCCGCAACGATTGCAGCGAGTATATGCGCGCGTCTTGAACTTGGGTGTGCGCGCCTGCTTGACGCGCAGAGACGTCTTGGCCATCTAGCTTTGCTCCTCTTGGTCGGCGGGCTGCTCGTCGAAGCCGGCGGGACGGTTCTGACGCGAGAAGGGCATACCCAGCCCCTCCAGCAGCGCGAACGCCTCGGCATCGGTTTTGGCGCTGGTGGTGATCGTGATGTCCATGCCGCGGACCTGGTCGATCGCGTCGTAGTCGATCTCCGGGAAGATGATCTGCTCACGCACGCCCATCGAGAAGTTGCCGCGTCCGTCGAAGGACTTGGGGTAGAGGCCGCGGAAATCCCTGATCCGCGGAATCGCGATCGAGGTGAGACGGTCGAGGAACTCGTATGCCCGCTCGCCACGCAGCGTCACCGACACGCCGACGGGCATGCCCTCGCGCAGCTTGAAGGCCGCGATCGACTTGCGGGCGCGGCGGACGCTCGGATGCTGCCCGGCAATCGTCGCAAGCTGCTCCTGGGCTGCCTTCAGCGCCTTGGAGTCCTGCTTGGCGTCGCCGACGCCCATGTTCAGCGTGACCTTCTCTACCTTCGGGGCCTGCATGACCGAGCTGTAGCCGAAGCGGGACATCAGCTGTGGGCGCACCTCGTCCAGGTAACGCGTCTTCAGGCGAGCTGTTGGTGTTTCGGTAGCCATGTCAGTCGAGCTGCGTTCCCGAGAGCTTGGTCACACGCTGGCGGCGGCCGTCCTTGCGCTCCACACCCACGCGTGTGGGCTTGCCCTGCTTGGGGTCGATCAGCATCACGTTTGAGACGTGCACGGGGCCCTCCCGCTCGATCACACCGCCGGCGACGCTTTCACCGCGGGTGTCGCCAGACTGCGGGCGCATGTGGCGCTTGACCATGTTCAGCCCCTCGACGTAGACGCGCTGCTTGGCAGGGTCGACGCGAAGGATCTTGCCTCGCTTGCCGCGGTCCTTGCCGGAGATGATCTGGACCTCGTCGCCCGAGCGCACGCGCATCGGGCGCCGCGGAGTCTGTGTCGCGCGCGCAGCCATCAGATCACCTCGGGCGCCAGGGAGACGATCTTCATGAAGTTGCGGTCGCGCAGTTCGCGCGCGACGGGACCGAACACGCGCGTGCCGCGCGGGTTGTTCTGGTCGTCGATCAACACCGCGGCGTTGTCGTCGAAGGCGATGTAGGTGCCGTCGTCGCGACCGAACGGCTTCTTCGTGCGCACGACCACGGCGGTGACGACGTCGCCCTTTTTGACCGAGCCCTGTGGGCTGGCCTGCTTAACGGTCGCGGTGATCACGTCGCCGACGTGCGCGTAGCGACGACGGGAGCCGCCCTTGACCCTGATGCAGAGGATTTCGCGCGCGCCTGTGTTGTCGGCAACGCGAAGCCGTGTCTCATTTTGGATCATCGTGCGCGCTCCAGCACCTCGAGCAGCCGCCAGCGCTTGGTGCGCGACAGCGGCCGGCTCTCGACCACCTTCACGACGTCGCCCTCGTGTGCCTCGTTGCTCTCGTCGTGGGCGTGCAGCGTGGTTGAGCTGCGCACGGTCTTCTCATAGCGACGGTGCTGACGAGCGACGTCGATGCGAACCGTGATCGTCTTGTCGGCCTTGCTGGAGACGACGATGCCCTGGCGCTCCTTCGGGGCGCCACGTCTGGGCTCGTGCACAGGAGAAAGCTCCGCGGCCGCACCCTTCGGCGCCTTGGCGGCCTTCTCCCGCTCCTGGCCGCGGCGGGCGCTGCGGGCCTTTGCCTTCTTGCGACGCTCATCTAGGCGCTGCGCATGGCGCTCCTGCGGCGAGAGCGGCTTGCCCTGAGCACCGCTGTGGGTCGAGCGCGTGCGGCGCCGACGCTCCTTGGAGCTCAGTTGCTCCTCCGGCTCGGCGGGCGCGGCAGGCTGTGTCTGGGCCTCCGCGGCGGGGGCCTGCTCGGTGGCCTGCTCGGCCTGCTCCTGCGAAGCCTGCTCTATCTCGTCTGTGTCTGCCATGTCGCTCTTGTCTTGGTGGGTGATCTAAGTCTTGGTTTTGCGCCGCTCAGCGATCCGGAACCGAGAAGCCGTTCTCACGTGCAACCGTCAGTGCACACGCCAGCTCGCGCTTGGTGCGAGCCAGGCTCGCGGTGTCCTCGAGCTCTCCGGTCGCGTTTGCGAACCGCAACCCGAAGAGATCCTTGCGCAGCTTGGTGATCTGCTGCTTGAGCTCGTCCTGCGCGAGGTCGCGCATCTCCTTTGCCTTCATGAGATCTCCTCTAATCCTCGCGGAGCACAAACTTCGCCTTGACGGGCAGCTTGCTGGCGGCCAGCTGAATCGCTTCGCGCGCCAGCGGCTCTGGCACGCCGGCCAGCTCGAACATGACGCGGCCGGGCTTGACCACGGCGACCCAGCCCTCGGGCGAGCCCTTGCCGGAGCCCATGCGCGTCTCGGCCGGCTTCTTGGTGACCGGCTTGTCCGGAAAGACGTTGATCCAGACCTTGCCACCGCGCTTGATCTTGCGAGTCATCGCGATACGAGCAGCCTCGATCTGGCGGTTGGTCAGCCAGCCGCACTCCATCGACTTCAGTCCGTACTCGCCGAATTGGACCTTCACCTGACCGCGCGACATGCCGGCCCTGCGGCCGCGGTGCTGCTTGCGGTGCTTCACACGCTTGGGCGAGAGCATCAGCGCGGCCCTCCGCGATCGCCGCCACGACCGCCGCCGCCACCACCACCGCCGCGGCCACCACGACCGCCGCGACCACGACCACCTCCGCCTGGCCCGCCGCTACCGCCTGGACCGCCGCCACCGTCGCGCCTGCCGCGGCCACGGCCACCGCCGTCGCGCCCGTCGCGATCATTGGACGGCGCGGCCGGCGCGCTCATGTCGGTCAGATCGGCGCCGGTGTAGCCCTCGGGCATGATCTCGCCCTTGTTCATCCAGCACTTCACGCCGATGCGGCCGAAGGTCGTGCGGGCCTCGTAGAAGCCGTAGTCGATGTCGGCGCGCATGGTGTGCAGCGGCACGCGCCCGTCGGCGTAGGTTTCGGTTCGCGCCATCTCGGCGCCGCCGAGGCGACCGGATACCTGGACCTTGACGCCCTTGGCACCGGAGCGCATCGCACTGGTCAGCGCGCGCTTCATCGCGCGGCGGAAGGCAACCCTGTTCTGCAGCTGCTCGGCGATTGACTGGGCGACGAGCTTGGCGTCGAGCTCGGGACGCTTGATCTCGAGGATGTTCACCTTGATCTGCTTGCCCGTCATCTTGTGCAGGTCGCGGCGCAAGGCGTCCACTTCGGCGCCCGACTTGCCGATCACGATGCCGGGGCGAGCCGTGTGGATGTTGACCTCGAGCTCGTTGGCGTTCTTGCGGATCGTGATCTCGGAGAGGCCGGCATGGGCAAGCCGATCCACAATGTGCTTGCGGATCCTGATGTCCTCCGCGAGGTACTCCGCGAAGTGGCGCTCGCTGAACCAGTTCGACTTCCAGTCGTGGATGTAACCCACGCGGATCGACTCTGGATGAACCTTCTGTCCCATTCTTTGCCTGTGTCTCTCTAAATCTCTGGTTTCTCTGATGCTCGCTCAGCGCCGGTCCGGCGCGAGCGTGATCGTGAGGTGGCTGGTGCGCTTGCGAATCGGGGCCGCCCTGCCCCTCGCCCGCGGCCGGAAGCGCTTGATCGTCGGGCCTTCGTCGGCGAAGGCCTCTCGCACTACGAGGTCCTCGGCGATCAGCTCGTGGTTGTTCTCCGCGTTTGCGATCGCCGACTCCAGCACCTTGCTCCAGTCGCGCGCAACACCGCGGGGATTGAAGGCGAGGATAGCGCGTGCCTCATCGACGGACTTGCCTCGCAGGTGATCGCAGACCAGGCGCGCCTTGCGTGCGGAGATGCGGACGTAGCGGGCCTGCGCTCTGACAAGCCGTACAGAGGGGCCCGAGCCTGCGGCAGCGGCGGGCTTTGAGGCGGCCTTCGGCTCCTCCGGGGTCTGCGCAGCGGCGGCGCTACGAGAGCGACGGCGCGGCTTGGCGGGCGCCTGCTCGCTTGCGGGCTTCTCCTCGCTCTCGGGCTCGGCGCTCGCCTGCGCAGACTCTGCGCTGCCCTGTGCAGCGGCCTTCTTGGCGCGCGAGGCGCGGGGCTTCTTGGGAGCCTCCTCCTCTTGGCCAGCCTCCGCGACGGCGTCGGCCGTCTCGTCGGAGCTCTCCGACTGCGCCTTGGCCTTGGCCGTGCTGCGGCGTGCCTTCGGCTTGGCGGGCGCCTTCTCCGGCGCCGCCGCCTCGGCCTCGGGAGCCTTGGGCTGCGGAGCGTCGGCCTCAGCCGCCTGCGGCTCCTGCTCCTCGATGGGCTGCTCAGCCATCAACGAACCTTCCCGGAGCCAGCGTGGCCACGAAAGACGCGGGTGGGCGCAAACTCGCCGAGCTTGTGGCCGACCATCGACTCGCTGACGAAGACCGGAACGTGCTTGCGGCCGTCGTGGACGGCGAGCGTGTGGCCGACCATCTCGGGGAAGATCGTGGAGGCGCGCGACCAGGTGCGAATCATCTGGCGGCGGTTCTCCTCGTTCATCTTGTTGATCTTCGCCAGCAGGCGCTCTTCCACCCACGGCCCCTTCTTGCTGGAACGGCTCATGATCGATCACCACACTCCACGGATACGTAGGGCAAGCCGGGCAAGGACGCAGCGAGCGTGGCGTACTTCGTACGCGAGCGAGCGAGGACGCCGATCCGGCGCCGGCATACGTGTCTGTGGCGGCTCATCTGCTCTTGCCCTTTCCTCTGCGCCGGCCGCGCACGATGTAGCGGTCGGATCCCTTGTTCTTCTTGCGCGTGCGGTAGCCGAGCGTGGGCTTGCCCCACGGCGTGACCGGGTGGCGTCCCGCTGTGGTGGAGCCCTCGCCGCCGCCATGCGGGTGGTCGACCGGATTCATCGCGACGCCGCGCGTCTGCGGGCGTATGCCCATGTGGCGCTTGCGGCCGGCCTTGCCCACCTTCACGTTCTGGTGCTCGGCATTTCCGACCGCGCCGACCGTTGCCCTGCACTCCGCGCGCACCAGGCGCATCTCACCGGAGGGCAGACGCAGCGAGGCCATCTCGCCCTCCTTGGCCATCAGCTGCGCGGAGGCGCCGGCGGAGCGCACCATCTGCGCGCCGCGTCCGGGCTGCAGCTCGACGCCATGCACGACGGTGCCGACCGGCATCCGCGAGAGCGGCAGGCAGTGCCCCACGGCGATGTCGGCCTCGTCTCCCGAGCGCACCGTCATACCGACGTTCAAGCGCTGCGGAGCCAAGATGTAGCGCTTCTCGCCGTCGGCGTAGTGCAGCAGCGCGATGTAGGCGGAGCGGTTGGGGTCGTACTCGATCGCAGCAACCTTGGCGGGCAGATCGTCCTTGCGGCGCTTGAAGTCGATCCGGCGGTAGAGGCGCTTGGCGCCGCCGCCGCGGTGGCGCGAAGTCTTGCGACCGTGTGCATTGCGCCCGCCGCTCTTCTTCAGGCCTTCGGTGAGCGACTTCTCCGGCTCGCTCTTGGTGATCTCGGCGAAGTCCGGATAGGAGACAAACCGCATCCCCGCGCTCGTCGGCTTTGGCTTACGAATTGGCACGATTAGCTCTCTACTGACTCAAAGGACTGGAATATCGGGATGCTCTGGCCCTCTGCCACCTCGACGATCGCCTTCTTCCAGGCGCGCGTGCGTCCGCGCGTAGTGCCGCGGCGCTTTGGCTTGCTCTTGACGCTGATCGTCCGCACCTTCACCACTTTTACGTCGAACATGACCTCAATCGCCTGCGCCACCTGGGTGCGATGAGCGTCCGGATGCACGCGGAAGGTGTACTTGCCGGCGGAGGAGAGCACATAGGTCTTCTCTGAGACGACTGGGCGAATCACGATCTGGGCGAGATCCATCAGGAGTCCTCCTTCTTGACGCCGATCGCACGTGCGCTAAGCGCATCCAGCGCACCCTGCGAAGCCACGACGCTGCCGGCACGCAGCAGGTCGGCGATGCCGACGCTCTCGGGGGTCAGCACCGCGACGCTCGCCAGGTTGCGAAACGACAGCGCCGCCTCGCGCTCGCTTGCGTCAAGCACGATCAGCGTCGAACCGGTCTCCGCAGGGGCCCAGTCTGCCAGCAGCTCGCGCGCCTGCCTGGTCTTCGGCTCGGTGAAGGCGGCCGCGTCGAGCAGCGCCAGCGACCCGCGCTGCGCGTGCAGCGAGAGGGCGGAGCGCAGCGCCGCCCGCTGCTCCTTGCGGTTGACCTTAAAAGTGTATGAGCGCGGCTGGGGGCCAAAGGTCACACCACCACCGGTCCAGATGGGCGAGCGGTTGGAGCCAGCGCGGGCGCGGCCGGTGCCCTTCTGGCGCCAGGGCTTGGCGCCGCCGCCGGAAACCAGCCCGCGCGTCTTGGTCGCAGCCGTGCCACGCCGGCGCGCGGCCTGCTCGGCGCGCACGCTCTGGTGCACGAGCGGCTCGTGAAAGCTCTGCGCGAAGGCGGCGTCGTCCAGCTTGACCTTCTTGGCGCCGCCAAGAATCGGGGCATCAGCCATCGCTGCGCACCTCCACCACGCCGCCGCGCGGGCCGGGAACAGCGCCGCGCACGAGGATCAGGTTCTCGGCCGGGTCCACCGAGACGATCGTAAGGCCGCGCTGGGTGATGCGCACGTTGCCCATCTGGCCTGCGCCGCGAATGCCCTTGAAGACTCGCGCCGGGTAGGCGGAGGCGCCGATCGATCCCGGGGCGCGCACGTTGTGCGAGCCGTGGGACTTCGGGCCCCGTTTGAAGCCGTGCCGCTTGATCGTGCCTTGGAAGCCCTTGCCCTTGGAGGTGCCTGAGATCTTGACTTTGGCGCCGGCCTCGAACGCGTCGGCGGTGACGGTCTCCCCTACCTTCAACTCCGTTGGCTGACCATCGACGCGAAACTCGGCGAGGTGCTTCATCGGCGGCGCGTCGGCCTTCTTCAGGTGCCCAAGCTCGGGCTTGCTCAGCCGCCGCTCGCGCGTGAGCCCGAAGGCAAGTTGGACCGCGTCGTAGCCGTCGCGGTCGTGAGTGCGGACAGCGGTGACCGGGCATGGCCCGGCCTCGAGCACGGTCACGCGGGCGACGCTTCCGTCGTCGAGGAATATCTGGGTCATCCCCAGCTTCTTGGCAAGGATCGCTGGCATCGCGGCTAGGCGGTGAGACGGATCTCGATGTCGACGCCGGCAGGGAGATGGTCGAGACGCTGCAGCGAGTCGACCGTCTTGGGGGTCGGCTGATGAATGTCGATCAGCCGCTTATGGGTGCGGATCTCGAAGTGCTCGCGCGAGTCCTTGTCCTTGAAGGGCGAGCGGATCACGCAGTAGACGTTCTTCTCGGTCGGCAGCGGCACCGGACCCGAGACGCTTGCACCGGTGCGCGTCGCCGTCTCCACGATCTCCTTCGCGGCCGACTCGATCGCCGAGGTGTCATACGCCTTGAGGCGGATCCTGATCTTGTTCTGTGTTGCTGGCGCCATTGAAGCCTGTCTGTCTCTTGATGTGGGTGCTGCTCGGGTGGTTTGTCCGGCGGCTCTGCTGTGCTTTCTGCGGTCTGCTCTGTTGGGGCCGGCCGGAGCCGGCGGCACCCTGCCCCGGAGCCGAGAGAAAGGGCGGATCCCTTTTCGGGGAGTCCGCCCCTAGCTGTGCCGGACCGGCGGATGCTTATTCGTCGTATCTGCCTACTGGGCCGGGAATCGGCTTCCCGGAAAAAAGAGGGGCGTCCGCGAAAGTCCGCCAGACGCCCCGCTGCTGCTACTCGATGATCTCGGCGACCACGCCTGAACCAACCGTGCGGCCACCCTCGCGGATCGCGAAGCGCAGGCCCTGGTCCATGGCGATCGGCTGAATCAACTCGATCTCCATCGTGACGTTGTCGCCCGGCATCACCATCTCCACGCCCTCAGGGAGCCTGGCCACGCCGGTCACGTCGGTGGTACGGAAGTAGAACTGGGGCCTGTACCCGGTGAAGAACGGAGTGTGGCGGCCGCCCTCCTCCTTCTTCAGCACGTAGACCTCGGACTTGAACTTCGTGTGCGGGGTGATCGACCCCGGCTTGCAGAGCACCTGGCCACGCTCGATCTCCTCGCGCTTGGTGCCACGCAGCAGGCAGCCGACGTTGTCGCCCGCCTGGCCCTCGTCGAGAATCTTGCGGAACATCTCAACGCCCGTGACGACCGTCGAGGTGGAGTCGTGAACGCCGACGATTTCGATCGTGTCGCCGGTTTTGACGATGCCCTGCTCGATGCGCCCGGTGGCCACAGTGCCGCGGCCGGTGATCGAGAAGACGTCCTCGACCGGCATCAGGAACGGCTTGTCCAGCTCGCGCACCGGCTCGGGGATGTAGGTGTCCAGCGCGTCGGCGAGCTCGACGATCTTTGCCTTGTAGCCCTCGTCGCCTTCGAGTGCCTTCAGCGCAGAACCGGTGATGAAGGGAATGTCGTCGCCCGGGAAGTCGTATTCGGAGAGCAGCTCGCGGACCTCGACTTCGACCAGCTCCAGGAGTTCCTCATCGTCGACCATGTCGGCCTTGTTGAGGAACACGACGATGTATGGAACGCCCACCTGACGGGCGAGCAGGATGTGCTCACGAGTCTGAGGCATCGGGCCGTCGGCGGCCGAGACCACCAGGATCGCGCCGTCCATCTGCGCGGCGCCGGTGATCATGTTCTTGACGTAGTCGGCGTGACCGGGACAGTCCACGTGCGCGTAGTGGCGCTTCTCCGTCTGGTACTCGACGTGAGAGGTGGCGATGGTAATGCCGCGCTCCTTCTCCTCCGGAGCGTTATCGATTTCCTCGAAGCTGCGGGCCTCGCCGCCCATCTTCTCCGCAAGCACGGTGGTGATGGCAGCGGTCAGCGTCGTCTTGCCGTGATCGATGTGACCGATCGTTCCGACGTTGACATGGGGCTTGTCGCGCTCGAACTTCTCCTTCGCCACTTTGAATTCGCTCCTGTATCGGCTTGGACGCCCGCCCCCGCGGGGACGAACCGTGAAAATCTATCTGACTTGGGTCTTTCGTGTTCTCTGGTTGATCTTGTTGTCGCTCTGAGATGGCCGTGAGTCGAGCGAGACAAGGACACAGGAAGCGTGGCGTACTGACGTACGCGAGCGACCGAGGACGCAGTATCGCGAAGTGCTCACGGTCATCTCAGGCCGGGACTGGCTCGCCTGTGCGTTGCTCCACGATCTTCTCTGCGATGTTCGGCGGGACCTCTTCGTAGCCCTCGAACTGCATCGTGTAGGTCGCGCGCCCCTGGGTGTTGGAGCGCAGGTCGGTCGCGTATCCGAACATCTCGGACAGCGGCACTCGGCCAGTGACCGCCAGCGCGTTTCCGCGACGCTCCTGGCCTTCCACACGGCCGCGCCGGCGAGAGAGGTCGCCGATCACGTCGCCGAGGAACTCTTCCGGCACCACGACCTCGACCGCGAAGATCGGCTCCAGTAGCACCGGCTTGGCGCGCTTGGCCGCCTCCGTGAACGCCAGCGAGCCGGCGATCTTGAACGCGATCTCCGAGGAGTCCACATCGTGGTACTTGCCGTCCACCAGCGTGACGCGGATGTCGACCATCGGGTACCCGGCCTTCACGCCGTTGACAAGCGCCTCCTCGACGCCCTTCTCCACAGAGGGGATGTACTCGGTCGGGATTGCGCCGCCCTTGATCTTGTTGACGAAGTCGAAGCCCTCGCCCGGCGCGGGCTCGATGTCGATGAACACGACGCCAAACTGGCCCGAGCCGCCGGTCTGGCGCACGAAGCGGCCTTCGATCTTCTGGGCGGTGCCCCTGACCGTCTCGCGGTAGGAGACCTGCGGGCGGCCGACGTTTGCCTCCACGCCGAACTCGCGCTTCATGCGGTCGACAAGCACTTCGAGGTGAAGCTCGCCCATGCCGGAGATCTCGGTCTGTCCGGTCTCCTCGTTGCTTTTCACCTGGAAAGTCGGGTCCTCCTCGGCCAGACGGCCGAGCGCGACCGACATCTTCTCCTGGTCGGCCTTGGTCTTGGGCTCGACGGCGACCTTGATCACCGGCTCAGGGAACTCGATCCGCTCCAGGCGGATCGGCGCGTCGGGCGCGGCCAGGGTGTCGCCGGTGACGACCTGCTTTATGCCTACCGCCGCGGCGATGTCGCCGGCGTAGACCTCGGAGACCTCCTCGCGGTCGTTGGCGTGCATCATCAGGATGCGACCGATCCGCTCGGTGCGGCCGGAGTTGACGTTCAGCACGCGGGCGCCGCTCTCAAGCTTTCCGGAGTAGACGCGGAAGTAGGTGAGCTTGCCGACGTATGGGTCGGCCATGATCTTGAACGCCAGCCCCGCAAAGGGTTCTGAATCAGAGGCGTTGCGCGTGATCTCGCGCTCCTCCTCGGAGCCCCTGACAAGCTGCGTGCCGTGCACCGGCGGCACGTCCAGCGGTGAGGGCAGATAGTCGATCACCGCGTCCAGCAGCGGCTGCACACCCTTGTTCTTGAATGATGAGCCGCACAGCACGGGGGTCATCGCGATCAGAAGCGTCGCCTTGCGGATCGCCTGCTTGAGGCGCTCCGGCGGGATCTCGGCCTCCTCGAGGATCAGCTCGACCAGGTCGTCGTCGTGCTTTGAGACCTCCTCGAGCAGATGCTCGTGGGCGGCCGCTGCCGCGTCCTCGTAGTCGGCCGGGATGTCGGTTTCTTCCTGCTCCTTGCCGAGCTCGTCCTTGTAGACGATCGCCTTCATCGCAACCAGATCGATCACGCCGAGGAAGTCGCCCTCGGCGCCGATCGGCAGCTGGATCGGCACCGGGTTGGCGGCGAGCCGGTCGATCATCGTCTGCACGCCGCCCTCGAAGTTGGCGCCGATGCGGTCCATCTTGTTGATGTAGGCGATGCGCGGCACGTGGTACTTGTCCGCCTGGCGCCAGACCGTCTCGGACTGGGGCTCAACGCCGGCAACGGAGTCAAAGAGGGCGATCGCGCCGTCGAGCACGCGCAGCGAGCGCTCGACCTCGACGGTGAAGTCGACGTGGCCAGGCGTGTCGATGATGTTGATCCGGTTGCCCTTCCACTCCGCGGTCGTGGCGGCGGAGGTGATGGTTATGCCGCGCTCCTGCTCTTGTTCCATCCAGTCCATCGTCGCCGCGCCATCGTGCACCTCGCCGATCTTGTAGGTACGGCCGGTGTAGTAGAGGATGCGCTCGGTCGTCGTGGTCTTGCCCGCATCGATGTGGGCCATGATCCCGATGTTGCGGGTGTTCTCCAGGGTGAACTTGCGTGGCATCGCTTGGCTCTTTGAGGTCTTGTGTGGGCGCGGTGGAGTGGTGTGTGAAGTGGCTGGCTGTGTCCGGCGGCGTTCGCTGGCGCGGGCAAAAAAATTGGGCCCCTTGGGCCCACGCGCGCTGCTGGTCGTTGTGGACCGATCTACGTCGCTATGTGCTCAGGTTCTCCATCTTCTCTTGCGCTCCTCAGCCGGATTTGCTCACGGGCATGCGTCCAGCCGCGGACACGCCGGCGACTATAGCAGAGCCAAAGCGGCAGTCAAAAGCGCTCGCGTCAGCGCTGCGCAGTGCCCCGCGGCGCGCACGCAGGAGCTTCGTCGAAGAGACTCTGCAGGCGCCGCAGCACCTCTGTGGCGGCGGTCAGATCGCGCTTGGAGATGCCGTCCAGGGCGCGCTCCCAGCGCGCTTCCCAGGCGTCGCGCTTGGCCAGTAGCAGCGCCCGTCCCTCCGGGGTCAAACGCGAGACCACCACCCGCTTGTCCGTGGGGGAACGCACCCGTTCCACGTGGCCCGCCTGCGCCAGGTGGTCGAGCATCTCGGTCACTGCGCCGGGGCTCAGGCGCGCCGCCGCCGCAAGCTCGCCGGCCGGCTGCTCGCCGCGGCGCAGCAGCTCGCTGAGTAGCTCCAGCTGGGCGTAGCTGAGCTCGGCCTCGCCAAGGTGAGTGTCGCGCCCGCGCAGGCGGATCACCTCGCGTACCGTGGCTCTGAAGGCGTCGGCAAGCTCATTCGCCTCCGCGCTCAGCCGCCCGCCGTCGACCTCTTGGACCCTATCGACGGTGCTCTGGTGCATCACGCGCCGACTGCCTCCATCGGAGCGGCCTCCAGCGGTGGCTCTTCGGCTCGCTCCGCCTGCGGCGGCCGTTCAACCCGCAACAGGAACACGCACGGCACCAGCGAGAGCACCGCGATGCCGAACGCCCACCAGTAGGAGGTGTCAAATGCGCTGGCCAGCTGCTGTGAAAGCGTCGCATGCAGGGCGGCGGCCTGCTCTGGCGAGGCGGCGTGCTTGATCGCATTCCCGGTCGCGACTGCGCCCACGCTCGCCCGCTGCAGCACCACTGCCAGGATCGCGGTGCCGATCGCCCCGCCGACGCGTTGCAGCACGTTCATCTGCGGCGTGGCGTCGGAGATCTGGTCGCGACGCAGCGACTGATAGGCGACAGTCATCGCCGGCATGAAGGAGAGGCCAATGCTGAAGCCGCGCACGAACAGCGTCAGCGAGATCAACAGGATCGAGGTGTCGGAGCCCACGAAGGCCAGCGGCAGCGTCATCAGCGCCAGCAGCGAGACCCCAGTAATCGCCACGCGCCCAGCGCCAAACCGTTCGGTCAGCCGGCTAGCCAGCGGCATCGAGATCAGCGCTCCCAGCCCCTGAGGTCCGTTGAGCAGGCCAGTGACGATCACGCTCTCGCCGCGCACCTGCTGGTAGTAGAGCGGCACGAGGATCATCGCGCCGAACAGCGCCGCGCCGAGGCCGAAGGTCGTGATCGAGGCGGCGGAGAAGGCGCGACTGCGGTAGAGCTTCAGGTCGAGCAGCGGCCGCGGCACGCGCGGGGCGTGCAGGCCGAAGAGCAGGACCAGGCCCAGACCCGCGATCGCAGGCAGCAGAACACTCGCGGAGCCGATCGTTGCGCCGGAGCCGAGTTCGCTGAGGCCGTAGACGACCCCGACCGATCCGCCCGATAGCAGCGCCAGCCCGAGCACGTCCAGCCGCCCCGCCTCGCCGGACTCGGTCTTGGGGATCATCCGCCAGCCCAGCGTGAAGGCAACCAGGCCGACCGGCACGTTGACGAAGAAGATCCAGGACCAGTGCAGGTTCTGCAGAATGATCCCGCCGAGCACCGGGCCGAGGATCGGCGCCAGCATCGCGGGCATCGCGATCACTCCCATCACCTTGCCCATCCGCTGGGGACCGGCCATCTGGGCCATGATCATCTGGCCGACCGGCATGATCATGCCGCCGCCGACGCCCTGCAGCACGCGGAAGAGCACGAGCGCGCCGAGGGAGTTAGCGAAGCCGCAGGCGGCCGAGCCGGCGGTGAACAGCACCAGCGAGACGAGGTAAACCTGCTTTGCGCCGAAACGGCGCGCCGCCCAGCCGGTCACCGGGATCACCGCCGCCAGCGCGAGCAGGTAGCCAGTCACCACCCACTGCACCTGCGAAATCGGGCTGTGCAGATCCTTGGAGAGGGTGTCCAGCGCGACGTTGACGATCGTCGTGTCGAGGATCGACATGACCATCCCGAGGATCACCACGCCAGCGATCACCCATACATGGCGCTCGATCCGATCGGTCAGCTCGGGACCGCGTCCCGTGAGCGTGGTGTCTTGGGCAGAAGACATTCGGTCCCAAAAGATTAGGTGCCGAAGTGTTTCTGTTCAAGTGTGCATTGATCACACACGGCAGGGACCGCACATGTGCGGTCCCTGCGGAGTCGTGCATGCACGACTCCGACGACCGGCGCATGCGCCGGTCGGTACACCAACTACTAAAGAGGAGCTACCAGCGGTAGTGCGCGAAGGCCTTGTTGGCCTGCGCCATGCGGTAGATGTCGTCCTTGCGCTTGTAGGCGCCGCCCTGCTGGGCGATGGCGTCCATCAACTCGTTGGCAAGCCGCTGAGCCATCGTCTTCTCGCGGCGCTGGCGCGCGAACTGGACCAGCCAGCGCACCGCCAGCGTGCGGGAGCGGCGGGTCGGGACCTCGACGGGCACCTGGTAGGTGGCGCCGCCAACGCGGCGGGAGCGGACCTCCAGGCTCGGGGTGAGCGCCTTGATCGCCGTCTCGAGCATCTCCAAGGGCTCCTTGTCGCCGCGCTCGCCGAGGATGGCCAGTGCGTCGTAGACAATCCGCTCGGCGATCGACTTCTCACCGTCGAGCATCACCTTGTTGATGATCTGCTGGACCAGCTTGGAGTGGTAGACGGGGTCCGGCTCGAGCGGTCGGACCTGGGCAGCTGCACGGCGGGGCATGGCTACTTCTTCTTCACGCCGTACTGCGAGCGGGCCTTCTTGCGGTCACTGACGCCGGCGGCGTCGAGCGTGCCGCGCACAACCTTGTAGCGCACGCCCGGCAGGTCCTTGACGCGGCCGCCGCGCACGAGCACGACAGAGTGCTCCTGCAGGTTGTGGCCCTCGCCCGGGATGTAGGCGGTCACCTCAGCCGAGCCGGAGATGCGCACACGCGCGACCTTGCGCAGGGCGGAGTTAGGCTTCTTCGGCGTGGTCGTATAGACGCGAGTGCAGACGCCGCGACGCTGCGGAGCGGCGGTCTTCTTCTTGCGCCCCTTCCCGGACTTCAATCCGGGAGTCGAAAGCTTTTTCTTGGGGGCGACGCGCCCCTTGCGCACGAGCTGGCTGGTGGTCGGCATATCGAGGTCGAGATGGTAGCAGTGCGCGGGGGTACGCCGCAGCCGGCCTATGCCGAGGCGGGCGCCAGACCCGCCGAGCGGACCGGAGCCGGCATCAGCGCGGAGGCGACGATCACCAGCACGAACGCGAGTGCCTCCATCGCGACCCCCGCGGCGCTGCCAGGCATCGGATCGCCGAAGACGATGATCCCGGAGGCGATGCCGGCGATGTTGGCTGCGGTGCCGGTGACGGCGATCACGGGCACCGCCTCGCCGTCCTGCAGCGCCCGTGCGGAGGCGTAGAAGGCCAGCACGGAGGCTGCGATCGCGACGGCCAGCCAGGGGCTGTCGAGCAGCGCCAGAGCGCCGTGGGCGCCAGCGATCCCGGTCAGCGCCTTGATCGCGGTGTCGGAAACGCCGAACAGCACGCCGGCCGCGGCGCCCAGCATCACGCCGTGATGCTCAGTTCGTCCGCCCACGCGGGGGCCCATGATCAGCAGCCCTCCGATGCCGAAGAGACCGGCCTCAAAGGCGATCATGGCGGCGGCGGAGAAGCGGGAGTGGGAGCCATGCATCGCCGGCAACGTGAGCCCGAGCGTGACGAGCGCCGCCGCGGTCAGGCAGAGGCCAACCCACTGGCGCGCGCCAACTTTGAAGCCGAAGATCCTGTCGGCCATCACCGCGATCAGGACCACGCCGGCCGCAAGGGCGACCTGCACGACCGACATCGGCGCGATCGCGAGCGCTGCCACATGCAGGCCCCAGCTCGCCGCGGCCACGACCATGCCGAGCGTGAACCACTTCGAGGCGAACAGCTGACGAGCGGAGGCAAGCGGATGGCGTGGGCTCACCTGGGCAACAGAGTTGGCGCCCCTGTACTTGAGGAAGAAGGCGATGTTCGCCACGACCGCACAGGCGAGAGCGAGCAGGATTCCGGGTGCGAGTGCCATTGTCGATCTTTCTTGTGGGCGAGAGCCCTCGTTGCAGATGCGCGGGGCGCTCAGATGAGCTGCCTTGCGCCCCCTTGTGGCCGCTAGTCTGCGGCCCTGCCTACATCGGCTGCCGGCGCCGATCGCTTGACCGGCGTGCTGCGAAGTGGGCACCTTAGCGGGCGATGCATGTGCGGGAGATAAAGGAACGGAGTGGGTTTCGTGAGGCCGTGCAGGCGCGGACGCGACCGTTGCTGCTGCTCGACATAGACGGCGTGATCTCGCTGTTCGGCTTTCCCCCACACGATCCTCCGGCTGGGTGCTTTCATGCGATCGAAGGCATCCCCCACTTCCTCTCCGCAGCGGCAGGCGCGCAGCTTGCAAAGCTCGCCGGCTGCTTCGAGCTGGCATGGGCCAGCGGCTGGGAAGACCGCGCTAACGACCATTTGCCGCATCTGCTCGGGCTGCCGGGATCGCTTCCGTTCCTGTGCTTTGCGCGCAGCGGCGGCGCCGGCTCCTCGATGCGCGCGCATTGGAAGCTAGCCGCCGTGGACGCCTACGCTCCCGCCCGGGCGCTGGCCTGGATCGACGACGCGTTCGATACCTCCTGTGAGCAGTGGGCTGCAGCGCGGCAGGCGCCGACGTTGCTGATCGCCACCGAGCCCGCAGTGGGGCTCACCGACGCCCAGGCGGATCGGCTGATCGCCTGGGCGTCGTCTGTGAGCTAGGGACCTGCGAAGGCAGGCCCAGGCATGACCCTTAGTCCTGAGGAGACTCCTCGGGCACCTCGAGCTCGGCGAGTTCCTCGGCGAAGCCGGCATCGGCTCCGCCTGCGCCCATCTGCTCCAGGGAGGCGAGATCGTCGTCGAAGGCGCGGTTGATGTCGCCGCCGTCGCCGTCGCCGATGCCCAATTCGGTTTCGATCTCCTCGCGGTCGAGCAGACCGACCTCATCGATCGCCCGGGGCAGCGGTTCGGCCGGTTCGATCTCGATCCGGCGATAGCGCTTGAGCCCCGTCGCAGCCGGGATCAGCTTGCCGATGATCACGTTCTCCTTCAGCCCGTTGAGACGGTCTGTCTTGCCTTCTAGGGCCGCGTCGGTGAGCACCTTGGTCGTCTCCTGGAAGGAGGCCGCTGAGAGGAAGGAGTCGGTGTTCAGCGACGCCTTCGTGATCCCGAGGATGATGTCCTCGAACTGCGCGGTCTCCCCACCCTTGCCGACGATCTCATCGTTGATCTTGGCGAACTCGAAGCGGTCGACGAACTGGCCGGGCAGGTAGTCGGTGTCGCCCTTCTGGTCGACGCGCACCTTGCGCAGCATCTGACGCACGATCAGCTCGACGTGCTTGTCGTTGATGTCCACGCCCTGTGACTTGTAGACCTCCTGGACCTCCTTGACCAGGTACTGCTCGGTCTCGGTGCGCCCACGGATCGCCAGTAGCTCGTGCGGATAGAGCGAGCCCTCGTTGAGCTGCCTGCCCGCCTCGATCTTCTCGCCGTGGCTGACGTAGAGCCGGGTGCGGCGCGGGAAGGCGTGGCGGTGCTCCTCACCGGCCTCGTCGGTGATCACCACCGTCAGTGCCTTGTCTGTCTCCTCGATGGAGACGACGCCGTCCTGCTCTGCGATCTTCGCCAGACCCTTCGGGCGACGCGCCTCAAAGAGCTCCACCACGCGCGGCAGACCGTGCGTGATGTCCGCGCCGGCGACGCCGCCGGTGTGGAAGGTACGCATCGTCAGCTGCGTACCGGGCTCGCCGATCGACTGGGCGGCCACGATCCCGACCGCGTCGCCGATCTGAGCCAGCTGACCGGTCGCAAGCGAGCGGCCGTAGCAGGCCTGGCAGACCCCGCTGACGGCCTCGCACTTGAGCACCGAGCGCACGGGCACGGTTACCTTCACGCCCTTCTCGTGGTCCTCTGCGAAGGCCTTGCCGATCTCCTGCAGCTCGGGACGCCCGATTTCGGCGCCCTGCTCGACCAGCACGCGGCCGCGCTTGGTGGTAATCGGCTGTGCCGCGATCCGTCCGACGAGCACTTCCAGAGCCTCGTTGTCGGGACCGTAGACGGCCATCTCGATGTACTCCTTGGCGCCGCAGTCGACCTCGCGGATGATCACGTCCTGGGCCACGTCGACCAGGCGCCGTGTGAGGTAGCCGGAGTCGGCGGTGCGCAGGGCGGTGTCGGCCAGTCCCTTTCGGGCCCCGTGAGTCGAGATGAAGTACTCGAGCACGGAGAGTCCCTCCATGAAGTTGGACTTGATCGGCCGCTCGATGATCTCGCCCTTCGGATTGGCCATCAGGCCCCGCATCCCCGCGAGCTGGCGGATCTGCTTGAAAGAGCCGCGAGCACCCGAGTTGGCCATCATGAAGATGGGGTTCAGGGTGTCGAGGTTCTCGATCATCGCCTCCGCAACCTCGTCGGTGGCGGCGTTCCACTTCTCCACCACCGCCTCGTGTCGCTCCTCCTGGGTGATCAGGCCCATGTCGTACTGGTCTGAGATCTCCGCGACCAGCTTGTCGTAGCGGTCGAGGATCTCGCCCTTGCTGGGCGGCACCACGACGTCGTTCTTTGAGATCGTGATCCCCGCCTTGGTGGCGTACTGGAAGCCGAGGTCCTTGAACGCGTCGAGCACGAGCGAGATCGCCGTTGCGCCGTAGCTCTGGACGAGCAAGTCGATCAGCTTCGTGGTGTCGCGCTTCTTCATCGACTGGTTGACGAACACATATGTGCTCGCGTCGAACTCCTGCCCCAGTGCTTCAGAGAGCGCCCGCTCGATGCGGTCGTTGTAGATGATGCGCCCGACCGTGGTCAGCAGATGCCCGCCCTCGCGCCGGAAGGGACGGAACTCGGCGACGTCGTGCAGCTTCACCACGCCTGCCTCATAGGAGAGCTCAGCCTCCTGCGCGGTCCTGAAGACGTGCGGACGCGGCTCGTCGGAGGGCCACTTGCCGGTGCTCAGCAGCTCGCTCTTGCCGCTCAGATCCTCCGCTTCGGGACCGTAGGTGAGGTAGTAGGCGCCGAGGATCATGTCCTGGGTGGGCGTGGCCAGCGGCGCGCCGTGCGCCGGAGAGAGGATGTTGTTGGAGGAGAGCATCAGGATGCGCGCCTCCGCCTGGGCCTCCGCCGAGAGCGGCAGGTGCACGGCCATCTGATCGCCGTCGAAGTCGGCGTTGAAGGCATGGCAGACCAGCGGGTGAACCTGGATCGCCTTGCCCTCGACCAGCAGTGGTTCAAAGGCCTGGATGCCGAGGCGGTGCAGGGTCGGCGCGCGGTTGAGCAGCACCGGATGCTCGTGGATGACCTCCTCGAGCACGTCCCAGACCTCGCCGATCATCGAGTCGACCATCTTCTTGGCCGCCTTGATGTTCTGCGCGGACTTGCGCTCGACCAGCCGCGCCATGATGAACGGCTTGAAGAGCTCCAGCGCCATGATCTTCGGCAGGCCACACTGGTGCAGTTTCAGGCTCGGGCCGGCGACGATCACCGAGCGCCCGGAGTAGTCCACGCGCTTGCCGAGCAGGTTCTGGCGGAAGCGGCCCTGCTTGCCCTTGAGCATGTCCGAGAGCGACTTCAGCGGCCTGTTGCCGGGGCCCGTAACGGGACGCCCGCGGCGGCCGTTGTCAAACAGCGCGTCGACGGCCTCTTGCAGCATCCGCTTCTCGTTGTTGACGATGATCTCGGGCGCGCCGAGGTCGAGCAGCCTCTTCAGGCGGTTGTTGCGGTTGATCACGCGCCGGTAGAGGTCGTTCAGATCGGAGGTCGCAAAGCGGCCGCCGTCGAGCTGGACCATCGGGCGCAGCTCCGGCGGGATCACCGGGACAGCGTCGAGCACCATCTGCTCGGGCCGGTTGCCCGACTGGATGAAGGCGGAGACCACCTTCAGCCGCTTGACTGCGCGCGCCTGCTTCTGGCCCTTGGAGGTCTTGACCTGCTCCTCCAGCTCGATCCGTTCGGCATCGAGGTCTACCTGCTGGAGCAGGTCCCTGATCGCCTCGGCGCCCATGCCGCCGCGGAAGTACTCGCCGAAGCCGTAGGGCGAGCCAAAGCGTTCCTTGAGCTCACGGAAGGTCGTCTCGTCGTGCTCGATCTGCTTGCTTTCCATGCTCTTGAAGAGATCCCACACGTGGCGCATCCGCTCGGCCGCGTCCTCAATGTAGGCCTCGGTGTCGGCGATGTCGGCCTCGAAGGTCTTGCGCAGATCCTTGATCAGCTTCTCGCGCTCTTCGTCTGAGATCTTTGCGAGGTTGAGGTCCAGCGAATCGGCCCAGAGGTGGTCTTCGTCGGTGAAGCCGGTCTGCTTGCCGCCCGTGAGGTACTTGTCGCGGCGCTCCAGCGACTCACGCAGCTCCAGCACGCGCTCCTCGCGCTCGGCCGCATAGGCGTCGAGCACCTTGTTGACCTCGACCTCGAGCGTCTCCAGATCCTTCGCACGCGCCTCCTCGTCGACCCAGGTCACAATCGAGGCGGCGAAGTACAGGACCTTCTCCAGCTCCTTGGGAGCCATGTCGAGCAGGTAGCCAATCCGGCTGGGGACGCCCTTGAAGAACCAGATGTGGCTCACGGGCGCGGCCAGGTCGACGTGGCCCATGCGCTCGCGCCGGACCTTGCTGCGCGTGACCTCCACGCCACAGCGCTCGCAGACAATGCCCTTGTAGCGGACGCGCTTGTACTTGCCGCAGTAGCACTCCCAGTCCTTGGTGGGACCAAAGATGCGCTCGCAGAAGAGCCCGTCCTTCTCGGGCTTGAGCGTCCTGTAGTTGATCGTCTCGGGCTTGGTGACCTCGCCCGAGCTCCAGCTGCGGATCTGCTTGGAGGACGCGAGGCTGATCTCTATTGCGTCGAAGTTGTTGATGTCAATCACGGGCGTGCCTTCCGGCTAATGGTGTGCGAGGTGGTGGGGGTGGCGGCGTAACGGCAGGGGCGGATCACTCGGCAGCCTCCTCTGCGGGCATCTCGTCTGGCAACAGGTCATCTACTTCGATCGCGGCCTCCTGGAGGATGTCGCCCATCTCCTCGGCGTCGCCCTCCTCCAGCGCGTCCGCGGAGCCGGCGTCGGTGTCGTCCTCGCTCTCCATCTCCTCGTCGGCTGCGCCGCCCGCGGGGCCGCGCACGCCGGAGAGGTCGATGCCGAGCTCCTCGGCCGCACGCAGGAGGTCGTCCTCCTCATCGCGCATATCGGTGTTGGCGCCTTCGTCTGAGACGACCTTCACGTCGAGCGCCAGCGACTGCATCTCCTTCAGCAGCACCTTGAAGGACTCGGGGATCGAGGGTTCGGCGATGTTCTCGCCCTTGACGATCGCCTCGTAGGCCTTCACGCGCCCGACCGTGTCGTCGGACTTGATCGTCAGCATCTCCTGCAGGGTGTAGGCGGCGCCATAGGCCTCCAGCGCCCAGACCTCCATCTCGCCGAAGCGCTGACCGCCGAACTGCGCCTTGCCGCCCAGCGGCTGCTGGGTAACCAGCGAGTAGGGGCCAGTCGAGCGGGCGTGGATCTTGTCGTCGACGAGGTGCAGCAGCTTCAGGATGTACATGTAGCCGACCGTCACCTGCTGCTCGAACGGCTCGCCAGTGCGGCCGTTGAACAGGGTCACCTTGCCGGACGCCTGCTCACCCTTGCGGCGGTTCTTGTCGACGTCCATCCTGATCCGGCCCTCGTGCTCGTCCTGCCAGCGAACGAGTGCCTCGTCGACGTCCGCGACGGTCGCGCCGTCGAACACGGGCGTGGCGACGTAGACCTTGCCCTTGCCGCCGTTGCCGGCCTGCTTGTGGGCCTCGGAGCCGTCGTCGTACCAGCCCTGCGCCGCGGCCCAGCCGAGGTGCGTCTCGAGGATCTGACCCAGGTTCATCCGGCTCGGCACCCCGAGCGGATTGAGGATCACGTCGACCGGGGTGCCGTCCTCCAGGAACGGCATGTCCTGCTCGTCGACGATCTTGGAGATCACGCCCTTGTTGCCGTGACGACCGGCCAGCTTGTCGCCCTCGGCGATCTTGCGCTTCTTGGCCACGAACACGCGGACCAGGTCGTTGACGCCCGGCGGCAGGTCGTCGCCCTCGTCACGGCTGAACGTCTTGACGTCGATGACGACGCCGCCCTCACCGTGCGGGACCTTGAGCGAGGTGTCGCGGACCTCGCGCGCCTTCTCCTTGAAGATCGCGCGGATCAGCTTCTCCTCGGCCGTCAGCTCGGTCTCGCCCTTCGGCGTGACCTTGCCGACGAGCAGGTCGCCAGACGCGACCTCGGCGCCGATCCGGACGATGCCGCGGTCGTCGAGGTTGCGCAGCGACTCCTCCGAGCGGTTCGGGATGTCGCGGGTGATCTCCTCGTCGCCGAGCTTCGTCGTGCGGGCGTCGATCTCGTACTCCTCGATGTGGATCGAGGTGAGCTCGTCGTCGGTAACGAGACGCTTGGAAAGGATGATCGCGTCCTCGAAGTTGTAACCCTCCCAGGACATGAAGGCGACCAGCAGGTTCTTGCCGAGCGCCATCTCGCCCATGTCGGTCGCCGAGCCGTCGGCGAGCACCGTCCCCTCGGCAACGTCGATCCCGACGCCGACGATCGGCTTCTGGTGGATCAGCGTGCCCTGGTTGGAGCGCATGAACTTCTGGAGCTCGTACTCGTCCTGGCCACCCTCCTTGCGATCGACGACGATCCGCTCGGCGTCGAGGTAGGAGACG
>DASYNI010000030.1:0-34949 GCA_036008645.1 Solirubrobacteraceae bacterium
ACGCGCACGCCGTCCACGTAGACCGAGAGTCCCTCGGGTGTTCCGAGCAGCGGCGAGGCGGTGAACCCGTGGTAGTAAATGTCCGTCTGGTACGGGTTGCCGGCGCTGTCGCCGGCATTGACGCCGCTGAAGTTGTTGTTCAGGTAGTCGGCGATGTTCAAAGCCTGCTGCCGCTGCATGTCCTTGCTGTCGCCGGTCTGCACGTTGGCGGGCACCTCATTGAGCGGCACCCCGAGTCCCGGGAGCGGGGTGGTACCAATGACCACCACCTGCGGCAATTCCTGGGACGCGGCCGGGTTGCTTGTGCCGGAGGCATCAGCGGCTGCCGTGCGCGTGCCGAGCATCACGTATGCCACGGCTGCGAGAGCCCATGGCACCAGTGACCTTGACACATAAACCATAGACCGTCCCTCTTACATTCAGGGGTTCACCCGCGCAGACGGTGCATTTCTCGTCTCGGCCGAAGGCTTTCCGGGTCAGGCCACCCCCTGTCGCATGTCCCAGCCCCCGACAAGACGCGACCTCCGCCGGCGCGAGTTAGGATTGTCACCCATAATCTGGTCGGGATATTCTCCGATCCACCCGGGAGTTTTTCCCGGTTTTGTCCGGCCATTTTCCCGACCGCCAGCTTTCGTGGTCGGGCAGACGTTCGGCCACTGCCGTCGAATGAGCGGCGTTGATCGGCAATTCAGACGTGATTTGGCAGGACTGACATCAGCCCCATGAACATGGCGCTCATCATCGGTCGTTCACTCTCCCTCGGCGTCGCCATGCTCCTCGTGGCTTGTCAGCATTCCCCTCCCTATAAGCCCTACTTACCAAGCCGCCCCTCATGGGAGATGTATCCTCGCGCCAGTAGCCCCTCTCCGGATTGTCCAGGGCAATACCGCACGACGATCGAGGACTACAACGGCAGCATCTTTTTGGGCTGCTGGGGCAGCAAGACAAACTGATTTCCGACGAGACGGGCCGGAGAGCGATTCCCGCATGCACCGGGAGTTTTTCCCGAGAATTGCTAGACTCGGGGAATCGACCGAGCTCGGAAGTCGCATCATGCGTGAATCGCAGTTGCCCTCGCAGCCGGCAGCTCGGACCCCCGAGTGGCCGTGGCTCGATATCGCCGCGGTGATCGGCATCACCGTCCTGTCCTTCGTGCTCGCAGCGCGATTCCAGCTCAATGAGGCTCTTTACAGCCTGACACGCCACTGGGAGCGCGTGCAGCTTGATGAGTTGCCCATCGGGCTACTCGTCATGTCGATGTGCCTGATCGGATTGTCCTGGAAGCGCTATCGGAACGCGCGCCTTGAGGTGCGCGCACGGCAGAGCGCCGAAGCACGTCTTGAAGGCGTACTCGCCGAAAACCGTGAGCTCGCACGCGAAAGCCTGCGCATTCAGGAGAGCGAGCGCAAACATTTGGCGCGCGAGCTGCACGATGAGCTCGGACAGTATCTGAACGCCATTAAGCTCGACGCCGTGGCCATCAGCGACAGCGGCGGGGGCGATCCTGAATTGTCGGTGCACGCCGCGCGCGCGATCACTCATGCCGTCAACCACGTGCACGCTGCGGTGAGTGACATGATTGCGCGCCTGCGGCCGGTCGGACTTGACGAGCTGGGTCTGGCGGCTGCGGTCGAGCACTGCGTGGATCAATGGGGACAACGGCTTCCGGACACTAGATTCGAACTGTCCGTAAACGGTGATTTCTCTGACCTCAGTGAGCCACTGAGTCTGACGTTGTATCGATTGGTTCAGGAGGGGCTGACCAACGTCTACAAGCATGCGCGCGCACAGCGAGTGGAAATCACCCTCGAGCGCGTCAAACTGGGAAACGGTCGGACGGACGAGCTGTGCTTGACCGTTGCCGATGACGGCCGCGGAATGGACTCGAGCACGCGAACCTCTCGGTTTGGCTTGAGTGGTATGCGCGAGCGGGTGGAAATGGCCGGCGGAAGCTTCATCCTCAAGAGTGAGCCCGGCTGCGGGCTGCGCCTCGCCGCACGGCTGCCGGTAAGCTAGGACGGAAATGTCCAGCGCCGATAAACAGCCGGTGAGCGTGTTGCTCGTGGATGACCACGCGGTGGTCCGTGAGGGGTATCGGCGATTGCTCGAGCGACGGGGCGATATCGTCGTCGTCGGTGAGGCGCCTGACGCCGACAAGGCGTACGCATTATTTTGCCGCCTTGAGCCACAGATCGTTGTCATGGACATTACCTTGCCAGGGACCAGCGGCATCGAGTCCATGCGGCGCATGTTGCTGAGCAAGCCCGACGCACGGGTGCTGATCTTCAGCATGCACGAAGACGCGATCTTTGCGCGGCGCGCGCTCCAGGCCGGCGCCTTCGGGTACGTCACCAAAGCAAGCGCACCGAACGTGTTGGTGGAAGCAATCAACACCGTCGCGTCGGGAAAAAAATACCTCAGCCCGGAAATGGCACAAAAGCTCGCCCTGCGCGACCTCGTTACTGACCAAGCCGCGGTGGGTGCTCTTTCTGCACGCGAGTTTGAAGTGCTGCGTCTACTCGCGCAGGGACGGTCGATCAGAGAAATCGCGCAAACGATGGACCTTAACCCGAAGACGGTCGCCAATCATCAATCGGCAATCAAACACAAGCTCGGCGCGGACACGGCGATTCAACTGTTCAAGCGGGCCACTCAGTTGGGTTTGGGACTTCATGTCTCGCGACGGCAGCGTCCGCCGTAGCGGCGGCTGGAACTGGCGCACGCCCCGCTCGCCACCGAAACCCTGTACTGCCGCACAGCTTCTGCGGGTCTGCTCGACGCCTGCAAGCCCACCGAGCGCGGCCTGGGTGAGCGCGCGCGCCTTGCGCAAGGAGCGCAGGTGGCTCGACGGCTGCCGGGGTCTGCCGCAGCAAGGGTTTCATGCCAGGCAGCACATGCATTTAAAGGCATAAATGCCATAAATGCCCTACAGGGCATGTACGGTTTAAATGCCGTACGAGGCATGAGCTGCGGTACGCCCAAGAGCGTCACGACCCCTGCCGGGAGCGCGGTGCTCCGGATAACGCAACGGTACCGTTGCGTTTCTATGGCAGGGCGAGTACCGTCCGCGAGTGCGCCGGGTCACACCCGATCAGAAGGAGAAAGCCATGCCCGCACTCAAGCAGACGGTTTTTGCCGCGGCCGCCGCCGGCGCGCTCCTGTGTCTGCCGGTCACGCCAGCCGCTGCCGCCGGCCCTCTCCTCTTCGCCCCATGGGCATTGGCGCACGTCATCGGTGCCGGGGTGAGGCTTGCCACCCTGCCGCTGGAGGTGGCCGCGGCAGCGGCCTCCGCTGGGCAACCCGCAGCGTCCTACCCACCGAGCCCCGGCTATTACGGGGGGCCGCCCGGCTACTACGCGCCGCCCAATTATTACGCACGGCCTCCCGCGTATTACGGGCCGCCCGCAGGGTATTACCCTGCGCCGCAGGCTTATTACCGGCCCCCGCCCGCCTATGCTCCGCCGATGCCGCGGTACTACGCGCAGTCGCGTGGTTACTATGGACCACGCACGTCGTACTCTGGCTCCTATGGTGCCCAAGGCTTCTCTCGAGCGGGCGGCTTCGCCTATCGGCGCCGGTAAGGCTCGGCGCCGCTCGCCGACTCGCAAGGCACGTCACGGCGGCAGGCCCTCGCAGGCTGCCGCCCTGGAGCTGCGCGATCGGATCCTGGAAGTCGCGACCGAGCTGTTCCTGACGGAGGGCTACGGATCGACATCCATCGAAGCAGTGGCGGCGCGTGCGCGCATCTCGAAGCGCACGTTCTATCACCGCTTCCACGACAAGGCGGCGCTGTTCGCCGCGGTCGTCCATCGCATCATCGAGAACATCCGTCCGCCTCCCGGAGTGCCCCTCCTCGAGGGCGCAACTTTGCAGGAGATCTTGCGGCGCCTCGCCGGATTCATCCTGCGCGCCGCGCTTTCCCCTCAGGCTATCGCACTGCACCGCCTCGTTACCGCCGAGGCAGCGCGCTTTCCCAATCTGATTCGTGCGGTCTACGACGAGGGTTGGGCTCAGGAGGCGACGAAGTTGATTGGCGATCTGCTCGCGCGTGAACTGCCCGATGCACGGCTGACCGTCGAGCTTCGAAGCTTCGCGGCCGCGCAGTTTCTGCATATGGTCGTTGCTCAGCCGCAGCGTCGCACCATGGGTGTGGGCGTACCCATGACGCCGAGCGAGCTCGACGCGTGGGCTGACCACGCCGTGAATCTGTTTCTCAACGGCTGTCGAGGATTGTCCGGCCGGTCATCGCCTAAAAGACGATAATTTGCTGGCGAACGCCGGGGCCTCTTGCCGGGCGGCGGTTGGTTGCGTCGTGAAAGGACGGTTATGCCGCAGATCCTGGCGCCCATCAAGCACGTCGTCGTGGTGATGCTCGAGAACCGCTCGCTCGACAACATGCTCGGCACACTCTACACAGATGGCCCGGCACCATCGGTCGTACTCCCCGCGCGCAGTGCATCGCGCTTCGATGGTCTGCAGCCGGGACTGACGAATCCCTCGAATCCCGGATACTTCAACGGCGGGTCTCCACAGAGCATCCCTGTCACGGCCACCGTGAGGTCATCGACCGTCCCCGATCCGGATCCCGAAGAGACCTTCACGAATGTGACCTTCCAGCTCTTCGGACCGGAAACACCGAACCCCAACCCCCGGTGGCCGACGCAGGGTTTCGTCGTGAACTATGCGACGACCGGCACGAGCGATGCGACCCAGATCATGCAATGCCACAGCCCGACGCAGGTCCCGATCCTCGCGGCGCTTGCCCGCAGCTACGCGGTTTCCGACGCCTGGTTCGCCTCTGTACCATCGCAGACCTGGGCCAATCGCTCGTTCGTCCACGCCGGGACCTCGAATGGCCACGTCGACAACGGCAGCCCACCGGATCCGCTCGACTGGGACGTGCCGACCATCTTCAACGTACTCAACTCGACCGGCACGAGCTGGGCGGTCTACCACGACACGGTGCTGGTCCCCTCCCTGACTCGCACGATGTTCCCGAAACTGTGGCCGTCGTCGCTCGATAGTCAGTTCCGCGCTTTCGACGACTTCGTCAATGACTGCGCTGACGCTCGACTGCCACAGTACTCGTTCGTCGAACCGAGTTTTCTTATCGATCCGAACGATGACCACCCGCCCCATGACGTCAATGCTGGCGAGGCGTTGCTTCACGCAGTCTGGACCGCCGTGAGCACATCCCCGGGATTCGCGAAGACGCTGCTCGTGATCACCTACGATGAGCATGGCGGCTGCTACGACCACGTGCTGCCACCGTTCGGCGCAACGCCGCCCGACTCCACCAGTATGCCCGGAGATCAGGGCTTCGGTTTCGACCGATTCGGCGTGCGCGTACCCGTGGTCGTCGTGTCGCCCTGGATCGCGGCGGGCACTGTCTTCCGTTCGGATACCACGGTGCCGTACGACCACACGACCATTCTCGCGACGCTGCGCGACTGGCTCACCATCCCGCCATCGGCGATGTTGCCGAGCCGTCGAATTGCAGCGGCACCCACGCTCGGGCAATTGCTGACTCTGTCGGCGCCGCGGACCGACGTCCCGAGCCTTGCGCCTCCCACCGCGATCACGGTCCCCACGCCGACGTCCGCGGCACCGAATGACCTGCAGCGGAGCCTGGTCAGCGCCACCGCACGCCGTTACGGTCTCGATCCGACCCAGGAGCTCTTGAAGATCCGCACGCGCCAGCACGCCATCGACTTCTTCCGACGCAACGCCGGCGCTTGACGAGCCGCGAGGCCGTCACAACACGTACCGAGCATCGTTGTGCGTCCTGAGAAAGGTCCGCATCTCCTGGTATGCGGCGCGCTCCGCCTCACGCATGATTTCGACTTTTTCTCGTGCATCAGTCGCGGCGTCAAAGCGCCTCAGCAGCGCCACCATCGATGAGCTATAGCGCGTATAGCGCTCCACCTCCCTGGCTGGTTGCAGGCCCTCTTCAAGAGTGCGCATCGCGACGATCCCTATGAATAACCAGATGATCACGACGTGCATGTGGGTGGTCGTCAGGATCCCACTCTCCGCACCCGCCGAAGCGGCAGCGGGGCCAGAGCCAAACAGCGCGCCGAACCCTAGGAGAGCTGCGAGCGCGAGATTGGAAACAAAAATAATCAGAATGAAAAGAAGGGCGACGTTGCGGAGGAGCTCAAGCTGACGGGTGGCTGAGCTCGAAAAGAGACCTTCGTCTGTTCCGAGCCGGTAATTGGCATATTGAACCTGGTGCTCAAAGCGCAGCAGACGGTAGGCAGAGAACACCGTGGCAAGCGTGGCATCCGCAGCGGCGAGAGGCGAATCGCGGCTTCTGTCCGGATGAAGCCAAAAGTTCTCCTCGGCGTCGTCGTCCAGAACCGTGCGCAGCTGTGCAGGCAGATGCCCCTCGTACGCGAGGCGGTATTCCGCAAACCAGGCGCGCCGGTCGTCGAGGAATTTTCCTCGGGTCACGGAATCCCTCATTGACGCGAGAATCTCCGGCAACCGGCACACCATGGTCTGGAAGTGAAACTGCCTGAGTCTCTCCGTCATGAGCCGACTGCAAAGCCAGCGGCGCTTGGACGGTCCGGCAAGCGCTCCCACCGAACCGAGCATCAGGCTGAACACGCCCATGATGGCGCTGGCTGCCGCAACATATCCTGGCCACTGTACCGGGAATTCGTCGTTCACCAACGCCAGGGAAGCCCCGAGCAGCGCGCCTACCCCGAGGATGATCGCGACAGATCCCATAACGCGCCGCCATCTCTTCGCCCGTTTGGCCGGGACGTCATAGGTCGAAAACAAGTCTCGCAATTCCGGGAAGTCGAGGACGTGCAGGATGTCGCGGAACGTATCCGCGGCCAACTCCCGATCCCGTGGGGTGACCAGCAAATCGTCGTTAAACTTTTGCGGCGGCCCGTTCAATGGTTTTGCCGGCCTCGATTGTCGAACGTGTGATTTGGAAATTCGGATGCTGGCCTTTAGCTTAACTCCAGACGCCAGCGGTCGGATCAGGTGTTGCCGCAGCGCACAACGATTCGATTGGCCGCGACCGGCAACCCGGACGCTCTAACCAGGCTCGTACGGCGTTTGCCCGCGACGTGTTAGTGAAGCGGTTCGGCTTGCAACAAATTCTAAACCAACGCGCGGCAGCGCTGAATCGTGCAACAGCAGGGACTAGCAAGCACGAATGAATCCGCCGACCCGACCGAGCGGATCGGTGTCAGGAGATCCTGGCTCGTCCGCTGCCGCGATCGCGGTCAGGCTGACTACCGGCTTGCGGGCGCGCTACACCGAAGGCGACGCCGGAACAAGAGCAACATGGGGATGGCGGCGCAGCCGAGAAGCCCAAGCGTGTCGGGCTCCGGCACAGAGGCAGACGCCGCCGTCCATCCCGAACCTGCCAATCCTGCCGTGAAGTTGTCCGAGGAATCTAAATAACCCGAAAGAGAGCTGCCCATGAACAGCAGTACATCAGGGCTATTGCCCGATCCGTCGTTGCACGGCGCGGAATACGTGGTGGCGCCCCAAATCAGCTTTGCCGCACTGCTGCAAGAGCTGGGGTAGTTGAATTCGATTTCGGTAAGCCCGCCAATACTACTGCCGTTAAAAGACAGATCACCCGTCGACAGCGTGTAGTCCACCACCTGTGCGGAGAGGTTCAGCGCCGGGCCCCAAAGGTAAAAGTTGGCGCTGGAGGCGGAGTTACTGTCTTGGTCGCTTATGGGAAGGACTTCTGGAAAGCATTCCGCAGTTGGGCTCGCTGCACCGAGCGGCTTGAAACTTCCCGCGAGGGCGTCAGGCGTCTTATAGTCCAGCAGGGGGACGCCCGGGCTGTCCGGCTGCATGGCGCAGCGCGAGTCAGCCGACGTGAAATCAACGCGGATGCCCCGTCCATAACTGTACGGCCCAGCCAGCATAGCCAAAAGGCCGGTCGAACAGACAATCAGAGTACGGGTGTTCATCGCCATCCCCTATCGTTCTTTGTCGCTCCCGCGAGCGACTCTCAGCAATCCAGTCCATACAGCATGCTCCGCGCCGTACCTGTCAGCAAGTGCCCCTGGAATTATCCGACGCAAATTCTGCGATGGTTAGGGTCCGCGAACTGCATCCCGCAACGGGAGTAAGCGTGCCTGCCGAATCTGGATATGGAGTTTGACAATAACCAGGTTGCGTTTGTCAGGACGCGGCCACACCTGCCGCGCGCAGGCACATCATCGGGCGGCCCTAACCTGGCTGCCGGCCGAAACAATCGTGCGTCAACGGGAAGCCCGCAGCCCACGTCGGGCGCTGGACGCGGGCGTTGTGACTAATTCTTGGCGCGCGCGGCGTTGCTCTGGATCAGCTGTACTCGACGTTCGACGAGCTGAGGATAAAGACCCGTCGGGCCAAATCTCTGGCGGAGTACGGCACCCGCCGCTGCGAGAGTGCGGAGCGCGCCGTCCGTATCCCCTCTTGCGGCGAGCAGTTCCGCGTTGACGGAATCCCAGACGGCATAGCGCCAGGCGTTCGTGGCGTCGTTCTTGTGGGCTTCCTCGAGCGATGCCTTGGATCTCGTCAGGAATGTTGCGGCACGTTGCAGGTCCCCGTTGTGCACAGCGAGGTCGGCTTCGTTGAGCAGCACTTGGTCGAGGAACGGACCGCCGGGTAGCTCAGCGATTTCTTTGGCCTGCTCGAACTTGGCGCTGGCATCCTCCCACCGCTCGCGATAGGCATCGATCATTCCGAGACTGTTGAGAGTCGAGGCAAAATCCGTGTCCGTGGAGCTCAGGCGTTTGTCCCTTACGAGGCTCTTGTCGATATTGAGGGCTCTCGTAAGCAGGGACTCCGCCTGGTCGATGTGTCCGACCATGAGCTCGGCGCGTCCTATGTTATTGAGGAGCGTAGCGACTTCGGGATGTTCGCCATCGCGGTTCGGGTGCTCCGGGTCGCGGTAAATCTCCTCATAGACAGGCAGGGCCTGCGCGTACGTTGCGGCCGCCTGTCCATACCGACCGGCCTCGTATTGGATCGCACCCAGATCATTCAGCGCGCGTGCCGTGCGCACATCGTGCAGGCCGAAGGTCTCTTGGAGAACGCGCTGGGCGTCCGCCATGCTGGCCTCCGCTTCAGTGAATCTATCTTCACCGTAATACACCTTGCCGAGTGAGGTGAGCGTGTTGGCAAGGATCGGAGCCCCGTCCTTGCCGCGCTTACGATCGGCCTCGAGCGCCTCGCGACACAGGCTCTCCGCCTGCTTCGGATCACGATCTGCAAGAAAATCAGCCAGTCCGGTGAGCGCCTCGGAGCGTGCCGGACTTGAGGGCGGCAGCTTGCTGCGTGCCAGCGCGACCGCCTTCAGCAGCAGCTGCTTGGCGGTATCTTCGCTCTTGAGTCTGGCAGCGGCGTCATCGGCCTCGTTGTTGAGGATTGCAGACGCGTAGGCGGTCATGGTGTGAACGCGCGACTCCACCGGCACGCTGGTTGCTGCCTGGTCCGCCATGGCTTCTGACAGGAGTTTCTCGGCCTCCGGATAGACGCCCAAACCGGCGTAGCTCTGACCCATTGCAGTGCGCAGTTCAGAGCGTGTTCGCGGCTCGTTGTCGAGACCATGGTTGATATCCCTCGTCGCTTGATCGAGCAGAGCTTTGGCGGTGACCGTTGCGCCCTGATTATGCTCGGGGTCTCCTTGTTGGAAGATTGACACCAGGAACCTCACGGTGCGGCTTGCGGTGTTGGATTCACTACGTGCCACTCTTGCCTCGAGATACGCCCACGCCGCGAGGATGCCCATCCCAAGGGCTACGGCGGACACCATTCGTATCGCGAGCTGGCGCCGCGCGTGTTCGCGCTCGCTTGAAAACTCGATGTAGGCAACCAGCGGTGCCGGGAGCTCTTCGCGGTGCTCCCGTAACAAGTACCTGCCATCGTTCAGATCGAGGTCGGTGAGCAACCCGCGTTCGCGGCCGAAGCGCTCGTGAATAACAGCGAACAGAGAGCGTCGAGCCGCGCCATCACCCGAACCAGAGCCGTCGGACGCCGTCTTCAGTTTCTGCCAGCGTGCATAGCGCTCCTCGAGCGTGCGCCGGATCCTCAGAGCGGCGGAGCTCTTCTCGAGCTCGTCGCGGGCGGCTTGCCACTCGGTCAGCAGTGCTTCATGGGCCAGGCGGACCGTCGCAGTTCCGCTGGAATCATCAGCAACGAGCAATCGCGCGGCAGGCTCGAGCAGCGCGTCTATCAGGCGGCGCTTCGGCGTACCCTCTGGAAAGTCTGCCAACGGCGCTGACCGCGCCACCTGGCGCTCGATTCCCGTGCCGGTGACGCTTACCTGTACGAGTGCGAACAGCACCTGCCGCAACGCGTCGCGGACCTCGGGCGGCTGTGCATCGACGACTGCCCTCGCCCGGGTGGCGATGGCTCCTTTAAGACCCCCAAGCTCCGTGTAACTCGCATAAGTGAGCGTGCTCTGTCCGAGGCCTTGCGCATCCTTCTTGTAGAGTTGATCAAGAACGTAAGAAAGCAGCGGAAGCGCGCCCGGCTCCGCTGCGGCGTCTTGGGCAATCAAGTCGTTCAACGGAATCCCGGTGTTGGCGTCTGTCTCGAAGCGCAGTGCGGCGGCTTCGGCCGGACCCCGGATCATGTGGCTGATCTCAGCCGGCAGCGGCGGAGACAGGTCGAGGCGCCCGTGGCCATCTGCAAGCTGCAGCAGCTCGGGTGTTTCCGCGGCGCGATGCCAAAAGTCGGCCCGCATCGTGGCGATCACCCACACGCGATTCGAGCGAACGAGCCCCACGAGCAGCTGAACGAAGCGTGATCGCTCCTCGGGAGATATGCGTTGCCCGGTGAATAGTTCCTCCATCTGATCGATGACCAATATCAGATCAGCTTGCTCGTATTCGAGGATGCGTCCCGCGCGCCGGGCGTCTTGCGCCAACCGATCCAGCACCATGACGAATGGCATGTCGGGATGCGTCGCCGTCTGACGCAGATGCTCTGCCAGGGTCCGGGGCGCGATCTCGCGGAAGCCGGCTTCGTCCCGTGCCAGGACGCGCGCCAGCGCGTCGAACAGATCCTCGTCCGGGCGCTTCTCGCTTGGACGGAACACCGCACGGCACAAAAAGGCGCTACCCGAGATGCGCTGCGGCACGACCAGTCGCGGCACAATGCCTGCCTTAACCAGCGAGGACTTCCCCGAACCGCTGGCACCCAGGACGAGGAGAAACGGCTGGTGCGCCTGTGCGCTGGCGATGAGACGCAGCAAAGCCGATCCGATAGCGCCCTCTCGACCGAAAAAGATCGGAGCGTGCTCGGTTTCGTAGGCCTCGAGCCCACGGAAAGGCGGCTGCGTCCACACCCGAACGGCCGCGGAGCGCACCTCCGGGTCGAGTCTCGCGATCCGCCGCTTCACACAAGTCCGCAGGTCAGCTTCGAGACGCTGGGCAAAGGCTTCCAGACTCTCGAACTCTGAGTAGGCCCCGATGAATTTCACACCGTCGGAAAAATGCCGCGACCAGAATGTGTCGAGCGCTTCGATCTGCTTGAGGACTTCCTTTCGGCTCTGTGCGTCCCACAGGTCGAGCTCAATCTTGCGGCGACTGCGGTACACGAGCAGATCCGGAAGTCGATCCTTATGACAGAGGGATCCGTCCAGCGCGTCCTCGAATTCCCATTCAGTACCCGTGACGGGAGTCCGCCCATCACTGCCGTGGAAGCGCTCCGGCATCGGCGTGCCAAGCCGCGATTCAAGTATGATTATTACGGCGTCGAAGTTTCTCGGCGGCTCGATCGCGTCCTGGAAATGACCGGACGCAAGCATCGGCTCGTACTCCCACAGGTACGGCTCGATCACGAGGAATCGCGCAAACTCCTGCGCCAGCTTCTCGATGATCTGGGCGGCCACTTCACGCGCCGCGACCACGTCTCCGGGCGATGATACGAAGACTCTTATACGCTCTCGGTTCACGATCTAGAGCCCTGTTCCGACTGCTCACCGCTTGACCCGCTGGCCAATGCCTCAGATGGCGAATGCACTGCGCACGCCCGCGGGAGCCCACGCGATCACCCGAGTGTATGTGTGCAAGTTACCCGCCGCGCGGGCAGCATCGCCGACCAACGACCCCCCTTATCCGCTCTGATTTCTTGCTGAGCTCACTATGGGGTACTTCTGGTTTCGGGATACTGTAGCGCGTCGGAGCTTGCGGGTGCCAGACGCTTTAATGGGTTAACAGGCTCCGCTCCGAGTGATCTCCTGAACGTCGGTCTCTTTCCGCGCAATCCCGCCTGAGCTTCGAGGAGGTCGGACGCTTTGCGTAGGCGCTCTTCGATCGGAACGCCGATTCCAAGAGTCCCGCGGCATCGGCACCTGCGTATACACTGAGCCGGTCGCGACCCTTGGTGACGGCGTCCATGAAAATATTTCCGCTCTTGATCGTCTCGATCTTGCTCTGCACGGCTGCTCCCGCCTCCGAAGACCGCTCACCGGCCGCCAGCGCGCGCCAAGCCCTCGCCGTGCTCTCAGGCAAGCTGCACGTGCCAGGCTTGCGCCAGCCGGTGCGTGTTCTGCGCGACAAATGGGGTGTCGCACACATCTACGCGCAGAGCCAGCACGATCTTTTCTTCGCCCAAGGAGTGGTCGCCGCGCAGGATCGCCTGTTCCAGATGGAAGTGTGGAAGCGCGCTGGTCAGGGAAGGCTCAGCGAGATTCTGGGAACGTCCGCCCTGCAGCGCGACATCAACGCGCGCGCCCTGCAGTACCGGGGCGACATGCACAAGGAGTATCAGAGCTACTCGCCCGATACCGAGGCGATACTGACGGCGTTCACGGACGGCATCAACGCTTACATCGCACTGCTCAAGCGGTCCGGCAGCCCCGGCCTGCCGATCGAGTTTCAGCTGGCGGGATTCTCGCCCGATGCCTGGCACCCGCAGGACTGCTTGAATCGCATGGCGGCCTTCTCCATGACCGGCAACGCCTCCCATGAGCTCTTCGCGGCTCTCGCGCTGACGCAGCTCGGCGCGGACAAGGCTGCGAAGCTCTTGAACTTTGATCCGCCGGTCGCTCTGGATCCCGCCCCGGGTGTGGATCTCACCGGACTCTCACCAGACCTGCTCAAGAATCTCATCGGCAGCGATCATCGCATTGAGTTCCCCGCACAGTCGCGCGAGGGAAGTAACAACTGGACGATCGCCGGTACTCTGACCGCGAGCGGCAAGCCGCTGCTTGCCAACGATCCTCACCGGGTACTGGCGCTGCCGTCGCTCCGCTACATGGTTCATCTCGTCGCTCCCGGATGGGATGTGATTGGCGCCGGGGAACCTACTTTGCCGGGAGTCGCCCTCGGCCATAACGAGCACATCGCCTGGGGATTCACCATCTTCGACCTCGACCAGCAGGATCTGTACCTCGAGGAACTGAATCCCGCCGATCCGCTGCAGTACCGGACGGAGAGCGGATGGACGCGGATGCTGATCCGCCGCGAGCAGTTCCTGATCAAAGGTGCAGCGACGCAAACCGTCGACCTGAAATTCACGCGCCACGGCACGGTGCTCTGGGAGGACGGCAAACGGGCGCTCGCGTTGCGCTGGGTCGGAAGCGAGCCGGGGACCGCGGGCTATCTGGCATCCCTCGCCATCGACCGGGCGCAGAACTGGGCTCAGTTCGAGGCGACGGCACCGCGCTGGAAGGTGCCTCCCGAAAACATCGTCTATGCCGATCGCGCCGGCAACATCGGCGAACACTCCCTGGGCCTCACGCCGATTCGAAGCTGGACCGGACTTCTGCCGATGCCCGGTACCGGACGCTACGAGTGGGCTGGATTCCTGCCGACCCAGAAGTTGCCGCATTCGTTTAACCCGGCCGCAGGGTTCGTGGCCACGGCAAACCACAGGATGATTCCCGATCACTACCCCTACAAGGTCGGGTTCGATTGGGCGCCGCCTTATCGCTTTGAGCGCATCCGCTCCGTCATTGAAGCCGCTCGTGACGCCCAACACAAACTCACGATCGCCGACATGGAAACGCTGCAGAACGACGTCGTGTCACTGCCGGCGCGCGAGCTACAAATCCTGATGCGCTCGACGGCCCTGCGCGATAACCCTGCGTTCACGGAGTTTCTGGGCTGGGACACCGCAGTGACCCGGGAATCTGCCGCCGCTACCCTGTACGAGGTGTGGTTCAAGGAGATCTGCTTAGGTCTCGCGAAACGGTTCTCTGAGCCGCACAGTGAGCGTTACGAGGCTTTGCCTCCCGACACGGTCATCGCTGTGCTCAGGGATCCGGACAAGGATCTCTTCGGAGAAGATCCAGTCGCTGCTCGCGACACGCTGCTGCTCGATGCGATAGGGGCGGCGCGCAAGGAGCTCGAGCACCTTCTGGGTCCCGACCCCACGCGCTGGTCGTGGGGCGAGCTCCACACCATGCGCTTCCGCCACGCTCTGGATCAGCAGCCCGGGGCGAGCGCGTTGCTCGACCTCGGGCCGCTGCCGAGGCCGGGCGACGGGTACACGGTGAATGCCACCGGTCACGAGTGGAAATCCTGGGATCAGGCCGGGGGCGCGAGCTACCGGGAGATCCTGGACACCAGTGACTGGGATCACTCGCTCGCCGTCAATACCCCGGGTCAAAGCGGACAGCCGGGCAGTCCCCACTATGCCGATCTGATGCCGCTGTGGGATGCCGGTCGTTATTTCCCGTTAGCCTATTCGCGCAAGGTGGTCGAAGAGAACACGGTTGATCGACTGCTGCTCGAACCCTGAACTCCGCCCGCGGCTTGCGCAACAATGACGCAGAAGTTTGAATCAGGCGCCATCCGTGCGCTGCTCCGGGCCGGATGTACCTCCGCATCACCTCAGGGGACGTAGCCCGGCCCGCGCACCACTCGCCCTGGCAAAGCACCGGTCATCTTGCCAGCATCGACAACCGGCACACCGTTGACCAACACATAGTCCATGCCCTTCGCGAATTGGTTCGGCTTCTCATAAGTCGCCGTATCGCTGATCGTTTGAGGATTGAAGACCACCACGTCCGCCCACATGCCGCGCTTCAACACCCCGCGATCCGTGAATCGCATGCGCTGTGCCGGCAGGGCCGTGAATTTTCGGATCGCATCGGGAAGGGTGAGCGCCCTCTCCTCGCGCACGTACTTACGCAGGATTCGCGGGAACGTTCCGTAAGCGCGCGGATGCGGGTGCTCCTGCCCGAGAAGCCCTTCGGGAGAAGTGCCTGACGAGTCGTTATCGACAGAAACCCAGGGCTGCTGCAGCGCCAGGCGCACGTCCGGCTCGTCCATCCCAAACACCGCCACCTGGGTAAACGCCTCGTCCTTGAGCAACAGATCGAACAGTGCGTCGATCGGATCTTCCTTCCACAGCTTCGCAACTTCCGTGAGTCGCTGGCCTTGAAGCGGCAGCAGTGCGGAGTTCTGCACGACGGCGATCAAGATCGCCGACGGCGCGGGAATCTCCGACCATTCGTTATCCCAACCCTCGCCGGCCGAGTCCTTGCCCGGCGCAAGCATGTCCTTGCGAATACGCGCCCGCATCCCGGGGTCCCTCAACCGCTCCAGCAGCTTGGCCACGCCGCCGGCGTGAGCCCATGGCGGCACGAAGGCCGAAAGGTCATTCGACCAGGCTGTATAGGCATAGGTGTTCGCGCTCACGTCCACGCCCGCGGCGCGCAGTGCGTCGATGCGCGCGACGATTTGCGGCATCTTGCCCCAGTTGGACTTGCCCGCAACCTTCAGGTGCCAGATCTCCACTGGAATATGCGCCTCGCGGCCGATCTGCGCGGCTTCATCGATCGCCTCGAGCACTGCATCTCCCTCACTGCGCATGTGCGTGGCATAGATCCCGCCTGCCCGCGCCGCCGGCTCGGCCAGCGCAACGAGCTCCGGCGTTTTCGCATAGGGCGCAGGGGCGTACTCCAGCGCTGTCGACAGACCCACCGCACCGTCGCCCATGCCGTCGTGCACCAGTGCCTGCATCTGGCGCAACTGCGCCGGCGTCGGCTGGATGTCGGTGTCCCCCAGCACCATGCGGCGTACCGAGGTCGCGCCCACATAGCTCGCCAGGTTGATCCCCATGCCTTGCTTCTCGATGCGCGCGAAGTACTGCCGCAGCGTCCGCCAATCCGGCGTGATTCGATAGTGCCGATAGAGCGCGCGATCGGCGGTCAGCATCGCGTCATTGACCGGCGCCACGGAGTTTCCCTCGCCGGTGACCTCGGTGGTGATGCCTTGGTAGATTTTCGACGGCAGCCGCGGATCGACGAGGATGGTCAGCTCCGACTGCCCCAGCATGTCGATGAAGCCGGGCGCCACAACGTCGCCGCCGGCATCGATTGTGCGCTTGGTGGGCGCGCCGGCCAGATCACCGATCGCAGCAATTTTGCCGTCGCGTATGCCGACATCGCCCGAATACCAGGGCGAACCGGTTCCATCGATGATGTGGCCGTGCCGGATGATCACATCGAAGGATGGCTGCTGTGCCGGCGTTTGCGCGGCAAGCGGCAGTATCACGAGCAACGCCGCTGCGCATCCCGTCGATCGAGGAGCTAGGCCGCAGTCCTGATGGCGAAGGGTCGACAGACGCATACAATCCTTAGGTCGGCGCCGGAAATCGGGCACAAGCGGCCACGAGCCAGTCCCGGAAAGCCGCTACCTTTTCGAGCGCAAGATGCGCAGGCGGGCAGGCGAAGTGGTAAGCGTGCGCCGAGCGAACTGCCCGACCGGCGACGGCGAGGTGACCCAGCGCGACTTCGTCGGCGACCAGGGACCAGCGTGACAGCGCGAGTGCCTGGCCCGCCTGCGCGGCACGCACGATGGTGATGGCGTCATCGAACGCGGCGCCCGAGCTCGGCCACACTTCATCGGCGGAGCCTCCGAGCAACCAGGCGGTCCAGGGCTCGTAGGTGCTGTGCAGGAGTTTGTAGCGCCGGAGGTCCTGCGCATGGGCAATGGGGCCCTTGCTCTTGAGCAGTGCGGGCGTGCACACCGGGACCAGCCACTCGTCGAACAGCTTCTGCACGTGCAGGCGCGGCCAGATTCCCCCGCCGAAACGGATTGCGGCGTCCATTCCGGTCCTGACGAAATCGACGATCTCGGTGGAGGTGTGGATCTGCACGTCGATGCCTGAGTGCTGCGAGGTGAACTCCGGCAGGCGTGGCAGCAGCCACTGCGCCAGGAAGGAAGCGATCGTCGTCACCCGCAATGGCCCGGAGCCGCGGTCGGCACGCGCTTCATCGATCGCACGCTCGAGATCTGCGAGCGCCAGCTCGACCTTCGGGCGCAGCAGCGCGCCCTGCGGTGTCAGCTCGACCTGCCGGCCGTTGCGGCGCAACAGCGGCACGCGCAGATAATCCTCCAGTGCCTGCACCTGCATGCTGGCGGCGCTCGCGCTGACGCCGAGTGCATCCGCACCACGCGTGAAACTCTTGTGTTCGGCAACCGCGACGAACACCCGCAGACTTGCGAGCGGGGCGCGCCGATACGCGGCGCGCGCCGCTGTGCCGGCGGGCGAGCGCTGGGAAACCCGCCCGGCACCGGCTGCCGCCGGCGTCGCCGCGGCCCCTTTCCTTCGACGGTCGGTCTCGCGTTTCGCCACTGTTCGGTACCTTAGCAATCACCTTCGCGCAGCGCCGATCATACGCGCGTGGTGCGGCGGGCTCTGCGATCGAGCCGCGTGGGCGCCGCCAATCCCTCGGGATGACCACCAGGCGCGCTGTGCCATCCCTTCAGCAACGCTTAACAGTCCTTCAGCTCTTCTGACGGCGTGCCTGCCTCACACGCTCACCATTGCACTCCAGTCCTAACCACGAAAGTCCCCCAGGAGAGCCATCATGAACGCCAGTCGCCTTGTCAGCCTCGCTGCCGCACTCGTCATCACTGCCACCGAGGCGGTCTTCTTCAGCCTCCCACTGCATACCCCGTCGCTGAACGCAGTTGCGGCCCCCGTTGCGGCCACCGCATCGGACGACGCGTTGCCGGTGGTCGTCGTCACGGCACACCGTCGCTCGTGAAGGACCGCCACGTGGAGTGCGGCATGAGCGGCAGCAAGGGCCCGCAGAGACCTGCCGACCGGGACGCGCGCTGAAGGATCCTTGAGGTTCCTGCGCGCGCTCCGGCCAGCGCCGGCTCCGTGATGCCAGCCGTCCCTGCGTCCACGATCTGTAACCTAAGCCGCTGTCGCCAGTGCGCCGATCTGACGCTGCGGTCCCGCTCGCCGTGCGCTGAATAGTCGTCCTGCCGAGAACTTGAGTAAGCTCTCCGCGGGCAACCTCGGGGGCGGGTGTGTTCATCGGTCATTGCGGGCCCGGACCGGCTGGTCAGCGCTCGTGAATCCGTACGAGAAAGCGGTAGGGCTGGGGCGCGCGCGTATCCCGTGGCGTCCCATCGCCGCGGTCGGGGCCATCGCGACGCTCTTTACCGCGATGCAGGGACTGAGCTATCCGCTGCTGGCCGTGATCCTCGACCGCCGCGGAGCGCCCGCCGCCTTCATCGGCGTGAACACCGCGATGATGCCGCTCGGCATGATCCTCGCCTCCCCGTTCGCCGCGCCACTCATGCAGCGGCTCGGTGGGCGTGTGCTGGCTACGATCTGCATCCTGGGTGCCGTCACCGCACTCCTCCTCATCGGCGCGATCACGAATCCCTGGGCGTGGATGCCGCTTCGCCTCCTCCTGGGCTTCTCGCTCGCCTTCCTCTTTGTCGTCAGCGACACCTGGATGATCGAGCTTGCGACCGGGCACGCGCGTGGTCGCGTGCTCGGCTTGTACTCGATGCTGCAATCGGTCGGCTTCGCCATCGGACCGGGATTGCTGCTGCTCGTCGGCACCCAGGGATGGGCTCCATTCCTGCTCGGTGCGCTCTGCGGACTGCTCTCTCTAATACCGCTCCTCACGGTGCGCGGCGAGCTGCCGCGACACGCGGTCGAAGGCGACAGGCCCATGTCGACCCTGGCCTTCGTGTCGACCGCGCCGCTGCTGCTGGCCGGAATAGCCGCTTCAGCGCTCGCCGACCAGGTGGCGATGTCGATGCTGCCGATCTTCACGCTGCGCCACGGCCTTACCGTCGACGGCAGCAACCTGACGCTGGTCGTCATGATCGCCGGCACCATCGGATTTCAGCTGCCGATCGGCTGGCTGGCAGACCACATGCCCGGACGCGCGTTGTACCTCAGCTGCGTCGTGTGGACTGCAGCGACCGCGGCGCTCCTGCCGATTGCGGTGCGCACGCCACTCACGTTGTGGTTGCTGGTGTTCCTATGGGGTGGCGGCTACTTCGCGATCTACACCTTGAGTCTCGTGCGCCTCGGCGAGCGCTTCAAGGGATCGGCGCTCGCCGCCGGCAACGCGGCGTTTGCTGCGATGTGGGGCCTGGGCGGGCTCGTGGGCACGCCATTGGCCGGCGGCGCGATGCAGCTCTTCGGTCCAATCGGGCTTCCCGTCGTGGTCGCGGGCATCTTTACGCTCCTCGCGGGGGCCATCCTGTTGAGTTCGAGATGGTAGGGACCGGAGGACCTTCGACCTTCGCACTGCGCCCAGGCACCTCTAAAGAATGTACGCCGCCAGCACCCCGTCGATGCCCCGGATCCGCTCGAGCATTGCCTCGCTCAGCTCCCCGTCGGCGTCGATGAGCGTGTAGGCGTAATCACCGCGCGACTTGTTGAGCAGATCCGCAATATTGACCCGCTCGGCGGCCAGACAGGTGGAGATCTGACCCACCATGTTGGGCACGTTGCGGTTAGCCACCCCTAAGCGCGTGGTATTCGGCACGCGCGGCAGCACGGCTTCCGGATAGTTGACGCTGTTCCGGATATTGCCGTTCTCGAGGAAATCCCGCAGCTGATCGACCACCATCACCGCGCAGTTCTCCTCCGCCTCGAGCGTCGAGGCTCCGAGGTGCGGCAGAGTGATGATGCGCGGATGATCAAGCAGTGCCCGCTTCGGGAAATCGCACACGTAGGCGTGCAGGATCCCCGCCTCGAGCGCCGCGAGCACCGCCGCCTCATCCACGATACCGGCGCGCGCGAAGTTCAGGATCGTGGCCGGCTTGCGCATGAGCTTGAGCCGCACCGCGTTCACCAGCGCGCGCGTGTCGTCGTTCAATGGCACGTGCACCGTGACGACATCGGAGTGCGCGAAGAGATCATCGAGCGACAGCGCCTGCTCAACGCTCGATGACAATTGCCACGCGCGGCGCACGGTGATCTGCGGATCGTAGCCGAGCACCTTCATGCCGAGCCCCAGGGCTGCGTTCGCCACCTCGACCCCGATGGCCCCTAAGCCCACCACGCCGAGGGTGCGCCCGGGAAGCTCGAAGCCGACGAAGGCCTTCTTGCCCTTCTCCACTGCCTCGTCGATCGCCGCATCATCACCACTCAAGGCTCGCGCGAACAGCCAGGCGGCGCCGAGGTTGCGGGCGGCGAGGAACAGGCTCCCCAGCACCAGCTCCTTCACGGCATTGGCATTGGCACCGGGAGTATTGAGCACCGGGATGCCGCGACGACTCATCTCGTCCACCGCAATGTTGTTGACACCCACGCCGGCGCGCCCGATGACGCGCACCTCCCGGGCGACGTCCCGGTCATGCAGCTCGGCTGAGCGCACCAGGATCGCCTCGGGCCGTTCGATATCGGCGCCGACCTCGTAACGTTCCCGCGGGAACCTGGCAAGTCCGCGTGGGCTGATGGGGTTCAGCGTGAGAATACGGAAGCTCATGGCAGCTGCCGTACCACCGCGGGCCAGGTCTCCTCGGGAGTGCCATCGATGCGCACCCGCAGACCCCGGGTCTTGAGGTTCGCGGCGAACTGCAGATCGGTGTCGCGATCGCCGATCATCGCCACGAGCTCGATCGGCTGCTCGCGCAGGTAGGCATCCACCAGGCCCGTGCGCGGCTTGCGGCAGGCGCACCCCTCGCTGGCGCGATGCGGGCAGACGAACACCTGCTCGAAGCGGATGCCCTGCGAGGCGAACGCCTGGAGCACAAAGTCGTGGGCCGCATTGAACGCCTCCCAGGGAAAGCTCGGACTGCCGAGACCGTTCTGATTGGTCACCATGACCAGTCGGTAGCCGCGCTGCGTGAGCTCGGTGAGGGCCGCGAACACGCCGGGCACGAAGCGAATCTTCGCCAGGCTGTCGACCTGATTGTCGGAAGGCTCCTCGATGAGGGTGCCGTCGCGATCGATGAACAGGGTGGGTATTTTCATGGTGCCGCCGCAATATATATCGGCGGCATGGATCACGGCGTGAAACCTTGACCGCCGTTCGAGGTCGTGAGCGCTGCAGAACTTTAGTTCCCCTGCACGGCTCGATGGCTTGCCAAGTTAAAGGCGTCTCGATGTGAGGCAGGTCACAGTTGGCGTGTAAGCGCTGCTGCCTGCCCGCCTTCGATGTGACGTAATCCGCTGCAGGGTTACCGCCTGCAGCCGTACCTTCGCAGCCCAGAGAGTGACCTTCCGGCTCCGCGCGAGTCGGCCGCAAAGCGAGCGCCGGAAAGCCGCACGCACGTGGAAGCGGCGCGGACCTTCGCGGGAGGCGAGTCCATGTGCGGAAAGCCCGAGCGGCGAACCTGCTTCAGCAGCCACACTGAAGCGGTGCCGGCGAGAAACGGCCGGCGCGCCCTCGCCAGGCTCGTGATTTGCGTTCTGCTGGGGCAGACCGCAACGGCGCAGGCGGCCGCCGGCCCCGAGCCGACCACCGGGGACTTGAAGCAGCTGAGCCTCGATGACCTGATGAACGTGCAGGTGACCTCCGTCGCCAAGGAGCCGCAGAAGCTCCTGCAGGCCGCCGCCTCCATCCAGGTCATCACCGCCGAGGACATCCGCCGCTCCGGTGCCACTAGCATCCCCGAGGCGCTGCGACTGGCGGACAACCTGGAAGTCGCGCAGATCAACGCCCACGACTGGGCGATCAGCGCTCGCGGCTTCAATGCCAACCTCGCCAACAAGCTGTTGGTTCTGATCGACGGCCGCGTGGTCTACACGCCGCTCTATGGCGGGGTGCTCTGGAACGTGCAGGACTACCTGCTGCAAGACATCGACCGCATCGAGGTCATCAGCGGCCCGGGGGGCACCTTATGGGGCGCCAACGCCGTCAACGGCGTCATCAACATCGTCACCAAGTCCGCATCCGCCACCCAGGGGCTGTACGCCTCCGGCGGCGGCGGCAATGAGCTGCGCGAGCAGGAAGGGCTGCGCTACGGCACGCAAATTGGCGATACCGCCGTGCGCTTCTACGGCAAGTACACCGACTACGGCGATGAAGCGCTTGCGAACGGCACGAACGCCCAGGACGGCTGGCACATGGCCCGCGGCGGCTTTCGCATGGACACGCAGGCCACTTCGCAAGACCTGCTCACCCTGCAGGGCGACCTCTACAACGGCACCGAGAATGACGGCGCCGTCGGCGAGGCCGGGCAGTCGGGCGGCAACGTGCTCGGCCGCTGGACGCACACGGCCGCGAGCGGCGCCTCGATGAGCCTGCAGGTCTACTACGACCATACCTACCTGCAGGATCCCGTGGCGGCAAGTCCGCCTGTGCCGCCGTTCTACACCGGCTTTCCGGCGGCATCGCTCACCGACAACCTCGACACGGATGATGTCGACTTCCAGTACCACTTTGGCTGGGGTGCAAGGCAAAGCATCACCTGGGGCTTAGGGTATCGCGCCACGCACGAGGCGGACTTCGATGTCTCGCTGATTCAATTCACGCCGCCGGTCCTCAACCAGGCGCTCTACAGCGGCTTCCTGCAGGATGAGATCCGCCTGGCCAGGGGCGTCTACTTCACGATCGGCTCGAAGCTCGAGCACAACGACTACACCGGTTACGAGGCGGAGCCGAGCGGGCGGCTGCAATGGAATCTCGACGCGACGCAGCTCCTGTGGGCGGCCGTGTCACGCGCGGTGCGCACCCCCTCGCGCTACGACCATGACCTCGTGGTGCCGAGCGGCCTCGTCGACGCGCCGCCACCGTTCCAGTTTCCGAGCGCATATCTTCTCGGCAGCCCGGACTTCAGGGCCGAGACTCTGATCGCCTACGAAGCCGGCTACCGTGCGGCGCTGACGCAGCAGCTGACCGGCTCGGTCTCGATCTTTTACAACGACTACTCGAACCTGCGCAGCACGACTGCGACGGCCGCCACGCCGACCTACCCCTATCCCTACCCGGTGTACTTTCGCAACAACCTCGAGGGCGACACCTACGGCGCAGAGCTCAGCGCCTCGTACCAGCTGCTCGACTGGTGGCGCCTGCACCTGGGCTACGACCTGCTGCGGCAGAACCTGCACGTGGCGCCCGGCGCGACGGACGCCACCGATGCGACCAACGAGACGGCGGACCCGCAGCAGCAGGTAAAACTGCGCTCGAGCATGGACCTGCCGCGCAACATCACGCTCGATGCGGCGCTGCGCTGGGTCGATGAGCTGCACATCAATAACGGCCCCACTGGCGGGCCGGTGGTGGGGGTCGTGCCGAGCTACTACGAGCTCGATTCGCGCCTGGCGTGGCGCCTGACGAGGAAGCTCGAGCTGTCCGTCGTCGGCCAGAATCTCCTGCACGAACAACACGTCGAGTACGGCTTTCCTTCGCCGACGCGCGAACAGATCGTGCGCAGCGTGTTCGCGAAGCTGACATGGGGCTACTGAAGAACCGTTGCGGCGCGCTGCCGCGCCTCGCGCTGCTCCTCGTCCTCGGAGGCATCGCGGGCGCTGCCGCAGCCGTTTCCGAGTACCAGCTGAAGGCGGTCTTCCTCTTCAATTTCGCTCATTTCGTCGAGTGGCCGCAGGCAGCGCTGCCCCCCGACAGCGCGCCGTTCGTCATCGGCGTGCTGGGCAAGGATCCCTTCGGCAGTGAGCTCGATGCGGTGGTGCACGGCGAGAGCGTGAGTGGCCACCCGCTCGCCATCGAGCGTTTTGCCGACGTGGCGCGCCTGCGCAACTGTCAGATCCTCTTCATTCCTGCCGATGAGCTGGCGCACCTGGACGAGATCCTGGGCGCGCTCAAGGGCCGCAGCGTCCTGACCGTGACCGAGGGTCCGGCGCCGCGCGGCGTCATGATCGATCTGGTGAAGGAAGACAACCGCATCCGCCTGCGCATCGATCTGGATGCCGCGCGGGCCGGCAATCTCACCATCAGCTCGAAGCTGTTGAGACCTGCGCAGATCGTGGGCGCGGGAGGCTGACCGCATGAGCACCCGCAGCCGTCCCATCCGCCGCATGCTCATGAGCGTCATGCTGCTCACCTGTGGGGTGGTGATGCTGATCACCTCGCTGGCGTTCTTCGGCTACGAGTACGTGACGTTCCGCCAGCTCACGCTGCGCAATCTCGAGATCCTCGGCAAGGCGGTCGCCGCCAACAGCACCGCCTCCCTGGCCTTCGACAATGCCGACGATGCGCGTGAAGTGCTGTCGGCCTTCAAGGCCCAGCCGCATGTCATTGCCGCGCGGCTGTATCACAACGATGGACGCCTGCTCGCCTCCTATCCGGAGCGCGCCGGCAAGGCTGCGGCGCGTCGCCAGGATCAGGACGGTTACCGCTTCGAGGACGGCCTGGTACGCGGCAGCCAGCCGGTCGTGCAGGACGGCCGGCGCCTCGGAACGTTGTACCTGGAGGCGGACCTGGGCGAGATCTACGAGCACTTCCGGCTGTTCGCCGCGCTCGGCGCGCTGTTCACGCTGCTCGCATTCCTCGCCGCCTACCTGATCGCCAGGCGCCTGCAGGCGCGCATCTCGGCGCCGATCCTGGCGCTGGCGGCCACTGCGCAGCAGGTGTCCGAGCGGCGCGACTACTCGGTGCGCGCCGTGACTGCCCCGGGCCAGGAGTTCGGCCAGCTGACAGATGCGCTCAATCACATGCTGACGCGCATCGAGGATGACCAGACGAAGCTGCAGAACCAGTTGAGCCGGCTGAGCCTCCTGCACCGGATCACGCGCGCGACCGGTGAGCGCTCTGACCTGCCGAGCGTCTTTCGCGTGGTGCTGCGTCACCTCGAGGACGATCTGCCAGTCGATTTCGCCGCGATGTGCCGCTACGAGCCGGAGCGCGCGGCGCTCACCCTCGGGGTGATCGGGCCGGGCAGCAACGCACTCGCCAGCGCCCTGGGGTTCGGCGAGGAGTCGGCAGTGCCGATCGATCAGAACGGACTCGCGCGCTGCGTCGGCGGCGAGCTCGTCTACGAGCCTGACACCCGCGCGCTCAACTTCCCGTTTCCGCAGCGCTTCGCGCAGCAGGGCATCCACGCACTGGTCATGGCGCCACTGCTGGTCGAGAAGCGCGTGTTCGGGGTGCTCATTGCGGCACGCCGCGCCGCCGGATCCTTCAGCAGCCCTGACTGCGAGTTCCTGCGCCAGTTGAGCGAGCACGTGGCGCTCGGCGCGAACCAGGCGAAGCTCTACGACGATCTGCAGCGTGCCTACGAGGATCTGCGCCAGTCCCAGCAGGCCATTCTCCAGCAGGAGCGGCTGCGCGCGCTCGGCGAGATGGCGAGCGGCATCGCTCACGACATCAACAACGCGATTTCCCCTGCCGCGATCTATACCTGGTCGCTGCTCGAGCGGGAACCGAACCTCAGCCCGCGGGCGCGCGAGTATCTCACCACGATCAAGACGGCGATCGAGGATGTCGCCGAGACTGTCGCGCGCATGCGCGAGTTCTACAGGCCGCGGGAAGCGGAGCTGGTGCTCGCACGCGTGCCCTGCAATCGCCTCGTCGAGCAGGTCGTGAACCTCACCCGCGCGCGCTGGAGCGATCAGCCGCAGCAGCGCGGCGTCGTCATCCAGCTGAAGACCGAGCTCGATGAGAACCTGCCGGACATCATGGGCTCGGAGGTCGAGATCCGCGATGCGCTCACCAACCTCATCTTCAACGCGGTGGACGCCATGCCCGAGGGCGGCATCCTCACGGTGCGCACGCGGCAGTTGCGCCACGGCGGGCGTGACACGCCCGATGCGCCACGCCAGGTGCTGCTCGAGGTGAGCGATACCGGTGTGGGCATGGACGAGGAGACCCGCCGTCGCTGTCTCGAGCCGTTTTATACGACCAAGGGAGAGCGCGGCACGGGGCTCGGACTCGCGATGGTCTACGGCATGGTGCAGCGCCACAGCGCCGAGCTCGACATCGACAGCGCCGTGCGCCGCGGCACGACGGTGCGGCTGCTCTTCAACGTGCCCGAGCCGCTCGTGCCGGGAATGGACGCCGACACCGGCCTCGTACCCGCGCTCGGACGCCTGCGGATCCTGCTGGTCGATGACGATCCCATGCTGATCAAGTCGCTCCGCCACCTCCTGGAGGAGGACGGCCACGAGGTCGAGGTCGCCGACGGCGGGCAGAAGGGCATCGACACGTTCACCGCCGCAGTGAAGGCCGGCGTACCGTTCGCGCTCGTCATCACCGATCTCGGCATGCCGTACGTCGACGGCCGCAAGGTAGCCGCGGGCGTCAAAGCGGCCTCCGCCCACACCCCTGTGATCCTGCTCACCGGGTGGGGCAAGCGACTGCTGGCGGAGAATGACATTCCGCCGCACGTCGACCGGGTGTTGAGCAAGCCCCCGCGGGTGCCCGAGGTGCGCGCCGTGCTCGCCGAGCTGACCCACGCCCGCCCCGCCGCCGCGAGCGTCCCGGGCCCGTCATGAGCGCCGCGGCACCGGCGCGACTCTTGATCGTCGATGACGAAGCGCCGCAGATGCGTGCGCTGTGCGACATCCTCGCTCAGGAGGGCTACGTCACGCAGGGCTTCACGGCCGGGCGCGAGGCCCTGGCGGCGCTGCGCGCGCAGCCGTTCGATGTGCTGCTCACCGACCTCATGATGCCGCAGATCGACGGCATCACGCTGCTGCGCGCCTGTCACGAGATCGACCGCGATCTGGCCTGTCTCGTCATGACCGGACACGCTACGGTCTCGACCGCGGTCGAGGCGCTCAAGGCCGGCGCGCTCGACTACGTCATGAAGCCCTTCAACGTGAATCACATCCTGGCGGTGCTGACGCGCGCGCTGGGCGTACGGCGTCTGCAGGTCGAGAACATCCAGTTGCGCGAATCGGTCTCGATCTACGAGCTGGCGCGGGCGATCACCCAGGGTCTCGATCATGCCGCCGTCATCGAGCGGACGCTGGCGGCGGCGGCTGCGCAAAGCGATGCCGGCGCGGCCTACCTGCTCATCCCGGGCGCGGACGAGGATCGCACGTTGGTGGTTGCCGGGATGGCCGGCCCCACGGCACGGCCCTTGAGCGCGGCCCCACTCTTGCGCGAACCACTTGGCGAATGGCTCGCCACGGCGAGCGTGCAGCTGGACGCGCTCGCGCAGGAGGCCGAGGCGCCGGTGCTCTTCGCGCATCCCTTCGATGCTGCGATCGCTGTCGCGCTGCCGCTCGTCACCGCCGGCAAGCTGTTCGGCGTGCTGGGTTTCAGTCCGGCACGCTCGCAGCGGCGCGTGAGCGTCGGCCAGTTGAAAGCCCTCGACGTGCTCGCCCGCACCGCCGCCACGGCGTTCGCCGCCGCCGCCCTGGTCAGCGAGCTCAAGACCATGAACGAGGAGCTCGAGCTGAGGGTCGAGCAGCGCACCCACGAGCTCGAGATCGCCAACAAGGATCTCGAGTCCTTCTCCTATTCGATCTCGCACGACCTGCGCGAGCCGCTGCGGGCGGTCGAGGGTTTCTGCGAGATCTTCCGCGCCGAGTTCGGCGCGGGCGTCCCGGAAGAAGGCCGCGCGGTGCTGGCGCGCATCGCCGCCGGGGCGAGCCGCATGACTCAACTGGTGAACGACCTGCTGCACTTCTCGCGCTTCAGCCGCGAGCCGCTGCAGCGGGTATCGGTGCCGATGCGCGAGCTCGTGCAGCAGGTGCTCACCCGCCTCACGGAAGCCCTCGGCGCGCGCCCGGTGAGTGTGCAGGTCGGCGATCTGCCCGACTGCTGTGCCGATCCGCGGCTGCTCGAGCAGGTATGGGTCAACCTGCTCTCGAACGCGTTCAAGTTCACGGCCGGGCGCGATCCCGCCCGGGTCGAGATCGGGGCGCTGCACCAGGGCACCGAGCGCGTCTACTACGTACGCGACAACGGCGTGGGCTTCGACATGCGCTATGCGGCGAAGCTCTTCGGCGTCTTCCAGCGGCTGCATTCCGTGCAGGAGTTCGAGGGCACGGGCGTCGGACTTTCGATCGTGCACCGGATCGTGACCCGCCACGGCGGGCGGGTCTGGGCGGACAGCCGCCTGGGCGAAGGCACGACCTTCTACTTCACCCTGACAGGGCCTGCCGCTGCGCAGGCGGGGCCTGCGGCGGCGCAGTCCGGTCTGATTCCTTAATGGAAGATTAACACCCGGAGGAATGTGACCTGCATCCCGCGTGCCAGCCGTATCCGGGCGCTCTAATGGTCGTGCCGTGCAATCCGTCATGACCACTTCCGCGGCAGCGGGCGAACTGCGCGTGCTGCTCGTCGAGGATTCCCAGGCCGACGCCGACCTTGCCATCTGGCGTCTCAAGCAGGCCGGCTACGTCTGCACCCATGAGTGTGTGGTGAACGAAGGGCAGATGCGCGCCGCGCTCGCCGCGGCGCTCCCGGACGTCATCCTGTCGGATTTCAGCCTGCCGCAGTTCGATGGCATGTCCGCGCTCGCCGTCGCCCGCGAAGTGGCGCCCGACGTTCCCTTCATCTTTCTCTCCGGCACGATCGGCGAGGAGCGTGCGATCGAGGCCCTGAAGCGCGGCGCGACCGACTACGTACTCAAGACCAATCCCAAGCGGCTCGTGCCCGCGGTACAACGCGCGCTGGAAGATGCGCTCCTGCGGCGCACCAGCCGCCTGGCCGAGCAGCGCCTCGCACGCCTCTCGGGCGTGCTGCAGATGCTCTCGGGCATCAATGGGGCGCTGGTGCGCATCCACAGCCGCGAGGAAGTCATGCGCGAGACCTGCCGTCTCGCGCACCAGGTGGGCGGCTACGCTATCGTGATGGTGGCGCTGATCAATCCCGCCACGCGCATGGCCCGTCCGGTCGGGTGGGCCGGCTACGATTTCCTCGCCGACCCGGGACGCGAGTTCCCGGTCGCCGACCGCGAAGCGGACGATACCAGCCTCATGGGCAGGGTGATCCGCACCGGTGCCGCGGTGCTGTGCGAGGACATCGCGCACGCTCCGTTCGTGATCGACGGACTGCGCGAGCTGGCCGCCGTGGGCGTGCGCTCGCTCGCCTGCCTGCCGCTGCGCGTCGACGGCACACCCGTCGGCAGCATGCTGTGCGGCACGCGTGCCGATGCCGTCATCGATCAGGCAGAGATGCGCCTGCTCGAGGAGGTCGCGGCCAACCTGTCGTTTGCCCTCCAGTACCTCGACAAGCAGGAAGCGCTGCACTTCCTCTCCTACTTCGAGCCGCTGACGGGCCTGGCGAAGCGGGCGCTGTTCTGCGAGCGCCTGAGCCGGCTGCTGACGCGCGGTGCCGGGAGCCTGCCGCGCCTCGCCGTCACGGTGTTCGACATCGATCACCTCGCGGTCATCAACGATTCCTTCGGCCGCCACACGGGCGATCGCCTGCTGCAGTGCGTGGCGGACCGGCTGAAAGAATACTTTCCCGACAGCGAGCAGCTCGCGCACCTCGGCGGGGGCACCTTCGTGTGCATGAACGCCATGGGCACGGACGAGGAGACGCATTCCCTGCACGAGGACCTGTCGCGCGTCTTCGACCGTGCCTTTACGGTCGATGACCGCGAGCTCTCCGTGCGGATCAAGAGCGGCGTCGCCTGCTACCCCGACGATGGCAAGGAGCCGCACGAGCTGGTGCAGAACGCCGAAGCCGCCCTCAAGGAGGCGAAGACGCGCGGCGAGAGCTACCTGCATCACCGCATCGAGATGAATTCGGAGCTCGCGCGACGCGTCGCCATGGAGCACCGCCTGCGCGGCGCGTTCGACGGCGAGCAGTTTCGCCTGCATTACCAGCCGAAGATCGAGCTGCGCACCGGCCGGATCGTCGGTGCCGAGGCGTTGCTGCGCTGGGAGGATCCGGAGAACGGCCTTACCCCGCCCGGCACCTTCCTGCCGCTGCTCGAATCCGCCGGCCTGATGGCGGCCGCGGACGCGTGGGTGCTCAAGCAGGCCACGGCGGACTGTCGCGAGTGGCGCCGCAGCGGTTTGCAGCCCATCCGGGTCGCGGTCAATCTCTCGCCGCAGGGGCTGCGACGGCGCAACATCGCCCGCGAGATCCTCGAGTGCGTCGGCGGTCTGATGACTGACAGCGGCTGGGGTATCGATATCGAGATCACCGAAGGTGCGCTCGTGGGCGATGCCGCTTCCTGCGTCCACACCCTGAGATTGCTGCGCGCCGCGGGGCTACGGATCGCGATCGACGATTTCGGCACCGGCTTCTCCTCCCTCGGCCGGCTCTCCGAGCTGCCGATCGACACGCTCAAGATCGACCGCACGTTCATCCAGCGCCTGCCGGCGGACCGCAAGAGCTGCACGCTCGTCTCGACGATCATCGGTCTCGCCCACGCCTTCGAGCTGACGACGGTCGCCGAAGGGGTCGAGGAGCGAGCGCAGCTCGACTATCTCGTGCGCCAGGGTTGCGATGAGTCGCAGGGGTACCTCCACAGCCGCCCCGTGCCGAAAGCGCAGCTGGTGGAACGCTGGCTGTCGCGATCGGGCGACGTGCCGGCCGGCGAGCAGGTCCCCGCACCCGCAGCCGCACGCCAACGTTGATTGCCTCGCCGCGTGCGACGTGTGAGAGGCGGATCACACTTGCCGTCGTGCGCGAGCTGTGCCTTGCGTCCATGTGACGTAATCCGCGGCAGGAGCGTTCCCCGAGCCGTACGGTGCGACACCGGTATACGGATGGCGGGTCGAAGGCGATGAACAGCGCAGATAGAGACATTGCCGGACCGGAGCTGGAAGCTCTGTTGGGAGACACCCACCCCCGGCACGTGGAGACGTTATTCCGCAATACCGTCGAGCACGCGCCCGTCGGCATCGCCTTCGCCAACCGCGACGGCACCTATCGCCACTGCAATCGCAGCTTCTGCGCGATGCTGGGGTTCAGCCGCGCAGAGCTCGACGGCACAGCGATCGCCACTCTCACCGTGACGGAGGATCTCGAGTCCACCACCATGGGATTGGAGCGGCTGTGGCGTGGCGAGATCGCACATCTCGACGTCGAGCGGCGCTATCTGCGCAAGGACGGCAGCGCACTGTGGGTGCGGGTGACCACCTCCCTGGTGCGCGGCGGCGGGCGAGAAGCCGACTGTTCGGTCGAGTTCGTGCGCGACATCTCAGCGCGCAAGGAGATGGCGATCGCGCTGGTGCAGAACCAGACGCTGCTCGCCACCGTCATCGCCGAACTACCCCTGGCGCTCCTCGCCTGCGACATCAACGGCAAGGTGACGCACTACAACCGTGCCGCGATCGAGCTGTTCGGCATCCCGGCAGAGGAAGCGCGCGGCTCCGCCACACGCAGTCCCTACCCCATCACTTCCGAGGTGTTCCTGCCGGGCGGCAGCGCCCCGGTGCCACGCGAACAGCGTCCGCTGGCGCGCGCCATGGCTGGCAGCGAGGTGAGCGACGCGGAGTACACCATCGTGCGCCCCGATCGTGCCGTGCGCACGGTGCTGGCCAGCGCGCGGCGTCTGGTGGGGCCTGCCGGCCAGTCGCTCGGCGCCGTCGTGGTCGTGCAGGACATTACCGAGCGGCGGCAGGCCGAGCAGGAGCTCGAGGGCGTGCACCGGCAGCTGCTCATCGCTTCGCGCCAGGCCGGCATGGCGGAAGTGGCGACCAACGTGCTGCACAACGTCGGCAATGTCCTCAACAGCGTGAACGTGTCGGCGAGCCTCATCAGTGAGCGCATCAAGAAATCGCGCTCTCACGGCCTCGCCCGGGTCGCCGAGCTGCTGACGGAGCACGCCGGCGACCTCGCCGCTTTCCTCGGCGGGACGCAGGGGCGGCAGCTGCCGGTATATCTCAGGGAGCTTGCAGTCGAGGTGACCGCGGAGCGCGATGTGGCGATCGCGGAGCTCGCAGCATTGCGCAGCAATGTCGAGCACATCAAGGAGATCGTGTCGGTGCAGCAGAATTACGCGCGGCGCGGCGGCATCACCGACATCGTCGACATCCGCACGCTGGTCGAGGACAGCCTGCGGATGAACGAGGGAGCCTTCAGCCGCCACGGCGTGGTGCTGGTGCGCGATTTCTACGAGGTACCGCAGATTGCAGTCGATAAGCACAAGGTGCTGCAGATCCTGGTCAATCTCATTCGCAATGCCAAGTACGCCTGCGATGAGGCCGTAAGCGACGTCAAGCGCGTGACGGTGCGGGTGAGCGCCGCCGACGGCGTCATGTCCATCGCCGTCATCGACACCGGGGTCGGGATCCCGAAGGAAAACCTCGAGCGCATCTTCAACCACGGCTTCACCACGCGCAAAGACGGCCATGGCTTCGGGCTGCACAGCAGCGCGCTGGCGGCGAAGGACCTGGGCGGCGCGCTGCAGGCCGAGAGCGCCGGAGCGGGCAAGGGCGCCACCTTCGTCCTGACGCTGCCCCTCACCCAACGGGAGCCGTCCGATGGCCGATAAACCGGAACTCCTCACGCACCGTCTGTTGATGATCGATGACAATCCGTCCATCCACGAGGACTATCGCAAGATCCTCATCGGCCGCGATGACACGCAGATCTCGGCGGCCGAGGCAGCGCTGTTCGGCGAGCGGCCGTCGGCCGTGTCGCGGCCTTCGTTCGATGTGGACTCGGCGCTGCAGGGGCGCGAGGGCGTTGAGCTGGCCCGCCGGGCGCTCGCCGAGGGGCGCCCCTACTCGGTCGCCTTCGTGGACATGCGCATGCCGCCCGGGTGGGACGGGCTGGAGACCATCGAAAACCTGTGGAAGGTCGACCCCGAGATCCAGGTGGTGGTCTGCTCGGCCTACACCGACTACGACTGGCTGGAGCTGCTGGCCAGGCTCGGCCGCTCCGACAAGCTCATCGTCATCAAGAAGCCGTTCGAGCCGATCGAGATCCTGCAGTCCGCCAGTGCCTTGAGCCGCAAGTGGCAGAACGAGCGCGCGCTCAAGGCCCACGTCGAGGGGCTCGAGCGGGTCGTCACCGATCGCACCCGCGGACTCGAGGCGGCGAACCGTCAGCTGCGGCACCTCGCCTCGCACGATGCGCTCACGGGCCTGCCCAATCGCCTGTTGCTCGATGACCGCATTACCCAGGCGATCGCGCAGGCCGAGCGTCAGAAGCATGAATTCGTAGTCGCGGTACTCGATCTCGATCGCTTCAAGCTCATCAACGACTCCCTCGGCCATCGCGCCGGCGATGAGCTGCTGTGCGAAGTGGCCACGCGGCTCAAAGGCGCCATCCGCTCCGTCGATACCATCGCGCGTCTCGGCGGCGATGAGTTCGTGATCGTCTTCGACGGACCGATGACGCGCGCCGAGGCGCTGCAGATGGGCAAGCGCCTGCTGAAGGTCATGGAGCCGTCCATGCGGCTGCTCGGCATCGACGTGCACGTCTCGCCCAGCATCGGCCTGGCGTTCTACCCGCCCGACGGCCTGACCGTCGATACGCTGCTGGCGCACGCGGACGCCGCCATGTACAACGCCAAGGAGCGCGGCCGCAACAACGTGCAGAGCTATGCCGAGAGCATGGGCACGGTCACGCAGGAGCGCGTCAAGTTCGAGAGCGAGCTGCACGAGGCGCTGCGCGCCGGACAGTTCGAGCTGCACTACCAGCCCAAGGTCGACACCGCGACCGGGCGGATCAACAGCGCCGAGGCGCTGATCCGCTGGCGCCACCCGCAGCGCGGCCTGCTGCTGCCGGGCGAATTCATTCCGGTCGCCGAAGAGTGCGGCCTGCTCGATGCCATCGGCGCGTGGGTGCTGCTCGAAGCCTGCCGCCAGGGGCGGATCTGGCAGCAGGACGGGCCGCGGGCACTACGCGTCGCCGTCAACCTGGCGCCCTCGCAGTTTCGCCTGGTGGACCTGGTCGACCAGATCCGCAGCGCGCTCGAGGTTACCCGGCTCGACCCCGGGCTGCTGGAGATCGAGCTGACCGAGACGGCGGTCATGAGCGATGCCGAGGAGTCGGTCCATATTCTGGAGGCCATCAGCCGCATGGGCGTGCTGGTCTCGGTCGATGACTTCGGCACCGGCTACTCCAGCATGAGCTACCTGCGCCGCTTTCCGATCGACAAGCTGAAGATCGACCGCTGCTTCGTCGAGCAGATGACCGCGCGCCCGGAAGATGCTTCCATCGTGGGTGCGATCATCTCGCTCGCCCACAGCCTGCGCCTCAAGGTGATCGCCGAGGGCGTCGAGACGCCCGAGCAGCTGCAGCTGCTCACCGACTTAGGCTGCGACCAGTACCAGGGCTTCTTCTTCAGCCCCGCGCTGCTGCCCGCCAAGTTCGAAGAACTGGTCCGACAGGACCCGACGCTCGCCGACGAGGCGTCGGTGCGCACCCACAGCAAGCTCGCGGTGCTCAACCGCTAGCCCCCCTGCCCCGCCACCCCCGCCGCCTGGCGCGTGATGCGCCGCTGGGCTAAGGTGCCGCCGAAGTATTGACGACCAAAGGCGAGCACCGCAGTGCATTCAGCTACCTCGATGGCGATCCCCGTGATCCTGGGCGTCGCCGGCCTGTTCCTGACGTCGCAGCTCGCACTCGGCGAGCCGACGTCCGGCCAAAGACTGACCCCCTTCGATCTCGAAGCGCACCGCGGCGGCCGTGCGCTGCGCCCGGAGAACACCCTGCCCTCGTTTGCGAATGCGCTCTCCATGGGCGTCGACACGCTCGAGCTCGATATGGGCGTCACGCGCGACGGCGTGGTGGTGGTGTCCCACGAGCGCACGCTGAACCCGGATCTCGCCAGGGGTCGCGACGGTAGCTACATCCCCTCCCCCGGCACTCCCTACGTCAACCTGACACTGGCACAGGTAAAGACCTACGACGTCGGCCAGATCCGCCCGGGAAGCGAGTACGCGGCACGCTTCCCGGATCAGCTCACGGTGCCGGGCACGAGGATACCGACGCTGGC
>DASYNI010000031.1:0-1529 GCA_036008645.1 Solirubrobacteraceae bacterium
GCCTGGACGGGTAGAGGACTGCGCTGTGGTTCCGCGGCCGTTGTCGCGAAGGCGCGAGCGTAGCGAGTGCCGAGTGGCAATGGCCGCGGCGCGCGGTGCCGACACCCCCGTGGGGTCAGGCCGCGAGCGCTGCGTCGTCGGCGGTCCACTGGGCGGCGAACGCGGCCGGGGCGCGCATCCCGAGCGAGCTGTGTGGCCTGCGCGTGTTGTAGTCCTCGCGCCAGTCGCCGATCACGACGCGCGCCTCGGCCAGGCAGGAGAGCTCCTCGACGTCCAAGAGCTCGTCCCGCACGCGGGAGTGGAAGCTCTCCACGAACGGGTTTTGCCACGGCGAGCCCGGCTCGATGAACACCGTCCCGGTGTTGGCGTGCTCGCACCAGTCTCTGAGCGCGTGTGCGGTCATCTCCGGCCCGTTGTCCATCCTCAAAAGCTCGGGGGCGAGGCCCCGTTCGCCGCACAGCCGCTGCAGCGTCGCGACAACCGTGTCGGCGTCGATGCTGCGCGCCACCAGCATCACCAGCGCCTCGCGCGTGAACTCATCGACGATGTTGCACATCTTCAACGCCCGCCCACAGGCGGTCTGGTCGAACTGGAAGTCGAATGCCCACACGTGGTTGGGCCGCTCGGCCCGCAGCCGCTTGGCAGGGACGGTCGAGTCCCCCAGCCGCCGGCGCTTGCGCTTGCGCACAGGGACCCGCAGCCCCTCCTCGCGCCACAGCCGCTGAACCCGCTTGCGGTTGACCTCCCAGCCCTCCTGACGCAGATGATGGTGCGCACGCCGGTACCCCCACCGCGGGCGCTCCTTCGAGAACTTCCTGAGCTCTGCGCGCAACGCCGCGTCATCCTCGGCTCGCTTGGGCTCGTGGCGCTGCGTAGAGCGATGCTGCCCGACGACCCGGCATGCCCAGCGCTCGCTGACGCCGAGGCGGTCACGGAGCATCGCGACCGCCCGGCGCCTGCGGACCGGGCCTACCAATTTCCCGAGGAGATCTCCTTCAGCGCACGGTTTTCCAGCGCCTGGTCAGCCACGATCGCCTTCAAACGGCCGTTCTCACGCTCCAGTTCCTTCAAGCGCTTGACGTCATCGGCCTTCATCCCCCCGTACCGGTTGCGCCAGCGGTGAAAAGTCTGCTCGGAAACCTCGAGGGCCCTCGCGGCCTCCGGGATCGTCTTGCCCTCGCCGAGCAGCCGCTCAGCCTCCCGCAGCTTGCGGATGATCCGCTCCGGCGTATGCCTGCGTCGCTTCATCGTTGGAGTTCCTTCCTCGCCCATCATCGCGGACGCGAGAAACTCTCACAAGCACCGGACCGAACTCAGGGGGTCACGCCAGCGCCAGCAGAATGTCAGTGATCTGCCAAAGACGCGCCAGCTACCGGCCAGTGTTGCGCCAACTATCTGTGGGCGAGACAGCCTGACTTCAAGCGCAGATCGCCAGAGGCAGTACTTGGACGGCGGGACCCGTGACAGCAGGGTTGAGAGCGTTTATGGCATCCTCGCCAAGCATAATTTCTTCCGCCTGTGGTGCATCG
>DASYNI010000032.1:0-116748 GCA_036008645.1 Solirubrobacteraceae bacterium
GTTCTGGGCGAGATGCCCGTCGCGGCGCTGGTCGATGACTGTCCGCTCTATGCCCTTCGCCCGGAGCGGCCGGCGGGCTCGATCTACCCGGCGCCCAAGGCGTCACTCCCAGCCGACGCCTCACCGGCGCAGAGCTTGCTCGCGCTGCTGGCCTGCCCGAATATCGCTTCCCGCCGGCCGCTGTTCGAGCACTACGACCCGGTCGTGCAGTCGCGCACCGTGCGCCGGCCGGAGACCGCAGATGCCGCGGTGCTCGCGATCCAGCCGCTCGGAAGTGTCGCCGGCGACGGACCGCAGCCCGGGATCGCGGTGTCCATCGACTGCAACGGCCGTCGCGTAGCGGCCGACCCGTATCGCGGCACGATTGCCGCGGTGCTGGAGTGCGCAGGCAACCTCGCCTGCGTGGGCGCCGACCCGCTCGGCGTCACCAACAACCTCAACTTCGGCAATCCGGAGAAGCCCCATGTGGCCTGGCAGCTGGAGTCGGCGGTGCGCGGGCTCGGTGACGCATGCAGGGCGCTTGGCACCGCGATCGTGGGCGGCAACGTCTCGCTCTACAACGAGAGCGCCTCCGGACCGATCTACCCCACGCCGGTGGTCGGGATGGTCGGTGCGCTGCCGGACGTGCGCCGCGCGGGCCGAATGGGCTTCGCCCGCGAGGGGGACGCGATCGCGCTAGTGGGCGCGTTCTCGCCAGCACTGCCCGCGAGCGAGCTGGCGAAGCTGCTCGGCCGGCAGCTGCCCTCCGAGCTGCCGGAACTGAACTTGGATGCGGCGATCGCGGCGATCGTGGCAGTGAAGGAGGCGGTGCGCGGTGGCGAGATCGCAAGCGCACACGACATCGCCGAGGGCGGGCTCGCGGTCGCGCTGGCGGAGTGCTGCCTGGCGGGCGGAATCGGCGCTGCGGTCTCATTGCCGGCTGCCGAGGCAGACCTTCTTAGCCTGCTTTTCGGCGAGGCCCCGTCCGGCTTCCTGCTCAGCGGGCCAGAGGATGAGCTGCACAAGATCTCCCGTACCCAGGTGCAGATCGTCGGCCGCGTCGGCGGCGATCGGCTGCAGATCGAGGGTGCGTTGGAGGCCACGCTGGGAGAGATGGAGCGGGCTCACGGCGCCCTTGCCGGGCTCTTCCAATGATTCGCGCTGCTAGCGTGAAGGGAGCGATGGCTTCCGCGGAGGCTTCCATGCCGGGTCGTGACGGGCCGCGCGATGAGTGCGGCGTCTTTGGGCTATACGCGCCCGGCCACGACGTCTCGCGCCTCTCCTACTTCGCGCTCTACGCGCTGCAGCACAGAGGCCAGGAGTCCGCGGGCATAGCCGCGGCTGATCGCGGCGGCCACATCATGACCCGCCGGGAGCTCGGCCTGGTCAACCAGGTCTTCAGCGAGAACGACCTGCGCACGCTTGCGGGCGAGCTTGCGATCGCGCACGTGCGCTACTCGACTACCGGCTCAAACGCCTGGGAGAACTCCCAGCCGGTGCAGCGCTCGGAGGGCACCGGCGGCTCGCTGCGCGAGATCGCGCTCGGCCACAATGGCAACCTGATAAACGCGGTTGAGTTGCACGCCGAGCTGGCCGCGCAGGGCGTCAGCTTCAGCTCCACCTCCGACTCGGAGATCGCAGCGGCGCTGATCGCTGCGCATCCCGCCGGTCAGCTCGAGGACGCGATCGCAGAGGTGCTGCCGCGCCTGAAGGGCGCTTTCTCGATTGTCGTGATGGGCCGAGACCGGGTCGTGGCCTTCAGGGACCCGCAGGGCCTGCGGCCGCTCTCGATCGGCACGCTTGACCCGGTGGCTCCCGGGGAGCCGGTGCGCTACTGCGTGGCCAGCGAGTCGTGCGCGTTCGACATCATCGGTGGACAGCACCTCCGCGAAGTGGAGCCAGGCGAGATCGTCACCCTGGACGAGCGCGGGCTCTCAAGCCGCCAAGTGGGCACCGCCGCTCGCAAGGCGTTCTGCGTCTTTGAGTACATCTACTTCGCCCGCCCCGACTCGCGCATGAACGGCCAGGTGCTGCAGGTCGTGCGCTCGAAAATGGGCGAAATCCTCTGGCGCGAGGCGCCCGTGGAGGCTGACCTTGTGATCGCCGTGCCCGACTCCGGCAATGCTGCCGCCAGGGGCCTCGCTCGGGCCGCCGGCCTGCCCCAGGACGATGGCTTCGTTAAGAACCGCTACGTCGCGCGGACCTTCATCCAGCCGGGCCAGGAGCTGCGCAAGCACGGCTTGCGCCTGAAGTTCAACCCGCTGCCGGAGGTGGTCGTCGGCAAGCGGCTGGTGGTCGTCGACGACTCGATCGTGCGCGGCAACACGACCAGGCAGATCGTGCAGATGCTCAGAGAGGCCGGCGCCGCCGAGGTGCACCTGCGCATCACCGCGCCGCCGATTAAGCACCCCTGTCACTACGGCATCGACATGTCAACGCGCGAGGAGATGATCGCCCACGGCCGCGACGTCGAGCAGATCGCCGTCGAGCTGGCATGCGACTCGCTGCACTACCTCTCCCTCGACGGCGTCTACGAGGCTGTCGGATCCGGCCGGGAGACCCACTGCGACGCCTGCTTCACCGGTGAGTACCCGCTCACCGGCACCGAGGACGCGAACGGCAAGTTCGCGCTGGAGGATCAGGGGCTACCGCTCGTGCAGGCTTAGCCTACCGGTCGGCTTCCTTACGCTGCGCGGGCGCGCTGCTACTCAGTCACGCCAGTAGTCTTCGCGAGCCGCGGTCGCGTCGCTGTAACGGTTGTTGTAAGCGCGCCTGTTGATCAGCTGCTCATCCCGCGGCCACCGGAGTGCGATGCCGAGGGAAAGGGCAAACACGATGGGTATGAAGATGGATGCGAGCATCGAGGCCTTCCTGTGATTGGCGATTACCCCCTACTCTCTTTCCTCATCATGGATTGAACAGGAGAAAGCGCCCAGGCTCTGTGAACTGCGTCACATCGGTATCGTCCGCGGCCGATGCCCTCCCAGCCGCTGCCGATCGCAGTGCTCGTGTCAGGTGTTGGCACGAATCTGCAGGCGTTGCTGGACACCGTGCACGGCAACGAGGCGCAGATCGTCGCGGTCGCCTCCTCGCGGCATGGCGCTCCTGCGCTGGCGCGGGCGGAGCAAGCGGGTGTGCCAACCGCCGTCTTCTCCCGCTCAGAGCATCTTGACCGGGCGACCCGCGACACCGCGCTCGCCGGCTGGTTGCATGCTCAGGGCGCGCAGCTGATCGTGCTCGCCGGCTACATGGAGCTGCTGGGCGAGCAGCTGCTTGGCCGTTTTCCGAGGGCGGTGATAAACGTGCACCCCTCACTGTTGCCCGCCTTTCCGGGGCTTCATGCGATCGAGCAGGCGCTCGCCTACGGCGTCAAGCTGTTCGGTGTCACCGTCCACTTCGTCGACGGCGGCGTTGACACGGGCCCGGTGATCGCCCAGCGGGCAATCGAGCTGCCCGGCGTGCAGGACCCGGATGCGGTGCTGGCCGCGCTGCACCCGATCGAGCACGAGCTGCTGGCGGACGTGGTGCGGCTGATCGCGAAGGGGGCGGTCAGCTTCGACCCCGTCAACCCTCGCAGGGTCCTGCTCGCTGGATAGGCTGCCGGAGATGGCACCTGAAAGTCAGATCACGCATGGAGTGGAGCCCGCCGCGGCCGCAGAGTCGCGTGTGCGCAGGGCGCTGATCTCGGTCTCAGACAAGACCGGCGTGGTCGAGCTGGCCAAGGGCCTTGTCGAGCTCGGCGTGCAGATCGTCTCGACCGGCGGGACCGCCAGGGAGCTCACCGGAGCCGGCGTCTCCGTGCGGGCGATAGAGGACTTCACCGGCTTTCCCGAGATGATGGACGGGCGCGTAAAGACGCTTCACCCGCGGCTGTACGCAGGTCTGTTGGCCCGTCGCGACGAGGACTCCCATCTGGCAGCGGCCGCGGAGCACGGGATCGAGCAGGTTGACCTGGTCTGCGTGAATCTCTACCCCTTCGAGCAAACGATCGCCCGCGGCGATGCGACCGACGCGCAGGCAATCGAGAACATCGACATCGGCGGCCCGACCATGATCCGCGCGGCGGCCAAGAACCACGACTACGCGGCGGTGCTCGTCGACCCGGCTGACTATGAGTCAGTGCTTGCGGAGCTGCGCGCGAGCGAGGGACGCCTCTCACCGATTACGCGGCGGCGGCTGGCGGGTAAGGCGTTTGCGGTCACCGCCCGGTATGACTCTGCGATCTCGAGCTGGTTCGCCCAATGGCAAGCCGCCGAGGAGGAGCCCTCTGTATTGCCGTCGCGGCGTGTGTTGGCCTACGAGAAGGCGATGGACCTGCGCTACGGCGAGAACCCGCACCAGCGCGGCGCCTACTACACGCAGATCGGTACCTCCACACACCTGCTGGCGGGCGTGACGCAGCTGCACGGCAAGGAGCTCTCCTACAACAACCTGCTCGACCTCGCCGCGGCCCGCGAGCTGGTCTTCGACTTCGATGCGCCCGCGTGTGCGATCGTCAAGCACAACAACCCCTGCGGCTGCGCGCTAGGGCAGGACTCCCTGTCCGCCTACCAGCGCGCATTCGCCTGCGACCCGACCAGTGCCTTCGGTGGCGTGATCGCGCTCAACCGCAGGGTCGACGCGGCGTGCGCGCAGGCGATCGCCAAGCAGTTCGTCGAGGTGTTGATTGCTCCCGGGTTCGACCAGGACGCGCTGGAGATCTTGACCCAGAGCAAGAACGTGCGCCTGCTGGACCTGGCCGCGGAGGCGCCCGTATCCACGCAAGCGGATCGACTCGACTCAAGGCCCGTCCTGGGCGGGCTGCTCGTCCAGGATCGCGACGGTGTCGCCGAGACGCGGAAGCAGATGAAGATCAGTAGCGAGCGGCAGCCCACGGAGGCTGAGTGGCAGGACATGCTCTTCGCCTGGCAGGTATGCATGCGGGTGCGCTCAAATGCGATCGTGATCGTCAAGGACGGCGCAACAATCGGCGTCGGCGCGGGCCAGATGAGCCGCGTTGATGCCGTCAAGATCGCCGTCGAAAAGGCCAAGGAGTTTCAGCCGCAGATGCTGACCGGCTCCGCGCTGGCCTCAGACGCCTACTTTCCGTTTCCCGACGGGCCGCAACTCGGTATGGATGCGGGCGTGAGCGCGATCATCCAGCCGGCCGGTTCGATCAGGGACGATCTGACCGTCGAGGCCGTTGACGCGGTCGGCGTGACGATGGTCGCGACCGGCGTCAGGCACTTCAGGCACTGAGGCCTAGCTGCTCACAGGCGCCTTCGCCTTCACGGCGACCCCTAGCAGCGGGTCCTGGGTATCGGTCTCGTGGCTCTCCTGCGCGAGCCGGATCGCCTCCTCCATGGAGGCCGGATCCGAGAACACGCGCCGTTCGGTGAGCGGCTGCATCAGCGTGCGCAGATAGAGCGCGGCGCCCACCCAGCGCGGCGCCCACACCTTCGCTGCGCGCCGTGTGACGCCCTGCTCAATTGCGTCGATTGCCTTGGAGAGCGGCGCGGGCTCCCCGATGAACTTGGGCAGCTGCGAGCGGATCCCGCCCGCCGAGGGCTGGCTGAAGCCGCCTCTGACCAGGTCGGTGTCGATGAAGCCGAAGTAGGCGCAGCCCACCCTCGCGCCCGAGGGGAAGAGCTCCTGGCGCAGCACGTCGCTGAGCGCCTCGACCCCCGCCTTAGTGGAGGAGTAGGGACCCATCATCGGGGCGTGGGATGCGGCTGCCAGCGAGGCGATGTTCAGCAGGTATCCGCGTTTGGCCGTGATCTGCGCCAGTAGGGCTCTGTCGGTGCGCCAGACGCCGAGCAGGTTGACCGCAAACGTCCGCTCTACCTGCTCGATCGGCGCGCTTGAAAGCGGGCCGGTGAAGGAGATGCCGGCGTTGGCGATGCCCACATCGATCCCGCCGAAGCGCTCGACCGCCACAGCGACCGCCTCTTGCAGGGCGTCGAAGTCGGTGACGTCCACGTCGATCGCCAGCGCCCGCTCGCCCAGACGATCGGCGAGCGCATGCAGGAGATCGGGCTCCAGGCCCGCCAGCGCGACGTTGGCTCCCCTGGCATACAAGCGCTCGGCCGCGCCCGCACCGATGCCGCGTGCGGCGCCGGTAATAAAGACCGTCTTGCCTGCGATCTGGAAGTGATCCTGGTTGCTCATGCACCCTCCATGCCGATCGGGCCGTCAGACGCCGCGCACCCAACGGTTTGGATAACACTCGTTATCGACAATCTTCGCAGATTGGGGCCGCGCCGGTTGCGCGAGAAAGCGCGCAGGGCATAGGATCCACACTGTTGGTGTAACGCCGGTCCATCGGAAACAAGGGACGAACGGTTGAGCGATTGGCAACCACCGAGCTCCTGCCCGCGCTGCGGCGCCGAATGCGAGGGGCAGGCCTGGTGTCAGAAGTGCGGCCTGAATCTGCGTATGCCCTTCGATGCATCGAGGGCGGCCGGTGGAGCCCCGCCCGCAGATTCGCTTGCCGGCACTCCGTTCAGACGGGCGTGGGACCGGCTCACCGCCACGGTCGATCCGATGGTGCTGACCGGCGGGGCGGTGGTGGTGGCGGTTGGGGCGGTGATCGCGGTTGTCGTGCTCGCAAGCGGTGGTGGAGGCGGCACGCCGTCGCCTGTGATCCCGGCGGCGAACTCGGTCCTGACCGAGACCACCTCGACTGAAGCGACCGAATCGACCGCCAGCGAAGGCAGTGCGAGCGAAGCCGCTTCGGCCACCGTCGAATCCTCGACGGTCGAACAGGAGCTGAACGAATACGCAGAGGACTACTCCAACGAGGACATAGAAGGTCTCAAAGACCTTTTCGCGGAAGACCTCGAACGTCACGACGAAGGCCATGCGCTCGAAGACCTCACGGCTGCGCTTGCGACCTACGAAAAACAGTTCGGCGAACTGGAACACCCGGTCTATGCGCTCACCGACGAGCACATCGAACCGGGAGCCGGCGAAGCGAGCGTGACCGCGCACTGGAGCGTCACGAGCCAGAACGGCACTGTGCAGGGCACGATCCACTTTCACCTCGTGCAGCAGGAAGAACGCCTGCTGATTGACCGCCTCACGATCGAACATGCCAAATGACCGACACGGTTGAGGACATTCCTGAGCAGGCTAGGGTGTGTCCGCGCTGTGGTGTGCCCGCCGGAATCGAGGAGACCTGTGGCGGCTGCGGCCTGGAGATAGGCCAGCTGCGGGAGCTGCCGAGCAGGGCGCAGTGGTTTGCCGCCAGCGCAGCGGCCGCTACGCAGACCCACGAGCCTCGTCCCGATTCCCTGCCTGCTGAGACGGTTGCGCAGCCGTGGGTCGCTCCCACCCACCGCGCTGCCGGCCATGCCACGCCGTCGATCGCTCCCCTGCTGCATCCCACCGAGCCGTCTCGGCTGCTGCTGGCGCTGGTTGCCTCGGCGCTGGCATTGCTCGTGCCGATCGTGATCGTGGTCAAGGCCGGCGGCGTGACCGAGATCATCGAGGTGCTGGTGATCCTGATCGTGGCGATCTGGATCGGCATCCAGCTCAGTCGCGCACGGCTGCTCGGGCGCTCGGTGCGCGTCGATGCGAGCACGTTTCCCGAGGTCCAGGCGATCGTGGAGGACGTGTGTGAGACGCTGGACTACCGTCGCCGGCTCGAGGTCTACATCACCGACAGCGTGACCGGCGGCATCGGCACGACGAGCCTGCTGGGGACGCGACTGATCGTGATCGAAGGGGACCTCGTGGCCGATCTGCTGCCACCTGCCAAGCGGCCGCAGCTGACCTTCCTGATCGGGCGCTCGATCGGCGCGCTGCGCGCAAAGCACATGCGCCTGGAGGTTGTGATCCGGGTACTGCAGGCCGCAGAAGTGCTCAAGTATGTGGCGCCCTTCATCCGCCCCTACTACAGGGCCACCGCCTACTCGGGGGATCAAATCGGGATGATGTGCTGCAGCGATCTGGCGGCCGCGCTGGAGGCCACGCGCCGGCTGCTCGTCGGCGGTGACATGGCCTCCGCGCTCACGCCCGGAGCGGTGGTGCCCCAGGCGCTGGTGGTCAGGCAACGCGTGCTGCCACGGCTCGTGCAACTGCTCGCGGTCGAGCCTCACGTGACCAACCGCTACGCGAACCTGCTCTGCTTCGGCCGCTACCACGCGCCAGAGCTCTTCTCGCGGCTGACCGCATCGATGGACGAGCGTGAGCAGCGATGCCTGGAGCAGCTCTGGCAGCGCTCTCCCTACCGCTATCGCGTGGCTGCCGGCGCCCAGATGCGTTAGCGCAGTGCGCCGTGCGGGACTCGAACCCGCCCCACCGGATTAAAAGTCCGGGGCTCTACCCGATGAGCTAACGGCGCATGCGGTGGCAGTGTCGCACAAGCGCAGCCGGGCGCGACGCGCAGCGAGCCTTCTTGCGGGCAGGAGGCAGCGGGGCGCCCCGGATGCTCGGACGCCCCGCCGGGACCGCTTTACTTGAATAGCAGCGCCGCCGACAGGCTGGATCGCGCGCCGTGGGAGGGCGTGAAGGACACGTTCAGCCTCAGCTGCAGGCGGTGGTGGTGTCCTCGCAACGCCGTCTTACCTGCTCGGGAGAGCCTTGCCTGAATCCGCACGCGCCCGGCATGACCGACCCTGCGGGTGATGGGGCGGATGTCTCCGTTTCTGAGCGTCAACGCTCCCGCGCTCGGCACCGAGAAGACGAGCGTTGCGATGCCGTCGTGCACGCTGTGACTGATCAGCGCTACCCGCCCACCTTTGCCGGATGCTGTGCCGGCCTGGGTCGAACTCGATGAGGGTATCTCGACGACGACTCCAGCGCCCCCGGGGGCCCCTGGCCCGCCGGAGCCGCCTGATCCGCCGCCGGATGCGCCCGAGCCGCCGCTCGAGGACCCGGAGCCGCTGCCTCCCGAGTCGCCGCTGCCGCCAGAGCCAGAGCCAGAGCCTTTGCCTTCGCCGGAGCCGCCTTCTGGCGTCAGCGTGCCGAGCGTGCCCATGACCGCTTTGTCGGCTCCATCGAGGACGCTCAGAACCTTGCCGTCCGCGAGGGGCGTCGTCAGCGCCTTCGCGCTGGCGGGAAGTTCAGATGTCGTCTCGTCAGCCGAGTGCGCGAGATCCGTCGCATTCGTGCCCAGATCGCCCGCGAGTTCTTCGACGGTCTGTTCGGTAACTGGTTCTGTTGCCAGGCCACTGCCCAGCGGCGCTTCCAGCGTCGATGCGGGCAGTGCCTTCAGGAGAGCTTCGAGAGCCTTGCCCGGCCCTTCGGTACCGGTGCCGAGCAGTTCGTGGAGCAGTTCGCCTGCGTCGACTTTTTCGAGCGCTTCCTGAAGCGCCTGGGCAGGTGGCTTTCCGAGCAAGAGTTCGAGTTTGAGCAATTCGCTCAGCGACAGCAGTCCTTTGACGCTCTGCAGGACGGTGCTCGCGAGGCTGGAGGGATTCTTCAGCGCCTCTTCGAGCATCGCGCCCGCGCCGGAGCTTTCGAGCGACTGCTTGAGCGCTTCTTCCAGATGCGGGATCGCAAGCGCTTGCAGCGGCGGCAGATGTGAGAGCACCGTGGCGAGTTGCGCGGGCGAGAGCGGCCCGGTCTTCACCGGCAGCTTGCTCAGCAGTTCCTTCAGCTGTTCGCCGGAGAGATTCCCTTCCAGCGTGTAGGAGGGTGTCGTGCTGCTCGGGTGTATCTGCGCCGAACCTCGCAGAGCCCCCGATATCGAGCTCGCACTTGCGGGACAGGCCGGCAGTGCTGCGAGGACCCCGAGCAGCGAGGTGCTGAGCGCGAGCGCTGAGCGCCGTTCCAGATGTGAGTACATCCCTAGCTCCTTTCCCAGGTGGTATTGGAGCTGTTACGGCGGCTTTATTGATAAGGATTCACTAAGTGGAACTTCTTCAAACAAACGTTGAGACAACCCGCACAATCGAAGGCTAGCCAGCCATGATTGTTTCTAACTATCAACCCCTGGCGGGTCTCAACGTAGGCCGAGCGTGTCCAGCGGCTCGTCGCTAGGGGTCTCCGCGGCGGCGATGCGGAGCATCTGCTCGATGTCGGTGAGCTTCACGCGGGGCCTGCCCGCCGGCTCGCCGAGCGCCCGCTCGTGACGATCGATCTCAGACCAGCCCGCGTATGTGACCAGGGCCGGCTGGCGAGCGAGCAGCAGCTCGTGGACGCTCTCCGGGTCGGGCAGGGCGGGCTCGTGCAGCGCCCCCGCATCGATGTCCTGCAGGATCGCGTCGACGGTCTCCTGCGCGTCCTTCTTGTTGGTGCCGATCACGCCGGTGGGGCCGCGCTTGATCCAGCCGACGACGTACTCGCCGCGGCGGAATGTGCCGTCGAGATCGCTGACGCGGCCCGCGACGTTTGCGATCACCGAGCGTCGCTCGTCGAAGGGCACCCCGGGCAGCGGCTTGCCCTGGTAGCCGATCGCGCGCAGCACCACGCCGGCCTGCAGCGTCTCTGTCTCGCCAGTCGGCTTGGCTCGCAGCGCGCCGCTCTGATCGGCGACCAGCTCGTTGCGCGCGAGCATCACGCCCGCGACACCGGACTCATCGCCGAGCAGCTCGCTGGGCGAGAGCAGGAAGCGCAGCACGATTCGGCGTGGGCGGCCCTCCGGCTGCTTGGCTGCATACTCGCGCAGCACCTTCACGTTGCGCTGCGCTGTGGGGTCCATGCTCTCATCCTGTACGGCGAGCGCGCGCTCGAGCTCCTGCGCGTCAACGATCACGTCGACTTCGTCCATCTCGCCGAGCTCGAGCAGCTCGGGGTTGGTGAACGCCGCCTGAGCAGGCCCGCGGCGGCCCACCACCACGACCTCCCGGATCGCGCTGTCCTGCAGGCATTCCAGTGCGTGGTCGGCTGTGTCGGTCACGCTCAGCTCGTCGTGGGAGAGCGTCAGCATCCGCGCGACATCGAGCGCGACGTTGCCGTTGCCGATCACGACCGCTCGCTCGCAGGAGAGGTCGAAGTTCAGGTCGCGATGGTCGGGGTGGCCGTTGTACCAGCCCACGAAGTCGGTCGCCGCCCAGCTGCCGGGCAGATCCTCGCCTGGGATGCCGAGCGGGCGATCGCCCGGGGCGCCGGTCGCATAGACGATCGCGTGGTAGTGGCCGAGCAGGTCCTCGCGGTCGATCTCCCGCCCGAGCTCGACGTTGCCGTAGTAGCGGAAGTGCTCCTTTGCGGCCGTCTTCTCATACACGCGCGTGACCGACTTGATCTTCGGGTGGTCCGGCGCCACGCCCGAGCGCACGAGTCCCCACGGCGTCGGTAGTCGCTCGATCATGTCCACCTGGATGTTGCGCTCGGCGGCGCTCAGCAGATGACCCGCCGCATAGAAGCCGGCAGGGCCAGAACCGATCACGGCTATGCGGATGGGAGCCTCGTCAGTCATTTCAGGGGGATGGGCGCGGCCCGACTCGAACGGGCGACCCCCTCGGTGTAAACGAGGTGCTCTGGCCAACTGAGCTACGCGCCCCTGGTCGGGACTCTAAGGCTAGCGAGTGTATGAAGGCAAGGCTGCCTTCATGGGTTGCCAGGCATGCGATGCTGGTGGCATGTGCAGTGGCGGGGAGGGTCGATGATGGACGGCGGGCGGGTGGGCGCCCCCGCCGTCGCCTTGCGCGGGCGCCTGTCGTCCATGCGTGGGCTGGGCGTGCGTGGGCTGCTCGGGCTGCTGCTGATCGCGCTCGCGCTCGCGCTCGGGATATCGCAGCTCGTGCTGCCCGCGATCGCCGCGCGAGTGCTGCGGGATCGCGTGGCCAGGTACGGCGAGGTGCAGAGCGCGAGCGTGACGGCGGTGCCGGCGCTCGAGCTGCTGTGGGGCAGCGCAGAATCGGCGAGCCTGCAGGCCGGGCGGCTCTCGATCACGCCGAGCGAGTTGATCGCGCTGCTGCTGGAATCAAGGCCTGTGCGCGACCTCACGGTCAGAGCGCAGGAAGTGAGGCTGCTCGACCCCGGCTTTGGCGCCGGCGCCGTCTCGCTGTCTGACGCCGTACTGCAAAAGCGTGGCGAAGAAGTGCGCGTGCGCGCGCGGCTGACGAGCGCAGCGCTGCAGGCGGCGCTTCCTGCGGGGGTTGACGTGGGCCTGCTTGCAGGCACAGGCGGCAGCATCGACGTGCAGGCCAGCGGCCAGCTGTTCGGCTTCAGTGCGTCTCTGGATGCGCAGGTGCGGGCAGTCGAAGGCAAGGTGCTGCTGGTGCCCACGCAGTCGCTGCTGTCGGGCCTGGCCCGGATCACGCTGTTCTCCGACCCCCGGCTGCAGGTTCTTGGCGTGAGCGCGAGCGAGGATCCAACCGGCAGCGCTCAGGATGCCTGGGAGCTGAGTCTGCGGGCGCGTTTGCGTTGAGCGCAGCGCCGCTGCGCACGGCGCCGATCGCTTTCAGACGAGCTGCGCCTGCACATCCGCCGCGCGCGAGGACCGTCGCCGGACGATCATCGGCAGCCCGTCGCGCGGACTGAGCGTCGGCATCTGGCGGATCGAGAGCTCGTAGCCGGCCGGCAGATCCAGTTGGTAGCGGCTGAGGATCGCCGTGGCGATCGTGCGGATCTCGAGCTGCCCAAAGCGCATCCCGATGCAGGTGCGCGATCCGCCGCCGAACGGGATGTAGGCCCCCTTTGGCAGCGCTGCCTTCGCGGCGGGCGCGAACCGCTGCGGCAGGAAGCGATCGGGCTCTGCGAATACCTCCGGCAGGTGATGGGAAGCCCAGGAGGAGTAGTTGACGTATGCCTCGCCGGGCACCGACACGCCCTCGAACTCGAAACTCTGGATTGAGCGGCGCGGGCCGATCCAAGCCGGCGGGTACTTGCGCAGCGTCTCCTCCAGGGCCATCTCGAGCTGCGGCAGCGACTCGCCGGATAGGTCGCTGGCGCTGGGTGCCGATCCGGCCAGCACCTCATCCTGCTCGGCCAGCAGTCGCGCGAGTGCCTGCGGGTTGCGCGCGAGCTCATAGAAGAGGAAGGTCACGGTCGAGGTCGTGGTGTCGTGGCCGGCGAATAGCAGCGTCATCACCTCGTCACGGATCTGGCTGTTGCTGAGCGCGGCGCCCTGCTCGTCGGTCGCATCCAGCAGCAGGCTCATCACGTCCTGCCCGCGCGCCCCGCTCTCGCGTCGCTGCTTGATCTCTGCGTAGATCATCCGGTTCAGGCGTCTGGAGGCATCAACCAGCCGCGACCAGGGCGTGCGGGGGCCGCGAAGCAGCCGCGCCGGATAGGGCGTCGAGTAGAAGGAGAGCGCCTGCTCGAAGAGGCCGGCCGCGTCGATCTCCTTGGCGGGCTGCCCGTTGGGGTCAAGGCCGAAGAGCGCCCGCATCGCGATCCGCAGCGCCAGACGTCTGGTCCAGAAGTAGAGGTCGATCTGCTCGCCGATCTCGCAGTCCTGCAGCGCGCGCTGCGTCTCATCCTGCATCACCTCGATCGCCTCGGCGATCCGCTCTCGGTGGAAGGCCGGCAGCATGATCAGTCGCGAGCGGCGGTGGAACTCGCCGTCTGTCGTAAGCAGACCATCTCCCATCAGGGCCGTGAGGTCCCTGAAGTGCGACTCGCGCCAGATGAAGTTCGAGGCGTGCGAGACGGTCATGTAGTGGTTGGCCGCCGGCCCGAGCATGAAGACCACGAGCCCGTGGAAGACGCGCAGCGAGAAGACCGGGCCGTGCTTCTGGTAGGCGTCGAGCAGGATCGGCAGCGGGTCTTCGGAGAAGCGCATCGTGCGCGTGAGCGAGAAGTCCGTCTCGCCGGCTGGGTAGGGGACCTCCGGCGAGCGCTGCCTGCGCAGATCGCTGAACACCATCGCAAACGGGTTTTCGTGTTCGAGCGGCGGCGGTGGCGGGATCGCCATGCCGCGCACCATACCCCAAAACTGGCTGGCTGGCCAGTTAGCTTCAGAACCGGCCAGCCGCCTGCGTCTTTCAGTCCTGCTGGGGTGGGCTGTCCTGCTCCTCGCTCGGCTCCCCGTCCTCCTGCTCAGCAAGGATCCGGTAGAGGTCGCGACGCGTGTTTGCCAGCACCGTCCGCGCCTGCGTCATCTGGCGCTCATTGCCGGTGCGCATCACCTGGGCGAAGGCCACCATCACCGAGCGGGCTGCCTGCCCGAGCTCGTGCGCAGTCTCGCCGACGTCGCTACTCATCTGATCCCACGGCGCCGGCGCCTCCGCATCGCGCGCCTGCACCGCGTCCCTGCCCGCGTCGGTGAGCCCGAAGAGCTTGCGGCCCTCGCTCTCCTGCGAGCGGATCAGCCCTTCGTCCTCGAGCTGCTGCAGCGCGGGATAGACCGAGCCGGGGCTCGGACGCCAGACGCCGTTGCTGCGCTCCTCGATCTCCTGCATGATCTGGTAACCGTTGCGCGGCTCCTCGGCGAGCAACAGCAGCGCGGCGGTTCTGATGTCGCCCCGGCGCGCCTTGCGCCCGCGCCCGAAGCGTCCGCCGCCCGGCCGCTGCGGCGGCCAGCCGGACGGCCCGAAGTCGCCGAAGTCCCGGCCGTGCCGCCGGTGCCTGCGGGGGCCGTACTCGCGCTCGCCGGCCTCCTCGCGGCCCATCATCGCTCGCAGCAGCGCAAGCGCTCTCTCGTCGATGCCGCGGCTGCTTGCCCCGCACCGTCCGTGTCCATGTCGATATGTCGCCTCGGCGTACATGTCGGTCCTCCTTGGTCTAGTTCTTTCGATATGTCTACGATATATCGTGATGTGTCGGACGTCAAGGGCGCTTGGGGAGCGCCGTCGTTCTTCGACTGCGGCCCGCGGAGCACGCCAGGTCTTGGCATACTTGTGCTCTCGCGCGTGGAGGTGGCCAATCGCCCCGCGCCTGCGCGGGGGCGTAGCTCAGTTGGTTAGAGCGCCGGCCTGTCACGCCGGAGGTCGCGGGTTCGAGTCCCGTCGCTCCCGTACTTTGCACTTCCCTCTTGTAGGGGTTTTCCGTTTCTGGCCCGTTTAAGAGGGCGCCAAGCGAGGCTTTGGCTAGACGGCGGCCACGGGGGATGTCCCCTGAAGATGGCCCAGGAACTTCATCTGCGCTTCAATTGCGGGCATGGTCGTGACACGAGGGGTCGGGAAGCGTCCCGACCTCGATCTGCTCGAGGAGGTCCGCTGGACGCTGTCTGTAGAGCTTGACGAGGAATGCGCGTTGGATGGGACGCGTCTCGTCGCAACAGGCTTCGGTGGTTGGGTGACCATCTTCCAGCCACCACTGCCGTTCGACGACGAGTTCGAGGAGATTTCGGGGTGCCAATCCGTTCTACGCGATCGAAATCCACAAGTCGTTCGGCAGGCCGCATGAGCACGTCCTGAGCGAGGCGCGCTGGATCGCGTCCAACGAGAGGGCAGTTGGCGAGGTCGGAGCTAGACAATGGCTCGCGAAGCTGATGCTGGCCCTCAAGGCAGATCATGCTCGCTCGCCCGCCGAGCGCGGACCGCTCATCATGGCTGATCCATATCCGGCGATCACCGTCGATCCAATGCTCTGCGTCGAGCACCCGCCGATCGTCACCGAGGACGTTTGGCTGAGGGCAAACGCCACGGGTCTCGAGGAACATGGCGCGGCATGGCTTCGTAATCTCTTGTTCATTCTGAAGGGGGTCTACCCCACCGGAGATTCACCGACCGGTGAGAGTTAGACGGCGCTGGTTGCGCATCTCCGACGCGGCGGTGAAGTAGTTGGCGAACGCGGGGTGGGGTTTGACGGCAACGATCTGCGGAACGACAGCCGACTCCCGCTCTACGATGTCTCCCACGTGGATCTCTGGCCCAGTCGGCAAGGGATGATCCGACCGGCTCGCAGTGACTGCCTCGCCTTGTGTCTCAGAACACCGTGATCCCGTAGAGCTCCGCGATGCGTGACAGCGCTTGGTCGTGCCGGGGAATTGGCTGGCGCTCCTGCTCGACCAGCGGCACGTCCTCGAAGACGGCCCAGCACTCCCAATCGGAGGAGAGACGAGAGAGGTAGCGGATGCCGGCGAACATGAGCCGGCCATATGCATCACGTTGCTGGTGTGCCCAGCGCCCGATCCAGCGAGTGACCCTACGATCGCCGCCGCGGATCGTGGCCACGTCGAGATCGCTGTATCCGTAGTAGGCCAGCAGCTCGCCGATCTCGCCGCGCAGCACCGCGCGCGTTGCGGCAGCCTCGACATCCAGGAAGCGTGGCGCCGGATATTGCTCGTCTGTCGCTGTCGTCACGCGCACCGCCAGCCGCCGATGTCGCCAGTCAGCGGGAACCTCGCCAATCGCCATGAAGCCGTCCTCAGCCGCGATTGCCGCAAGTCTGAGATTGGGGCGAAACCGAGCAAGCGTCTCGCCGAAACAGCCGTCGAGCGTGCTCGCGAAATAGCAGACCCTGTAGTCCTGCGTGGGACTGTCGAAGCGGTTGCCTGCCGTGGGACTGTCGAGCAGCGAAGGGTCGGGTGGGTCGCTGCACCGCAGCGGATCAGGTGAGCGTCCGATCCGCCACAGGCCCTCGCTTGGGGCCTCGATGACCTTCGCCTTCGGCGCCACTCACGCTCCGGCGAGAAACGCCTTCGCGGCTAGGAGCGTCTCGCGAAACATGTTCTTGCGGATGCTCTCGGCGGGGGATTCGTCATCGAGTTGCGGGTTGAGGCCGAGGAACCACGCCCGGATTGTCTGTGGCGCCTCCTCATCGAGCAGCAGCTGGAAGACGTGATAGGCGCAGCGAAGGCGCTGCTCGTTCTCGACACGCGGCGCACGCTCGCCGCCGGCCCAGCGACCCACGGTCCGTGGGTCTGAGACGCCCGCGATGTAGGCCGTGAGCTTCTGGCCGAGAACCTCTTGGAGGTACCTGACGACATCTTGGATGCTGGACTCGACTGCAGTCCTATGTGCCTGCTGAGGCGCTGAGCGAAGCTGTGGCATTCGATTCCTATCGAGTCTAACTTACGAGACTATATTTTGGCCGCTACTTTGGCAATGCAAATAACAGTATATTGGCCATGTACTTGGCGCATCGTAGACGCTCGCCCAACTGCCAAGTGGCCTTGATACCTTCTTGCTGCGCGCGCTCGACGGCGGTCTTGTCTTCCCAAGCATCGGACCGCGCTGCCCGGATGAGAACGAGCCTCGTACGGAGATCGACTCAGCCAGACATCACCGGCGCGAGGCTCGGTCAGTGGGTTCCCCACCCGAGCGATATCGGCAAGATGAGACCGATGAGCAAGCTCTGCCGCGCCAAGCCCGAGATAGCCGACGCCGGCCGCTACGCACCCAGTCCCAGCGCCCCCCTTCACATCGGCAACCTGCGCACCGCGCTGATCGCCTGGCTTGCTGCCCGCTCGCGTGGCGCGCCTTTCGTTCTGCGCATAGAGGACCTCGACCGCGAGCGCTCCCGCCCCGAGCACGAACGCTCGCAGCTCGCCGACCTCGCTGCGCTCGGCCTCGACTGGGACGGTCCCGTCATGCGGCAGTCCGAGCGCCTGGAGGAGCACCGCGAGGCCTTCGAGCGGTTGCGCGCCGCGGGCCGCGTCTACCCCTGCTGGTGCACCCGTGCCGATGTCCGTGAAGCGGCCTCGGCGCCCCACGCTGCCGCCGGCCCTGGCCGCTATCCGGGCACCTGCCGGCATCTCAGCGACGATCAGCGCCGCTGCCGTGCCCACGAGGCCGGCCGTAAGCCCGTCTGGCGTTTGGACGGGCGCGCCGAACGCGTGCACTTCCACGATCTCCTGCGTGGGCCATGTGAGGGCGTCGTAGATGACGTCGTTCTCTGGCGCGCGGACGACGCGCCTGCCTACAACCTTGCCGTCGTCGTAGATGACGACGCCCAATCCGTCGGAGAGGTCGTCCGTGGCGATGACCTGATCGACTCCACCGCGACGCAGATCTCCATCGCGGGCATCCTCGGCATGACCAGCCCCGCCTATCTGCACGTTCCCCTCGTCCTCGGTCCCGAGCGGCGCAGACTAGCCAAGCGGGACGGGGCCGTCACCCTTGGGCAGCGCCTGGCGGCCGGTGAGACCGTGCCACAGATCATCACCTGGATGGCGCACGGCGCAGGGCTCGCCAACTCTGAGCAGCCCACCAGCCTCGATGCTCTGCTCTCGAGCTTCGAGCCGCGGCGGCTCGCCCGCGAGCCCGTCATCCTGCCGCCGACAGGCTCGCTCTAACGGTGCGTCAGCCAGCATCGTTCGCGTAGTATGCGCGGCCGCCAAGGTCGGGCGAGCAAACGAGGTCAAGACGTGAACGAGCCACAGGCAATCATCGTTGGAGCCGGTCTGGCCGGGCTCGTGGCGGCACATGAGCTCGTCAAGGCGGGACGGCGCGTTCTGATCCTCGAGCAGGAGAACCGCAACAACCTCGGTGGCCAGGCCTTCTGGTCGCTTGGGGGGTTGTTCTTCGTCAACAGTCCAGAGCAGCGTCGCCTTCGAGTCAAAGACTCCTATGAGCTTGCGCTCCAGGACTGGATGGGCTCAGCGCAGTTTGACCGCGAGCGCGAGGACCGCTGGCCGCGCGAGTGGGCCAAGGCCTACGTTCGCTTCGCCGCCACGGAAAAGCGCGCCTACCTCCACGATCTGGGACTGCGAGTGGTCCCGCTGGTCGGCTGGGCCGAGCGCGGTGGCGGCCACGCGGACGGACACGGCAACTCGGTCCCGCGATTTCACCTCACCTGGGGCACCGGACCGGAGGTCGTGAGGGTCTTTGCGGAGCGCGTGCTGGCCGCTGAGCGCCAGGGTCTTGTTGAGTTCGCGTTTCGTCACCGCGTCGACGAGCTGATAGTGCAAGACGGCGCGGTGCTCGGCGTCCGCGGCGCGGAGCTGAAAGCCACCGACGCGGAGCGGGGTCAGGCATCCGACCGCGAGGTCACCGGCGAGTTCGAGCATCGCGCTGCGTCAGTCGTCCTTACAACCGGCGGGATCGGCCACAACTTCGATCTGATCCGGCGCAACTGGCCCACCGGGCGACTTGGAGCAGCGCCGCAGCACATGATCGCCGGTGTGCCCGCACACGTCGACGGGCGGATGCTCGAGATCGCGCAGGACGCAGGCGCGAGTGTGATCAACAGCGATCGCATGTGGCACTACACGGAGGGAATCCACAACTGGAGTCCGGTCTGGCCAAACCACGCGATCCGTATCATCCCGGGACCATCCTCACTCTGGCTCGACGCCAATGGCGACCGGATGGAGGCGCCGAACTTCCCCGGCTTCGACACGCTAAGCACGCTCAGGCGCATTCTCTCCACAGGGCATGACTACTCCTGGTTCATCCTGACCCAGAGCATCATCGAAAAGGAGTTCGCGCTCTCAGGATCCGAGCAGAACCCCGACATCACCGGCAAGGACGTGAAGCTCCTTGCCCGCAGCCGGCTCACCAAGGGCGCACCGGGCCCGGTGGAGGCCTTCAAGCAGCACGGCGTCGACTTCGTCGTTCGCGAGAACCTCGATGACCTCGTCAGCGCCATGAACGATCTCGCGCGCGGACCTCAGCTGGACATCGGGCACATGCGCGCGCAGATGCAGGCGCGTGACAGGGAGATCGAGAACCGCTACAGCAAGGACGCGCAGCTGATGGCGATCGCTAGCGCGCGCCGCTACCAGGCCGACAAGATCAGCCGCGTGGCAAAGCCGCACCGGCTGCTCGACCCCGCGCATGGCCCACTGATCGCGGTGCGCCTGAACATCCTCACCCGCAAGTCGCTCGGAGGTCTGGAGACAAACCTCGACTCGCAGGTGATGCGCCCCGACGGCTCACCGTTCGATGGCCTCTATGCGGCTGGCGAGGCCGCGGGCTTCGGCGGCGGCGGCGTGCACGGCTACAACGCGCTGGAGGGAACATTCCTCGGCGGCTGCATCTTCTCCGGCCGCGCCGCGGGCCGGGCCATTGCCGGCGCGCGAGCGTTCTGACGGCGATGTCGGAGCGCCATCCACGTCCCGCGGTAGCCTCGGCCCCATGGCCACCGCTCCACAGCTGACGCAGGTCGATCTCGATCACGCCGACTCGCTTTCCGCGTCCCTGCTAGAGGACGCCGACGAGTACGGCGCGGTCTTTACGCGGCGATGGGTAGTTGAGCTGATTCTCGACCTTGCTGGCTATACGAGGGGTTGCGACCTAGCTCTCGCGCGAGCCATCGAGCCCGCGTGCGGTGCCGGTGCCTTCCTCGGACCGATGGTTGAGCGTCTGTCCCGTTCTTGCCGTGCGCACGGCCATGCGATCACCGACGCGGCTGAGGCGATTCGCGCGTGTGACCTGCAGCCGGCCAAAGTGAAAGCCAGTCGCCGGGTGGTACGGGAAGTCCTCGTCGCGGAGGGGTGGGCGCATGCAGACGCGAATGATCTGGCGCAGAGGTGGGTCAAGCACGAAGACTTTCTATTGGGGGAGCGCGAGCGCGGCACGGCCGACTTCGTGATCGGCAATCCCCCTTACATACGCTTGGAGGCCGTCTCCAGCGCTCGCAGCGCCGCCTATCGCCGTGTCTGCCCGACGATGGCAGGCCGCGCAGACGTCTACGTCGGGTTCTTTGAGGTTGCGCTGGAAGCTCTGCGGCCCGGCGGAACGCTCGGGTTCATCTGCGCTGATCGTTGGATGCGCAATCAGTACGGACAGCGCCTGCGCGCGATGGTCGCCTCGAAGTTCTCGGTGGAAGCGGTCATCGAGATGCATGACGTCAACGCCTTCGAGGAGGAGGTGAGCGCATACCCGTCGGTGACGATCCTGCGCAGGCAGCAGCAGGGCCCGGCGCTGGTCGCGACCACTAGCAGCGGCTTTGATGAGAAGGCGGCGCGCCGCGTGCGGATCTGGGCGAGCGCCAAGGACGATCGCAGGCTGGATGAGCCGACGGTCGCGGCTGCGCGGCTGCCGGCCTGGTTCGGCGGCGCGAGCTCGTGGCCGGCCGGATCGCCCGAGCGGCTTTCACTCCTGGCGCGCCTTGAGCGCGAGCTTCCCGCGTTGGAGGACGGAACTACCGGTACCCGGGTAGGGATAGGCGTGGCGACCGGCGCCGACAAGGTCTTCGTCGTCACGGATACAGACACCGTCGAGAGTGAGCGCCTGCTGCCACTGGCGATGGCCCGCGACACGATGACAGGCAGCCTTCGATGGTCGGGGCACTATCTGGTCGATCCATGGGAAGGCGACACAGGCACGCTTGTCACGCTTGAGGACTACCCTCGCCTGCGCGACTATTTGGAGACCAACGCGGCGGCGCTGCTGAAGCGCAACGTCGCTGGACGGCGCCCGCAGCAGTGGTATAGGACGATTGATCGCGTCAGCCACTCCCTGATCGGAGCGCCGAAGCTGATGATCCCTGACATCAAGGCGGCGATCCATCCGGTGCTCGATCCTGGCGAGCTCTACCCGCACCACAATCTCTATTGGGTGGCCAGCGAGCACTGGGACCTGGAGGTCCTTGGTGGTCTCTTGCTATCGCGTGTCGCGCAGATGTTCGTCGAGTGCTATGCGGTGAAGATGCGTGGCGGCTATCTGCGTTTCCAGGCGCAATACCTGCGCCGAATTCGCGTGCCGCATCTCGACAGGCTCACGGAGCGGTCCTCCAGCGATCTGCGGAGGGCATTTGCGGATCGCGACGTCGAACGCGCTACGAGCGCAGCGCTGCGGGCATACCGGATAGACCAGCTTCCTCAATAGACGGGACTCGCCGCCCCGCGAAGTAGCCTTCCGGCTCGAATGGACCAGGAGACATTCGAAGCTGCGGTCCGCCAATACTGGGTGGTGCGGGACGCGCAATCCCAAAAGCAGCGTGCTGGGGGCCGGGTCGATGCCGGCACCAGAGGTGCTGTTACCGGCGAGGCGCACATGGATGCGATGGCGGAGCTGATGGAATCGATCTTCATCGACGCCGGATTTCCACCATCGAGCATCACGCGGGGGTCCTCCGTCGAGTTGCCCGGTTACTTCCGTCCCGAGAAGAAGTGGGACCTGGTAGTCGTCCACGGCGACGCGCTGGCCGCGGCGATCGAGTTCAAGAGTCAGGTCGGCCCCTCGTTTGGCAACAACCAGAACAACCGCACGGAGGAGGCGATCGGCAACGCCACCGACATCTGGACCGCCTACCGGGAAGGACGCTTCGGCACGATCCGGCCCTGGCTTGGCTACCTCTTCCTGTTGGAGGAGGCGCCCGGCTCCACAAAGCCCGTGCGCGTCAAGCAGCCGTTGTTCGAGGTCGATCCCGCCTTCGTGGGCGCCTCCTATGAGCGACGATACGAATTGCTGTGCCGCCGATTGGTGCTTGAGCGTCTCTACGACGCGGCGTGCTTCGTGACCGCAGCAGCTGGCCTGAAGACCCCCATACACGAGCCCGCTCCTGATCTCAGTTTCAATGCCTTCGATAGGGCAATCCGTGGCCGAGCGGCGGCTCTGCTGGCGGCCGAGAGATAGCGTTATCGCCGGCCTGGCGTGTAGGCGGCGGTACGACCAAGCTTCCTACTGAAAGTCAGTAACCGAATAAACGGCCGACTGACGCAGCACAAGCGGGTCGGGCGACTGGCTCGGCTCCGTGCCCAGATGGTGCACGGTGTAGGTGTCTCGCCCGAGCTGGAAGATGGCTGCCACCGTCTGTCCGTTGCCGGGGTCGAGCTCGCCGACGCGCAACATGCAGTCGTGTCCGCTTCGCCGGCACAGGACGCCTTCGATGCGGCGCTTGCGGGAGATGGCTCCGGTGCACACCTCCGCCTGGTCACGCAGCTCCTGGTAGGCGCGCTCGGCCGCTGGGCCGCTGTCGGCGTCGGGCGGAATGAAGAATCGGCTCATCTGCGCCGCTTCGTGCGGCCGCCCGCCAGCTCTGGGTCGCGTCGCGGGAAGCGCTTGCGCTCGTCCGGTGTCATCTGCCGGATCACGAGCGTGCCTTCCTCCACCTGCTCTTGGATTCTCCTGAGCTTCTCTTCATGCTGCTCCTGCTGGCGGAGTTGGTTGGCGCTTGGCACATGAGGACTTGGCACATGGCCTCCCGGCGCTTGCGCGCCTTCAGAGCTGACCCGTGCTCCGGCGCTGATTAAGCGAGTCGGCGCGAAGGGGGATTCCTTCGCCGCAGGCGCCACGCCGGCGTGGGTTGCGCCGCCTCGCCGAATGTTCAAATCAGCACAATCTTACCGCACCATGCCCCTCTCGCCGGGGCAGTGCCCAAGGACGGCACTGCAAGAGCACTCGCGGGCCCGCCGGCGAGCGTCTGTTACCGTCTGGGACGGCGGTCGAATCCTTCGGCCGCGAGGTTAGCTCGCTTGAGTCCCGCCAGGAGCGGTTCGGGTCAGCCAGAGCCTCCGAACCGCAGGCGCCAGCGAGCGCCGTTAGGAGCAGTAGATGTCTAAGCAGTCCTTCGCCGATCTCGGCGTGTCCGGTGCCGTGTGCGGTGCCCTGTCCCGTCGTGGAATAACGGCACCGTTCCCTGTCCAGCAACTCGTCCTGCAGGATGTGCTCGCCGGGCACGACGTCCTTGTCAAGGCGCCGACCGGCTCGGGTAAGACGCTCGCCTTCGGTATCCCGCTCGCCGAACGCGTGGAGACCGGACCGGCACCCAGTGCTCTGGTGCTAGCCCCCACGCGCGAGCTCGCCGCCCAGATCGTGGCCGAGCTCGAGGACCTCGCAGCCGCCAAGGGCCTGCGGGTCGCCGCCGTCTACGGCGGCGTCGGCATCACGGCGCAGGCGGCGCGGGCCAAGCGCGCGCACATCCTTGTCGCCACTCCCGGCCGCCTGGAGGACCTCCTCGCACGAGGTACCTTCACGCTGCAGCGGATCGGGATGCTCGTGCTCGACGAGGCCGACCGCATGCTCGACATGGGATTTCGACCCGCGATCGACCGCATCGTCGGCGCGTGTCCGAAGGTGCGGCAGACGTTGTTCTTCTCTGCCACGCTCGACGGGGTGGTCGGCGACGTCGCCGGCCGCTACACCTCCCGCGCAATCGTTCGCGAGCACGGTGAGCCGGGTCACTACGAGAAGGCGCTGGTGGAGCATCGCTTCGTCGCGATCCGCGATGAGCAGCGGCTCGAGGCGCTGATCGAGGAGCTGCAAGTCGACCGCGACAGGGCGATCGTGTTCGTACGCACCAAGCGCGGAGCCGACCGCCTCGTCAAGCGCCTGACGACGCATGGCCTGAAAGTGGTCGCGATCCACGGCGACAAGTCTCAAGGCCAGCGCGACCGCGCGCTCGCCCGCTTTCAGTCAGGCGATGTCGACACCCTCGTCGCAACCGACCTTGCCGCGCGCGGGATCGACATCGACGGGATCTCACACGTGATCAACTTCGACCCGCCCGGCGACCACGAGACCTACGTTCACCGGGTCGGGCGAACCGGACGCGCCGGCAACCGCGGGGTCGGAGTGACGCTGGTCGGCGCAGGCCAGCGTCACGAGATGCGCCAGCTCGCCCAACGACTGGGCCTGCACCACGGCCTGGGCGGCGAGGAGCGCCACGCAGACCAGGCCGCCGGCAAGCCGCGTCGGCCACGGCGGCGTCGTCCGCGGGCAGTGACGCGCTGAGCGCCTGACTCGCAACGGGCCGGCTCACCGGCAGCGGCTGGACGGGGCACTGGCTGCGCAGCCAAACCTGTCAAGCTGTCTGTCGATGAGCGGACTGCCTCCGGGACCCTCCGAGCCACGGATCATCCAGACGCTGTGGTGGCTGACCCGCCCGGTCTCCTTCATGGAGTCGTGCAGGCGGCGCTACGGCGACGCCTTCAGTGTGCGCTTCATCGGGTTCGAGCGCCCGACGGTGTTCCTCTCCGATCCGGCTGCGATCAGGGCCCTCTACACAGAGCAGTCCAACGGCCTGCCGCGCGGACGCACAATCGCGCTGCGCCCGATCCTCGGCGCCGACTCTGTGCTGTTGCTCGAGGGTGCCGAGCACATCGCGCGCCGACGGCTGATGCTGCCGCCCTTTCACGGCGAGCGGATGCGCTCCTACCAGTCGATCGTGGAGGAGGTGGCCGGCGCGGAGATCGCAAGCTGGCCGCTGGGCGAGACGTTCCCGCTGCACCCGCGGATGCAGGCGATCACGCTGGAGGTGATCCTGCGAGCGGTCTTCGGAGTGGTCGACGCGGAGCGTCGCGAGCAGCTGCGGGCGCGCTTGCCGTTGCTGCTGAGCGAAAACTCCTCGCTGTGGCTGCAGTTGCGCGTGCTGTTCTCCGCGCGCGTGCAGGGCAGCAGCGACCCGCGCGAACGCCTGCAGCAGCTGCTGAGCGAGATCGACGAGCTGCTGCTGGCGGAGATCGCCGAGCGGCGAGTCGACCCGACGCTTACCCAGCGCGAGGACATCCTCTCCCTGCTGATCAGTGCCCGATTCGAGGACGGCAGCCAGATGAGTGATCGCGATCTGCGCGACCAGCTGCTGACCCTGCTGCTGGCCGGCCATGAGACGACCGCCACTGCGCTTGCGTGGACGATCGACCTGCTGCTGCGCCATCCGCAAGCGCTCGCGCGCCTTAGACAGGAGGTGCAGGCGGACGAGCAGGATGAGTACCTGCGTGCGACCATCACCGAGGCGCTGCGACTGCGGCCCGTCGTACCGCTGGCGGGACGCAGGCTCGCCGTGGACCTCGACATCGACGGTCTGCACCTGCCGAGCGGCACCGACGTGACGCCGGCGATCTGGCTCACGCACATGCGCAGCGACCTCTATCCGCAGCCGCAGGAGTTCCGGCCCGAGCGCTTCCTGGAGGAGCAGCCGACCACTTATGGCTGGGTTCCCTTCGGCGGCGGAATTCGCCGTTGCCTGGGCGCGGCGTTCGCCGAATTCGAGATGCGGATCGTGCTGCAGAAACTGCTTGCCGGCTGCGATCTGCGGCCGGTGGGGCGTCGCCTTGAACCGGTCGCCCGCCGCAACGTGACCTTCTCGCCGCGGCACGGCACCAGGGTGCGCCTGGTCTCCCGCTCCACCGCGCGCATCGCCGGCGAGCGCAGCGTCCAGCCGGTCGGCGCTTAGACCGCCGCCTCGGCAGCCGGTCCGCGGCCTGCATCCAGCTGCATGCCAAGGCTCTGCAGCAGAGGCACCCCGCCGTCCACGACGTGGATGACCTCTTCGGCGCCGTGGCGCTTGAGCAGGCTCGCGGCCGTCGCCGCCCTTACGCCGGCGGCGCAGATGACTGCGATCGGCCGCGCGGGGTCAAGCCCATCCGGAATGCCATTGATGTCATGCCAGGGGGTGGATGTCGAGCCCGGCAAGTGGCCGCTCTCCCACTCGCGCCGCTCGCGCACGTCAAGCAGCTGCAGCTGAGGGTCACGCGCGAGCCAGCCGATCAGATCTGCGGCGGCCAGACGGTCGGTGTGGCCGGCCGGATGGCGTTCCTGGCGCCAGTTGGTCATTCCGCCGGCGAGCAGACCAGCGATCCGGCGCACTCCGACCGCGAGCGCAAGACGTGCAGCACGCCGTCCGTCAGCGTCATCGCGGCCGATGAAGATGACCTCCTGCTCGTGATCGGCGACCCAGGCGAGCTTGGACCCGAAACCCGGGCCGAAGGAGGGAATGCAAATCGAGCCTTCGATGTGCACGTCGTCGAACTGCAAGTCGGTGCGGACGTCGATCAGCAGTGCGCCCTCATCGCGCGCCCGCTGCACCTGGTGCGGGTAGAGCGCCGGCGCCTCGACACCGCTCCCAACCAGCGGGCCGCGGTTGAGCGCGACGATCTTCTCGAAGCTGGGCGGCTGCGGCCCGAGCTTCGCGAGCGCCTGCGCGACGAACTCTTCCTCATCCTCGATCGCGAGGCTCGGGTTGTGCTTGCGCTCATACCCGATCGTGGAACAGATCTTCATGTCCATGCTCGCGCCGCCGCACATCGACCCGCCCAGGTGCGAGGGCCACACCTCGCACTCATCCGGCAGGCCAAGCAGCTTCTCGCGCACCGAGCGGAAGATCTGGCGCGCACCCTGCGAGCTCTCCACCGCGAGATCGGTGCGCGCGACGTCTCCGACGAACAAGCTGTCGCCGCTCAGAAGCGCCCACGGCTGCGGCCCGCGCGTGGTGTCGATCAGCAGGAATGCTGTGTGCTCGGGGCGGTGGCCGGGGGTGTGCAGCGCGCGCACGAGCAGCGTGCCGAGCTGCAGCTGCCAGCCGTCTTCGAAGGGCTCGTGCTCGTAGCGCGCCTGCGCGGCACGGTGGATGTGGATCGTTGCACCGGTGGCGGCAACCAGCCGTCCGTGGCCTGAGACGTGGTCTGCGTGGTTGTGGCTCTCCAGCACGTGCGCGATCGCCACGCCGCGGTAGCGTGCCAGCTCCAGGTACTCGTCTATCTCGAAACGCGGATCGACGACCGCAGCCACGCCGGCCTTCTCGTCTCCGATCAGGTAGGAGGCGCAGCCCAGGTCATCGTGGGTGATCTGCTTGAAGAGCATGATTGGCTCAAGCGCAGGGAAGCACGATTGCCAGCGTCCCGCAAGCGCGATATTACCTCACTTATTAAGTGCGCAAAGCCGGTTCGCCTCGGCAATGCCGATGGCTCTCATGTGTAGTAGTGATTGGCTGATGGCCGACGCCACCGCCACAGAGAGCCGTGAGCAGCCGGCAAAGCGCGACAGGCTGCTGCCATGGATCGCTGCCGAGCGCGGCGTGCGCGCATTGGTACTGATCGTCCTCGGGGTCGTGCTGCTGACCCACCCTCACACCAACTGGGCCAAGGAAGTCAGGGGGCTCGCAAACGACTCGGGGCTGAACCCCAGCAGCAACGTGGTGCGCAAGATCCTGGAGGTCGTGCGCAAGTTCCCGGCGCGCGAGACGGTGGTCTTCGGGGCGATCGCGATCGCCTACGGCGCGCTGGAGGCCGCCGAGTCCTATGGCCTGGCGCGCCGGCGGCGGTGGGGTGAGTGGCTGACGCTGATCGCCACGTCGATTCTGATCGTGCCGGAGGTATGGGAGCTGATCCGCAAGGCCACGCCGCTGAAGGTCGGCGCGCTGATCGTCAACGTGCTCGTGGTCGCCTATCTCTACTGGCGGCTGCGGCGCCGTGGCGGGGAGCCGGCGGACACCGGGCAGCCGGCACGTATGCCCTGAGCTCGCCCAGTGAGCCTCCAAATGCCAGAGTTTCAGCCTGTTGCGGAGACTTCGGCCTCCTCTGGCTGCACGGCCGGCAGCGCCTCTTGGCGCGCGGCGTCATTGGGCGGTGCCGGCAAGGCCCGCAGCATTGACCCGCCGATCGCTGCCGCGAGCGCAGCGAGAAACGCGCCCATGAGAAAAGCCAGGCGATAGCCGCCGTCGAGCGCGGCCGCGTGCCCCGCGCCGGAGTCGAGCAGACTGCTGGTATGCGAGGCGGCGAGGCTTGCGAGGATCGCCAGGCCAAGCGCGCCACCCATCATGAAGGAGGTGTTGAGCACCCCGGAGGCAAGGCCCGACTCCGAAGGCGCAACGTCGTCCATGGCCGCGAGCAGCAGCGGATTGAATGCCATCCCGTCGCCGATGCCAAGCAGCACCATGCTCGGGAGGATGTCGGCCAGGAAGGACCCGTGTACCGGGGCACGCGCGAACAGCAGCAGCCCGAGTGCTGCAAGCGCCATGCCGATCGCAAGCGGGCGCCTGACCCCCACGCGCATCACCACTCGCGCGGAGAGCCCGAGCGAGAAGATGCCCATGATCAGATCCGCGGGCAGAAAGGCCAGCCCGACTTGGAGCGGGCTGTAGGAGAGCACGAGCTGCATGTAGAGCGCGGAGAGGAAGAACCACGCGAACAGTGCCGCTGCCCACAGCGCCGAGACGGCGTTCGCGGTGGCCAGGTTGCGCAGCTTGAAGATTGCAAGCGGCATCAGCGGGGCGCTCACCCGCGACTCGTTCAGCGCGAAGGCGCAGAGCAACGCCAGCGCCGCGGCGAGCAGGCCCAGGGTCTGCGCCGAGGTCCAGCCTGCGGCATTGCCGCCTACGATCGCATAGACCGCGAGCATCAACGCGGCGGTCACCAGGACCGCGCCGGCGACGTCCAGACGCGCATTGCCCGCTGCTTCTCTGTGCGCGGGCAGGAGCCGCAGAGACACCGGGCAGACCGCGATCCCGATCGGCACGTTGACCAGGAAGATCCAGTGCCAGCTCAAGAGGTCGGTGATGACGCCGCCCGCCAGCACGCCGAGGATGCCGCCGCCGGCCATGACGAAGCCGAAGACGCCCATCGCCTTTGCCCGCTCCGCCGGCTCCACGAACAGCGACATCATCAGCGAGAGCGAAACGGCCGAGACCACGGCGCCGCCGAAGCCCTGGACGGCGCGCGCAGCTACCAGCAGACCGCGGGAGCCAGCGAGGCCGCAGGCCAGCGAGGCCACCGTGAAGAGCACGATCCCACCGATGAACAGCCGGCGGTGCCCGAACAGGTCGCCGAGGCGGCCGCCGAGCAGCAGGAACCCACCGAAGGTGAGCAGGTAGCCGTTGACCACCCAGGCCAGCGAGGTGGAGGAGAAGTGCAGCTGCGCCCTGATCGAGGGCAGCGCGACATTCACGATCGTGGCGTCGAGCACGATCATCAGCGACCCCATGCAGAGGACGATGAGGGCCAACCAGCGCGTGCGGCTCGGCAAGATGGTCATTCGATCTCTCCCCATCTTGGCGGGTCGCCGGCCTCGACACCGCCCAGGCGACGCGCGCCGCTCCCATCTGCGCTGCGGCGAGCCCTCAGCGCGACCCGCCCGCCCCGCTCAGCCTTTCAGCAGCCCGCTCACGATCGCGCCCGCGACGCCGCCCGCGGCAGCCGCATCGCCGTTGCCGCCACTGCTTGCGCCACCATTCTCCTGCGCCTCATCCGGCGAGATGAACATCGTCTGGATCGCCAGCCGGCCGGGCCCCGTGAAGCGGTTGAAGGTGAGCTTGCCGCCACCGCCGAACACGCCGGTCTTCAGCCCCATCGTGACGGCCTCAAGCGTGACGCTCGGGTCCTTGAACAGCCAGGAGCCCGCCTCGACGTCGATCTGCTCGCCGGCCTGCAGCTGCACCTCGAAGATATTGCCGTGGCCGTGCAGCCAGACGATCGCATCGCCGTCGCCGGCGCGGAACTTGTCGATGAAGAAGCCCGAGCCGCCGCGCAGCATGTTCGAGATGCCCTTGACCCGTTCAAAGCTGTAGTCGAGGTTGTCGGTGGCGGCCAGGAACTGGTGCTCGCGCACGTCGACGCCTTCCCCGTGGGCGAGATGAATCGGCAGGCACTGCCCGGCGCTGTCGCGCGAGAAGGCGATGTGGCCTGCGCCCGATGTCTTCGTGACGAAGAAGTCGAGCCCTGCGATCTTGCGTTTGACCGCGCCCGGCAGCTTCTTCAGCTCCACGTTCACGCTGGTCTGCTTCCACAACAGCACGTGGTGTTCGAACATCACCGAGGCGGGGCCCACCTCGATCTGAAGCTCGGGCACAAGCTCTCCCCTGACGCGGTAGCTGATCCCCGCAAAGCTCTCTTCACGGGCGGCGGCGACCGGCTCTGGAATCTGCATTCTGGCTCTCCTATTGTGCGTAGTGCGCTTTGCGGTTCGTGCTGCGGTCGGCTCCCTTATCGGCAGTGTCTGGCGGGAGATGAAACTCGTTGGCGGCGCCTCTCATATGATCGGCTTATGAGCAACACCGATGAGATGCTCGCGCTCGCCGCCGCGAAAGTACAGGAGCTCGCAGCTCCCGGCCTGAGCCCGCGACCGCGACGCAAGGTGGCGGTGCTCGCCTGCATGGACACGCGCATCGACCTGTTCCCGATGCTCGGCATCGCACGCGGCGACGCACACATCATCCGCAACGCCGGCGGTCTGGCAACCGACGATGCGATCCGTTCGCTCAGCATCTCCCAGAGGCTGCTCGGGACCGAGGAGGTGCTCGTCGTGATGCACGAGGGATGCGGGCTCTGCGGCGCCTCCGAGGACGACTTCACCCATGCCTTGGCGGCAGACGGGGCACTGCCGAACTGGCGGATCGGCGCCTTTCAGGACGTGCGGGCGACGCTGCGCCAAGGGCTCGCCCGCCTGCGGTCCAGCCCCGAGCTGAGCGCACGCGATCGCATCCGCGGCCTGATCTTCGACCCGGAGAGCGGCACGCTGGTGGACGTGGAGCGCTCCTCAGAGCAGTAGCGGCTCTCCGTCGGCCGAGAGCGTCTGTGTGACCAGGTGCGCAGCCGCTGCGCGGGTGCTGACGCCGAGGCGGCGGTAGATCTCTTCGAGGTGGTGGCGCACGGTGTGCTCACTGATGCACAGTGCGAGCGCGACCTCGGCGTTCGTGGCGCCCTTCCAGATCATCTCCAGCACGTCTGCCTGGCGGCGGGTGAGCCCGAGCGCGCGCAGTGCGGTCCCCGCCTCAACGGCCATGCGCTGCAGGGTGATCGCATCTAGCATGCCGGGCCGGCCGTGCACGTAGCGCGCCTGCAGGCGGGTCGCGCTGCAGTCGAGAAGCAGGGGAGTGGGGTCCGCCTGGCAGCGCCCACGGCGCTGCTCACGCGCCCACTCTCGCAGCGCTGAGAGCGCCCCGGGCTGCCCGGAGATCTCGCCGAGCACCTGCTCGGCGCGCTCGTGGCCTGGCCGCAGCATCCCGCTGGTCTCGACCAGCGCGACGCACAGCGGGCCCTCGCCCGCCTGGTCGAGAGCCCTGCTGAGAGCATCCAGGCGGGCGCGATCGTGGAGGTTGCGAAATGCGCTCACGATCATGCCGCGGGAGGCCTCCAGCAATCCCAGCTCGCGATCGTCGAAGTCGCGGCCGTCTCTGCTGACCGTGATCCCGATCAGCTGTCCGGCGTCGGGCACCGTGAAAGCCAGCTGGTGCTCGATCTCGATCTGCCTGTAGACGTACTCGTAGATCTCCAGCGCGTGCAGGCGGCGGCGGCTGATGAAGTCGGAGAGGCGCAGCGCGCGCGGATCGCGGGTGCGCATGGTGTGCGCCGCAAGCGGGTTCTGCAGCACGAGATCCGCGAACGCCGCGAATGCCGGATGCTCGTGCATGTCCTCCAGCGGGTCGGCGACCACGAACACCTCGCCGGGCCCGTCGCCGATCTCGTTGTAGGAGGCGATGTCGCAGCCGATCATCTCCCGCAGCAGCGTGAGCACGCCGGTGCGGAAGCTGGGCAGGCAGTCCAGCTCCCACAGCCCCCTGGACATGTTGGCAAGCAGGTCATCGTCTGAGCGACGCTGCGCAGACATTCCTCTCCAAAGATAGGCAAAACGTCCGATGTAAGACGTTCACGTCGCGTTTACACTGCCAGTCGAGAACGAGCGGCTGGCGAGCCGGTTGGTGTTGTCGTGCTCCTAGGGCGCTCGCTCGCAGCAAAACCCAAGCACCCCATGTCTCAAAGCGGGGACAGGCCGTGCCGGACTGCGCGCTCGGCACGGCCTCTCCGTTTTGCGCGAAAGGATCCACGGATGACGAAGACCGCAGGCTCGCTGGTGCCCATGAAGATCCCGAGGCTGCGTGTGGCGGGCGCGCTGATCGCGCTTGCGTGCGCGGGCGGGGTCGCCCTTCCCGCAGCGGCGCAGTCGAGCTCGCTGCCCACTCTCTCGGTAGCGATTACGAGCTCCTCCGCGACGGTCAGCGGCGCGCTCCAGTCCGGCGCGGTGAACGTTGTCTCCACGGACACGGGCGTAAAGGAAGCGGCGGTGATCATCTTTCGCCAGGACCCGGGTGTGAGCATCGCGGAAATCGAAGCGTTCTCGAAATCCAAGAAGGAGTCCGATCCGAACAACGCAGACAAGTACGGCTCGATTGTCCTCGACCTCGAAGACAACCCCGGCGCGACATCTGAAGCGCAGACCTATCTGCAGCCGGGGCAGTACATCGAGCTCACGGCTGCCGGCGAAAAACAGGCCCAGATCGAGGCGCACTTCACGATCGCCGCGGCCGCCTCGCCGGTCGCGCTGCCCACGCCCGAAGCGACGGTACGCTCGATCGAGTTCGGCTTCCGGGGGCCCACGACCCTGAAGGACGGGGAGCTCGTCCGCTTCGAAAACGAAGGCTTCCTGGTGCACATGGACATCGCATTCCCGGTGAAGAACATGAAGGATGCCCACAAGGTGGTCAAGGCGCTGCTGACCGGAAAGGAAAAGGGCCTGGAAAAGCTGGTGGCTGGCGCGCCAATCACCTTCGCTGGTCCCCTCTCCCCGGGGTCCTACCAGCAGGAGACGATCTCCGCCAAGCCCGGCATCTACGTGCAGGCCTGTTTCATGGACACGCAGGACGGGCGCAGCCACACGTTGCTGGGGATGGAGCGCATCTTCAAAATCGTGAAGTAGGCGGCGGGCGGGGCGCCCCGGTTGTTCAGGGGCGCCCCGTGCCCTGCGGGTGGATCGTCTCCCCGCGGGCGAGCATCTCCACGAACTGCTCGATCCGGCGCGTGCGCGTCTGTGCCTGCTTGGCCGTCGCGATCCGGTACAGGATCGCGTAGCGGTTCTGGCCGCTGAGCTTGCCGAACGTCTCGCTCGCGGTGGGGCTGGCGGCCAAGGCTGCCGCCAGCTCGGCGGGCACCTCGATGCTCGCCGGGCCGGCGTAGGCTGCCTCCCAGCGCCCATCGGCATGCGCGCGCTCGATCTCTGCGGCGCCTGGCGGCTTCATCCTGCCGTCGGCGATTAGGCGCTGCGCGATTCCGACGTTGCGCTGCGACCACGCGCTGCGAGGGCGCCGGCGGGTGAAGCGTTGCCGAAAGGTGAACTCGTCGCGCCGGCGCACCTGGCCATCGATCCATCCGTAGCAGAGCGCCTCCTCCAGCGCCTGGTCGTAGGTGAGGCTGGTCGGCTCCATGGTCCCCTTCTTGGCTAGCACAAGCCAGACCGCGCCGGTGTGGACGTGCTGCGCCGCAAGCCAGGCGCCCCAGGTGGCCACGTCGAGCATCAGCAGCTCCTCGATCTCCTCCATGCAGCGAGCCTACCCGCCCGCTCCTCCTAAGATCGAAGGATGAGTAGCCTGCCTGCGAGCACGCGCATGGGCGCGGTCGAGCTGGCGGTAGCCGACCTGCCGCGCTCGATCTCCTACTACGAGCAGGCGGTCGGGCTGCAGGTCCAGCAGCGAGGCTTCGACGAGGCGCGCCTCGGCGCCGGCGGAGCGGAGCTGCTGCGCTTGGTCGAGCGTCCCGGCGCCAAGCCCGCCCGCGGCTTCAGCGGCCTCTATCACTTCGCCCTGCTGCTGCCGCAGCGTGCTGATCTAGCCCGCTGGCTGGCCCACGCCGCCCGCGAGCGCGTGCCGATTGTCGGCCTCTCCGACCACTTCGTCAGCGAGGCGATCTATCTCAGCGACCCGGACGAGCACGGGATCGAGATCTACTGGGATCGGCCGCGCGAGGTCTGGGAGGGCCAGGTCGCGAAGCGGATGACAACGCTGCCGCTCGATGTATCGAGCCTGATGGGCGAGCTGCAGGACCCGGCGTCAGAGCCCTTCGAGGGCCTGCCGGCGGGCACGAGCATGGGCCACGTCCACCTGCGCGTCAGCGACATCCCGGCCACCCTGGCTTTCTATCGCGACGCACTCGGCTTCGATCTCACGGCCGTGGTGGGCGGCCAGGCGGCCTTTCTGGCCGCGGGCGGCTACCACCATCACATAGGGGCGAACACCTGGGAGAGCGCTGGCGCCGGCCGGGCCCCCGAGAGCAGCGCAACGCTGCTGCGCGCTAGCGTGCTGCTGCCCGACGGGCAGGCGTTGCGGGCCGCCGCCGACTCGGCCGCTGCAGCCGGCTATGAGCCGGTCAGCGTGGCCGATGGGGTCCAGATCGCTGACCCCTCCGGCAACCCGCTGCTGCTTGCGCACGCGGCATGAGCGCGGTGCGCTCGCGCTAGGCTGGCGCTCGTGCGCCAAGTGCCGACAGCGCCGGTGGCCGCGGCGTCCTTTCTGGCGAGCTGGGGCGTGGTCGCCGCCAGCGGCTCGCGCACAGCTGGCGGCCTGGTGCTCGCGGCGGGTGGGATCTGGTGCATCGGCGCCTGGAGGCGCAGGCAGGGCACGCGCACGGCGATCGCCCTCGGCGGCGCCGGCCTTGCCGGTTTCGTGCTCTCCCATCTGCTCGGCTTGGCGATTGGCCCCTGGCCCGCAGTGATCGTGGCCGCGATCGCGGTCGGCGCGCTGGCCTGGATCTGCGCCGACGCACGGCCGCGGGGCGCGAGCGCTAATCCGCAGCAAGCGGCAGCGTGAATCGCACACGCGTACCCTGCATCGCCTCGGCCAGCCAGATGCGGCCGCCGTGCGCCTCGACGATCGCCCGGCAGATCGCAAGGCCAAGGCCGCTGCCGGCGCCCGTGCGCGCCGCCTCCTGCCCGCCTCGGTAGAACGGCTCGAAGATGTGAGGCTGGTCGGCCTGCGCGATGCCAAGGCCGGTGTCGGCGACCTCGACCTCGACGCTCCCGTTGAGCTGCTCGGCCCGCACCTGCACGCTGCCGTCTGGCGGCGTGTGTCTAATCGCGTTCTGCAGCAAGTTGCACAGCGCGCGCTGCAGCTTCTCCGGATTGGCGCGGGCCGGCGGCAGCGCGGCCGGCACATCGCTGAGCAGCGCGACGCGGTGGCGCTCAGCATGCGCTCTCATCGCAAGCAGCGCCTCGTCCACCAGCTGCGCCAGCGGCACCGCCTCCGTGCTCCAGGCGTAGTCGCCGGCCTCAAGACGCGAGAGCTCGAAGAGATCGTCGACCAGCGTCGAGAGCGCCCTCACGTTCGCGCCCATCGTGGCGATGTAGCGCTGCTGGGTCTGCTCGTCGACCAGGTCGTCGCTAAGCGCCTCAGAGAGCAGCCGCAGCGAGGTCAGCGGCGTGCGCAGGTCGTGGGAGACCGCGGCGATCACCTGGCGGCGGGCGGCGTCGGCGGCGTCGCGCGAGCGCTCCTCGGCCTGCAGCGCAGCAATCATGCGGTTGGTCGTCTGTGCCAGCTGTGCGAGCTCCGCGCTCGAGCTTGCCTGCACCTGCACGTCACGGCGGCCGTGCTCGACGGCGCGCAGCCCGTCGCGGATCGCGCGCACGTCCGCCAGCACGCCGTCGGAGAGCAGGCGCACGGCGCGGCCGGCCAGCAGCGCCGCGAAGATCACGATTCCGATCGTCGCCCAGGCGTCGTGCTTGGAGACGTACATCACGATCGCCGCGACCACCACCGCGATCAGCAGCTGGCCGAGCGCGATCGCCAGGCCCAGGTCGAAGCGACGGGAGAGGCCCTGCGTGCGCCAGCCGCGGCCCGCGGCCAGGTGCGCGAGCGCCAGTGCGAGCACGCCGATCGGCGCCAGGATCTCCAGCGTCAGCAGTGCGCCTGCGCCCCCGCCCACGCTTGCGGTGATCGCGACCGCGGCGCCCAGCGCGAGCGCCAGCACCAGCAGCGATCGCAGGATGGCGGCGGGCGCCTTCACGGCGCGAGCCTGTAGCCGACGCCCCACACCGTCTGGATGAAGCGCGGCTGGCCGGGGTCGGGCTCGATCTTCGCGCGCAACCGCCGCACGTGGACGGTGACTGTCGAGCTGTCGTTGCAGAAGGGCAGCTGCCAGACGAGGTCGATCAGCTGGTCGCGGGAGAAGACGCGGCCGGGGTGCCGGGCCAGGAACACCAGCAGGTCGAACTCGCGCTGGGTGAGGCCGACCTCCCGGCCGTGCAGGCTCACGCTGCGAGCGGCGGGATCGATCCGCAGCCCATCGAAGGCGAGCGGCACGGCGTCGCGATCCTCCGGCGCCGCGCTGCTGCGGCGCAGCACAGCCTGCACCCTGGCCAGCAGCTCGCCGGGCGAGAACGGCTTGACCACGTAGTCGTCCGCGCCGCGACGCAGCCCGACGATGCGGTCGGACTCCTCGCCCTTGGCAGTGAGCAGGATCACGGCCGGCCCTCGGTGGGTGGAGTCATCAGATTCATGCAGCCTGCGCATCACCTCCAGGCCGTCGATGCCGGGGAGCATGATGTCGAGAATCACGAGATCGGGTTTGCGCTGCGTGCTCATCGCGATCGCCTGCGGCCCGTCGCCGGCGACGCCAGCCTGGAAGCCCGCTCGCTCCAGGTAGCGGCAGAGCACCTCGCCGATCGTGGGCTCGTCGTCCACGACCAGCACGAATGCGCTCTGATCAGCCGAAGGTGAATGCATAGCCAGTGACTCCCGGTTCCAGCTCCAATGTCAGCACATGGTGTTGCACGTTTGGCAGTTCCACGAGCCGGTAGAGGCGCTGGAAGGAGACGGTGACGCTGGAGTCGTGCACGTCTGAGCCGGAGAGCGAGGCGGGAATCGGCCTGCCGTCCAGGAGCACCTTGACGTGGCGCGCCTCTTCTGGTGAGCCGAGCACGAAGAAGACGCGACGCGCGTTGAAGCTCAGCCGCAGCTGCGCGCCGGAGACCGCCGTGCCCGACTGTCGTGCGATCCGCCAGATGCCCGTGTAGCGCAGGCCTTCGGGCGGCGGCGGCGCGGTGGAGGCGCCGTAGTCGTGCACTCCTTCGGAGATTTCGCCGTTAATGAAGCGTTCGGCGCGTTCTGCGCCGATGTAGGACTCGGGCGTCGTCTGCACTTCGGAGGGCGCCTGTGCGTGCACGACCGCTTCGCCGCCGAGGCCGCTTGCCCCAGATTCGGCCAGCAGATCCCTGATCGCCTTCTGCTTGGCTTCGTAGTCGCCCTCGCCGAAGTCGGCCAGGCGGACCCGGCCCTGCGCGTCGATCAGATACTCGGCCGGCCAGTATTCGTTGTGGTAGGCGTTCCAGGTGCCGTAGTCGTTGTCCTGCACCACGGGATATTCGATCCCGTTTTCCTTGACCGCCGCCGCGACGTTGGCGGCCGAGTGCTCGAACGGGAACTCCGGCGTGTGCACCCCCACGATCACGAATCCCTTACTGCGGTACTTGCGATACCAGGCGTTCAGGTAGGGCAGCGTGCGGATGCAGTTGATGCAGCTGTAGGTCCAGAAGTCGACCAGCACGACGTGGCCGCGCAGGCCTTTCAGGCTGAGCGGTTTCTGACCCGGCGTGTTGAACCATTTCTGGGTGTCGACGAATTCGGGCGCCACGCCCAGCACCGGCAGCGCGCGCCCCGCGTTGGCCTGCGCCACCCCGCCGGTGGCGCGCGCCTTGTGCCCGCGCAGTTCCGCCAAGCCGTTGGCGGCCGCCTTGCTCGTCTCCAGGCCGTGCGACGGGTCGATCAGAAATGAGGGCAGATCGCTTGCGATCGTCGTCTCAAAGCGCGTGTCGTAGTTGCCGAGCATCGCCAGCGCGACGAGCACCATCACCGCGCCCATCGCCATCTGGAAGCGGGGGCTGCGGCGGGAAAGCCGCGAGGTCAGGCGCCGCCCGCCGAGCATCAGCACGTACAGCGTCGCGGCCGAGCCGATCCCGTAGGCCAGCGCGACCGCCAGGCGCCCGGCGCTGAAGCTCTGGGAGGCGGAGACCGTGATCACGCCGGCGAGGATCGGGCCGGCGCAGGGGGCGTAGACGAAGCCAAGGACGCCGCCTGCGAGCAGCCCCGACCAGAACCCGTCGCCGCCGGGCCCCGTGCGCTTGGGCGCGATGCGGCTGATCAGTGCCTCCAGCCGGTCGCCCAGCGGCGGGATCATCAGGCTCGCGCCGAAGCAGATCAGCACCACGATCGCGATCTCCCGCAGCAGGTCGTCCGGCAGCCCCAGCGCCGAGATCAGATACACGAGCGCGACGGTGGCGAACGTGAACGAGAGCGCAAGGCCGGTCACGACGCCGAGCGGCCGTGCGCGGCCGCCGGTCACGCCGGCCGAGAGCGCGACGGGCAACACTGGCAGCACGCACGGCGAGACGGCGGTCGCCGCACCGGCAACGAACCCGAAGACGATCAGCAGCAGCATCGGCGGCTCGCTTCAGCTGGAAGGACGTTGTGCATGGCAATGAGCATGGACCACAGATGTTGCAGCTTCATTACGCATCTTGCGCCTGCCGCGTCCGTAATGGATCGGTAATGCGGGTGCGGTGAAGTGGGGAGCGAAACCACGCATCAAGGAGGCTCGATGAGCATCGGCACCCGTACACGCACTCTGCCCACTCTCGCCGTCTGTGCGCTGCTCGCGCTCGCGCCGGGCTCGGCGCTGGCTGCAAACCACGCGATGAAGCACCATGCGATGAAGCACCACAGCAAACACGCGATGAAGCACCATGCGATGAAAAAGGGCAAATAACGAGCGATAGCGGACGTCGGGATCCTGACGTCCGCTATCCTGCCTCGTCTCTTGTGTCCAAGCCCTTGGGAGGGGATGTGACCCGCTTTCTGATCAGGATGTTTGCTCTGCTCGTGCTCGTCGTGGCACTTGCGACCGCGGCCGGAGTGGCGGTAGCTGCTGCATCGACGTCCTCTGCGCGCGCGCGCACCGCTGCCGCGAGCAAAAAAGCCGCCAAAAAATCCAAAGCGGGCAAAAAATCCAAAGCGGGCAAGAAAAAAGGCAAACCGGGCAAGAAAAAACCGGCGACCACGAAAGAAGAAAAGCTGCCCTCGGGCCCCTCGATGTCGGTCATTGGCTTCGGCGTCAACCGTCTGTGGGTCCCCAACGGCAAGACGGTGAAGTCGAACGCGGAATGCAGCGAAATGGTCGTTGGCAACGGCGGGCCGATCGGTCCCCCGCAGAACGTGTTCATCACCATCTACGTGCAGGCGGGCCACATCCCCTCAAACGCGCCCACTAAGTTCAAGGACGAACTGACCGAGGACTACGAGGGCAACTCCTCCGAATTCACCGATCCGATCGAATGGGACAAGCTCTTCACCGCCGGCCCGGGCTTCGCCGGCGCGCCGACCGAGAAGAAGGTCGGCCTGTTCCATTTCACGGACGTGTCATACCTCTCTGAATTTGGCCCCGGTGAGGGGCCCTCTGCCGAAGAATTCGACGGCAAGTACACCTTCACGGCGCAGGTCGAAGCGGGCGGCGGCCCCATCACCTCGACCGCGTCGGTGGACATCGAATGTCCGTATCTGCGCTGAGGCTGTGCTCAGCCGCGGCCGCGCCTACGGCGTGGCGCTGCGGCTGAGCACGTTCAGCTCATCCACCTGCAGCCTGCCGACGCTCAGCTCCTCGATCCGCAGCGACCCGACGGTCCCGCGCTTGATCGCGAGCCTGCCGACCGCCAGCGCGCCGATAGCGCCCGCGCCCATCGAGACTGCTCCAAGCGCAAGCGCGCCGATCGAGGCGGCCCGCACAGATTGCAGCGGTGCCGCTCGCCGGCAGCGGCCGCGGCGTCCGTGCGGCGTGCCGAGCTGACTGAGCAGCGAGCGGGCCACGACGATCGCGATCGCCTTCTTGGCCTTGCGCTGCCTTGCTGACTTCCGAGCGCCATGAGCCATGGAGCCTCCTTCTCGTGTTCGCGGATCTCTGGTTAACCCTACCGTCGATGCTCTGGCCTGCCGGAGGATGCGGGTGGGGGGCGCTGCGCAAGCTCGGTGGCCGGCCTCAATGCAAGCGCCGGCCGATGTCGTCAGGCTTCACTGCGTGAGCTCGATTGCGCCGCCGGCGCCTTCTACCACGGAGACCGAGACCGAGTCGCAGTGCTCTGCCGGCCAGGGCACAGCTGAGGACTGCCACCTCGATGGCCTCGGCACCCCGATCGTCGTCAAAACGATCGACCGCGTCCTCACCGCTGCGATCACGATCCTGCCGATGCTGCTGCTCGGCTTCGCCGTATGGCAGACCTGGAATCGCGAGCTGCGCTGGAGCGACGTGGCGATCTTCGTGGTCATGTACGTGCCCTGCGGGCTCGGCGTCACCGTCGGATTCCATCGCCTGCTGACCCACCGCAGCTTCAAGACCTCGCGCTGGCTGCGGGGACTCTTTGCGATCTGCGGCACGATGGCGGTCGAGGGGCCCGTGATCAACTGGGTCACTTTCCACCGTCAGCACCACGCCTACTCCGATCAGCCAGGTGATCCGCACAGTCCGCACGTCGGCCACGGCGAGGGCCTGCGCGGAGCGCTCGCTGGCCTTGCGCACGCCCACCTGGGCTGGCTCTTCGAGCAGGTCGAGCGCGGTTCCAACGAGCGCTACGCCCGCGACCTGCTCGCCGACCCGGTGATCAACTTCATCGACAAGACCTTCCTTCTCTGGACGCTGCTAGGCCTGGCGATCCCCTTCGGCCTGGGTGTGCTGCTCGGCGGCACCCTGACGGCCGGCCTGTGGGGTCTTGTGTGGGGCGGCGCGGTGCGCATGTTCGTGCTGCACCACGTTACCTACTCGATCAACTCGCTCTGCCACTTCTTCGGCCGTCGTCGCTTTGACACCGGCGATGAGTCTCGCAACCTGCTCTGGCTGGCTCCGTTCTCGCTCGGCGAGTCCTGGCACAACAACCATCACGCATTCCCCACTTCCGCCTTCCACGGCATGCGCGGCTACGAGGTCGACATATCCGGGCTGCTGATTGCCACGCTGGAGCGCCTCGGCCTGGCCTGGGACGTGCAGCGGATCGGCGCTGAGCGCATGGCCGCCAAGGCGATCGCTTAGCGGTCCGGCAACCTACGCGCGGCACCTCGCACGCCCAAGTCTGTCTCTGCCCGCGCGCGCGTCGCGCGGGCGTGCCACCATCCACGTATGAGCGAACCGGCGCGCGCGCAAGCGGCCATCCCCGCCTCCCCGCGGAGTGGCGTGCGACGGTGGATGCCGACGCTTGCCGCCGGGCTCTCGATCGGGCAGTACGCAAGCCACCTGATGCGCCGGATGGCGGGGCTGACGGCGCTCTTGCTGATCGGCATCTGGGGTCTCGGCAGCCAGGGTTACTTCTGGCCGGCGTGGGTCTGGCTCGGGCTCTCGGTGCCGGTCAGCCTCGACATCGCCGGGCGCTGGGCGTGGGCTCGGCAGCGCGGCGCCTCCCGCCGCGTGGCGTGCGTATGGGCGCTGATCCTCGTGGCCACTGGCATCCTCGTGTTCACCTGGATCCTCACGCGTCTGCTCGACGGCGTAACCGAGTTCTGGCCGGCGTGGGCGCTGCTCGGGCTCGGCACAGCGGGCGCCGGCTACTCGCTGATCGCTATGCACGATCGCGTGCTGGTCGCGCGCGGCAGGCGTGCGCTGCGGGCGCGCATAGAGATGCTCACGCGCACGCGCCGGGAGGCCGTGGACGCGCAGGCCGCGCAGCTGCGCCGGATCGAGCGCGACCTGCACGATGGGGCGCAGGCGCGGCTGGTCGCGCTTACGCTGCAGCTCGGTCGCGCCGAGCTCAAGCTCGAAGACCGGCCCGACGTGCTCGCGCTGATCCACGAGGCGCGGCGCGAGGCGCACAGCGCGATCGCGGAGCTGCACGACCTGGCGCGCGGGATCGTGCCCCCGCTGCTGATCGAGCGCGGGTTGCTGGCCGCCGTGCGCTCGCTGGCCTCGCGCTACGGCCTCGGCACGACCGTCCACGCGCAGATGCCCCGTCCTTTGGCGCCGCGGATCGAGAGCGCCGCCTACTTCGTGATCGCTGAGTCGTTGACCAACACCGCCAAGCACTCGCGCTGCACGCGCAGCTGGGTCCAGATGGTCGACGACGGCCAGGCGCTCCGCATCCTCGTCGGCGACGACGGCTGCGGCGGCGCGGACCCGCTGGGCGGCGGGCTGGCCGGGCTGCGCGCCCGGGTGCAGGCGCTCGACGGGACGATGAGCATCGACAGCCCTCTCGATGAGGGCACCACCGTGCTCGTCAGCCTGCCCACGGCGGAGCGCCGGCGTGGCGCCGTGCCGGCGCTTGCAGGTTCGGCCGACTCTGCGGGCAGCCCGCGATGAGGGTCGTGATAGCCGAGGATCTCGCGCTGCTGCGTGAGGGGATCGTCGCGCTTCTGCGTGAGAGCTCGATCGAGGTGGTCGCGCAGGTGGAGGACGGCCCTTCGCTGCTGCGTGCGATCGCCGGGCATCGTCCAGACCTCGCGATCGTCGACGTGCGGCTGCCGCCCACCTTCACCGATGAGGGGCTGCGGGCGGCGATCGAGGCCCGGCACCGCCAGCCGCAGCTGGGCGTGCTCGTGCTCTCCCAGTACGTCGAGACCGCCTATGCCAGCGAGCTGATCGGCGAGAACACAGCCGGCATCGGCTACCTGCTCAAGGAGCGGATCGGTGACGTGCGCGCCTTTCTGGATGCGCTGGAGCGGGTGGCCGCCGGCGGCACCGTGCTCGATCGCCAGGTCGTCACCCAGCTGCTGGCGCGCAACGGCTCGCAGGACGCGCTCAGCGCGCTGAGCCCGCGCGAGCGGGAGGTGCTCGAGCTGATGGCCGAGGGCCGCTCCAACGTCGCGATCGCCGAGACGCTCGTGGTCACGCCGGGCGCGGTCGAGAAGCACATCACCAACATCTACACGAAGCTCCAGCTGCCCGCGTGCGAGGTGGACCATCGCCGCGTGCTGGCGGTGCTTACCTACCTACGGCTCGCGCGCTGAAACGAACGACTCGAGCGCGCAAGCCGGCGAGCGCAGCGGCTAATCTCGACGCGTGCTCGCACTGACGGCTGCTCCCGATGCTCCCGGACGCGTCTCGCTGCGCGAGGTGAGCGACCCGCAGCCGCTGCCGTCGGAGGCGCTCGTGCGGGTGCGGGCGATCTCGCTCAACCGGGGTGAGTGCCGCCGTCTCCTCGATATGCAGGACGGCCAGGTGACGGGCTGGGACCTTGCCGGCACGGTCGAGCGCGCGGCCGCGGACGGCTCCGGCCCGCCGCAGGGCGCGCGTGTGGTCGGGCTCGTTGGCGCCGGTGCGTGGGCGCAGCTGGCAGCCGTGCCGACCGAGGCGCTGGCGCAACTGCCGAGCGAGGTCTCCTTTGCCCAGGCGGCTTGCCTGCCGGTCGCGGGGCTGACCGCGCTGCTGGCGCTCGATCGGATCGGCTGCGCGATCGGTAGGCGCGTGCTGGTCACCGGCGCCTCCGGCGGCGTGGGCCGCTTCGCGGTGCAGCTGGCGCGCATCGGCGGAGCGCATGTGACCGCTGTCTCGGCCAGCCCCCAGCGCGCCGCCGGCCTGCGAGAGCTGGGCGCACAGGAGATCCTGCACGAGCTTGCGCCTCAGGGCGATGCGTTTGCCGGCATCGTGGAGGGCGTGGGCGGCGCGACCCTCGGCGCTGCGATCCAACGGATCGAGGCCGGTGGCACGGTCGTCTCCTTCGCCTCCAGCGACCCCGCGCCGGTCGCCTACCCAGCGCGCGAGCTCTTCGCACGCGCCCCCGGCGCGCGCCTGTACGGCTTCTATCTGTTCGCTGAGCTGGCACACAGCCGCTCGGGTGCGCGCGACCTGCGCCGCCTGGCCGATCTCGTGGCGGCCGGGACGCTTGACTGCTCGATCGACCACGAGGCGTCCTGGCGCCAGGCGCCAGAGGCGATCGAGGCGCTGATGGACAGACGGATCGCCGGCAAGGCAGTACTGACTCTCGATTGATCCTTACGTAACCGTCAAGTTGCTAGGGTGGGTCCGATGGCTCGCTCCACGCTCACCCAAGCGCCATCTGGCATAGCGCCAAGCGTGAACGGCCACGGCGCCAGCGCCGGCAGCGATAGCTACAAGTGGATCGCGCTGTCTAACACGACACTCGGGGTGCTACTGGCCACGCTCGACGCCTCGATCACGCTGATCGCGATGCCAGCGATCTTCCGCGGTATCAAACTCGATCCGCTGCAGAGCGGCAACAGCTTCTACCTGTTGTGGATGATTCTCGGCTTTCTTGTCGTCTCAAGCGTTTTGGTCGTCTCGCTGGGGCGCCTGGGCGACATGTTCGGGCGAGTGAAGATGTACAACCTCGGCTTCGTCATCTACACGCTGGCTTCGCTGATCCTCACCGTCGACTGGATGACCGGCAGGGCCGGCGCGCTGTATCTGATCGCCTTCCGCATCGTGCAGGGCATCGGTGCCGCGTTCCTGCTGGCAAACGCGGCCGCGATCATCACCGACGCTTTCCCCTCCGACCAGCGCGGGATGGCGCTTGGGATCAACAACATCGTCGGCGTCTCGGGCATGTTCATCGGCCTGATCCTCGGCGGCATCCTGGCCCCGATCGACTGGCGCCTGGTGTTCCTGATCTCGGTGCCGGTCGGCCTGTTCGGGACCGTCTGGGCCTACCTGAAGCTGGAGGAGCGCTCGCGGCCCAAACCGGCGCGGATCGACTGGGCCGGCAACCTCCTCTTCGCCGCTGGGCTGATCCTGGTGATGGTCTCCGTCACCTACGGCATCAGGCCCTACGGTGGCTCCGCGACCGGCTGGGGCAACCCGGTCACGATCGCGCTGCTCGTCAGCGGATCGCTGTGCCTGATCGGCTTCGGGCTGGTCGAGCGCTTCGTGGCGCAGCCGATGTTCAAGCTGCCGCTCTTTCGCATCCGAGCCTTCACCTTTGGCACGCTCTCCACGTTCCTCTCCGCCGTGGCCCGCGGCGGGCTGATGTTCATGCTGATCATCTGGTTGCAAGGCATCTGGCTGCCGCTGCACGGCTACAGCTTCACCCAGACGCCGCTCTGGGCCGGCATCTACATCCTGCCGCTGACCTTTGGCATGCTGATCGCCGGCCCCACGTCCGGATACCTCTCCGATCGCTTCGGCGCGCGGCTGTTTGCGACCGGCGGGATGATCGGCGCCGCGATCAGCTTCGGCCTTCTGATGCTGCTGCCGATCGACTTCTCATATCCCGTCTTCGCGGTCGTGCTCGCGCTTAACGGCATCTCGATGGGCATGTTCGCCGCGCCCAACAGGGCGGCGGTGATGAACAGCCTGCCGCCGGAGGACCGTGGCGCCGGCGGCGGGATGAACCAGACCTTCCAGAACTCCGCCCAGGTGCTCTCGGTTGGCATCTTCTTCACGCTGATGGTGCTCGGACTGGCCGCCGGCCTGCCGCATGCGCTTGCCAGCGGCCTGCTCGCGCACGGCGTAAGCAGCGCCGGTGCGCATAGGGTCGCGGCACTGCCGCCGATCTCGATCCTGTTCGCCGCGTTTCTTGGTTACAACCCGCTGGCGCACCTGGCCGGCAAAAGCGTTCTGGCCGGGATCGGTGCCTCCAATAGGGCGATCCTGACCGGCCACTCGTTCCTGCCGCGTCTGATCTCGGGGTCGTTTCAGAAAGGGCTGCACGAGGCGTTCGTGTTTGCGATCGTGGCCTGCCTGATCGCGGCGCTTGCGTCGCTGATGCGAGGTGGGCGCTACCGGCACGGCGAGCAGCAGTCGTCGGACGGCGAGCTCGCGTCGATCGGCGCGGGGATCACGACAAGAGAGGAGCAGCATGCGCGTTGAGTGGTACGGGCAGTCGGCGTTTGCCCTACAGGGGAAGGACGTCTCGGTGTTCATTGACCCGTTCGGCGACATTGCCGCGGCGATGGGCGATCGCGGAGTGCAGTTCGAGTACCCGACGATCGAGGGCGTGAGCGCCGATCTGCTGCTGATCACCCACGAGCATCTCGACCACAACGCGGCAGAGGCGATCGGCGGCGAGCCCGCGGTGATCCGCTCCACCGCGGGCAAGCTCGACTCACCGGCCGGCGAGGTGATCGCGATCGCCTCCGAGCACGACGACGCCGCCGGCATCGAGCGAGGGCCGAACACGATCTTCAAGTTCACGCTCGACGGCCTGCGCATCTGCCACTTCGGCGACTTTGGCCAGGGAGCGCTGCGCGAGTCCCAGCGGGAGGCGATCGGCGCGGTCGACCTGCTGATCGTGCCGGTGGGAGGCGGCCCGACGATCGGCGCGCAGGGCGCGCACGAGTTGGTGGCGCAGCTGCGGCCGCGGTGGGTGCTGCCGATGCACTACCGCACCAGGCGCATCGGCTTCCTGGAGGGACCGGAGGAGTTCCTGGGCGGCGCCGAGCGCGTGGTTGCCCTGGATGGTGCCGCGTTCGATACCGGCGATCTGCCGAGCGACGCTGCGGCCGCGGTCACCGTCGTGCCGTCTGCGCCGTAAGACCTGCGAACTTCACGGCCGCGCGGGCGTCTTGCCCGCGCGGCCGCACCTCTCCACCGGGCCGCCGGCTCACCTCGGACCGGCAGCTGCCACGCGTGGATTGGTCAGGCCGCGCCGTCCCGCAGCCACTCCGCCACTTCGGCGGCGTGCGTTGCCGGGTCGGGGACCGGATAGAAGACCTTCTCCACGCGCCCGTCCCTCACGATCAAAGTCAGCCTCTCATAAAGGCACATGCCGTCCACCTCGAAGGTCGGCAGGCCCATCTCCTCCGCCAGCTCGAGCCGGTCGTCGCTGAGCACGACATGCGGCAGCGCCTCGGCACTCGCCAGGCGCAGCGTGGCGGAGGCGCTCTGTGAGCTAACGCCCACCACACGGTGGCGCAGGCAGGCGAGCTCGAGGCTATGCTCGGCGAACGCCCTGCACTCCGCCGCATCCGCGCCGAGAGTCTGCTCCTCGCAATCGAGCACCACGGCGTCGGGCTCGGCTCCTGGATGGCAATAGAGCACAAGCGGATCGCTGCCCAGCGCACTGATGTCGATCCACTCGCCGGGCATCCACTCCATCTCCAGCGCCGGCAGCGGCTTGCTGAGCAGGCCGTCGATCACCGCGAGTTGCCGCTGAGCGTCCACCTCGCCCACCACCAAGGCCACCGGCGCGTGGCGGCGCTGCGCGACGTAGGACACTTCGTCCAGCTCCGCGAGGCCGTCGATCTCGCCGATCCAAAGCTCGAGCTCGTCCTGATGTGCCGCTTCACGAGTACGCTTCCTGGGCCCTTGTGCCACGGTGCGGGGCCGCTTGGCGACGTGCCCCTCGCTGGGACGCCGCCGCCGCTGCTCGGTGTCGTGTGGCTGTCGCCGGCTCTCGCGCTCACCCTGGATGGGGGAGGAGGACGGGGTCGACCTGCGCCTACGCCGTGCCATCAGGACCGCCTCTCCGTCCGGCGCTGTGTGCCGCCGCGAGCGCTATCGCAGGCTGGCGCCTGCAGAGTGATCTTCTGGTGAATGGATGCCACGGCCATCATGATTCCGTGCGCTCTCCCGGATCGATAGTCGTCCAAGGATTACTCCCACGTTGACTACCCCCTGGCGCCCATATCTACACCTTTAGATGTGCAAAAACGTCTAGGCAACCATTTCAGATTGTTTCCAACTGCCGTACGGGGCCGTCGGCAAGCCCTGGCGCGACTCAAACGGGAGTCGCAGGACGGCGGTCCTGCCAGCGCTCCACCTGCTCCAGCTGCGCGGCGAGCGCGATCAGCAGCGGCTCCGAGCACGCCGGGCCGAGCAGTTGCACGCCGAGCGGCAGGCCCTGCGGGGTCAGGCCAGCGGGCACGTTGATCCCAGGCCAGCCGAGCACGTTCCACGGCCACGCGTAGGGGCAGGCGCCGACGACCACCTTGTCGGTGTCCCAGTGCCCAAGGCCATCCAGCGAGCCCAGCGGCTGAGGCGGCTTTGCGGTGGTGGGCGTGAGCACCACGTCGGCCTTGTCGAAGATGCTGCCAACCAGGCGCTGCATCGGCCTCTCCAGCGCTCGTGAGAGCCTCAGCGCCGGCCCCCCGCAGAGCTTGCCCATGCGCGCGTTGTGGCGCGTGCGATGGTCGAGCAGCGCCTGGTCGGGGACGCGGCCCACCCACTCGTGCAGCGCGGCCGTTGAACGCGGGAAGAAGGTGAGGCCGATCGGCCCGTATGGCGGGTCCGCCTCGATGATCTCGTGGCCGAGCCCCTCCAACACCGAGGCGATCCTCTGGGTCGCGCTTGCGACCACCGGATCGAGCGTTGCCGGGGCAAGACTGAAGGGGATTCTTAGCGAGAGCGCGATCCGCAGCCGGCGCGGCTGATCGCTGCTCGCCGCCGCGAAGGGCCGCAGGGGTGCCGGCGGCCGGTGCAGATCGCCTGGCCGGTTGCCGCTCAGGACGTCCAGCAGCAGCGCCGCGTCCCCCACCGTGCGGGTCAATGGTCCCAGGCACGTCAGGCCGTTAAAGGACTCGGGTTCGGGCCAACTGGAGATCCGGCCGCGTTGGGGCTTTATCCCGACCAGCCCCGTCCAGGCGGCCGGGATGCGCACCGAGCCGGCTCCGTCGGAGCCGATGGCGCCCGCCACCAGACCCGCTGCGACGGCTGCTGCGGCTCCACCGGAGGAGCCGCCCGGGGTGTGCGCAAGGCTCCAGGGATTACGCGTGACTCCGAAGGAGGGACCTTCGGTGAAGGGCCATTGGCCGAGCTCCGGCGTGTTGGTCTTGCCGACGATTACCGCTCCCGCTGCGCGCAGCCGGGCGACCGCCTCGCAGTCGCGCTCGCTGCGCGCAAAGCGCCCAGGGCAGCCGAAGCGCGTCTCCTCGCCGGCGATGTCCACGTCGTCCTTGATGGCGATCGGCACGCCCAGCAGCGGCAGCCGCTCTCCAGCTCTCAGGCGCGCGTCGGCGCTCTCGGCTTCCGCCAGCGCATGCTCGCTGCGCAGGCACCGAAACGCGCCCAGATCGGAGCGTTCCTCGATCCTGCGCAGGCAGACCTCGACCAGGTCGTGCGAGCTGACCTGTCCCGTGTCGAGCATGTGGGCCTGGGCGGCCAGCCCGGCGAAGGCGAGCTCCTCGTCTTCTGCGGCGCGGATCGTCGATGTGGACATTTACCTCTCCTCCGGCGTTTGCGTGTGGTGGCGGGTGAGTCGTGGCGGGTCCGCCCCGGAACGCCTCGCTCGTTCGAACGAACGATGTCATAAGCGGTACCCTCACACAAGTCCGCCAAACTTCGGCGGGCACTTTCGCGATATGGCTACAGCGACCTCAAATGACACCCGCGAGCGAATCCTGCGCGCGACGCTGCGGCTGATCGGCGAGCACGGCGTCGGCGCGATCAGCAACAGGCGCATCGCGGCCGCCAGCGAAGTCGCCCTGGGGTCGCTGACCTACCACTTCCCCAGTCAGTCCGAGCTGCTGCGCGAGGCGCTGATGCTCTACGTGCACGAGGAGGTGGGGCGGATGCAGGAGATCGCGGCCGAGCTTCGCCGCGTCGCGCCGACGCCCGCAAGTGCCGCGGCGGAAGTCGAGGCGATCGTGGCGCGTTCCTCCAGCCGGCTAGAGGAAATCGCAGAGCTCGAGCTGCACCTGCAGGCAAGCCGCGACCCCGCGCTGCAAGAGGCTTCCGAGCGCTGCTTCGCTGCGTATGAAGAGCTCGCCGCCGTCGCACTGTCTGCGCTGAACGTTCCCGACCCGCAGCGGCACGCACGCGCGGTCGTGGCGGTGATGTGCGGGCTCGGGGTGCGCCGTCTGGGGTCCGGTCGCAGCGACGCGGAGGGCGTCGCGCAGGCGCTGCTGACGATCGTCGCCGGCGCGAGCGTGCAGGGGCAGGTGTGAGCGCAATGCAGGAAGTGCTCCTCGGTCTGTTTCACTGGCGGCAGTGACGCGGGCTAGCATGGCTGCACATGCTTGGAACTGCAAGCACCGGTGAAGGGGCGTCTCAAATCGCGCGTGTCGCCGTGGCGCGCGCTGCGCTGATCCTGCTGCTCTCCGTCTCGCTCTGGGCCACCGCGATCGGGGGCGCGGGTGCCGCCACGACGGACTCGGGGGTCTCGCGCGCGCAAGCCCTCAAGGACCTGCAGCGCATCCTGCACGGCCGCTCTGCGCGCACCAGCGGCGGATCGGCAGGTACGTCCGGCACGAGCAATGCGCCCAAGACGAGCAATGCGCTGGGAGCGGGCACTGCGCCCGGCGCAACCACCACACCCGGGGCGAGCACTGCGCCGGGGTCCGCGGGCGCCACAACTACGACCACGACCACCACGGGCTCGGTCTCGACGCTGGGAACCCTCACGCTCACGAGCACCGCCACGGCCCACTCCCGTGCGACCGGATCGACCGCCTCCACGCCCGCGATCGTGCTTGCGGCGATTGCGGCAGTGCTAGTGCTGCTCAGCCTGATCTGGGCGCTGGCGCGTGCGCTGGCCTATGAGCCCTCCTGGATGCCCGTCCTGCGCCACTCCTTCGCGGAGGCCGGATTCAGGCTCTCGGGCACCGTCGCGGAACTTCGCGACTGGCTGCGCCTCGGCCGCTGAGCGCCCCTTAAAAGCGTGGCTTTGCGGCCTACAATTGAGTGAGGGAGCGCCCTGCGCAGGATACCCCGCCTGCCGATGTTTTTCCGTCCGAGCGCCGCGCAACGATGCTCGACCCCACAACACCGCTGCCAACGGACGCCGCAGGAGGAAGACCGATGGACCAAGTCACGCAGCCCGCCACCGCAGAGCACACAGTCGCAGGCGAGGCGATGCGCGTGAAGCGCGTCTTTACCTCCCCCGATACCCACCCGTTCGACACCGTCGAGTGGGAGGTCCGTGACGCCCGCATCGGCCACGGCGATCGCGTCGCCTTCGAGCAGAAGGACGTCGAGTTCCCCAAGAGCTGGTCCCAGAACGCGACCAACATCGTCACGCAGAAGTACTTCCGCGGCCAGCTCGGCCACCCCGCCCGCGAGAGCTCGGTCAAGCAGATGGTCGGCCGCGTCGCGGGCACGATCGCCACATGGGGACGCGAGCGCGGCTACTTCGCAAGCGAGCATGACGGCGACGCCTTCGAGGCCGAGCTTACGCACATCCTGCTGCACCAGTTGGCGGCGTTCAACTCGCCGGTGTGGTTCAACGTAGGCTTCGAGGAGAGCCCGCAGTGCTCGGCCTGCTTCATCCTCTCCGTGCAGGACACGATGGAGTCGATCCTGGAGTGGAACACCAAGGAGGGGATGATCTTCCGCGGCGGCTCCGGCTCAGGTATCAACCTGTCCAAAATTCGCGGTTCGATGGAGCCGCTGGCCAAGGGCGGCACCGCTTCCGGCCCGGTCTCCTTCATGCGCGGCGCGGATGCCTGGGCGGGCACGATCAAGTCCGGCGGCAAGACCCGCAGGGCCGCCAAGATGGTGGTGCTCGACGTCGACCACCCCGACATCCGCGAGTTCATCAACTGCAAGGCGACGGAGGAGGACAAGGCCCAGGCACTGCGCGACGCTGGCTTTGACATGTCGATCGACGGCGAGGGCTTCCTCTCGATCCAGTATCAGAACGCCAACAACTCGGTCCGCGTCACCGACGAGTTCATGCAGGCGGTGCAGCAGGACGGGGACTGGCATCTGACCGCCCGCGCCACCGGCGCGCCCGTCGGTGAGCCGGTCAGGGCGCGGGAGCTGATGGGCGAAATCGCGCAGGCGGCCTGGCGCTGCGCCGATCCCGGCGTGCAGTACGACACCACGATCAACCGCTGGCACACCTGCCCGCAGTCGGGCCGGATCAACGCGTCGAACCCGTGTAGCGAGTACATGCACGTCGACGACTCCGCCTGCAACCTTGCCTCGATCAACCTGATGAAGTTCCGTCGCGCCGACGGCAGCTTCGACGTGGCGAGCTTCGAGCACGTCGTCGATGTGATGCTGCTGGCGCAGGAGATCGTCGTCGGCCCCTCCAGCTATCCCACGGAGGAGATCGGCGTCAACGCCCGCGCCTTCCGCCAGCTCGGTCTCGGCTACGCCAACCTCGGCGCCTACCTGATGGCCGACGGCCTGCCGTATGACTCCGACGCGGGTCGTGGCATCGCGGCGGCGATCACCGCGCTGATGACCGGGCGTGCCTACCGCCGCTCGGCACAGGTGGCGGCCGCGATCGGTCCCTATGAGCATTATCCCGAGAACAGCGAGGCGCACAGTGCGGTGATGCGGATGCACCGCAACGCTGCCTACGAGATCGCCGATCAGGCCTGCGCCGATACCGAGCTGCTCGCAGCGGCGCGGCGCTCGTGGGATGAGGCGGTTGAGCTCGGAGAGCGCTTCGGCTACCGCAACGCGCAGGCCACGGTGCTTGCGCCCACCGGCACGATCTCCTTCCTAATGGACTGCGACACGACCGGCGTTGAGCCCGACTTCTCGCTGGTCAAGTACAAGGAGCTGGTCGGCGGGGGCTCGATGACGATCGCCAACCGGACGATTCCGCTCGCCCTGACAACGCTCGGCTACAACGACCAGCAGGTCGAGCAGATCGAGGCCTACGTCGCAGAGCACGGCACTATCGTCGGTGCTCCAGGTCTCTCAGAGGAGCACCTACCCGTCTTCGATGTTGCCGTCGGCGAGCGCGCAATCTCCCACATGGGCCACATCAAGATGATGGGCGCGATCCAGCCCTTCATCTCCGGCGCGATCTCCAAGACCGTCAACCTGCCCCAGAGCGCCACCGCACAGGACATCGCCGACGCCTACATGCAGGCGTGGAAGCTCGGGGTCAAGGCGCTTGCGATCTACAGGGACGGCTCCAAGACCGCCCAGGCGCTGCGCACCGACGCCCAGCAAGAGGCGCAGCAGCCCGTTGATGTCGACAAGGTGGTGGAGCAGGCCGTCACCAAGGCGCTCGCCGAGGCCGGCCCGATGCGCAAGCGGATGCCGCGCGAGCGTCAGTCGATCACGCACAAGTTCTCGATCGGCGGCCACGAGGGCTACATCACCGCCGGCATGTACGAGGATGGCACGGTTGGGGAGATTTTCCTCACCGACATCGGCAAGGAGGGCTCGACGCTGCGCGGGATGATGAACTCCTTCGCCACCGCGATCTCGATCGCGCTGCAGTACGGCGTGCCGCTAGAGACGCTCGTGCGCAAGTTCAGCTACATGCGCTTCGAGCCGGAGGGCATCACCGGCAACCCGGAGATCCCGTTCGCGAAGTCTATGCCCGACTACATCATGCGCTGGCTGGCCTCGCGCTTCCTGGATCCGGACGTCCAGGAGGAGCTTGGCATCCTCACACCTGAGGTCAGAGCGCGCAAGGCCGCGCAGGAGGCGGGCCAGGCGATCGTTGCCTCCGACACCGCTGGCCCGAGCGCAGCCAGCCAGGCCCCAAGCGCCAAGGCACCGGGCGGCAGCGTCCCGGCCGCTGGTGCGATGACACAGACTCCGCCGGTCGTGCCCGCCAAGATGCAGGGCCTCGACTTGGGGCCGGCGTGCAGCCAGTGCGGCGGGATGATGCAGCGGACGGGGTCTTGCTACACATGCTCCTCCTGCGGCAACAACACCGGCTGCGGCTGACGGCAGATGACCGGCGCATGTCGGCGTCCTCGGTTGCTCGCGTACGGAGTACGCCACGCTCTCTGCGTCGTTGATCTGCTTGACCCTCGACCGCCCCTGACGGCCGATGATCAGCGCATGTCGGCGTCCTCGGTTGCTCGCGTACGGAGCACGCCACGCTCCCTGCGTCCTTGACCTGCTTGGTCCTCGACCGTCAGGGGCGTGGTGGCTGATCACCTGCTGAGCGGCGGGTGCCTTTGCGGGGCGGTTCGCTTTGAGGTGAGCGGGCCGATCCTCTCGGCTGGCTACTGCCACTGCACGCATTGTCAGAAGAGGACCGGGACCGGGTCCTCCGCTAACTGCCGGGTGGCGCAGGATGACTTCCGAATCGTCGAGGGCGCTGAGCTGCTGGCCTCCTATCAGCCGCCGACCGGGGTGCCGAAGCTATTCTGCTCGCGCTGTGGGTCGGCGCTTTTCAGCGGGGACCCGTTCTCCGACGACGAGGTCGCGATCAGGCTCGGCGCTTTCGATATCGATCCGGGCGTCAGGCCCCAGTTCAGGCAGTTCGTGGACTCCGCTGCAGCGTGGGAGCCTGTGCCGGACGACGGGCTGCCGCGCTACCCGCGCTCGCGCTACGCCTGAGCCGCGGCGCGGCCTGTTGATGCCGGTTCAGTAATAACTACGTGCACTGTAGAGGCGTTGCCGGGATGTCTCGCCATGTGGCACCAGCGATGCTTGACGGATGTCCACACAACCAGCAAGCCCAATCGCAGGCGATGCCCACCCAGTGCAGTTCTCCGTCGACTATCCAGACCGGCCGCTGAACCGACTCACGACACTGCTGCGGATCTTCACGATCATCCCAATCGTGATCCTCGTCGGCACGATCAACGGCGCCACCTACGAGGCCGGTGCGCGGTACGGGATCGTCGCGGCGGGCGGCCTCCTGTTCGCGGGGCCGCTGCTGATGATTCTCTTCCGCGAGAAGTACCCGCGATGGTGGTTTGACTGGAACCGCGAACTCGTGCGTTTCCACAACCGCATCGGCGTCTACGCGGCGCTGATGGAGGACCGCTACCCCTCAACCGAGGAGATGCAGGCGGTGCATCTGAACCTTCCGCGCCCATACGACGAGAGCGAGCTCAACCGTTGGATGCCGCTCGTGAAGTGGCTGCTGGCGATCCCGCACTACATCGTGCTGTGGGTGCTCTCGATCGGCGCGGTATTCGCGGTGATCATCGCCTGGTTTGCGATCCTCTTCACCGGCCACTTCCCCCGCGGCCTCTTCGACTACCTGGTCGGCGTCGGGCGCTGGTACAACCGTGTGCTGGCCTACGCTGCACTGCTGGTCACAGACCGCTACCCGCCGTTCCGGCTCTCGCCGTAGAGAGCCACAGCCTGGGTGCGCTTAGCTCGCGGCGCGCTCGAGCAGCGCGTCGTGCGCATCTGAGCGGCTGAGCACGCTGACGAAGACTGCGGCGAAAGCGATGCCGAAGACCAGGAACTCGATGAAGCACATGCCTGCGCCCGCGAGGTGCTGGTCGGTTGCAGCGGAGATGCCGTAGCCGCGGGGTGCGAGTGCGTAGAGCGGATACTCGAGTTTGGTCAGCCACGTTAGCGGCAGGCATACGCCCGCGGAGACGATCCGGGTGAAGCCGAGCATTCCAAGCCGCTGCCCATTGGTGCGCAGGCGTGCGCGCGGCAGCGGGTCGACGATCAACCACCAGACGGCAAGGCCGGTGTAGAACAGAGTTGCGTGCTCTAGTGCGTGCACTACCGGGTGCTGGGCGGCGTAGTCGAAGACGCTGGGGATCGCCCAGCCGAGTGTCGCCACAGACCACAGCGGCAGCGCCACCCACGGCGAGGTGAGCGTGCCGATCAGGCGCCCGTAACGCCCGCCGGGGGCAATCGCGGCGAGCACACCGCGAGGCAGGCCGAGCGGCAGCAGCGGCGCACGCAGACCGAGCACCAACAGCGCCGGCGCGATGTCCGAAAGCAGGATGTGCTGCGCCATGTGGGCGGACAGCAGCCAGCTATCGCCGATCGCATCAAGCGGCGAGCAGAGCGCCGCGATCAGGGCGACGATGCCGGCCGCGTAGAAGAGCCAGTGGCCGGCGCCGACCGCCTCAGATCGGCGGCGGGCGCGCCTGTAGGCATTGACGTAGAGGCCGCTTGCGGCAACCAATATCGCAACGACCCACGGTTCGAAGGTCCACGAGCCCCAGCCGGGCGGGTTGCCGCCCGAGCGGCCGCTGCCGGCCGCTCCGCCTTGGTGGTGGGCGCTCAGCAGGGCTGCGACATGGTGCGCTGCGCTATGCACGCGCCGAATCCTATACATGCTGCGCCGGTGGTGTTGCGAGACCGAGGGCGCCCGATCGACCCGCTCGAAGCGAGGCCTTTAGGAGTAGGAGGACGGCGGCGGCGGATCGTGCTCGGTGGCGTCAATCAGTTCCACGAGCCCTGTACCGCTGGTGCCGCCAAGCACCCGCAGCCGCGGCAGCCTATAAGGGTCGCTGCTGGGGCCGGCCCAGCCGGGCACCACCGTGGTGGAGCCGAGATAGCCGGCCTGCTTGACCGCTTCGACGACCGCCGCGTCGTAGTTGCCTGAGGGGTAGCAGAACCAGTTCACCGGCACGTGGTAGCGGCGCTGGATCGTTTGCCTTGAGACCGCTACCTGGTAGTGCAGCTGCGAGGGCGTGAGCGTGATCAGGTCGGCGTGGCTATTGCCCTGGGTGTCCAGTTCCCAGCCGGCCGCGATCAGCCCTCTGACCTGCGCTTCGGAGAGCCCGCCCTGCGAAGGCGGCAGTCCCGTCAGCTGCATGTTCTCCACTGCCTTCCAGCCGAGCCTTCGCAGGATCGGCAGCGCGTTGCTGTACTGGGACTGGTAGCCGTTGTCGAAGGTGATCACGACCGGCTTGACCGGCAACGGCGTGCCCTGCTGCCAGTGTCGCCACAGCTGCTGCTGCGTGACCGCGTGAAAGCCTGCGCTCGCAAGCGCCTGCATCTGTGCTTCGAACTCCGCCGCGGGAACGTAAAGGCCCGGGAAGGGAGCCCGGGCCGGCGGCGGGTTGATCACGTGATACATCAGCACCGGAGCCGCGACGTCGCGCGCTGCCGGGGCGACGCCAGCCGGAAGCGCGTTTTCGCTGCTCCTGCGCGAGTCCGCACGACGATGGCTTGTGTCGGCCTTGCGCCCGGCGTGACGGCTGCCGCCACCGCTCCCTTTGGAGCCCCCAGCGATCGCCACGATCGCGGCAACGAGCACGATCACGGCCGCCAAGCCGCCGAGCGCAGCCAGCCGTCGGCGCCGGCGCAGTTCCTGACGCTGTCGCCGCGCAACGCGCCAGTCTGCATCGGCTCGATCTGGCGGCATACCGCTCTGCATCTGGCACTCCATACTCGCGCATGGCGCCGCAAGCGCGCATCACAAAGCCGACGAGGCTCTTCTCGCCTTAGCCTGCACGCTCCTGGGCGACGCGCCTTACGATCCCGCCTGAGCTCTGCAAGCGACCGGGCCCTCACCGCGGCCGCAGGGTGTCAGTTCAGCCGCTTCTTGAGTGCGCTCGCGGCCGAGAATTTCGCGCTGTTGCTTGCTGCGATGGAGATCGTCTCGCCGGTAGCCGGATTGCGTCCCTCACGCGCGGCGCGCTTGCTAACGCTGAACTTTCCGAATCCTGCAAGTGAGACCTCGCTCCCGCCAGCCAGCTGGTTGGAGACCACCTCCAGCGCCGTATCAAGCGCCTGCCGTGCCTGTCCGGCACTGAGACCTGTCCGTTGCGCTACCTCGTCTGCCAACTCATTCTTCGTCATCGCACCCTCCTGATGGTGTGGTCGATCGAGAAAGGCTAGCGACGGAGCAGGACGTCTTATCCGAGCCGGCCGCGCTTTGCCGTGAGAAACCGGACCCTCAGCCGGCCTGAAAGCCGCTCAGCCAGCCGAGTGCCTGGGCCGCGCTACGACGCGGGGACACCGGATAGAACGCGGCTGCCACCACGCCGGCTTCGCAGATCAACGTCAGGCGGCGAAAGCGTCTGACGCCGAGATCCAGGAACGTGGGCAGCTCAAGCGCGTCCGCAAGATGACAAGCCCGGTCGCTGATCAGTGGAAACGGCAGGCGCTCACGCTCGGCAACTGCGACCTGGGTCTCGTGTGGCTCACTGCTGAGGCCCGCGATCCGTGCGCCCTCCGCGGCGAAGTCCAGCGCGTAGTCGCGGAAGATGGCCCGCTGCACGGCACAGCTGCTCGGCTCCGCCTGCGGGCCCTCGGGCGTCGAATCGTCCCCGGGATACAGATAGACGACGGATCTTCCCGCTGAGAGTGCTGTCAATCCGTCCTCGCCACCCGTGGTCGACGGCAGCGCAAGCGGCGGCAGTTGCATGCCAACCAGGTGCTCCATCGAGCGCATCCCGTGCACCTGCTCCCTTCCTAGTTCCAATCCCTCGACAGATGTCGGCTGCGAACCATATCCAAGATCGAAGACATAAGGCTTCTAGGGCAAAATGATTCAAACAATGAACACTCTTTGACCTGACCTGGAAAGACGCCAATTGTGGGTCGCGGAGGCGCCGGCGGCGGGTGTAGCCGAGCGGCGATATCGTGCGTCGATGCAGCCTTCCGACGCAATCGACGTATGGGTCGCCGACCTCTCAGGCGTGCCAGAGAGCCTGCTTTCAGTGCTCTGCGAGCAGGAGCGCGAGCGCGCCTCACGGCTGCTGGATGAGCGCGCTGCCGTCTATTGGTCAGCTTCCCGAGCGGTGCTTCGCGACCTACTCGGCCGGGCGACCGGGCAGGATCCCGCGATGCTGCGGTTCGCGCTTGGGCCGCATGGTAAGCCGGAGCTTGGATGTTTCTTTCATGGTGCGCTCCACTTCAACCTCTCTCACTCCGGCACGCTGGCTCTCTATGCGCTCAGCCGGGAGCGCGAGGTGGGTGTCGACATCGAGATCGTGGATCGCCGTCGTTCCGCGGCTCGGGACGAGGTGGCGATTGCGCGCAGGATGCTGGGGGACCAGGTGGCAAATCGACTGGCGGGGCTGGACGCCGACCGGCGCCACCGTGAGTTTCTTGCGGCCTGGGTGGCGCACGAGGCGATCGTGAAGTGTGTCGGCCACGGTCTTGGTCAGGCGGAGGCGCCGGCTCACGCTGGAGCGCTAGAGGTGGACGCCCAACCGGAGCCCTGGGTCACGCCGATCGACCTCGGTGAGCAGGCGCTTGCGGCGCTGGCGGTGCAGGGCGGAGAGGCCGTAATGCACCTGCAGCGGTGGCGGGCGCTCTGAGGGCCAAGCGGTATCGCGCCGGCTCAGCTTTGCGCAGTGCCACCCTCGTCGTAGACGAAGGGCAGTTCCTGGGCGATCTCGCCGAGCCGCGGCGCGTCAGCATCGCGTGGGGACACGCTGAGCTCGATGTCTTGCGGCCAGCCGATCGCAATCTCGGGATCGTCCCAGGCGATGCCGCGTTCCACCGCGCCGTCGTAGTAGCGAGTCTGCTTGTAGGCGACGTCCGCGACCTGCGAGAGCACGCAGAAGCCGTGCGCGAAACCGACGGGCACGTAGAGCGCTCGCATCGAGACGTCGTCGAGCTCGAAGCCCTCCCAGTCGCCGTAGGTCGGCGAGCCACGGCGTAGGTCCACCACCACGTCGAGGATCTGGCCCCTGCTGCAGCGGACCAGCTTCGCCACGCCCTCGCCGACCTGGAAGTGCATACCACGCACCACGCCCCGGGATGAGCGGGAGTGGTTGTCCTGCACGAACTGATCGTGCTCGGGGATGCCGGCGGCCAGATGCCACTCGCGGCGGTAAGTCTCACAGAAGAAGCCGCGGTCGTCGCGGTGGACGGCGGGCTCGATCAGGACTGGGCCGGACAGGCGGGTGGGGAGGATCTGCATCGGGTGCGGAGACTATCGCGGGCGGAGAGTGCTTTCGAGGATCCGGATCTGCGCCCCGTCCATTCCGGATCTGCCAGCCTTCTCTTCCGGATTGCCGCTACCCCTAATCGTGAATGCCAAGCGCACCACACGAATGGCTACGCCACGGGGCAGCGGATCAGCTTCGCGAGTTGCGCCGCTTGGAGCTCGATTAGACGGCTTGTCCGGACGTGCTGGGCAGTCTCCAGCAAGCTCGGGCTGTGCGGTGATTGCGCTGCCCACCGACAGGACGTTGTAGCCGGGGTTCTCATCAAATTGACTGAGCGCCGAGACAGCGCATCTATCGCTTTCACGTCATAGCTCAGTAGCCAAGTCGTAGTTATAGATATATACGTGGAATTCACCAAATGCAGCTTCTGCCGTAGGATGGCCGAATGCGGGGGAGGGTGCTTCGATCTTGAGCGGGTTAGTTGCGCGCGCGTCGGTGATCAGAAACGTATGTGTTCTTGCGCGAGACTTGTACCAGCTACTTATCTGGTTGTTGTAGAACGGGCACCAGCCCGAGCGTGACGTACCGAGGCCGTCAGGCGTCCCACACTGAGCGATCGGGTAGACCCGGACTCTCAGATGGGTCTCCCACGTGATCGGTGAAGAGTCCCAATAGCTACTATAGCCGATGTACGCATCGTGCATCGTGACGAAGCGTTCGATCGAGCCCGTTACAGCGACCGTAGGGCCGATCCCGTACGCAGGCACGCTATCGACTATCTCGCTACGTAGCGTGAGCGCGCAGAACAGACAGACCCCGATGGTAATAGCTGCACGCATGCGGACCGTCGTGGCACAGGTGCCAATCAGCGCTGCTACTGCGACCCAGGCTGCCAGCAGGTACCGGCCGTTCCCAGCCTCTTCGGCCGCCGATGTGAGCACGAAGGCGCTGACAGTGACCACGAGAGCAATGCCCCAAAAAGCAATAAAGAAATCACGCTCGCTCACTTGGGCCCTCGGCGCACCGGCGCTATGTGCGCTCAATACTACGTAGACGCGGTGTAGCGTCATGGCCAGTGCGAGCAACGCCAGTGCGCCGGATGCGAACACGAGGAGATGGCTCCCGCTCGCGGACAGGCCAAAGAAGTAGCCACCTGCGAGCGAAGAGAATTCAGTCACCAAACTTTGGAAGTTACCCCAGAGCCCATTTGCGGCAACGAAAAGGATAGGGAACGGGGCGGCAACCACATGATCCGCATGCATTATGTGGTCGAGTAGGCTGTCGACAAGAAGGGAGATCACCGCGACCGCAAGCGCGAAGCATGTGGTTGTCTTCCACGCGTATCCGCGTGATCGCCACCATCCCCAGGCGGGCGCGATTAGGAAAGGCACAACCCCACCAGCTATAACTAGCTCGTCCGTCGAACCAGCACCAGTGAAAGCAACGAGAGGGACCCCGAGAGCTAGAAGGAAAGACGGGGTGCAGCGACGGGCATTCGCTCTGCGATATACGAGCAGCAGCGCGCCGCACAGCACTCCCGAATGGAGAACCATGGCTACTCGTGCCTCCGGCACGTAAAGGACGCTACGGAGCGTGGCAGACGCGGACATCAGCAGCGCCGCGAACACGAGCGCCGACCATCGTCCGATCGCGCGATACGCACACGCGGCAATAGACGCAATACCGAGAAGCGCAAAGACGAACGGAGCTAGCTCCCAGATCTGGCGATAGTGCGGCCAGCCAGCGGTGAGTCGCATGAACCACCACGGCTCGTACCAGGGATGATCGCCGAGATTGACCGTCGCCCCGGCCGGCGCATGGCCAGCCAATATCGGCAGCACCAGCGCCGAGGCGTTATCTGCGTTCAGGTACAGGCCATGGACGAGCGTCCGTGCCTGCGCGATCAGGACGACGAGACTTGCTGCCCCCAGAATCGCGAGCAGCAACTCATCGTTGCGCCATCTGCCATCTCGTGATGGTGCCGCCAGCCGGCGACGAGCATGGCCTACGGCACTTGAAGTCGACATCGCATTCTCGATCGGATTTTGCGTCTCGTGGGTTGGTAGCGTCTCGTGTCCAGTTGGTGCCGCATGACTGTCGCATACTTCCGGCAGATCTCAGTGCCGGAGGCTGCGCGTGAGCGAGAACAGCCGCGCGATAGTTCACTCTGCCGGAAGCCTATTGGCTGCTGTGCGCCGGCGCGGTGTGCAAGACCGATTACGTCGCGCGCGACTCCGACGCCGGCTCCGCTCAGCGGCGGTCGCGTGTCTTGGATCTCCTACATCGGACTCGCCGCCAGCGGTCGCCACGAAGGCAAGACCGGTAGGCTGTAGTGCGCATGGCGCACCAGCCAGATCAGCACCGTTTGCGAGCCCTCGCTCGCCGTGTTGCGCGGCCCCTTACGGGACCGGTCGATGGTCGTGTTGCTGACATCAACCGCCGTATCACCTCAAGCCACGAGTCAGTGCACGCGATGCGCGCAGATCTCGAGGAGCTCGCGTCTTCTTGTCTGGAGGCAACATCATATGCGGGCGCGGAGATGCACCGCATCGCCGACGCCGTGCGAACGCTGGAGGCGTACATAAGCGAGCGACTGGAGATCCAGGATCAAGCGCGCTACGTCGATCGGCTCGCTCGCTCGGCGGGAATTGCGCTTGAGCATCTGGACGGTGCGCTCGCGAACGTGATCAACTACGCGGGCGGGCACCGAGGATTTGCCGCGCAAGCCGGTCTCTGGTTTAATCCACCGGTCACAATTGAGCTGACTGAGGGCAAAGCGCATATTGCAAATGTCAATGAGCGCCTTGTAGAGTTGCCGTTCGCCTTCGCCGCGCTTTCGCGCCTAACACCGCCGGCACGCGTGCTTGATATCGGCGCCGCCGAGAGCACATTCTCCCTTGCGGCGGCATCACTCGGCTTCGCTGTGACAGCGCTGGACTTGCACCCGATCGCCTATGCCCACCCTAACCTCAACAGCGTCGCTTCGCGCTTCGAGGACTGGGATCCGGAGCCCGAGCGGTTCGACGCGGTCTGCCTGATTTCCACGATCGAGCACTTCGGCCTCGGTGCGTACGGTGATGCGAGCATCAGCGAGAACGCGGATATTGCCGCTCTAAGACGAGTTCGCAAGCTCTTGGCAGACGACGGTTTCCTGGTGCTCACGACGCCCTATGGGGTTAGGGAGATCAACGAGCTCGAGCGTGTCTACGACGAGGAGAGCTTCCGGGAGCTGCTTGCAGGTTGGAAGCTGGTCGAGCGGCGTGTGGTCCGCCGACGCAATCCTGTGACGTGGGTGGCGACCGACGCGGACAACGACCAGGTGGCACATGCTGGCGTGATCATGGTGGTGGCCCAGCCCGATTCCCACAAATGAGGCCGCCCGATGGCACAGTGTGTCTCGATGTTCAAGGCGCACAGAATCCCCATCATCACGACAGAGGCATCGCCCGCTACGTGGCCGAGCACGTCCGAGCGCTGCATGGCGCTCGGACGGGGATGCTGCATTCGGTGCTGATGAACCCATCGCTTCCGCTCACGGGCAACCTCAGCTGGCTACTGGGAAGTGGGCTCCTCCGCTGGAACTGTGACGATCGTCGTGTGGCTCGCCGGATCTCCTCTTTGCCTGCCGTCTACCACGTTATGAGTCCGTTCGAGGACGGGATGCGGGGCAAGGAGCTGTGGCCCGCATGGGCACGCAGTTCCCAGGTGAAGACGGTCGTGACGCTCTACGACCTCATTCCATTGATCTTCTCTGATCATTACCTTCACGATCCGATTGCGAAGGCGAGATACACGGCGCGCGCGGCGCTGGTACGCGCAGCCGACCACGTTCTGGCGATTTCGCAGGCTACGGCGAACGATGCCGGTGATCATCTTGAGATTCCACCTGAGCGGATCACGGTGATCGATGCCGGCGCAAGTGCGAAGTTCGCGAATATGTACGAGTCCAAGCGCGAGGCCGAAGCGGTGCTCGGTAGGCGGTTTCAGCTTATGCGTCCCGGATTCATGCTCTACGTCGGAGGGTTCGAGTTCCGCAAGAACCTTAAGCGCCTCGTAGAGGCCTACGCTCGGCTGCCGCATCAGACGCGTGCGTCTCATCAGCTGGTGATCGCGTGCAGCATGCAGCCCTCGGAGGTCGAGCTAGTACGCAGCTGGGGCGATAAAGAGGGAGTATCCGAGGACCAGTTGATAATCACCGGATATGTGTCCGACGCCGAGCTCGGTGCGCTCTATCACGCCTGTGTCCTGTTCGTCTTCCCGTCTTTCTATGAGGGGTCCGGCCTCCCTATCCTTGAGGCGATGTCATGCGGCGCCCCGGTGATTGCGAGCAACACCTCGACCACGCCGGAGATATTCGGCGATCTCGACGGAACGTTCGATCCCTACGACCCTGTCAGCATCTCCCGATGCATTGCCGACACCATTGACTCACCTGCGACGCTCGCTGCGCTCATCGAACGGTCGCGTCGACGCGTGGCTGGCTACACCTGGGATGCGGTAGCTGCCAGCACCATCGAGGCATATGGGATCGTGACGAGCAGACATAAACACGGGGTGGTTGTCCGTCCGCGGGTCGCACTTGTCTCACCTTGGCCGCCGGAGCGGTCAGGGATAGCCGATTACAACGCACGGCTAGTGAACGAGCTGAGCAAGAGCGTCGACGTAGATGTCGTGATCGACGGCGAGCCGGCACGATATGCGACCCCGTCCGCCAGCGGGGTGAAACTTGTGCGCTCGGCCTCATATCGCGCCGTCTCGGCGCTGCAACAATACGATCGTGTCATTTATTGCATGGGTAACTCCGCATACCACCGCCATGTCCATGAGCTGCTACGCGAGCATCCTGGGGTCGTCGTTGCACACGACGTCAGGCTCACCGGATTCTACGGCTGGCTGTCCGCACAGGAATGCGCCGAGGATTCGAATAAACGCTTCGCCCAATGGATCGAGGCTCAGTACGGACCGCGGTTGCCACCCGCGGTGCGGCTCGGCGGCTGGCCAGGCTGGGAGACTCAGCAGGCGCTCGGAATCTACATGACGGCGGAGATGCAGGCCCACGCCGAGGAGGTGTTCGTACATTCGCGGCACGCGCGCGAAGTATTGGAGCTTGATCGCGGCGTGCTCGATCGAGTGGTGCCTGTCGCGCTGCTGCCGTTCGCGATCCCGGACGTGGAGCCTCGCATGTGGAGACCTCCCGGCAAGTCGCCGGTGATTGTTAGCGTTGGTGTCGTGAGTGCTGTCAAGGGGCTCGCGCTGCTGATCTCGGCTGCCTCGCTGGTCGCGCAAGCCCGTGGCGGGGTTAAGCTCGTGATCGCAGGTCCGGGAGAGAAGCAGGAGCTAGAGCACTGGAGACGGTTCGCTGGGAAGTTCGGCTCTGATCTCGACCTAAGACTGACGGGGCATCTGCCGCGTGCGGACTACGATCGGCTCTTGGCCGACGCTGATCTTGCAGTACAGCTTCGCACGATCTCGCACGGTGAGGCCTCGGCTGCAGTGGCGGATTGTCTGGCAGCCGGCCTGCCTACGGTGGTCAGTGACCTCGGTTGGGCTTCCGAGCTGTCGGCCGACGTGGTCGCCTGTGTACCGAGTGACGCGCTGCCGGCCGGGTTGGCAGCTCGGATAGAAGGGCTACTGGACGATCAAGAGCATCTGAGATCGATGAGCGAACACGCACAGAAGTTCGCGGCCGCGAACAGTTTTTCCGCCACCGCCAAGCAGTACCTGCATTCGCTCCAGCTGATATGAGGATGAGTCTGACAGCTGGATCAAGTCGAGGACGAGCGTGAGCGAGACGCCGGATTTCTCCACCCGCCTGCACGATCTCAGGACGGCGGAGCTCAGACGCCTGCCCGTTGGCGCTCGCACGGTGCTACACGGTGGTGCTGCCGGCGCGTGGTACTTCGAGTGGTTCGACAAGAACTACCCAGGCGACGTGGAGCGTCACATTGGGGTCGAGGCTTTCGCCGATCGGCCGCCGGACCTGCCGGCTAACGTCCAATGGTTGGCGCACACGCTCGGCAACATGGAGTCGGTGCCAAGCGGTTCAGTGGACATGGTTTTCGGAGGCCAGGTGATAGAGCACCTTTGGCCCCAGGATGTAACGGGCTTCCTGCTCGAGAGCCACAGGGTCCTGCGTCCTGACGGCATGCTCGTGTTGGACTCGCCGAACCGACGCGTGACCGAGGCAATCGAGTGGCGCCATCCGGAACACACGTCCGAGCTGGCAGTCGAGGAGATCCAGGCGCTGCTTGAGCTCGCCGGCTTCGGGGTCCAAGAGCTCCGCGGGGTCTTGCTCGGGTACGACAGCTCCTTGCGGGCGTTCCTGGATTTGGAGGACCTGAGGGTGCCCTGGGAGGAGCGGGCCAGAGGTGCCGCCGCCCGGCCGGAGGACAGTTTCGTCTGGTGGTTGCGAGCTCGCCGCGAGGAGAGAGCGCCCGATGAGGGCAGGCTCCACGAGGTCGCGATGGAGCAGTCGCACGCGTTCAGGGCACGCCGTCTGAGCAGACTTTCGACGCACATGGAGGTCCGCCGCGCGGTCGACCAGATGCCGTGCGTGCACGCCGGGATACAGGAGGCAGGGCTCATGCTCTCGGGCCCGACCTTCCCGCTGGATCGGGGAACATGGACCTTCTCCTTCTTCTTGTCTCTCGATACGCCAATGACGGGATGCCGGCCCGTCGTGCGGCTCGAGGTGATCAGCACCGGCGGTGTAGAGCACGCCAGCCGAGACGTGTCCGAAGCCGATCTCGACGCCACTGGTGCGTGGACAAAGGTCGATCTCCGCGTCGAGCTGCCTCGAATGGTAATGGGCGTGGATGTGCGTGTCTTCTCGACAGGGGCCGCAGCCGTAAGCGTGCAGGCAGCGGTGGTCATGAACGTAGGCGATCAGGGCATCGTGATTCAACCGAGCACGGGGTCGTTCGACGCGAACCGCATGCCCGAGCCGCGCACGGTCGAGCTGTTGGAGATGCTGCACCAGCGTGCGCTTCGCAAGTTCGTGCACGTGAGCAGGCGCTGGCGCGGATCTGGCTGATCAGAGAGGGAGCTGCTCATACTCGATCGGCATCTGCGCTCGCTCCGTGTTCCTGCTGGGCGTTACGAACGTGGCCGAGCAGCCCAAATGGGCTGAGCACGAGCGCGCCGATCGGGCGGCGCGAGGCCACCCGCATCAGTCCCCGCTGTTGCGCCGGGGTGAGTAGCCCGCCGCGGTCGATCAATGGCAGGCCGAGGCTCACTCGCTCCTCCAGTGCGTGCAGGGCATCCTGGTAATCCTGGGCCAGGTCTCGGTGGTAGTTCAGCTCGCGCGTGGCCTTGCGCAGCAGCTGCAGATACACCTCCGGCTCACGCAGCGCAGCGTCCGACCGCCGGCTCGTGGCGGCCAGCTGGTAGACCTCCACCAGCTGCTCGACAATGTCGCTCCAGCTGGGGACTTGGAGCATCGCCAACGATTCCAGGTGGCGCTCGCGCGCCGGCCCTTCCATTAGCAGCGGCATTGCTGCAGCAGCACTCGCCGCCGCGTTCCAGGGCACGATCGTTGCGGCTCCCGCACCGAGCTCCGCGAGGGAGGCCTGGGGCGCGTAGAGGCACGGCACGCGAATCCTCGCAGCCTCGATCGGCAGCAATCCGAAGCCCTCGTAGATCGAGGGGTAGATGAGCGCCCTCGCATGCGAGAAGAGCCAGCTCTTGGTCGACTCATCCACTCTGCCGAGATCGATCACGTGGTCGCGGATGTGTGGGTGCGCATCGAGCAGCTCCTCCTCCTGCTCGCGCGAGGAGCCGCAGGGGACGTGCGATCCGGCGAGCACGAGGATCCCCCGCCAGCCCGTAGCCCGCAGCTCGATCAACATGCGCATCGCGAAGGGCCGGTTCTTGTGTTGGTAGTCGGCGCCGAGGCACAGGAGAAACGGATCGCCAGCGACCAGCTGCGCGGGAGGGGCCAGCATCTGCGGCGAAGGCATCAATCGCTCGGTGCTGCCGGTAGCGACCACGTGCCCACGCTCCTCGGGCAGAAGATCCTCCGCGAGCGCGTCGCGCAAGGCGTGCTTGGAGGGGAAAACGACACGGTCACAGGCGGCGAGTGCAGCTCGCGTGATCTCCCGATGGCGCAGCCAGGAGGCAGTGTCACGGTGATAGGACGCGTTGTGGTAAGCGATCAGGTCGTGGTGGGTGACGACGAGACGCTCACCGGCCGCACGCAGAATCGGGAAGTCCTCGGCGCTCGATATCTGCTGCGGCCGGTGTACAACGTCTGAGCGAGAATTCAGTGCCATCGCCTCTTCAGGTGCGATCAACTCGATCTCCGTGCCTCTCAGCATGCCGGCGGCCTGCGCAGAGAGGTCCGGCGGTACCAGCGCCCGCAGCTTCACGCGCGAATCTCTCGCAAGGGCGAGCAGGAGCTCGAGCACGTAGGTCTGTGTACCTCCAACGGCCGCGGTCAGGCTGCGCGCGTCGATCGTGACCGTCAACGGACGTAGTGAGCTACGGGCGCGCCTGATCGCACGGGGAAGGGGGCCACGATCCTCTTCGAGAGCGCCCTCGTCGGCGCGGCCAAGCTCGCCGAGGGCCGTTGAGAGTCGCTCAAGCCCGGCGGCGGCATCCCGAGGCAGCTCCACTGCCATGTCGTCGGCCGCCACATGGATCAGGCCAAGCGCGCTGAGCCGCTCGCTCAGATCGCGCAGCGCCTCTTCCAGGCTGCCGAGGTTTGCCGGTGCTGCGATGAGCTCGAGTGCCTGGCGTCTTATGAGAGCGCAGTGTGGCCCAATCCGCTCGATGCGCGGGCGAAGCCGAAGGCTCGCAGTGGCAATCGCCGCGGCGCCGGCACGATAGGCGTCGAACAGCGCGCTTGAGCTGGCGATCACCGAGTCACTGAGGGCCGCGCTGCGCAGGCGCTCGAGCCACTGTGGGTGCACGCGCACGCCGGGCGCGAGGAGTGCAATATCGGCAGGAGGGGATGCGCAGATCAGCCGCCAGAGGGCGGTCGCCGCGCCCTGAGAGACAGGCATCTCCATACCGAGCACATCCTCCGGCAGACGATCCCCACCGAGCTCCGCGAGGAGCGCGAGAAGCTCTGCTGAGCCCGCGACCGCGATCGCGGCGGGCGCCTCTGCGTGTTCGAGCACGCTCCAGATCGTGAGCAGCGCCTGCTCCACGTGCCAGCGCGGCTCCTTGGTGTCCTCCAACGGCACGCATAGCACGGTGGATCCACGAGCGACGTCGATTCGTGCCTCGGATGCCTCAGCTATGCGTATGGCGAGGTCTCCAAAGTCGCCTGACAAGCGGAAGCCGCGAGCGCCCGCGTGGCGCGCCGAATGCGCGCAGCCGTTGCACCATCTGGGCTCCGACTGCCTCCAGAGACAGACGCCGTTCGACCACCTCGCGGCCGCGGGCGGCGCGCTCGCGCGCCTGCTCGGCCTCGTAGCGGACCGCTCTGAGCGCCAGCGCTGCGCGATCGAGGTCGGGCTCGGCCCAGGTCGCGCCGGCCGGATAGTGCTCAACTCCCTCGCCCACGAGCGCCGGCGTCCAAGGGATCGGGTAGGAGTTCCGCTCGTCCATGAAATCTGTGTTGCCACCGTAGGCAGTCGCAAGAACCGGCTTGCCCATCGCCATCGCTTCGGCCAGCGGCAGGCCGTAGCCCTCGCTGCGGTGCAGCGAGAGAACGCAGTCGCATTCGCTGATCAGCGCATCGCGCTCGGCTCCGGAGACCGTCCCGTCGCGCAGCACGATGTCCGGGCGAGCGTCGGCCGCGGCCACGATCTGCGACCGCTGCTCTGGACGATGGCGGCCGTTGACCGACTTGAGCACCAGCACCGAGCCCTCGTCGGGCGCGAAGGCACGCTTATATGCCTCGATCGCTCCGAGCGGATTCTTTCGCTGGAGGGTGGAGAGGAAGTCGAACATCACCAGCACGCGGAAGCCCTCGGGCAAGCCGCTCGCGCGGGCATGGTGCGCCGGTGCCCTCCACGCCGGCAGCGGCACGCTGCGCACCGGCGCCTCCACGCCTTTGTCGATCAGCTGCGCCGCGAAGGCGGAGTAGGTCCATATCTCGTCGAGCCTGCGGCTGGCCTCGCGCCAGCCAGCAGGCAGCACGTCGACCTCCCAGCTCCAGACGCCGATCGTGCGCCGAGGCTCGTGAGGCGCTTCACGCTGGTCGAGGTAGGGGATCATCTGCTCGGGGTTCAAGCAGATGATCTCAAAGGGGATCGCGATGCTTGGGGCAGGGCCCTCGGCAAGGCCCATCTCTACACGGTCGCGGCCCGGAAGCGGCACGTCTCGCGCTTGCACCTCGGCCCCAGCCGCGCGCAGCGCGTACGTGTATAGGCGCGCAGCTTCCCCGACTCCGACGGCCGAGCCCAGATAGCCCGCAAGCTCTACTGCGATCGCTTGATCGTGGTTCATCGGGAGCGTGCGCAACGACTGCCGATCGGAGGAGTCCAGCGTGTCTCGAACGGTGCGCTCAGCACGGGAAATATTATCCAGACGTTTCGTGCCGCGCGGAGATCGGTCGACCGTCGGTAGTCTTCGCCCCATGGCCGGCAACGCCCGAACAGCCCCACCGATCGTAGTCGATTCGGTCGGCAAGTCGTTTCGACTGCCAGAGGAGCGCGTGCAGACGCTCAAGGAGCGCGCTCTGCACCCCATGCGCCGCATGCATTACCACACGTTCCCGTCGTTGCGCGACATCTCGTTTGAGGTTCAGAAGGGCGAGTTCTTCGGGATCGCGGGACGCAACGGCAGCGGCAAGAGCACGCTGCTGAAGTGCCTGGCCGGGATCTACCGCGTCGACCGTGGACATATCTGGATGAATGGCCGCCTGTCGACCTTCATCGAGCTCGGCGTGGGCTTCAACCCCGATCTTGCCGCCCGCGACAACGTCGTGCTCAACGGGATCATGATGGGCCTCTCGCCCCGCGAGGCTAGAGCGCGCTACGACGCGGTGATCGACTTCGCTGAATTGCGCGAGTTCGAGGAGTTGAAGCTCAAGAACTACTCCTCGGGAATGCACGTCCGGCTGGCCTTCTCGGTAGCGATCCAGGTCGACGCAGACATCCTGCTGATCGACGAGGTCCTCGCGGTCGGAGATGCGGCATTCCAGCAAAAGTGCTTCGACGTGTTCCTCCAAATGCGCGACGAGGGGCGCACGATTGTGTTCGTCACACACGACACGGGATCGTTGAGGCGCTTTTGTCATCGTGCGCTTCTCCTGGAGAAGGGGCAGATGGTCCATCTGGGCGAGCCGCTCGAGGTGGCCAATCGTTATCTCGAGATCAATTTTGATCAGGCGCCGGCCCCGCCTGGAAGCGAGTTTGCGCCACGGGGCCAGCGTGGAGGTGAGGGACATATAGCCGATGCCTGGATCGAGGACGAGCATGGCAATCGGGTGACGGCGATTGCGCAGGGGCGCCGTATCACCGCCAGGGTCATGGTCAGCTTCACCGCAGACGTCGACGAGCCGGTCGTTGGACTCAGTGTCCTGGGCGACGAGGGCACCGCGATACTGAACGCCACCACCGTCGACGATGTTGAGCGCGGCGTGCGTTTTCATGCCGGCGAAGAGGTGCTTTTCTCCTTCTCGTTCCAGAATGTGTTGGCGCCCCGGCGCTACAAGACCGCAATAACGCTGGCCCATCGCGGCACGGGCCTGGACGTGATCGACCGGATCGAAGATGCCTTCAGCTTCGTGGTGACGAGCGTACGGGCTTCGGGCGGTCTCGTCGACCTTCCCGTCGACGTCGACATCGCTACCGCAGGCGCCGCGGAGAAGGCGCGGGTGGGCTCGTGAGCTCGCAGAGCAGCACATACCGCCAAGACCTCGGCAGGCCGATCCGCGGGCCGCGAGCGCTCACCGACGATTGGTCCCGTTTCTGGCACCTGACTTACAACATCGCGCGCAACGAGTTCAAGCTCAAGTTCTACGGCTCGGTGCTCGGATACCTCTGGCAGGTGATACGCCCGCTGCTGATCTTCGGGGTCCTCTACGTTTTCTTCGTGGTCGTGGGCAAAGTCGGCAAGGGCCCCAATCCCGGCGAACACCAGTACGGCGTCCAGCTGCTCGGCTCGATCATCCTCTTCACCTTCTTCAGCGAAGCGACTATTGGCGCAGTGCGCAGCGTCGTTGATCGCGAGAGCCTTGTGCGCAAGATCCAGTTTCCGCGTCTTGCGATCCCGCTATCGGTTACGCTGCTGGCGTTCTTCAATCTCATGCTCAACCTCGTCGTGGTGCTGGTTTTCGCGCTGATCTCGGGCATCCACCCGATGTGGAGTTGGTTTGAGCTGCCGCTGATACTGGCGGTGCTCGTGATGTTCTCAACGGGGATCGCGATGCTGCTCTCAGCGATGTACGTGAACTTTCGCGACGTGCAGCCCATATGGGAAGTCGCAAGTCAGGTCCTCTTCTACGCCTCTCCGCTGATCATTCCGCTCGAAACAGTGCAGAGCAGGCTCTCCGGCGGCGGAATCAAGCACGTCCTCTACCACATCTATCTGCTCAATCCCCTGGTCACGATATTCCAGCAGTTTCGCCACGCGATGGTCAACCACGGTGCCCTGAGCGCGGCGACGGCGCTCGGTGGATGGGCGCAGCTGCTCCTGCCGCTTGGGATCGTCGCCGTGGTCTTTGTGATCGGGTTCGTCGTCTTCAACCGATCTGCTCCTCATATCGCCGAGAACCTGTAAGTCGGCGCACCGGCCAAGTTCACCGGGGCTGGTCGGATGCGGCGAGACGGTTGCCGTCTGGCCGGCCTGGCTTGGTGACTGAGACCAGGAATGCCTCGAGCTGATCGATGCGACCCTCCCACGCGTAGCTCTTCGCCATCTCGATCCCCGCGCCGCCCAGCTGCTCCCGAAGCCTTGGGTCGCCCAGCAGCCGCTTGATCGCAGCGCTCACCGCTCCGCGATCGGACGCAGACATCAGGCAATTCTCGCCGTCGATGCAGAAGTCCTGGTTGCCGTGGGCGTCTGTACAGACGACCGCACCCCCTGTGGCCATCGACTCCAGCACGGGCAGGCAGAACCCCTCATGGGTGGAGGTCTGCACGAACACCGTGGCCTGCGCCAGCAGTTCGGCGATTTGCTCGTCACTCGGCGCCTCGACATAGCGGATGCCGGGCTCGCTCGCGAGCTCGGGCTCGATTCCGAACAGGCATAGCTCGGGGCGCGGCTTGGGCAGAGACCGCCAGGCATCGAGTGTCAAGGGCAGGTTCTTGAGCGGATTGGAGCGCCCCAGAGCCAGCACCATGTCCGACCTGCGCTGAATTGCCGGTCGGGGATGGAAGGTGTCGAGATCCATGCCCGGCGGAATCATCTGCGCGCTCAGCCCAAGCTCCTGCAGGCGCTCGATGTTCCAGCCTGAAGTCGTCATGTAGCGGAACTCGGGGCGGTAGGAGTCGAGCACCTCGAAGCGGGCACGCTCGCTCTCGGGGTAGTAGCTGGTCTCGATGTCCTGCACGAAGTAGACGGGGATCCCCTTGAGGACACTCGCCCGCCAGACCGGCACGGCTGTGCCCCACCATGTGGCGACCTTGATCGCATCCAGAGGGGTAAGCGCCTCGACAAGCTCGTCGTAGTCCTCGAACGTCCTCACGGGAACCCGCAGCGCAAACCAATCGGGAGGATCGCCGAGCGTATAGAGGGATACGTCGTGGCCCCGGTCGAGCAGGCCGTTGAGGTGCTCGAAGATCACGCGGTGCCCGCCTCCCACGCCGGTGTCCTGAGTCACGTAGACGATGCGCAGCGCGCCGTCCTCGGTGTGTGCGTCGCGATTATCGAAGAACTCGCCCCACCGCTCCCAGAACACGCGCTGAGAGGTTCGCTCTCGCTCCCCGACTTCTCTGCCACGCGTTACCGACTCGTGGTGCACCATGCATGCGGCCGGGGAGTAGAGCACCTTATAGCCGGCTTGCCAGGCGCGCAGGCAGTAGTCGACATCCTCGAAGGCCATCGGATAGCTCTCGTCCATTAGGCCAATCGCCTGGACCAGCTCGCGCCGCAGATACATGCAGGCGCCGGTCACGGCGAGAGTTGGGCCGACCGTGCTCGCGGGGCCCCAGTCGGCGGGCTTGAAGCGATAGCGGTGGTCGAACCACTCGGGCGCCCCTATGTTGCGCACCGAGCCAGCGAACTGGATCCGCCCGTCGGGGTAGAGCAGGCGAGCGCCGACGACGCCGACGTCGTCTTCTTCGTGGCAGATGCACTGCAGGCACGCAAGCCAGCCTGGCTGCGGCTCCACGTCGGAATTGAGGATCACGACATCCATGTCGGGGTCCGCGGCGCGCAGGCCCCTGTTTACATTGGCTGCGAAGCCGCGGTTCTCCTCGCCGGCGATGATCTCGATTCCGTCGATTGCTCGCAGGTGCCGCAGATGCTCCTCCCCGCTTGCGTCATCGGCGACGATCACGCGCGCGAGCTGCCGTGGCACCGTCTTGCGGATCATCGTGACGAGCGTCTCGATGCGTTCGGCGTCACGGTAGCTCGGGATCACAATGCATACCGGCCGTCCCTGCTTGCGGTACCAGAGCGTCGCTCTCCTGCGCTCGTCGGCAAGCCAGCGCGAGCGGAGGGCAAATCGCTTGCTGAGCGGCGTGAACCGCAGCGGGAACGTCAGCGCTCTGAAGAGCGACGTGCGCAACCCGTGATGACGGTAGGTGAGGTAGATGCGCCGCGGCAGGCCGCGCAGCTCCTTGCGGCGGTTGCCGGCGAGGGGGTCCGGCTGAGTCTTCTCTGCGCTGCTCGGCTGAACCTTTGATGATCTTCTGCTCACGCATCTCCTCCGTCAGCGAGCGGGTTGATCCGGGCCACTATTGCGGCTGGCATGGAGCTTACCGGCGACAGCGGGCACTAAAGGTCTCTACAGGCGCCATCTGGATCGTCATGATCGGCCTAGTCCGCCCGACGCTCGAGCGAAAGGCGGCGGCGAAAGCCAGGCGGCAGCAGGTCCGCGCGCGAGCCGAGCACGGCTCCAGCCAGGCGAAGGACGTGGTGCTCGGCAATCAAGGCGAGGTTCACGTATCGCGCACGGGCAGGCATCCTGTCGACCAGCATCGCACGATGGGCGCGCCCGAGATGTCCCCGCAGCTGCCCGAGCAGGTATCGCGGATCCGCGGGCTCGCGCCAGCCGTAGATCTCATGCAGACCGCGCCACTCATCGAAGCAGCGTCGCAGCTGCTCAGAGGCGCTGTACCGATGCGAATGAAGCACGGCCGCATCCGGCAGATAGACCTTTGCATACCCCTGTCTCAGCATGTCGATCGCAAGCGCGCGATCCTCGGCGTAGGACGCGTCGCGGAAGGGCACTCGCTCCCAGGCGGAGCGCGCAATGCAGGCGTTCGCGTCGGTGAAAAAGCCGCGCTCGCCAAGCAACCCGGTCGCAGGGATGGAGCGTTCGTCGGCTGCCAGCCGGTCAATGCGTGGAGCGCCGTCGAGCGAAAGCGATCGAAACCACTGCTCGAGCTCGATCCGCACACCGACCGATGCCGAGGCTCGCGGAATGTAGGGTCCGTAGACGAGTGTGACTTCCGGGCAGATCTCGAAGCCGGCGAGCAGCCGCTGCAGCCATCGCTCGTCCGCGGGCTCGGCGTCCTGAGTGAGCAACGCGACGTGGGAGCCGCCGGCTTCGCGCATCAGCAGGTTGCGGGTACGGCCGTGGTTGAACTGGCCGGGCGCGATCTCGATCACTCTCGCGCCGTGCTCGCGCGCCAGATCCGCCGATCCGTCAGTGGAGCCCGAGTCGCAGATCAGCAGCTCGTGGTCGACGGTCTGGCCGGCAATCGCGCGGAGAACCTGCGCGAACAGATCGCCGCCGTTGCGCACGGGAATCGCGACTGTGACGCTCATCGTTGGATGAGCTCCACCCAGTCCGCCTGCACTCCGCAGATGCTCGTGTAGCGGGAGAGTGGAATGCTCTGCAGGCGCTCGGGTTGCGTTGCTCTGATCGCAACCGCTCCGATCGCACCGACCCCCCATTCACCCGGTCCGAAGTACATGTGCCCGCTTCCCTTAGTGACCCCGAGCACATGGGAGCCGGCGGAGAGCCTCACCGTCCCCGCCTGCAGCCACTCTCCATGAGTGTTGGTTCCTGAAACCGACCCCACAATTCGATGGTCGACTTCGGCTTGCACGGGCCGCGGGAAATCGCCCTGCACCCACACCGTGTAGTTGCCGGCCCGTCGCACTTGCACGCTGCCTTCGGCGTGCCCGCCGGTGTCGGTGACGACTCCGCCGGGTTGTTCGGCGCTGGCGGGCCAGGTGCCCCACCGTCGCTTGTCGGAGGCGACTTCAAAGAACGCCTCTTCTGGCGCAATGGCAAGCGTCAGCTGCGCCCCCTTTGGTGCGCCTTTGACCATTGAGCGCAGCGCGGCGCAAGGCACGGGCTCCGAAGAGCTGTAGGTTCGCTGGAGCGGGAGATGCGCAAGCACGACGGGGCCGGCGGTGCGTCTCCATGCCTGGTAATAGGTGTTTTCGTAGGCGAGCCTGTAGTTAGCGGGCGGGCGGCTTGCAGATGGCGAGCGGCGCATGACTATGATCGGAAAGCGATCGATCGAGGCAAAGGCCTGTTCGTCGAGGTCGAAATAGCGGCCATAGAAAGAGATCGGGCTTAGCGGCTGCACCTGGAATGGCGTGTAGGGTTCGTAGGGGCTGTCGATCCGCGTTTCACGCGCAAAGTACTTCGAGTATTCCTCGTTCTCATTCCAGAACACGAGGCCCTGTCCGGCGAAGCGTTTCGCGACTGCGCTCATCGCTTCGATCTGGGCTGTCGGCGCCACACGGTCGTGAGCGTAGGCAAGCGCGTCGGAGGCGAGAATGCCAACGCAGAGCACTGCTGTGCTCCCGAGCCCAAGCAGGCCAAGCCGACCCCTGCGAATGCTGAGCAGGCCCACCAGCGCGATGAGCACCACGAATGGGCTCGACATCGCGATCAGCTTCCCCTGGGCGTAGGGGCTGGCGCGTGGGAATACGATCAGCAGGACCAATCCGACCATCCCCGCTACGGCAAGCAGCATCGGTTCTTTACGCCACAGCGCATAGGCGACCGCTGGAACGATCGCCAGCAGGATAACTGTCGTTGCGATCGCGGTCAGCAAGCCGGCATGGTGGGAGGCGATTGCCACCCGGTATTCGCCGGAAAGCCAGACCCCGCTGATCTGGCTGATCGGAAGTTTGCGCAGCAGTTGCCCGATGGCCGTGGCTCCTGCCCCGGTAGAGCCTTGACCTGCGTGAGCGACCTGAAAGAAGGTGGAGAACTTGCCCAAGATCGGAACGCTCAGCGCCGCGATCGCAATCACGCCGGCGCACACCGGGCGGGCCCAGCCGGTCGTCGGCAATCTGCGGCGGGCGAGTATCAGCCCGATGCCGAGGAACAGCACAAAGGCACCTATGTACGGGAGCGCTACGACGTTGTATATGAGCATCGCAGCCGCACTTGGGATCGCAATCAGCACGGCGCCGGTATACGGCTTGGAGATGCGCATCGCCTCTGCTGCGAGGGCCAGCATGATGCAGATCGTGGCGGCAAGCCCGATCTCCTTGATGTTGCCCTGCAGCGCGTATTGATAGGTGAGGTTGGCCGCCATCGCCGCGAATCCGGCAAGGGCGGCGCGGCGGGCGTCCAGGAATCCGCGGGTGAGCGTTGCAAGGGCGATTGCTCCGAACGCGGCGAGTGTCGAGATGAAGCCCTGGTAGAGCACTGCCACGTCTGTGCCGGTGATCGCGCTGAGGGTGCCGAGCAGTGCTTGTGAGCCAAGCGGATATCCGGTGCTGAGGTAGGCAGAGACGAAATCACGGGTCGTGGATTCGGGCATGTTGCCAAGCGTGGTGCCGAACGTCTTGATGTGATCCGCAAGTAGCATCTCGAACGCGGTGTCGTTGACGAAGTCGTACCCAGACCATGTCCAGTGGCCATAAGCGATCACCGGGAGCATGTAGATCGCATAGATGCCAAGGCCCGCCAGGCCGGCCCAGCCCGGGTTGATGCGCGCACGCAGCCCACCTCTGGCCAGTAGGAGTCCAAGCAGCGTGAGCACAGCGATCAGGCAGATCGCCAGCCCGTCGCCGACACCCAGCGCGTAGCCCGGAAAGATCACAATCAGGGCTGCGCAAAGTCCGAGCAAGGGCACGAGCGCGTTGGCGAGGCGAACTCGAAGCAGACGCTCGACCGCGAGGCCGCAGCCGAGGCAGAGCACCCACATGACCAGGGGCACCCCGACCACCGCCATCGCGTAACGCAGCATCTAGAGGTATCTAGGAGCTGCGCCGCAGCCCGAGGATGCTGAGCAGGAACGACGAGAAGAAGATCTGGATGCCGACGATCAAAAGCGAGGCGGCGATCACGGCCAGGTGTTCGTCGGACAGCGAGCCGAAGCCGTGCGAGATCCAGGTAGCGAGGATGATCGCTCCGATCACGACGCCAACGAGGATGAAGGCCCCACCCAGCATCAACCCATGCTCGAGCCGGAACCGTGCCCTCGCCCTGTCAAACCAACGATCCCGCTCGCCCATAAAATAGGTCCCGTAAGCGTGGGCGCAGAGCCCGAGCGCGAGCACCTGGGTGCCGATGATCATCAGCAGCGCGCCGCCGATCAGCGCGTGGATGCCCCAGGCGCGCCCGAACAGGTCCAGGCCGCCGCCGACGAGACCGACGATCAGCGCACCGAGCACGGCCATGACGGCGCCCGGCAGGATGAACAGCTGCGTGGGGCTGTGCACGAGCAGGAAGCGCAGGTGTCGCCATCCGTCCCTGAAGCTCGAGAGCTTGCTCTCGCCGCCGCGGGGGTGGTACTCGATCGGAAACTCGGCGATCTTCAGCTTCTGCTTGGAGGCCCGGATCACCATCTCGGAGGCGAACTCCATGCCGGTGGTGCGCAGGTCCAGGCGCGGCAGCACGTCCTTGCGCAGCGCGCGCATGCCGCAATGGGCGTCGTTGACGCCGGTTTTGAAGAGCACGTTGAGCAGGCCGGTGAGGATCGGGTTGCCGACGTACTGGTGCAGCCAGGGCATCGCCCCAGGGTGGATGTTCTCCATCCGATCGCCCATCACCAGCTCCGCTCCGCCGTCCAGCTCGGCGACGAAGTGCGGGATCTCGTCGAAGTCATAGGTGAGGTCGGCGTCTGCCATCACGATGTAGGCGCCCTGCGCGGCGGCAAAGCCGGCCAGGTAGGCGCTGCCGTAGCCGCGGCGCGGCTCGTGGATGACCCGTGCGCCGGCGGCGGCGGCCAGCTCGGCCGAGCGGTCCTCGGAGGCGTTGTCGACGACCAGCACCTCGCCCCCCACGTCCATGCCGTCGATCGCCGCGATCGCGGCCCTGACGCAGCGCTCGATGTTCTCCTCCTCGTTGAGGCAGGGAATCACGACCGAGACCACAGGACTCGGCAAACGCTCTGAGCCGTTCGCGGCGGAAGTTGTCTGCTCGACGGTGCTCATCGTGTGCCTGATGCAGGCGCGCCTTAGCGGCGCATCGGCGTCATCTCGCTATAACGCGCCGGCGCACCAGAAGTGGCGCGTTGACGATCCGGAAGGATGGTATCGGACCGGGCGGGCGGGGTTGCCGTCTCTCGCCGGCCTCGGCATGGGTGCGTAGCGAACCGGGTAAGCACCCGGGATGCCAGATCAAAGCAGTGCTGCCACAGAGCAGTCGATCATCGAGGACCTTTCGGCCTTGCCGCCGACCAAGACGCAAGCTCTGAGCGAGGCCGTCGCCGACGCGGACTTCCCGGTCGTGCTGCGTGGCTATGACCGCCAAGCGGTCGATGTCTACGTCATGCGTACGAACCAGCTCATCGCAGAGCTGAGGGTCACCCAGACGACAGAGGGCGCCGTGCAGCGTGCGCTCGAGCGTGTCGGCGACGAGGTTGCCGGCATCCTGCGCAGAGCGCACGAGACCGCGGATGAGGTCACGGCAAAGTCCCGCAGCGAGGCGGACGACCGGCTGCAGGCGGCGATTGTGGAGTCACGTGAGATCACAGCCAGCGCGAAGGCCGGCCTGCGCGAGCTCGATGCCGACACCGATCGCGTCTGGGCTGAGCGCCATCGCATCATCGAAGATGCAAGGGCGCTTGCAGAGGAGCTGCTCGGCCTCGCCGATGCCGCCGCTGAACGGTTTCCGCCGACCGAGGAGGCTGGCGTGGAGGATGCAGCGCCGCTTGACGCTGGGAGCTCTTCGCTAAGTGAGGCGACGGCGGAGGACCACGACGGGCCGGCGGCGTAACGGCGTTGGCGCCGCAGCGCGCCGCATGCGCTCGCGAGGCATGCTTTGCCGCCATGCGCATCTGCATCGTCTACGACTGCCTCTTCCCGCATACCGTCGGCGGAGCCGAGCGCTGGTATCGCAACCTGGCGCAGCGGCTCGCGGCCGAGGGCCACGAGGTCACCTACCTGACGCTGCGGCAATGGGACCGCGGCGAGCAGCCGGACATCGATCCGCGCGTCCGCGTCGCGATCGCGGGACCGCGGATGGCCCTCTACACGGGCGGTCGTCGTCGCATCTTGCCGCCGCTGGTATTCGGTCTCGGCGTGCTGGTCCATCTGCTTCGCCATCGCCGCGACTACGACGTCATTCACGCATGCTCCTTCCCCTACTTCTCGCTGCTGGCTGCGGCGCTGGCGCGGCCGCTCGGCCGTTTCGGGCTGGTCGTCGATTGGTTTGAGGTCTGGAGCGAGGACTACTGGCGCTCCTACCTCGGCGGCCTCGGCGGCCGGATCGGCGCGAGCGTCCAGCGGCTGTGCGCGCGGGTTCCACAGCGTGCCTTCTGCTTCTCGGAGCTGCATGCCGCGCGCCTGCGCGATCTTGGCCTGCGCGGCGAGATCACTGTGCTGCGGGGCCTTTACGCGGGGGGTGCGGAGGCTGCCGAGCCGAGGCCGGCGGATCTGCTGGTGCTCTTCGCCGGGCGCCTGATCCCCGAGAAGCGCGTCGCGATTGGCGTCGCCGCGGTCGCAGAGGCAGCCAAGGCGATACCCGGGCTGCAGGGCGTCTTCTACGGTGACGGCCCCGATCGGCAGGCGCTGCTGGATGCGGTCGCTGCCCACCAGGCGCAGGAGAGCATCCAGGCGCCTGGATTCGCCGACGGCGATCGGGTGGATCGCGACATGAGCCGCGCGCTTTGCGTTTTGCTGCCCTCGGTGCGGGAGGGCTACGGGATGGTCGTGGTCGAGGCGTGCGCGCATGCCACCCCGGCGGTGGTGGTGCCGGCGAGCGACAATGCCGCGGTGGAGCTGATCCAGGACGGCGTCAACGGCGTGATTGCAGCCAGCGCAGAGCCACAGGCAATCGCGACGGCGATAGAGCGTGTGCATCGTGCCGGCTTTGCTTTGCGCCAGAGCACGGCCAGATGGTTTGGCGAGCATGCCCAGGAGCTCTCGCTTGAGTCCTCGCTGACAGCGGTCCTTCGCAGCTACGGGCCCAGCGCTCGCCGCGCTGCATAGGTCGGCGTGCTCAACCGCTAGTCTGGGCGGGCGATGAGCGCTGCTCCCGTCCGCCTCGGCGTCGTCGGTCTCGGCTACTGGGGCCCGAACCTGGCCCGTAACTTCGATGGTCTCCCGGGCTGCGAGCTGGCGTGGTGCTGCGACGAGCGTCAGGAGCGATGGCAGCGCCTGGAAGCGGTCCATCGCTCGACCCGCTTCACCGACCGCTTCGAGGACCTGCTCGAAGACGTCTCGCTGGATGCGATCGCGCTCGCGACGCCAGTCCCGACCCACGCCCTGCTCGCTGAGCGCGTGCTGGCGGCCGGTAAGCACTGCTTCGTGGAGAAGCCGCTCGCGCAATCCGCGGCAGACGCCGAAGCGGTCGTGCGCGTGGCTCGCGACGCCGATCTGATCGTGATGGTCGGCCACCTGCTGGAGTACCACCCGGGCATCCGTCTGCTGAAGGAGATCGTCGACTCGGGCGAGCTTGGCCAGACGCGCTACATCTACGGCAATCGCCTGAACCTCGGCCAGCTGCGCAGCGAGGAGAACGCGCTCTGGAGCCTTGGCGCCCACGACGTCTCGGTCGTGCTGGCGCTGGCGGGCGAGGAGCCCACGGAGCTCGTTGCCCATGGCGAGTGCTACATGCAGGAGGGCATCGAGGACGTGGTCTTCGCGTTCATGCGCTTCCCTTCGGGCTTGGCTGCGCACCTGCACCTGAGCTGGCTTGACCCCCATAAGGAACGTCGCTTCACGGTCGTGGGGGCCAAGCGGATGGCGACCTTCGACGACATGGAGCTCGAGCGCAAGCTCACGATCTACGACAAGGGCTTTGACGAGAAGGCCGACAGCTATGGCGAGTACATCACCAGGGCGGGCGAGATCCGCTGCCCTCGCGTGCCCAACGCCGAGCCGCTGCGGCTGGAGTGCGAGCATTTCGTGGCCTGCATTCGCGAGGGAGCCACGCCGCGCTCGGACGGTGAGAGCGGCCTGCGCGTGGTCAGGGTGCTGGAGGGGCTGCAGCGATCGCTTGACGGGTCGCGCCGGTCACTTGCGCCGCCTGCTCTGCGGACGTAGCGGGCGCTGGCTAGGTAAAAAGATCGTCGCTGGTGACGAGCAATACACCCTCGCTCTCGGCGCGCCGTTGCAGCGCGCGAGTGAAGCCCTTGCGAGCGAACAACGCAAGTCGCGCGCCTTCAGCACGCCCGTCGATTGCGTCTCGGCTGCTCATCAGCGCCTCCAGGACGTCCTCGTCGACTAGCTGCTTGGACCACTTGCACGATCCGAGCAGCGTGTAGCGGTCGTGGTCGGTGCACGCTACGTCGATCTCGACGCGTCCGTTGCGCGACCACCACGACCCGATCGAAACCGTGTCTCGCGCCTCTTGCACCGTTGAGTATCTCGTCAACCATCTTCTGCACACATCCTCGAAGATACGTCCGACGTAAGCGTTGAGATCTTGGTCGATCTCCTGCCAAACCGCGTCGATTGCATCGCCGCGATCGAGTCTGCTGCGATTCGGCGCTACGCGTCGAAACCAGAATCTGAAGAACGGGTCGCTGATCTGCCAGAAGCCGCGTCGGCGGCGTGATCCGGGTGTCACGGGGATTCGCTCCTCGACGTAGCCAAGTGCGGCGAGGCGTTCGAGCACGACAGCTACGTTTGAGCTCGGCAGCTCCAGCAGACTGCCAATCTGCGCATTGCGGGTACGGCCCGAGCCGATCGCAGCGAGCACGCCGAAGTAGCGCATGAGGTCACGGATGCCCCGCTCCTGCCTTACGAGCGTGAGCGGCTCTTCGTAGAGAGGGGCGCCCTTGCGCAGAATGGTGTCGCGCACCACTTGCTTGAGCGAGTGCTCACCCGCCCACACCTGATATTGCGGCGTCCCGCCGAGCACCGCGTAGCGTTCGATCAGCTGCTGCGCCGAGCTGCGTGCAGGTGCGAGCTTGCTCGCGTCTCGGTAGTCGAGCGGATCGATCGTCGGCCGGTATGTGGCCCGGCCATGTAGCGGCGCATCACCGACGAGCAGTCCCTCCATGAACGTCAACGCGCTGCCTGACAGCACGAGGCAGATGCGCGTTCCCTCTCGGTCCCATCTGTCCCAGTGCCGCTGGATGATCGACGGCAACGCAGGTTCTGAGGCGCAGGCATACTGGAACTCGTCGATCACCGTGACGAGCGGTTGGTCTGCGGCCTGTGTTGCAAGGAAGTCCAGAGCCTCATCCCAGGAGCGGAAGCTCAGCGGCGGCGCTCCTGGCAGCAGGCGACCGATCTCTCGTGCGAACGACGCGAGCTGTGCTGTTCGGGGCTGCTCGTCCGCCTGGTAGCTAACAGCGCGCTCGCTCGCGAATGCGTGCGCGAGCAGGAAGGTCTTGCCAATCCTACGCCGTCCGCGCAGCACTGTGAGGCTTGGCGCAGAGTGCAGCTGCTTCCGCAGCTGTGCCAGTTCCTGTTCCCTGTCGACCAAAGGCCGCATCAGATCACGGTACTACATAAAGTAGTACTACACGAAATACTACTTCATGTAGTAGCGATGATGGGCTCGTGTGCCTACGAGGCCCGATCTGGGCTGCGACCCTCCACGGGCATGCGCACAGCGGCGCGCACTGCCTGCGTTACCTCAGCCGCCTGCTCTGCGCTGAGCATCGGATTGATCGGGATCGCCAAGTGCGTTCTCGCGGCCTCCTCGGTGCCGGGAAGGGGCAGGTCGCTCGCAAAGCGGGCCATCGCCGGCTGGCGGTGGATTGGCACGCGGTAATAGGCCTTCTGGCCGTGCCCTGCCTGCGCGATAGCCTGCGCGATCGTCTCGATCTGCTGGTCCTTGATCACGTAGAGGTGCCAGGCGGGCTCTCCACCGTCGACAGGCGTGGGCAGACGCACCAACTCGCCCAGGCCGGCCCGCTCGTAATGGGCGCCTGCCGCGCGCCGGCCGTCGGCCCAGCTCTCCAGGTGTGGCAACTGCACCCGCAGGATCGCCGCTTGGATCTCGTCCAGGCGCGAGTTCCAGCCGATGTGCTCGTAGGTGACCTTGTCGTGGGAGCCGTGGAAGTGCAGCATCCGCGCCATCTCTGCGACTTGGTCGTCGTTGGTGGTGATGGCGCCGCCGTCGCCGAAGCAGCCGAGGTTCTTCGAGGGGAAGAAGCTAAACGTCGCCACCGTGCCCAGCGAGCCCGGTCGCCCGGCGGGTGAGCGCGAGCCCGCCGCCTGGGCTGCGTCCTCTAGCACCGGCACGCCAAGCGCTTCGATCTCCACGATCGGCGCCACGTTGCCGAAGAGGTGGACCGCGATCACCGCCTTCGTGCGCGGGGTCAGCGCCTGCTTGACGGTCTCTGCGGTAACGCAGAACGTGTCGGGGTCGATGTCGCAGAAGACGGCGGTGGCGCCGGTAGGCCCGATCGCCTCGGCGCTCGCATAGAACGTGAACGACGGCACTACCACCTCATCGCCGGGGCCCACGCCCAGGGCCCGCAACGCGATCGTGATCGCGTCTGTGCCGTTGGCAACCCCGATCGCATGCTTGGCGCCGCAGTAGGCGGCGAACTCCTGCTCGAAAGCGGCGACGTTGGGGCCGAGGATGAAGCGCGAGTCTTCTACCACCTCGCCGATGCGGGTGAGGATCTCCTGCCGCAGCGGGGCGAGTGGGGTGTCAGTGTCGAAGAGGGGGACTGGCATCGGGCTACAGGCTAACCGGCGCGGCAGCGCTCCGATCGGCGAGGGCGCGTTCATAGCTCTGGAGCGTCAGCTCTGCGGTGCGCTCCCAGGTGAACTTCGCTGCCTGCACGACTGCTGCCTGCTGCAGCCGGATTGCCAGCTCCGGATCGCTGAGCAGCCGCTCGATCGAGTCCGCGATTTGCGCCTCGGATTGAGGGTCGAACAGCAGCGCCGCCTCGCCTGCGACCTCCGGCACCGAGGAAATGTTTGCACACGCGACCGGCACCCCGCGCGCCATCGCCTCCAACACAGGCAGGCCAAAGCCCTCGTAGAGCGATGGGTAGACGAAGGCGTCTGCGACAGACCACAGGCCCTCCAGCTCTGCGCCGGCCACCCATCCGACCAGGCGCACGTCGCGCTCCACGCCAAGCTCCCGCGAGTGCTCGCGCAGCTGCGCCTCGTGCGTGGTCGGGTAGCCGGGCATGATCGCGACGGGTCGGCGCTCCGCCGGTATCCGTGCCAGCGCGCCGATCAACGCAAGCAGATTCTTGTGGGGGCGCTTGGCGGAGAGGCAGAGCACGACTCGGCGCTGCCCCAGCTGGAAGTGCTCGCGTGTCTGCTCAGGCGGGAGGGCGGCAGCGTTACGTATCTGCCCAAGGCCCTGCGGGACGACGTCGATCTTCTCCGCTGGCGTGTGCAGCACGCTTTGAAGATCGCTCTTGGTGCTCTGCGAGATAGCGATCACGCGGTCGCTTCGACTCACCGCCAGCGGCACGAGCGCTTTCATCGCCTGTGCCCGCAGGCCTCCGTGCGCCTCAGGGAACCGGGCGTAGATCAGGTCGTGGACGGTCACCACGCGCCGGAAGCGACCCATCGCCGGGGCGGTGCTCGCGAGGCTGTGGAGCAGGTCGATCCTCTGGCGAGCTGCGAGTCTTGGCAGCAGCGCCTGCTCGCCGAGCACCCATTGAACCCGATTGCGGGCGTTCACTGGCACGGTGACCGCAGGCAGCAGATCGCCCCACGGACGGTCGCCGGCCACGGCCGCCTCGCGGTTGATGAAGGCCGTGAACCGCGTGCCGGCCGGGGCGGCCTCGAGCAGTGCGGGGATCAGCTCGCGAGCGGCGATCTCCATGCCTCCGGTCTCGCCGGGCACCAGGAAGATCAGATTCAGGCCGATGTGCATCGTCGGCGCAGGCTAGCGGGGATGTGCAAGGCTCCCTTGACTTTGAACGATCGACGTTCGTTAGTGATCGGCATCGATGCCCGTGCCGCTGCCGAGGTGCCCGCGGGTCGCGGGCGGGTGGTTCGCGAGTTGCTACGCGCGCTCGCCGCACGCGAAGACGACAGCTATCGGTACATCCTCTATGCACGCACGCAGTGGCATGGCGCCGAGCTGGATGACCGTTTCTTGTGGCGCCTGCTAGGCGCGCGCGATCCCCTTTGGCACCTGCTCGCCGCACGGGCGGCCACTCGCGAATGTCAGGTCTTCCTCTCATCCAACTCATACCTGACGAGCTGGTTTCTGGGGATTCCCTGCGTCCCGATCGTCTGCGACATGGTCGCCTTTGAGCCTCAGATGCGCCCCAATCGCCGTTCAGCGGCAATCGAGCGTCTAACGCTCGGCCCTGCGGTGCGTCGGTCGGCGGCGCTGCTATGCATCAGTCACGCCACGGCCGACGCCTTGGTGAGCCGCTTCCCGTCGGCCGGGGAGCGCGTCGTCGTCGTTCCACTGGGCGCGACGCTTGCGTCTGAGTCCGACCTCGATCCCGCCGAGCTCGCTGCTCTGCCGGAGCCTGGCTTTGTCCTCGCAGTCGGGACCCTGGAGCCACGCAAGAATCTCCCGCGGCTGGTGGCGGCCTACTGCTCCCTGGAGGAGCAGCTTCAACGGCGCCACCGGCTGGTCGTCGTCGGCGCGCTGGGATGGGAGACGGGCGAGACGCTTAGGGCGCTGCACAGCCTCGGGGAGCGCTGCACGATGCTTGGATACGTGAGCGACGCTGAGCTCTCCGAGCTGTACCGCCGGTGCGCAGTGTTCTGCTATCCGTCGCTGGGTGAGGGGTTCGGTCTGCCCGTGCTGGAGGCAATGAGCGCCGGTGCCGCGGTCATAACCTCGGACCTCTCCTCTCTACCAGAGGTAGGCGGCGAGGCGGTCGAGTACGTCCAGCCCACCGACGTGGCGAGCATCGCAGGTGCACTGGAGCGGCTGCTGGAGTCGCCCGACCGTCGGGCGCGGCTTGGTCTCGCGGGGCGCGAGCGCGCGGCGGGCTTCAGCTGGGATCGGACGGCGCAGATCACGCTCGACACGCTGCGCAGAGCGACCGGTTGATCAGGTCTTGCGTGCTCAGCTCTGCCGGGCAGCTGTCGCCAGCAGCGCCGGCAGGTCCTCTGAGCAAAGCAGGTCAACGTGAGCTTGCACCTGCTCCTCTGGCCAATCCCACCAACGCAGGTCGAGCAGGGCCTCGATGTCCTCGTCACTGAAGCGGCGCCGCACCTCGCGTGCAGGAATGCCGGCGACGATCGCATACGGGCGCACCTCGCGAGTGACGACGGCCCTTGTCGCGACCACAGCGCCGTCGCCGATCTTCACGCCCGGAAAGATCAGTGCCTGAGCGCCAATCCAGACGTCGTTGCCTACCTCGATGTCGCGCTCGGCTCGCGGATGGCCGTCGAGCCAGGCGCCAGGCATGTTCCAAAGCACCCGGAATGGATAGGTCGAGATCCAGTCGACACGGTGGTTGCCGCCGACCGTGAATTCCACTCCGTGCGCGATCGAGCAGTAGGCGCCGATGCGCACATTGCCCTGCTCGCCACGCCCTACGTTAACGACGAACGAGCCATAGGTGTGATGTCCGACGCTTGCACGGCCGCTTTCCACGGCCTCGCGCTCGTTCAAGGCGCCGAAGATCCTTCCAGTGACCGGATCGGTGGCTCCGGCGTTCCCGATCTCTCGGCGGGCGCCCGTGACGATGCGGCGCCACAGCCGCTTGGCTTGGTTGCGCTCCACGGAGCCGCAGCCTATCGATCGGGGAGAATCTGCGGGATCATCGATCATCCTTCAGCAAACATGCCACGAATTCTCTTCCTCACGCCTGGCCACGAGGACTATCTCGCTGACAGTCTCTTCCATGGTCTGCGCACGTTGCTCGGTGCCGATGTGCTCGACTACCCGAAGATCGATTTCGCGTACGAGAGCTATTCGATCGAGAGACGCACGCATCTTTACGGGCATGGCTTCTCGCTCTACAACCTGCTGCCAGACCTTCCGGTCGATCGCACGCGCGTGCTGCAACGCGTGCAGGCCGGCGAGTTTGATCTCGTCGTGTTCGCCGACATCTGGAACACCTTCGGACTCTTTACGCAGCTGGCGCCAACGCTTGCCGGCCGCGTTCCGATGGCCGTACTGGACGGAGCGGACCGCGTAGAGCCCTATCCGTACGCTGGGCAGTGGTGGAGACAGCGAGTGTGGTGGATGCTGCCCCGTGCTCATAGGCGAGCGCTTTACTTCAAGCGTGAGATCACACCATGGACAGGCACCTTCCGCGCCTGTCTGACGTTGCCGCCGAATCTAGCCTCGCGGCTACCCTCGATCAGGCGGATGCGCGAGATCGCCTTCTCGTTTCCGCAGCAGAAGATCGTGACGGTGGCGCCATCGAAGAGTCGGCTGCTCGCGAGCCACGTAGTCGATCCACAGGTCGCCGAGCGGGTCGGCGCCAAGACGTCATATGCATTCAAGAACGAGGCCGACTACTACACGGACATGCAGCGTGCGAGGTTCGGGATCACGACCAAGCGCGCAGGATGGGACTGCATGCGCCACTACGAGCAGGCGGCGAACGGATGCGTACCCTGCTTTCGGGACCTCGACCGCAAGCCTCCTCGCTGCGCACCTCATGGATTGGACGAGACCAACTGTGTGATCTATCACGACGCCGAAGAGCTGCTCGCACGGCTTGAGGGCATGCCGGAGGCCGATTATCGCGATCTCCAGACGGGTGCCCTTGCGTGGGCGCGACGGAACACGACGATCGTACGCGCGGAGCAATTTCTTGCCGACTGCGGCATGCCTGTGGGCGCCCCCGAGTCGCGATGAGCCATGCCGACGCTGCCCGGGTTTCCACTAGCCCCGAGGGCCCAGCCGCCACGAACCCCCCCGATGTCGAGGATCCCCTTGCGGTAGGCAAAGCCGCCAGACAGGTGATCCGAGGTGGCGGCGTTCGCGTGGTTGGCAACGTCGCTGGCCTGCTTGCAGGTCTGATCAGCGCTCCGCTTGTCGTTCGTCACCTCGGTGGTGTGAACTTTGGCCACTATCAGACAGTGACTTCGGTCGTCTTCGTGGTCGCTGCGCTCACGGAGGGTGGCCTCGCGAACGTCGCTGTGCGTGCGTTCAGTACCGCATCGGTCGCCGATCGTCGCTCTCTGGTCGCGAACTTGACGGGCCTACGACTTGTTGTGGGAGTGGTGGGCGTAGCTGTGACAATCGGGTTCGGGTTGCTCGCTGGGTACACGCATGTGGTCGTCATCGGCCTCGTGCTTGGCGCCGGCGGCTACTTCGCCTCGATGGTGCAGAGCTCGTACAGCGTTGCGCTTTCGGGTCGCCTACGCCTCACCGCACTGGCCGGCATCGATCTGCTGCGCTCATTGACGACGACGGTCCTGCTCGTAGCGCTCGTCGTCGCCGGCAGCGCGCTTACCGGCTTCTTTGGCGTTGTACTGGTCGTGCAGCTCATCGCGCTATTCGTGACGGCCAGGCTGGTGCGCCGAGATGTGCCACTGCGGCCGGCGTTCGATCGTGCGCGTTGGCGCATGCTGATGAAGGAGACGGCCGTCTATGCCCTCGCAAGCACGCTTGGCGCCATCTACTTCCAGATCGCGATGGTCTCCATGTCCATACTCGATCCGGGGCCGCAGACGGGCTACTACGCACTCGCTTTTCGCATCGTGGAAATAGGAAACGGGATTCCTTGGTTGCTCGCGGGATCAGTTCTGCCTGTACTAGCGGTCGCGGCAGGCGAGCCTGAGCGGCTGCGGTATGTCGCACGGCGAGTGTTTGAGGGCGCCACCATCCTCGGCGGCCTCTTCGCGATCGCAATCGTGATCGGTGCGCCCTTCGCAATCGAATTCCTGGCCGGAGCGAAGGAACACGAGGCGATCAGCGTGCTGCGAATCATGGGCATAGGCGTGACCGCGACCTTCCTGGTGGCATCGTGGGGGTTCGTACTGCTTGCGCTACATAGGCACAGGTCGCTTGTGCTCGCCAATGCGGGTGCGCTGCTGCTGGCCATCATGCTGAGCCTGACGCTGATCCCGAGCCTGCACGCTCGCGGCGGTGCTGCGAGCACGGCCGTACTCGAGCTGACCCTTGCCGGCTGCTATGTAGCGCTGCTCGCCGCCCGCGGGATAACGCCGTCGATCGGCTTTATCGCAAGGTTTCTGCCAGCTCTCGCAGTCGGTCTCGGCGTTGGCTGGTTGGCGCTGCCTGTCCATCCGGTGGTCGGGGTGGTGCTTGGAGCGGTCGTCTATCTGCTTGTGCTCTGGCGCGCGCGCGCCATCCCAAGCGAGCTGTTCGACTCGCTGCCGTGGCGACGCTAGCTGCGAGCTCGCGGTCACAGCCGCTCGCGTGCGCAGTCGCAGTGGGCGGCTCGGGTAGAGTGCACACGCGTGCCGGCCACCATTCCCCTTGACGCGCCCAAGTCGGTGGGCTACTACGCGCTTGGCCGCGAGGAGGTCATCGCGCATCTTCCGCGACCGGTTGGACGCGTGCTCGACGTCGGCTGCGGCGAAGGCGGTGCCAACGCCCCTTTGCGCGCTGCAGGCGCCACATCGATCAGCGGGATTGAGTTGCTTGCCGAGCCGGCCCGCGCCGCCGCTGAGGTCTATGACGAGGTTCGCTGTGGGGACGCGATCGAGGAGCTTGGAAACCTCAGGGGTCCGTTCGACACGATCCTCTGCTACGACGTGCTGGAGCATCTCTATGACCCCCATGCCCTGCTCGTCGGCCTGCGTGATCTCGCGCGACCTGGCAGCCGGCTGCACGTCTCGGTGCCAAACGCCAGCCACGTCTCGTTGCTGTGGGACCTGATCATGCGGGGAACGTTCGGCTACCAGCCCTTCGGGCATCGCGACGCTACACACTTGCGTTGGTTTACTCGCCGCGACATCATTGCGCTGCTGGAGGAGGCTGGCTGGCCAGCCGTCGAATGGCACCCCTCAAAGCTGTGGCGCACATCGAGCACGCTGCACCGTCTTACCTGCGGGCGCAGCACCGAGTTCCTCGCGGGCCAGTGGTTCGTGCTCGCACAGATTCCGCGGTAGGCGCGATGATCGCAATCCGCTCCCAGACGCGATGACCGCGCCCGTCGAGCAGCCGTTCATCTCTGTGTGCGTACCTGTCTACCAAGCGCATAAGGCGCCAAACGTGGCGAGCCTTGCGAGCAGCGTCCCCGCCGCGCTCGGAGCATTCTCGGGCGAGCTCGTCGTTGCTCTCAACGGGGTTAGCATCGAGCAGGCCGGCGTACCGGCTGGCGCCCGCGTAGTCGACCTTGGCGTCAATCGAGGCGTGGCCCCCGGTTGGAATGCCGCCGCGCGTATGGCGCGGGGGGATGTACTTGTGTTTGCCAACGACGACGTGATTCTCGGCGCGGGCTCGCTGGAGCGGCTTGCCTCCACGCTCAGGGAGCATGCTGAGGTCGGGGTGGTGGGACCGCTTGGTGCGCACTTTGACCTGTTGCGGCTGCGGCACGAAGCCTGGATTGATCCCAGCGGCCGGCCGCCCGGGGAGTTGCTCGCATGCGACATCGTCTCCGGCTTCCTGCTCGCTGCCCGTCGCGAGGTCTACGAGCGCGCGGGTGGGTTCGATGAGAGCTACGCGCCCTGCACGTGCGAGGAGGTGGACTTCTGCACGGAGATCCGCCTGCGGCAGCATCTCGGATGCTACGTCGTGGCCGGCGTCGATCATCGCCACGAGTTCCACATCTCCAGTGCTCGCCCGTGGCAGCGACTGTCCCACAACGGGCGCCGCGAGATGCTATGGCGCATTCATCGACGTAACACCCGTTACTTCAAGCGCAAGTGGGCCGGCCAGCTGTGAGCGACGACCGGGTGATCGCCTCACTGGGAGCAGGTCCACAGCGACGCCTGCTCGCGCTGGCGCGCCAGACGATCGAGCCCTATGCACGCCGCCATGGCTACGACCTCAGGCTCCATTCCGAGGTGGTGGACTCCTCTAGACCGGCGCCGTGGTCGAAGATCAAGATCCTGCGCGACCTCGTGGAGCGCTATGAGTTGGTCGTCTGGCTCGACGCCGACCTGGTGATCGTCGATGCGCGGGTCGACCTCGCAAGCGAACTGGAGGAGGGCAAGCTCCTCTACCTGGTCGAGCATCGCGGTCGCGACTGGCAGATGCCGAACACCGGCGTGATGATGCTGCGGGGCGGCGCCGAGGCTGCTGCCTTCCTGGACGCGGTGTGGGAGCTGCGGCAGCATGTCAATCATCGCTGGTGGGAGAATGCAGCCGTCTGCGAGCTACTCGGCTACCAGCTCGATCCGCCTTTGCCCGCGCGTGCTACGCCGACGTTTGAGCGGACGAAGTTTATTTCTCAAAGCTGGAATTCAATCGTCCCGCCGGGCTGGGCCGCAATCGCCACCGCTGCTCTTCAGCCTGCCCGGATTCGCCACTTCCCCGGATACTCGTTGCGCACTAGGACGGCGATGATGATTGCCGCCACTGCCGAGGCGAAGGTGCGGTCGGTGGCCCAGCACGCGCGCTGATAGAGCGTTGAACGCCTCGGCTTCCCGGCGGCTGCGTACGCGTCCTCATGACCGCAGTGGCATGGGCACCAACCTCATAGCGTCGGCGGTCAGCTGGCCCTCAGCGACTATCTTGTCGCTCGTGGAGCAACTGCCGATCACTCTCTGCGTCAGCACCAGAAACGCTGCCGCCGACTTGCCGGACTGCATCGAGAGCGTGCGTTCCTGGGTCAGCGAGATCGTAGTCGTCGATATGGACAGCGACGATGAGACGTGCAAGATCGCACGGGCGGCAGGCGCAAAGGTCGTGAGCGTGCCGCCTGCGGGATGGGCAGAGCCCGGCCGTCAGGCAGGCATCGACGCCGCCACGCAGCCGTGGATGCTGGTGCTCGACGCCGATGAGCGCGCCGGGGCAGGGCTCGCCGCGCTCGCTGCGGCCTGCGTGGTGCGGGACGACCTCGCTGGGATGTGGCTACCGCGGCAGAACTTCCAGTTCGGCTGGTGGACGCCCTCTTCCGGGATCTGGCCAGACTGGCAGCTGCGGCTCTTCAGACCCGATCTGACCACCTGGCCAGGGCATCGCACGCATGTGGGACCGCAGGTTGCCGGCCATGTTGAGCGTGCACCCACGCATCCGGACAACGCAATCGTCCATCACAGCTTCCCTACGATCTCAGCCTGGGTCGCCTCGGCCAACCGCTACACCGACATCGAGGCGGACCACCTGCAGCGCAGCGGGCGGCGTCCACGACTCTTGCGGGCACTTGTGGTGCCGCTGATGCGCTTCGGCGACCTCTACCTTCGCAACCGCGGCTATCGTAGTGGCCGCTACGGCCTGACTGTCGCGATGCTCTCTTTCTGCTATTGGACTCTAGTCGAATTGAAGCTTTGGGAGCGCTCGTTGAGCGCTACCCGCCTGCCGGTGGGCTCGGTGCCTCAACAGCGGCATGGCTCGTCCGCGATCAGTGCGGGCGCAGGTGCGCCCAGCTCATCGGTACCGGGCGCTCCGTGAGAGCATGCTGGCGCTGGCGCGGCGTCATGAAGTTGAGCTCCTCTAGCCTCTGGTAGTCGGGCGGCAGCGACGGGATCAGCTCCACCTCATGCGTTGCCGCGAAGCGGGCCACAATGGTCTCAGTGATGGTGGGATCGATGAAGTCGTGCAGCTCGACGATGATCTGCCACTTTCTCAGCGTCGGCGCGAGCTCCGGATCGAGCAGTTGCTTCTCGTAGCCCTCGCAGTCGCAAAGAAGCGCGACGCCGGCGTCGGGCAGGCCCGCGAGCGTCGCAGGCGTGCATGCCTCGTGCAACTCGACACGCTCGGCGACGCCGTTGACGGCCGCCATCCTCGCGCACTGTGAGCGCGCGCTCTCCAGAATGTCGTAGGCCAACACCTTCGCCTGCGGCATCGCGCGCGCCAAGCCGACGGCGTAATAGCCCTCGGCGCATCCGACGTTGACCACCAGCGGGATGTCCCGCTCCACCCACTGGCTGAAGGCGGCATGCAGCTCGGACTCGTAGGTGCCGGCTACCTTCGTGATCAGGTCGGGCGAGGTACGCTCCAGACCTTCGAGGTAGAGCATGCCCGTGAATGGCCCGCGTCGCACCTCCAGCCCGAAGCGAAGGACGTACTCTGCGTTGGCGGGCGCGATGATCGCGAGGAACCGGCGCATCCGGATGCGATCGATCGCCCTCTTGACGGCGAGGGGCAGCAACGCCGAGATCGTCCGGCGGGCAAGCCCTCTGCGGAGCTCATCGGTGGAAGCGGCTTCGCTTGTCATCTTCTGGTCTCAGTCGATACGGAATCCGCGGATGCAACGCCGGTCATCAAACGGGCGCAGGAGCAGACGCGGAAGGCACACAGATCGGCCTGCACGTTAGCCCAGATCTTGCAGATCGTGCTCGACCATGCGCTGTACCAACTGCTCAAAAGCCAGCGTCGGCTGCCAGCCGAGCCGCTCGCGGGCACGACTCGGATCGCCGACCTGTGGTGTGGCCTCAGTCGCCCGCACTAGGCTCGGATCGACGCGGATGTAGCGGCTTGTGTCCAGTCCGACATGAGAGAAGGCGGCGTTCGCAAGATCAGAGACCGTGTGCGGCGTCCCGCTGGCAAGGATGCAGTCACCGGGAACGTCTTGCTGGAGCATCAGCCAGGCACCGCGAACGATGTCTCCGGCGAAGGACCAATCGCGCACTACGTCGAGGTCGCCGAGCGCTACATGATCGGCAAGCCCGAGCTTGATCGCCGCCGCTGCACGAGTGATCTTCCGTGTCACGAAGCGCTCCGGCCGGCGCTCTGACTCGTGGTTGTAAAGGATTCCGGAGCAGGCGAAGAGGCCGTCGTGGGCTCTGAGCTGGCCGACGAGATGGTGTGCGGCCAGCTTCGCGGTTGCATAGGGCGTCTGCGGGCGGCAGGGTGTGGTCTCTCGTTGCGGGCTCTCATGCGCATCACCGAACATCGCCCCCGAAGCCGCCACGAACGTTCGGGTGCTCTTGGAGTGCTCGCGCACAGCCTCCAGCAGAGCCGCTGTTGAGCCAGCGATGCTCGCCAGGGTCTTGGTGGGGTGCTGCCAGGAGTACGGCACAAACGAAGGTGCAGCGAGGTGGTAAAGCTCGTCGGGCTGCACCTCAGCGACGGCGGCGCGCAGGCTCTGCGGCTGCTCGAGGTCGGCGGCGACCAACGAGACCTCTCCGCGCAGATGCTCTGAACAACCGAGCGGATCGCTGGCTCGGCCACGGATGGTGCCTATTACTGAGTATCCCTTCGCCAGCAGCAGCTCAGCCAGAAAGGAGCCGTCCTGGCCCGTGATGCCGGTTATGAGCGCCCGGCGGGCGCCCATCAGCCGCGACCGGCGCTCAGCAGCTTCAGGTCCGCGTCGACCATCAGCCTGATCAGCTGCTCGAAGCTGGTCTGCGGCTCCCAGCCGAGGTCGCGCTTGGCCTTGGAAAGGTCGCCGATCAGGTGGTCGACCTCCGCCGGGCGCTTGAGCGAGTCGTCGATCGCGACGTGATCGTCGATCGGCAGGCCGGCCTGATCGAAGGCGATCTGAAGGCATTCCTTGACCGAATGCGCGACGCCAGTGGCGATCACGTAGTCCTCCGGGGTGTCCTGCTGGAGCATCAGCCACATCGCCTCGACATAGTCCTTGGCGTAGCCCCAATCCCGTTCGGCGTCAAGGTTGCCGAGGCTCAGCTTCTCCGCGAGCCCGAGCTTGATCGCGGCCGCGTGCCAGGTGATCTTGCGGGTCACGAACTCCAGTCCGCGGCGAGGGCTCTCGTGGTTGAAGAGTATCCCGCTGGTCGCGTGCAGATCGTATGACTCACGATAGTTAACGGTGATGAAGTGGCCGTAGACCTTCGCGACGCCATAGGGAGAACGCGGGTAGAACGGCGTCGTCTCGGTCTGCGGGACCTCCAACACCTTGCCGAACATCTCGCTTGAGGAGGCCTGGTAGAAGCGGGCCTGGGGGCAGACTTCCCGCATCGCCTCCAGCATCCGCGTCACGCCCACGCCCGTGAACTCGGCGGTCAGCGTAGGCTGGATCCAGGAGACCGCGACGAAGGACATCGCGGCGAGGTTGTAGATCTCCGTCGGCTTCGCCGCCCTCATCGCATCGACGAGCGAGCGATGGTCGAGCAGGTCGGCCTGGTGCAGCGTGATCTTGTCTCGGAGGTGCTCGATGCGGTCGAACTTCTCAGTGGAGGAGCGGCGCACCATTCCGTGGACCTCGTAGCCCTTCTCGAGCAGCAGCTCGGCGAGGTAGGAGCCATCCTGGCCGGTGACACCGGTTATCAAGGCAGTTTGACGTTCAGACATGGGCGGGGAGCCTACAGGCTGCGACGGAGCCGCTCAGCAGTCGCTGAGAGCCCGCAGCGCCTCGCATATCTCCTGGCGCCGCGCGCCAAGCTCGCCGACGCGCTGAGCCAGAGCAGAGCGCCTCGTCCGCTGGAGGTTGTCGAAGGAGGCGGCGCAGTCAGCCGGCAGGCCCTCGCGCTCGCCGAGCGGGATCTCGGTCGGAATGCCGCGGACGGCGCGGGTGACTGGAGCCACGACGATGCTCGTGAGCACCTCGATTGCCTCCGAACGTGTGACCACGAGCACCGGCCGCCGCTTGTCCTCGGTCTCCGCCCACCAGATCTCTCCCTGTCTGGGGACGCTCACCAAGGCTCCTCCTCAACAAGAGCGCGTGTACCGGCGTCGAGACCAGCAAGCTCGTCATCGGTCTGTGGCCGGCGACGGTAGGCATCTGTGATGCGTTCCCCGACAATCCGTTTGCGATGTTCCTCGACGAGCACCTGAAGGCCAATACGCATCGCCTCCGAGCGGCTGGCGATCACGCCGGCGGCCACTAGGTCATCGACAGCCGCGACAAGATCGTCATCTATTCTTGCAACGAGTTGTGTCATGCGTAGAGCATAGCGATTCGCATTGCGTTGTTGATCGAACCTGGTCCGGTGCTGATATGGCAGCAAGATGCGCCAATCACGGCGCATGATGCGCCTGGTTTGGCGCATCGCGGGCGACCCGGGGGCCTGCAGATGGCGGGATCCACGCATACGGCGCCATGAAGCTGCTGCGGCAGGCCGCCGGCCAGGATTGCCGTGAGGCGCCGAGCGGGCTCATCTCTCCAACACCGTCACCTGATTGGAGCTGCCGGTCGCGAACGGGAAGTCCGCTTCTTCGGGGCAGATGGCCCTGAACCAGTACCGCACCGGCCCCGGCAGGCGAAAGCGATGGGCGCCCTTGAAGCGGCCGCTTCGCCCGCTGCGCACGACAAGGAACTGCAGCCAGCGGCTGCCCTGCGATCGCGCCTCCAGCACGACCTGCTTGCCGCCCGGTGGGATCGGCGTCCCCAGGATCCTGCCCTGCAGGCGGATCGTTTCGCCGGCCCCCACGGAGCCGGGCGTAACGTTGAGCTTCAGGGCCGCGGGCACCCTCAGCACCAGTGTCTGCGAGACGACCGGCTGTCCGCCCAGCGTCGGTGAGTAGCTGAGCTCGATGCGCTGCGAGGAACTTTGCTTGCCCAGGTGGAAGCTGAAATCGCCCTGTGCATTCGTGGTCGCCGAGCCGAGCGCGATCAACGGCGCGCCGCCGTAGCTCTTGCGGACGTTGAGGTCGATCGTCGCGTCTGCAATCGGGCTCCCGGACGGGCCTGTGAGGCGTCCTGTGATTGTCTGCGTCTTCTCGAAGGCGCTCGTGAGCGTGGTGCTGCGGGCGCGTGCCCACTGCACCGACAGCGTTGGGTGATCGGAGGGTGGTGTGCCGTTGGGGAGGCTCCCGGTCAACTGGACGACCGCTGTGTTGGACGTGATCTGCTGGGAGGAGCCTGCATTCTGCGCCGATCCATTGGCCACCTCGATCGTCTTACTGAGAACGGTTGTCGCGTTACCGGCTGCGTTGGTGACTTCGACGAGCAGATGGTGGGCGCCGTTGGACAGCTTCGTTGTATCGAGCGAGACACGGCCGTTCGCGGTGGATGGACACGGCTGAGCAGAGAGGAAGGCGGGGCCGTCTTCCGCCGGCACCGAAGGCACTTCTTTGCAAAGCGCGGTTTCGTCGATGATCTGGCTGCTCACGACCTCGCCATCGAGGCTCACGATCTCCTTGTAGACGCCGGAGCCGGCGTCTGAGGCTTGGAAGAAGAGCGACGCGGTGCCGCTAAGCGGTTCGCTGCCTGCGAGTTCGCCACTGAGGTCGCCGGCTGTTGGGGTCGCCTGCTCTTCGAGGGCGATGTCGGTGGCATAGATGTAGACGACCGCGGCGTACCCGTCGCCATCCTCTTCCGAGGATGGGCAGCTCGCTCGTTCGCATGAAGCGTTGATATAGAGGCTCCCGCTCGGAAAGGGAGGGCCGGATACGGTGACCTTGCTTGACGGCGACAAAGGCTCCGCAGTGCTGCCTAGGCCAGCCGGATGTGGACATCCCCAACTGAATGCACACCCGTCGAATGTATCTTCGCTTGTCACCGCTTCGTCAGCGGCAGGATCGTGAAGACCGGCAAGCCAGAAGAGATAGCCTGAGCCGCCGTCTGCGTCTCCTGCTCGCCAGAGCACGACTTCCTGGATTGACTCCCCGTCGGGAGCGGTAAACGTCCTGGTGCTCAGGTCGGCGCGGCTATGGCTAGCACCACCCTGGAGCGCGTTGATCAGCGACCCTCCGCTTGCGCATCCGTTTCCATACAGCGCCGTACCGGTGGTCCAGTGGGTCCACTTGCCTGGGACCCCCGTTTCGCTTTCTGTTTCTTCCACCGGCGCCACATCCCCCGCCTGCGCCCCATAAGGAATCCGGCACGAAAAGACGTGGTAGACGCCGGCCACGCTTCCCGGCGCGCAGAGCAGAAGCGCGACAATCGCAGCCGCGGCGCCCGCGAGCAAGCATCGATGGGGTCTGAGTCTTCCGCAAGAGAGCATCAGTCGAGTCCTTTCGTCATGGGTGGGCGTGAAGCCGCAGATAGCCCGTCGACTCCGTGTCGTTCGCTCTCCGCGTCAGACCCCCCACGGATTGCGCACCGCGCCGGGTCGATCTGCCTAGCCGCTGTCTTCGATCTAACGGCACGCCGACCCATCGGCCGACACAAAGATCGCTATTCGATCTTTCGACAGCAGACCAGATGTTCGTCCGCGGTCGTTTGTCTACAACGGGCCGATGCCCGCGCCGCTACCCCGCGGATGCCAGCTCGAAGCTCACCGGCAGCGAAGCCAGCCCGTAGATGCCGGTGATGCTCCCGTACTTCGGCTCCCCATCGAGCTGCAGGCCCCGCATCCGCGGCGCAAGGAACGAAAGTGCCTCCTCCAGCTCGGCCTGCGCGAGGTTCGCGCCCACGCAGTAGTGGATGCCCGCCCCGAAGGTGAGGTTGCGTGCCCGCGGCCGATCGGCCGCGATGTCGAAGGACTCGGCGGAGACCTCCCCGTCGAGGTCCCTGTTGCCGGTGAACGCGCACACCATCACGATCGTCCCCGGGGGGAAGGTCACGTCCCGGAAGACGATCTCCTGCTCGACGATTCTGGCGCTGAAGGGCGTCACCGGCTCAAAGCGCAGTGTCTCCTGCACCGCCTGCCCGACCAGCTCGGGCTCGCGCGCGAGCATCTCCCACTGCTCCGGGTGTTCTGCAAAGAGCCGCAGGGCGTGGGCGAGCTGGCTCTGCGTCGTGTCCACGCCGCCCACAAGCACGTTGAGCACGAGGTTCACGCACTCGACCTCTGAAAGGCGATCGCCCTGCTCCTCGGCGGCCAGGAGCATCGAGATCAGATCCTCGCCGGGCTGCCGGCGGCGGGCGGCCAGCAGCGCGTCGGCGTACTCGTAGAACTCGGCCACCGCGGCTTCGATCTGATCGCGCTGCTCGATCATGCTCTGGGCGTCGAACTGGCGCTGGATCCACTGCGACCAATGGTTGAGCTGTGGCGCGTCGGACAGTGGAGCTCCCATCACCTGAGCGATCACTTCCGCTGGGTAGGGCTTGGTGATCGTCTCCACCAGCTCTCGCGAGAGCCGCTGCCCCACGCAGGCGTCGGCCGCCATCCGATCGAAGAGCGCTCCCAACAGCTCGCGCATTGCCGGCCTGTGGCGCTGAACCGCCTTCGGCGAGAGCGAGGGATTTAGCAGGCTGCGTAGCCGGCTGTGGTCCGCGCCGTTCAGATGCAGGATGTTGCGGCGCATCTCCTCCCGCAACGGTCCCTCCTGCACCTGGAAGAGCTCCGCAATCGCGGCTCCGGGGAAGCTGGCGTTGCGACTGCGCAGGAAGTGCTCGCCCGCCTCCCGGTCGAGCACCACGAAGCCGTAGGGCCCCTTTGCCAGCCAGCCCTGCGAGCGCAGGCGGTCCAGTGCGGCGTGAAACGCCGGCCCGCGCATCGCAGGGTCGGTGTAGTCGAAGCTGGCGAGACCCTGAAGCTCCTCCACGCGCGCCATCGCCACCCCGACGCTACCAGCCTTGCTCTGACCGCGCACCCCGTGGCCAGGGGCGCGCGGCGAGCAGTCTCAAAGCCCCCCTACTTCTTGCCGCTCACCGCCTGCTTGAGGCCAGCGCCGGCGGTGAACTTCGGCGCCTTGGTCGCTTTGATCTTCACCTTCTCGCCCGTCCTGGGGTTGACGCCTTGGCGCGCTGCGCGTTTGACGACCGAGAACTTGCCAAAGCCGGTGATCGCAACCTCGTCACCCTTCTTCAGCGTCTTGCTGACGGTGCCGACGAACGACTCGATCGCGCGCTGGGCGTCCGCCTTGGTGAGGCCGCTGTCGGCGGAGACCGCGTCGACGAGCTGGGTCTTGTTCATTGCAGAGATTCCTTTCGGATCATGGACCTGTGGGAACAGCGAGCGCGGAGAGTAGCGCTCCGGCCGGAAGAATGGCTTGTCTAGGCGATATCTAACTCCTACGGAAGCTTCTTGCCGGGGTTGAAGAGGCCCTTCGGGTCAAACTCCTGCTTGACCTTCTCATGCAGACGTACGGCCGCCTGATTCCATTGCTTGGAAAGCTGGCCGCCGCTCTTGATCAGTCCCAATCCGTGCTCTCCGCTGATCGCTCCGCCCATCGCAACGACCAGGTCGAGCAGGCGATCGCCGACTCTCGCAACGGCCTGCTGGTCGCGCTCGCTGCGCGGGTCGATCAGCACGTTGGCGTGCACGTTTCCGTCGGCGCCATGGCCCCAGGCGCATGATTTCAAGCCGTTTTCGGCGGCAATGGCCTCAAAGCCACGCAGCAGGTCGTGCAGGCGCTCGACCGGCACGACCACGTCCTCGCCCACCTTACCCCCATCGATCGCCGCCACCAGCGGGTTGATCCCGTCCCGCCAACGCCAGAGCTCGCCGGAGGCCGGCTCCTGCACGCCGAGACAGATGGGGGCAAGTGTGTTCAGCAGCTCGTCCCGATCGGCTTGCGTCTGCGCCGCGCTGCCATCCACCTCGATCAGCAGGGCGAAGGCCGCCTCCGGCGGCACCTGACCTGGGTAGGTGCGGGTGGCGGCGCGCAGTGTGGCGCCGTCGAGGAAGTCGAGCGCGGCCGCCAGCACCCCGCTGCCGAGCACCTCGAGGATCGCCTCGCACCCGCGCGCCTCGCTGTCGAAGAAGGCCACGAGCACGATCGCCTGCTCCGGGGCCGGCGTGAGCCGCAGCTGCACGGCGGTGATCACGCCGAGCGTACCCTCGGAGCCGATCAGCAGGCCGCGCAGGTCATAGCCGCCTACGTCCTTGCGGCAGGCGCCGCCGAGCTGCACGATCTCCCCGCCGGCGAGCACCGCCTCGATACCGGTCACCCAGTCGCGGGTGGCGCCGTACTTGAAGGCGTGCGGCCCGCCGGCGTTGGTGGCGACGTTGCCGCCGATCTGTGACTGCTCCGAAGCTCCCGGGTCGGGAGGGAAGAGCAGCCCGTTCTCGCGCGCAAGCCGGTGGACGTGGGCGGTAGTCAGGCCCGCCTCGACGTGCATGCGCCAGCTGCGCGGCGATAGCTCCCGCACAGCCGTCATCCGCTCCAGCGAACAGACCACCGATCCAGCAGAGGGTACGGCCCCGCCCGCCAGCCCGCTGCCGCCGCCGCGCGGCACGATCGGCACCTCACGCTCATACAGGCTCCGCACCACCTCGGCGACCTGCGCGGTGCTGCCAGGCCTGACCGCCAGCAGCGCACCGCCGCGGCGGCCACCCGCGATCGTCGCGTCGTGGTTGTAGTGCGAGGAGGTGGGCACGTCAAGCACGTGCTGGGCGCCGACGATCGCCGTCAGCGCGTCTCGCAGATCGCTCACGATCGTCTGGCTCATCGCTCTCACGCTCAGCCTATCCGGCGAGCGAGTGTGCTCAGGTCGCGTGCCCGGCGCGTCTCTCAGCCGCCGGGCGGTAGGAAGCGATCGGTGCCGTATCGCGTAAACGGCACCGGCGTCCCGATCAGCCCGTGGCCGACCATCCAACTGGAGAGCGCTTCGATATGCGCGCCCTGCAGCGTGCCGAACGGCACCCTGCCGTCTTCGGTGAACAGCGGCAGGTAGGCGGCCAGCGAGGCCCGCGCGACCTTCGCCTCCACTTCGGGGTTCAGCGCCAGCAGGTCGTGCAGGCTGCGCTGCGGGCTGCGCAGCGTGAGCTGGTAGCCGCGCACTGTCGCGGCGACGAAGTTCCGGACCAGCGCCGGGTCGGAGGCGATCAGGTGCCGGTTGCTGAAGGCAACCAGACCTGGATAGGGAGGGCCGCCCCACTGGTCGAGCTTGAAGGAGGTGACCGGCTCGCCGGTGACCTGCAGCTGGACCCCGTCGGCGGGCCAGAAGCCCGTGAAGGCGTCGATCCGGTCGGCGCGCAGCGCCTGCGCGCCGTTGAAGCCGACGGTGAGCACGTGGACCTTGCGCGGGTCCCCGCCGCCGGCGCGCACCTCGGTGTCGAGGACCGCGCTGTCGGATGGCACCCCGGTGATGCCGACCGTCTTGCCCTGCAGCTGCGCTGGCGAGGAGAGATGCTCGGAGGCGCGTGCGATCAGTCCACCGAGCGGGCGCTGCGCGATCGCCATGATCGCCTGCGCGTCACCGCCTTTGGCGATCAGCGTGGCCACGTCGCTGCCGTCCGCCAGGCCGAAGTCGGCCTTGCCCGCGTCGATCAGGCTGAGCGTGTCCTGCGTTTCGGAGGGCTCAATCACCTTCAGATCGATCCCCTCGTGCCTGTAGATGCCTTCCGCCAGCGCTCTGTAGATGCCTGCGTGCACGGCGTTTGGCACGAAGTCGAGGATCAGCGTTGCCTTCACCGGGTGCGCCAGCGGCGCCGGCAGCGGCGAAGGGGCGGCAGCAGGGACGCTCGGGAGCTTGGCCGCGGGCGAGGTGTCGCTCGTTTTGGCATTGTCCGAGCCGCCGCAGCCGCAGAGGAGCACTGCGAGCAGCGCGCACGAGAGGAGGAGGCAGAGCGGGGATCTGGCTGCGCGCAAGCGGCGGTGAGAATAGCGGTCGGCCTGCCGCGCGGCGCAACTTGGGTGCGCGTCTGACGTTAGGCGGTCGTTAGGATCATTTGCGCGTCAGCGCTGGGGAGCGTCGCGGGGCGGCGGCTGCGTAGTCAAGACAGGAGAAAGCATTTGAGCCCACGGATGCGCCGTAGAAGCATCACGATCCCGCAGCCTACATCGCTGGCGGTGGCGTTTGCGATCGTTCTCGCGGCGAACTTTGGCGCGCCCGCTGTTGGCGCCGCCGCCGGCATGGCGGACACCGCTCGCGTCCATGCGGGCAATAGGACACCGACCACCTGCCCTGGCGCCAAGCTCTCGCAGGTCACGGTCTCCCCATTGCCCGGCACGCCGGAGGCATCGCCGCAGACGCAGGTCAGCTTCCTTGGCGTGCGCGCCGCGCAGCTTCGTTCGGTGAACGTGATCGGCTCTCGCACCGGGCGGCACTCCGGCAGGCTGCGCTCCTACGACTCCGCTACCGGCGCGAGCTTCATCTCCAACTCGCCGTTCGCCGCAGGCGAGCAGGTGAACGTATGTGCGACCGTTAGGACCGCGAAAGGCCCGCGTCCGATCGCAACGAGCTTCCGGGTCGCGAGCCCCGCGCGCCTGAAGTACGAAGCCCCCTTTGAAATTCCCGGCACGCGCGGCGACGCGCAGGCCTACCACTCCGTCGATCTCAAACCACCGAAGGTCGACGTGACCCATCAGGCAGGTCCGCGCTCCGCGCCGGGCGACATCTTCCTCACGCCGTATGCCGGGCCCGCCGAACACGGGGCGATGATCTTTGAAAGCTCCGGCGAACTGGTCTGGTTTCACCGACCGCCCAACCCCGACTGGGGCATCGCCGACCTGCGACCGCAGGTCTGGCAGGGCCACGATGACCTGCTCTGGTGGCAGGGGCTGATCAACACCTTTGGGTTCGGCACCGGCGAAGACGTGATCGCCAACAGCGCCTATGAACCGGTCGCGCGCATCAAGGGCGGAAACGGCCTGCCGGCAGACCTGCACGACGTGCAGCTCACCTCCTCTGGCGCGGCCTACATCACTGTCTACTACCCGGTTTGGACCGATGTCCCGGTCCCTGGCAGCAACGGCGCCGTGCGCAGGGCGGTCGTGCTCGACTCTGCCGTGCAGGAGATCGACGTGCGGACCGGCCTTGTGATGTGGGAATGGCAGAGCCTTGGTCACGTCCCGCTCTCGCAGTCACGGATCAAAGCGCCAAGCAGCGGGCCCTACGACTACTTCCACCTCGACTCGCTGCAGGTGCTGCCGGAAGGCAAGCTCCTGATCTGCGCCCGCAACGTCTGGGGCATATATGCGATCGCCCCACACACCGGCCAGATCGCCTGGCAGCTCGGCACGCGTCAAAGCAGCCTGCAACTCGCCTCCGGCGTGCGCTTCGGCTGGCCCGAAGAGGCGCAACTGCTGCCCGGCGGCCAGCTGGCGCTCTACGACGGCGGCGCGCAATCCGTATCGCATCCGCGCGGGGAGGTGTTGGACCTCGAATGGTCGAACAACACGGCAAGCCTTGCCCCCTACGGCCAGCTGCCGGGCAGCTTCGGCACGCCTCGTGAAGTCGGCCAGGGCTCGATCCAGCCGCTGGCGCAGGGAAACTGGCTGCTTGGCTTCGGCGGGCTGCCGAGCCTGACCGAATTCGACAGCGAAGGAAACGTGATCTACGAAGCCAGATTCCCCGCCGGCGAGGTCGGCTACCGCGTCTACCGCGCGCCCTGGCAGGGGCAGCCCACGGCTGCGCCCAACCTCCTGGCCGACAACAGCGGCGCCGGCACCACCTCCTACATGAGCTTCGACGGCGCCACCGACGTGGCCAGCTGGCGGCTGTTCGGGGGCTCCTCCGCGCACACGCTGGAAGCACTGGCCACCGCGCCGGCCGCCGGCTTTGAGACGGCCATCACCACGCGCGGCGTCACCGACGTGCTGGCCCAGGCGCTCAATGCCGCCGGTGAAGTGATCGGCGAATCGAAGGTGATCCCGACGGGTGGCGGGTGAGCTCGCCGCCGCGCCGGGTACGGCGCACCCTGCTCTGGACAGTCGTGATCGTCGCGCTGCTAGGCGGCGGCGCGCTCGCGGTCGCCGGCGGGCACATAGCCGGCGAGCAGACTGCCTTCACCAGCCCGATCGCCGCCAAGTGCGTGCCGGCGCAGCTCAACGTCTCAGACGTACTGGCGCACACCAGCGTGCAGGTCTCGCCGCTGCCGGGCTCCTACGACGCGATGCCCCAGACCCAGATCAGCTTCCTCGGGGTGCCGGCGAGCGATATTGAAGATATAAGCGCTGACGGCTCTCTGACCGGGTCGCACCCCGGCCGCCTGGAGGCCTACTCGCAGGGCGACGGTGCGAGCTTCGTGCCCGAAGCGCCCTTCCAGTCCGGCGAGATGGTGACCGTCAGCGGCCAGATCCGCTCCGGCGGCGCCACTGTGCCCTTCACCTATGAATTCGGGGTGGCCTACCCAGACCCGATTCCCTACGCGACGCAGCTCACAAGCCCGCGGCCGACGCCGCCCGCCGGCAGCGTGCAGAGCTTTCACTCGGCGCCAGAACTGCAGCCGCCGAGCGTGGACGTGAGCACCGAATCGGCCGGCGTCTCGCCGGGGGACATCTTCATGGCGCCCTACTCGGGTCCTGGTCCCAACGGGCCGACGATCTACACCCAGCAGGGCCAGCTGGTCTGGATGGATGTGCTGCCCGGGGAAATGAAGGCGACCAACCTGCAGGTGCAAAGCTATGAAGATAAACCGGTGCTGACCTGGTGGCAGGGTTACATCCCACCGCAGGGGTTTGGACTGGGCGAAGAGATCATCGCCAACAGCTCCTACAAGCAGATCTTGAAAGTCAAGGCCGGCAACGGCAATCTCGCTGACCTGCACGAGTTTCATCTGGAGGGCGACCACACGGCGCTGCTGACCGTGTTCCGCACAATCCACTGCGACCTGAGCTCGGTCGGTGGGCGCAAGAACGCGGCGCTGACCGACGCGAGCTTCCAGGAAATCGACGTCAAGACAGGCCTCGTGCGGCGGGAGTGGACGAGCGCCGATCACGTCGCGCTGAGTGAATCCGTCGCCTCGGCCGAAAAATCCTCGACGGAATGGCCATTCGATTTCTTTCACCTCAACACGATCGATCCGCGCGGCGACGGCACGACGCTGCTCTCCTCACGCAACACTTCGGCGCTGTGGCTGATCAACGACAAGACAGGTCAAGTGATCGAGAAAATCGGCGGCAAGAAGTCGAGCGTGAAGATGGAAGCGGGAAGCGAAACCGCCTACCAGCACGACGCGATGACGCTGCCCAACGGCCAGATCAGCATCTTCGACAACGGCGGCTCGCCCTGGGTGCACGAACAGACCCGCGGGGCGATCGTCGAAGTCAGCGGCGGCAAAGACCGTCTGGTGCAGGAACTGAGGCATTCAAGCCCGCTGAAGGCAAACAGTCAGGGCGACGTCCAGCAGATGAGCAACGGCAACTGGTTCATGGGTTGGGGCCAGGAACCGTACTTCAGCGAATTCAGCTCCTCGGGGCAGATGATCTACGACGCGCACATGTGGGCGCAACCGGTGAAGTACGAAACCGAGTCCTACCGCACCTACAAGTTTGAATGGAAAGCGACGCCGTACTGGCCGCCTTCGCTGGCGGCGCGCAAGAGCGGCGGCAGCGTGGAAGCGTGGGCCAGTTGGAACGGCGCGACCGAAGTCGCAAGCTGGCGGCTTTTGGGCGGCAGCTCAGCCACTCAGCTGAGCCCGATCGGCAACGCCTCCAGCAGTGGTTTCGAGACCACGCTGCACGGCCAGGACCAGCCCTACCTCGCGGTGCAGGCGCTCAACTCCGCGGGTGAAGTGATCGGCAACTCCAAGCCGATCAGCCCGACGGAATGAGGTCCGCGAGGGCGGCCAGCGCCGCGGCGAGTACTTCGGCCGGCGCCCCGGTTGCGTCGATCGTCCATATGCGGTCAGGCTCCTGGCGTGCGAGCTGATCGTAGGCATCCGCCACCGCCGTAAAGAAGGCACTGTCCTCGCGTTCCAGTCGGTCGGGCTCCTGCCCACGACCGTCCTGGCGCGTGCGCCCGGCCGCGGGGGAGATCGTCAGCAGCAGCGTGCGGTCTGGTGCGAGGCCACCGGTCGCAAACAGGTTGATCTCCCGCACCTGCTCGACGCCGAGTTCCCGGCCGGCGCCCTGGTAGGCAAGCGAGGAATCGAGGAAGCGGTCGAGCAGCACGAAATGCCCCTGCTCCAGCTCAGGCAACAGCCGCTCGCTGACCAGCTGCGCGCGTGCGGCCGCATAGAGCAGCGCCTCCGTCCTGGCGCTGACGTGCGCACTAGGGTCCTTGACCAGCTCCCTGATGCGCTCGGAGACCGGCACGCCGCCTGGCTCGCGTAGCACGACCACCGGCAGGCCCCGGCGCTGCAGCTCTTGCGCGAGCGCCTGCACCAGTGTGGTCTTGCCCGCGCCGTCGAGACCCTCAATCGTGATCAGTCTGCCCGCGGCCATCTGGGTAGCGCACGCTAGCGATGATGCGCGCCGCGCGCCTCTAGGATTGGCCGATGGGCGCGCAGATACTTGCCGGCACCGAGTCCCAGCCGCACGCGGCTGCGGTCCTTGGTCCCGCGCTGCCGCCTGTGGGTCAGCCCTCGCACGCTTATCTCTTCCACGGTCCGCCGGGCAGCGGCAAGCGTGCCGCTGCGCGTGCGTTCGCCGCAGCGTTGCTGAGCGATCGGCCTGGATCCGGCGACGCGCCCGATGAGGCGGTGGTGCAGCGCGTGCAGCGCGGCGCGCATCCCGACCTGACCTGGGTGCGGCCAACCGGCGCCGCAGAGATGCTCGTCGTCGACATCGATGAGCCGGTCGTCGCGGCTGCGACCAGGACGCCGTTCGAGGCCGCTCGCAGAGTGTTCGTGATCGAGGGCGCGGATGCGATGAACGATCGCGCGGCCAACCGGCTGCTGAAGACCCTGGAGGAGCCGCCGTCGTTCGCGCACCTGATCCTGCTCGCCGACCGGCGCCAGGACGTGCTGCCCACGATCGTCTCGCGCTGCCAGCTCGTCCGCTTCGATCCGCTCACGCCGGCGGCGATCGAGGAGCTGCTGGGGCAGGAGCGGGGCGCGGACGCGGAGGCCGCCGTTTCGCTGCCGCAGAGTCTTGCTGCCTGTGCCCGGCTGGCACTCGGCGACGCGGAGCTTGCGCGCGAGCTTGCAAGCCCTGCGGGGGTGGCGCTGCGCGGCGCCGCCCACGCACTGTTGCAGGCTGCGCTGCCCGGAGAGGCCTCGCCGGCCTCGCGACCGTGGGGAGCGCTGCTGGACGCCGCGGGCGCGAGGGGGGCGGCTGCGGGCGAGCAGGTGACCGCAGCGGTGGCGGCCGAGCTGGATCTGCTGCCGGCCAAGGAGCGGCGCCGTCGTGAGCGCGAAGGTGTTGATGCTGCGCGCAGAGCCGAGCGCCGCCAGCGCACGCGTGCGCTTGATACCGGCCTGAGCCTGGTCGAGCTGTGGCTGCGCGACATGCTCTGCCTGGCAGAGGACGCGCCCGAGCTGGCGCACGCGCTCGATGCGGCTGATGCGCTGCAGGCAGACCTCGCCGCCCTGCGGCAGGGCGGCGGCGATCCACGCAGGCTGCCTGCCGCGATCGACCACGTGGCTCAGACACGTCTTAGCCTCTCCCAGAACGTCACCGAGGAGCTCGCGCTTGAGGCGCTCAGCTACCGGCTGGCGGGCGTGCTCGCCGGCTGAGCGCCGGCTGTGGGCACTCCCTAACCTGTGATCGCCCCAAGGTTCGGCACAAGCCTGTAAGTCTCGAACGCAAGGAATTTCGAGAACAGCCGGTTATCCGGCCCGTGGAAGTCCGCCGACCCCGTGCTCAGCAGCCCGTGCTGCTCGCAGTGGGCGAACAGCAGCTCGGTTTGCTCCTGCGTATGCGTGATGTAGAAGGCCTCGACCCCATCGATGCCCGCCGCACGGAAGCGCTCGACGCTCTCGATCGTCTCCTGCGGATCTGAGAGATCCCAGAACGGATGCGCCCAGATCGCCACGCCGCCGGCGGCATGGATCGCCTCGATCGATTGCGCGACGGTCGGCGTCTCCCTCAGCCTGAAGGCCGGCTTGCCCTCGATCAGGTAGCCCCTGATAAGCCCCCCGATGTCATCGATGTCCTCCTTGGCCAGCCGCTGTGCGTTGGCCGGCGCGCCGAGCACCGCGCTCGCAAGATGGGGACGCCCGATCGGTCGCCCCTGCGCGATCCGCTGCTCGAGCTCGGCTTCGTCGAGCTCGAAGCCCGCCTCCCGCAGGCCGTCGCGCATCCGCAGGGTGCGGCGCTCACGGTCGCCGAGGAAGTCCTGCAGCAAGTGCTGGAAAGTCTCCCCTTCGTGATCGATCAGGTAGCCCAGGATGTGCAATTCCCGCGGCGCCGCAACGCCGTCATCGAGCGCCGAGATCTCCACTGCGGGCACGACCCGGACGCCATGCTGCGCGCCCGCCGCGATCGCTTCGGAGACACCGGCGATCGTGTCGTGGTCGCTGAGCGCCAGGAGCTCCACGCCGGCCTGCGCGGCGGCAGCGACTACCGCTGCCGGCTCCAGCGTCCCGTCGGAGCGGGTCGAATGGGACTGCAGGTCGAATCGGGGCGTTGGGGTCATGTGGCTCCTGGGCTCGGTGGTCGGTACCATACGTCGTGGAGAGCAAGGGCCGGACGCTATGCCCCTGGGGAGAGGCTTGAGGGCATCCGGCGGAGACTATGTAATGGAAGTGATGCAGAGACGCATTGAATTGCGCAGGCGACGTGCCGCCGCGCCGGCCCCAGACGCCGGCGTGGATGCCGCGCAGCGCACCGACCGGCTGCTTGGCCGGCTTGCCGGCCGCGACTGGGACGTGATCTCCGGGATCGACCCGCGCCACGGCGTCGACCATGTGCTCGTCGGGCCTCCCGGTGTCTTTGCGATCGCCTCCAGCATGCCGCCGGGAGTCGGCGCCGCCCGCGTCAAGGACGGCATGCTCTGGCTGCGCAAGGAGGCCGACTCGCGTGCCGACAAAGCGAGCGGCGCCATCAACCGGCAGGTGATGGAATCGGCCAAAGCGCTGCACAAGGAGATCCGTACGCGAACCGGTCGCGGCCCGAAGGTGACGCCGGTCGTCGTGCTCTGGTGCGAGTTTCCGCAGGCCGTCGCCGAATCAAGCCAGATCGCATTCGTGCGCGGGCGCGATCTGCTGGACTGGCTCTCACACAGGCCGCAGCAGCTGGATGCCCAGGGTCGCGCCGAAGTTGCGCAGGCAATCGCGGCGATCCCGCACGATGCGGCCTCGCGCTGGCATCCGCTGCAACGCGTCGCTCGCCGCGGCGCGGCCTGAGCCTCAGCGACCGGCGTGGTGTGATCTCTCGCGCGGGCGCAACGCTATATGCCCGCATGCGTCCAGCAGCATGCTGACGCGTCGCTGCACCACGCCGCGCAGATCCTTCACGGACTCGTAGTAGCGGCAGGCGCCGCCATGCAGCTCGTCACGATCCGCGCGCGTGCCGGTCTCATCGCTGGGCAGCGCGCAGAGCTGCCTGTGCGCCGCGTCGCTCTCCTGCGCGCAGCGGCGCGCCGCAAGCCAGGTCACCTCCAGGTAGGCCATCGCGGCGCCGTACTGCTCCTGCGGCAGGCCGTTCCCGGTCTCGATCTGACGCAGCACTGGGATCACTTCGCGACTGAGGCAGCGCGTCTCCGCGTGGGCGCGCAGCATCAGATCGACATCGGCGGGAAGCTCGGCGCCGCCGGAAGAACCCTCGATCTTGTTAATGCGTTCTGACATGTTGAAGCCGTTCTGGTCAACGGTTACCGCCTTCATCCTGCTTTGCCTTCGGCGGCGCTCATGGGTCGGCTTTAGCAATGCCTTCGCAAGTCCATCCCTTGTCGGCTGTTGTTTGTCGGCTCAATGACCCTCTTTGCGGGATTGATCCAACGTGCGCTCGCGATCTGCCAATTGCCTAAAGCGCGCGGGGCACCGGACCGATAGGCCCGCATGATCGCCGCGGCTTGCATGGGCCGCCCGCGGTCTGTCTCCGACAGCGGGAGCAAGGTGGAGAGCAGGCTCACATGTCGATAGTCAGCGTCACAAGACCGGCGCCGGGCACGCCTGGCGGCAGAGCCCGCACGATCGTGCTGGCGCTGCGCATGCGCACACTGATCGCACTTGGGGCACTCGCGATCCAGACCACCTTCGCCGGACGCGCGTTCGGACTGCGCAGCCCTTGGTTCATCGGCTCGGAGCTGTTGCTGCTGTTCTGCATCCTGTTCATCTCGCGCGTCGTGCTGCCCCTGCTGGACCGCCACGACCGCGGCGCCAAGGGTGAGGAGCACGTCGGCGGCCTGCTCGATTGCCTCGCCGGCGAAGGCTGGGAGGTGATCCACGACGCGAGCCTTGGCCGCGGAGACGTCGATCACATCGTGATCGGCCCCGCAGGAGCTTTCACCGTGGAGACCAAGAGCCATCCCGGCCCGATCTCGGTCGGGCACGTGCACGGTGCGGTGCTGCGGCAGGCGGGCGCCCAGCGGCAGCTGCTGGAAGGCACCGTCGGGATGCCGGTCGAGCCGCTGATCGTCTACAGCCGGGCGTGGGTGGACAGGCCGCTAGCTCGCCGCAAGGGCGTGAGGGTGCTGCCGGCGCGGATGCTGACCCGCTATCTACAAGGGCGTGAGCGGTTGCTCAGCGAGAACGAGATTCGCTTGGCCGCCGAGCGTTTGCGCGAGGCGCTGCGCGTGCGCGAGCAGGAGCAGGCGGGCGCCCAGGACTGCGCCGGGCGGCCGCGGACGCCGACCGGGGCGCGGGGTAGCGTCCCTTCCAGTGCCCGCAACCGCTCAACGCGCAGCCGCGCCTCCCACCCCTGATCAACTCCTCGCCCGGTTCGGGCTGAGCAGCTTCAGGCCGGGCCAGCGCGAGGCCGTCCAGGCTGCGCTGGATGGTCGCGACAGCCTCGTGGTGATGCCGACCGGCGCCGGCAAGTCGCTCTGCTACCAGCTGCCTGCGCTGGACGAGTCGGACCCCGGTCGCCCGCTCGTGCTCGTGGTCAGCCCGCTGATCGCGCTGATGGACGATCAGCGCGGTCGCCTGGAGCGTGCCGGCGTCAGTGCGGCGATGCTGGCCTCCAGCCAGGACCCCTCCCAGAATGCCGCCGAGCTCGCGCGAATCGCCGACGGCGAGGCGAAGATCGCGCTGGTGGCGCCCGAGCGCTTCGCGGCCCGCAGCTTTCGCGAGGCGCTGGGTCGACGCAGGGTGGGCCTGTTCGTGGTCGACGAGGCGCACTGCGTGGCCGAGTGGGGCCACGACTTCAGGCCCGACTACTTGCGCCTGCACGACGCGATCGAGGCGCTGGGCCGCCCGCCCGTGATGGCCAGCACCGCGACCGCGACGCCGCGCGTGGCGGCGGAGATCGCCACGCGCCTGGGGCTGCGCGACTGGGTCAAGATCAGCGGCGGCTTCGACCGCCCGAGCATCAGCTTCGACGTGGTCACCGTTGAGGGCAAGGGCGCGCTCACGCGCAAGCGGGCGGCGCTGGCGCACGTGCTCGGCGATGCTTCCAACAGGCCCGCGATCGTCTACTGCGGCACGCGCAAGGACACCGAGGCGCTGAGTGCCGAGATCGCCTGCTGGGGGATTTCGGTTGTCGCCTACCACGCCGGAATGAGCGCGTCCGCGCGCCGGGCTGCTCAGGAGGCGTTCATGGGCGGCCAGGTCGAAGTGATCGTCGCCACCAACGCCTTCGGCATGGGCGTCGATAAGGCAGAGGTGCGGACCGTCGCGCACTGGGCGATCCCCACCAGCCTGGAGGGCTACTACCAGGAGGCCGGGCGTGGAGGCCGCGACGGATTGCCCGCGCGGGCGCTGCTGCTGGCGGCCAGGATGGACCTTGGCAGGCTGATCCGCTTCAACACCGAGCGGGACATCACCGTCGCGGAGGTGCGTGCGTTCGTGGGCCGCCTGCGCGCAGGCGCCGAAAGCCAGGGGGACCGCCACGTGGCGCTGATCGACCGCGGCGAGCTGGACGACCGCGGGCGACTCCTGCTCTCGATCGCAGAGCGCGCCGGCGCGGCCGTGCTGGAGCCGGGTTCCGGGGGCAGCCTGCTCGTCGAGCTAACCTGCCGCGGCTCCCCGCGGGAGGCGCACCTTGCGATCAAAGCGGCCCAGGATCGAGGGTGGGAGGCTTACAGGTCGATCGAGCGCTTCGTCTCCAACACGGAGGTCTGCCGGCGGCGGCAGCTCTTGGCTCACTTCGGAGACTCTCAGCGGATGCCGCCGCTTGGGCGCTGTTGCGATATCTGCGATCCGGACCCGGAGCTTGCGGCCGCAGTCGTGGCGGCTTCTGTGGCGCCTGTGCGTTCGCGGCGGCAGGGTGGAGCGGCGCGGCCGGCGGCCGGCATCGCGGGCGGCGGCGGATCGTCCGTTCTCCCGATCGAGACGGAGATCGAGGCCGAGCCGGTCGACGAGCAGGCGTTCGAGGCTCTGCGCCAGTGGCGCATCGCGCGCGCCGAGGGCAAGCCCGCATACACGGTGGCGACGAACGCGGTGCTGGAGGAGGTGCTGCGTCGGCGACCCGCGGCGGAGCGCGAGCTGCTCGCGATCAAGGGCGTCGGCCCCGCCTTCTGTGCCAAGCACGGCGACTCGCTGCTGGCCGAGCTTGCAAGGATGTAAGCGGCCATGGAGCTGATCGAGGCGATGAAGACCGTCGGCACCTGCCGCAGCTTCTGCGATGAGCCGGTGCCGGACGCGGTGCTGTGGAAGGCGGTCGACGCCGCCCGCTTCGGGCCGCAAGGCGGCAACCGCCAGCCGGTGCGGCTGATCATCGTCACTGACGTCGAGCGCAAGCTGCGCCTCGGCGAGCTTTACCTGCAGGAGTGGGAGAGCTACACCGGCTATTCGCAGGGCTCCCCCGAAAGAGGCGGACATCTTGGTGAGGTAGACGCCTTCGCCTCTGCGTTCGGCCACCACCCGGCGATTGTCGTCGTCTGCGCCCATCTGGAGAGCCTGCTTGCCACCGACGCGCAGCTCGACCGACTGAGCATCGTCGGTGGCGCCTCGGTCTACCCAATCGTCCAAAACTTCATGCTCGCGCTGCGCGACCAGGGTGTTGCCAGCGCGCTCACCACGCTGCTGTGTGCGCGCGAGGCTGAGGTCCAGGAACTGCTGGCGATCCCAGAGGACTATGCCACCGCGTGCCACGTAGCGATCGGCTATCCCGCGAAGCCGTTCCCGCGCCACCTGAGCCGTCGCCCCGTGGAGGAGCTCGCATGCCTGCAGAGCTTCGACGGGCCGCCGTTGCAATCCGGCTGAGTACACGCAAGGCGCCTGCCCACTGGCTGCGCTGTTGCGATGGCGTCCCGATCCGAAGCCGACGCGGGGATTCGAACCCCGGACCCCCGCTTTACGAGAGCGGTGCTCTGGCCAACTGAGCTACGTCGGCGTGCTTCTCGCATCCTACCGGCAGCCCATTGAGCACAGGTCTGTGGTCAGCTTGCCAGCAGATGCGCGCCGGGACCTGGCCTCACTTCCCGGGCTTCTGCAGGCGACTCGGTGCCGGGCGCAAAGAGCCCGAGCACCGAGCCGCCGAAGCCGCCACCGATCAGCCTTGCGCCCGCAGCGCCTGCTTCGAGCAACTGCTTGACCGCCTTCTCCACAGCGGGAGTGGACACCTCGTAGCAGTCGCGCAGACTCTCGTGTGATGCGTCGAGCAGCCTGCCCAATGCAGGCATATCGCCTGCGGACAGTGCGCTCGCTGCTGCCTGCACGCGCCTGTTCTCGCTCAGCACGTGCGTTGCACGGCGACGGAGCAACTCAGGCAGCGTGGTGAGATCGGCGAGATCGACCTCTCGCAGCGATCGCACCACGAGCAGTTCGCAGACTCGCTCGCACTCCCTGCGGCGCTCGTTGTATCCCGAGCTCGCGTGGCGGTGGCGCTCACCCGAGTCGAGCACGACCAGCCGCCAGTCTCCAAGCACAAGCGGGACCGGTTGCACCGAGAGGGATCTGAAGTCGATCAGCAGCGCGGTGTCGGGCGCGCCGTAAAGGCAGGCAAGCTGGTCGAGCAAACCGGTTTGCGCTCCCACCCAGTCGTTCTCCACACGTGCACAGAGGCGCGCGATCTCGGTGCGATCGAGTCGGCTCCAAACCGCGCCAGGGTCCTCAGTGCAGAGCCCGATCAGCGCCAGGCAAAGCGCGACCTCCATCGCGGCGGAGGAGGAGAGGCCGGCGCCGCGTGGCACCTGCCCGCTGATTGCAAGCTGGGCGCTTGGCAGTACAAGCCCCGCTCGCGTCAGCTCGGCCACGACGCCGCGCACGAATGCCCGCCAGCCCTCGGTGCGGGACGGGTCGTCGACCGAGAGCTCATCGCTCTCGCCCAGGTCACTCGCCAGCGCCCGAATGCGTGCTGGCGAGCCTGGCATCGCCTGCGCCTGCACGGTGACCCCCTCGCGGATCGCGAACGGCAGCGCAAGCCCCTGGTTGTAGTCGGTGTGCTCGCCGATCAGGTTCACCCGACCGGGTGCAAACGCAACGCAGCGTTCAGCCGGCACGGGCGATCGCCTCGCGCAGCGCGGCCGCGGACTCCTCCGGCAGGGTGTCGGAGATGAAGGTGCCGGCTCCCTGCTCGGAGCCCGCCAGATACTTGAGCTTGCTCGCGGTGCGAAGCGGCGTGTAGAGCTCGACGTGCAGGTGACCGCGAGTAGTGCCATCGGTGGGAGCTTGGTGGACCACCATCATGTAGGGAAAGGGGCGCGCGAAGAGCGCGTCGTAACCGCGCGCGAGTCTTTGCAGCGCGGCGCCGAGCAGCCGCAGCTCGTCCGGCTCGCACTCCAGCAGGCTGGGTCTGTGCACGCGCAGGGCGACATGGACTTCGTAGGGCCAGCGCGCCGCATAGGGGACGTAGCTGATCACGGCTTCGTTTTGATCGACGATCCGCCGCCCATTGCGCAACTCATCGCTCATCAGCGTGCAGAGCGCGCAGCGCCCGAGACGCTCGTCGGCCGCGATCTCCAGGGCTGGCACAGGCGGAAGGAACGGGAAGGCGTAGATCTGGCCGTGGGGATGGTGCAGCGTCACGCCGACCTCGACGCCGCGGTTCTCGAAGATCAGCACGTAGGCGACGTCATCGCGCGCGCCGAGCTCCTCGTAGCGCTGCCGCCAGACCCACATCAGATCGCGCGCGCGCTGGGGCTCGAGCCCCGCGAAGGAGCCGTCGTGATCGTCGGTGTAGACGACCACCTCGGCGGCCCCCGCGGGCGCCTCGAAGGTCGGGAAGAGGTTGTCGAAGACTGCGATCTCGAAGCTCTCGAACGGAATTTCGGTGACAGCCCCGCCGGGACGCGTCGGGCACAGCGGGCAGTGCGCCGCGTCGGGCAGGAAGGTCCGCTCCTGGCGTGCGACGGCGTAGACGACCTGCTCGCCGCGCAGCTCATTGAAGCGCCGCTCGCTCACGGCGCGGCGTGACTGAAGAGGATCAGCATGCGCCCGTCCTCCTTGACGATGCGGACCAGCGCCAGCGGGCCGTAGCGCTCGGTCGGTGGGGGCGGCTGCGGGGGCATGCTCGCGCGGAGCAATATCACCCTTTGGGCCCGGAGGGTGCATGCACCCTCCGGTGGAAGGGTGCATGCACCCTTCCACGGACCGGCG
>DASYNI010000033.1:0-2371 GCA_036008645.1 Solirubrobacteraceae bacterium
CGTGATCGTTGTGTGTCTGGCATCTGCCACGGTGCGCGGGTGCTGGTCATGAGATCTTCCCCGGACGAGCAATGGCGTTGATGATCGGGGAGACGAGCAAATAAGCGATGACTCCGGCGATAAGGGTCCGCGGCAGGGAAACTTGTAGACCGGGCAGCCGGCGAACACCGAGAGCGAAGAGCAGCGCGGTCAGCGCGATTCCGGTCACGAGGATGGCGCCGGTCAGGGCGGTCATGGAGAGCTCGGCCATCGGGTTGGGTGGCAATCTGGGAGTTGGCGTGCGAGGTTCTCGAAGTCGTCGTCCGTCCCCGCTGGCTGTCGCGTCTGGGTGACAATCCGGAAGGCGAGAGGGTCGCACCCGACGGCAGCGAGGTGCTCGCGGAGCAGGTCGGCGGCTCGCTTGCCATTGCCGGCGGCCGCGGTGCGGACGATCTCGATGTGGTGGCGTTCCCAGTTCATCTGCCGGCGGCTGTGACGTTGCCCTGAGGTTCCGGTAATGGCGTCGAGGTCGGCGCGGGCGAGCTCGAACGCCGGGTCGGCTTCGACGGCGAGGCGCAGCGCTGTGGTGGCTCGGCGGCGGTCGATGGCTCGCTGTGCCTGCCGGTACCACGTCGCGGCCCGCAAGCTTGCGGTGACAGCGCGGCCGTGGTCCTCAAGGGCGGGCCCGGGGGCGTCCAGGTGATCATGCGGGCTGAAGGGCTGACCTTGTGCTGGCTGCATGAATGCCAGTTTGCTTGGCTGGCCTGAGGCGGCGCTGAGGTGACACTGAGGTCAACCGGCGCGAGGAAATCTGGAGCTGCAACTTCCGGTTCGTAGAGGGTGGCGTCCAGGGCCTCAGGAAGGTGTCGAACCGCCCCGTGGCGGCCGTCTCCGCCGGGCCGCCCCTCAGCGCGTACGGAGCGCGAGGCGGGCCGCGAGCGCGGCGACATCCGGCTCGTCAGTGAAACTGGTCAGACTGGAGTACGACAAACTCTGGGCGCGCCGCTGAGCGAGCGCGACGAGGGCCTCAACGTTGTGCCAGGTCGGGTCGGCGAACGCTTTAACTGCGGCTACGGCGGTATCGGCGAGCAGTTGTGTTGCCGAGTCCCCGCCGGCGGACGCGACTTGGGAGGCGTCAGCAGCGAAGACCATCGCGTCGTCTGCTTTGCCCGCGCCGAGTGCCCACCACGCCAGGCCAGCGAGCACACCGGTCTGGCCGGCAGGAAGGTCCGAGTTCCGGTAGTAGCTGCCTGCCGCGTCGAGCAGCGCCCGCGCCCGCGCCAGGTCGCCGAGCCGACGAGCAACCGCCGCTTGACCGACCATCGCGTCGGCAGACACCGACGGGTTGAAGCTGCATGCAATCGCCTCCTCGTACAGGCCGTCGGCTGCGTCGTCGTCGCCTTGCCTGCCTCGCAACGCGGCAAGACGGAAGAGATTGAACACCACATAACCGCGTTGCTCCGCTGCGCGGCACCGCTCCAGGAGCGCCTCGTAGATCGCTGACGCACCATCGAGATCGCCTCGGGCTCCGGCGATGCCGGCCAGGATGCTCAGCGTGTCGACGGTATACCAGACCTCCCCTTGCGCGTCGAAGCGCTCAACACTCGAGCGGGCGGCTGGCTCAGCGTCATCGAGCCGCCCCGACAACGCCAGATCCCAGGCGACTATCAAGTCGTGCACGGCCAGCAGCCAGCCGTGCACAGCCGGCTCCAGCAGATCATTCGCCTCGCTCAACGCGTCGAGAGATCGGTGGAACTCGCGCGCACGCAAAAGCACCGTGGCGCAGAGCATCAGCGCTTCCGCTCGACGAACCCGATCGTCGCCGGCCGTCAACGCGACGACTGCCGCTTCACATTCGAGGACGGCAGCGGCTGGGCTGAACGCCAGGGACACGAAATAGCCGTGCCAGACCTGGGCGGTCGCTGCCAGTTCAGGACGGCGCGGCCCCGTCGCGCTGAGCGCGTCACCCAGCCAGCGTGCTCCTTCGACAAAGTCGCCGTTGATAAACCACAGCCAGGCCATTCCCGACGCCAGCGACAGCGCCGCATCGGCATCGCCTCCGGCGATGAACCAGTCGAGCGCGGCCCGCAGGTTGCCCAGCTCCGAGGTGAGGCGTTCCCGCCACATCGGCCCGGTGGCACCTCGCAGACCCTCGTGCGCGTCCTCTGCCATCTGCCGGTAATAGGCGCCGTGCCTGGCGCACATGGCGCCGGCTTCGCCGGATTCATCGAGGCGGTCCCGGCCGTACTGCCACAGCGTCTGGAGCTGAATGAACCGGGCGTCACGACCGGCGTTGGGGGCGGCGACGAGGGACTTGTCGACCAGCCGGCTCAGAACGTCGAGGATCTCGCCCGCCGGCACCTGGTCGTCGGCGCAGACCGCCTCGGCGGCG
>DASYNI010000034.1:0-19230 GCA_036008645.1 Solirubrobacteraceae bacterium
AGTAGGTCCCAAGGGTTGGGCTGTTCGCCCATTAAAGCGGTACGCGAGCTGGGTTCAGAACGTCGTGAGACAGTTCGGTCCCTATCTGCCGTGGGCGTTGGAGAGTTGAGAGGATTCGTCCCTAGTACGAGAGGACCGGGATGAACGCACCTCTGGTGTATCTGTTGTCCTGCCAAGGGCATCGCAGGTTAGCTACGTGCGGATCGGATAACCGCTGAAAGCATCTAAGCGGGAAGCCGGCCTCAAGATGAGCTCTCCCATCCCCTTGAGGGAGTAAGACCCCTGGTAGACCACCAGGTTGATAGGCCAGATCTGGAAGGGCGGTGACGCCTGCAGGAGACTGGTACTAATGGGTCGAGGGCTTGACGGATTTTTGATTTTTTCGGGCGGTACCCAGTGGCGCTGTGCAGTTTTGAAGGACCTGGACGGTCTCTCGAGATTTTCCGGTGGCCTTGGCGAGGGGGAAACACCTCTTCCCATTCCGAACAGAGCAGTTAAGCCCCTCAGCGCCGATGGTACTTGGCCCGCAAGGGCCCGGGAGAGTAGGACGCCGCCGGTTTTTATTGCAGCAGTCGAGCCGCCCCAGGGCGGCTCGACGCGTTTTCAGAAACTGGCGCCCGTGTAAGCGCGGGCGACACGAGATATGTCGATGAAGCGATCAACAACGATCAGAGCTACGGCGCGTCTCGGCGGCGGTAGGCGCAGGGAATGCACGCATGGCCGGCGTCGCGCGGCGATGGCCGTCTCGCTCGCCGACCGGGCTCAGGCAGACCTGCTCCCGCGCCGGCACGGAGCCCCCACGGCGTCGTTCCTGCGTGCGCCAGGCGGCCTTGAGCCGCTCCCGGTGCGGATGCTGTGCGCGCCCAGGCTCCTGGTCGACCTCCCAGTCGACGTCGTGGTCGTGCTCGACGATCAAGAGCGAATGCGCTGCGGCAAGCACCGCCCGGGAGCGGCGCGCAAGATTGGTTTGGAGATCGGAAGGGAACATGCGTTCGACTGTACGGGTGGCTTCGGACAGAACAGGAGTTCGACGCGGCTGGTTGTGTGCCCGCGAGCTAAGATCCGCATCGTGGAGCCGTTTTTGGGCCGCCGAGATGCAACGCCGCTTGCAGTGGCGGTGCGCGCCGGTGGCGGCGCGGGCGGGGCAGGGAGGTTGTGGGCTTCCGAGCGCGTAAATGGACAGACACCATGACTGTTAGGCTTGCTACGCCCCGCACATCTCGCTTGGGGGCAAGGGGCGCGGAGAAGATGGAGAAGTTCGTTATCGAAGGCGGCGCTCCCCTCTCAGGCACGCTTGCACCGGCCGGGAACAAGAACGGCGCGCTTCCGATCCTGGCCAGCTGCCTGCTGAGCACCGAGGAGGTGCGGGTCGGCAACGTGCCTCGAATTCGCGACGTCGATGCGATGCTCGCGATCCTGGAGGAGATCGGCGTGCAGGTCTCCTGGACCGGCGCGAATGAGGTCACGCTCTGCGCGGCCGGCGCTGGGGATCGCGTTGCGCTTGACGTTGAGCTTGCCGAGCAGATTCGCGCGTCCTTCCTGCTGGCCGGACCGCTGCTGGCGCGCTTTCGTCGCGCCGTGATGCCCCCGCCTGGCGGCGATGTGATCGGCCGTCGTCGGCTGGACCCGCATCTCGACGCTTTCCGGGCGATGGGGGCCCAGATCGAGAGCGGACGCGACATCGTGCTGCATGCGCCCGGCGGCTTGCGGCCCAGTGACGTCTTCATGGACGAGCCCTCGGTGATGGCCACCGAGAACGCGCTTATGGCTGCGGCGCTGACGCCGGGCGCGACGGTGATCCGCAATGCCGCCTGCGAGCCGCATGTGCAGGACCTCGCTCGGATGCTCGTGAAGATGGGCGCTGACATCCACGGGATTGGCTCGAACCTGATCACCGTCGAGGGCGCCGAGAGCCTCCACGGTTGCGTCCACGAGGTTGCGCCGGATCACATCGAGATCGGCAGCTTCATAGCGCTGGCTGGCGTGACCGGCGGCGAGCTGCGGATCGCCGACACCGTTCCCGACGACCTGCGGATGATCCGTTTGGTTTTCGAGCGCATCGGCCTGCGCACCGAGCTCGACGGCAACGATGTGCTCGTGCCTGGCGGCCAGAAGCTGATCGTGCAGGCCGACGTCGGCGAGTACAAGAGCAAGATTCAGGACGGCCCCTGGCCCGCCTTCCCTGCCGATCTGACCTCGATCGCGGTCGCGCTGGCGACCCAGGCAGAGGGTTCGATCCTCGTGCACGAGTGGATGTTCGAGAACCGTCTGATCTTCACCGACAAGCTGATCCTGATGGGAGCAGACATCGTGATGTGCGACCCGCACCGTGCGATTATCACTGGCCCCCGCCGGCTGCGCGGAGAGCGCGTGGAGTCTCCGGACATCCGTGCCGGGATGGCGATGCTGCTCGCCGCGCTCTGCGCGGACGGTCGCAGCGAGATCGGCAACGTACGTCAGATCGACCGCGGCTACGAGCGCATCGACGAGCGTCTGCGCGAGCTCGGTGCTCGCATCGAGCGCGTCGCGATTGAGCCCGAGGGGCAGCGCGTCTGAAAGACGGCTGCACGGCCCGAGGTGTTACGGGCCGCGGCGCGACGATGGATAGGCTCTGCCCGCAGTGATTCATCCGATTCCCAGCGGCACCCGGGACGTGCTCCCCGACGAGATGCGCGAGCTGCGCCAGATCAGCGATGCGCTGCGCTGCGGCTTTGAAGACCACGGCTACGGCGAGGTCTACACGCCGGCGCTCGAGTACGAGGAGGTGCTCTCGCGTGCGGACATGGCGGAGGCTGCGCCCGCCTACAGAACATTTGATGAGACAGGCGCGATGCTCGCGCTGCGCTCGGACATGACGGTGCCGATCGCGCGCGTGGTCTCCACCCGATATCCCGACTCGCAGGTGCCGCTGCGCTTCTGCTACCTGGCGCACTGCTACAGGCGCGTGCGCCCGCAGCGCGGCCAGTCGCGCGAGCTGCTGCAGGCCGGGATCGAGTTGATCGGAGCCCCCGCGCCCGAGGGCACTGTTGAGGCGCTCACGGTTCTCTGCCGCACGCTGGAGCGTGCCGGGTTGAAGGACTTTCGCGTCGGCCTCGGCGACGCATCCCTGTTTCCCACGCTGATGGAGGGTCTAGGGATCGGAGCGGCGCAGCGCGAGGAGCTGCTCGATGCGCTCGTCCAGCGGGATTTCGTCGCGCTGGAGCGCTGCCTTAACTCGGCAGATCTGCCCGCGCAGGCCCGGGCCAGCTTGCTGGAGGTGCCGCAGCTACGGGGCGGCGCCGAGGTGCTCGAGCACGCGCCCGGACCCGTTGCCACCGCCGTCTCAGGGATGCGCGAAGTGGGAGAGGGCCTGCCTGACGACGTCGCTGCGCGCGTGATCTTCGACCTCGGCTTGGTGCGCAGCATCGGTTACTACACAGGTGCGGTCTTCGAGGTCTACGACCCGGCGCTCGGGGCTCCGCTGGGTGGCGGCGGCCGCTACGACGACCTGCTCGGCCGCTTCGGCCGCCCACTGCCGGCCGTTGGCTTCGCGCTCGGCGTCGAAGCGCTGCACGTCGCGCTCGCCGGTGAGGAGCGCGGCACCGGAGCGATGCTGGAATGAGCACACAGCCCGCACTCGGCAAGCTGATGATCGCGGTCCCGCGCGGCGCGCTGCTGACCGAGACGCTCGACGTGCTCGACAGCCTCGGCCTGGACACCGCGGAGATGCGCGAGAACGACCGCAAGCTGCTGTTCGACCAGATCGGGACCCTGCCTGGCGGTGACGGTGCGCAGACTGAGATCGGCGCGATTACGATGCGTCCCTCCGACGTGCCCACCTACGTCGAGGCGGGCTCTGCCGATCTCGGGGTGACCGGCAAGGACGTGTTGCTGGAGCAGGTCGGCTTCGGCGGCGGTGCCAGCGGGCGCGAGGTCTACGAGCTGCTGGACCTCGGCTATGGCGGCTGCACGATGGTGCTGGCTACCAAGGCGGGGGAGAATGTCGCCGGCGAGAACCCTGCCGCGGAGGCGCTGCGCCGCCTTGGCGTGATGCGGATCGCGACCAAGTACCCCCGCATCGCCCTCGCGCACATGGAGCAGACGGGCCGGCAGGCAGAGATCGTGGAGGTGAAGGGCTCCGTCGAGCTGGCGCCACTGACCGGGCTGGCCGAGGCGATAGTAGACCTCACCGCGACCGGCACCACCCTGCGTGAGAACGGCCTGGTGGTCAGGGAGGAGATTGTGCACTGCACGGCGCGGCTGATCGCCAACCCGGTCGCGCACAAGCTGAAGGCCGGCGCGGTGAAGGACGTGATGGGACGTCTGCGTGCAGGTTGATAGGCTCTCGCGAGCGCGCGCACAGCAGCTCGGCCCGGCCGGCGTGGCCGCGCGGGTGCGCACCCTGATCCCCGGCGTGGAGTCGGTGAGCGGACAGGTGCGTGAGATCCTCGCGCAGGTGCAGCGCGACGGCGATGCGGCCGTGCTGGAACTGACCAGCCGCTTTGATTTGAAGGGCGAGCCCGCGCGCGAGCTGCTGGTCTCGCCTTCCGAGCTGGACGAGGCGATCAAGGCGATGGACCGCGAGGTGATCGCCGGGCTGCAGGTCGCCATCTCCAACGTGGCCGAGGTCGCAAGCTCCACTGCGGGGATCGATTTCACCACCAGCTTGCCGCAGGGTCACTCCGTCACGCTGCGCGAGCTGCCCGTCGACTCCGCCGCGGTCTATGTGCCGGGCGGTCGCGCGCCATATCCCAGTACCGCGGTGATGGGCGTGGTGACCGCGCGTGCGGCGGGCGTACTCGACGTATGCGTCTGCTCGCCGCCCGGCTCGGGTGCAGACATCGATCCGGTTGTTCTCGGCGCCTGTCGCCTGCTCGGCGTGGAGCGCGTCTACCGGATGGGCGGCGCCCAGGCGATCTCCGCGCTTGCGTACGGCACGCAGACCGTGCGGCGCGTGGACGTGATCGTCGGTCCCGGCAACCTCTATGTGCAGGAGGCCAAGCGCCAGCTCTCCGACCGCGTCGGCATCGACTCGATCGCCGGGCCGAGCGACCTCGTGGTCGCCTTCGGCGGTGACGCCGACCTGGAGCTGGTGGCGCTGGATTTGCTTGCCCAGGCAGAGCACGGGCAGGGCAGCCTGGTGGTGGCGGTCTGCCCGCACGAGCAGGTGCTCGACGAGCTGGAGGTGCAGCTCAACCGCCTCGGTGAAGGTCACCCAGGCATAGAGAACGCGGCGTTCTCCGCCGTCTGCAGCGACGACGCCGCGGATGCCGTGGCGATTGCCGACGCAATCGCGCCCGAGCATCTGGAGCTGATCGGCGCCGAAGTGGAGGCGCTGGCGCCCACTGTCAGGCACGCCGGCTGTCTGTTCGTGGGGGCGGGCTCAGCGACGGCGTTCGGCGACTACGTGGCCGGGTCCAACCACATCCTGCCCACGGGCGGAGCCGCTCGCTTCTCCTCGGTCTTGAACGCCGGCACCTTCAGGCGCCGGATGGCCGAGGTGCGCGTCCCTGAGGAGTCGGCTCGCATGCTCGCCGCCGCCGCCGCGCCGGTGGCGCGAGCCGAGGGCTTCGAGCTGCACGCGCTTTCGATGCTTGCCCGTGCGGAGAGCCAGGAGGCCTCCGAGGCGACCTCCACGCCGCCGATGGGCGAGAATCCCTGATCATGAGCCGCACCGCCACGATCGAACGCAAGACCGGTGAGACCGACGTCAAGCTCACGCTGAGCCTTGACGGCTCCGGCCAGGGGTCGCGCAGCACCGGCGTGGGCTTCTTCGACCACATGCTCGACCTGCTTGCGAGGCACGGTGGGCTTGACCTTGAGGTGCAGGTCACCGGCGACCTTCAGACCGGCGCACACCACACTGTGGAGGACACTGCGCTCGCGCTCGGCCAGGCAATCGACGCTGCCCTCGGAGAGCGCACCCAGATCTCCCGTTACGGCTGGGCGGTGATCCCGATGGACGAGGCCAGGGCGAGTTGCGCGATCGACCTCTCGGGCCGCCCGTTCACGCTCTTCGATGCGGCGCTGCCTGCCGGCAGCACGGGCGGCTTCGAGCACGAGCTGGCCGAGGAGTTCTTCCGCGCGCTGGCCAACTCGGCCAAGCTGACCCTTCACGTGCAGGTGCAGGCCGGCAGCAACGCCCATCACATGATCGAGGCCGCGTTCAAGGCGCTGGCCAGGGCGCTGCGGCAGGCCGTGGCGATCGACCCGACCGAGACGGGCGTGCCCAGCACCAAGGGCACTCTCACCGCGTGAGCGCGCGGCCGAGCATTGCTGTCATCGATTACGGCATGGGTAACCGCCGGTCGGTGGAAAAGGCGCTGCAGCGTGTCGGTGCGGACGCGTTCGTGTCCCGGCAGCCCGGGGAGCTCCAGCGTGCCGACGGCTTGCTGCTGCCTGGCGTCGGCGCCTTCCCGGCCGCGATGGAGGTGATCGAGCGCCTGGGCCTCGATGCGCTGCTGCGCGAGTATGCCCAGGCGGGCGTACCGCTGTTCGGCAGCTGCATGGGCATGCAGTTGCTCTTTGAGGGCTCAGAGGAGCACGGTGGGGCAGCCGGCCTGGGGCTGCTCCCGGGGCAGGTGCGTCGACTCGACGCCCAGGGTCAGAAGCTGCCGCACATCGGCTGGAGCGAGGTCACGCGCGTGCGCGACTCATCGATCTGGCGCGATCTGCCGCAGCGGATCTACCTCTACCACGTTCACAGTTATGTGCCCCACCCAGCCGACCCCGAGACTGTGATCGCCACCGCTGACTACGGCGAGATCTTCGCTGCGGTCGTAGGCCAAGGAAACGTCTACGGCGCCCAGTCGCACCCGGAGAAGTCCTCGGCGCACGGGCTGCGCCTGCTGGCCAACTTCGTCTCGATCTGCGCAGAGCGCTCCGGCGCCCAGGCGGCGGCCGCGTGATGATCCTCTACCCGGCGATCGACATCCTTGGCGGCAAGGCGGTGCGCCTGACTAAGGGCAACTTCGACGCGAAGAAGGTCTACGAGCAGGACCCGCTGCAGGCCGCAGCGGCCTGGGTGGCCGACGGCGCCGACCACCTCCACGTCGTGGATCTCGACGGCGCCAAGGACGGGGAGCCGAGAAACCTCGGCAACCTACGCCGGATCGTCGGCGAGCTCGGTGTGCCTGTCCAGTACGGCGGCGGCCTGCGGACCCTGGAGGCGATCGAGGGGGCGCTGCAGGCGGGCGCGCAGCGCGCGATCATCGGCACTGCCGCCTTCACCGACCCGGACCTCCTCGACGCTACGCTCGCGCGCTGGCCGGGCCAGATCGCGGTCTCCGTCGACGTGCGCGGCGGAGAGGTCGCAACCGCAGGCTGGACACAGAGCACCGGCAAGGGCGCCGCGGAGGTGATCGACGAGCTGGCCGCGCGTGGCGCGAACGATCTGGTCTACACCGACGTGGACCGGGACGGGATGCTGGAGGGTCCCAACTTGGAGAGCTTCGCGGCGCTTGTGGCCGGCGCCAAGGGCGCGCGCCTGATCTACTCCGGCGGCATCGGCTACCTGCGCGACCTGGAGGCGCTTGCGAGCTTGCCCGCGGGCGCTCCGGCCGGCGTGATCGTCGGCAAGGCGCTGTATGAGCGGCGCTTCACCGTCGCCGAGGCGATGCTGGCGCTTGCCGCCCGCGCCTGACGCGCGCGGCGCTACCGTGTCATCCGTGCATCTGAAGCGCGTCATCCCCTGCCTGGACGTAGACGCCGGCCGTGTGGTCAAGGGCGTCGAATTCCTCGACATCAAAGACGCCGGCGATCCCGTCGAGCTGGCCGCCCACTACGACCGGGAAGGCGCCGACGAGCTCGTCTTCCTCGACATCACCGCCACCCACGAACGGCGCGAGACAATCGTCGAGCTGGCGCGCCGCACCGCAGACGAGGTCTTTGTGCCGTTCACGATCGGCGGCGGCATCCGCTCGGTTGGCGACGCGCAGGACGTGCTGGATGCAGGGGCCGACAAGGTCTCGGTCAACTCCGCGGCACTCGCGCGGCCTGAGCTGATCGACGAGATGGCCAAGGTGTTCGGCTCCCAATGCGTGGTGCTTGCGATCGACGCAAAGGCGCAGGACGACGGGTCCGGCTGGCACGCCTACGTCGCCGGCGGGCGTAAGCGCAGCGGTCGCGACGCGCTTGCGTGGGCGCAGGAGGCCGTGGAGCGCGGCGCCGGCGAGATTCTGCTGACGAGCATGGACCGCGATGGCACCAGCGACGGCTACGACCTCGATCTCACAAGCGCCGTGGCGCAGGCGGTGAGCGTGCCGGTGATCGCCTCGGGCGGTGCGGGCGAGCTCTCGCACCTAGTCGACGCGGCCCAGGCCGGCGCCGATGCGGTGCTGTGCGCCTCGATCTTCCACTACGGCACCCACACGATCTCCGAGGCGAAGGACTGCCTGGCCACGGCCGGCATCCCGGTGCGTCCGGCGTGATGACCGCCCCGCCCGCGCAGGGTGCGGTAGTCCTGGAGCGCCTGCGCGAGCTTCCCGGCGGTCCGGAGGTACTGGAGCTGGCCGCCGGCCGCGAGGACGTGGAGCTGGTCGGCGGGGCGGTGCGAGACCTGCTGCTGGGCGTCGCGCCACGCGAGATCGATCTTGTGCTCGACGGCTCGCCGCCGTCGTTCCCCGACGCGGCCGTGCTCTTCGCCCGCGATCTGGCGCCACTGCTGCCCTGTGAGGATGGCGAGCAGCCGCAGGTCAGCGTGCACGAGCGCTTCGGCACCGCCGCAGTGCGCTGGAGCGGCGGTCGCGTTGACATCGCTGCGCGCCGCAGCGAGATCTATGAGCGGCCCGGTGCGCTGCCGCAGGTGCGCCCTGGAGGCCCCGCGCAGGATCTCCGGCGCCGCGACTTCACCGTCAACGCGATCGCCCTGGCGCTGGGCGGCTCCGAGCCGGGTGCGATGCGCTTTGTCGAGGAGGCGCTCGCCGACCTGCAAGCCGGCCGCCTGCGCGTGCTACACGACGCGAGCTTCCAGGACGACCCTACGCGGCTGCTGCGCCTTGGCCGCTACGCCGCCCGGCTGAGGTTTGCCGTGGAGTCGCACACCGCCGTGCTAGCTGGTCAAGCGCTTGCCGGCGGCGTCATGGCGACGGTCTCGCCCGCGCGGATCGGCGCCGAGCTGCGGCTCGCGCTGCGTGAAGCGGACCTGCTGGGCACGCTTGGCCAGCTTGCCGGGCTGGGCGTGCTGGGGGCGCTGGACCCACCGATGCGCCTGGAGCGCGAGCTGCTGGCAGATGCGCTGCAACTGCTGCCGGCGGACGGTCGCCTGGACCTGCTTGCGCTGGGGTCATTGTTGCGCCCGGTCGGCGCGCCGCCGCCAGATGCCGATGAGCGGCTGCGCGCCGCGCTGGAGGGTTTCGAGCACCCAGCCGTCGAGCGCGCCCCTGTGATCGAGACCGCGTTGCGATCAGAAGCGCTCAGCCGGGAGATCGCACTCGCGCCAGCGCCGTCTGGCCTGCTGGACCTGCTCCGTGGTGTCCCCGTGGAGGCCATCGCGCTGGCGGGCGCGCTCGCCGGCGCTGGCCCGGGCCGTGCGGCAGCCGAGCGGTGGCTTGCTGAGCTGCGCCACATCCGCTTGCAGATCAGCGGAGATGACCTGCTGGCTGCCGGTGTGCAAGCCGGCCCCGAGGTGGGCGCGCGACTGGCCAATGCGCTGCGCCGGCGCCTCGACGGGACGATTGAGCCCGGACGCGATGCGGAGTTGCAGGCGGCGCTGCGATGAGCGTGAGCTTCGACGAGCATGCGGTGGAGATCGAGCTACCCGGTGGCGCGCGGGCGCTGTTCACCACACGAGCGAGCGGCAATCTGTCGCTCGCGGCTGGAGATGATCATGAGCATGGTCTGCAGATGCGCGATCGGCTCTGCGCCGAGCTTGGCCTGGACTGGCTCTGTGCCAGCCCACAGGTCCATGGCGATCGCGTCCTGACCCACTCCCAGATCACTCGTCGCGGCGGTCAGCCGGTGGCCGAAGCGGCCGATGGCCACGTCACGGCGCTACGCGGTATGGGCGTGATGGTGCTCGCCGCCGACTGCGTGCCGGTCGTACTGGCTGCCCCTGGAGCGGTGGCTGCGGTTCACGCCGGGTGGCGCGGCCTGGCGGCAGGCGTGCTTCAAAGCGGCGTCGACGCGGTGCGCGAGATCGCCCCAGAGGGTGAGCTGGTCGCGGCGATCGGCCCGTGCGCCGGCTGTTGCTGCTACGAGGTTGGTCCCGAGGTGCTCGAGGTGCTCGACCTACCCGCGCCAGTCGCGGGCGCCACCAAAGCCATGCTCGATCTGCGTGCGGCAGCTCGCATGCGGCTGTTCGCAGCAGGTGTGGATCGTGTGCTGGACGTCGATCTCTGCACGATCTGCGAGGGGCAACTGTTCTCCCACCGCAGGGAAGGCGCCGTCGCCGGACGCCAGGCGGCAGTCGCATGGCTTCCGTGATCTCGCCGCTGTACGCGGAGAGGATCCGCGCGCAGCTCGCCACGGCGCGTGAGCGCATAGCCGCAGCTGCAAAGCACGCAGGCCGCGACCCAGCGGCCGTCGAGTTGCTGGTCGCAACCAAGTACGTCGCGCTGGAGGACCTGCCGATCCTCGCCCAGGCGGGCGCGAGCCTAGTCGGCGAGAATCGCGCCCAGGACCTGGAGGCCAAGGTGGCGGCGCACGGGGACTTGTTCACCTGGGACTTCATCGGCCAGCTGCAGAGCCGCAAGGTGCGTGCGATCGTGCCGCACGTGCGCCTGATTCACTCTCTGGCGAGCATGTCCGCGCTGCGTGAGCTGGAGCGGCACCTGGAGGCCGCCAAGCCGGGATTGAAGGCGCTGATCGAGGTCAACATCGCCGGCGAGCAGGGCAAGGCCGGCATTGCTCCACACGAGCTCGATCTCTATCTGGAACGCTGCCCGGTGCCGGTCACGGGTCTGATGGGCATGCCGCCGGCGGCCGAGGACCCCGGCCAGAGTCGCCGCTGGTTCTCAGCGCTACGTGAGCTCGCACACGACCGCGGTCTGCGCGAGCTTTCGATGGGCACCAGTCAGGACTTTGATGTGGCCGTGGAGGAGGGCGCCACCATCGTGCGACTTGGTACGAGCGTGCTCAACAGCCCTTAGCTAGCATTTGCAGGGAAAATCGTCGTTTGGGCGAAGACCGCCCCCTAGATATGCCCATCAGAGACTCATGGCACCGCGCGCTCGTGTACTTCGGCCTCGCCGAGGAATATCACGACGACGAATACGAGGACGACTATCCGCCGGAGGAAGAGATCGAGGAGCGCTATCGCGAGCGCCCCAATGTGCGCCGGCTCTCCGCGCGCAGGCGGCGTGATGAGTTCGACGACATCTTCTCCGACGAGGGCCACGACGCCGGTGGCCGCGGCGCCCGCACCACCGTGCTTCGCCCCGTGCGCACCAACGGCGACGTGCGCGTCCACCTGGTTGTGCCGAAGTCCTTCAACGATGCCCAGCAGGTGGCGGACAAGTTCAAGGACTCGATCCCGGTGATCCTCAACCTGCAGGGCACCGAAACCGATCTCTCTAAGCGCCTGATCGACTTCGCCAGCGGTCTCACTTACGCGCTGGACGGCGGCATGCAGCGCATCGCCGACAAGGTCTTCATGCTGACTCCGCGCAACGTGGAGATCTCCGCCGAGGAGCGCGCGCGGTTGATTGAAAAGGGCTTCTTCAATCAGTCTTAGCCGTGGCGTACACGCGCGCCGTGTAGCCTGATGCCCGCAATGAAGATCGGTCTCATTGGCGCAGGGAACATGGCGCGCGCAATGGCGCGCGGTTGGGGGCAGCCCGTGATCTGCGCGGATCCCGTGATCGAGCGCGCGCGGCAGCTTGCGCATGAGACGGGCGGGCAGGCGCTCGGCAGCAACGCGGAGGTCGCTGAGCAGGCCGATCTGGTCGTGCTCTGCCATAAGCCAGCCCAGCTGCAGGAGGTGGCCGCGGAGGTAGCGCCCGCCGCTGGAGCGGTCGCATCGATACTCGCCGCGACGAGCCTTGCGTCGGTAAAGGACGCCTACCCCGGCCGGCCCGTCTACAGGTTCATCCCGTCGCTGCCGGTCGAGGTGCGCCAGGGCGCGGTTGTGCAGGCGGTCGATCAGCCGCAGGACCCGGCACGTGATCGCGAAGTCCACGACCTCTTCGCCCAACTCGGCAGCGTCGTCACCGTCGAGGATCGCCTCCTCGACGTGGCGATGGGCCTGATGTCCTGCGCTCCCGCCTACGTCGCGCTGATCGCCGAGGCGCAGATCGACGCCGGAGTGCGCCACGGCCTGCGCGCCGATCAGGCGGCCGGCCTGGTGGTGCAGACGCTGGCAGGCACCGCGGAGCTTTTGCGGGAGCGGCAGTACGACACGCTGGCGGTACGCCGCGAGGTCACCTCGCCCGGCGGCGTGACCGCGCGCGGACTGGCAGCGTTGGAGCGCGCCGGGCTGCGCAGCGCCTTCGACGACGCCCTCGACGCGGTGCTGGGGGGCTGACGATGATCATCGCGAGCGTGAGAATCGAAATTGCCAACTACCTCTCGACGCTGATCTACGTCTACACGCTGCTGATCATCCTCTACATCGTCACGCAGCTGCTGTTTGCGTTCGGCGTGCGCCCGCCCTACTCGCGCTGGAGCAACGCGATCCTGACCTTCCTGCGCGACGTCTGCGAGCCCTTCCTGCGCATCTTCCGGCGAATCATCCCGCGCATCGGGGCGTTCGACTTTAGCCCGGTCGTCGCGATCATCGTGCTGGAGCTGATCAACAACATCGTCGTGCAGGGCGCGATCCACGGTTGAGAAGAAGCGGCCAGCTGCTCTACTGGGTGCGCGCTGCGATCGTCGTGGCAGTCGTGCTGGTGGTAGACCGTCTCACCAAGCAGGCGGTTGAATCCGGAGTTCACCCCGGCGAAGAACGCTCGTTTCTGCCCGGCGTGCAGATCGTGCACACGCACAACAACGGGGTCGCCTTCGGACTGCTGGGCGGATCGCACGTTTACCTCACGGTGGCGATCGCGCTGGCAGTTGTCGTCGCGATCGTGATCTTCGCCTGGCGTGTCGGGCGCGGCCCGACCTGGCTGCCGGTCGGCCTGATCCTCGGCGGCGCGCTCGGCAACGTGATCGACCGCATCCGGCTCGGCTCGGTGACCGACTTCATCAAGCTGCCGCTGGGCTGGCCACCGTTCAACGTGGCCGACGCCTGTATCACGGTCGGGGTGGTCGTGCTAGCGCTGCTCCTGAGCTGCCCGCAGCCCCGCGAGCGGGATGCCTGAGCTCCAGATCGCCTACGAGGACGAGCACCTGCTCGTGGTGGACAAGCCTGCCGGTATGGTCGTGCATCCCGCTCGCGGGCACAGCGAGGGCACGCTCGCCCAACTGCTGTCGGGCGTAGCAGCCGGGGGCGAGGAGCAGCGGGCGGGCATTGTGCACCGCCTGGACCGCGACACATCGGGATTGCTGATCGTGGCCAAGAGCGAGCAGGCCCATGCGCGGCTGCAGGCGGCGCTTGCGGCACGGCAGATAACACGCGAATACCGCGCCCTGGTCGAGGGGCGGCCGCCTTCACGTACAGGCACGATCGAAGCGCCGATTGGCCGCGACCCCCGCGTGCGCACCCGGATGGCGGTGGGAGGGCAGTTCCCTCGCCAGTCGGTCACCCACTTCACGCTGGAGCGCGAGCTACCCGCAAGCTCGCTGTTGGCGCTGAGGTTGGAGACGGGTAGGACCCATCAGATCCGGGTGCACCTGCAGGCGATCGGGCACCCTGTCGCCGGCGATCCGGAGTACGGGACCGCGGGGATATATGGCCTGCAACGCCAGTTTCTGCATGCTGCGCGCCTGCAGCTGGCCCATCCGATCACAGGTGAGCCGATCGAGGTCTCATCGGATCTCCCTGAGGACCTTCGGTTGGCTCTGGAGCGCGCGCAACGGCTATCCTGAGACGTTCCAAACACACAACACGACCTGGCAGCCTCCGCACGGGCCCTGCCCAGCGCCGCGTCATTCGCGCACTGGGTCCCGGCATACGAGATGCCAGCCATCTCAAAACAAAAAATTAAGGGAGTACCGACGTGGCTGAAGTGGGAATAGAACAGCTGCTGGAGGCCGGGGTTCATTTCGGCCACCAGACGCGGCGCTGGAACCCGAAGATGCGCCGTTTCATCTTCGGGGAGCGCGACGGCATCTACATCATCGACCTTTTGAAGACCGCCGACCTGCTCGCGCAGGCGCAGCGGTTCGCCTCCGAGGTGGCCAGCCGCGGCGGCACGGTGCTGTTCGTGGGCACCAAGAAGCAGGCCAGGGACGCGGTCAAAGACGTGGCGGAGGCCTCCGGCATGCCCTACGTCAACCATCGCTGGCTCGGCGGCCTGCTGACGAACTTCCAGACGATGGCGCAGCGCATCAAGCGGCTGCACGACCTCGAACGCTACGAAGCGGAGGGCCAGCTGGCGCTGCTGCCCACGCGCGAGCGGATGTCGGCGCTGGCCGATCTGGCCAAGCTGCGCGCCAACCTCGGCGGCGTCAAGGACATGCAGCGCGTCCCGGACGCGGTGTTCGTGATCGACCTGAAGACCGAGGCGATCGCTGTGCGCGAAGCGCAGCGGCTGCGGATCCCGATCGTGGGCCTGGTGGACACCAACTGTGACCCCGACGGAGTCGACTATGTGATCCCGGGCAACGACGATGCGATCCGCTCGTGCGCGCTGATCACCAAGGCGATCGGCGACGTGGTGGCCGAGAGCCATGCGGTCTTCCGCGCACAGGAGGAACGTGCGCGCCAGGAAGCGGAGGAGCGCGCCAAGCGCGAGGCTGAAGCACGCGCCAAGCGCGAGGCGGAAGCTCAGGCAAAGCGCGAGGCCGAAGAGCAGGAGCGGCGCGAGCAGACCCAGCGCGAAGAGGCCGAGGCTGCGTTTGCGGCGCACAAGGCGGCGCAGGCCGCGGCGACTCAGCAGGCGGTTGGTGGCCAGAGTACTCCTGAGCCGCAGGAGACCAAACCTGCTGCGCCGGCACCGGCGCAGCAGCAGCAACCTGCCGCGCCGGTGGCTGCGGCCGATCCGGAGGCCGCGCCCGCGGCCGAGCAGGCACCGCAGACCGAGACCGCTGAGGAGGCCAGCGCATCATGAGTGCAGTCGAGATTCAGGCAAAGGACGTCAAGGCGCTGCGGGATCGCACCGGCGCGGGCATGATGGACTGCAAGAAGGCGCTCACCGAATCGGCTGGCGACATCGAGAAGGCGATCGAGATCCTGCGCGTCAAGCAGGGCAAGAAGATCCAGGATCTCGGGCAGCGCACCGCCACCGAGGGCACGATCCAGTCCTACATTCACGCTGGCGCTAAGGTCGGCGTGCTGATCGAGGTCGACTGCAACACCGACTTCGTCGCCAGCAACGACGAGTTCGTCGCGTTCGCCAAGGACGTGGCGATGCAGATCGCAGCCAGCCCGACCGTCGCCTACGTCAGCCGCGATGACGTCTCGGAGGATCAGAGGTCGGCCGAGTCGCGGGTCTACGAGCAGGAGGCGGCTGACAAGCCCGAGAACGTGCGCGAGAAGATCGTCTCCGGCAAGCTCGACGCCTGGCTGAAGAGCATCGTGCTGCTCGAGCAGGAGATGCACAACCCCAAGTTCGACGGCAAGACCGTTCAGCAGCTGCGCGACGAGCTCACCGCCAAGACGGGCGAGAACGTCGTCATTCGCCGCTTTGCGCGCTTCGCCATCGGGCAGTAGGGGTCGCTAAGTCCGGCCGGCGCCTTGCGGCGGCGCCGGCCCGGATAAGCTCCCGTCGATGTCCACCCCGCACTTCAAACGCGTCCTGATCAAGCTCTCCGGAGAGGCCCTGATGGGCGAGCTGCCCTACGGCACCGACCCGGAGCGCGTGCGGGCGATCGCGGCCCAGGTTCACGCGGTGCAGGAGCAGGGCGTCGAGATCGCGATCGTCGTGGGCGCCGGCAACATCTTCCGCGGCATGAAGGGCGCTGCCGACGGGATGGACCGCGCGACCGCCGACTACATCGGGATGCTCGCGACGGTCCTGAATGCGCTGCCGCTGCAGGACTCGCTGGAAAAGGCCGGCGCCGAGGTGCGGGTGCAGAGCGCGCTGACGATCTCCGAGGTCGCCGAGCCCTATATCCGCCGCCGCGCGATGCGCCACCTGGAGAAGGGCCGGGTCGTGATCTTCGCCGCGGGTACCGGCAATCCGTTCTTCACCACCGACACCGCCGCGGCGCTGCGCGCAGCGGAGATCCACGCCGAGATCATCCTGATGGCAAAGAACGGGGTGCAGGGCGTCTACACCGCCGACCCGGCGCGCGACCCGGGCGCGCAGTTCATCCCGCAGCTGACCCACATGGAAGCACTAGAGCGCCGCCTGCGAGTGATGGACTCCACCGCGCTTGCGCTCTGCATGGAGAACAAGATGCCGATCAACGTCTTCAACATGGATGACGAAACCGCGATATCCAGGGTAATCTCAGGCGAGCGCGTGGGAACGCTCGTCACTACTGCGGCAGGGGAGGAGTAGGCAGATGGCCTCTGAAATGATCGACGCGCTGCTGCAGGACGCAGGGGAGCGGATGGCCAAGGCGGTGCACAGCGCCCAGCACGAGTTCGGCACCGTTCGCACCGGCAGGGCCAGCGCGGCGCTGCTTGATCGCATCACCGTCGACTACTACGGGGCGCAGACGCCGTTGAACCAGCTCTCCACGATCTCCGCGCCGGAGGCGCGCCTGATCACCGTGCAGCCCTACGACAAGTCCTCGATCAAGGCGATCGAGAAGGCGATCAACGAGTCCGATGTCGGGCTCACGCCCTCAAACGACGGCAACCTTGTGCGGCTGGTGGTGCCGGAGCTGACCGAAGAGCGCCGGCACGAGCTGGTCAAGGTCGTGCGCCACCTGGCCGAGGAGGGCAAGGTCTCGATCCGCAACGTGCGCCGCGACGTGATGAGCGATCTGCGCGAGATGAAGTCCGAAGGCCAGGCCGGCTCCGACGACGAGCATCGCGCCGAGGTCGAGCTGCAGAAGCTGACCGACGCGAATGTGGGGGAGCTGGAGAAGATGCTGCAGGCCAAGGAGCAGGAGATCCTCGAGGTGTGATGGCAGCCGCGGAAGGGCACGCGCACCGCCCGTCCGGCCCATCCCATCAGCTCGCCGAGGATCAGGCCGGCGGTGCGCACCCCTCGGGGGCTAGGTACGTCGCGATCATCACCGATGGCAACGGGCGCTGGGCGCAGGCGCGCGGGCTGCCGGTCAGAGCCGGCCATGAAGCGGGCGCGGACACCGTCAAGGCACGGCTGCGCGACGCGGTCGACTTCGGCATCAAGGAGCTGACCGTCTATTCGTTCTCGACGGAGAACTGGACGCGGCCCGCCGAGGAGGTCACAGGGCTGATGGAGATGTTCTCCCTGCGGATCGCAAACGAGACGCCCGAGCTGCACGAGGAAGGCGTGAGGATGCGCTTCATCGGCCGGCGTGAGGGGGTCTCGCCGGAGCTGCAGGAGCAGATGGACTGGGCGCAGCAGCTGACAGACGGCAACACACGGATCACGTTGTTCGTCGCCTTCAACTACGGCGGCCGCGCTGAGATCATCGACGCTGCGGTTCGCTTCAGCGGTGGCACCGAGGAGGATTTCAGAGCGTGCCTATACGCGCCAGAGATGCACGACCCGGATCTGGTGATCCGCACCAGTGGCGAGCGGCGCCTTTCCAACTATCTGCTCTGGCAGTCCGCCTACTCCGAGCTGATCTTCAGGGACGAGCTGTGGCCGGACTTCAGCCGGGCGAGCCTGGAGGAGTCGCTGGCGCAGTTCAGCGCGCGCCAGCGTCGCTTCGGAGGCCGGTGAGGGGAGTGGCGGGTCGTGGGGGCAGTGAGGAGGCGGGACGGTCGGATCTGGGTGCGCGGGTGCTTGCGGCGGTGCCGGCGATCGCGGTTGCACTGTTCCTGGTGATCGAGGGGGGTCTGGTCTTCACAGCGGGCCTGTTCGTGCTCGGCGCGATTTGCATGCACGAGCTGTTCGGGATGTACGAGCGGGCGCGGCCGGTGCGGCTGGCCGGGCTGATCGGGCTCGCTGGATTGCTGCTGGCCGCACAGTACGGCGGGCCGCGCTGGGTGCTGCTGGCGGCTGTGGCGAGCCTGCCGGTGGTATTTGGGCTGGCTGTGCTTCAGCGCCGGACGGGGACGTGGGGGGTCGCGATCACGCTGCTCGCTCTGTGGTGGATCGGGTTTGGCTTCGCGCACGCGGTGATGCTACGGGGGCTGCCGCACGGAATCGGAGTGGTGATCGACGTGCTCGTGGGGACGTTCGTGGGAGATACGGGGGCATATCTAGGCGGGCGCCTGTTTGGCCGGCGCCCGCTCGCGCCGGAGATCTCGCCGAACAAGACGATCGAGGGGCTGGTGATCGGGATGATCTGCGCGGTGGCTGCCGTGTGGCTGGCGAGCCGGTATCAGAACTGGATGCCGGTCTCACACGCGGTCGTACTTGGCGCGGGGGTCGCAGTGATCGGGCCGATCGGCGATCTGTTCGAGTCCTTTGTCAAGCGGCAGGCGGGCACCAAGGACACCGGGCGGGTCTTCGGGGCGCACGGGGGGGCGCTTGACCGTTTGGACGCGGTGCTGTTCACGGCGGTGGTGGCTTACTACATATGGTCGGCGTATACGTGAGCAGGCCAGAGGGCTACCCTGAGCGGCAATGAGCGACCGCAGACGTCTGCTGATACTCGGCTCGACCGGCTCGATCGGGACGCAGGCGCTCGAGGTAGTTCAGCGCTCGGAGGAGCTTGAGCTGGTCGGGCTCTCCGCCGAGCGCTCCTGGCAGGCACTGGTCGAGCAGGCGCAGGTACACGGAGTGCGCCGGATAGCGCTCGCCGACGTTGACGCGGCCGCTCGGGCTGCGGAGGCCTGGACTGATGGAGAGGTCCTAAGCGGCGCGGAGGGGCTCGTGCGGCTGGTCGTGGAGTCGCAGGCGGATGTGGTCCTCAACGCACTCGTCGGCTCTGCCGGGCTTGGCCCGACGGTTGCCACGCTCGGAGAGGGAATCGAGCTGGCGCTGGCCAACAAGGAGTCGCTGGTTGTGGGAGGAGAGCTCGTCACGGCGCTGGCCGAAGCGACCGGCACGGCGATCGTCCCCGTCGACTCAGAGCACGCCGCGCTGCATCAGCTGCTGAGTGGGCGCGGGGTGGGAACGGTGCGGCGCCTGGTGATCACAGCCAGCGGCGGACCGTTTCGGGGAATGAGCCGCGAGCAGATGAGCGGCGTGAGCGTGCAGTAGGCGCTCGCCCATCCGACCT
>DASYNI010000035.1:0-68624 GCA_036008645.1 Solirubrobacteraceae bacterium
GGGATTTGGACCGCGCACGCCGCGTAAACAAAGGCACTGCTTCACAGGATCGTCACGGCGCTGGGCGCACCGTGCTAAACGATGATGGGAGCGCCTCGCGGCGGCCACTACGCCCCGCAGCGAGCGAGCGCCCAGGTGGCCTCGCTCCAGATAGATCGTGTACACCGACGCAACCGACAGCACGCCACAGCCATCGCCGCGCCCGGCCGGCGCCTGCGCGCAGTGCAGTGCGCCATACAGGCACGATCAGCGCTACTGCCTGGAGTGCGGCGCGCCTGTGCAGGAGCTCGCCAGCGCGGACAGCGCGAACACGATCGCCTTCGCGCCGATCCCTACCGAGCCATCGGCTTCGCCGGCAGGCCCGCCGGCGCACCTGCTGGCGGGAGCGTCCTCAAAACAGCCGGTCTCTGAGCATGGCGGCAGCGCCACCACCGTGATCGCAGCTGTCGGCGTGCTGCTGTTGGCGATCGGCGTCGGGGTGCTGATCGGGCGGACCGGCACGGGCGGGTCAGCGCCGCCCAGCACCCCGCAGGTGATCACCGTCTCGGCTCCGTCGAGCAGCACGACCTCGACCGAATCGACCACCACCAGCGTTTCGAGCTCCGGAGCGGGCGCCCATGCCAAGCGCGGTGCGAAATCCGGCTCCTCCAAAGAAGTCGGCGCCTCCGAGGAACACCCGGCGCCCCCCAGCGTGCTGAAGAACCTCGAAAAAAAGGGCGGCGGCAGCTACGAGCAGAAGTCGAAGAACCTGCCCAACGTGATCTCCACCGGATGAGCGACGCTCTGCACGGTGGCGCCGCAGACCCGCGCGTGGCGCTGATGTCTCGCCGTGAGCAGCTGGCCACGGAGGTGCAGCGGCTGCGCAGCCATCTCGGCGGTCTTACCTATGAGATGGCGATCCGAGACCACTTCCGGCTCGACGTGCTCGTGCGCAGGGCCGCGATCCTGCAGGAATGTGAGTCGGAGCTGGCCGAGGTGGAACGCCTGCTGCATGCGCCGCAAGTGCGCAACGGCACGGGGGCGCACGGGCAGCAGCGATGAAGGATCTGCTGCGGCGCTTCGAGGCCCGTCTTGCAGCGGTCAGGCTTCCGTCGCGTCCGGTCTGCGCGACGCTCGTGGTGCTTTGTCTGGCCTTCGGTGCGCTGCTTGGCCACGTCACGCGAGCCATTCCCGCGCGCGACGCGCATCCCACGATCGAGCTGCGGGAGCCGAGCGCCCAGACCGCCAAGCTGCCGCAGACCTCGCCCGCCGCTCCGACTCCCTCGAGCGAAGCAGAAGCGGGGGAAGAACCCAAAGGCAAAGACTCCTCGGGGGCCGGTGGCAAAGCGGCGGGGCAGGCGAAGTCGGATGCGGCTGACAAATCCCAGCAGGGATCTGGGCCGCAGGAAGAATCAAAGCCCGCCAAGCTCCCGGCGATCAAGCACGTCTTCCTGATCGTGCTCGACGACGCCGCCTACGCGGAAGTCTTCGGCCCCGAATCCAAGTCGCGATACGTCACACACACCCTGGAGGGCAAGGGCGAGCTGCTGGAGCGCTACTACGCGATCGCCCATCAACAGCTCGCCGACGGAATCGCGCTGATCAGCGGCCAGGGGCCAACCGAACAGACCGAGGGGGACTGCGCCACATACGCCGAAATCTCACCCGCGGGCAGCGCTTCCGAGGAACAGGTCACCGGCGATGGGTGCGTCTATCCGTCGAGCGTCAATACGATCGCGTCGCAGCTGAGCGCCAAGCACCTGGCCTGGAAGGCATACGTTCAGGCGATCGGCGACGGCGGCTCCGAAGCCTCCTCGTCCTGCTATCACCCTGCGCTCGGAGCTGCCGATCCAACCGCCGCGCTCGGACTGCCTGGCGCGAGCCCGACGGCGGGCAGTGTGGCCTCCGCCACCTTCAGGAACCCATTTGTCTACTTTCGCTCGGTGATCGATTCTCCCGCCTGCAAGGCGGATGTGGTTGGAATCGAAGGTCTCGGCAGCGACCTGCGCAGCCCCTCTCACACTCCCAACCTCTCCTACATCGTCCCCGACCTTTGCGACGACGGCAGCACGCGGCCGTGCGCACCGGGCAAGCAGGACGGGATGCTGGCGGCCGAAGGCTTCCTGCGCGAGGTCGTGTCGGAGATCCTCTCCTCCAAGGCCTACAAGCAGAACGGCCTGCTGGCGATAACGGCTGACGAGGCGCCCACGACCGGCGAATACGCCGACTCGAGCTCCTGCTGCGATCAGCCGAGCTTCCCGAACATCCACGCAAGCCCCGCGCCGACCGCTGGCAACGGCGGGGGAGAGGTCGGTGCGCTGCTGCTCTCGCCGTTCATCAAGGGCGGCAAGATCAGCCAGGAAACCTACAACCACTTCTCGATGCTGCGCACGATCGAGGACATCTTCGGGCTCAGCCACCTCGGCTACGCCGCGCTTTCGGGCGTTAGCTCGCTTTCGCCGTCGCTGTTTGCGGCGTCGGGCTGATGCGCAGTTTGCGGCTCGCTATGCGACCTGTGCGCTCTCGGCCTCGTCCTGCGCCGCGCCTGCCATCAGCCGCACATAGCCTTCTGCGAGCCGCTGCATCGCGCCCTCCCAAGTGCGCTCGCGCACCCGGGCTAGGCCCGCTGCGGCTAGGCGACGCCGCAGCAGAGGCGAGCTCGCCAGCTCCAGCAGCGCATTAGCCAGCGCCGGAGCCTCCGGCTCGCAGAGCAGGCCGCTGACGCGGTCAACAATCAGTGTGAGCGGGCCGCCCTTGGCGACGGCGAGCACCGGCAGGCCGCTGGCCTGCGCCTCGAGGATCACCTGGCCGAACGTGTCGGTCTGGCTTGGGAACAGGAAGACGTCGGCGTTTGCATAGGCGCGGGCGAGGTCCATCCCCTTCAGCCAGCCGAGGAAGGTCGCGTGCTCGCCGAGCTGGCGGCGCAGCATCTCCTGCTCAGGGCCGCCGCCCGCAAGCATCAGGTGCAGGCGCGGATCGCGCTCGCGCGCCAACAGGAAACTCTCGGCGAGCAGATCCACACCCTTCTCGCGCGTGTGCCTGCCGGCGTAGAGGACGTCGATCCGCTGCGGTTCGACGCTGCCGGCCTCGTCCTCTCGCTGCCTTAGCGCGGGGGAAAACCTGCTGGTATCAACGCCGCGGTCCCAGCGCATCACGCGCTCTGAAGCAACGCCGATCTCCGCAAGCGCCTCATCGGAGGCGGCGCTTGGTGAGAGCACGATGTCGCATGCGCCGTAGAAGGCGCCGACGGCGCCGGCCATCACGGCGGCGATGCTCTGCTGACCGGAGCGCACCTCTGCGTAGGCGGTCAGCTCGGTGTGGTAGCTGCCAAGCAGCGGCAGGCTGAGCGCGCGCGCCAGCAGCACGCCAGCCACGCCGGCGGGACCCGGGGAGCAGACGTGGATCGCATCGAATCCACCCTCGGTCAGGGTCTCAACGGCGGAGGGCAGGCTGGGCACGCCGATCTGTAGGCCGGGGTAGAACGGGACGTCCACCTCGGCGACGGCGGCCAGGCGCCGGTCCACCTCCGGGTCGGTGCCGACGACCTCGATCTCGAAGCCGGGCACGCCGCGGTGGCGGATTTCCTCGATCGTGCGGCTGACGCCGTGGGTGGAGCCGATGCCGTCGGCGATGATCGCCACGCGCGGGTGCTCCCCTTCGCCGCGGCCGATGTCGATCTTCGCGCGCTCGCGGGCGAGGAACGCCTTTGCGGGGCCGTATGGGATCGCGGCGATGCAGCCCTCGAAGACCCCGAGTGCGGCGGACTCGATGCTGCCCTGGCCCGAGATCGCCTCCAGCGCCTGGTCTACGGCACCGCGCAGCTTGCGCTCATGGGCGCGGGAGGCCTTGCGGTACAGCGCGGAGTGGCTGAAGCCGTCCTGCTGCATGTATGCGATCAGGCCCCGCTCGTCGAGGTGGTCGAGCTCGACCGCCGTAAGCCAGGCGCGCAGCAGCGCACGCGCGTCGGCAGGCGTCAGGTCACTGCCGCCGCTGCCGTGGCGAGCGTCACCTTCACGCAGCACCCGCGCGGCCATCGTCAACACGGCGCGAGGATTAGGAGCCCCACCCGCCTCGGCTGCTCCGGCGCCGCGGCCGATCGATCGGGCGGCCAGGGCGATCGCGGCGTGCGCCCACTTGGCGGCGCCGCCATGCGAGCCGCCGGGCGCGACTTTGCCTGTGCGGACCTGTGCAAGGAACTGCTCGACGTTCTGCGCTGAGGGCACCTCGGTCCACGTGCGGCCGATGTCGACGCCCGCGTGATCGTCGCTGCCGCCTGTGCCGGCGCCGTCCAGCGCGCCGATGTAGGTTGCTGCGGGCATGTTCAGCTCGCGGGCGCGGGCGCCGTTTCGCACCTCCCAGACCCTGAACATCTCTGCCAGGCGCCGGCGGTGACGCGCGGTGAGGGGCGCGGCCACCGAGTAGTAGGGGTGCGCCAGCGCGCAGGCGATGTCGCGCTCGTGCATGTAGATCGCACACTGCTCGACGTTGTCGTTATGCGCCTGCAGCCATTCGTGGTCTTCGGGGCTGATGCCGTAACAGAGCACGTGCACCGCTTGCGGCTCGCCGCGGAAGCTGACGGTCAGCTCCTCTGAGATGAAGACGTCGGGTCGGTCGGCGATCTGCAGGACGCCGTCGATCGTGTCGTGGTCGGTGATGGTGACGAAATCCATCCCGCGCCGCTTGGCCAGCTCGTAGACCTCCTCCGGGGGGGTTGCGCACTCGGGCAGCCCGACCGCCCGCTGCACACCCAGCCGTGAGATCTCCGAAGCGCTGGAGTGACAGTGCATGTCCGCCCTTGCGTGGGCGTCGTCTGTCACAGAGATGTCCTGCCCTGTTGCGCCGAACGGGCCCTGCGTCTCGGCGCCTTCGTCCGAAATGCTCATCTCCCGTCCTCTCTAAGTTCTCTCTTGGTTACAAGAGAATGTTCCTCCGAAATTGCGGCAACCCTTGTAACGGACTGACTCCCATTTCGTGAAGGGTTCGTGAACGGCTGGTGTCTCCAGTCGTTCACGAGGTCAGTTGCGAAGCCGTCGAAGACCTGCGGCTCTGCGCCGCGCCATCAACCTCCGCGTCGGCGAGCGTCCGTGTCGCTCTCGGGCAGCGGGATCGCGGAGAGGTCGATCGACTTCACGGTGGAGAGCATCACGTCAAGCGCGACACCGGAGAGCGTCTCGTGCTCGACCAGCGCCTCCGCGGTCTCGCGCACCGCGCTCCAGCTGGCGCGCAGCACGTGCTCGGCGCGCATCTCGGCCTCCTCGACCACGCGCTCAACCTCACTGTCGATGATGTTCAGCGTGTCGGGGCCGATCGAGCCAAGGTCCTGCAGCGATGCGCCGAGGAAGACCTCGCCGCCTGGCTCGCCAACCGTCACGTGACCCAGGCGCGGGCTCATGCCGTAGCTGGTCACCATCCGCCGCGCGAGCTTGGTGGCGGCGTGCAGGTCGTCGCTTGACCCGGTTGACTCCTCGCCGAATTCGATCAGCTCCGCGGCGGTGCCGGCGAGGATCGAGACGAGGTGGCGCTCGAGGTCTGAGCGCCCGTGGAAGACGGCGTCGCGGTCGGTCAGCATGTGGGCGGCTGTGCCGAGCTGGCGCCCGCGGGCGACGATCGAGATCTTCTGCGCGCTGATCACCTGCCCGATCGAGCGGGTGGCCACGGCGTGGCCGGCCTCGTGGACGGCGATCGTCCAGCGCTCGTCCTCGCTGAGCAGGTGCTTCTTGGCCGGGCCGGCGACGACGCGATCGATCGCCTCCTCCAGCGTGTGCTGGTCGATCTCGGTGTTGCCCTCGCGCACGGTGAGCAGCGCCGCCTCGTTGATCACGTTCGCAAGCTCGGCGCCGGAGAAGCCGGGGCAGAGCTTCGCGATGTCCAGCAGGTTCACGTCCTCTGTGAAGCGGCGACCGCGGCCGTGCAGGGTGAGGATCTCCAGGCGGCCGTGGACGTCGGGGGTGTCGACGACGACCTGGCGGTCGAAGCGTCCGGGGCGAAGCAGCGCGGGGTCGAGGATGTCAGGGCGGTTGGTGGCGGCCATCACCACCACGCCGGCGTCGCCGCCGAAGCCGTCCATCTCCACCAGCAGTTGGTTGAGCGTCTGCTCGCGCTCGTCGTTGCCCTGGCCCACGCCAGCGCCGCGCTTTCGCCCGGCGGCATCGAGCTCGTCTATGAACACGATCGCCGGCGCCATCCGGCGCGCCTTGGCGAACAGATCCCTGATACGGGCGGCACCCACGCCGACCAGCGACTCGACGAACTCGGCGCCGGATGCCGAGAAGAACGCGGCGTCTGCCTCACCCGCGGTGGCCCTCGCAAGCAGCGTCTTGCCGGTTCCCGGGGGGCCGACGAGCAGCACCCCCTTCGGCGCCGCCGCCCCGGCCTCCAGGTAGCGGGACGGGTCCTCGAGGAAGTCTCTGATCTCCCTCAGCTCCGCGACCGCTTCGTTTGCGCCCGCGACAGAGTCGAAGGTGATCGGCGCGGTCTGACCGCGCTTCTTGCGCTTGCCCTTGCCCCTGAAGTTGGAGAAGGAGGCGATCCCGCCGGAGCTGTCTTTGGACTGCCTGGTGAAGAAGGCGAACAGGCAGACCAGCAGCAGGATCGGGATCAGGAACTGGATCACGATCTGGCGTGCGGGCTTGCTGGACTGCGGGTCCACGGAGACCACGGCGCCGCCCTTGCGCAGGATGTTGAAGATTTCAAGCGTCGCCGCGTCCGAGGCCGGGTAGTCGGCGTAGATCTGCAGGCCCGTGTCGGTGTGCGCGACGATCTGGTGGTCGTGGTCGAGCAACAGTGCTGAGCGGATGCGTTGCGCGTTGGCCAGCGTGGTGATGTTCGTGAGCGCGACGCGCTGGCCTTCGGCTTCGGGTTTCAAGGAGCCGAGCAGCGTGAAGAAGAGGATCGCCAGCCCTATCGAGGAGGCCAGCAGGAAGGCTGAGAGTGGGTCTCGCCTAAGCGTCTTCAGCACCGATGAGCCGAAGTCGCTCGCTTGCTGCATCACAATTTGACGGGTGGAGCGGTGATGGCGCGAGCCGGCCAGGCGTGGATTGCTCATAGTCGTCGAAACGATCTACTTCGAGCCCGCTGCGAATGTGAACATCCAGAAAACAAACGCGGCCAAGATGTTTCCAAGCTCGGCTCTCTGTTTACTGATGATGTTGTTTAGGCGCCGTGCGCCAGGTATCGCCTCTTACGCGGCGCGGCGCTCCAGCGAGGAGGCCAGCCGCCGCGGGCGCGATCTACGGGTTGCCGCGACTGCCGGGCGTGGAGCGCTAGCCGCCGGCACCACGCCGGCGGGGCGGGCAGCCAGCGGCCTGGCCGGCAGGCATACGCCGCCGCCCTCGTGATCCAGCAGCTCTCCATAGCGCTTCAGCCGGCTCACGGTGGAGGCCACGACAGTGCGCTTCATGCCGGTCAACTGGGCGATCTGGGCTGCGGTGATCCCGGGCTTCTGAGCGACCAGCTGCATGATCGCACGCTTGTTGGATCCCTTGGCAGCACGCGCGCCGCCATCGCTGCGCACCCGGGAGCCGGGTCGTTTGCTGGAGGCCGTGGCGGCGCTCCTGTTGCGCCGCGTGTGCTTGGCAACCGCCGAAGTCTGCTGGCCTGTGGTGCGCCTGCTGAGCACCTCGAGCACGTCGCGCAGTTGCTCTGCCTCCTCCAGCAGGGGTTCAATCTGATGCAGGCGCCGCTCGGCAGTGCGCCGGATCTCCTCGAGCATCGACTCGCCGAGGAGTTGGTCGTCGTCGAGCACCGGGATCTGCATGGACTCATTATGACGTAAATGGCGGACGCCCGTGACAACGCGCGCCGTCGAAATAACACGGTGGACACATCTGGAGTGCGTCGTCGTCAACGGTGCAGCCGTTGAACGTCGGCGCTCAAGCCGTCAACAATGATCTGCGTGGATCAGCAGCGCCCGGGTTCGCCCGTTTCCAGGCAGCTTGGCACCGCTCGCGCGAGAGGCTTGCCGTGTGCACCGATGCCCTGCACCAGCGCTTCCGGGCTCCCGTTGCCTGCCTGCCGTGGAAGGGCCACCAGGTAGAAGCGCGTGCCCGCGGGCAGGCCCGCTGTGCGCCGCTGGCGCTGGCCCGGCACGTGGGTGGCGGCCGTTGCGCTTTGGCCGCCAAGGCGGACGTGGACCTGCAGCACTCCTGCGCCGGTCACCCCGAAGGCATAGCGGCGGGTCGGACTCTCTGCGCTGGTCACTTCGATACCCGTTGCGGAGGGCGCCTCGGCACACTGGGACGCCTCTATTTCGCCCACCTCCAGCACGCGACACAGTTCGTTGCCACGTGTGTATAGCCCGAGCTTCCACGTGTCTGCACCCGAGTGGCCGGAGGCCACCGCTGCGTATGCGCTCTGCCTCGGAGCGAGCGGATTGGGCGCGCTACCCGAGAAGACCTTGCTCGCACCGTAGGCGCTGGCGCCGATTAGGGAGAGCAGCGCAAGCAGCGTGAGCGAACGGCGCGCGATCCGCATCGAGGCGCGCGGCAGCTCGCCACGCAGCTGTGATCTTGACCAGGAGCTACGCCTTGTGCCGGCGCCCTCCGAAGGGTGCGCGCTCCGGGCGGCGGTGGAATGAGGGGAGCATTGCCACGTAGGAGAGGAGTGCTGGCGCTGCTGGTGGCGGAGCTCGGCTCGCTCAGCCTTACGCCGCAGATCCTGCTCGAGCACGTCGAGGAACGGCAACTCCGGGTCGTGCCAGGGCTCAGGCAGCATCTCGTTCATCCTCGTCTCCATGCCTCATGCTCGTCCACCAACGCAATGTTCAGCGCCCGCAATCCCCGCGAGACGCGCGCTCGGACTGTCTCGGCGTTGGTCGAGGTCGCTTTCGCGATTGTCTCGTAGGGCAGATCTTCAAGGACGCGCATCCGCACAGCCTGCTGCTGCTCTGCCGGCAGCTCGACCAGTTGCTGGGCGACTGCCTCACGCAGCTCCAAGATGCCGGCAAGCTCCTCGATGCGTTCGATCTCGCGATCGGTGAGCGCCGGCCGCACGCGCCCCATCCGCCGTCTGCGCTCGCGTTCGCCCTCTTGCCGGCGGTATTGGTCGGCGAGCGTGTTGCGGGCGATCGTCCAGAGCCAGCCGGAAAGCTCGCGCTGGCTCTCGCCGCGGAAGGTCTGCCCCGCGCTGATTGCGGCCTCGAAGGTGTCGGCAAGCAGTTCCGCCGCCAACTCGGCGTTGTGCACCCGGCGCTGGAAGTGCAACAGCAGCGCCTGGGCATGACGTCTGTAGAGCCACGTGAAGTCGTCCGGTGTGAGATGCATTTGCGTTGGCAGCGAGGTGGAGCAACGCAGCTCCGGCTTACATCGCAGGGCCTGCCAGCTCTCATCGTCTCAGCGTCCTGAAGTCGCGATCACGGGGCTCCTCGTAAACATCGTCTCAAAGATAAACAATGCTTGGCGTATCGGATGCGTGGTTGCCCGCAATGCGCGCGATCTCGTGAACAAAGATCACAAGTTGCGACATGGATGGACCCTTTCCCTCTGTGCTCCTCCTCTCCTTGTGCCTTTCAGTAGTTGCGCACGATCTTGGTAGCCAGCGTTTGCAGACGGTTGGCTTCGTTCAGTCCGCCACGGATCATGCTGCGCAGCGATGAGGGGCTGGCCTTTGAAGAGGACAGCCCATCTTCTCGCAGCCGTGCTCGCCAGCCGTCTCCGTTGCAAAGCGTTGCAGCCTGCCGGCGCAACACGGCGATCGCTCCCGAGCTCAGACCGCTGGGAGCTAGGATCGCCACCCAGCTCTGCGAATTGGCGCTCGGCGCCACAGGCCAGGCGAGCTGGCGCAAGCCGCCGTGCTTGAGACCCGGCGCCAGCGCGCTGTGCGGGGCGACAATCGCGTCCGATTCCCCCTCGTCGAGACTCACAATCGCTTCGCGCGAGGAGCGGTAGGCGCTGAAGGGCATCTCGCCTTCGACTCCCGCGCTTTGCGCCAGCGTCGCGAGGCTGCCCTCCAGCCATGCTTCTGCGGCCACCCCGAGCAGAGGTCGGGTTTGGGGCCCGTGCAGTATGGCCAGCAGCTGACTCGTGTCTCGGATTGAGGATTCCGAGCGGACAGCCAGCGCCATCGAATCTTTGCCGAGCACCGCCACCGGCGTTGCTTCCAGCAGGCGCCGGGCAGCCGCCTGAGCGCGCGCTCGGGCTGGCGATCCGGGCGGCCGCAGGGCCTCGTAGGCGATGTCTGAGAGCGTCGCGCTGCTCATCAGCAGCAGCTCGTCAGGCGTTCCGTGAGCGCGATGAAAGAAGTCGCCGACCGCCTCAACCGAGCCGCCTGTAAGCACCCCAACGTTTGCTTGCCGTCCTCCAAGCTGCCAACAGGCCGCGGCCTGGTGCGCGAGGGCTTCCGTTTGGCCGGCGGATTCGCCGCCCGCCACCCACAACGTCAACGGATGCGCGAGCGCAGATGCCGTACCGTCCGAGCTCGTCAACGGTCCCTCGGCAAAGCTGAACACGACGACAGCGACCGCGATCGTCAACACGATCGTCCAAAGCGAGCGGTCGAACGTCGTCTCGTTGGCCACTGACGCAAAGCCTAGGAGGAGCTTGTGTCTCAGTTGTTAAGGGGTCGTGGCGGCGTCTGTTCGTCAGCCAAAACCCATTTGCCTAAATTGTCTGGCGGGCAAACGAGCACTCAGCCGAGCGGGCGTTTACAGGCGTCTGCGTAAACGATCACAGCATTGTTACAACGCCTACGACCCTGCTCGGCAACATCGCTCCCGTATCCACAGGCCCCGCCGCTTGGCGGGGCGTAAACCATAAAGGCTTCGTACTGAAGCCTGTTCATCAAGGGAGTCCTAATGAGAAGACCATTATGGGGCCGCTTATCGGGGCGCATGTTGCGCCTCGCAGCGCTTGCGGCTCTCTGTGTCGCGGCGATCTTCGCCATCGGCGTGCCGACCGCGAGTGCTGCCACCAAAGTCGAATGCGGGGCGATCACGGGCTCGGGCTCGTCGCTTCAGGCCGTTGTTGTCAAAGAAGTTTACACCGAAGTTGGGAAAAAACCGGCTGGAAAGAAGCTTTCGGCAAAGCCGGTGAAGAATTCGAATGCGAAAAAACGGCAAAAATCACATACACCGCGACGAGCAGCGGAAAAGGCCTTGCTGAGTACGGCTCGGAAACGGGCAAACTCAACCTCAAAGAAGCCGGTAACGGCAAAGAAGAAGAAGATTCGTTCATCGGGACCGATGTGGGCCCTGAAGGTCCGTCGACGACAGCCGGCACCCAGATAGCGAACATGGACGAAGCCGGGGAAAACACAACAACTAAAGAAAAGAACAGTGTGGTGGCGATCCCGATCGCCAAGTCGGCGATCTCGGTAATTGCCAGCCTTCCGGTGGGATGTACACTTGAAAAAGAAACAGAACAACCTAGGGTACTGACAAACGACGCGCTCGCTGATGAGTGGGATCAAGACGCTCTCAAGGCGACGGAAGTCTTCAGCAACCTGAAAAAAGAAGCTGCATGTGAAAAAACGCTGGAACTAAACGCCCGTGAAAGCGCCTCTGGCACTACCGCAGGGTTCAAGCGCTATCTCAATTTGATCTTAACTTCGATTTACGGCTCATTTACGAACACCGCCGTTAAATCTGAGTCGGCAAGTGAATGGCCGGAACTGAGCAACAAGAAAGAGACCGGCAACAAAACCGGCGGGGAACTCGCTGAAAAAGTCATGAAAACACCCGGATCGACCGGGTATGCAGATCTCGCTGACGCGATCAAAACAGGCTTCAAAACAACACCCGTGTCATTAGAAACGGCGGGCAAAGAAAAATATTGGACGATTATTGCCAAGGTGCCGAATGGCGGGGAGCCTGAAACCGCAGGAGGGCCGGTCAGCCCCGAAGCCAGCAGCGGCGGAGGCTCGAACTGCGAACTCGCGAAATTCGAAACGCCGTCCGAAATTGGTCCAAATGTCGACTGGTCAAAAGCTGTCGAGACGAACGCTACGGCGGGTGAAGCAGGCGTATATCCGATTTGCACGCTGACCTTCGATGTGGTGTGGGGTCACCCGTTATTCCTGGCGTCACACTTAACCGTAGCCCAGTTATTAACGTTATACTCTTACTTCGAGTTAGTGTTGAAACATTTATCAGCACTGGCGACAAGTGTACATACAAATCATTTTGATGTTTTCGAAACGGGAACGGCTCTCGAGACAGAGTTCTTAACAATCTTCCCGAAACCCTAGATATGACATGAAGTGGCGGCGGGCGTTGCCTTGGCTTCGCCCGCCGCCGCTGACACACTGGAGACGAGCGATCGTGAACAACATAACCTCGAAGCGACTTGAGATAAATCAGTATGTAGCGCTGACGAGGACGTTGTGTATGGTGACCATCGTCTTTGTATCTCTAATGTTTGTTGCGAGTGATACTCCGCGCGCTTGGGGAACGGAACAGTATGGTGAAGTAACCAGGTTCGGCGGCTACGAAGTAAAAGCAAGCGCGCCGGACCGTTTTTCGATGCCGGTTGGCTTTGCCGTTGACTCGGAAAGCGATTTGGCAAAGACCCCTGATGGCAACGCAGTGTTCGTACTGGACCTGGTTGAAAACCATATCGAAGTAAAAGGAGGCATCGGAGCGGGAAAAGGTACGCTTCGGTACATGCTGCACGAGTTGTCGAGCACTGGCGAAGAGCTCGGGCATGCTGAAATCGTGGAGTCATACACGGACACCGAACACTTCACTGATGCTCATCCACTCATATCGCTGGCGGTGGACGCAAAGAGAAAGCGTGTATATGCAACGGTCGAGTCGATCGTGAGGGAAAGCGGGGCCGGAGAATGGGAGCCAGTGGTTGACGAGCTGGTGGCGTGGAATACAGAACCCAACGGCCAGGACGAACTGGTGGCCGCCACCGGATTCAAAACCGACACCGTGACCAAAAGCGCAGGCCTGGTCGCAGAACTGTCGGGAAGCGAAGCCGCCTCAGACCTATACGCGCCGCAAGCACTAGCAGTGGCCAACGGTGCTAATACAGCCGGCGACGTGGTGGTCGAGGCTCAGAACGGCATCGTGAAAGAGCAGGGTGGCGCTGCCGTGCTCAAGGAGATTGCGACCGAAGGCTCGAGCGTAGGAAAAATAGTGGCCTCTTGGGAAGCAAGCACCGAGCTAGCTCCAGCTCACGAACCTGGTGGTGCACTGTTTGCAGCCACGGATGGCTCTGGAGGACTCGGCGTGGGCTTCGGTCACGGACCCACCAACCACCAGACCTCAATAATGCCATTGGTAGGGGTAAGCGAAGACTTGACGAGCGCTTCATCGATCGACCAAGACACATCGGCCGGCGCCGACCTGGACCAGGCGCCGGCTGCAATTTTGGAACGAACGCCCAATGACGAAAGTGAAACTTTTGAAGGTCACAGCCTTGTTAAAGAAGTCAACGAGGCTGGTGGGTCCGTAACGCAGCTGATTGGAGGTGAACATCTCTACGCTGCGCTTTACGGTAACAAAGGCGGGCTGGGGACCGAACCCCAGGCCAATGGCGTGCCAGTCTGGCAGACAGGGGGTAAAAGCATCGATGCTTTCTGGATGGAAGGCACGAACGCTGAGGAGTTCTGGGCCAATCTTGGTATTCGCCTCGTCAATTCTGCTGGCCATGTGATTGACACGATTGGTGGCGGCGAACCGAAGGGTCCGCCCACCGCCGGCGCGTCTGCGCTATTGGGCTCGTGCGATATCGACTATGGCAAAGCCAGCATCGCCGCCGGCGCAAAAGAATCTGTGTTTGTACTCACTTCAACAAATAAAAAAAATGAAGCGGAACCTTTCACGGGCAATGAAGTGATTGAGTTCGCTCCAGGCGGCAGTTACAAGTGTCCGACAGTCACCGGAAACATCGAAGTCAATGGTGCCGAAGTGCAGGCGAATGGAAGCGAAGCAATTGCTAAGGTGGCAGTGCAACAGGGAGTATCGGTAAAATTTGGCGCGGCCTCGCTTGACCGGCCGGTTCTCTGGAACCCACCGGTGCTGCTTGCCGGCTCGCCATTCGTGTGGGGCGGCGGAACGAAGCCTGGCGAAGGCGCCCGGCCGAGAGAATGGGCGCCCTTTGCGTTCGAATGGAATTTCGGCGACGAACCTGGAGCAGGCCCGCACCACGATGGTTACACGACAGTGAATGAAATGGGTTCACAGAATTCATATGGCTGGCCAACTCCTGAAGCCGAACATGTATACAAGGAAATCGGCAGCTATGAAGCAAGTGTGCGTGTGTATGGAGACTTTGGTACCAGCATCTTTCCGATCAAAGTAAATGTGTTGGCGTCAGGTCCGCCGACCGCAAAGTTTACAGTTCCTGCCTCCCTTGTGGCGGGCAGAGCGGCGGAATTCAACGCGTCCGCCTCTAAACCCACTGATGGAGCGGAGATAGAAGACTATCACTGGGAATTTGGCGACGGGGTATCGACTGACACACATAGCCCGAAGGTGACACATACATACTCGACGGCCAAAGAATACACTGTCACGCTGACCGTGCACGACAACGAAGGATCGGAAGCGACCGCCAAGACCTCGGAAAAAGTCACGGTGACCGCCGAAGCCACTGGTGGAGGTGGAGGTGGAGGTGGAGGCGGAGGCACGGTTGTTACTACTACGACGACCACCACGACGTCTACGACGAAGACAGCACAACATCCGCCGCCAGAATCTAACGCGGAGAAGCTCGCCAAGGCGCTGAAGACATGCCACAAGCAGAAACAAAGGAAGCGGCGAGTTAGCTGTGAACGCAGCGCCCGCAAGAAGTACGCCTCCAAGAAAGCCAAAGCGGGTAAGCGCGACCAGCGGCATAAATAAAGCTTGTGGCCGAGTGGTGTACGCGGCCATAAAGACCAATCTCCAGTGGGGGTTTGGGTGACGAGATCGTACACCGGTGGTCGTCCTCGGTGGCTGTTTGGGGCGGCGCAATATAAAGGAGACAAAAGAAAAGATGCTGTCATTCATCCGTAGGCGACTGACTGTCGCAAACGGCGTGCTTGTGATCACGCTGGTGCTGGCCATGAGCGGCGGCGCCTATGCGGCGAGCAAAATTTTGATCACCTCGATCAAAGAGATCAGTCCAAAGGTGGTCAAACAGCTGAAGGGCGAACGTGGCCCCAGTGGCGAAAAAGGGGCGCCAGGGCCTGAAGGAAAAGCCGGTGAAAAAGGTACGGCGGGTGCCGAAGGCAAAGCTGGCACGACCCCGTCGATGAAAGAATTCACTGGGAAAAGCGGCAGTTGTAATGAAGGCGGTGTCGAATTCACGGCCAGCGCAGGTAAAGATCTGGCTTGCAATGGTGTAAAGGGCACGAATGGAAAAGAAGGCGAAACCCCAGTCATAAAAGAATTCACTGGGAAAAGCGGCAATTGTAATGAAGGCGGTGTCGAATTCACCACCGGTGCAGGAAAAGTATTGGCATGTAATGGCAGGTCTGCTGGTGGTACCCTCGAAAAGGGTAAGACCGAGCGGGGCACTTTCATTATGACTATGACAGCTGCCGAAAAAAAAGGACACCACGAAGGTCTAGCGCAAATTACTTACCCGGTACCGCTGGTGGGTTCCACGTTGCCCACGCAGATTGAAGTGCTAGGGGAAAAAGACACAAGTGCAAATTGCGCAAAGAGCGGTCCGGAAGCTACGGCTGCTGAAGGTGTGCTGTGCGTTTATATTGCGAATTCGCTCCCGGCCACTGGTGAATCGGGAGCCCCTGAATATCAAACTGAATTTGATAATGATCCATATGGGTGCGTGTTGGAGTTCAACGCCGAAAGTCAAGCAAGCTATTTGACGGGTGAATGGGTGCTGACAGCTAGTTAGTCGGTGTCATAAATAGTTACCTTGAGTTGCGCGGGGGCAGCCTTAGCAAGCCTTGCTAAGGCTGCCCCGTAGACTTCGATCGTGCTGACGTCCCACTATGGCCGAAAGCCGGAGGATATCTCCGCTCAGCAAGACGCATCCTGTATCAAATCCAGCTCAGGGATCGGCGCTGAAGCGCACCGCAGCGCCCTCGGCATTTGCTGCGAGGCCTGTGTCGTCCAGCATCAGTTGTTCGCCGACACCGAGTGCAGGCGTTGGCATTGGCGAGCTCCCATCGGGCTGCACGTTCGTTCTCTTAGTCTTAGCTGCTGCCGCGAGCTCGGGCGTGTATATGAGCTTCACTTGCCTCATCTTCTGCTTCTCGCTGGGCTTCCAGAAGTCCATAGGACGACCCGCTCAGACCGATGAGTACCACATTTTGTGCGATTGGTCTCTACGGCAAAATCGATGATCTCCGATAAACGCGATCGAAGGGCCTCGGCCTCCTCGCCGGCATCCTTCTTCAACTCCTCTTGCTTCTGCTCGTACAGGGCATCGGCGGCACGGGTAACATCCTCTGCCGTGATTCTGTTCCTGAGTCGGGTCTTGCTTACTGGGCGCTCCGTCGAACGTCGAAGGGCCTCTCGAACCACGGACAAATAGTCGCGCGCCACGCCGCCCGACGCTAGCACGAGTCGCCTGTCTCGGGTCCGGCGCCGGCAGCCTAGGCCAGCAAAGCGAGCAGCTTTGCGACCTGCTCGTCGCTTGGAACCGCTTCTGCTGCTGTTGGTTTTAGAACTCGATCCTGCATCTGGAGTAAGTCTACGTATCCCAACTGGCGGTTGGCGGTCAGGTATCAGCAAGTTTGCTCCTGCCATACAGCGAGGCGTACGGCAGTAGCTTGGATCGGCACGCGTCCGGCGCGACCTCTTTCGTGACGGGGCGACCATAAATGCTGTTTAACAATCTGATGACCCTTCCTTCGAGGAGCGCGGTCTGTTCGCGGCCGCGCATAAACGGCTGTTGCGGCTGCTGGCGCGCACGAGGCCGTTAGCATGACATCGATCGTTACGACCATGTAAACAATGGCTCTCGTGCAGGTGTCGTGTGGTAGGACTTCGACCAGAGGATGAGAGCATCGGAATTCGACGATCCAGCGAGGGCTGATCGGCGTCGCGGCGGCGCGCCGAGCGGTGGCCCTTGGCCAAGGTCGAAGGAGGAAGGGCCCCGGTACCGGTTGCGGCTAGCGGAGCTTATGGGCGCTGCCGCTTCACGGCGGTCAGGGCCATCAATACGAACGATGTGGGGTTGCCTTGCGATGTGGCGCCTATGGTGATGGCTCAGCTTGCGGGAGCGCTCCGGAGCCATAGAGAGCAACTCCCGCTCAGGCATGCGGCGCAGCTGGTCGCTGGCATGGGCGCTCGTACGCTCGTGACGGTCGCTTTGGCGGCCGCCTGGCTGCCCGGTCTTGCGTGGCCGCCATCCGCGGCGGCTCAGGCCAGCTGGAGCTTCGCGGCGGCTGAAGCACCGCCCGCGCCAGCCGGCGTAGCCCCGGCGCCCTACGGAGTACCGGTGGGAACGGTGGGCGAAATCAGTTTCTGGGCTCCTAACCGCGGCGTCTTGATCACGGGTGGCACGGAAGCGGCAGGTGGCCCCGTGTCCGCGGGCGTGTACGCCTACGACGGCGTCAGCTGGCATCAGCTTGCAACGGAATGCGGCAGCGCCGAAGGGCGCGTGGTGTGGGCGGGACCCGATGAATTCTGGACGATCTCAGATCAGCGGGCCGGCCAGCTCGTTGCTGGCTCGGGAGAGCAGATCGAAGCGCCCGCCGTCTCGCTATGCCGCTTCGTCAGCGGCGTGGTGGCGGCCTCATACGCGATGCCTCTGGAAGAACCCGAATCCTGGGTCCACATGAACGGCGGCGCCTGCTACGGCCCCAACGACTGTTGGTTCGGCGGCGGGGACGGACGCCCACCGCATATCGGTGCATTCCACCTGCACTGGAACGGGAGCACGATGACCGCTGTCTATGAGCCGGAGGATCACTCCGTCAGCAGCATGGCGGACTTCGAAGGGACGATCTACGAGGCTGTGCAGCTGAAGAGCGATGACGCGTGGCTCGAATACGAACAGGAATTCCCGGCCGTGATTCACACGATCGCGCCCGAAGGCGAAGACCCTTTCAGCGACCTGGCGATCTACTCCGAATCGGCCAAACACGACCTACCGATCTACGGCGAAGGTAAAAAGGTGCAGCCCGAAGCGCTGCAGGGCTTCGATCTGGTGGCGAACGCGCCGGCCGGCGAAGCCGCCAGCCAGCTGTGGGCCGCCGCGAATCCCTCTCAGGAACCGCCGGCAAGCTCGGAGCTCGCCTCGCTCACGGTGGTGCGCGACATGGGAGGGGCCTGGACCCAGATCCTGCCGGTCAACACAAGTGGGGGCGAGCCCGCCGCGCTCGCCGGCCAACTGCTCGCCGGCTCTGCCGCACAGGTCGGCCGTTCGTCGGAGGCCGGCACCGCTGAGGCGATCGCCCCCGAACCCGGCGGCGAAGATGCGTGGCTCTCATTGACTGGAGGCAGCAAGGTCGCGCGCCTCGCGCTGCTGGAAGCCGACGGCAAGGTCGCGCGCACCGAAGCACTCCCGATCCCAACCGAAGGAGTTGGCTTCCACGGGTCCTCCGGGCCGATCATCTGCCCCGCAGCACATGACTGCTGGATGGCGACCGACGAAGGGTGGCTGTTTCACCTCAGCGAAGGCATGCCAGAAGCTCCCGACAAAGACCCGATGTTCGACGGCGAAGACGGCGTGATCAAATCCCGGCCGGGAGACGGCGGCCAGGCGACCGTCTACGTCAAAGGCGAGGCCGCCGAAGACGACTCATTGGCCAACCAGCAGGTGATCCGCGTGGAAGCCGAATCGTCGAAGCCACAGGCCAAACATGTAAGAAAGAGCAAGCCGCGGAAGCTGGTCAAGCACGTGAAGAGCCGGCTGCTCGACCATCGAACGCTCGTGATCTCCTTCATGCTGACCGCCAAGGCTCACGTGCAACTGATTGCGCGACGAGAGAGCGCAGTCGTGGCGCAGACCCCACGCGAGTCGCTGCGCCCGGGAGCTCACACGCTCTCGCTGACGCTGAGCCCAGAGCGGTGGCCCACGAAGCTGCAGTTCGAGGCCAAGCCGGCAAATCAGCATCATGCCTCATCCACCACAGGCTCTGGGGAATCGCCTGGCTCGGAAAACGTGGTTGGTACGTGACCTCGCGATGCAGGTGAAAGGGCGCACGACACGACGCAGATCGATTGCAAGCGCGGCAATCGCTGGTGCACTCACGCTGCTGCTGCTGGCGCCGGCACGGAGCAGCGCCGTGATACACGCCGCACAGGTGATCGCAGGCCCGTCAAACGACATCATCGAAGTGGATGGCGCCGCAATGGCGCCGGATGGCAGCGGCGGCGTGCTCTACCGCGCGCGAGAGAACGGCATTCCCCACGTGTACATGGTCCCGTTTGCGAACGGCCAGTGGCAGGCCCCGATGCAGGTGGACACCGAAGACTCGTATGGAGCAAGTCAGCCCGCGATCGCTGCCGCCGAAGATGGAAGGCTGCTGGTCGTCTGGGTACAGCCACGCAACGTCAGTGAAAGCGGCGTGACTCTGTACGAGTTGCAGAGTGCCTCTTTGGCGCCGGGCGCGAGCGGCTTCGGAGCGCCGATCACCGTCGATCCGAACGTGGGCGAGCCGTACACCGGCGATGCGAGCCACGTCGAACCGAAACTTGCGATGGCGCCCGACGGTGCGGCCTACGTGGTCTACCGGGTCGTGACCGACGACTGCGGGAGCGCCGACGCGGCAAATCCGACCTATGTGGAATGCCCACCGAATCACAAGGATCTGCTGATGCAGGTGCGGGTTGCGCGCTACGACTACCTGCTGTGGAGCTCGATGGGAGCGGTCAACCGCGCCGCTCAGGTGCCGATGGCAAAGCCCACGCCTGCAAACGCCCCCACTATCGGCATCGGTGTGGAAAACGACGGTGTTGTTGCCTGGCAGGAGCCGGCCAACTCGGGTGAACCGAGCCGGATCTGGGCACGGCGGCTGTTCGGCACGGTCAAGGGAGTCGTGCTTGCGGCCAGTCCGGAATCAATCGACGGGCATCCGGTGAGCACGGAAGCCGAAACGCCTGAGATTGCCGTCAGCCGCTTTGGCGAAGCCAAGCTCGCCTATCGCATCGATGGCGGCAAGGGCTCCGCGGTGCCTACAACTCAGCTCTATCTCAACTCGTTGCCCAGCAGCTTCGACCCCAACGGCGCCAAGTTCGAAGGTCCCCTCGCTGTCTCGGGAGCCTCCTCGTTGAGCCTGGGTGTGCCAAGCGCTTCAGTGGATCCGAGCGGTGACTTCCGGCTGGCCTGGAGCCAAAACGACGAGGTGAAGCTTCTCGACGGCAGCATTCAGGGCGTCGGCGCGCCCGCCGGGATTGGCGTCAGCACCGGCTCGGCGATGACGACGATCAACCCCTCCGGCGGCGGGACAAGCGTATGGAACGCGACGGTCGATGAGAGACCGGTGGTCGAAGTGCGCGAGGACTACGCCGATGGCGCCTATCAGGCGGCGACTCTGGCCGGCAATACGCCTGGGCCGATAAGCGGCCTTGGGCTGGCAGGGTCAGGGGCAGGCGACGCGCTGACCGCGTGGATGCAGGGACCGCCGGGGCAGTCAGAGATCGTCGGTGACTTCACACAGGCACCGCCGTCAACGCTCGTGGTGAGCACTCCGTCCGGTTGGGTGCGCTCGGAGAGTGCAACTGTCGTGTGGGAAGCAGCCGAAGACGCAGTGCAGGGCGTCGAATATTCGGTCTACGTCGATGGCCGCCAGGTGATGAGCAAACTGCACACCACTGAAGCCAATCTGCGCTCCGCCACGCTCGGCAACGGCGCACACCAGGTCCAGGTGCTTGCGGTCGACTCTGCAGGCCAGCGCACGATGAGCGCCAAGACCCCGCTGAAGCTCGACGTGACACCGCCGGTGCTCAAAGCCAAGCTGATTGACGGTCATGCGGGCGTGCGCGTGAAAGTCACAGACAACGCCTCCGGAGTTGACGTCGCCGCGACGCACATCTCCTTCGGCGATGGTGCGCAAGTGAGCGGTCGTGCGCAGGCCGCGCACCTCTACCGTTACGGCGGTCTCTACACGATCACCGCGCGAGTGCGTGACAACATCGGTGTCGGCGCCATCGTTCATATTCGCGTGAGAGTGCGCTGAGAGCGATGCACGCGCATAGCAGAGCTCCATCTGTGCTTGCCCACCGCGCCGCAGCCGTAGCGGGCGTGGCCGCGCTGCTTGCCGGTGCCGGACTGCTGCTGCGCCCGGTGAGCGCCAGAGCCGAATTCGGCCCGGCGAGCCTGCTCTCTGCGACCACCAAGCTGGAGTTCGAACAGGCGGAGGCGCCGGCGCTCTCGGGCGGTGGCCGCTATGTAGCCTTCCAGGGCTCGCTGGGGAGTATCAGCGGCGTGTGGCGGCGCGACCTGCAGACCGGTGTGATCGAACCGGTCGCAACCGCCTACGAACCGGCCGACCCTGCTCTGAGCGCACCAAGCGCGGCGCTTGCCGCCGGCGATGCGGCGGCGCCGTCGATCAGCGAAGACGGACAGTACGTCATTTTCACCACGACCGCCGACCTGGAGCCCGAAAGGGTCAACGGCAAAGGCGAACACGAAGGCGAGCCGGCTGCCGACATTGGCTGCCCGGAGGTCTACAGGCGCGACATGGCGCTGGCGGCGAGCGAACCTGACGCGTACATGCTTGTCTCGGCGCTGAACGGCGAAGGCGGCGAGGGGATCACATTTGCTTCCTGTCCCTCGGGTGGTGGCTTTGCGGTGGCTGGGGCTCAGGCAGCGCCCGGCGTAGCGATCAGCGAAGACGGACAGCAGGTCGCCTTTACGGTTCTGAGCGAATCCAATCTCGCGCCGGGGCCAGGCTGCACCAAGCCGAAGCTGGCTGAATGCAAAGCCGAAACGCCGCCCAGCCAGGTGGCTGTGCGCGACCTTGAAACCGACACCACGATGCTCGTGAGCGTGACGCCGGAAGGCAAGCCGACCTCCGGCGGTGGTGCATTCCCGTCGCTGGAAAGCGAGCAGCACATGCACAACACGAGCGAATCGCCGCCTATCGGCGGCCAGATCACGGGTTCTTCTGCCGCGATCAGCGGCAATGGCACTGCGGTCGCGTGGATGGGTACCGACGTGCCTGCGCAGGTGCCGAGCTCTGCCCCGGAAATCACCGGCTCTGACGCCTGCCACGGGGCCCCCGGATCGGAGGCCGAGCCGCTGTGGCGGCGGATTGCCGACGGCCCTGGTGCTGTGACGCAGCGGCTGATGGGCGCCGCTGGTCTCGATCTCTTCTACAACCTCGACCAGGAGGGCGAAGTCGTCTGCGCGGGGACGTTCGTCGACACCGTCTCCTGGCAGCTTTTCATCCCGCCCGTGCTGAGCAAGAACGGCCTTACCGTTGCGCTGTTGGCCAATGCGCCACGTCCTGCCACCGTTGCCAGCGCCGAGCTTTACGGCGAAACGCCCACCACCGACGTTTACGCCGTCGAGGTTGAAGATGAGCCAGGCAGCACGCCGCAGGTGCTGCCGCTCACCGAAACGCCGGACTACGACACCACCGAAGCGGCACGCAGCTTCGTCGACGACGTCGCGATATCTCCGAGCGGCAGCCGCATCGCGTTTGAGTCTGCCCGCACTCAGTTCACGCTGGGCTCCTCGCTCACGCTGATCAGCCCCTCCGTTCCCTACGCGGGAGTGCTGTACCAGACATATGAGGCAAACCTCGAACTTGGGACCCTGCAGCGGGTCACGGTCACATGGGACGGCGCCGAACCCACCGGGTCCGCGGGCCTGCTCTCATTTTCCGGCGACGGCCGCGATCTCGCGTTCGACTCGAATGCGTTGAACCTCTTCTACGGCGACGCAGTGGACGCTTCGCAGGTCTTTCTCGCCGAAGAACTGCCGGCCGCGGAACCGCCGGCGAGCCAGCAGATCGGAGCTGAACCCCCTCAGTCGCTGCCATCCCCGGAATGGCGGCTGGATGCAACCGCCGCCCCGCAGCCGAACGGCAGCGTGCTGGTTGACGCACAACTGCCGAGCGCCGGGACGCTGTCGGTGCGTGCGCAGGCACAGCTGCCGGATGCGGAGAGCAAGCCTCGCAAGCTGGCTGCTCGCAACGGTCGCAGGGCCACGCGTTCTCATGCATCGACGGACGAGGGTTTGACGCAGCGCACTATCGCGCAAGCCAGCATGCGCGCCACGCAGGCGTCTCGTGTCCGGTTGCGGCTGCGGGCAGGCAAGGCTTACAGCACCGATGTGACAAGCAAGCATGGTGTTTACACGATCCTGCATCTGAGCTTCAGCGCGCCTGGTCATTCGATGCTGAACATAGAGGTGCCAGTCACGTTCCATCGCACTGTCCATGGGCGAGCGGCGAGGGTCAGCCGGCATCTCCATGGGCGCACCCGAAAGGGGGCTGCCCGATGAGGCGTGTGCTTCTGATCGGTGGAGCTCTGGCCGCGATCGGGCTGCTGCTCTTGACCTTCGGTCACGGTGGCAATGGCGCCGTGGTGGCGGCGGGAGCGGATGCGAGTCAGCCTCCAACATCCAAGGATTTCTTTGAACCCAACCTAGGTCTGCCCGCCACAGGTGTGGTCGCGTTCGGCAGCTCTCCGGGAGAGGCGCCTGGGGAGGTATGGGCCTTCGGCGAACTCGGCGCAGCACCGATTCAGATCGAAGGCAAGTCTTACAGCAACCAGTACGCGCTGCTCACGCGCAGCGAAACATCCCCATGGCAGGTCGTGCCTCTGCCAGAACCGGAAGGCAAGCCGCTGGCGCAGTCGGGAGGACAGAGCGGGCCCGGCGCCTACGGTGCGCTTGCGGGCCAGGCGACCGACGATGGCGGGATCGTCCTGCTTTCCGGCCAGAGCATCGTTGCTCGTAACCCCGGGGCAAAGCCTGTGCTGGTGTCAGCGCCGCAGCCAGCCCCATCGAAGCCAAGCGAAGGAGACGAACACGGGCTGGCCGCTGGCGAGTCTCTGTTGCCGGCCGGCTCAGGGGGCTCTGCCACTGTGCCCTATGCGGCGATCGAAGAAGAAGGCGACGTGACGGGGGTGCTGATTGCTCCATACCACGATGGCGGTAAAGCCAGTGCTTCCGGTGCACCGGAAGCACAGCCGGGAGTGCTCCACTTCAATGGCCATCAGGAATGGACACGCGAGGAAGTGCAGGCGCAGGGGGAAGAATTGGAGCATTTCACCGCAATCGCCATGTCTTGCGCGGGCACCGGGTCAGATCCCGAAGCGAGCTCTCCCGAAAACTGTTGGCTGCTTACAGGCTACGGTGCCCACGAAGTCGAACATCTCGGCCTGTTCAGACGCATGCCCTCAGGTAAGAAAGCAGGGTGGAGTTGGCAGCCGCAGCCGGTTTCGGACTGGATGCTCGGGAGCGCTGCACTGCCGCACGGCGTAAGCCAGGCCAGCGTCTCGCCGCTCCCACCGGGAGCACAGATGCTGACGGCGACCGCGCAAGGCGCCTGGGTCGACTTCGAGGTACGGGTAAACGGCCTTGCGACGCCCGTCTACGTGAGCGAGATGGTGCTGGCACCCGAAGGTGGGACCACAGAACAGGCACAGGTGGGCGGCACGTGGTGCTACCCCGGCGGCACGGTCTGCGAACGCTCGCTCGGCGCGCCACTGCCCGCCAGGTATCGCAGCTTCGCCTGGCCGGGCACCTCGAGCAGCGATCTCGGCACCAGAGTGATCACCGGGCTGCCTGGTCGTGCCATGCTCGAGCTTGCCGGCGGCAACTTCTCCTATATGGCTGGAGCTGGAGGCGAACCGGGCCTCGATCCGGGTGGCGCCGCGTTCTATCACTCCTCGTTGGGGGCTGAAGGATTGGTCGCCGACGGTGTCTACAAGGAAAATGACGGTCCCGACGGCGAGGGACAGGCCCAGGCGGTCGCTGTGACCAACCATGAACCCGTTGATCAGCTTCATGAGGAACCGGTGCCGTTTCGTCACCCGCTGCTGGCGGTCGCGCAGGCGCCTGGCACGACGCCTGGCGACCCGAACGCCGAAGCGCTCGCCGTGGGGGTCGATGGTGAGGTGGGCCGCTACGTTCCCGGAGAGGGCTGGCACCCCGAAGGGCTCTACAACACAGAAGGAGAAGCGCTGACGCCCGTGTTGCGGGGAGTCGCTTGGCCGGAACCCAACCGTGCGTACGCCGTTGGCGACAACGGCGCCATGTGGCTCTGGATGAAGGAAACCGGCTATTGGGTGCCTGACCCCGCAAGGCCCTTCAACTTCATCGGCAACCTGACTGCGATCGCCTTCCAACCCGGCCATCCGCAGGTTGGCTACGCGGTCGGCAAGCAGGGTGTGCTGCTGCGGTACGGCAAGTCATGGGCGCAGATCTCCAAAGCCGAAACCGAAAAACTGGAACAGGAACTGAAAATCGAAGAGTGGCGGTTGAACTTCACATCGATTGCCTTTGCCGGCGGAGAGGCGTTGGTCACATATCGAGATGTCATCGAAGAACACGGAACCGGGCAGGTTGAGGCCGGCGGACTGCTGGTCAACGAAGGAGCTGGATGGCACGTAGATCCAAGCGCCGCGTCGCTCCTTTCTCACCTGCCGGCCGTGCGTGACACAGTGCTCTCAAAGGTCGCGGGGCTCCCTGACGGTGGGGCGGTGGCAGCAGGGCCAAACGTAATGATGGAGCGCGAATCGCCAGGCGCGCCGTGGCGCATGTCTCAGACGCCGCTGCCCGAAGCCAAGAACATATCCGCGCTGGCTGCCTATCGAGACGCCGATGGGGCTGTGCGTCCCATCGCCTCTGTCGACCTCGACCGCAGCCTGGACCCCGGCTTGACCGACGGCAACCTGACTCACGGACCGTTCAAGGGCGATGTTCCCGCCTCGACCGGCGCCGGTCAGCCGCCGCCCTTCATACCGCCCGATCCGCTGCCTGACTCCGGCTATGTGCTCGAGGAAACAGCGAGCGGCTGGGTGGACATGGAGCACGATTCGTTGCCGACCAGAACGGGCGCGGGCGACATGCCGGTCAGGCCCGACCCTGTCTTTGCGCTGCTGGTCGAACCGTCCGGTCAGAGCGGGTTGGCGGTCGGTGGCCAGACCTACGACAGCGGTGGTGGCGGGCCGGAAGAAAAAGCCGAGACGTCGGCGGCGATGCGCTTCCCGGGCACCGAGCAGAATGACGCCCAGGAGAGCTCGATCTCCGCTCCCTCTGGCGAGGCGAGCTTTGCGATCGGCGGCGATGCCGACTGTGACGAAGAGTGCGCGACGCTCGCCAACGAGAGCATCGGCCCTGACGTCTGGCTCACGCATGCGCTGCAGACGGCAAACCGCATATCCGGCGCGCGCGCATTTCTCTACACAGGTGGACGCGTGCCGGTGAGCGTGGTCGCCTCAGAAGGCCTGCTCGGCTTCGAACGCGAACTGGAGCGCTTCAGGGAACTGCTCGATACTGCCGGGCCGACGATGCAGGTGTATACGGCGGCCTCCCGTGAACTGGAGCCCCTCGGTGTTGGCGGCGGCCCGTTCGAACGCATCGTCTTGCCGCATGGCAACGGCATGCAGATGTGCACCGAAGCGCCCACGCCCTGCGAGCCCGGCACCGCCGCGTATTCGTTCACCTCGCAGGGCTCTTCAGGCGGTCCCGTCAGGGTGATAGTGCTCGACTTCTCCAGCGACAGCCTCGAAGTCCCGGGCAGCAGTCGGCCGCACGCCCAGGAAGAATGGCTCCAAGCCGAACTGAAGGCTGCAGCGGACGCCACGCAACCGGCGATCGTGATGGGGTACGACTCGCTTGGCTTCAGCCTTCCAGATCAGAGTGGAAGCGTTGGCGCGCAGGCGGCCGACGCCCAGGCTGTCTCGAAGATCCTCGTCGAAGGCGAAGCGTCTGCCTACATCTTCGACTACCCGGGCGTCAACGTGAAGACGCAGGTCACATGGCAGGGAAGGAGCATCCCCGCATACGGCAGCGGCACGCTTGGCTCCGAAACGCCAGCCAGCGGCGCCAGGGACTCACTTGCTTCGAGCGCGTTTCTGCTCCTGAGCATAAACCCCGCCAAGAGCGAACCGGGCATGCCCCATGTTGCCCAGGTGAGCGCCGCGGCGATCCCCAACGCCGGCCAGATCTCCCTAGATGCGACCAACGGCACGCTTCTGCGACGCAGCAAGCCGGCGCTCTTTGAAGCGCTCGTGCGTCGTCCGGCGGCCGGCGTGGTCGTAAGCGGCGCCAAAACGAGCACACAGGGGGTGCTGATCGATCCCGACGCCTATGACCCGATCCCGACCGACTGCCAGGGAACCAACTGCGCCTATGAAGTGCCGATCGAATACACCTACAGCTCTTCCCAGCCGGACATCGGCAACTTCGTGGCCCACGAATCCGCCTCCTCCAGCACCGTGCAGATCAAGCTAGGAGCCAACGGCAAGCCCATACCAGACTCTAAATCGGGCCTCTTTTGTGCCTACAACGAAGGCACGACGACCGTGTCGATCACGGCGGGCGGACTCACCTACTCGATGCCTGTGACCGTGCAGGGCGGCTCCTCCGAACAGCCCTGCGGCACCGTACCGCTGGAACACCCGCCGGTGCGCTACGAAACCGCCAATACGCCGTTCGTGGTGTCCAATGCCGGGACGCCCAACGTGGCACCGATCAGCGCCCAGATCAGCAACCTCGTCCCGCCGCCCGCACCGAAACTCCCGCACCAGTTGCCACCCGCGCCGCTGCTGCTGACCAACCCGGCGGCCCTGTTTGCGATCCCGCCTCCACCACTTTCGGTCGCGACCACGACTCCGCAACCCACCCCGCCCTCCGGCACCGCTCAGGTGCCCGCGCAGAGCCCTGTCGCTCAGCAGGTGAGCGTTGCCGAGCGCGAAGAGGAGGTCGAGGGCGCCTACCAGCATGTCCAGAACATGGCCGCCTACGAGCACCCCGAAGGCGAATCCTTTCCCACCTGGCCGATTGCATTGATCGTGATCGCCGCCGCGGCAGGCGCAGGGTTGCGCCCCCGGCGCGACCGCGACGCACCCGTCTACGCCTGGGCGCGCGGCTTTCGCAAGGACCTCTGAGAGCGCGTCAAATACGAGTCTGCGGCATCGCCGCAGGCAGGCCGAGGCGCACTCCGGCACCCCCTGTGCGGATCGTTGCTAGGGTCCATAGACAGGGGCCGGGGTGATCTAGGTCGCAGAGCTCCCTTGATGGACGATGTCCGTCGCTGGTGGATACAGGCCCGGCGGTCTTGACCTGCCCCGGCCCCGTCATTGCTCTTCTCGTGTGGAGTATGAGAAGGCGCCTCGGGGACCTTATCCGGAGCGGATCCAAATGTCTGCGCCGTGATCGCGGCGGGCTCGACGCGCGCTCCGTGTGGCTTGAATACTGGCCTTGCGCGAGGTGGGTCACCGCCCGGATGTTTCTAAACATCGACCCATCCCCGGGTTGTTTACGCGCATTGTTTACGCAAGAGGCCGCATGGCTAGGAGTACTTCTTGTACACGGCCTTTTCAAAGGTGGGCAGCTGCACGTTGCCGGCAAAGCCGAGAGGCTGCAGCCCGAATAGCGCCTCGATGCTCGCGAGCAGCGAGTAGTGGTTGTACTGGCCGGCCACGTAGGAGCTGCCGGGTTCGACGTACTTGGAGATCAGCAGCATCCCGACGCGCCCGCCGCCGATCGGCTGCCCCGTGGCGGTGGTGGTGGGGGTGCCTGCGGGCAGGTTCGGGTACTGCGGCGTGGCGCAGCATCCGCTGTCGTCGGCTCCGGTCCCGCTCTGCGGCGCCTGGTCGAAGGTGATCGCGACCATGCCGCCTTCCTTGTAGGCCGCGGAGCTCTCGATCTCTGGCACGACTTTGCGCAGGAAGCCTTCGGCCGCGGACAGTCCGCCTGACCCGCAGGCGCCCGAGTCGCCATCTTCGCAGGGGTCAGGGGCGATATAGGAGAGCGAAGGCGTGGTGTTCACGCTGCCCAGATCCTTGGAGAGCTGGCCGATGCCGACATTCTCTTCCGCGCAGCTCGGACTCGATGTCACCGAGCGGAAGTAGAGGAAGGGGTCGCGCCAGGTGACGAAGGGGCTGTTGGCGCTGGGACTCGAGTTGGGGTCGCCGGCGCCGAGCGTCGGGTTTGGGCACTTGCCCTGCAGGTTGGCGGAGGAGCCTTCGTCGAGCCCCTGGATGTATGCCTTCCATGTGTCTTCGGCCGCGGCCAGCTGGTCGCCGATCGTAAGCGCGCTGGAGGGATAGACGCAGCCGGTGCCGAGCACCTGGCCTTCGGAGCCGGATTTACCGGGCGAGAGGGCTTCGTAGAGGGGGCAGTCCGACCCGGTCTGCGGCGTGGGGCCCTGTCCGCTGATGGCCGCTATCTCGTTGGCAAGCTGGCCGGAGGCGACGCCATAGTAGTCGTCGACCAACTCCCCTTGTTGGCGCAGCGTGCTGGCGAGATAGGGCGCCTTCGAGCTCGGGCCGAAGGCGGATTCGTAGCCCTGTTCGCCGAGCATAATCACGAACACGTGCTTAATGGGGGGCAGCTTCGACTGCGTTTTGCCTTCAGAGCCTTTGCCTTTGGACCCTTCTTCTTCGCTTTCGGAGCCTTTGCCTTCGGTTTCTTCTTTGCCTTTCGAGGCTTCTTCTTTGCTCGAGGTTTCGCTGCTTTTGGGTTCTTCTTCGCTTTCGGAGCCGCTTGAGGATTCTTCTTTGGATTCGGAGGCTTCGTCTTCGCTGCTGCTCGTCGAGGTCGTAGTCGTGCTTGACGTCGTCCCCAAGGGCGACGAGGCCAGTAGCACCGGCGAGCTTTCCTGCGGGCGGACGTACAGTCCCAGGCCCACGCCGAAGGCGAGCAGAGCGATCACCGCGAAGGCGGCGGCCCAGGGCGAGGGCATCGGAAAGGAGCCCTCTTGGTCCTCTTGCTCTCCGTCCGGCGTCCCCTTGCGCTCGAGGTCCTCGACGGGATCAGGGTCGCTCGTGCCGCCGTCGGGGGCGTCAGGGCTGGCGGGGCCGTCCATCGGTGTCGAGTGTCGCGCGGAGGGGTATCGATGTTGTGAAGAACCTGTTTGAGACAGGTGTCCTAGCGCAACGATAACTTTCCGTTCACAATTGAGGGCGGGAGCCCCCGGATACTGGGCTCGGCGGCAGCCCAGCCGGCGAGCAGCGTCATGCGCGTGGCGCACAACTGGAATGGAACCCAGCATCCCCACCGAAGAGCTCAAACCTCCGAGCAGCCACGTGCCGCTGGAGGACGAGACGATCGTACTGCCGGCCGGCCAGGGCGACCAGCCCCTGCGGAGCACCGCGGCCGCCTCGGGTCAGCACTGCGCGTCCTGCGGCGCGACGCTTACGCCCGACCAGCGCTACTGCGTGGAATGCGGGCAGCGGCGCGGACCCACCCGCCCCCCGTTCATGGAGGGCGTCGGCCAGCAGCCCAGCGCGCCCGCCCCTGCGCCTGCGAAAAAGGGCCCGCGCTTCTCCCCGAACACCGCACTGATCGCGGGCATCGGCACGCTGATGCTGGCGATGGCAACGGGCGTGCTGATCGGACGCACGAGCAGCCCGAGCTCGAAAAACTCCCCGGTCCAGTACGTGACTGCACCCACGAGCAGCACCGGCACGACCGGAGGATCGACATCCGCGACCGAAGGATCCGGCGCAGGTTCGACTACCGCCAAAGAAAGCGGCAAAGGCAGCTCGGGCAAATCGTCGGGCTCCAACGCGGCCGCCAAAGTCCTCGGTGGCAAAGCGCCGGAACACGCGGTCGTCAAACAAGGCACGCCAGGCAAAGGCCCCGGTTACCAGAAAGGCAAGTTCACCGGCAAATTCTTCGGTGGCAGCTCGAGCAAGAAGCAGGAAGAAGAAGAAGAACTCGGCGAAGAAGGCGGCAAAGAATCTTCAGAAAAAGGCAAGAAATGAGCGCCACCAACGGCGCGCAGGCGGGGAGTCAGGAGGCTCCCTCGGTTGACATCGTTCGCCGCCGCGACCAGCTGGCCGCGCGCTTCGCAGAACTGCAATGGGATCTCGGCGGCCTGCTCTACGAGATGGCGATCCGTGACCACATCCGCATCGACGTGCTGGTCCAGCGCGCGGCTGCGCTGCAGGAGGTCGACGCGGAGCTCGGCGAGCTGGAGCGAATCCTGAAGATGCAGGAGAGCGGCACAGCCGGCCTGTGCCCCTCCTGCGGCGCGCCCCACTCAAGCGGCGCCGCCTACTGCTGGCAGTGCGGGCAGCCCCTGCTGCAGCACGTGCCGAGTCACGCTATAGGCGCGTAGCGCGTTTGAGGCGCCTCTGGCGCGTCAGCCGAAGCGGCCGGTGACGTAATCGCCCGTCCGCGGGTCTTTGGGCCGCGTGAAGATCGTGTTCGTCTCGTCGTACTCGACCAGCACGCCGGTGCGTTTTCCGTCACTCATGCCGAGGCTGAAGAACGCCGTACGATCGGCGATGCGCGCCGCCTGCTGCATGTTGTGGGTGACGATCACGATCGTGAAGCGGTGCTTGAGGTTGAGCATCAGCTCCTCGATCGAAGCCGTCGCGATCGGGTCAAGCGCGGAGGCGGGCTCGTCGAGCAGCAGCACGTCCGGTTCGATTGCGATCGCCCGTGCGATACACAGCCGCTGCTGCTGGCCGCCAGAGAGCCCGAACGCGCTTTGCTTGAGGCGGTCCTTGACCTCGTCCCATAGGGCGGCGCCACGCAGCGCGCGCTCTACGCGCTCATCGAGATCCGCTCTCATACCCAGGTTGCGAGGCGCCCAGGCGATGTTGTCGTAGATCGACTTGGGCAGGGGGTTCGGTCGCTGGAAGACCATCCCGATCCGGCGGCGCACCTCCACCGGGTCGACGCCCGAGGCGTAGAGGTCGCGACCGTGGTAGAGGATCTGGCCCGAGAGCGCGAAGCCGGGCACCGTGTCGTTCATCCGGTTCAGGCAGCGCAGGAACGTCGACTTGCCGCATCCGGAGGGTCCGATCAGGGCGGTGATCAGGTGGCGCGGGATCTTCAGCGAGATCCCTGCGATCGCGGTGCTGCCTTTGTAGGAGACCGCGATATCCCGCGCGTCGAAGATCGCCTCGCGCTCGACCGGCTGGGGCTGGGCGGGAGTCACCACCGAGATGCCGTTCTCTGCCGTGGCCGCCGTTCCATTGGTGGGCGCAAGTGGCTGGTTGAGCGCGGTAGGCGGCTCACCGGTATGGATCCGAACGCGCTTGCGGGGGCTGCTGGGTGCGTCTGTCAAGTCAATGCTCATCTTGTCAGCTTTCTGCGGCTGCGGGCGTGAATTGTGCGAGCGGCGATGTTCACTGCAAGTATGAACATCAGCAGTACGAAGGCGGCGCCCCATGCGCGCGCCCAGCCGCTCGGGTTGGCGGCGGTGGACGCCGAGTAGATGTAGACGGGAATGTTCGGGATGGACTGGTTGAAGATGCTGAAGTCGAGGGTTTTCCCGATGAAGGCGTTGGTGAGCAGCAGTGGGGCGGTCTCGCCGGCCGCGCGTGCGACTGCCAGCACCGTGCCGGTGATGATGCCTCCCAGCGCGCTTGGCAGGACCACGCCGCGCAGCGCGCGCCAGCGGCTCACTCCCAGCGCCGCGGCCGCGTCGCGAAGGCCCTGGGGCACGAGCAGAAGGGTCTCCTGCGTGGTGCGCGCAACGAGCGGCAGCATGATGATCGAGAGCGCGAAAGCGCCCGCGAAGCCGTTGTAGCCTTTGCCCACGACGAGCAGCGAGAACGCGAACAGGGCGATCACGATGGATGGCACGCCGAAAAGCAGATCGAGCACCAGCCGCAGCGCGCGCGCAGAGCGGCTGCTGGCGAACTCGGTCATGTAAAGCGCCGCCAGGATCCCGATCGGCATCGCCATCAGGGTGGCGAACGCGACCAGCGTCGCAGTGCCCACGATCTCCGGCCCTACGCCGCCGCCGCCTGCTTCTTCGATCGCGGGTGGTCCCTTGGTCAGGAATTCGAGGCTCAGAACGCTGGCGCCGCGTGAGGCCACCGAGTAGACCAGGAACGCGAGCACCGCAACTGCGAACAGGGCAGCGGCGGTCTGGCCGGATTCGATCACGCGGCTGGCCATTTGGCGCCGGCGCAGCTGTCGTGAGGCGATCAGCGGTCGCGCGGGATCAAGCTGCTGCGTCGCGAAGTTCGCGAACGGGTCGCTCGGATCGATCTCGACTCCGCTTCCCGCGGCGACGAGCTGGCTCATCGCGCAGCCGCCCTATGCGTTTCGAAGCGCCGCGTGATGACCTGGGCGGCGAGGTTGACGATCAGTCCGATCACGAGCAGCATCGCTCCGCAGTAGAAGAGCGAGGATGTCTGCAGCTTGTTTATGGTGCCCGACGCTTCGATCGCGATCTTCGAAGCCAGCGTGTCGCCCGGGTTGAACAGCGAGGCGAAGATCGCTTTCCCGCCGCCGATCACCTGTGCAACGGCGATCGCCTCGCCCAGCGCACGACCCAGGCCGAGGAAGCTGGCAGCCACCACGCCGGAGGCGGTCGACGGGAGCACCACGCCACGCACGACCTCCCATCTCGTGGAGCCCAGCGCGATCGCGCCGTCCTTCATCTCCTGCGGCACGGTGAGGAAGAGGTCACGGCTGATCGAGGCAACGATCGGCAGCACCATGATTGTGAGGATCAGGCCGGCGGTGAAGAGGCTCGCGCCGGTGGTCTGCGCAGGACCGAAGATCGGGAGGAAGCCAAGGACGCTGTGCAGGAAGGGCTCCAGATGCTTGGGCAAGAACGGTGCCAGCACGAGGATGCCCCAGAAGCCAAGGATCACGCTGGGAATCGCGGCGAGCATCTCCACCATCGGCCCCACGATGCCGCGTACCCGCGTGGGGGCAACCATGCTCAGATAGAGCGCGATTGCGACTCCAAGCGGGACCGCGAGCAGCATCGCCATCGCAGAGGTCACTACGGTGCCGAACAGCAGCACCCCCGCGCCGAAGATGCTGAAGTTTGGCGCCCAGGTGGTATGAACGAGAAAGCTGGGCCCAAAATGGCCGATCGCTAGGCTCGCACCATTGAAGACCTCGTAGGCGAGCGCCAGGAGCGCCAGCAGAGCCAGCAAGGCCGCGAACACGCACAGCCCCCGCAGTACCCCGTCGCCAAGCCGGTCGGCCGTGGCGCCGGCACTTTTGCCCGAACGCGCTATAAAGGCCCGCAGTCGCGGTGCGGGAGGCACGAGGCGGACGCTCATACGGCCGGCAGCCTACAGGCGCGCACGAGCGGCACCCCGATCTTCACAAGATCTACACAGGTCGACTGCACGCTTGTTAACAACTTGCGCACCCCCGCTGCATCATGTTCACAAAATTGCCACAGCAGGTCTGTGGCCCGGTGGAATGCTCCGCACCGCCGACAACACCAATCCCCTAGGAGGACAGTTGAGACGGACACCAAAGTCAGCGCTCGCATTCGCGGCACTGATTGCATGCCTGATACCAGGCTTGACCTATGCCGCTTCCAGTGCTGCGGCTGCAGAACCCCTGACGGGCGCGGGCTCGACCCTGGTCGCGCCGCTGGAGGCCTATTGGGGGACGGAATTCAAGGCGTTGCACGGGGTGGAAGTCACCTACGGCGCCGTGGGCTCATCGAAGGGGATCGCGGCGATCAGCGGCCGGACCGTCGACTTCGGTGCCTCCGATGCTCCTCTGACCTCAACGCAGGCCGCTGAATGCAAAGAATGCGTCCAGATTCCGTGGGCGCTGACCGCAACCGGCATCGCCTTCAACCTGGGCAAAATCGAAAAGCTGCGGCTGACGCCGGAAATCGTCGCCGAAATCTACCTTGGCAAGATCACCAAATGGAACGCCAAGCCGATCAAGAAGATCAACAAGGGCATCAAACTGCCCAACCTGACGATCACCGCGGTTCACCGCGCCGAAGGCTCCGGTGACACCTACGCGTTCACCGACCTGATGTCCCGTGTCAACAAAGAATGGGCGAGCAAAATCGGTACCTCGACCACCGTTGAATTCCCGGGTGGGGTTGCAGGCGCCGGTAACAGCGGCGTGACGGCGATCGTCGAAAAAACCGAAGGTTCGATCGCCTACATCGCGGCGTCCTACATCTACTCGCACGGCCTCAATGCTGCGCGCCTGGAGAACAAGGCGGGTCGCTTTGAGTACCCGAACTTGGAAAACATCCAGGAAGCGGCTGCCGTTGTGAAGAAAGTCCCGTCCAACCTCGAAATGCACATCGTGAACCCGCCGAAGAAGGCGAAGAAGGCATACCCGCTTTCGACCTTCACGTATGTGATCGTGCCGAAGGACTCACCGGTGCTGAGCACCCTGAAGGAATTCATTCAGTACGGGTTGACGACCGGTCAGAAGTTCGGGCCTGCGCTCGACTTCGCCAAGCTCCCGTCGGTGATTCTCAAAGCGGACGAAAACGCGCTGAACTCGCTCTAGCAGAGCGGTCTCACAGCGGCCATGGACGGCCGCGCACCTGACGGCCCCGGGCCGGCGGCATCGCGCATAGCGAGCCGCCGGCCCGGGCCGGTTACGAGCCACCCACGCCTCTCTGCGAGAGTAGGTGCGCATGGCTCACGCCCACCACGGTCATTCCCACTCGCACGCGCTTAGCGCCGACTCCGATGCGCGCCGGCTGTGGGTTGCGCTTGCGCTAATCCTCGCCTTCATGGTGGGCGAGGTCGTGACCGCGGTGTTCGCGCATTCGCTGGTGCTGCTCTCCGACGCTGGGCACATGCTGACTGATGCCCTCGCGATCGGCGTATCGCTGTTGGCGCTGCAGCTGATGCGGCGCCCTGCACAGGGCGCGATGACTTACGGCCTGGGCCGCGTGGAGGCGCTCAGCGCCCAATTCAACGGCGCGATGCTGCTGGTACTGGCGGTCCTGATCACCTACGAGGCGGTGCGCCACCTGATTGCGCCACCCGACACGCGGGGCCTGCCGGTGCTGGTAGTGGCGCTTGTGGGGATTCTCGTCAACCTGCTCGCAAGTGGACAGCTGGCGCGCGCCAATCGGGCCTCGATGAATGTGGAGGGCTCCTTCCAGCACCTCCTGACCGACCTGTTCGCGTTCATCGGCACGGCGGTTGCGGCGCTGGTGATTCTCACCACCGGCTTCCTGCGCGCCGATGCGATTGCATCGCTGCTTGTCGCAGCGCTGATGGTGCGCTCTGCTTCCGGCCTGCTGCGCGACTCGGGGCGTGTGTTTCTGGAGGCCGCTCCACACGATCTCGATCCGCGATCGATCGGGCTGGCGATGGCGGGCGTGCCGGGGGTCGTGGAGGTGCACGATCTGCACGTCTGGCAGGTCTCCTCGGGCTTCCCGGCGCTTTCGGCGCACGTGCTCGTCTCTGCCCAGAGCGACTGCCACGTCACCCGCCGGCAGCTGCAGGCGATGCTGCGCGAGCGTTTCGCGATCGAGCACAGCACCCTGCAGGTCGATCACGAGGGCGGGGATCTGCTCTCGATCGAGCTCTCGCCGCAACTGAGGCGAGGATGAGCGGCGCGGAGCTCGGGCTTGCGCTTTCGGTCTTCCTGGCCTGTGCTGTGGAGGCGGTCGAGGCGCTGACGATCGTGCTGGCCGTCGGCACGACTCGCAGCTGGTCCTCCGCGCTCAGCGGGGTGGGGGCTGCAACGGTCGTGCTCTGCGTGGTGGTGGCGGCGCTCGGCCCGGCGCTTACCTCCTTGCCGATCGACGTGCTGCGGCTGGTAGTGGGCGGGCTGCTCCTGATTTTCGGGCTGCAGTGGCTGCGCAAGGCGGTGCTGCGAGCATCCGGGCTCAAGGCCCTGCACGACGAGGCGCAGGAATTCGAAGACCAGCGCCGCGCCGCGCAGGCGGCCGCCAGCAGCGGCTCCGGCTTCGACGGCTACTCCTTCACCCTTTCCTTCAAGGGTGTCTTGCTGGAGGGCCTGGAGGTCGTGTTCATCGTGCTCACCTTCGGCGCCAATCAGCACCACGTCGGCATCGCCGCGATCGCCGCCGCGGCCGCGATTGCCGCGGTGGTCGCGCTCGGGCTGGCGGCCAGGGCGCCGCTTGCGCGGGTGCCGGAGAACACGATGAAGTTCGCGGTCGGCGTGATGCTGAGCTCCTTTGGGATGTTCTGGGGCGCCGAGGGCGCAGGCGCGCACTGGCCCGGCTCCGACGCATCGCTGCTCGTGATCGTGCCGGTCCTGGCCCTGTTTGCGGTCGGGCTGGTATGGCTGCTGCGCCGGGAGCAGGAGATGGCCGTTGACGCACCGCCGGCGGCGATCGGCGTCGAGGAAGAGGTCAGCGTATGAGCCGGCTTCGGCGAGCCGCCTTCGAGGTTTGGGACTTCATCGTCGGTGATGACTGGCGAAACGCGGTCGCGGTCGTTGCTGCGCTTGGCGTGACAGCGATTCTCGCCGGCGCCGGCATCGCCGCCTGGTGGGTGATGCCGGTCGTTGTGCCGCTGCTGCTGTGGCTGTCGGTCAGGCGGGTGTTGCGCGCTCGCTGAGTGCTGAGCGATCTGTTCGCTCCATCAGCAGCGCGAGCGCGCCCGCTGCCGCCAGCCCGCTCAGCAGGAGCAGCGTGAGCGTCAGGCCGTGAGCCGAGGTTGCAGCCGAGACCGAGCTCTTGGCCAGGGACGAGTGCCCGGCTGCGCTCTCGTACACGAGGCTCGCAAGCGCCACGCCGAGGATCGCCCCGAGCGTCCTTGTCATGTTCACCAGCCCGCCCAGCACTCCCGCGCGCTCACGCGGCCCGGCGGCCATCACGGCGGCGTTGTTGACCGGGGTGAAGGCGCCAAGTCCCGCGCCCGTGACTGCCAGGCCCGCTAGCCGCGCCGGCAGGCCGTGCATCAGCGCGATCACCGCCAGGCCCACGGCGGCGAGCAGCAGCCCGCCCACGGTCAGCGGCCTGGCTCCGATGCGGTCGGCGAGGCGCCCGGCCAGCGGCGCGACGATGCCGAGCGCGATCGGCATCACCGCTAGCTGCAGGCCGGAGGCCGAGGGGCTGATGCCGGCCGCGAGCAGGTAGTAGGGCACCACGAACAGGGCGCCGAACATCACCAGGTAGGAAATCAGGCCGCCGCCCGCACCAAAGGCGATCGCCGGCGTTCGCAGCAGCGAGAGCAGGCCGCTCCACCGGCGCTCGTGGAGCACGCCGAGTCGGCTGCGCGGTATCAGCAGCCGCGCGAGCACGATCGCCACGATCCCGACGGGCACGTTCACGAAGAAGATCAGCCGCCAGCCGCCAAGCCCGATCAGCAGGCCGCCGACAGCCGGTCCCAGCGCCAGCCCGATCGCCTGCGCGGCGCCCTGGATGCCGATTCCGTGGTTCAGCCGCCCGGCTGGCATCGCCTCGCGGATCAGGGCCACGCTGTTTGCCTGCAGCATCGCGGCACCGAGGCCCTGCAGCACGCGCGCGCCGATCAGCAGCGGCAGGGTGGAGGAGAGGCCGCACAGCAGCGAGCCGAGCGTGAACACCGCAAAGCCGTAGGTGTAGAGCAGCTTGCGGCCGAACAGATCGGCCAACGCGCCCGCCGCCAGCAGCGCGGCGAGCAGCACGAGCATGTAGGAGAGCGCGACCCACTGCACCGTGGCGGCGCTCGCATGCAGGCTCTGGCCAATACGGGGTAGCGCAACGGTCACGATGCTCGCGTCCAGCTGCCCCATGAAAGCGCCGGTGCAGACCGCGCCGAGTACATACCAGTGCGCGTGAGGACTGCCGCGAACCGCCGCCGGACGGCGTGGCTCGCGCAGCAGTCGGCGCTGCACAGCTGCCATTCGGGTTGTGCTCACCCCTCCATTCCAGCGTGTATGCATGCATAGATCAAAGATATTTTTTTTATTGATTAGATAGGATGGCCCTATGGATGAGAAGCGTCTGGCCTACTTCCTGGCGATCGTGGACGAGGGCGGGCTCACCAAGGCCGCCGGGGCGCAGCACATCGCCCAGCCATCGCTTTCGCAATCGCTCGGCGCGCTGGAGCGCGAACTGGGCGCCCGGCTTTTCGACCGCGCCGGCCGTGGCCTTCGACTCACTGCCGCAGGCCACGCGCTGATCGGTCCTGCCCGGCAGGCGCTGCGCTCGATGCACGAGGTGCGCAACGCGGTCGGAGAGGTCTCTGCGCTGCTGGCGGGCACGCTGGAGATTGCCGCGCTGCCGACCCTGGCCGTCGATCCCCTTGCGGATCTCGTCGGCCGCTTTAGAGTGAAGCACCCCGGCGTGGCCGTGAGCATGCGCGAGGCGGAGAGCGCCGCAGGCATGAGCGCGCTGGTACGTGACGGGGGATGCGAGCTTGGGCTCACGCATCTGCCGCTGCCGCAGCAGGGCCTGACCACCGTGGAGCTCGGGCTTCAGGAACTGCTGTTCGTGCTGCCGGCCTCGATCGATCTCGGCAGCGCGTACTCCTCGAAGGCGATTTCGCCGGCCGCCCTGGCGAAGATCCCGCTGATCGTCAGCCCGCCCGGCACCTCCACGCGGATGCTGCTCGACCAGGCGATGGAGGCCGCTGGAGTGGTCCCCAACGTCGCGGTGGAGACCGACGCGCGCGAGGCGATCGTGCCGCTGGTGCTCGCCGGCGCGGGCGGAGCGCTACTGCCGGCGCCGCTCGCCCTGGAGGCGGAGCGCCGGGGTGCGCTGGTGCGCGCCGCCAGGCCGCGCATCGCACGTCGCATCGGGCTGGTCCGGCGCGAAGGCCCGCTCTCACCAGCGGCCCGCGCGTTTGCGGCGCTGGCGGGCGCGGACTCAGCCCTTCGCGGCGCTTGAGGTGGCAAGCACCTTGCCCGCGGCGTTGAGCGCCTGCACCGCATACCACGCATAGCCCGAGGCGGCCGGGATCATGGTCTCGAAGCCCGCGGTGGGAGCGCTGGCGAGCGTCGAGACATGGTGGACTTCATTCCAGGCGATCACGCGCCAGGAGGCGACTTCGGTGGCGCCGTTCCAGCTCGCGTAGACATCCACCGTGCCGCTGGTAGCCGCCGCTTGCACAGCGACGTCCGGCGGGCTTGCTGGCGTGCCGGTCCACGGCAGCCTGTAGGCGCGGTAGGAGGTGCCTTTGGCTGGGAGTTGCGCCTGGAAGAGCAGGCTGCCGTTGCTGGCGAATTCGGTGATAAAGGGCGACTGGCCCCAACCCACGAAGGAGTTGCCGTTTGAGAGCAGCTGATCGTTGCCCTGGCTGTCGGCCACCAGCGCAGGCGAGTGCACGTCGGCGCTGATCAGCTTCACTTCTTTGGTCTTCCATTCGATGCTCTCGTGAATGATGCGCGACTGCTTGTGCACCTGCGGGGAGGCGCCGTCATCGAACGCAGTGATCGATCCGTCGGGCTGCCAGCGGATGTCATGCTGGTAGGCGGTTTCGGTGCCGGGCCCCATCTTGAAGCTCGGTTTCTTGCCGCCCAGCTCCCATTCGATCGCGCCGGTGCGGTGGTTGATCTCGTAGCCGGCCCAGGTGTTGCGCGCGGAGATCAGGAAGTTACCGTCGCCCGAGGGGTCGAGTGAAACCGAGTTGAGGTGGAAGTAGTCGAAGGGCCAGCCCTTGGATGTGGATGGCCGCGAATAGGATTCGCTCAGCGGCACGTGCCCGTAGGACTGCCATTCGAACATCACAAGGCCCGTCTTGATGTCGATCTCCTGCAGCGCCGCGTCGAGGATGCCGCCGCCTTCCTTGAAGCCGTGCACTGAGGAGAGATTCGCATCCACCAGCGAATAGGCGGTGATGTAGGCCTGTCCTTCCGGTGTGACGAGGATTTCGTGCAGGTCAGCGTGGTAGCCGTTGCCGCCGCCGATGTGGGCCACTTGCTGATAGTGGTCGTTATAGATTTCGTCCGCGCCGAAGCCGACGCCGATCGGCGCGATGTAGCCCTGCCACCAGACCAGCACGGGTTCGTGGTCGTATTCGGCGGTCTTGAAGTCCATCGCGTGTTCATCGGTTGGCACCGGATCGAACCACACCAGCTGGCCGCTGCCGCTGAGAATCGTCGGACCCCATTGGGCCGAGCCTTCGTTGAAGGCGAAGAAGATGTCGCCCGCGCTGGCGCTGGGCGAGTCGGCCTCGATCGAGACCGCGGGCGGGTGCAGCTGCGGCTCAGAGACGATGGTCTGTACCCCAGTGCCTGAGGTCGCCGCCTGGTGAGCATTCTTCGGTGGGAACGCGTAGTGGAACAGGTGCGCGATCTGGAAGGAGCTGCTCACGCGTTGGCGGTGATGAGCGGGCCCCACCAGCGCGCTGACGCTCACGCGCTCGCCTTCCTTGAAGCCGGCACTGGGGATGAAGCTTGCGCCCGCCGCGCTGGCATAAGACGCCAGGTGGCCCTTGTGGACGCCGCTTGCCGATCCGCGCACCGAAACGTCGCCGATCTGGCTTGCCGGTGCGCCGAGGAAGCTGATCTGGGTGTGCGGGGAGGCGTCGGGCGTGCCTGGCAGCGGCGAGATGGTCACGGGGGGCAGCGAGGCCGCCCCGGCGGTGGTTGCGCTCAGCGCGAGCGCTACCGTCAATATCGGTATCAGGAGCGCGCCTCTTGCACGCCTTTGCGGGGCCGGTAGCTGATCGTTCATGTTCCCGTCGTCTCTCCGCCCCTCACGGCATCGCGCCTCCTGCAAACCACCACTCTACGGCGATTCTCCGCCTGCAGGTCGCACGAGCACCGCGATTGGGGCTCGGTAGCTTTCCGTCAGCGCCTGGCGCCGAATGTTGAGAACACGTAACTGCACGGACGGTTGCGGTGCGGCTGGCGGCGGGTGTCGGGACTCTGCCCGGGTAACGTCTAGAGCCCCGATGGCATCTCCCCAGAGCGACGATCCTCGCCAGCGCGCTCGTGCGCGCATGTTTGAAACACGCAGCCAATCCTGGCGCGAAGCGGGTCTGCTGCGCGAGATCGACCCCCACGCAGTGCGTCGCGCGCGAGTGACGGCGCTGCTGCTGCTGCCGATCTTCATCGGGATCGTGGTGCTCGATCGTCACCTGGGAAGCGTGCTCAAAGACCTGAGCTTGTCGCAGGAACTCAAGTTCCCAATCCAGATCGTGAGCGCGATCGTGCTTGCAGTGCTCGGCTGGGTGATCGCCAAGGACGCCGGCAGGGCGTTCGGCCCGATGCTCTTCAGGCGGCTGGAGCCTGGCACGGCAGGCACCGTGGGTTTCCTGATTCGCCTGGCCACGATCGGCCTCGCAGCGCTTCTGGCGCTCGATGCCGTCGGGGTGAACCCTCAAACGCTGGCAATCGGCGGCGCGCTTGCGGCGGTTGTGATCGGCCTGGCCGCCCAGCAGACCTTCGGCAACCTGATCGCCGGCACCGTGCTGCTGAGCGCCCGCCCGTTCCGCGTCGGCGAGCGCGTGCGCCTGCAGGGCGGGGCGCTTGCCGGACAGGTGGACGGGGTCGTCGGCTCGCTGGGGCTGCTCTACACCACCTTCGTCGCCGGCGATGAGTCGATCCTTGTTCCCAACAGCGTCGTCCTGAGCGTGATGGTGATCACCAGCGAGGGGCGCGCCGGGCCGGTCGGCTGGATGGGTGGCGGCCGCCGCTACGCAGACTCAGAGGCAGTGGAGCCCGTGGGCGCCTCCGCGGTGCCCCCGCCGCCGACCTACGCGCAGGAGGCCGCGGGCGCCAGCTCCGCGCCACCTCCGCCGCCGCGACCGGATCAGCGAGCCAGCCGGTAGCGCAAGAACAGGTTGGACTCGTGCTCGTAGAGCGCGATCAGCTCCAGCTGCTGTGGCGGGTCGATCTCCGCGCCGGCAAGGATGCGCAGGTGCTCCTCGCCACCAGCGAGCTTGGGCGCGAGGGACAGGAACAGCTCGTCGACCAATTCGCCCTGGACCAGCTGCGCGGCAAGGTGTGGCCCGCCCTCGCACAGCAGGGTGCCCACGCCGTGATCGTCGTGGATGCGGCGCATTGCGAGCGCTAGGTCCAGCTTGCCGTTTCGCTCGCACCGCAGGTAGCCGGGTTGCGCCGGACATGGCGCAAGCTCCTGCGCGGTGGGGGTGACCATGATCACAGGCGCCTGCGGTTCGGCCAGCAGTGGTACCTCCTGCGGGTCCAGCCGCATGCTCCCCGAGACGATGAACGTCGACAGCTCGGCGCTCAGGCCATGGGCGCGCCGCGTCTGCCGATCCTGCTCCCCGCGCAGCACGCGCGCGTAATGCTCGGCGCGAACCGTCCCGGCGCCCACCAGCAGACCTTCGGCGATCGTGCGCAGGCCATGCAGCAGCGCGCTGTCGGCCCGGTCGCCGATCGGCCCGGCACGCCCGTCGATGCTGGCCCGGCCATCCGCGGTGCTGGCCATGTTCAGCAGCACATAAGGTCTTGATTGCGAGCGCATCCGCCTCTTGCGCCGATGCGCCTGCGCGGCCAGCTCGTTCAGGATCTCGGGTATGCCGATGGCCGCCGCGCTCCCAGATGGAAACGGGAACAGGCGTCTGAGTGCTGGGGTGGTTTGCTGCTCGCCGACGATGACTGCCGAGATATAGCAGCGCTCAGCGCCGATTGGCAAGCAATTGGTGCGCTGTGGCGCTCTGCAGAGCCCTTGCGCGTGTATCAGCTTTGCAACACCGCGCCACCGTGACCTGCTACTTTCGTGGCGTCTGGCCGGCCCTTCGGGACCGGCGAAAAGGTAGTCAGTGCAGCAGGCGCGCAGGTCGACGCTGAACAGCATCCTCCGCGTGGCGGCACGCACACAGATAGCGGAGGAATCGAATGTCCACCGGCACCGTCAAGTGGTTCAGCGACGACAAGGGTTTTGGGTTCATAACCCCTGACGACGGCGACAGGGACCTGTTCGTTCATCACACAGGCATCAATGGCGACGGCTATCGCTCCCTCAAGGAGGGCGCGAAGGTCTCCTATGACGCCGAAGATGGCGATAAGGGCCCCAAGGCGGTCAACGTCAACACGCTGTAACCGGCTGGCCTAGCCGCTGCGCCGCCTCAGGGGGTGGCAAGGCGCGCCCGCGTCGCGAACTGCGAGTACGGGCAAGGTTTTACGGCAACGCCTGAAGAGCCCGCGCTTCTCGCGGGCTCTTCTCGTATCGTGGGCCGATCCCGATGCCGAGCGACGCCACATCGATCACGCTGCACGACGGCATCTCCGACCCTGGCGCAGCAGCCGAGATTGGCCTGCTGCGCGCCGCGCCGCTTGTGCCTCAGCGCGCTCGCCTTGCGGCATGGGCGCGCGTGCATGGCGTGGGGCTGCTCTGTCTCTCGGTGATAGTTCTCTGCAGCCTGCTGGTCGTGATCGTCGCGGCCGGCGGTCCCAGCATCGTCTCGGCGACCACGCGCTCGGACTTCTTCCCGGGCTGGATGGCAGGGCCCCTCAACGCGATCGGCTCGGGTGTGTCGCTCAGCACCGCGGCGCTGAAGGTCGGCCTCACGATCGCCGTGATCACGATGTATGCCTGCTACGCGCTCGGGATGCGACGGATCTCGGGCCTGGGAGCGCGTTGGGTGATCGGGGCGATCGTCGCCGTTCAACTCATCTTCTTCCTCTCCCCGCCACTCACGCTCACCGACGTCTTCAACTACATCAACTACGCGCGCATGGATGTCGTGCACAACCTCAATCCATACGCGACGCTGCCCGCTCTGGAGCCGCACAGCGACCCCGCCTTCGCGCTCAGCAACTGGCACGACCTGCTCAGCCCGTACGGCCCGCTCTTCACGATCATGACCTTTGCGGTCGCCCCGCTCTCGGTGGCGGCGTCCTTCTGGGCGGCAAAGGGTGCGCTGGCGCTGCTTTGCCTCGCGACGCTCGCGCTGGTGTGGAAGTGCGCACGGCTGCTCGATCGCGATCCGGTGCAGGCGATCGCATTTGCGGGGCTAAACCCGATCGTTTTGATCTGGGGTCTCGGCGGCGATCACAACGACGTCTTCATGGTGTTCTTCGTCGTGCTGGCCTGCTGGCTGCTGCTGCGCCGCGCCGACGCGCACGCGGACGCTCCGCCGGCTGATGGCGCTGGCGCGCGGATCCGGTCGTGGCTGATGCCGCTTGCGGCCAGTGAGATCGCCGCCGGCGCAGCGCTCGCCGCCGCGGTGTTCGTGAAGGCGTCGGGCGCAATCGTGGTGCCGGTGCTCCTCGCCGCCTTGATCAAGACGCCGCGTCGCCTGGTGGCGACGATCATGGGAGGGGTCGTAGCCGGCCTGCTGCTGGCCGCAATCAGCTATCTGGTCTTCGGAGCCCACGTCCCGTCGGACCTCACCCAGGGCAGCATCGTCACCGGGCTGAGCGTGCCGAACCTACTCGGGATGGCGCTCAGGCTGGGCGGCGAGACGGCGCCGCTGCGCGAGGCGGTCGGCCTCGTGTTGGTCGGTGCCGTGATCGCCTATTGCGTGCTGGCCTTCCGCCGGCGCGAGCTGATCGCCCCCGCAGGGTGGGCGACGATGGCGCTGCTGCTGACGCTTGGATGGGTGCTGCCCTGGTACATCCTCTGGGCGCTGCCGTTTGCCGCGCTGTCCTCCTCCAGGAGGCTGCGCCTGGCGGTGCTGGCCTTCGGCGTCTATCTGATCCTTGTGTGGGTGCCGACCGCACCCGAATGGAACAGCGCGATCGGGCTGCACCCCGACCAGACCTCCGTCGGCCAGCAGCACCAGCGCATCGTCAGGCAGCTTCTGAACTGATTACGCCGCGCCGTGTGGCCCGCTCATGCGCTGCTCTCCCTCCGGCAATTTCCCATCGCGGCCGACGTAGCCGTCCTTGCCACCGGCGCAGAGATAGACAGCATCGCTCTGCCCCACATTGCGCAGGCGTCGCAGCGTGTGCGCCTCCACGTGCGCGAAGGTGCCGGCCGGCAGCGGATAGACAGAGCCGTCGCCGAGCTCGATCTCCATCGCGCCTTCATGGACGAAGTAGAGCTCGTCCTGCTCGTCGTGGTAGTGAAAGCCTGTCTGGTAGCCGGGCGGCATCACGATCGCATTGACGCCAAAGGCGGCCACGCCGAGGCCCTTTCGGACCTTGCGGAAGCCGTGGCCGCTGCCGAGATCGTCGAGGTGGCCGACGGCGTATCCCTCGCCTTTGCGCACGTCAGGGTATTCCGCTGAGGACATCTGATTGGACCCTTTCTTAGTGATCGGCGACATGGCCGCCGTCGGGAATAAGCGGCCGACCCTCCGCCGCCCACCGCAACAACCCGCCGGACATCGTGTAGGCGTCAAAGCCCGCCGTCCTGAACGCCTGCGCGGCCATCTGCGAGCGGGCGCCCACCCGGCAGTAGAAGACGACCGGCCGATCTCGGGGAACGCTCGCCGCGGCGCCGGTGAGCTCGTTCAGAGAGACGTGCCGCGAGCCCTCGATGTGGCCCGCTTCCCGCTCGTAGGTCTCGCGCACGTCGATCACCTCGGGAGCAGGCTCCTGTGAAAGCCATACGGCAACGTCCGCGGGCTCGATCTCGATCGAGGTCTCACTGCTGGCCTGGCTCATCGCTGTGAGCGTAGCGATCCCAGCGCGATCACCAATGGACCACTAGGATCAGGCTCACCACTACCTAGGAATGGGCTTCATGCAACAGACTTTGAGCGACGTCTACACGATCCCGCGCGAGCACCTCGATCTCTGCGAGACGATCGGCCAGATCGCGCGCGAGCGGATCGCGCCGCGCTCGGCGGAGATCGACGAGAAGGCGGAATACCCGTGGGACATCAGGAAGGTGCTGGCCGAGCAGGACATCCTCGGTCTGCCGTTTCCCGTCGAGTACGGCGGCACCGGCACCGGGACGCTGATGCTGAACATGGCTGTGGAGGAGATCGCAAAGGTGGACGCCTCCTGCGCGCTGATCCTGATGGTCCAGGAGCTCGGGACGCTGCCGATCCAGCTCTTCGGCTCCGATGAGCTCAAGCAGCGCTTCCTGCCCCGGTGCGCAAGCGGCGAGTGGTCCCCTGCGTTCGCGCTCTCAGAGCCCGAAGCGGGCTCGGATCCCGCCGGCATGAAGACCACGGCGGTGCTCGACGGCGATGAATGGGTGATAAATGGCACCAAGAACTGGATCTCCAACCTTGGGGTCGCGGACTTCTACATCTGCTTTGCGGTCACCGACCGGGAGAGCAAACGAATCACCGCCTTCGTGGTGGAGGCTGACCGGCCCGGCTTCAGCGTGGGTAAGCTCGAGCACAAGCTGGGAATCAGGGCCTCGCCCACCGGCCAGCCGATCTTCGAGGACGTCAGGGTGCCGCAGGAGAACGTGATCGGCGAGGTCGGAAGGGGCCTTTCGGTCGCGCTGGGAACGCTGGAGCGGACGCGCCTTGGAGCCGCGGCGCAGGCTGTGGGCATAGCCCAGGGCGCAACCGACTATGCGCTCGCCTACGCCAAGGAGCGTGTCCAGTTCGGCAAACCGATCTTCGACTTCCAGGCGATCCAGTTCAAGATCGCCGACATGCAGCTGAGGACCGCGGCCGCCCGAGAGCTGCTCTACAAGGCATGCGCGATGGCCGATCGGCGCGATCCGCAGGCGGCGCGCTACTCCTCGATGGCCAAGGTGTTCTGCTCGGACACCGCGATGGACGTGACCGTGGATGCGGTTCAGGTCCTGGGCGGCTACGGTTACGTGAAGGAGTATCCGGTGGAGCGCATGATGAGGGACGCCAAGATCACCCAGATCTACGAGGGCACGAACGAGATCCAGCGGCTCGTGATTGCCCGCACGCTGAAGTAGGAGCGATGTCGCGCTCGCGCCGCACACTGCCAACCGGCCAGCTGCGGCGGATTGGCGTGGCGGCGCTGATCGCGCTCTCCCTCGGCCTGATCGTGATCGTGCTGGGCCAGGGCTTCAGCGCGATCGGTGCCGTCAAGGCGCTGGAGGAGGTGGCGCTCGGGGTGATCGCGGTGGTGCTGCTCGCGGGCGGCGCGGCGATCCTGGCCGTGCGCATGGGGGGCTGGCGCGAACCCGAGTCGGAGACGGAGTTCGAAGAGATCGTGCGCCACTCCGAGCAGCTCGCCCGCGAAAACCTCGTCACCGACCCCGACGAAGCGGACTTCCAGGCGCTGGACCCTCTCAACGACGAGGACTTCAAGGAGCTCGTCCGGGACGCGCTGGACGATCTGCCCGAACTGCTGCGCAACGCGCTGCGCCACGTCGCGGTCGTGATCTCAGACGAAGGCCGCAAGCACGGCGCCTATGGCCTCTACATGGGTGGCACGGTCAGCCGTGGCGACACCCACGACCGGATCGTGGTCTTCAGGGACACCCTCCGGCGCGACTTCGGCCGCGACCCCGACATGCTGCGCGACCAGGTCACAAAGACAGTGCGGCACGAGCTAGCCCACCACGTCGGCTTCGACGAGCTCGGCGTCTCTCGGCTGGACTTGTAAGCGCCGGGCCACGAGCCCGCCTGCGCCCATAGGATGCGCGCACTCACGATCTCTACCGAGGAGAAGAGCACTCAATGCCTGAAGCAGTAATCGTCGACGCGATCAGAACGCCCATCGGACGGGCAGTGAAGGGGTCGCTGAAGACCATCAGAGCCGATGACCTGGCGGCGATCCCACTCAAGGCGCTGATCGAACGCAACCCGCAGGTGCAGTCCAGCTCGATCGGCGACGTGATGATGGGCTGTGGCTTCTGCGAGGGTGAGCAGGGCTACAACATCGGCCGCAACGCGACGCTGCTGGCAGGCATCGACCATCACGTGCCCGGGACGACCGTCAACCGCTTTTGCGCGTCCTCGCTGCAGACCGCGCGGATGGCCTTCCACGCGATCAAGGCGGGCGAGGGCGACACCTACATCGCCGCGGGCGTGGAGGCGGTCTCCCGGGCCGGCGGCGGCGCTCAGTTCGAGTTCAACAAAGCGCTGGACGGCTCCGAGGGCTCGCTCTACAACGTCTACATCCCGATGGGCCTGACCGCGGAGAACGTCGCCGAGCGCTGCAACGTCTCAAGGCAGTCCCAGGACGAATGGGCGGTGATCTCCCAGAACCGGGCGGTGGCGGCGCAGGAGTCCGGCCACTACGACAGCGAGATCGTGCCCGTCACCGTCCCCGCTCACAAAGACGTGGACAAGGAAGGCAAAGAGATCGACGTGCCGGAGACCGTGGTGAGCAAGGACGACGGTCCACGTCCCGGCACCACGATCGAGAAGCTCAGCGCGCTGCCGCCCGCCTTCAAGCCGGATGGCACCGTCACCGCCGGCAACGCCTGTCCGCTTAACGACGGCGCCGCGGCGCTGCTGGTGATGTCGCAGGAGCGCGCCAAGGAGCTTGGGCTGACCCCGAAGGTGCGGATCATCGCCTCCACTGTCGTCGCGATCAGACCCGAGATCATGGGCCTTGGCCCGATCCCGGCGATCCAGCAACTGCTCGCGCAGACGAAAATGAACATCGATGACATCGACGTTGTGGAGATCAACGAGGCGTTCGCCGCCCAGATCGTGCCCTGCATGGAGGATCTGAAAATCTCGCAGGAGAAGCTCAACCCCTTCGGCGGCGCGATCGCGCTCGGTCACCCCTTCGGCATGACCGGCGCGCGCATCATGACCACGCTGATCAACGATCTGCAGACCCTCGACGGCACCTACGGCATCGAGTCGATGTGCGTCGCCGGCGGCATGGGCATGGCGATGCTGGTCGAGCGGCTGAGCTGAAGCTCAATCGCGCTCGCGGTCGGCCTCGTGCGCCGGCCGCGAGAGGGTCAGCGCGAACAGCTCGTCGGGATCGGTAAGCCAATGCGTCAGCATGAGGCCCGCTGAGCTGAGGTCGTCCTCGACGCGCCTACGTGTGAACTTTGCGCTGATCTCGGTGCGCATCTCCTGGCCCTGCTCGAAGTGCACCGAGAGCTCCAGTGCCTTGACGCTCACCGTCTGGTTGCGCTGGGAGCGCAGCCGCATCTCGATCCACTCGTGCTGGCGGTCGAAGAGGGCGACGTGGTCGAAGGCGGCCGGGTCGAAGTCCGCATCCAGCTCTCTGTTGAGGACGTGCAGGAGGTTGCGGTTGAACTCGGCGGTCACGCCCGCGCTGTCGTCGTAGGCGGCCTCCAGCACCTCGGGATCCTTGACCAGGTCGGTGCCCATCAGCAGATGGTCCTGCGGGCGCAGCAGGCCGGCGATCTGGCGCAGGAAGCGGCGTCGGCTGCCCGGCGGGAAGTTGCCGATCGTGCCCCCGAGAAAGGCGATTAGGCGGCTGCCGCCGCTGATGGGTGTTGGCACGCCGTCCAGGTGCCGCTCGAAGTCCCCGATCACGCCGTGCACGAGCAGGCCCGGGTATTCGCTTACGAGGTCGGCGGCGCAGTCGCGCACCATCGCCTCGGTCACGTCGATCGGCACGTAGCGGCGCAGGGTCCCGGCGGCGTGCAGCGCATCGAGCAGCACCCTGGTCTTGGCCGCCGTGCCGGAGCCGAGCTCGACCAGCTCCGCGGCGCTGGTGAGCTCCGCTATCCGTGCAGCCTTCTCGTGCAGGATCGCCCGCTCGGCTCTGGTCGGGTAGTACTCGGGCAGATCGCAGATGCGGTCGAAGAGCTCGGCGCCGCGCGTGTCATAGAAATGCTTGGGTGGCAGCTCCTTAAAGGGACGCGTGAGACCGTCCAGGACGTCGTCTGCCAGCGAGCGCTCGCCCCCTGGCTCAAGGAACGAGTCGATTTTGATCGGTGCGTCTGCAAGGCCCGTGTCAGGCTGCATCTGAGTGTCCCTCCTCAGAGGTCGTTTGCGAGTCGCAGCCCGGCGAAGATCTGGCGTCGCTCAGGCAGGTCCCAGTTGCGAAATGTGCGTGTCGCCACGCGCGGGTGCGCGGCGAAGGACCCGCCGCGCAGCACGCGATAGCCCTTCTCGAAGAACACCTCCGAATACTCGCGGTATGGATGCGCGGCAAAGCCCGGGTAGGCGGCGAACTCGCTGTCGGTCCACTCCCAGACCTCACTGACGCCGGCAAGCGCGTCGATGCCGGCGGCGCGCTCCCACTCGGCCTCACTCGGCAGCCGCGCGCCTTGGCAGCGCGCCAACGCCTGCGCCTCGTGAACGCTGAGATGGCATACGGGGTCGTGATCCCCGCCGGCGCCTACTCTGGGATCGCACGGCGACTCGATGCCCTGCAGCCAGGCCCACCCTGTATCTGACCACCACTCACTGCGCTCGTAGCCGCCCAGGTCGCGGAACTCTCGCCACTGTTCATTGGAGACCGGTAGTCGGGAGATGCGAAAGGCCGGCAAGCTGACGGCATGGCGCTGGCGCTCGTTGTCGTAGGCGAAGCCGTTCGGGTCCGCGCCCATCTCGAACGTCGCGGCCTGGATATCGACCCACTGGGGCCCTGCGAGCTGCGCCGCGGTCAAAGACGGTCGGTTCGGCAAATCAGGCGGCATCAGGCCCGCCAGCGACATTGTCTGCAGCATCGTCTCGGTGTGCTGCAGCTCGTGGCGGACCACCATCTCGTGCAGAGTGCCGTCGCCCACGCCTTGCTCCAGGGTCAGGCAGCGCACGCGGTCGCGGACCTCGGCCATGTACGACCACGCCTCTGGTGTGTTCAGCAGCTCCAGGTCGCCGCGTACTGCCCTCGGGGTCTCGAAGGCGTCGTAGAGCGCCGCCAGATCTGGGCGCAGCAGCGGCGCGCCTGCGTGCCGGTGGGCAAGCCAGAGGTCTTCATAGGAGGCAATGTGGGCGAGATCCCACACCAATGGGCTCATGATCGGCGAGTGTGTTCTCTCCAGCTCGTCGGCGTCGAGATGCTCGACAAGCCGGTGCGTACGCGCGCGGACCTCGTCGAGGTCAGCAAGCATGCGTGGCGCGCCGACCTCCGGCGCGATGGTCTTGAAGGCGCTCTCGACCATTGCTGCCTGCTCACTTTACGACGTGAGCGTTCGAATCCGGATCATCCACATTCATTCCATCGCCTCAGCGCGCCCACGCCGTGTTCGTAGCCGAGCACGCTGAGCGCTCCGGTGCTCAGCATCAGACGCGCGCCAAGCGCTGGCTCCGCCGCGATCCAGCGTGCGGCCAGCACCCGCAGGATGTGGCCGTGGGCGAAGATCGCAACCTGTCCCTGAAGCGTCTGCAGCATTGCGATCACCGCGTCGGCGCGCGCGCCCACCTGCGCTGTGTTCTCTCCGCCGGGGCAGCCGTCGCGCCACAGGTTCCAACCTGGGCGGAGCTCCCGTATCTGCGCCGTGGTGAGCCCCTCGTACTCGCCGTAATCCCACTCGACCAGCTGGTCGACCGTCTGCGCCTGGGCGCCGAGGCCGCATATCTCACATGTTTCCCGGGCGCGGCGCAGTGGGCTGCTCAGCACCCGCTCGAAGCTCTGCCCCTCCAGCTTGCGCGCTGTGCGCGCCGCAGCCTCCTTGCCCTCTTCAGTCAGCGGCAGATCGGTGCGGCCGGTGTGCCGGCCTGCGACGCTCCACTCGGTGGCTGCGTGGCGGATCAGCAGCACCTCGGGGGAGTCGCTCATCGAGCCGGCGCCGCCATGTCGTCGAGGATCATCGTCAGCCGCTCTCGCCGCAGCAGGCTGGCGGGCACGTGCTTGGTCGGCTCGCCCATCGCGGCGCTGACGGCGTCGGCCTTGCTCGGGCCGGTCGCAAGCAGTAGGCAGCGATTCGCGGCACGCAGCACGGCAAGGCTGAGCGTGATCCGCTCCGACGGCGGCTTGGGCGAGTCGTGGACCGCCAGGCAGAGCTCGTGGTCCTCTGCCGCAAGCGTCGGAGCACCCGGGAACAGCGAGGCGACGTGCCCGTCCGGGCCGATGCCAAGCACAATCAGGTCGAGCGCGGGCACCTCAGATTCCGGCCCGGCGAAGCTGGCGCGAAGCTCCTGCGCATAGCGGCGGGCGCCCTCCAGCGGCCCGAGCTCGCCCTGCATCCGGTGGATTGCCCGTGGCGGGGACGCAAGCCGGTCCAGCAGCGTTTGCGCCGCCATGCGATAGTTGCTCTGCTCGTCCTGCGGCGGCACGCAGCGCTCATCCGCGAACCAGACCTCGACGGCATCCCAGTCCTCCACGGCGTCCACAAGCAGCTCATATGTCCGTTCCGGGGTGCCGCCTCCGCTGAGGGCCAGGTGCGCGCGGCCGCGCTGCTCGATCGCGCGCTGCAGCTGCCCAGCGATGTCCCTTGCCGCTCTGACCGCGACGGCCTCGGAGTCGGCGAGCGTCGTGATTCGCGTCATGGCGCCATCTCCGCCGCCGCGTGCAGCGCCGGCTGGTAGGTCGGATCGCGCAGCAGCGCTTGGCGGATGCCCTCGCCGAGGATTCCGCCCTCGCCGCGCGAGGCGCCGAGGATCGTCCACTGCCGCTCGGGGCTTCCCGGCATGCTGCGCCGGGTATGCAGGCCGCCCGGACCGCGCTGAAAGCTCACGCTGCGCCCCGAAGAGGTGGTGATGCTTACATCGGCCAGCCCGCGCTCCTGCTGCGCGGGCGCGGCACGCATGCTCAGCGCGACCTCCCCCTTGTGGGCGCGAGCCTTGCCCTGCAGCGAGCCGTTGTGTGCGAGGAACCTGCCCACCTTCCAGTGCAGGCGCGCCGAGAGCCAGCCTGCAAGCAGCAAGCAGACCACCGTGGAGTCGGGATGGTGGGTCATCTCCACATGCGAGATCTGCGTGAGCTCGCCGCGTAGGTGCGGTGGATCGAAGGCGTTTGCGATCCGCTCGCGCCAGGGCGTGCTGCGCAGCCAGGCCAGGTCGACCACGTAGGCGCGTTGCGCGAGCTGCAGCGCACGCTCGATCGCCTCGTGGCAATCCGGTTCGTCCACTGAGTCGAGCAGCACCGCCTGTGCGAGCGGCAGCAGCGCGTCGATCGCCTCCGGGTGGTCGTGCGGTGACCACAGCACCGTCGGCATGTCGCTGACCACGAGCGGATCGGCGATCGTGACCAGGTCGTCGAGGTGCGCTTGCCCGATCTCTACCACGATCGTCTCGCGCAGCACCGCCATCTCGCCCGGCCCGGGCTGCACGGGGGCGATGCTCACGCGTGCGTCGATCCGCTCACGGCCGGGGTCGTAGGAGAGCACGAGCAGGCGCGAGGCGTGGTAGCGGCCGACCGCCCGCATCCGATTTGCGACTTCCCCCGACCACGCCTTCTCCACGAAGGCGATCATGTTCAGCGCTCGCCCCGGCGCGACGCCGTCGCTTTCGGCGTGCCGCTCGGCGAGCAGATCGCGCACCGCCGCTTCGATCGCGTCGGGGCTGACGTCCTGGCCGACCCAGACCGAGTCGCCGCTGAGCGAATTGCCGGCTGCGCTCATCAGATCGCGCGCCAGCCCTGGCCCTCGATCATCACCTCGCGCGCCTCCTGCGGCCCCTGCGAACCCGCTTCGTACTGCGGCAGCGGTCCCGGCGTCTGCTCCCAGGCTTTGACGATCGGATCGCAGATGCGCCACTGCGCCTCGACCTCGTCGTTGCGGGTGAATAGCGTCGCATCGCCGCGCATCGCGTCGAGGATCAGCCGCTCGTAGGCCTCCGGCGACTGGGAGAGGAATGAGGTGCCGTACAGGAACTCCATGTTCACCGGCCGGATCACCATGCGAGTGCCGGGGATCTTCGCGCCCAGCTGCAGCGAGACGCCCTCGTTGGGCTGCACGGTCAGCACGAGCTGGTTGGGCCGCACCCCCAGCGATCCCTCGCGGCTGAACGCCAGATGGGGGACGGGCTTCAGGGTGATCGCGATCTCGGTCACCTTGCGCGCCAGCCGCTTGCCGGCGCGCAGATAGAAGGGCACCCCAGCCCAGCGCCAGTTGTCGACTTCCAGGCGGATCGCTGCGAAGGTCTCGGTGTTGGAGTCCGTCCGCACGCCCTCCTCCTCCAGATAGCCGGGGACGTCCTGCCCGCCGGCGTGCCCCGCGGAGTACTGGGCTCGCACCGACATCTGCGGCACCTCCTCCTCGCTGGGCGTGTGGATCGAGCGCAGCACCTTGACCTTCTCGTTGCGCACCTCCTCGGCGCTGAAGCGCACCGGCGGCTCCATCGCCACGTGGCAGAGCAACTGCAGCATGTGATTCTGGATCAGGTCGCGCAGCGCACCGGCGCGATCGTAGTAGCCGGCGCGTCCTTCGATGCCGATGTCCTCCGCGGCGGTGATCTGGATGCTCTCGATGTAGTTGCGGTTCCAGAGCGGCTCGAACATGCCGTTGGCGAACCGGAACGCCATCATGTTCTGGACGGTCTCCTTGCCCAGGTAGTGGTCGATGCGGAAGACCTGGGACTCCTCGAAGACCGAGAGCACGCGCTGGTTGAGGTCCATCGCCTCCGTCAGCGAGGTGCCGAAAGGCTTCTCGATGATCACGCGCACGCTCGGCGCGCCGGCGGCGCCGTTTGCGGCTGCGGCGCTCGGCTGCGCACCGTCTTGCCCGCTGCCATCGTCGCGGCTGGCAAGCCCCTGGCGGCCCAGCGCCTCCACGATCACGGGAAAGAACGCCGGCGCGGTGGAGAGGTAGAACAGGCGCGCGAGCGGTTCCCCGGCGGCGTGCTCGAACTCCTCGAGCTCTCTGGCCAGATGCTCATAGACGGAGTCGTTGTCGAAGACGCCGGGCACGTACTTGACCTGTTCGAGCAAGCCCGCCAGCACGTCCTTGTCGGGGCTTCGCCGGGAGAAGCGGCGGATCGCCTGCTCGCATTCGGCCCGGTAGTCCTCGTGCGGCTTCTCGCGCCGAGAGACACCGATCAGGTTGAAGCGCTCGGGCAGCGCGCCCTCGTGGGCAAGGTTGTAGAGCGCGGGCAGCAGCTTGCGGCGCGCGAGATCCCCCGTCGCGCCGAAGATCACCATTGTGGTCGGCGGCACGGGCAGCCGCTCAAGCCCTGCCACCAGCGGGTTGACGCCGGCGGCGGGGGAGGCGGCCGCGGGAGTGCTCATCGCTTCGCGGACCCCCTGGCCTTGGCGGGCCGCTTGGGCTTGGCCGACGTCCGCGAGTTGCTCACTGGCTTCGAGGGCTTCGCCGGCGCGCTCTTGACCGCATGCCCGCCGAACTGGTTGCGCAGGGCTGCCAGCAGCCGGTGGGTGAAGTCGCCGTTGCCGCGCGAGTAGAAGCGCGCTTGCAGCGCGGAGCTCAGCGCCGGGGTGGGGACGTCGTGGTCGATCGCGTCCTGCAGCGTCCAGCGGCCCTCGCCGGAGTCCACGGTGTAGCCCTCGATGTTGGCGAGATCGTTGCCGTCGGCTTCAAATGCGCGGGCGGCAAGTTCGCAAAGCCAGGAGCGCACGACCGAGCCTTGGCCCCAGAGGTGGGCGATCTTCGCGTTGTCGAGCTCGTACTCGCACTTATCGAAGACGTCGAAGCCCTCGGCGTAGGCCTGCATCAGCCCGTACTCCACGCCGTTGTGGACCATCTTCACGTAGTGCCCCGCGCCGGAGGGGCCGAAGTGCAGCCAGCCGTGGGGTCCGATCGCCGCGAGGCTCTGCTCGTTGGTCGCCGGCGCGAGTACGTCGAGGATCGGAGCCAGCCGTTTGACCGCCACCGGCGGCCCGCCGACCATCATGCAGTAGCCGACCTCCAGGCCCCACACGCCGCCGGAGGTGCCGACGTCGACGTAGTTGATGCCGAGCTTTGACATCTCGGCGGCGCGGCGCTTGTCATCGCTCCACTTCGAGTTCCCGCCGTCGATGATCGTGTCGCCGCGATCGAGCAGCTTGGCGAGCTTGCGCACCGTCTGCTCGGTCGGATCGCCGGCCGGCACCATGATCCAGACAAGACGCGGCGGCGCAAGCTTCTTGACCAGGCTCGCCAGCGATGCCGCTCCCACTGCCCCGTTTGAGACGGCCTGCTGGACGGCCGCCTTCTCGAAGTCGAAGGCCACAACCTCGTGCTCGGAGTCCCGCCTTATGCGGTGCACCATATTGCCGCCCATCTTGCCCAGCCCGACGAATCCGATCTGCGTCACGAAGCCTCCTCGATAGTGGTCCTCAGGTGGTCTCTTACAGCGCGTGCTCGCGCACCCTGGCGGCCAGCGCGCGCAGCGCCGCCGCCGGGTCCTCCTCCTTGATTGTGATGCGCGCCGCCGGCAGCCCGTGCGCGCGCAGCGTCTGCAGATCGCCGTCGGCTTGGGCGTGCTCCAGCGAGGTGAAGGTGTATGCCTTGCCCGGGATGGGGACGTCCTGTCCTTCATCGTGCAGCAGCTGCAGGAAGCGCCCGATCGGCGGGCCGCCCTTGTGGAACTGGCCGGTGGAGTGCAGAAAGCGGGGGCCGTAGCCGAAGGTGGTGGTCGCGCGCGTGGTGGTCATGACCGCTGCGCGCAGCTCGGCGATCGCTGCGTCGATTTCCGGAGAGGGCTTCATGTAGCCCATCAGTGCCACGTAGGAGGGCGGGGCGGCATGGCCGATCAGGCTGCGCAGCTCATCCGGCGTGGCGTCGGCCGGAGGCGCGGGTGCATCGCTCGCTTCGATCTTTGCCAGCACTCCGTTGGTCGCATCCTTGGCCTCCTGCACGTTGGGCTGGTCGAAGGGGTTGATCGACAGGCCCCAGCCGGCCACCGCCACGCACAGCTCGGCGAGCATGAAGATGCGTCCCAGGTCGCGCGGGCCCTGCGTGGGGATGGTGATCAGTGGGTGGCCTGCGTCCGCGAGTGCCTGCATCGCCGGGTCCTCGGTGAGGGCCAGGAAGACGCGGTCGGGGCCGTAGCTCTCGGGTGAAAGCAGCGGCTCGTCTGCCACCGGCAGGATGCCCTTGCCGTGCTTGCCGGTGGACTCCGCGAAGAGCTGCTCGAGCCACAGCCCGAGGCCGTCCAGCGAGTTGGGGGCGATGATCGTGAGCTTGTCGCGGCCCTGTGAGGCCATCGCGCTCAGTGCGGCGCCCAGCCACAGCCAGGCGGGGTGGTCTTCGTCGGCATCGGTCTCGGTGTCCCACGCGGCTGCTGCTCCGTCCAGCAGCGCCCGCGCGTCCGCGCCGGTGAGCGCTGCGGGCACGATGCCGAAGGGGGAGAGCGCGCTGTAGCGTCCGCCGATGTCGGGGTCACCGTGGAAGACCGCTCTGAAGCCATGCTCAGCGGCGAGTCGCTCCAAGCCGCTGCCAGGGTCCGTGATCGCTGCGAAGTGATCCCCGCTTTCGACGATGCTCCAGAAGTGGGCGAACATCGACAGCGGCTCGATCGTCCCGCCTGACTTGGATGAGACGAGGAAGAGCGTGCGCTGCGGGTCGATCGCTGCCTGCAGCGCGCGCACCGCGGCTGCGTTCGTCGAGTCCAGCACGTGCAAGCTCGGCTTAGATGTGTCGCGCAGCGGACCGAAGGTGCGCCGGATCACCTCCGGGGCCAGGGAAGATCCGCCCATACCCAGGACGACCACATCGCGGATGCCATCTGCGACCAGTTCGTCTGCGAGCCCGGGCACGGCTGTTCGCTGCGCGATTGTCAGCCATCCGAGTCGGTTGGCGATCTCGGGCGTTCCGGCCGGTGCCCACAGGGTTGCGTCGCCCTCGCGCACGCGCTGCTGCACTCGATCGGCGGCAGCCTGCTCCAATTCTGCGGAGACGACGCCACGCAGATCCTTGGGGAGCAGCGCTCGAACTGGGAGGGGGCCGTCGCTCACATGCACGATCGTAGTCGCACGCGGCGTTGCTGCGCGGCGTTGGTGTAGCTTGCGGCTCGTGAGCGCAGGTCTTCCCGATCGCAACCTCGCCCTCGAGCTCGTGCGCGTAACCGAGTCGGCGGCGCTTGCGACGGCGCCGCTGGTTGGCCGCGGCGACAAGGAGGCCGCAGACCAGGCGGCCGTCGACGGCATGCGCTACATGCTGCACTCGGTGCGGATGGACGGCGTCGTCGTGATCGGCGAGGGGGAGAAGGACGAGGCGCCGATGCTCTACAACGGCGAGCGCATCGGTGACGGCTCTTCGCCGCAGGTGGACATTGCTGTGGACCCGCTGGAGGGCACGACGCTGGCCGCGCACGGGATGCCGAGCGCGCTAGCGGTGATCGCGCTCTCAGAGCGCGGCAGCATGTTCGACCCGGGCCCCTGCGTCTACATGGAGAAGATGGCCGGCTCGCCAGAGATCGCCGACCTACTCGACCTCGACCGTCCGCTCGCAGAGACCGTGAAGCTGATTGCCGATCGCAAGGGCCACGCCGTCGGAGACGTGATGGTCGTGGTGCTCGACAGACCCCGCCACGAGCAGGGCATCGCCGAGATTCGGCAGGCGGGTGCGCGCGTGCGACTGATCCCGCACGGCGATGTCTCCGCCGCGCTGCTGGCGGTGACCGAGCGCTCGCCGGTCGACATGCTCTGGGGGATTGGTGGGACGCCCGAGGGCGTGATCTCCGCGGCCGCTGTGAAGTGCCTGGGCGGCGCCCTGCTTGGCCGGCTCTGGCCGCGCGATGAGGCCGAGCGGACGGCTGCGCTGGATGCGGGCTATGACCTGGAGAAGGTGCTCACCTGCGGGGACCTGATCAAAGGCGACGACGTCTTCTTTTCGGCCACCGGCATAACGGACGGGGACATGCTGCAGGGGGTGCGCTACCCGAGCGCTGGAGGCGCGACGACCGAATCGCTTGTGATGCGCAGCCGCTCGAACACCGTGCGCCGCATCAGCGCTCGGCACGACCGGCAAAAGCTGGGCGCGCTGCGCGCCGACCGCGTCTAGCGGACTGGCGCTTCAGGGCGCGAAGCGACCCACCTTCGATTGCGCAAGATCCAGCTTCGCAAGCGAGCGCAGGAAGCCGTGTGTGACGAAGACGTGGATCTTCGACTGGGTGATGTTGTAGATGCGGCGGCTGATCCCGGTCGCGATCGCGGGGTGGAAGTTGGCGACCTCGACTTCGACGTGCAGGCACACGCGCCCAGGCGCCGAGCTAGTGCGGCGGCGCACTGTGATCTGGAGGTGGCCATAGCCACCACGGCCGCGGCGGGAGACCAGCAGGCCACTCTCGATCCGCCAGCGCACCACGCCGTGCTCGGCGTCCATCTCGTATTCGGGCGCCATGAAGGTGAGCAGCCTGATCGGCCAGGCGATCAGCAGCACGAACCGCTTGGTCTCGGTGTAACGCACGCGCACCAGCCCAAGGGTCACCCGTGTGAGGAAGCGCCAGTAGGTGCGTGCGAGCTGCTCCAGGTGCATCGGCGACCATAGCTGCGCCAGCTCGGCCGCCGAGATCGAGAGATCGGCGGTCTGCACAGAGCGTACGGCGCCCGTCTGGCTGTCTTCGGTGGTGTCGTCCCTCAGGTTGGCGACGCTCGCGAGTCGCATACCAAGGAGGCTAACGTCATCGCGACGTGATATCCCACGGTGGTGAGCGCAGAGCGGACATCCCGCGCCGCTGAGGCGGCAGAGCAGCTTTGCGCAGCTCTCTGGGAGGCCCTGCACGAGCAGCTGCGGGCCGGCTCGCCGCAGCAGGCGGCGATGCTTGCGCAGCGCATCGCGGAGACATCGCGCTCGCTCTCTGAGCTGGCGCTGCTACAGGATGACGATGGGGGTGCCGCCGCGCCGCCGAGCCAGCCGCCCTCAGTTGCGCCCGCGGGCCCGGACCTCGGCGGGACCGACGTGCGCGACGGCGCGATCGTTGAGCCCATGTCTGCCGCGGCGATAGTCGACGAGCGTACCGAGCCTGAGCACGAGCCGATCGCGATTCGCGACGCGCGTCGCAGCCAGCAGGACACGCCGTGGGCGATCGCCGTGCAGCGTCGGCTCGACCGCTACCTGACCGATCGGGAGCGATTTGCGGTGATGCTGGTCGAGCTGCTGGACGCTGAGCGGTTGCGTCTTGCGCAGTCTCAGCTGGACGCAGAGCGTCAGGTGCGCGAGGTCGAGTCGGCGATGGTGCAGCAGCTGCGACCTGCGGATACGCTCGTGCGCGAGGCGGAGGGCCGCTACTGGCTGCTAGCCCCCGACACCGATGCCCCCGCGGCGCGCGCTCTGGCGGGCGCGATGGCCGTCGCTGCTCGTCGTGGTACTTCGCATCGTGGCGCGCCGCTGGAGGTTGCAATGGGCATCGCGCTGTGCCCTGAGCACGGGGTGGAGGTCAGCGCGCTGCTTGGCCACGCCGAGGTGGACCTCTACGCTGCGCAGGCAGGCGGCAGGACGCTCAGCGATCCCGGCCTAGACCCGCCGGTCTGAGCACCGCTCAGCCCGCTTCGACGCCGCCGGAGGGAGTCGTGACCAGCGGGGTCTTGCTCTTGTGTGAGGAGCTATGGCCGGCGGGCAGGCCGAGCTCGGGCGTGTTGGCCACGTGGCCGACGATTTTCGCGTCGAGCTTCGCTATGCCGCCCATCTTCAGCAGCCGCGCCGCGCCCTCGGTCAGATCCCAGTCGGCGCCGTTGGATGCGTAGGGGCCGCGATCGACGACGGGCACCGTGACCTGCTTGCCGAGATAGCTGAAGTCGACGAGGGTGCCGCAGGGAAGCGTGCGGTTGGCGACGCCGACCAGCTGCTTGGTCAGCGTCTGGCCGCAGGCCGTGTGGCGGCCGAAGAGCCCGGGCCCAAACCAGGTCGCAAGCGTTATGCCTTCCTGCGGGCTGGGAGAGTTGGGCGGGGTGGTCGACGGCGTGCCTTCGTCTCCGCTGGGTGCGGCGGTGGCGCCTGTCGAGACGGTCGCGGTTGCAGCCGCGACGGGGCCCGCAAGCGCGGCGCAGGCTGCGAGCGCCGTGGCGCAGAGCGCAGCGCAGGACAGGGCTTTTTTCGCGGTTCTCAGCATGCTCTCGTCGCCTACGGGGTGAGCTGACGGGCTCGCGCTGTTGTCGCGCTACGGTCTCGATCGACCGATTCGCCCCGGCGGACCGTCGTGACGGTCCGCATTGGGTCCCCCGTCTTCCACGAACAGCGCCGTGGAAGCTCGGCGTGCGCGGCAGTATACAGGTGCGGCGAGGCAACGGTCAGAGTGCGCACCGCTCCCAGCACGAATATCTGCGCAGTTTGCGGGATGTGCAGACGACGGTCTTCCGTCGGTCTGCGATCAGGAGCCCGAGAGGCGCGAGAGCGCGCTGCGCAGCAGTCGGCCGCCGGCGGCGACGCCGGTGTGCGCGAGCTCTCCCGCAAGCTCTGCGAAAGCCCCGAGCACTTCGGTTCCGCTCGGCGGTGAGACGGGCGTGCCGGTGAGGTCGCTGTCGGCCTCATACCCCTGCGGCGGGGTGGGCGGCTTGACTGTCTGGCGGCGGGCGCTCGGCTTTGGCTTCGTTCTCGAGGTCGCTTTTGGCCGCGGGGATTGGGTTGGCATCTGCGGCTGCCCGGCAGACGGCTTCGGCGTCTTGCTTTTGGATGGCGTCTGCGGCTTGGATGCCTCCTGCCTCGGCGCGCTTGTACCCGCCCGCTTGCGTGCGCTCTCGCGGCGGGCGCTTACCCGCTGCGGGCGCGTGTGGGGCAGCTCCGCTAGGACGCTGTGGCGCTCCTGGCCGTCGGGCTCCGGGCTCTTCTCTGAGGCTGTGGGGGCCATCGAACGCATCATCTCCTAAACAGCGACATTCGCGCAACACCGCCCTCCAGCGCTGCAAATGGCCTCTGCAAGCCGCGGGAGCAAAAAGCCATCGGAAACGACGGCGCAGCGCGGTAGCATGAGGACCGCAATGGAGGCAGGAAATTTGAGGTTCCTGTTACGGTTGGGGGCGTTCCGGCCGTAACTCCTGGCCGGATTCGCTGTAATCGCTTCCCAAAGGCGGCGGCGCCGCGAGCGGGGGGCGAGGGCTCGCATTGAGGAGACGAAACGGAAGGCAACATGTCAGTGGTCGAACTGCAAGAGCTCGAAGAGGTCAAGAACCTGCTCTCCAAGGGGCAGCAGATCGGGGTCCTCACTTACTCGGAGATATCCACCGCCACCTCCGACCTCGATCTGGACGAGTCCGACATCGAGGAGCTCCACGGCTTCTTCGAGAAGTCCGAGATCGAGCTCGTGGAGGAAATAGACCCGGCAACGGCGGCTGCGCTGCAGGTCGAGCGCGCGCCCGACAAGCGCACCCGGCGCAAGGCCAAGAGCCAACTCGACCTCAAGCCGGACATGACCACGGATTCCTTGCAGCTGTTCCTGAAGGACATCGGCAAGGTGCGCCTGCTCACCGCCCAGGAGGAGGTCGACTTGGCCAAGCGGATCGAGCGCGGCGACCTCGACGCCAAGCAGAAGATGGTCGAGTCCAACCTGCGCCTGGTCGTCTCGATCGCCAAGAACTACCGCAACCAGGGCCTTCCCTTTCTCGACCTGATCCAAGAGGGCACGCTCGGCCTGGTCCGCGCCGCGGAGAAGTTCGACTATCGCAAGGGCTTCAAGTTCTCCACCTACGCCACCTGGTGGATCCGCCAGGCGATAGCGCGCGCGCTCGCGGATAAGGCGCGCACGATCAGGATCCCCGTCCACGTCGTGGAGAAGCTCAACAAGATCGGCCGCGCCGAGCGCAAGCTCGTCACCGAGCTCGGCCGCGAGCCCACTCCGGACGAGATCGCCGAGGTCACCGGCATTGATCCCGAGGAGGTCGACGCGATCAAGCGCTCCGCCCAGGCTCCCGTCTCGCTGGAGAAGCCGGTGGGCGACGAGGAGGAGTCGGAGTTCGGCCAGTTCATCGCCGACGAGCGCGCGGAGTCCCCGTACGAGCGCGCTGCCGAGATCCTCACCAAGGAGGCGCTGCGCGAGGCGCTGGAGAACCTCTCCTACCGCGAGCGGCGCGTGCTGGAGCTGCGCTACGGCCTCGGCGGCGAGCATCCCCGCACGCTGGACGAGGTCGGCCGCACCTTCAACGTCACGCGCGAGCGCATCCGCCAGATCGAGAACCAGTCGCTGAAGAAGCTGCAGAGCCTCGCGGAGGCGCAAAAGCTCAGAGACGTCGCCTAGAGCGGCGGCCGATTCAAGCGCCCGCCCCGGCGTGCCGATGCCTGGGCTATGTTCGATGTGCAGGCGACGCTGCGCGAGCTGGTGCAGCGGAACGGATCCGATCTGCATCTGAAGGTCGGCTCGCCGCCGCTGTTTCGCGTCGACGGAGTTCTGGCCGCCGCCGACGGCGCCAAGCTCGACGCCGCCGACACCGAGCGGGCGCTGCACGATCTGCTTCGCGATCAGGCCAAGCTCGACGAATTCGCGGCCGAACACGAGGTCGACTTCTCCTTCGAGCTTTCCGGGATCGCGCGCTTTCGCATCAACGCCTTCCAACAGCGTGGCGTGATCTCGCTGGCCTGCAGAGCGATTCCTCACAAGATCAGCACGATCGGAGAGCTCGCGCTGCCGGACGTGGTGCGCGAGCTGGCTGAGGAGGAGCGCGGCATCGTGCTGCTCACAGGCACGACCGGCTCTGGCAAGTCGACGACGCTCGCGGCGATGATCGACCACATGAACTCCACCACGAGCAAGCACATCGTCACGATCGAGGATCCGATCGAGTTCGTGCACGAGGACAAGCGCTCGGTGATCAACCAGCGCGAGGTGGGGATGGACACCTCTTCCTTCAAGCGCGCGTTGCGCCGCGTCCTGCGCCAGGACCCGGACGTGATCCTGGTCGGCGAGATGCGCGACGAGGAGACCGTCCAGACCGCGCTCTCGGCGGCCGAGACCGGCCACCTGGTGCTCTCCACGATCCACACCGTCGACGCGAGCGAGTCCATCAACCGGATGCTTGACTTCTTTCCGCCCCACCAGCACAACCAGGCGCGCTCGATGATCGCCGGCACGGTCAAGGGCGTGATCTCCCAGCGCCTGGTGCCGGGTGCAAACGGCGGTCGAGTCGCGGTCTGCGAGGTGCTGCGGATGACAGGCAGGGTGCGTGACATGATCGTCGACCCCTCCCAGACCGGCAAGCTGCACGAAGTGATCTCGACTGGCGCCTACTACGGCATGCAGACCTTCGACCAGGCGCTCTTTGGCCATCTCCAGGCAGGGCGGGTGAGCATGGAGGACGCGTTAAGGGTCGCCAGCAGCCCCCACGATTTCAAGCTCCTGGTGCAGGCCGAAGGCCGTATGGGCACCACGATGGAGGACGTCGCGGCTGCGGAGAGCAGACGCGGGGGATCCAGCCCCGACGCGGCGCGGTCCGCAGGCGCACAGCCCGCGCCGCAAACCTCCGTGCTGGCCGGTTGACCGCTGGCGTCAAGGGCGCGCATACTTCAGTTGGTAAAGTAAAGGCAGGAATGGCTGTTGATGAGACCTGTCCGGTATGCCGCACCGCTGAAGTGGTGTGTGGGAAGTGGACCCTGCTGCTCGTCCGCGACCTCGCAGAGGGACGGGCGCGCTTCTGTGAGCTGGAACGCTCGCTGGCCGGGATCAGCCCCCGCACGCTCTCGCTGAGATTGCGGGCGCTGGAGGAGGAGGGCATCGTGGAGCGCCACAACTATGCCGAGGTACCGCCCCGCGTCGAGTACGCGCTGACCGAGAAGGGCAGGGCGCTTCTGCCGATCGTTGAGGACATGCGCGACTACGGCGAACGCTGGCTGGCCGAGGGTTGCCAGGAGGCGGTGCGGGTGACGCTCGCCTCCGAGGTCGGCGCGGCCGCTTAGCCGGCAGCGCGCTTACGCGCGCAAGTGCCACTGCAAAGCAGGAGCGCGCGCAGCGGCGGCGAAACGCCACCTGTGCAATCAAAGCTGCTCCACGAGGCGCTGATGGTCTTCGCGCAAGACGCCTCCCGAGCGCTGCAGGCGCAGCTTGCCGGCGGAGCGGAGGTCCCGTTTGAGCTGGCGAGCAGCAGGCGCGGTCGCGGCCGTGCCGAGCTGCAGCTCTACCGCCCGATGACGGGCGCCTTCCTCGCCGAGCGTTGGGCGCTGCTCACGCGTCTGCCCAGTCATGCGCCTGCAGTACGCGCGCTGGAGGCGTTTCGTGGGCTCGATCGATATACGGCCTCGCTGGAGCTGGGCCGCAGCACCAGAGGCGCTCTGGCCGGCCATGCGCTGAGAGCATTCGCCGAGGACGTCTTCCACGAGCAGAGCGACTTCGCGTTGCACGACGGACGGCTGAGCGGCGCGCTCGTGCGCCTCGACGCCGCCGAGGCGGCGCAGTCGGATTCGCTGACGCTGGTGGCGAGCCTGCATGGGCTCGTGATCCTCTCGCCACAGTTGCAAATGGCCGAGCGTCTGATCATCGCCCGGCCTGACACCATCTCCGGTGTCCCCGAGCAGGCGCTGGCACCGCTGCTGGGCGACGGCGCCGAAATCTCGGGCCAGACGGAGCCGCTGCTGGTCGTCCTCGACATCCCCGACCAGGAAGCGCGCATGGACCTGGCGCTCGAGTACGGCAGGGAGCTACTGCGCGAACTGCTGCGCGCGTTGCGTCTCTACGGCGACGGGCGCATCGCGCTTGGCCCGATGGCATGGGCATGCGCCGGAGATCGTCCTTTCACTCCGTTGGCCCTTGGGTTCGGCGGCCAGCCGCAGGGAGCGCTCATCGTCCGCGCAGAGCAGGAGGACGAGCTGCGCGCGTTCTGCAGCCTGATCGCCCATCGCGCACCACATCAGGACACGCTGGCATGGGCGCTGCGGCGCTTCGAGCTCGGCTGCGAACGCCCTGATGAGCTGGAAGGATTGAGCGATCACCTGCTCGCGCTGCAGGCGCTGCTTGAGCCCGAGCGGGTGGCGGCGGGGAAGCTCGCGGCGCGCACCGCCGCACTCTGTGCGCCCATGGAGGGCCGCAAGCACTTCGCCGCTCGGGTGCTGCGTGCGATCGAGCTCGAGCGCGACACGGTGCGCGGGCAAGCAGCCGCCGGCGCGGGCGCGCTTGAGCTCGCGCGCGAGCTGGCGGGACACGTCAAAGCGCTGCTGCGGGACGTGATCTGCGGTCACCTGCAGGGCGACCTGATCGAGCGCGCAGAGGAGCTGATGCTCGTTCGCGAGGAGCCCACAGGCGAGCAACCGATTGGGTCTGTCGCCGAGGAACCGACTGTCAGGGTCAGGAAGGCCCCCAAGGCAGCGCGTGCCAAGCGCACGAGCGCTCCTGAGCCGGCGCGGGACGCGGCGCACCAGAGTGTGCTGCCAGTCTGAGCGGCGGCGGCCTCAGCCCGCCAGGTGCGCTGCGACCTTCACCAGCGAATCGATGTCATGCACATCCTCATCGAGCTGGGGGATGAGGATCGGCTGCTGATCGCCCAGCGCGCCACGCAGGTGCGCGATCGTCTCCTGGTCGCGGCGCACGAGCACGTCGAAGTCGGCGAGATTGCTCGCCACACGCTCTGCAAGCCGCTCGCCCAGCTCTGGCGCAAGCAGCGCCTTGACCTCATCGAGCGTGTGTCCGCCGAGCCCGTCCACGTGCACACGGTTGACGATCAGCCCGCCGAAGGGCATGCCCTCATCGACTAGGTGCTCGCCCAGCGCGATCGCCTCTTGCGCCGGGTCGCGTTCCGGCGAGGTGACGATCAGAAAGCTCGTGGTTGCGGGGTCGCGCAGCAGCTCGCCGACTCCGCGCGCACGCTCGCGCATGCCCTCGATCGTGCCGGCCAGCGAGCGGAAGAACGCGGTCAGGTCTCCGAGCAGGTCGATTCCGGCCGCGCGGGCGAAGATCGAGAAGATCAGGAAGGTGGGTCGGCCGATCAGCCGCGCGGCAAGGCCGCCCGGCGTAAGGAACATCCCGATTGCGCGGCCGCCGAGGAAGCGCTCCAGCCGCGTCGGTGCGTCGAGGAAGTCCAGCGCGTTGCGCGACGGCGGTGTGTCGAGCACGATCGTGTCGAAGCCGCCCTCGTGGTGAAGCTCATAGAGCTTTGCGACCGCCGAGAGCTCTTGGGAGCCGGCGAGCGCCGAGGAGAGGTCCCGGTAGATACGGTTGCCAAGGATCTCCTCCCGTGCGTGGTCGTCGGGGGCCAGCGTGCCGATCAGCCTGTCCAGTGTGCGCTTGACGTCCAGCGTCATTGCCCACAGCTGCCCGTGCACCTCGATTCCTCCCTGCAGCAGCCGCTGCGGATCGATCAGCTGCGGCTCGCCGCCGAGCTGCTCCAGCCCGAGCGCGCTCGCAAGCCGCTTTGCAGGGTCGATCGTCACCACCGCGACCCGGCGACCGCCCGCCGCAAGCCCTAGCGCTAGCGCGGCCGAGACGGTCGTCTTGCCGACCCCGCCGGGACCCGCGCAGACGTAGATGCTGGCCCCCCCGGCGCCCGCGCCTATCTTTCCGTCCGGCATCTGTTGGATCGTAGAGCGTGAGCCCTGGAGCGCATCTTGGTTGCGCGGAGTCGGGCGATGGGGTAGCCCGGGAAGGAATTGCGCACTCAGATGCGAATTAGGGCGCGACGGTTCTGCCATCACCGAGCATCGGAGCTCCCGTGCAAGCACAGGCCAATAGGGCCAAGGTCATCGCATTCGCAAACCAGAAGGGCGGGGTCGCCAAGACCACGACGACCCTCAACCTTGCGGCGGCCTTCGCAGAGGAGGGCCACCGGGTGCTGTGCGTGGACATGGACCCGCAGGGCAACCTCACGATGTCTCAAGGGATAGACCCCGACACGCTCGAGCTCTCGATGTACGACGTGCTGGTGCACAAAGTCTCGATCAGGGAGGTGGTGCGCCGGCGCGAGGTGGACGTGGCATGCGCCTCAATCGACCTCGCCGGCGCCGAGATCGCGATGTCGACGATGATCGGCCGCGAGCGCGCGCTGCAGAAGGCGTTCGAACCGGTGCTCGAGGACTACGACTTCATCTGCATCGACACGCCGCCAAGCCTCGGGCTGCTGACGATCAACGCGCTGACCGCGTCCGACAAGGTGATCGTCCCCGTGCAGTGCGAGTATCTGTCGATGCGTGGGCTCATCCAGCTGCAGAACACGCTCGCGATGATCCGCGAGAACCTCAATCCGGGCGTTGACATCGAGGGTATCCTCCCGACCTTGGTGGATTCGCGCACGATCCACGCCAAGGAGGCGATCGAGATCCTCGAGGAAAACTTCGGCGATCGCGTCTTCGCCTCGCGCATACGCAAGACCGTCCGCTTCGCCGAGGCCCCCGTGAAGGGGATGTCGGTCCTGAAGTACGAGCCTGATGGCGTCGCCGCCCAGTCCTACCGACAACTCGCGCAGGAGGTTCTAACCAATGGCCAACGCTAAACGCGCGAGCATGCGCGAAGGGCCGCTCGCGGCTCTCTTCCGCAAGACCGAAGCAGCCGAGGACGAGCAGCCGTCCGCGGCGCCGCCTGGAGATGCCCGCCAGAAGGACGCCGCCGAGCCGGC
>DASYNI010000036.1:0-177975 GCA_036008645.1 Solirubrobacteraceae bacterium
AGCCGCTCGCTGGCGTCGAGCTGGGCGTCGCGCAGCGAGTCCACTCCGAGCAGCTCACACGCGCGGGCGCACTCGGCGCGCCGTTGGTTGTAGCCGGAGCTGGCGTGCAGGTGGCGCTCGCCTGAGTCGAGCACGACGAGCCGCCAGTCGCCGAGCACGAGCGGCACGGGCTCGACGGTGAGTGCGCGGAAGTCGATGTAGACGGCGGCGTCGGGCGCGCCGTAGAGCGAGGCGAGCTGGTCGAGCAGCCCGGTGTGCGCGCCGACCCAGTGGTTCTCGACGCGCGAGCACAGGCGCGCGATGTCGATGCGCGACAAGTGCACGGGCTCGCCGCCGTCGACCACCTCCCCGTCGTCCTTATCGCCGCCGCCGCCACCGCCGCCGCCACCGCCGCCATCGCCGCCGCAGGCGCGCGCGCCGACGTCGGCGAGGGCGAGGCAGAGGGCGACCTCGAGCGCGGCGGAGGAGGACAGGCCGGCGCCGGGCGGCAGCCCGCCGCTGATGTCGAGCTCGGCGCCGACGAGCGGGCAGCCGGCGCGGGCGAGCTCGGCGACGATGCCGCGCACGAACGCGCGCCAGCCGGGGGCGGGCGCGGGGCTTGAGAGCTCGAACTCGTCATGCTCGTCGAGGTCGCGCGCGTAGGCACGGATGCGGCCCTCGCCGGCAGAGCGGGGGGGCGCGGCTTGGGCGCTGACGGTGACGCCCTCGGCGATGGCGAACGGCAGCGCGAGCCCGTGGTTATAGTCGGTGTGCTCGCCGATGAGGTTGACGCGTCCGGGGGCGAACGCGACGCTGCGCTGGGACGTCGGCCCGCGCTCGGCCACCGGTCCGCGCTCAGGCGCCACGCTGGATGGCCTCGCGCAGCTTCTGGGCGGACTCCTCGGGCAGCGTGTCGGAGATGAAGGTGCCGGCGCCCTGCTCGGAGCCGGCGAGGTACTTGAGCTTCTCAGCGGTACGCAGCGGCGGGTAGAACTCGACGTGCAGGTGCCCGTGCCCGGCGGGGATGCGTGCGGCGGCGGCGCGCGCGGCGCTGGCGGTGGGCGCCTGGTGCATGGCCATGACATACGGGAACGGCCGCTGGAACAGCGCGTCGTATCCGCGCACGAGCGCCTGGAGGGCGGCGGCGAGGTGGCGCAGCTCGTGCGGCTGGCACTCGGACAGGCTGGGGCGGTGCTGGCGCATGACGACGTGCGCTTCGTAGGCCCAGCGGGCGGCGTAGGGGATGTAGACGACGACGCTGTCGTTCTCGAACAGGACGCGACGGCCGTCAGCGAGCTCGCGCGCCAGCAGCGCGCACGGCGCGCAGCGGCCGAGACGCTGATCGGCGGCGAGCTCGAGCTTGGGCACGGGGGGCAGGAACGGGTAGCCGTAGATCTGGCCGTGCGGGTGGTGAAGCGTTACGCCGACCTCGACGCCGCGGTTCTCGAAGATGAACACGTAGGCGACGTCCTGCCGCGCGCCGAGCTCGCGGTAGCGGTGGCGCCAGACCCACATCAGATCCTCGGCGCGCTGCGGCGGCAGCGAGCCGAAGCTTGCGTCGTGGTCGTCGGTGTAGACAACTACCTCGGCGGCGCCATGAGGTGCTTCAAAGGCAGGGAAGCGATTCTCGAAGACCGCGATCTCATAGGCGGGGAACGGGATCTCCGTTGGCGGTCCGCCCGGCCTGGTCGGGCACAGAGGGCAGCTCTCACGCTGCGGCAGGAAGGTGCGGTCCTGGCGGTGGATCGCGTAAACGACCTGCTCGCCGCGTAGCTCGTTGAAGCGCAGCTCGCTCACGGCCGCTGCCCGCCAATGTGCCGGTAGAGCAGCAGCGCACGCCCATCGTCCTTGAGGTAGCGCGCCAACGCGAGCGGGCCGAAACGCTCTTCCTGCTCACCGATCCTCCGTGCCGCACCCATGCCGCGTGGAGCCTGATCGACGCCAGGCGCATCCTTTGCGCGAGCGGATCCATCATCGGCTGCCATCGCCACGAGCGTACACCCGCATCGCTTCGAGGCGGAGCGATTGGATTTCCCTTGAGCGGGTAGTTTGCCTGACAGCGATTGTGGGATTCCCGCAGGGCTTTGGGTTGACTGACGTCTCGCTAAGCGCAACGCTGTGTCGCAGTCGCAAAGCAGCGGGCAATTCCCGGCCCGCGAGTCGCACACACGAGGAGGGAGACCATGACAGAGGTCGATGAGAGTTTCGCAACTTCGGAACACATCGAGCAATCTGATCGCCTGGACGCGCTCCGGCCCGGCTTCGACCGGCGGTCGTTTCTGCGCCGCACGGCGGTCACGGGCGCGGCAGTCGGGGGCGTGAGTTCCCTGCTGGCGGCTTGCGGGTCAAGCGCATCCAGCAGCTCGGGCGGATCCGAAGCAGTGTTCGGCAAACACCCCAAATACAAATTCGTGGTGGTCAACCACGTCACGACCAATCCGTTCTTCGTCCCCACCCAGTACGGGATCGCGGACGCATGCAAACTGCTCGGCTGCTCCTACACCTGGACGGGCTCTGAAAGCAGCAACGTCAACCAGATGATCAACGCGGTCAACAGCGCGGTCAGCAGCGGCGCAGACGGGATCGCGCTGGCGCTGATCGACCTGCACGCGTTCAACGCCCCGGTGGAATCGGCGCTGAAGGCCGGCATCCCGGTTGTGGCCTACAACGCGGATGCGCCCACCAACAAGCGGCTGTCCTACATCGGGCAGAACCTGAAGCTGGCCGGCGAAATGATGGGGCAGCGGATCGTCGCGGCGGTGAAATCGGGTGACGTGGCCCTGTTCATCGCGACGCCGGGCTCGGCCAATCTGCAGCCTCGCATCGAAGGCGCCGAAGCGGCGATCAAGGCCTCGGGCGCACCGATCAACATTCACACTGTCGCCACCGGCTCGGCGGTCCCAAGCGAGCTCTCGGCGATCGAAGCCTATTGGGTTGGGCACACGAGCACGAAGGGCATGTACGCGGTCGACGGCGGCAGCACCGAAAGCCTCGCGCGCGTGATGCAGAAGTTCGGCCTGCCCGCCAAGGGCGTGAAGGCCGGCGGTTTCGACCTGACCGAAGGCACACAGAAGCTGCTCAAGGAAGGCAACATCGAATTCACCATCGACCAGCAGCCATATCAGCAGGGATTCCTGCCGACACTGCAGTTGTTCTTCTGGCTGGTCTCCGGCTCGCTGTCTGGTCCCGCCGAAGTTGACACCGGCCTGAAGTTCCTGAACAAGGAAACCGTCGCGCCGTATGTGGAATCCAAGACGCGCTACGAGGGCACCTCCACCGAAGCGAAGGTGGTGCCGATCAAGGCGGGCACTCCTGCCTGAGGCATGAGCAGTGTCTAGCGTGACAGGGGGGACAAGCGGCGGAGCATCAACCGGAAGCGGCGGTACCAGCGGAGAGGGCTCAGCGCAACAGCGCCGGGCCCTCTCACCGCAGTCCGACAGTCTGTTCGCGCGGGTGCTCGCGCTGCGCGAGGGCAGCATCATCATCGTTGTCCTCATCACGGCGATCTACTTCTCGCTGAACACGAGCACCTTCCTCACCGGCTCGAACTTCAAGACGCTGCTGCCCTATATCGCGCCGTACGCGATCCTCGCCGCGGGCGAGGTGTTTGTGATGATCCTGGGCGAGATCGACCTCTCGATCGGCGCCGTCTACCTGTTCGCGCCGATCCTTTTCTATAAGCTCTTTACGGCAGGACTCGGGCTTGTGCCGAGCGTGGTGATTGCGCTGATTTGCTGCATGGCGATTGGTCTGATCAACGGCTTCTTCGTGGCGATCGTGGGGATCAACTCGTTCGTCACCACGCTGGGTACGCTGTTCACCTTCGAGGGGCTGAGCCTGATCGTCTCCCACGGCGCACCGGTGGAAACGCCGGGTGCCGCGGTAACTCAGAGCACGGTGAAGGTGCACCATGTGATCAATGGGCATCACATCGTGCTCACCGAAACCGTCAATAAAGTCGGCACCTTCGCTCAGGTCTTCGGCCATGGCACCTACTCGGAGCTGATCTGGGCGCTGGCGATCGTGGTGATCCTGCAGGTCGTGCTGACGTTCACCCGCTGGGGCCTCTATACGGTCGCAATCGGCTCCAACAAGCTCGGTGCGGCGGAGGCCGGCGTCGGGGTAAGGCTCGTGAGCATCCGCAATTTCGTGCTGTGCGCGCTGACGGCGGGGCTTGTGGGGATCCTCGAGGCTGTCAGGTCGGGATCGGTGCAGCCGGACCCGGCGGGATCAAACGAAATCCTGCTGCTGGCGATCGCCGCCGCCGTGATCGGCGGCACGCTGCTGGCCGGCGGCTCGGGGACCGTCGTCGGCGCGCTGATCGGGGCGCTTTTCCTCGGCATCCTCAAGGACGGGCTGATCCTCAAGGGGGTCAATGCGAACTACGATCTGCTCTACCTCGGCCTGGCGGTCCTTGTCGCCATGACCGTCCATGTCTTCGTTCAGCGGGCGCGCAGGGGGTACAGCAGTGGCTGAGCGTGAGGCGATCGAGCCGGTGGTGCCGCCAAGCTCGGCGGAGGATGACGTGCTGCGCGTCGAGCACCTCGCCAAGCGCTTCGGTCCGGTCACCGCCTTGCGCGAGATCAATTTGCACCTGCGCAAGGGCGAGGTGCTCGGCCTGCTCGGTGACAACGGCGCGGGCAAGTCCACGCTGATCAAGATCCTCAGCGGCTTCCAGAAGCAGGACTCGGGCCAGATGTTCCTGCACGGCAAGCCCTACCAACCAAGGAGCGTCGACGATGCGCGTTCGCAGGGGATCGACACCGTCTACCAGGACCTCGCGCTGATCGACGAACTCTCCGTCTACCACAACCTGTTCCTGCGCCGCGAGCGGGTGCACCGGCCGCTGCCGCTGCTGGCCAACAGGCAGATGAAGCGCGAAGCGCGCACGGCGCTGGATGAGATCGGGATCAACATTCCGCGCATCGACGTCGCTGTGGCGCGCCTCTCTGGCGGCCAGCGTCAGGCGATCGCGGTCGCGCGGACGGTCAACTCCGAGGCGGACATCCTGCTGCTGGATGAGCCGCTGGCCGCGATGGGCGCCAAGGAGGGAGCGATGATCCTGGATCTGGTCGCGCGCCTGAAGGCGGAGGGCAGGGTCTCGATCATCATGATCCTGCACAACTACGTCCACGTCCTGGAGGCGTGCGACCGCGTCAGCATGATCCAGGACGGCGCGATCGCGCTGGATAAGCCGACCGCCGAGACCTCCGTCGAGGAGCTCACCGAGATAGTGGTCAACGAGTACCGGCGGGCGCGGATCGCGGCCAGAGAGCAGGAGGACGGCGGGCAGGGAGCCTCGGCGGCGTAGCGCATGCCTTTCGACCCCGGACGCGCAACCCCGCCCTACGTGGCTGCCGAGCAGCGCTACGAGCGGATGCCATATCGCCGGGTCGGCCGTAGCGGCATCCAGCTGCCGGCGATCTCGCTCGGTCTATGGCAGAACTTCGGCGACGATCGCCGGCCGGCCGACAGCCGGGCGATCCTGCGGCGCGCGTTTGACCTCGGCATCACCCACTTCGACCTGGCTAACAACTATGGCCCGCCCTACGGTGCCGCGGAGACCAACTTCGGGCGGCTGCTGGCGGAGGACTTCAAGCCCTACCGCGACGAGCTGATCATCTCCACCAAGGCCGGCTATGACCAGTGGCCGGGGCCCTACGGCGAGTGGGGCTCGCGCAAGTATCTGCTCGCAAGCCTCGATCAAAGCCTTGCGCGCATGGGTCTCGACTACGTCGACATCTTCTACTCCCACCGCTTCGACCCGGAGACGCCGCTGGCGGAGACGATGGGCGCGCTGCACACCGCCGTGCAGCAGGGCAAGGCGCTCTACGTGGGGATCAGCTCTTACTCGGCCAGGCGCACGGTGGAGGCGGTTGAGATCCTTCGCGCGCTGGGGACGCCGCTTTTGATCCACCAGCCCTCCTACTCGCTGCTGAATCGCTGGATAGAGGAGGAGCTGCTGCAGACGCTGGAGCGCGAGGGCGTCGGCGCGATCGTCTTCTCACCCCTTGGCCAGGGCCTACTCACCGACCGCTACCTGCAGGGCGTCCCTGAAGACTCGCGCGTGCGCCGCGGCGAGGCGTTCGACGAGGCGCTGCTTAGCCAGGAGAGCCTCGACCGTGTGCGCGCCCTGAACGAGATCGCCGCCCGCCGCGGCCAGTCGCTGGCACAGATGGCGATCGCCTGGGTGCTGCGCGACCCGCGCGTGAGCTCGGCGCTGATCGGCGCAAGCAGCGTCGCGCAGCTTGAGCAGAACGTGGCCGCGCTGGAGCACCTCGACTTCAGCGACGGGGAGCTCACGGAGATCGAGCGCTACGCCGTGGAGAGCGGCATCAACATCTGGGCGCGTTCGAGCGAGGGCTGAGGCAGCCGCGGTCGGCGCTCATGCCCCTTCAGCCGGCGGCTGGGCTTCGCTGCTTGCGCCGGCTCGCCGCCTGCCGGTGACGTTGCCCACAAGCAGCCCGATCACCACCACGACATAGATCTGGCCGATGAGCATCTCTACCACCGCCAGGGCGCGGCCTACGCGGGTGGCCGCGGTGAGGTCGCCGAGGCCGGTAGTCGTCATCACGGTGAAGCTGTAGTACGTGGCGGTGCTCGTGTCCACCCCGTGCTGCTGGACGAAGTAGGGGCTGCCCTGGACCTTGGCGATAAAGCCGATCGCCCACGCGAACAGCAGGCCGACCAGCAGGTAGACGCTGAGCGCGCCGGCGACCGCCTGGATCGTGACGCCGCGGTCGCGCAGCAGGCGCACCACGCCGCCGGCGAGTGCCACCGGGATCGCCGCGGAGATCAGGCCGCTGATCGCGAAGGTGAGCGCAACCGGGATCGTGCGCAGGGCGACCGCTGCGACCAGGACCGCGCCGACGACGGCGACGATCAGCGCCCGCCGCCCGCGGATCGCCCTTGCGGCGCGTGAGGTGGCGACCGTGACCACGAGCGCGCTGACCTCCAGCGCGAACCCGATCGCGCGCGACCAGGTCGCCGTCGGCGCCACAATTGAGAACGCGACGAGGGCAAGGAGCAGCGCCAGGACGACCCCGTAGCGGTAAGTCGCATCTTCCGTGCCCTGCGGCGCGGTCATCGCCCTCATGCACTGCCGACTATACCCTTGGCCGATGTACTCGACCGAGCTCCAGGCGAGCTTCACAGAGATCGACGGTCTGCGCGTGCGGCACATGCGCGAAGGCGCCGGGTCGCCCGTGGTGGTGCTGCACGGTTGGGGTGCCAGCATCGAGACGGTGGCATCGATCGTGCAGGTGCTGCGCAGGATCGTCGAGGTGCATGCGCTTGACCTGCCGGGGTTCGGAGAGAGCGAGGCGCCGCACACACCCTGGGGGGTGGATGACTACCGCCGCTTCCTGGCGCGCTTCATGGACGCGGTCGGCGTGCAATCGCCCGCGGCGTTGATCGGACACTCCAACGGCGGCCGCGTGGCAATCGCGATGGCGGCAAGTGAACCGGAGCGCGTCTCGCGGATGATCTTGATCGACAGCGCCGGCATCAGGCCCAAGCGCACCTTCACCTACCATCGCAAGGTCGCGATGGCCAAGGTGGGAAAGCACGCCGCACGCCGGCTCGGCGCCCCCGGACGCAAGCTGCGAGATCTGCTGGTCGGGCGGGCCGCATCGGCGGACTATGCCGCCGCCTCACCACAGATGCGACCGACGTTCGTGAAGCTGGTGAACTCCGACCTGCGTGAGCTGATGCCGCAGGTGAAGGCGCCGACGCTGCTGATCTGGGGCGATGGCGACACGGCTACGCCGCTTGCCGACGCGCATCTGATGGAGCGGCTGATCCCGGATGCCGGGCTCGTGGTCCTCGAGGGCGCCGGCCACTTCAGCTATCTAGACCAGCCGGCGAAGTTTGCCCGGATCGCTCAGCACTTCATCGGCGAAGGCCGCACGCAGTGAACGTCTTCGCCGCGGCGGCGGCTGCGCTTGCGATCCTCGCGCTCGCAATCCGGCTTGCGGGCGCCCAGCATCGCCTGCTGCACCTGCTGCAGATCGAGCACTACGAGTCGGCGCGCTTGATTCTCTGGCTGCGCCGCCGCCACGAGCTGGTGGCCGCGCGAGAGCTGATCTGCGTCGGTGCGCTGTATGCCGCGGGAGCGGCGAATGTTTGGGCTGGCAATGGATGGGTGGCAGGGGTGCTGCTGCTGATTAGCACACCGGTCGCGGCTCTCGGGCCGCTCGACTGGCGCCGCCCGGCGGCAAAGCCGCTCGTCTTCACTGCGCGCGCGAAGCGACTGCTGGCGCTAGCCCTGGCACCATCGGCGCTAGTTGCCATCGCGGCGATCGTAGGCGCGGCATTGCAGATGGGAGCGCTCGCGATCTCGATCCTGCTCGGGATCGCGCTGCTGCTGGCAGCACTCGCGCCCTACGTCCTGACCGCCGCCAACTTTGCCCTGCGCCCGGTCGAGGCGGCGGTGAACCGCCGTTTCGTGGCAAGCGCCCGGCAAACGCTCGCGCGCGTGGCGCCGCTGGTTGTCGGGATCACCGGCAGCTACGGCAAGACGAGCACGAAGTTCTGCGTCGGCGCGGTGCTCACCGCCGACCGTCCCACACTCGTTACGCCTGCGAGCTTCAACAGCTACCTCGGGGTGGTGCGCACGATCAACGAGCATCTGCGCCCGGAGCACAGGGCGTTCGTGGCGGAGATGGGCATGTTCCGGCGCGGCGACATCGAAGAGCTGTGCGAACTGACGCATCCGCAGATCGGCGTGATCACGGCGATCGGCCCGATGCATCTGGAGCGGCTGGGCTCGATCGAGGCGATCGAGGCGGCCAAGGCGGAGCTGATGGAAGCGCTGCCCGCCGACGGCCGCCTGATCACCAACGCAGACGATCCCCGTTGCCTTGCTATTGCCTCCAGGGCGCACGTCCCGGTCACGCTGTTCGGGATCGACAGTGCCGAGGCCGCGGTGCGGGCGCAGAACATCTCCTTCGCCGGCGGACGCACGGAGCTCGACGTCCTGATTGACAGTGGGCAGAGCATCCATGTATCCGCGCAGCTGCTCGGACGCCACAACGTCTACAACATGCTCGCGGCGGTCGCAGTCGGGCAGACGCTCGGGGTCCCGAGCGCCACGATCGCGCGGGCGCTGGGCTCGGTGAGCGCGCCCGAGCATCGCCTCGCGCCGATCCACAATCGGGCTGCGGGCCTGATCGTGATCGACGACGCCTACAACTCCAATCCGAATGGAGCCGCCGCCGCGCTGGAGGTGCTGGGGGACCACGACGCCGCGCGACGGCTGCTCGTGACGCCGGGGATGGTCGAGCTGGGAGAGCTCGAAGATCAGCTAAACCATCGCTTTGGCGAGCAGGCGGCTGCGGTCTGCGACCTAGTCGTGCTCGTGGGCCGGAGGCGCACAAGGCCGATCTACGAGGGCCTGCTCGCGGGCGGCATGGCCGCCGAGAACGTTCATGTGGTTGCCGACCTCGCGGAGGCCACGGGCCTGCTCGGCCGGATCAGGCGGCCAGGGGACGTAATCCTGTTCGAGAATGACCTGCCGGACACCTACGCCGAGAACGGCGGGGGGCATCAATAGGCTTACGGCCTATGCCAGGTACCGGACTTCGCGTCGGCGTCGCGTTCGGCGGCCGCTCGGTCGAGCACGACGTCTCCATCATCACGGGGCTGCAGGCTGTCGAGGTGCTCAGCGAGCGCCATCGGCCGCTGCCGATCTACATATCGCGCTCGGGCAGCTGGTATGCGGGAGACGAGCTGCGCGACATCGCGGCATATCGCTCCGAGCAGGCCCCGCAGGCGCCGGAGGTGAGCTTCGATCTGCATCGCGGCAGGCTGATGCCGCTTGCCGGTGGCGGGTCACTGCTGCGCGGGCGCCGGCCCCAGCCGATCGAGCTCGACGTGATTGTGCTGGCCACACACGGCACCCAGGGGGAGGACGGCTGCCTGCAGGGGGCGCTCGAGCTGGCCGGCCTGCCCTATGTAGGCCCGCCCGTCGGCGCTGCGGCGGCGGCGATGGACAAGATCCTCACGAAGGTGATCCTGAAAGCCGCAGGCCTGCCTGTGGTGGAGCATCTCGCGCTGCGACGCGAGAGCTTCGAGCGCGATCCGGCGGCCACCGTCGCGGCGATCGCCGAACGCTTCTCGCTGCCCGTGTACGTAAAGCCCGCGAGCCTGGGGTCGAGCGTCGGCGTCAGCCGCTGCGCGGAGAGCTCGCAGCTGCACGACGCGCTGCAGCTCTGCTTCGAGCTCGATCGCGCCTGCCTGGTCGAGCCGGCGGTGCAAGGCGGCGTTGAGGTCAACTGCGCGGTGCTGGGCCGCCCGGCCGCGCGGCCGCGCGTCTCGGTCTGCGAGCAGCCGGTCGCCGCAGAGAGCTTCCTCTCCTTCGAGGACAAGTACATGGGCGGCGGCAAGGAGGGTGGCAAGGATGGCGCGCCGCATGCGGCCAAGAGCTTGCCCGCCGCCGCCGTCGATGGCGCGCCCGGCACGCAGGGCTCCAAGGGCCCGGGCATGCAAAGCGCGCGCCGCCTGATCCCCGCGCCGATCGGCGAGCAGGCCACGGCTGCCGTGCAGGAGCTGGCCGAGCGGGCCTTCAAGGCGTTCGGGTGCGCCGGCGTGACCCGCGTGGACTTCCTGATCGACGGTGAGGGCGAGGTCTACGTCAATGAGTGCAACACGATCCCGGGCTCCTTCTCCTTCTACCTGTGGGAGCCGGTCGGCCTGCCATTCGCAGACCTGATGGACGAGCTGATCGACGTCGCCTTCGCCGAGCACGCGGAGAAGGGCAAGACCACCACCGTGTTTGCGACCAACCTGCTCGCGCAGCGAGCCGGCGGCGCGAAGGCGTAGGCGGACATGGCCGCCAAGCCTGTCGTGGTCGCGATGGGAGGGGCCTCGCTGGAGCGCGAGATCAGCCTGCGCGGCGGCCATCGAGTGGAGCGCGCGCTGCGCGAGCTGGGCTACAAGGTGCACGCGCTCGACGTCGACGCGCGCTTCATCGAAGCGGTGCTGGAGATCGACCCGGGCTTTGTCTTCATCGCGATGCACGGTCGCGGCGGCGAGGACGGCACGCTGCAGGAGCTGCTGCAGACCCTGTCCATCCCCTACACCGGCTCTGACGTGCTCGCCAGCGCGCTGTGCATGGACAAGGCGCTCTTTAAGCGGATGCTCGTCCAGCACGGCATCCCCACGCCGGACTTCCACTCCTTCAGCGAAATGGCCTTCCGTGAGATGGGTGGCGCCGGAACCTTCCCGCGCCTGCTTGAGCAGCTCGGCATGCCGGTGGTGGTCAAGCCGGTCGCGCAGGGCTCGGCGATCGGGATCAAGTTCGTCGAGTCCGCGGAGCAGTTCCCCGCTGCGATCCTCGGCGCCTTCGGCTACGGAGATAGGGTGCTGGTCGAGCGCCGGATCATCGGTCGCGAGCTTGCCGTCACGGTGATGGGCCCCGCGCAGAGCCCGACGGCGTTGCCGATCGTGGAGCTTCACACGCCGGGCGGCTTCTACAGCTACGAGGCGCATTACACGATCGGCGGCGTGCGGCTGGAGGTGCCCGCTGCGCTACCCGATGAGGTCCGCGCACGAGTGGAGCAGGTCGCGCTTGCGAGCTACTCCCTGATCGGCTGCCGGGACTTTGCGCGCGTCGACGTGATCCTCGAAGAGAGCGGGCAGCCGCAGGTGCTTGAGATCAACACGATCCCGGGGCTGACCGAGACGGGCATCACGCCCGCGGCCGCGGATGCCGCGGGCATGAGCTTCAACGAGTTGGTGGCCGAGATCGTGCGGCGCCAAACGGACCTATCCCGTTAGGCCCTACAGCCGCAGCCGCCCTATCACCTGAACGTTGAGCTTCAGTTGTTCGCGGTTGAGCGAACCGTAGAGGCTGGCCGTGCCCGAGGCGCCCGCGTAACTGCCGGTGCCGTGCTTGATCGTCAGCGTTCCCTTGAAGCTCACCCACTGACCCGAGTAGTGCGGCGTTGCCACGGCCGAGCCGCTGATTGAGCCGCCTTTGAGGTATGCGACGAACGAGCCGGTCACCTGTGAGATTTTGATCGTCAGATCGATGTCGAGACTTGCGCTGAAGGTGCCGGTCGCTGATCCCTGCTCGGCGATCGCCGAGCCACCGCTCTTGCTGGAGAAGTGCAGCTGACCCTGCTCTTTGACGTAGGTGCTGGACAGCGCGGCGCGTGCTGAGGCCGGGGAGGCATGTGCGGCCGCGGGAACGGCGGTCGCGGCGGCAACGGAAATGGCGAGCGCGGAGAGCGACGCAGAGACGAGATAACGCGCAGCACGGACACGGATCGTCGAGCATGCTCCCGTGCGGACACGGGGATGGTGCATCTGTAGTCCTCCTGTCTCTCCTCAATCCAGCCTGTGGATATTCACAAAAAGACTACTCGCAGTTATGACGCACCGCCGACGCCGGGCGCTGCCAGATGCGAGAACCGATCAATCCAGTAGCCGCGCCGGCCAATCCAGAGACCAGCACACTGCCGATTAAGCCACAGGGGCGGACGGAGGGGGAGGGATTCGAACCCTCGAGACGGGGTCGCCCGCCTAACGGTTTTCAAGACCGTCGCATTCAACCGCTCTGCCACCCCTCCAAGGGGACGGTTGAAGGCTAGTCGATGGAGCGGGCCGCGATCAGCTAGAGACGGTGGTCAACGGCAGCGCCGCTGGTCGCAGAGCCTGCGTGCCGCGCGATTCAGGGCGTCTGTGCCTTCGCGCGCCCCCAGCGGAAGTAGCCGAGCGGCCCGAAGGTGTTGACCAGCAGTGCGAGGCGCCAAAGCCACTTGCTACCACGGATCTGATCGCTGGGGCGGCGTTGGATGTCATAGGCGGCTGCAAGCTTCAGGCCAAGCTCGGCAAGGCCGAGCGAGACGATCAGGACGCGCTTTCGCGGCGAGAAGCGCTGCTTGAAGTCTTCGACCGGATGGAGCATAGGATCGACATCCTAGGACGGCGAGCCGGCGGGCCTAGCACGGGAGGTGTTTTCGTCTCAGCAGCTAAGGGTCTAAACTCGGCCGAGACCTCCGGGAGAGGTGGCCGAGTGGCTGAAGGCACTCGCCTGCTAAGCGAGTATGGGGATAAAACTCCATCGCGGGTTCGAATCCCGCCCTCTCCGTACTTCACCCCCGCGCAGCCGCGATCGCCGGCTGATCCGCCTCCCGGCGCGGGCTGCTGGCCATCAGCATGTCGCTCATCGTCACCTGGCCAACGAGGCGTCCGCGCTGGTCGATCAGCAGGATCGGGTCGTGGCGGTGCTCCAGCGGGCGCGCGAGTGACTTGCGCGCGAGCTCTTCGATCGGCGTGCCGGCGGGCAGGCGCAGGCAGTAGCGGTCGGCGATTCGCGCCACCGGTCGCTCGCCCCAGAGCGCGTAGCCGAAGCGGTGGCCGAGCACGGTCAGCAGACGGTGGCGGGTGATCAGCGCGAGCGGGCGGTGCTCGCCGTCGACGATCGTCAGGCTCTCAAGCTCGGGCAGCGCCATGAAGCGCTGGCGCGCCTGGTCTGCGGTCGTATCTGGCGGGATTGTGACCGGACGCGAGCCGCGTGCCACGTCGCGTCTGGGGGGCTGCTCGCTGGCGGGCAGGTTGACGCTTGGCCACGGCGACGCGGGCCTGGCCAGCAGATAGCCCTGGCCGTAGGAGATGCCAAGCGCCCTGATCACCTCCAGCTCGGCCTCTGTCTCGATGCCCTCGGCCACGATCTCGGCGCCGGTGCGCTGCGCGTAGCCGGTGAGCGCGTCGATCAGCAGCCGCTGGGAGGGGTCGCGGTCGATCCCGCGCACCAGCGTGCGGTCGAGCTTGAGCAGCGTTGGCGCAAGCTCGATCACCTGGCGTAGGTTGGAGTAGCCGGCGCCCATGTCGTCGACCGCGAGTGTGATGCCGCAACTCAGTAGTGGGTCCAGATCGGCCCGCAGGCTGCGCATGTCGGTGATCAGGCTCTCCTCGGTGAGCTCGATGATCAGGCGCTCGGGATGGCTTTCGCGCAGCAGGCTGCGGGTGCGCTGGTCGTGCAGCGCCACGGCAGAGAGGTTGACGCTCAGACGCGCGCCGCCGGGAAGCTCTGAGAGCAGCGCCAGGGAGTGCTGCAGGCAGGCGATTTCGAGCTCCACCCTCATCCCCAGCGGCTCGGCCATCGCAAGCCATTGCGCAGGGCTTGCAGGGCCTGGCCCTGAAAAGCGAGAGAGCGCCTCGAAGGCGTGGATGCGACCGGCGGCCAGATCGACGATCGGCTGCACCACGATCTCGATCGCGCCCGAGTCGATCGCCTCGCGGATGTGCTTGCGCTTGATCTGCTCTTCTGCATCGATGCCCTCGGCGAAGAGGACCGTCTGGCCCTTGCCGCCGCGCTTGGCGGCGCGCAGCGCCACATCCGCCTCGCGCAGCAGCGCGACCCAGTCCTCGCGCTCGTGATGGCTGCAGGCGACACCGATCGAGGCGCTGATCGGGGCCGGCTGGGCCAGCAGCGCCCCCAGTACGTCGCGGCCAAGCGCCTGCGCTCGGTCGGCGGGCACGAGCGCCGCAAACTCATCGCCGCCCAAGCGGCCCACGATCCCTTCGGATCCGACGGCCTGCTGCATGCGCGCCACGGCGCTGCAGAGCAGCCCGTCGCCGGCGAGATGCCCGCGGCGCTTGTTTAGCAGGCCGAAGTCGTCCAGGTCGATCATCACCACGCCCCACGGGCTCTCGCGCCTCGCGCTCTGCAGGTGCGCTCTCGCCGCACGCGTGAAGGCGGCGCTGTTGAGCACCCGGGTGAGCGGGTCGATGTCGGCCTCTTCGCGCGATCTGGCAAGCAGCCGCTCCATCACGCGCATGAGCGCTGCCAGCGCGATCGCGGCGATCGCGAACTGCACGCCGGAGAAGGCGGGCGCGGAGTCCACCGGGATTGTGGCCAGCGCGCCCAGTGCGGCGCCCACCCCGAGATCGACCTCGCGGGTGCCTTTGGCCAGGCTAGCCAGCGCGAGTACCACCAAAAACGGCCCGCAAAGCGGCGATGCCATCTCGCCGTTTGCGCCGATCGCAAGGGCCGCCGCCAGGGCGCAGCAGCCGCTGAGCCATAGCCGCCAGCTGCCGGGCCGCGTCCCGGCCAGAGCGAGCAGCCCGCTGAGCGCCACCAGCGCCAGCGTGCCCAGCAGCGCCGCCACGGGATGCTGCAGAGAGTGCCAGCGCGCCATCACGTAGGCGGCCATCAGCGCGATCAGGCCAAGCTGCGTGCAGGCGTGGGTGCGCGCGTCGAAGACGGTGGCTGGAGGTCTCGTGTCGTCGAAGAGCTTGCGCATCCGTGCCGCCCGGCCGCAACGGCCTTCGCTGGCATCGGCACGATGCGCAGCGTCGTCAAGCTGCGGTAACAGCCTGGAAACAGCGTTCGGCTAGGTGGTCACGGAAGCGGCGGCTCGCTGTCAGCAAGCACGGCGAAGACGATGTGGCTGCGCGCGACGGCGAGAAAGCGGTGGGTCTCGGCCGGGCCGCCGTCGAGCGGGGCCACGGTGGCGTCGGTGAGGGTGAGGAAATCGCGCTCGGAGGCGTTGAGCATGTCCGAGACGCGGCTGCGGAAGCCGTCTCTTGCCAGCGTGACGTAGCCCTCGATGCGGTGCTGGGTGGTCTGCACCCTGATGCGTTCGCGGCGATGGTCGATCGAGCTGTGCTCGGACTGCTCAGGCTGCTCGGAGGCGATCGGTGTCGCCGCGCTACCCAACTCGCTCATGTACGTGCTCCTCTGGTTGGCCGGGCTGCAATGCAAGACCCGCGCGCACCAGCGGACCACGGCCGCCGTGCCCGTTGGCTGGGCGGTTGCGCTCCTCGCGCACGATATAGAGCGGGCGGTGCTTGACCTCGTCGTAGATGCGCCCGACGTACTCGCCGATCACCCCCAGCGCGATCAGCTGGATGCCGCCGAGCAGCAGGATCGCGATCGTCAGCGAGCCGAAGCCGGGCAGATAGGAGCCGGCGAAGTGCAGCGCGACCACGACGGGGATCAAGATGAACGCGACCGTCGCCGATATCAGCCCGATGTAGGTGGCCAGCTGCAGCGGCAGGTGCGAGAAGGAGGCGATCGCATCCAGCGAGAAGCGCAGCATCTTGCGCAGCGTGTACTTGGTCTCACCCGCTGTCCGGGCATCGCGCTCGTAGGAGACCGCGGTTTGCGTGAAGCCGACCCAGACGGTCATGCCGCGCAGAAAGCGTGAGCGCTCAGTCATCGACAGCAGCGCGTCGAGCGCCTTGCGGTCCAGCAGTCTGAAGTCGCCGGAGTTGGGCTCCAGGTCGACCTGGGCTAGCTTGCGAAAGAGCTTGTAGAAGAGTGAGGCGGTGGCGAGCTTGAAGGCGGTCTCGCCTTCCCGCTCCTTACGTACGGCGTAGACGACGTCCGCGCCGTCGCGCCACTGGGCGAGCATGTCCCTGATCAGCTCCGGCGGGTCCTGCAGGTCGGCGTCAATCATCGCCACCACGTCGCCGATGGCGTGCTCCAGGCCGGCCGTCAGCGCCGCCTGGTGGCCGAAGTTGCGGGAGAGATGAACGACTCGCACGCGCGGGTCGCGCTGCGCGATCCGGTCGAGCTTCTGTGGCGTGGAGTCGGCGCTGCCGTCATTTACGAGAATCAGCTCGTAGTCGTAGTCTGCGACCGCCGCGCTCGCACGGGCCACAAAGGCGTCGATCAGCTCCTCCTCGTTGTACACGGGAGCGACAACGCTGAGCAGTGTGGGAGTGCGTTGCACGGGTGCGTTCGACATGCCGGACCTCGAAGCTGATTAAGTTGGGAGCAATGAAAAGACTAGGGGACATGGCAGCACTTGCGTTGCGCATGCCCGTGGTGGAGCAGTTCCTGAAGTTCGGGCTCGTCGGTGTGAGCAACACGGTGCTGACCTTCGTGGTGTTCACGATCCTGGTCAAGGCGCTCGGTGTCTGGTACATCGCCGCCTCCGCGATTGGCTTCGTGGTGGGTGCCTGCAACGGCTTTCTGCTCAACCGCAGCTGGACCTTCAGGGGTCACAACGGGGGCGCAAGCGCCGCGCTGCGCTGGGCCGTGGTCCAGGGCGGCGGGCTTCTAGCGGACCTCGGTCTGATCTACCTGTTCGTCAGCGGCACCGGACTGCCAAAGCTCGTGGGACAGGCGTTTGCGATCGCGTTCGTCGTGGTGGCAACGTTCTTCGTGAACCGGACCTGGACCTTCCGCATGCATCTCGCCGAGAGGTCAACAGCACCTTGAAATAAGTTTTGGCATGCCATAATATGTGTTCATGGCTGCCACAGATACTGTCCGTTCGCCCGCTGTAGAGGACTACTGCAAGGCGATCTTCACGCTGCAGTCGCGCACGGGGGCACCGGTCTCGACCAACGCGTTGGCGGAGCGGCTCTCGCTCACGCCGGGCTCGGTCTCGGCTATGGTCCGTCGCCTCGGTGAGCTTGGCCTGACCGAGCACGTGCCGTACAAGGGCGTCGAGCTAACACCGCGGGGTCGGCAGGTTGCGTTGGAGGTGATCCGCCACCACCGCCTGCTCGAGCTGTTTCTGGCGAGAGCGCTGGACATGCCGTGGGACCGGGTGCACGACGAGGCCGAGGTGCTCGAGCACGTGCTCTCCGAGGAGCTCGAGCAGCTGATCGCGGCCAAGCTCGGGGAACCGACGCTCGACCCGCATGGAGACCCGATCCCGAGCGCGCAGCTGGAGCTCGAGGAGCACCCCACGCAGTCGCTCGACAGCCTCAAGGACGGGCAGGAGGGCATCTTCGCGCGCGTCTCAGACTCCGACCCCGAGATGCTTCGTTATCTGAGCGCGCACGGAATCTCGCCGGGCGCGCATTTGCGAGTGATCGAGCGCCAGCCCTTCGGCGGCCCGCTGCTGGTCAGCTTCGAGGGTTCAGAGCAGGCGATCGGCGGGCTGCTGGCCAAGGCGATGCGTGTCGAGGTGCAGGGCGGGGAGCTGTGACTCCGCCGCCTCCTCTAAGCGGCGGTAGTGCCGAGGCCGCGGTCGCGCTGCCGCCCGGGGTGCTCGGCCCGGGCGCGGCGGAGGCGTATGGGCCTAGCCGCCTTGAAACGCTGCTGCAGCGTGGGCGGCTACGCGCGACGCTGGCGATGCTCGGGCCGGCCTTCGTGGCCGCCGTGGCCTACGTGGACCCCGGCAACTTCGCCACCAATGTCGAAGGCGGCGCGCGGTTCGGATACGGCCTTTTGTGGGTCGTGCTGGCGGCGAACCTGATTGCGATGCTGATCCAGTACCTCTCCGCCAAGCTCGGAATCGTCACCGACCGCAACCTGCCCGAGCTGTGCCGCGAGCGCTACCCCAAGGCCGTGTCGCTCGCGCTGTGGGTGCAGGCCGAGGTGATCGCGATGGCGACGGATATCGCCGAGTTCCTCGGCGCCGCGCTGGGGCTGAACCTGCTCTTCGGGGTGCCGCTGCTGAGCGCCGGGCTGATGGCGGGCGCGATCGTGTTCGCGATCCTCGCTTTGCAGGCGCATGGCGTGCGTCGCTTCGAGTTGGCGATCGTGGCCCTGCTTGGCATCATCTTCCTCGGCTTCCTGTACGAGACGCTGCGGATCGGGCCCTCGGCCAGCGGCGCCGCAGAAGGCCTCGTTCCTTCGCTTGGCGGCAGCAGCGCCGTCTATCTGGCGATTGGGATCATCGGCGCGACCGTTATGCCGCACGTGATCTATCTGCATTCGGCGCTGACCAACGGGCGCATGCCCTGCCGCGACGATCGGGAGCGCAGCCGCGTGCTGCGCTTCGAGCGCCTGGACGTGCTGATCGCGCTCGGCCTGGCGGGCGTCGTGAACCTCGCGATGCTTGCCGTTGCGGCGAAGATGCTGCACGCCAGCGGCCACGATGGGGTGAGCTCGATCGGGCAGGCGCACGCCGCCTTCGGCCACCTCGTCGGCGGTGGCGCGGCGCTCGCCTTCGCGATTGCGCTGCTGGCCTCCGGGGCCTCCTCATCGAGCGTGGGCACTTATGCGGGCCAGGTCGTGATGTCTGGGTTCGTTGGTCGCAGGATCCCGCTGCTGCTGCGCCGCACCCTGACCATGGCCCCCGCGATCGTGATCCTCGCGATCGGCGTCGATCCCACGAGCGCGCTGGTGCTCAGCCAGGTCGTGCTTTCCTTCGGGATCCCGTTCGCGCTGATCCCGCTCGTGCTGCTGACCAGCAACCGCGAGGTGATGGGCGTCCACGTCAACGGCCGGGCTACGACGATCGCCGCGTTTGCATTCGGCGGCCTGATCGTCGCCTTGAACATGTTCCTGCTGGCGCAGCTGCTCTAGCCGCAACGGCGCAGTGGCTTGCGCGCCGTCCGGCTGGACGTCGGATCCCCGCGAACCGTTGTATTGTCAACTTGTCAAGGCGCGACACCCGGCCGCGCCGACAGGGAGGGTGTGCCTTGGACCAAGCTGGGATCGATCAGCCGCAGGCCCCGCGGTGGGCGTCCGCCTCGTGGGCCAAGCGGGGCAGCTCGCTGGCTGGCCAGCATCATCACGTGGAGGCTGTGGAGGTCGTCTCGGACCTCCTGCTTGGCATCGGCGAGGGCTCGCCCCCGGATGCCTTCTTCTCCAGCCTTTGCGAGGCGATTTGCCGCCTGGCGTCGATGCGGCGCGCGATCCTGTTCCGCTACGACCCCGTGCGGCGAAGGGTGCGCGCCGTCGGCGCGCACAACCTGGAGATAGAGCGCTTCAGCGACCTGTTCGTGACCGTCGACTCGGTTCCGATCGCGCGCCAGGCGCTGGCCGAAGATCGTGTGCTTGAAGTCGTGGGTGCAAACGACTTCGACATCCCCGAGTCGCTACGCGAGTTGTGGGATGGCCTCTTGATCGTCTGCACGCCGATGGCCGCCGCCGGCCGCTATGTGGGCGTGGTCTTCAGCGAGCGCGACCCGGCCTACCCGGAGATCAGCGACGAGGAGCGCCATCTGCTCTGGACGCTCGGCAAGGCGATCGCGATGGCCTCGGTCGCGCGCCGCGCGACCGCCTACGGCGAGCGCAACCGTCAGCTTCAGCACCGCATCGATCTGGCGCGCGAGATCCATGAGGGGGTGGTCCAGCGGCTGTTCGGGGTCTCGCTTGTGCTCTCTGGGCATGAGTTGCTGGATCGCGAGGCCCAGCAGCGCTGCGCGCAGGAGGTGCATGCCGCGCTCGGCGAGCTGCGCGCGGCGCTGCAGCGGCCGCTGGGACGCTCCTCCCCGCCCACCGAGGTCACCTTCTTTGAGGAGCTCGACCGGCTGCGCGGCCTGCATTCGGACCTCGAGATCGCCCTGGAGGGAGCGCTGCACGAGGTGCCGGTGGAGCTGGAGGCGCTTGCTCAGTCGATCCTCGTGGAGGCTGTGCGCAACGCGATCAAGCACGCCGACGCAAAGCGCGTGGAGGTCTCGCTGGCCGCCGACACAGACGCGTTCACGCTGGACATTCGCAACCAGTGCAAGCCCGTGAGCGAGGGGACCTCGCGCGGTGGCATCGGCCTGCGGCTGGCGATGCTGGAGGCGTTGCAGCACGGTGCGGTGCTCGAGTACGGCCAGTGCGCCCCGGGCGTATGGCAAGTTCGACTGGTGGCATCGACCTCATGAGCGCCAAGGCGCAGCAGCCGGAGCCCGCGGAGGACGAGATCCTTGGTCCTCGACGGCTGCGCGTGCTGGTCGTCGACGACCACGACGTCGTGCACTGGGGCTTTCGCCTGATGCTTGGGCAGCAGCCTTGGGTGGAGCGCTGCGTGGGTGCGCGCAATGGCGCCGAGGCGATCGAGATGTGCCATCGCTACGAGCCGCACGTAGCGCTGGTCGATCTCTTCTTGGGGGGAGAGTCTGGTCCGGAGGTGTGCGAGCGCCTGCGCGCCCAGGCGCCGGCGCCGCGGGTGCTGCTGCTCTCCGGCGCGGGCCGGATCTCGCCGCGCGCCGCGCGGGCAGCCGGCGCGGCCGGATTCATCTCCAAGGACTCGCCGGCGAGCGAGATCGCGCGCGTGGTCAAGCTGGTGGGCGCCGGCCAGACGGCCTTTAGCGAGCCGCCATCAAATCCGGACATCCCCGCGCTGACCGAGCGCGAGAACGAGATTCTCGCGCTGATCGCAGGGGGAGCGACCAACCGCGAGATCGCAGGCACGCTTTTCCTCTCGCCCCACACCGTCAAGGAGCACACCAGCGCTCTGTACCGCAAGCTCGGCGTGCGCAACCGGGCCGAGGCGGTGGAGCGCAGTCAGCGGCTGGGGCTGCGCAGCTGAGCGGCCCGTTGCGTCGCGATGACGGCGCGGAGGGGTGGGTGTGACGGGCGAGCGACCCCCGATCGAATGGGAAGACCCCCCCATTTGGGGGGTGTTGCGTGGCTCGCACTTGCTCTCAGTGATCAGATCATCCAAGCTGTGACCCGCACCGAGATTTGGCATCCAGCCCGGCTCGAAAGCGCGCCCCACAGGCAGCGCAAGGGCAGGGTAGGGGCGACGTGAGGGAGCCCATCAGGATGCACCAAGCTCTGTCGGTCCTGGACCCGGGCCGTCAGAGAGAGACCCCCCGGTCTCTCCTCCTCGGGGTGGTGGGGTGGTTTTCGGACCACCCCACCACCTGTTTAAGCATCCGCGCCGCGTGCTCGCGCGACGCGGCGGATCAGCCCGATCCTGCCTGATTCCCCCGAAGGCACCGGATCACCCCCCGATTGGGGGGCGCGTGCGTGCGCGCGCTTGTGGGTGGCTTGCCGGAGATGGATCGTGGTCTCGTGCCTCTCCTTCCCAGCGGCCCGGTGGCGGGCCTGTTCCCTGGCCAAGGCAGCCAGAGCCCCGGCATGCGCGACGCGGTGGCCGAGCTCACTCCGCAACTGCTTGCGCAGTGCCTGGAGCTGGTCGGCGAGGACCCGTTTGCGCGCGTTGCGGAGAGCACCCGCTTTGCTCAGCCGGCGATCTTCTGCGCAAGCGTCGCCTCCTGGATGGCGCTGGAGCGCTCGCTGCAGGACGGGGAGCTCGACGGCGCCTGGGAGCCGATCGTGCTCGCCGGGCATTCGTTGGGCGAGATTGCGGCGCTGGTGGCGGCCGGGTCGATCTCCGCACAGACGGGTCTGCATCTGGCGGTGCGCCGTGGAGAGCTGATGGCGCAGGCGGGTGAGCGCGACGGCGGTGGCGGGCTGGTCGCGATCGTGGGAGCCGACCCGCAGCAGTGCGAGCAGCTCGCGGCCGCGCACGGCGCGAGCGTCGCCAACGACAATGCGCCCGGCCAGATCGTGCTCGCCGGCTCACGCGAGTCCCTGCGCGAGCTCGTGGCGGCGGCGCGCGAGATCGGGATGCGCGCGATCGCGCTCGACGTTGCGGGTGCGTTTCACTCACCGGCGATGGCTCCCGCCGTGGAGCCGTTTCGGGATCTGCTCGACACGGTTGAGATCTCCACGCCGCGCGTGCCAGTGATCTCCTGCGCGAGCGCCAAGCCGATCGCGGACGTGCGCTCCGAGCTGGCGCAGGGAATCGTGCGACCCGTGCGCTGGCGGGAGACGATGCTGGCGCTCTGCCAGCAGGGCGCAAAGGAGTTTCTAGATCTTGGCCCCGGCAAGGTGCTGGCGGGGCTTGTCGCGCGCAACCTGCCGGATGTGCGCGGCGTACGGGCGCAGAGTCTGATCGGCAGCGAGCGGGACATCGAAGTTGCCGCCTGAGAGCACGATCGAGGCGGTGGAGACTGCGCGCGATGCCCGCACCCGTACTGCGGGGATCGTCGGGCTTGGCACTGCGCTGCCACAGCGACGGGTGAGCAACGCCGAGATCGCAGGCCGTCTCGGGCTGGCCGATGGCTGGATCGAGCGGCGCACGGGAATCCACGAGCGCCGCTATGTGGAGCCCGGCGAGCGCGTCAGCGACCTGGCCATAGCCGCCGGGCGTGCGGCGCTTGCGGACGCCAGTATCCAGGCGGCGGACGTCGACCTCGTGCTGGTCGCCACCGTCGCCTCCGATGAGATCACGCCGTCTGCGGCGCCGATCGTGGCGCATGCTCTCGGCACCAGCCAGGCTGCTGCGGTGGATATCGGCGCCGCCTGCTCGGGCGCGATCGCGGCGCTCGCGTTCGGCACCGCATGGATCGAAGCGGGACGTGCCCGCAACGTGCTCGTGATCGGCGCCGAGATCATGTCGCGCTTCATCGACGTCGACGACCGCCGCACCGCGCCTCTGTTCGGCGACGCGGCCGGCGCGTTCGTGCTGGCCGCCGACGCCGCGGGTGCCGTCGGCCCGGTGCTGCTCGGCAGCGACGGCTCGGCGGCGCAGACGATCCAGGCCACGCGCGAGCGGGGGGTGCTGGAGATGGAAGGCCACGAGACCTTCCTGCGCGCCGTGGATCTGCTGCACACCCACACCCGCAAGGTGGTGGAGCAGGCCGGCCTTGGCCTACGGGACATCGACCTGTTCGTCTACCACCAGGCCAACGGGCGAATCCTCTCCGCCGTCGCCGACCGGCTCGGGCTCGGCCGGGACCGCGTGTTCGACTGCATCGCGCAGACAGGTAACACCAGTGCTGCAAGCGTGCCGTTGGCGCTGGCGAGCGCCCGTGAGCAGGGGCTGCTTGCGCCCGGCGCAAAGGTGGTCCTGGGTGCCGTGGGTGCCGGGCTCACCTGGGGAGCCGCGGTACTGGAGTGGGGATCGTGAGCCCCACCGAGCGCGGGTGCGCGCTGGTGAGCGGTGGCTCGCGCGGAATCGGCGCGGCGATCAGCCTGGCGCTGGCCGCCGAGGGCTGGGCGGTCGGCGTCAACTACAGAAGCGATCAGGCTGCGGCGCAGGCGACGGTGAGCCAGATCGAGCAGGCTGGCGGCAGGGCGCTCACGCTGCAGGGCGACGTGACAGACCCGCAGCAGATCGAGGCGACCTTCGAGCGGCTCCAGCAGGAGCTTGGCCCGGTGCTCGTGCTCGTCAACAACGCCGGGGTGCGTGCAGACGACCTCGCGCTGAGCATGGGCGACGACGAGTGGGCGCGTGTGATCGACACGAATCTGACCGCCGCCTTCCGGCTCACCCGCAAAGCCCTTCGGGGAATGATCAGGGCGCGCTTTGGGCGCGTGATCAACCTCGCCTCGGTGGTCGGGCCGCGCGCAAACCCGGGCCAGAGCAACTACGCCGCCGCCAAGGCGGGCCTGATCGGGATGACCAAGACGATCGCCGTCGAGGTCGCGCGTCGCGGCGTGACCGTGAACGCGATCGCGCCGGGGCTGATCGAGACGGACATGACCGCCGACCTCGACGACAGCCTGCTTGCGAGCGTTCCTGCGCGCCGCGCGGGCACGCCACAGGAGGTGGCGGCCTGCGCTCGCTTCCTGGCCTCAGAGCAGGCGGGATACGTGACGGGCAGCGTGCTTTACGTGGATGGGGGGCTTGGGGCATGAGCGCCGTGGAACGGCGCGGTCTATGGAGCCTGGATGGCTCCCGCCGGGTCAAGGAGCCGACCGGACGTCGGCTCGATCACTTCATAGAAAGGGAATAGTGATGAGCACAGTCGCATCCGAAGAGCAGGTCCAGCAGGTGGTGTTCGACTCGCTGGTGAGCTTCGGCGCGGAGCGCGCCGACATCGACCGCGAGGCGACCTTCGAGGCGCTCGACGTCGACTCGCTCGACCTGGCCGAGCTAGCCCAGGTCGTGGAAGAGGAGTTCGGCGTGGAGCTGCGTGGCTCCGATGTGGCCAACGTGAAGACCGTCGGCGACGCGGTCACGCTGATCACCGAGCGGATCTCCTAGGCGTGGAGCAGCAGATCGCACAGCAGCGGATCGTCGTGACTGGCGTGGGAGCCGTGAGCCCGCTGGGCGTGGGCGCGCGCACCCTGCACGAGCGCTGGAGCGCGGGCGTCTCGGGGATCGCGGACGGCGAGGCGCCGTGCGCCGACTTCGACCCGCGCGCTCTGCTCTCGGCCAAGGAGGCGCGCAGGGCCGACCGCTTTACGCAGCTGGCGATCGCTGCCTGCGAGGAGGCGATCCTCGACGCCGGCTGGGAGCCGGGCGGACAAGAGGGCCTGCCGTACGACCCGCGCCGTGTGGGCTGCGTGCTGGGCACCGGCATCGGCGGCATCCAGACGCTCGTCGACGGGCAGGACCTGCTGCGCGAAAAGGGGCCCGAGCGGGTGCCGCCGCTCTCCGTGCCTTTGATGATGAGCAACGCGGGCGCCGCTGCGCTCTCGCTGCGCCATGGCCTGCAGGGGCCGTCTTTTGCCGTCAGCACGGCTTGCGCCTCCGGCGCGCATGCAATCGGGGCCGGGATGCGGATGCTGCAGTGCGGCGAAGCGGACGCGGTAGTGGTCGGCGGCTCGGAGGCGGGGCTCACGCCGCTTGCGCGCGCCGCCTTCAGTGCGCTGGATGCGCTTTCGCGCAGCGGGATCTCACGTCCCTTCGACGCGCGCAGGGACGGCTTCGTGATGGGCGAGGGCGCCGCGGTGCTGGTGCTCGAGCGTGAGGACGCCGCCAAGGAGCGCGGCGCCCGGGTGCTGGGGGCGATCAAGGGCTACGGCGCGACCTCCGACGCCCACCACATCACCGCTCCGCGCGAGGACGGTGTCGGGCAGGCGCAGGCGATGATCGTGGCGATGGCTGATGCGGGCGTCGGGCCCGAGCAGATCGACTACGTCAATGCGCACGGTACCTCCACGCCGCTGAACGACCGCGCCGAGACGGCCGCGATCAAGCGGGCGCTGGGGGAGCACGCCGGCAGCGTGCCGGTCTCCTCGACCAAGTCGGCGATCGGGCATCTGCTCGGTGCCGCGGGTGCGGTGGAGGCGGTGGCGACGCTGCTCGCACTGCGCGACCGGATCGCGCCGCCGACGCTCGGCTTCGAGCAGGGCGAGGAGGGCCTCGACCTTGACTACGTGCCGGGTGCGGCGCGCCCGCTGGCATTAGGAGAGCAGCGGCGGGCGATCGCGCTGTCCAACTCGTTCGGCTTCGGTGGCCACAACGCGGTGCTGTGCCTGGAGGCGGCGTGAGCACGCTGGTTGCAGAGCCTGTCCGCGAAGAACGCCTGAGCCCGCAGGAGCGGTTGGAGGCGCTGCTCGACGAGGGCACGCTGCAGCCGCTGCGCACGCGCGTGATCTCGCGGCGGATGGGACAGAAGGCGCGCCCGGGCGACGGCGTGCTGACCGCGCACGGGCGGGTCAACGGGCGCCCGGTCTACTGCTACGCGCAGGACGGCTCCTTCGCAGGCGGCTCCCTGGGCGAGGCGCACGCCGAGTCGATCGTGGAAGTGCTGCGGCTGGCCGGCCGCGCGCGAGTGCCCGTGATCGGGTTCATCGAGTCTGCCGGCGCGCGCATGCAGGAGGGCCTTGCCGCGCTCTCCGGCTACGGCGCGATCTTCCGCGAGCACGTGATGCTCTCCGGACTGGTGCCCCAGATCTCGATCCTCTGCGGGCCCTCCGCCGGCGGCGCCTGCTACGGCCCGGCGCTGACCGACTTCGTGATCATGACCGCCGAGGCGGCGATGTTCCTGACCGGGCCGGCGGTGGTCGCCGAGGTCACCGGGGAGCAGATTGACACCTTCTCGCTCGGCGGCCAGCGGGTGCACGAGCGAAACGGCGTCTGCCACATGACCGCGCCCACCGCCCGCGCGGCCGCGGGCCTGGCGCGCGAGCTGCTGGATCACCTGCCGCAGAATCGCGATCGGCCCGCTCCCGTGCGCGCCGCAACGGCGCCGGCCCCGGGCTCGCCGGGCGCGAACGTGCCATCCGAGCAACGCAGGGTCTATGACGTTCGATCGGTCATCTCTTCAATCGTCGATTCCGGGAAGATGATCGAGATCTCGCCGAAGTTCGCGCGCAACGTCGTGTGTGCGCTGGCTCGCGTCGAGGGACGGCCGGTTGGTGTCTTGGCCAACCAGCCGCGGCACCTCGGCGGGGTGCTCGACGTCGACTCCGCGCAGAAGGCCGCGCGCTTCGTGCGCACCTGCAACGCGTTCGGGCTGCCGCTGGTCGTGCTCGTGGACACGCCCGGGTTCCTGCCCGGCTCCGGCCAGGAGCGCGAGGGGGTGATCCGCCACGGCGCAAAGCTCGTGCACGCCTTTGCGGAGTGCACGGTCCCGAGCGTCACGGTCGTGCTGCGCAAGGCGTTCGGCGGCGCGTTCATCGCGATGAACTCCAAGGCGCTCGGCGCCGACCACGTCTTTGCCTGGCATGGCGCTGAACTGGGCGTGATGGGCGCCGGGCAGGCGGTGGGGATCCTCAACCGGCGCCAGATCGAGGCCGCCGATGACGGGCCGGCTGAGCGCAGCCGGCTGGCCGACGCCTACGCCGAGGAGCATCTGCATGTGGACAGCGCGGGGGCGCAGGGTTTCATCGACGAAGTGATCGATCCCGAGCAGACGCGGCAGCGGGTCGCCTCGACGATCGAGATGCTGGCCGACGTGGAGCGGCCGGCGGCGCCGATTCGCAACATCCCGCTGTGATGGACGCAGAGCAGCAGCTGATCTGGTCGGCGCCCTTCGAGCGTCTGAAGGAGGGACAGCGCTTCCGTAGCGAGTCCAAGCAGGTGGGCGAGTCCGACGTGATCGCGTTCTGCGCGCTTAGTGGCGACTGGCATCCTCAGCACTGGGATGCGAAGTGGGCGGCAACCAGCCCCTTCGGGGAGCGGATAGCGCACGGGATGCTGATCCTCTCGCTGGCGGTCGGGCTGGTGCCTTTTGAGCCGCAGCGCGTGCGGGCGCTGCGCCGTGTGGGCGAGACCGTCTTCAAGCGGCCGCTGCGGTTTGGCGAAGAGATCTCGGTCACCGCGGAGGTGGCGGGGCTCAGGCCCGTGGACCAGAGCGCCGGGCTGGTCGATCTCTCGCTTGCGATCCGAAACGGCGAGGATGCGCTGGTGGCGCGCGGCAGCGTGCAGGTGCTATGGGCCGCCGGACACCAGCAGGAGGACTCCTTCTGGCGCGATGCGATCCCGGAGGCCGAGCAGACTCCCCATCCGCTGGCGGTGATGTGATGCTGGACGGGCGACGGCTGCTGATCACGGGGGTGCTGAACCGCCATTCGATCGCGTTTGCGACGGCCCAGCGGGCGCAGGAGCTCGGCGCGGAGGTGCTGCTGAGCGGCTTTGGCCGCACCCGCCGGATGACAGAGCGCGCGGCCAAGCAGCTGCCGCGGCCGGCGCAGGTGATCGAGCTGGACGTCAACAGCCAGGATGATCTTGCGGCGCTGCCTGCGCAGGTGGCGGAGCATCTCGGCGGCCTGGATGGCTTGCTGCACGCGATCGCGTTTGCGCCGCTGGACGCGCTTGGCGGAGGCTTCCTGCAGGCTCCGCGTGCCAGCGCGATCGCAGCGTATGAGACCAGCGCCTACTCGCTGAAGGCGATGGCGCAGGCGCTGCTGCCGTTGCTGGCGGAGGCGCGCGAGGGCACGGGGATCGTGGGGCTCGACTTCGACGCGAGCGTGGCCTGGCCGGCCTACGACTGGATGGGCGTGGCCAAGGCGGCGCTTGAGGCCATCGCGCGCTACCTGGCGCGCGACCTCGGCGCCAGCGAGATCCGGGTGAACCTGGTCTCGGCCGGGCCGGTGCAGACGCTTGCCGCCGGCGGCATCCCCGGCTTCGATGATCTGGCCGGCGCCTGGTCGCAGGTCGCGCCGATGGCCTGGGACGCGACCGATCCGATGCCCGTCGCGGATGCCTGCTGCTTCCTGCTATCCCCGCTTGCGCGCCGGATCACGGGCGAGATTCTGCATGTCGACGGCGGCTACCATGCGATCGGCGCTCCGATGCCGGGCAGAGTGGAGACAGAGCAGCGGTAGGCAGGGGCGCCGCAACGACGCGGTGCTTGGACTCTCGATACCCACGAAGTGGACGGCGGCGGCTGCGGCGGCCGTAATCGTGCTGTGCCTGGCGGGATGCGGATCGGCCGCGGCGCCCGCACCTGCCAGCCATCCCGATGCGCGGCGCTTCCTGAGCGTGGATGCGGCGGCGCGCACAGTGCGCTTGAGCGTCGTGTTGGGGTACGGCCAAACCGCCACGCAGAACATCGACGGCGCGAACAAGGGTGCGCTGGGCTTCGTGGTGCCGGTGGGCTGGAAGGTGCTCTTTGAATGCGTCGACAGGCTTGCCCCCGCGCGCTATGCGTGCGCGCTCGTGCCGGCACCCGGTACGGCCGAAGCGCAGCACGGCGTGACATACATCCTGCACCCGGCGCAAGGCCTCTCAGCGGGCCGCAGTGCGACGTTCGCCTTCGCCCCGACCGCGCCGGCCCGCTACCGCATCGTCGGTCTGGCGCACTTGAACGGCAGCTGGGTGGCATTGGCCGGCATGTGGGTGGTGCTGCGCGTCACTGCAGGCGGCGTGCCGCGGGCACACTGGCTACGCTGAGGCCAGGATTGTCAGAGCAATGACTTCGAGTGAAAGAACCGCCACAAATGGGTTGACTCAGCTTCAGGCCAGTGGTAGCTAGTTGAGTTAGACAGCGGCTCTTTCTGAGAGTCGCTCCCGGCGGGTCTCACCAACTGGAAGGAGGCGCGGGCGAATGTCGGCCAGGCGTGTGGGCACGATCCTCGCGGCTGTGCTGGTGCTCGGTGGTGGCGTGGCGATTGGCCTCTACGTCGCGCTCTTCCTTGAGGCCTCCCCGCCGCCGGTGCAGGCGGCTATCGTCGGTCCACACCAGGCGGCGCTGGAACTGCAGACGGTCGCTGAAGTGGGGCACGGCGAAAACCCGAACTGGGTCTCCTACTACTCGCGCACCCCGGGCCACAAATGGGTGCACTCAACGATCCTGAGGGTGCCCGCCCACGCGCTGATCCATGTGACCGTCTACCAGTACGACTCTGCGACCGGCCTGCGCAACCCGCTGTGGGGCCAGCCGCGCGGGCTGGTCGGCAACGTGATGTTCGTCAATGGCGTGCCGGTGAAGGTGCTCAAGCCGGAACTGGCCTCTCACACTTTCGCGATCCCTGAGCTGGGTGTGAGCGTGCCATTGCCGGGGGTCTCTGAAGAAGCCAAGAACCCGTGCTCCTATGCGCCCTGCACTCTTGCCGAGGCGCACAACACGATCACCTTCACCTTCAGGACGGGGGACCCTGGCAAGTACCGCTGGCAGTGCTTCGTGCCGTGCGCCGCCGGGTTCATCTTCGGCTTCGGCGGGCCGATGCAGTCGATCGGCTACATGGACGGCGAGCTGGAGGTGCAGGGCTCGTGAGCTCCGACGACCGGCTCAAACCGCCGCCGGAGCTGCGCCGCATCTTCTGGATATGGCTGGTACTCAGCGTGATTGCGGTCCCGCTGGTCGTGATCTTCGTCGGGCCGGCGCTGCCGCCGGGATCGGCCAGCGACGCCGCGCACGGGCAGCAGCAGGACAACACGGTGATGGTGGCGATCGTGGTGCCGATCATGATCGGCCTGCTGCTCTACTTCATCGGCTCGCTGATCAGGTTCCGCAGCAAGGATGAGGTCGATGGCCTGACTGATGGGCCGGCGACGGCAGGAGATCCGCGGGTGATGGTGCTCTGGATCTCCGTCACGTTCGTGATCGTGCTGTTCCTGGCGGCGTGGGGCGCGTATGAGCTCTTCCCGGGTGAGGACGGCGCGGGCGGCGGCCTCGGCTCGGCCCCGATCTCCGTCGCGCTGCCGGCGGATGCAAGCAGCGCCCTGCCGGTCCAGGTGATCGGGCAGCAGTGGACCTGGACCTATCGATATCCGACCTACGGCGGCCTGGAGACGACCGAACTGGTCCTGCCGGTCAACCAGGAGGTGAGGTTCTCGGTTACCTCGATCGACGTGATCCACTCCTTCTGGGCGATCAACCTCGCGGTGAAGGCGGACGCCGTGCCCGGCACCACCAACGTCGCGTTCGTCAAGCCCGTGCGCGAAGAAGCCTCCACGATCCGCTGCGCCGAGCTCTGCGGCCTCTGGCACGGCCACATGACCTCGCGCCTGCGGGTGGTCTCGCCGGCCGCCTTCCGTGTCTGGATCGCGCACGAACGAGCAAAGTGGGCGCCGATCCAGCGCTACCTGCCGCCTTACAAACCGACCTACGCCCCCGAACCGACCTACAGAGGATGAAAGGGAGGGCCAGCAGATGAGCGCAGCAGCGATCCCCGCCGCAGGCCCCGTGCGCGAGCCGTGGTGGCGCGGGCTCGGGCGCTTCAACGTCTTCACGGGCATCGTGCTCGGCATCGTCGGCTACGTGATCGGCGCGCTGGTGATCGGGCACGTGCTGAGCAAAGGCATCCCGGCGATGGAAGAAACCGATCAGAACGACGTCGAGTTCGTCTGCGGGCTCCTGCTCGGGATCATCGGCTTCCTGGTCGGGATGGGCTTCATGAACTACCCGATCGCGCGCCTGAGCGGCGCCGCGCCGACGCTGCGCGAGAAGGAGGAGCACGGGATCGCGCGCTACTTCACGCTCTGCACCGACCACAAGGTGGTGGGCATCCAGTACCTGTGGGGGACCTTGTTCTTCTTCCTGATCGCGGGCCTGAACGCGATGCTGATCCGCACCCAGCTGCTCTACCCCACCGAGCACTTCTGGTCGGCTGACAACTACATCACCCTGGTCGGCCTGCACGGCACGATGATGATGATGATGACGACCTCGATGGTGCTGGGGCCGTTTGGCAACTACTTCGTGCCGGTGTTGATCGGCGCCAAGCGGATGGCCTTCCCGCGGATCGAGGCGCTCAGCTTCTGGCTTGTGCCGGTCGCCGGCATCGTGCTGCTCTCGGCCGTTGGCGCCAAAGGCTTTCCGACCGGGTGGACGGGCTACGCCAACCTCTCGGTGCAGGCGAAGCTCGGCATGGACTGCTACCTGATCTCCTTCGCGCTGATCGGGATCTCGATGGCGCTGGTCGGCTTCAACATGCTGGTCACCGTCTACACGATGCGCGCGCCGGGGATGACCTGGACACGGCTGCCGATCTTCGTCTGGGCCGTGATCGCGACCGCGTTCCTGCAGCTTCTGGCTGCGCCGGTGCTGATCGCCGCCATGTCGCTGGTGCTGATGGATCGCGTCGTCGGCACGACGTTCTTCATGCCCTTCTCAGGCGGCTCGCCGTTCCTGTACGAGAACCTGTTCTGGTTCTTCGGGCACCCCGAGGTCTACATCCTGGCGCTGCCGGGGTTCGGGCTGGTGCTCGAAATCCTGCCCGTGTTCACGCGCAAGCCGCTGTGGGGATACAGGCTGGCCGTCGCGGGCCTGCTGGGCGTGGCCTTGCTGAGCTTCTTCGTCTGGCAGCACCACCTCTTCGTCAGCGGCATCAACCCGGATCTGCGGCCGTTCTTCATGTTCACCACGGAGCTGATCTCGATTCCGACCGCGATTGTGTTCCTGAATGCAATGGGGACGCTCTGGGGAGGGAAAATCCGCTTCACGGTGCCGATGCTCTTCGCGCTGGCCTTCTTCTTCAACTTCTTCATCGGCGGCGCATCCGGCGTCTTTCTCTCCGACGCGCCGAGCGATGTGAGCACCCACGGCACCTTCTTCGTGATGGCCCACTTCCACTACACGATCATGGGCGGGCTGGTGTTCGCGTTCTTCGGCGGCCTCTTCTACTGGTTCCCGAAGATGTTCGGGGTTCACCTCAACGAACGCTTGGGCAAGCTCCAGTTCTGGTTCTTCTTCGTCTTCTTCAACCTCACGTTCTTCCCACTGTTCGCGGTGGGGATGCTGGGTCAGCCGCGCCGCGTCTCGGCCTATGCGCCCAGCCTGCAGTGGCTAAACGACTGGGTCACCGCGTCCGCCTACGTGCTCGGCTTCTCGTTCGTGATCTTCGTGGTCAACGTGTTCTACTCGTGCTTCTGGCAGCGGCGAAAGCCGGAGCCCAACCCGTGGCACTCCAAGGGAATCGAGTGGCAACTGCCCACGCCGATCCCGGTCGACAACTTCGCGCGCGTGCCGGTGATCAATGCCTCTCCGTATGAATACGGCGTGCCCGACGCGCCGCTGGTGGCAAACCTCAACCCGACCCATGCAGAGGTGGTGACGGCAGGTGGCTGATCCCAGTCAGGAAGTCGCCTTCCAGACAGCCGGCTACGAGGGCGAGCCGCCGGAGGTGATGGGACGCAACATCAACGTCGGCGTGCGGCTGCTCAGTGCCGCGATGGTCTCCTTCTTCGGCGCCTTCCTGTTCGCCTACGTCTATCTGAAGGAGCGCGATCAGGAAGCGGTGTGGCGTCCGGCGGCGGTGAAAGTCCCAATCGGCACCGGTGTGGCGGTGCTCGCATGCGTAGTGGTCAGCGCGCTGCTGAGCGCGGTCGCCGTGGAGGCGTTGCGGCGGCGCGGCGAGGCCGCATGGCGTGCCCCGACGATGATCAGCCTGCTGCTGATCTACGCCGCGCTCGGCGTCCAGTGCTACCAATGGGCGACGCTGCCCTTCGGGCCGGGCAGCGGGCCATACGCGAGTGTGTTCGTGACCTGGACCGGCTTCTACGGCGGCGTGGCGCTGCTGAGCGTGATCTACTGGATTCAGACGATGCTGGCCGGCTCGATCCGCCATCGTGAGGTGCCACCCGGCCCGGTCGTCTCTACTGCCGGCCAGCCCGGCGGCGAGGGTGCGCTCAGCGCCCGCCTCGGCGTCGAGGCGCGGTCCTTCGCCTTCTACTGGTACTTCCTGGCGGGTGTCCAGGTTGTCACCTTCCTGCTTCTTTACATCGTCGCCTGAGGGCTGGCGGTGAGCGCCGCGGCGCCGGCCACATTCCTGCTGGAAAGCAGCGCGTCCGGCAACCTGCCACTGCTGCTCGCTGCGCTGGCGGGGGCGATGTACTGGCAGGGCGGCGCGCGCTTTCGGGCGGCCGCTCGCGCAGGCACGATTGGCGTCGCGCGTCGCGATCTGGAGCGCCGGCGCACGTTCTCATTCATCTGCGGCCTGGTGATCCTCGTGCTTGCGCTGCAGCAGCCAATGGACTCGCTGGCGGACAAATACTTCTGGGCGCACATGTGCCAGCACGTGCTGCTGCTTGTGGTCGTGCCACCGTTGATGATGCTTGCCGCGCCCTGGATGCGGCTCTGGCGAGGTTTCCCACTGAGCTTCCGTCGCTCGTTCGCGCGTTGGGTGGTGGGCAGCGAGAGCGCCGCGCCGCTGCGAGAGCTGGCGCACGTGCTCGGCAAGGCGTGGGTGGCCTTTACGCTGATGTCGATCGACCTGATCGCTTGGCACATCCCGGCTGCCTACGACCTGACCTTGAGGAGCATCCCGGTCCACTACGTCGAGCACGCGAGCTTCCTGATCTTCGGCCTGCTGGCATGGGGACAGGTGATCGACTCGCCTCCGTTCCACAGCCGCCTGAGCGACCCGATGCGAGTTGCCTTCGCTACTGGCCAGATGGTGGTGGGCTGGGTGCTCGCGATCCTGCTCGCGTTCTCCTCGGAGCCGTGGTACTCGGTCTACGCCGCGGTCAGGCAGCGCGAAGGGGGACTCTCGGCGCTGGCCGACCAGCACCTTGCCGCGGGTGTGATGTGGGTGCCCGCCTCGCTACCTTGGTCGCTTTTGATCTTCATCCTGATCTATCACTGGCTGGCCGAGGATGATGAGGAGCGCCCGCCGCCGGCGGAGCCTGCGCGCTTGAATGGCAACGGGCGCCCGCACGTCCCTCTCCACACCGAAAGGAGGATCCATGCCGCACGCCCTGCTGCCCATCGCTGATTCGACGATCGCCAGCGAGGTGACGCTGATCATTCCGCTGGGGCTGCTCATCCTCACGCTGATCTGGCTGGGCTGGCAGCTGGCTCGCCAGCACGATCGCGCGCGCTAGCCGCCGCGCAGCGCCGGGCGCGGCTCAGCCGGCGATCTTCAGCATGCCGCTGCTGCTGCGGTCCATGGCACCGCGCTCGGGCTCACGGGGCGGCTCGGCCAGCGCTGCGATGATTGCTGGCCGCTGGCCGTGCAGCAGCCAGCTGTGATCCCTGCGTCTGGTCAGCGCGCCGTTTGCCTCCAACGCCTTCAGTGCGGTTGTGACCGACGGGCGCCGTGCGCCGATCACGCCGGCCAGCAGCCGGTGAGTGAGCTCGAGCTCGAGCAGCACGCCGCCGGGGGTGACGCGGCCCCAGCGATCGGCGTAGGACCAGAGGACCGCCAGCAGACGGTCATCGACGCGCCGCACGCCCTGGATCGCGGAGAACAGCGCCATCCAGCCGACCCGCATCGAGATGCGGTCGCTTAGGTTGGCGGCGATCTCAGGCCAGGCGCTGACCGACACCGCGAAGCTGCGATCCAGCAGCGCCAGCCGCGCGCGCCTGGTCACGATCCAGCTTTCACGCGCATGCTGGGCGATCTCCCGGTCCACTTCAGCCCACGGCCGCAGCACGTCGCCCGGGCCGACGAGCTCGACCGCCTCCATCTCGCCCACCATCACCTGCCTGGCGATCAGACCCTCCAGCACCATCAGGCCAAGGCTGCCGCGGCGATCGAACATCCAGGGCTCGCTCTGCCAACGTCCGCGCGAAAGCGCCCACGTCGCCGCGGTCGCCGAGCGGGCGGCGCTCGGCAGATTGCGCGGGTCCAAGCCGTCGCAGAGCGCGGGCTCGAGCTCCAGCACGCTTACGCGCTGCAGCCCATTGCGGCCGTCGAGCCCCGGCTTGCCGGGCTGCGCGTGGTGCACCGCGGAGCCCACTACTCGCATGCGCCGCGGCTGATCGGGTGCTCTTTCCCCAGGTAGGCGCGAATCCGTCTCATAGAGTCAACCACTACCCGTCGGCGGGATTGCTCAATCCTCTGCCCGGCGCCGGCCGCCGTGGGCCTACTGCTCCGCTCGCGCAGCGGTGATCTCCTCCAGCGAACGCTCCTGTGCGCCGCGGGCGCGGCGGTATCGGTTCACGGCGGCGAGCATCTGCTCCACCTCGCTGTTGCGCAGCCGCGCTTCGAGGTCCGCCGAGCGCGTGGGCTTCCAGTCGATCAGGCTCGCGTCGTCTCCGCGATGGAAGTGCGAGCCGAGCAGCGCGATCAGGCACATCAGCAGCGGCCCGCCGAGCACGACCGACAGGAATGCGATCTCCATCATCGCTTACCCTCGGCTTCTCCCATCCTGCAAGCGTAGCCGGGATCAAGGTGGGATTGTGAGAATTCGAGCGGAAGGAGCAGAGATGGCGCGGCAGGCGTTGCGAGAGTCGGTGGCGGGGCTGATGCCGCAGGCGTGGGAGGATCTGCAGCGGCTGGTCGCGATCGAAAGCGTGGCCGATCCGCAGCAGTATCCGCCACAGCGCTGCTTGGAGGCCGCCGAATATGTGCGCGAGGCGGCCTCCGGGGCGGGCATCGAGCAATGCCGACTGCTGGATATGCCAGACGGCCATCCCGCGGTCTTCGGACACACCCCTGCGCCCGCCGGCGCGCCGACGGTGTTGCTCTACTGCCACTACGACGTCCAGCCTCCATTGGAGGAGCACGCCTGGCTCTCACCGCCGTTCCAATTGACGCAGCGCGATGGGCGCTGGTACGGGCGCGGCGCCGCCGACTGCAAGGGCAACGTGGTTGCGCACCTGACCGCGCTGCGGGCGCTGGGAGGCGGCCAGCGGGCGGGCGGGTTTCCGGTTGGCATCAAGCTGATCGCCGAGGGCGCCGAGGAGCAGGGCACCGGGGGGCTGGAGGAGTTCGTGCGCCGGCAGCCCGAGATGCTTGCCGCTGACGTCGTGATCGTCTTGGATGTCGGCAACTTCGCCGTCGGCGTGCCGACGGTGACGACCTCGTTGCGCGGGATCGCAAGCGTGGTCGTGACGGTGCGTACGTTGCAGGCGGCGATGCACTCGGGCATGTTTGGCGGGCCGGCGCCCGACGCTCTGATTGCGCTTGCGCGGATGATCGCCACGCTGCACGACGAGCAGGGCGACACTGCGATCCGAGGGCTCGCCTGCGATCAGGGCTGGAGCGGGGTCGACTATCCGCAGCAGCAGTTCAGGTCGGATGCGCAAATGCTCGACGGCGTTGCTCTGATTGGCAGCGGCAACGTCGCGGAGATGCTTTGGGCCAGGCCGTCGGTGAACGTGTTGGGGATCGACTGCCCGGCGGTCGCGGGCTCCACCGCCTCGCTGCAGCCGCAGGCGCGGGCGCGGGTGAGCTTGCGGGTGCCGCCGGGCATGGATCCGCTGGGCGCCCAGGATGCACTGGTCGCCCATCTGAAGGCGGTCGCGCCCTGGGGCGCGCAGGTGGAAATCGATCGCGACATGGTGGCGGCGCCTTTTGCGGCCCGCATCGACGGACCCGCCTATGAGCGCATGGGGCAGGCGATGGAACTCGCGTTCGGGGCGCAGATGACGACCGCGGGGGAGGGCGGGTCGATCCCGCTCTGCATCGTGTTGCAGGAGACCTACCCGGAGGCCGAGATCATCCTGATGGGTGTGGAGGAGCCACAGTGCCTGATCCACGCCGCCAACGAGAGCGTCGATCCACGCGAGATCGAACGAGTCGCGCTCGCCGAGGCGCTGTTCCTGCGCAGCTGCGCGGACCTGCGGCGTTGAGCGCGCTGCAGGTCACCTATGCGCTCGCGCCCTCGGCCGTGCTCGGCGGCGTGCTCTGCGGGATGCGCAGCAAGCGCGCGAGCGATCTCGGCATCCACCAGTTCAGCGGTCCGAGCAGCGAAACCAGCGCGGGCAGCAGCAGCGCACGTATGAGCGTCGCGTCGAGCAGGATGCCCACGCCGAGGCCGGTGGCCAGCACCTTGATGCCGGTGTTCGGCGCCGAGGCCAGCGAGGCGAAGGCGAGGAATAGGATCAGCGCGGCGCTCGTCACCAGTCGGCCGGTGCGTCCCAGGCCCGCGACCACGGCTGCGTCGGTGGAGCCGGTGCGCTCGTACTCCTCGCGCACGCGGGCGAGGATGAACACCTCGTAGTCCATCGAGAGGCCGAATAGGAAGGCGAACACCATCAGCGGGATCCAGAAGGTGATCGCACCCGTCGCCGGAATGCCGAAGATCGCCTGCGAGCCGTGTCCCTGCTGCCAGAACCAGGTCATGAAGCCGAAGGCGGCGCCCATCGAGACGACGTTCAGCAGCACCGCCTTGACTGCCAGCACGAGCGAGCGGAAGGCGCGCGTGAGCAGGACGATCGTAAGCAGCGCGATGATCGCGAACATCAGCGGGAAGTTGCCGAAGACCGCGTGCTGGTAGTCGAGCTCGATCGCGCCCTCACCGGTGATGCCGATCGTGCCGGGCGTGTCTTTCAGCGCCCCTCTGGCCGCGCGCACAGGTTCCAGCGTGCTTGCGTTGACGGTCTCCTTACGGGGAATGCCGAGCAGGATCGTGGTGCCCGCGCGCGAGCTGTCTGGCGCGGAGGATCGCAGCACCGTCGCGATGCCGGGCACGGAGGCCAGGCGTGCGCTCACCGCGCCGGCGTCGCCCGAGCGGGCCAGCACTTCGATTGGGGTGAGCACCCCGCTTGGCGTTCCGCCGGCGGACAGGCGCGCGTACGCGTCGTGCGCGCTGCCGCTCTTGGCCAGCGCGCTCGCGCTGGTTTCGCCGGTCGTGAGGCTGAAGACGGGCACGATCAGCACGCCGAGCACGATCACCGAGGCGCTCGCCGCGATCGCGCGATGTCCGACCACCCAGCGCGCCCAGGCCGTCCAGCCCCGGCTGGCCCTGGACTCGTGGCGCACGCGCGGCCAGTCCACGCGCGGCCCGATGCCCCCAAGTAGCGCCGGCAGCAGCGTGAGCGCGACCGAGGTGGAGACCAGCGGGATCAGCATGCCGCCGTAGCCGACGCTCTGCAGGCTCGGTACCGGCAGCACGATCAAAGCGATCAGCCCGATTGCGACCGTCAGGCCGGAGAGCAGAACGGCGCGCCCGGCGGTGGCCATCGCGGCCACGACGGCCTCGCTGTTCTCGCGGCCGTGGTCGCGCTCCTCGCGCCAGCGCGTGACGATCAGCAGCGAGTAGTCGATCGCGACGCCGAGGCCGACCAGCGAGACCAGGAACTCGACCACGAAGGAGACGTTGGCGATGTAGGTCAGGCCGAGCACCACCAGCAGCGTGGTCAGGATCGAGACCGCCGCGATCATCAGCGGCACAAACGCCAGCAGCGACGCGAACACGAACGCGAGCACCGCGAGCGCGCCGGCGCCCCCGATCAGAGTCTCGACGAACACGCCAGGGCCTTTGGCCGAGCCGCCGTTGGACAGTTGCGCAAGGCCAGTGACATGGACTTCGGCGCCCGGCAGCGCGGCCGCGACCGTGCGGGTCACCTGCGCTGGCACCTTCGGGGCGCCGAAGGTCTTTTCCAGGGCGCTGAAGACGAAGGCGTAGGTGGTGCGGCCGTCGCTGGTGATCAGCTTGGGGTTGTGCGTGGCGGTGTAGTCGACGATCCGTGCGTGCGGCTCCGCGGCGCGGGCCTGCGCAAAGGCGGCGCCGATCTGATGCTGGTCGGCGAGCACGGTCTGCCCGGCGGGCACCGTCACGACCACCAGCGAGGGCGCAGTTTCGCCCCCGTTACCGTAGAGGTGGGCCATCTTCTTGGCGGTTTCATAGCCCGGCTGGCCCGGCAGCGAGAAATCGAAGGAGAGTCGTTTGGAGACCTGTCCGGCGCCGATCGCGCCCGCCACGAAGACGACTGCCCAGACCGCGACTACGAGCCGGCGGTGGGCGAGCGCGAAGCGCGCGAGCCGCGCGATGGCGCCGTCGGGAACCGGTGGGGCGGGGGTGCGCGGGGGTGTGGATGGGGGCGCTGGCGGGGATGCGAGGGAACTGGAGCCGGACATCTAGGCCTCCTTGATTTCATTCAGAACCATGCCGAGCGAAATGATTTATATCAAAAATCTTTTGGTCCGGTTATCATCTTCTCGTGGCTGACACTGACGCGCCGCCGTTCAGGACCGTGGGATTCAAGCTCTCGAGCTTTGGCTATGCGGTCTCGCGCCGGTTCCGTGAGACGCTGGCGCCGTTGCGGCTGGAGCCGCGCGAGTTCGCGTTGCTGCGCGCGGTGGCGGCGCAAGAGGGCCGCTCTCAGCAGGCGATCGGCGAGACGCTGCAGATCCCGGCCAGCCGGATGGTCGCCTTCGTCGACGCCCTGGAGGGTCGACAGCTGCTGGAACGCCGCACCAACCCACAGGATCGCCGGGCGCGCGCGCTGCACTTGACAGAGCAGGGGCGGGAGCTGCTGGGTCGCGCGATGACCGCGGCGCTGGCGATGGAGCGTGAGCTCTGCGCTGATCTGAGCGCCGCAGAGCGCGAGCAGCTGCTGGATCTGCTGCAGCGCGTGGGGGACCAGCTTGGCCTGCGATCGGCTGGGCACGCCGCGCACGTCCACAGCGGATTCTCAGATGAGGTGGGGGCGGCGGACGCCTGCGAGCCCACCACTGGCGAGCCGGCGCCGCACCAAGGCTGATCTAACATCGAACACATGGGGCGGCAGGACACCGCAGCGTCTGCGACGCCGACCGCCGATCGGGCGCCGCTTGCGCAAATCGGCCACTGGATCGACGGCGCCCCATTCGCGCGGGAGAGCGCCCGCAGCGCTGAGGTGTTCGATCCAGCGCGCGGGGCGCCGAGCGGCAGGGTGCTGCTGGCTGACGCGGGCACCGTGGGGCTGGCCGTGCAAGCGGCGGCACGCGCGTTCCCGAGCTGGCGTGAGACCCCTCTCCCCCGCCGCGCGCGTGCGATGTTCAGCTTTCGCGAGGCGTTGATCGCGCGCACTGAGGAGCTGGCGGGCGCGATCGCCGGCGAGCACGGCAAGACGCTCGACGATGCCCGGGGCGAAATCCAGCGCGGGCTGGAGATGGTCGAGCTTGCGTGCGGGGCGTCGAGCATCCTCAAGGGCGAGCATTCCGAGCAGGTGGCGGGCGGCGTGGACGTCTACTCGGTGCGCCAACCGCTTGGCGTCTGCGCCGGAGTGACGCCGTTCAACTTCCCGGCGATGGTGCCGCTGTGGATGATTCCGATCGCGCTGGTGTGCGGCAACACGTTCGTGCTCAAGCCCTCCGAGCGCGATCCCTCGGCCTCGCTGCTGCTCGCGGAGATGGCGGCGCAGGCGGGTGTGCCGCCCGGCGTATTGAACGTGGTGCAGGGCGATGCGCTCGCGGTCGACGCGCTGCTCGATCACCCGGACGTGGAGGCGATCAGCTTTGTGGGCTCGACGCCGATCGCGCGCCAGATCTATGCCAAGGCGGCGCGGGCCGGCAAGCGCGTGCAGGCGCTCGGCGGGGCCAAGAACCACATGGTGGTGCTGCCTGACGCCGATCTGGCGCAGGCGGCCGACGCGGCGGTCTCGGCCGCGTTCGGCTCGGCGGGGCAGCGCTGCATGGCCGTCTCGGTGCTCGTGGCGGTCGGCGAGATCGCGGACGAGCTCGTGCGCGCGGTCGCCCAGCGCGCGGCGGCGCTGCGGGTCGGCCCCGCCTGCGAGCAGGGCTCAGAGATGGGACCGCTGATCAGTCCGCAGGCGGCGCAGCGCGTGCGCGACTGCATCGAGCGTGGCGTTGCCGCCGGTGCCACGTTGGTCGCCGACGGCAGGCAGGTGTGCGTGCCCGGATTCGAGCACGGGTTCTTCGTCGGCCCCACGATCTTCGACCACGTACGGCAGGACATGGAGATCTACGAGCAGGAGGTCTTCGGCCCGCTGCTCAGCGTCATCCGGGTGGGAACGCTGGATCAGGCGATCGAGCTGATCAACCGGAACCCTTACGGCAACGGCGCGGCGATCTTCACCGCCGGCGGTGGCGCCGCCCGCCGCTTCCAGCACGAGGTGAAGGCTGGCATGGTCGGCATCAACGTCGCGATCCCGGTGCCCGTCGGCTTCTACAGCTTCGGTGGCTTCGGCGACTCGCTCTTCGGCGACACGCACGTCTACGGGCCCGAGGGATTCCGCTTCTATACCCGCGGCAAGGTGAGCACGAGTCGTTGGCCAAGCCGGGAGCAGACCGGTGTGAGGCTCGCGTTCCCGAACGACTGAGCGCTGCAGAGCGCTGTGGTTAGAGGAGCGTCCGCGCGCGCCGCGCGTGCGCTTCCAGGGCGGCGACCTGGGCACCGATCTGCTCGCGCAGCCCCCTGACCTCGCGTCGCTTGCGCACCACCAGCACCGAGAGTATTGCGAGCACGACCAGCGCCAGCGCGCCGAGCAGCTCCGCGATCCTCCGGTTGGTCGAGGGGGTGGAGGCAGAGGCGGAGTGCAGTTGCAACGCCGCTTCGGCGGACTTCGCCCTGCTCAGCGGGGCACGGGCGACAGTGCGATCGACGGGCTGGGTTTCCTGCGCAATTTCGATCATCTCCCGAGGAGAGACGCTGTTGATGAGGGTGTTTTGCACCCAGTACGTAGCGCCCGCTTCGTGCCAGGCGACGGTCGTGATCTGTTCGCCGTCGTAATAGAGGGAGTAGCTGCGAGGGCCGACCTGGACCGTCTGGCTCGGTTTGCTCAGCAGCGGCGGATTGCTCCAGGTGGTTCCCTCCACGTCGTAGTACTGGCCGAGCAGACCGCGGTCGATCACGATCACGTAGCTTGGGTACGGGGTGCCGTGTGGCCCATGCAGCTTGTACTGGCGTAGCGTGTCCGGTTCGGCTTCCGCGTATGTGTTGCGGATGCGCGGGTACTCCAGCGGGAAGGGCAGGTACGGCGCGATCGAGCGGGCGTGCGCCAGCGCCTGTGCGCTCGTCGGTGTCATCGAGGGCTGCGGGGCGGGCGCTTTGTGCGTGCGGTGCGCCTTCGCACGCGCCTGCTCGGCGTTGCTAAGCGCCTGGCTCAGTCTGCTGCCGGTGATCGCGGCGGTGCCGCCCAGGAACTGCGTTACGGCTTCATGGATCTGTTCCGGGCTGGCCGTGTCATAGGTCGGCAGCAGGTTCACGTTGAAGTGGACCTGGCGCACCGGCTTGCCCTGCGCTCCGATCAGCAGCTTGAGCAGGTTGTAAATCTGTTCTTCGCCGTGCAGGTCGGTTTCGACGTTCTTGGAAAAGATGTGCTCGAACTTGGCGCGTTCTTCGAAGAGGTTTTCGCCCAGCTGCTTCTTGGCTTCGAGCATGAAGCGCTGGTCCCGCGCATCGCGCACCAGCGAGGTGCTTTCGTGCCGGTTGGCGACGAATTCGAGCGCTTCTTTGCCGCACAGCCTCTGGTAGCCGGGCTTTAGATTGACTTCAAAGTACTGTTCCCCGCCCGGTTCGTTTTTGTGGAAGTAGCGCGTGTCGACGGGAAAGTAGATGCACCCTACTTCCTCAATCGCGTGTTCGAATTTTTTGAAGTTGATCACGAACACGTGGTTGACTGCGAGGCCAAGGATTTTTTTGATCGTTTCGACCATCAGCTTGATGCCGCCGGCGGTACCCCCGCCGTCTTCCCAGCCGAACTGGTAGGCGGCGTTGATGCGGGTTTCGACCACTTCCCCATTGGGCCTGGGGATCGGCACCTGCAGCTCGCGCGGAATCGAGAGCATCGAGATCGTCGGCCTGCTCGGGTCGATCCGCACCAGCAGCATCTCGTTGGAGTGCGGCAGGACCGGCGAAGTCGTCGTGCGGCGGCGTTCGTCATTGCCGACCAGCAGCAGCGTCTCTGGGCCGCCTTCATAGGTCGGCGCGAGTACTTTGGGCGCCACCACGACGTGCTTGTGGCCGACCACTTCGACGAGTTTTTCGACCTCGCTGAGGGCCACGGCCGCGGTCGCACCGCCTGCCACCAGCGCGAGCGCGAGCGCTCCGATGAGCATGCGCGCAACCGAGCCGCCGAAGCGCTTGCGCGGCTCGGGGGCGCTCCAGGGTGGGGACGGCGGTTGCGGTACTGCGGCAGCGTGCTTTGGGCTCACGGGCACGGCTCATCATTATGGGCGCCGACGCCCCGCGCTGCGCCTGTCGCGACGTGCCGGCCGCCTGGCGCGATGGGATGCTCGGCGGTTCTCAGGATCCTTCGGTGCGGCGGTGCTCGCCGTCCAGCAGCTTGGAGATGCCCTCGGCGGACAGCGGCCTGTGGAAGTGGAATCCCTGGGCGAGATCGCAGCTGAGCTCTCGCAATGCCGCCACTTGCCGCTCGTTCTCGACGCCCTCCGCGACTACCTCGACCGAGAGCGCCTGCGCCATCCGCAGGATCGCCGTGGTGATTGCGGTCGAGCGGCTGCTGCCGCCGAGCGCCTCCACGAAGGAGCGGTCGATCTTCAGCCCGGCGATCGGCAGCCTGGTCAGGTAGCCGAGGGACGAGTAACCGGTGCCGAAGTCGTCGAGCACGAAGCGCACGCCGCGGCTGGCCAGGCGGGTCATCGTGTCGCGCACGCCGTCTGACTCCTGCAGCAGCACCGACTCGGTGATCTCCAAGCACAGTGTGGAGGGCGCAATCCCTGATCGCGCGAGCGCGGCTGTGACTGTCGCCTCCAGATCGCGCTGGCGAAACTGCTGGACCGAGAGGTTCACCGAGATCCGCAGCGGAGGGCGATCGCGATGCTCGGCCTGCCAGACCGCCGCCTGGGCGCACGCCTGCTCCAGCGCGAAGCGCCCGATCGGCTCGATCATGCCGCTCTCCTCGGCGATCGGAATGAACGCAGAGGGATCGAGCAGGCCGCGCGTCGGATGACGCCAGCGCACCAGCGCCTCGACGCATACCAGCGTCGCGTCGGCCAGAGACACGATCGGCTGGTAGACGAGTTGCATCTCGCCCCGCTCCGAGGCCCGGCGCAGGTCGTTCTCGACCGACAGGCGCTCGACGACCCGCGCCCGCATCGCGCCGTCGAAGATCTCAAAGCGTGCGCGGCCGCGCTCCTTGGCCTGGTACATCGCCGCGTCGGCATCGCTGATCAGCTTGTTGGGTTGGCTGCCGGTCTCGCCGGAGATCGCGATCCCGAGGCTGACCTTCGCGAAGTGCTCGCCGGCGTGAAGATCGAACGGCAGCTCGAAGGCGGCGACTATGCGCTTGGCGATCGCTGCCGCGGCGTCCTCGCCATCCACCTGCTCCAGCAGCACCACGAACTCGTCGCCGCCCAGCCTCGCGATCGTGTCCTGCGGCCGCAGGGCGGTCCTTAGCCGCGGCGCGATCTGCATCAGCAGCTCATCGCCGGCGCTGTGCCCAAGGCTGTCGTTGATGAGCTTGAAGTTGTCGATGTCGAGCAGCACCACCGCGACCGGTCCCTGCGCGCGGGAGAGCGTGTGCGCCAGTCGGTCGAGGAAGAGGATCCGGTTGGGCAGGCTCGTGAGCGGGTCATGCAGAGCCTGATGGCGGATGTCGTCTTCGGCGGCGCGCTGCCGGATCGCGTCGGCGAGGATGTTCGCAAGCGCCTGCAAGAAGTCGACGTCGGCCGACTCAAAGCGTCGTCCGGGCGATCCCTGCAGCCACAGCGTGCCCCACCGCCCGCTCCCGCTCTCGATCTGGCAGGAGAGCCCGTCTGCCAGGCGGGCAGAGACCTCCTCCGGAAGCCATGTGGGTGGCTGACCTGCGGGCTCGCGTGGCGTCGACTGCAGCGAGCCCAGCAGCGCTCGCACGGTCGCGGCGGCGCCCTCGCTGCGGTGCTCGAGCACCACGCCGCTCTGCACGCCGAGCGTCCGCCGCGCCTCCTGCAGCGCCCCGTGCATCAACTCGGATAGCTGCGCCCCCTCCAACGCTCGCTTGCCCAGCCGCGCGACCGCCGCCTGCTGCTCAGCGCGCCGTTCGAGCTTGGCCTCGCCGCGCTTGCGATCGGTGATGTCGGACATCACACCGTGCCAGTGCGCCTGCCCGTCGGAATCGGTCACCAGCGCCGCTTCGTCGCGCACCCAGACGATCCGGCCGCTGCGATGCAGCATCCGGTATTCCTCAGGCGCGCTCGGATCGATCAGGTCGTCCTCGCGCGCGAAGACTCGCTCGCGATCCTCGGGATGCACCTGGCGTGCCCACAAGCCAGGGTCGTCCATCAGTTCCTGTGGCGAGAAGCCGAGGATCGTCTTCGCACCGGCGCTGACGTAGCGCCAGGCGCCCTCCACGCCGACATCGGCGACATAGACGATCGCGGGTAGCCGCTCCACGATCAGCCGTGCGTCGAGCTGGCCCAGCAGGCCACGGGTATCCAGCGCCGGGAAGGCTCTGGTTGGATCGGCACCGCGCATGCTGTTCTTGGTATCGGCTGGCGGGCCGGAAATTCTGAGCTTTTGAGCCTGCGTGGTCGGTATGTGGGGTGACATCAGGTGCAGGCGACAGTCCCATGAAGGTCAAACGGGCGCTCGCTGCTCGCCGGGGCGCCTGGCTGCAGGCTGCTTGACCGTCTGCGGGGCTGTCGGCTAGCGTCGTGTCGGTGTCCTCCAACTCCACTTCGGTTTCGGGCGCCGAGCGCCGCGCGCGGCGCGGCGCGCTGAGCCAGACGGCGACGCGCGTCTGTCGCGCCGCGCTGGCGCTTGCGGCGCTCGCGGCGATCGGCTACGACGTGGCGGCGGGGCCCGGGATCAGCGACGCCGATTACTTCAGCTATTTCACGGTTCTCAGCAACCTGTTCGCCGCGGCGATGCTAATGCACGGGGCGCTTCGCCCGGCCAGCGAGCGCTCTCACGCGGTCGACTTGCTCAGGGGCGCGGCGGTCGCCTACATCCTGACGACCGGGATCGTCTACCTGTTGCTGCTCTCCGGGCACGCCCCGACATACCCGTGGGTCAACGCGATACTGCACTATCTGATGCCGGTGGCGGTGACGCTCGACTGGCTGCTCGATCCGCCGCGCAGTCGCCTGGCTCCGGCTCGGACGGTCGTGCTGTGGATGGTCTTCCCGCTGCTGTACGTCCTCTACACGCTGGCGCGCGGCGCGATCGTGGGCTGGTACCCGTACTTCTTCGTGAACCCGCACCGCAGCGGCGGCTACCTGCTTGTGGCCGGCGACTGCCTGGCGGTCGGGATCGGCATCGTCGTGCTGGTCCTCACGACGACCTGGGCGGGAAATCGGCGCTGCGCGGCGCTCGCTGCATCATGCTAAACCGCCTGTTCGGGCCGCTGGGCGTTCTCGGCGTCGGCGATAGCCCAGCCCACTCGCTCAATCAGCTGCGCTGTGTTGTGGTCGTTGTCGAGATGAATTGAGTAGACACCCTCGTTCAGCAGAACTGAAGGATCCTGGTTAGTAGTTGGATCGGTCGTGACAATGATCCTGGCCATGAAGTCTCCTGTCGCTCGTAGATGATGTTCAGCGCGTTCTCGACCTTTGCGCCACGGCTTGGCTGGTCATGCCGCCCCCGTCATCCGACCAACGGTGCGCATCCAGGTGATCTCGCGCCAAAGCAGCCTCTCGGCGAGAGACGAGGTCAACTGGACTCCCTGGCGGGGCGAGCTGATTGTGCGGCGCTAGCTCTGCGAACGCATCCAAGTCGAACCACCGGAAACCCATCACCTCTGACGCAGAGGCGACTGGGCTCAGCGTGGCTCCACAGATCGGGCAACGATCCTCCAGGAGAGCGATCTCCGGATCGTTCGCGCGTACGCGGATGCGACACGCCGGACAGCTGAGATACAGGCGGGACATCACGCGACCACGGCATGGCGCTCTTCGGCCACCCGTGATTCAAAGGGTGCGCAGCGGGCGCGCTCGTGTACTTCGCGTGCGGCGCGCTCCGCGTCATCCTGAGAGGCGAAGCTCCCCGACTGAGCGATGACTGCGCCGTCGCTGTCGACGATCTCCCAGTGGTAGTGCTCGCCGTTGTCTCGATAGGTGCGAAACGCCAGCGAGGCTGGTTCTGACACGCCAGCTGTGGCGTGAGCCTTCCTTGTTGCGGTGGCCATGGCCGACCGCCTCTCTACCCTTCTGAACGAGGATGTTGCCTGGAGAGCGAGAAGAGCTGAGGCTCACCGGACGCACTACCGACTCTACCGCGTCCGACTTGCGGGCTCGAAAATCTTCGCGCCGCCGCACCCTTTGCCCGGTCCTTCAAGCGCCGTCTAGACTTGAAGCTGCAGCGCACAGTGACATATAGGAGGCTTCCAGGATGACCGAGCACCAGCAGGACGCCGAGTGGAACGTCGCCGATTGGCACGGCAAGATGCTCATCGACTGCGATGGCGAGAAGATTGGCAAGCTTCAGGATGTGTACGTCGACGTCGAGAACGACGAGCCGCAGTTCGCCACCGTCAAGGAAGGTTTTATCAACCGCCACCTGACCTTCGTGCCGCTCGGCGGGATCAACGTCGGTCCGGAGGATCTGCAAGTGGCGGTCACCAAGGAGCAGGTCGAGTCCGCGCCCAACATCGAGCAGCATGGCGATGAGCTCTCCCAGGCCGACGAGTCAGCTCTCTACCACCACTACGAGCTGAACTACACGCCGCCGAACACCGAGAGCGGACGTCGGCTCGCACGCCGCTGAGGCGGCCATCGCTCAACGTCTGGTGCGTTCGCGGGCTTTGCTGCGCAGGAACGACGGCGGCTCGCGGAGGGGTGCACGTCCCAGCACCTCCTCGGCTATTTCTTCGAGATAGGCCAGGTGTTCGTCCATGGCCGCCTCGACGCGCGCGGGTTGCCCGGTGCGAAGCGCCGTGAGCGCGCTTTCTTGCAGGGCGATTGCGCGAGCGGTGTCCTCGGGGGTGCGCATCACCATGTCGAGCGCCATGGTGAGCCTCGCGAACAGGCCCACCATCATCTGCTCAAGGGCTGGATTGCCGCTCGCGCGCCACATGCGTCGGTGGAACTGCATGTCCGCTTGCGCGACGCCCTTCCAGTCGCTCGCGGCGGCGGCGGTGCGCTGGCGCTCGATCGTGTGCTCAAGCTCGGCGAAGTCGGCGGTGTTTCCTCGTAGCGCTGCGAGCTGTGCCACGCGCGGCTCGACCGCGCGTCGCGCCTCGAGCGTCTCGAAGACCGAATCTGCGTCGAGAGCCTGGGCGGCGATGCCGGAGAGGTGCTCGGGGACGAGCGTGGTGAGGATTTGCGCGCCGCCAGCCCGGCCGGCGGAGACCTGAACGACACCGGCGTCGGCAAGCGTTGCGAGCGCGAGCCGGATGGTGGGGCGGCTGACGGCCATTTGGTCAGCGAGCGTCCGCTCGCCGGGCAGCAGGTCTCCCTCTCTCAGGAGGCCGGTGTGGATGAGGTCGGCGATCTGCTCGACGACGCTTTGGAAGGCCTTGCGTGTCTCGATCGGGCGAAAGATCGCCTGTGATGGCCGGTGTGTGACCGTGGTGCCTAGGTGCCTGACAGGGGGATCGGGATGCTTCTGGTTCCTGGGCATACGCGCTGATGCTATCCGGCGAACGGCGAGCACACCCGTCGCCGGGCGATTACGAGCGTACTTGACACGCGCGCAGCCAACGCATACAGTACGGTAATTGTCAATGACCAAAACCGGCCATCAACAATGACCTATTTGCGATTTATGCCTTCCCAGTGTTGCCAACTGCGCGAGTCGCGATCAGACCGGCGCGCCGTCCATGCGCCGGCATGCCCGGAATTGGAGCGGTGATGGTCGGCGGACAAGTCGAGCCTGGGTTCGAGCGGGTGGTGGAGGCGTTCGCGCAGAACTTCACCGAGCGCGGTGAGGTTGGTGGTGCGTTCGCGGCGGTTCTCGACGGTCGCCCGGTCGTGGATCTGTGGGGTGGAGTCGCTGACAGCGCCTCTGGCAGGCTCTGGCGGCAGGACACGGCACAGCTGATCTTCTCCGGCACGAAGGGCTTGACGGCGCTGTGCATGGCGATGCTGATCGATCGCGGCTTACTTGGCCTAGAGGACCCGGTTTGTTTGCACTGGCCCGAGTTTGCGGCCCACGGCAAGCACGCGATCACGGTCGCCGAGATCGTCTCGCACCGCTGCAGGCTGCCAGGGGTACGCACGCCGGTCGGCGTCGAGCAGTTCCTGAGCCCCCAGGACATGGCCGCGCTGCTGGCCGACCAGGCCCAGGAGACCGACCCGCGGGCAGATTTCATCTACCACGGGGTGACCTACGGCTGGTTGTGCGACGCCATCCTCCGGCGCGTAGACGGCCGCTCCGTCGGGCGGTTCTTTGCAGATGAGGTAGCGGAGCCGCTCGGGTTGGACCTGTGGCTAGGCCTGCCAGCCGGGCTGGAGTCACGCGTCGCGGTGCTGCAGTACGGCCCCGACTGGGGCCTGAGCCCACTCAGCGCCAGCGATCCCTTTCCCGGCGACGAGCTGTGGGCGTCGATCTACGAAAACCCCCCTCTATTCCCTCCTGCGCTGGCGACGCTTTGGAACTCGCCCGCGTTGCACGCTGCGGAGATCGCGGCGAGCAACGCGATCGGCACGGCTCGCTCGGTTGCCCGACTCTACGGCGCGCTGGCGCGCGGGGGTGAGATCGATGGCGTCCGGCTCCTCTCCCCGGAGACGCTGGCGCTGGCGCACACTCAGCTTTCGCATGGGCGGGAGCCCTTCGGCAACGAACCCAAAGCGTGGGGAGTCGGCTTCGCTCTGCAGACCGAGGACGCCCCTTTCGGTCCAGCCACGGTCGCATTCGGAGCCAACGGCGCAGGCGGCTCGGCGCACGGCGCCTGGCCTCTGCAGCGCGTCGGGTTCTCCTACGCGATGAACGAGCTGCGTGACGACCCCGCCGGCGACGAGCGCGTCAGCGCACTACTTGAGGCGTTGCACGGATGCGTCCTCGATGCAGAGGCGATCGATACCTACCGCCGCTAAGCGTGGCAGATCAAAACAGCAAGTTAATCCCCAATAACCCCTAATGACCCACATCGGAGACACACAGTGACTTTTGTCGTTCCGTCCGAATCTGCTGCCTCGTCCGCTTCGCTGAGCGGACTTGACGCTCCCGGTGACCTGCGTATCGCGTCGGTACGCGCCACCCCTGTGAACATTGGCCTGAAGGCGTCGTATGAGTGGAGTGCCGGCTATTTCCCGGGGTTCACCAAGACGATCGTGGAGGTTGAGACGGAGTCGGGTCTCGTGGGTGTGGGTGAGGCGGAAAACTTTTGGTCGGCCGAGATCATCGAGCGTGCTCTTGCGCCACGTCTGGTGGGCGCGGACCCAAGGGACCTGGCGGCCTGCGAGCGCCGTGTGCTGCCGCCGTTCGAGGTGATGCGCAACGCCGAGGACGAGTCGCTGCTGCGCGCCTACGGCGGAATCGAGATGGCGCTGTGGGATCTCAACGGAAAGCTGCAGGGTCGCGCGGTCGCCGAGCTGCTGGGGGGTTTCGTGCGCACCGAGATCCCGTATACCGAGTATTTCGCGATGAGGACGGCGTCGGGCCCCGATGGTGGCGAGTCGAGCCCCGCCGATGTCGCGCGCTACTGCGCCAGGATGCAAGAGGAGCACGGTGCGCGCGCGTTTGAGGGCAAGGTCGGCGTAGGCGATCTGAGCTTCGAGGTGGCGATGGTCCGCGAGATCCGTCGCGCGATCGGCGAGGAGCCGATGCTGCGCCTGGACGCCAACATGGGCTGGTCGTTGATTACCGCCCGCGAAGCCCTGCGCCGGCTGGCGGAGTTCAACGTCCGCTCGATCGAGGACCCGGTCGCCACGCTGCAAGAGATGGCACGGTTGCGACCGAATACGGACGTCTCCTTCTCCACCCACCTCCCCGAGCTCGGGTTGGTCTCAAACCTTGGCGTGCCAGACGCGATCGTTGTCAGCCTCAGCTCGCTCGGCGGGATTGCCCGCACGGTCTCCTTTGCGCACGCCTGCCAGCACCTTGGCGTCGATCTCTGGTTCTACAGCCCCAACACGGGGGTCGCGAATGCCGCCTACCGGCAGGTCGTCGCCGCGGTCGAGTGGATCGGCGAGCCAAGCCAGACGCTGCTGCGCTGGCACGCAGACGATGTGACGGAGGCTGGTCTGATCGCGCCACACAACGGCGTCATCCAAGCGTCACGCGCCCCGGGCCTCGGCGTCACACTCGATCCCCAGGCGATGCGGCGCTGCCACGAGGCATACCGCAACGATGGACCATTTGACCAATACCACCACCCGGCACGCCCAGGAATCTACGGGCCACGCCGGCTGGCACTCAACCACCACGGGCTATGAGCCGACAGCACAGCATCTTCGGGGGCACGGTCGGTCATGTCGGAACTGGACTGAATTATCTATGGGAGGAAGCGCGATGAAGAAGTATCTATGCGCCAGCTTGGTGCTGGTGCTGGCAGTGGTACTCACAGCCTGCGGCGGCGGCAGCCAGCCCGGTGGCTCGGCCTCCAGCGGCGCGACCGCGACTGGGTCATCCAAGCAGTACGCCGAACTGCGCTGGGGCTTCACGGCGTGGCCGGGCCCGATCGACAACAACAAGGATCCTTGGTTCCCCTCCATCTCGATCCAGCAGCTCGTCGTCCAGAGCCTGATGGAACTGGAAGCAGATGGAAAAGTGACGCCAGGCTTGGCCAGCTCGGTCGAGCAGCCGACTTCCACCACCTACGTCTACAACCTCAGGCACGGCGTGAGGTTCTCGGACGGCAAGCCGCTTACGCCGGCGGACGTCGTTTACTCACTTGAGCGCAACATCCTCGACAAGGAAGCCTGGACGACTGGGTATTGGGAAGACGTGGCGTCGATCTCGGCGCGGGGGCAATCGGCGGTGGTCGTCAAGCTGAAGCGCCCCAATGCGGTCTGGGAGTACAACATGGCCATCACCAGCCCGATCATCGAGAAGGCGCAGGGAGAGAAGGACGGGGAAAAAGCGCTGGGTTCGCCGAGCGATCTGCTGATCGGCACGGGGCCGTGGAAGTTCGACAGCTTCACACCCGAAACCAGCGTCCGTCTTTCGCGTAACCCTTACTGGACCGGCTCGCCGCCACCGGCGAAGAACATCACTATCAACATCTTCAAGAATGAAGCCACGATGGCGTTCGCGTTGCGCTCAGGAGCCATTGATGGGGCCTTCGGCTACCAGACGCCGAAGACCTTCGCCAACATCCCGGGCACCCGTCAGCTGACGGCGCCGGGGAACAGCTTGGTCTCGCTCGCGTTCAACACCGCGTCGCCGCCGTTCAACGACGTGCACCTGCGCAGGGCCATCTCATATGCGGCCGACGCCAATGGCATCATCAAGGCGATTTATCCCAAGGGCGAGGCCGTCAAAGCCGTGACGATCACACCTACCACCTTCTTCGACGGCCTCGGCCCGGCAAATCGGGTGAATGAAATGCTGGACTCGCTGCCGAAGTACGAATTCAATCTGGCGGCGGCAAAGCGGGAACTGGCGAAGTCCGCCTACCCGCACGGCTTGACCATGAGCGTTCAGGCACAGGTCACTGAACAGAACAGCGTGGCGGTGGCCCAGATCATCGCCACCAACCTGGCAAAGATCGGCATCACTGCAAATATCCAAGAGATACAGCCGGACGAAACGAGCGACCTGTTCGGCAGCAAGGTGAAGGTGCTTGTAACCGAACTCATCGCCAACTACCCTGACCCGGAAAACCTGATGGCGTATCTCCTTCCCTCGTCGCAGATCCGGCCGCCTGGCTCGGGGTCCAACCAAGCCGAGTACAGGAACGCCGAAGTCGACAAGCTGCAGTTGCAGGAGCTTGAAACCCTGAACCGCCCGCGACGTCTGCAGTTGATCGGGAAGCTGCTCAAGATCGTAGGGGCCGAAGTGCCCTACATGCCGCTCTACACGCACGACGTGGTGGGCACGGTCTCAGAAAAATACGTGTTCCCGGCGTTCTCGGCATGGACCGTTGAATGGCGCCCATGGGCGATGGAGGTGAAACTCGCCCGGTAGCTTGCGGCGGGGCGGCATCGGTGGGGCCAGCGGCGGGGGCCCCACCAGCTGACCTCGCCGCGTGGCTCTCACCGGCCCCGTTTGGGTACCCGCCCGGCCATCCGAGCCCAGCTGAGCGTTGTCGCGCTCAAGTGCCTGCCGATCCCATGGGCGTTGCCAGCACCTATGAGTCGGCGCCATGGTGAGCATGAGCGCCTTGAATTGAGGCGCTCATCGCCGGCGAGCCACCGCAACGTTCAATCGATCAGCGCAAACGGTCGATAAAGACTTGATGCGCACCTCCTTGTCTGCGTCAGCACCTCGAAACGCTCCCCTCGGCGTCAGGCTTGCGCTCTGCGCTCTGCTCGCAATGGTGTTGCTCGATCTTGCCCACACCGGGTTTGGTCTTGGTGGGGACTCAGCCGACCCCGTCTTTGAAACCTGGCTCTACGACGCGACGATGGCGGGCTGCGCAGCTGTCTGTCTTGCGCGTGGAGCGATCGTCCGCAGCTCGCGTCTGCCCTGGCTGATCCTGGGGTTTGGGCTGGCCTGCGACACAGGTGGCGAAATCCTCTCCTCGATCGGCGAATCCTTTGCGCCGGCGGTCCAGCAGCTGCTCTACGTGTGCCTGTACCTCGCCGCATATGCCGCGATCGTGCTGCTTGGCCGTAGGCGGCTCAGCCAGTTTCGCGCCTCCATGTGGCTCGACGGCCTGATCGGCATCCTCGCCGTAGGGTCGCTGGGAGCCGCGACGCTGCTTGGGCCAGTGTCCGCGGCCACCAATCACAGCGGCGTGCGGACGTTGCTCGAGGTCGGCTATCCGCTCGCCGACATGCTGCTCGTCGGCGTCCTGGTGGCGATGCTTGCGCTCAGCGGGTGGCGGGTGGGACGCCCATTCTCGACGATTGCCTTCGGGTTTCTGATTATGGCGATCGCCGACGGCGTCTACCTCTACCAGGAAGCGCACGGCACCTACAGGGTCGATACGCCGCTGGACGCACTGTGGCTTGCCTCTGCGCTGGTGCTCGCATACGCCGCCTGGCAGCCGGAACGCGCAAAGCCGCTCGGCGAGCCATCGCCAAGCGTGATCGTCGCCGCGCCGGCGCTGTTTGGGCTGACCGCGATCGGTGTGCTTGCCTACGGCAGCATTGACAGTGAGGGGCGCCTGTCGACATGGCTGGCGATCGCGACGCTGCTGACCGTGCTCGCACGGATGATGCTCACATCGAACGAGAATGTGCGTCTGATCGCTGCAAGCAACGCGCTAGCCAATCGTGATGCGCTCACCGGCCTGGGCAACAGGCGGGCGCTGCTGCAGGACCTCCAAACAGCGGTCCAGCAGGCAACTCCGGCACAGCCGAAGCTGCTGCTGCTGTTCGATCTCAACGGCTTCAAGCGCTACAACGACACGTTCGGGCATCCGGCCGGCGACGTGCTGTTGGCAAGGCTTGGGCGCAGGCTGCAGCAGGCAGCTCAGCCTTATGGCAACACGTATCGGTTGGGCGGGGACGAGTTCTGCGCGCTGGTGAACGCGGATCGCGATCCGAGTAGTCGTGCTGCGGAGCTGGCTTGCGCGCTGCTCGAGCGGGGCGAGCGCTTCACGATCGGCGCGAGCTTCGGCGAGGTGCTGCTCGGCACGGAGACCGGGGAGGCCGATGATGCGCTGCGCATCGCCGATCAGCGCCTATATGCGCAGAAGATGCGCCTCTACCAGCCCTCCAACCCAGAGTGGCGTGACGTGCTGCTCGGCCTACTGTGCGAACGCGATCCTGAGCTTGGCAGCCATGTCAGGCAGGTCGCCGAGCTTGCGCTGAGGCTCGGCCGCCAACTTGGGCTCTCCGACGAGGAGCTGCGTGATCTCGTTGCTGCAGCGGAGCTGCACGACATCGGCAAGGCCGCGATCCCTGACGCAATCCTCGAGAAGAAGACCTCACTAGATGCGCAGGAGCGGGCCTTCATTGAGCGGCACACACTGATCGGCGAGCGCATCATCGCCTCGGCTCCCTCCGGTCGCGGTGTCGCCGCGATCATCCGAGCAACGCACGAGCGCTATGACGGCACGGGCTACCCCGACCGTCTCACGGGCGAGCGCATCCCCCTCGCCGCAAGGGTGATCGCAGTCTGCGACGCCTACCACGCAATGAGAAGCGATCGCAGCTATCGCAGCGCGCTGAGCGAGCATGAGGCACTCGCCGAGCTCGAGCGCTGCAGCGGCAGCCAGTTCGACCCGCGGATCGTCGATGCCTTCCTTGACGTGTTGCGCACCGCCGGACGGCAGCAGGAGACGGCTCACCGGCTCTAGAGGAACTCATTGCCGGTGAGCACGTAGACGAAGGGCACGAGCGGGATGATGCAGAGGATCGCCCACACGATCTTCTGGCCAAGGCCGAGTTCGGACTTGAACGGAATCGTCACCCAGATCAGGACGACCGCGATCGGGTGTAGCAGGCAGCAGATCAGTTCGAGGATCTTTTTCACGTGAGCTCGCTTTCGTGTCGGTCAAGCGTGTATACCCACCGGCCGACATTCGATGAACGCTGGTCACTGCCCGCGCTCGAGCGGGCAGCACGCCGCGGGGTGAGCGCCTCGGAAGGCGTCGCCGACGTCAATGGGCGGTCCTTGACCGTGCTCAGTTCTCGGGGCCGAACTCCGACCCGGCGCTGCGGAGACGTAGTCCGCGTCCGGCCCATTCAGTCGCTCAGACCAGGGCTGTATGCCGCCTTGCAGGATCTCGTAGCCGGCGACTGCCATGGAAGGATTCGCTCATGACGGCGACTCCGACTCGTTGGCAGACTAGATCATCTTGGTCTTAGGTTGAGGTGTGGACGACGACGTCAGCGATGTCGGGGATCTGTAGGCGCAGTGCCTCCTCAAGCTCGCCGGCTAGCTGGTGAGCGTCGACCAGGGAGGTCTCGACGCTGACGTTGAGCGTGAGGAAGATGACGCGGCCGGCGTCGGTGCGAAGCAGCTTTGTTCCGCGTGGCTCTTTGCCGGTCCGCTGGAGGACGATGCGCTTGATCTCTCCTATCGCGTCGAGGTCGGTGCTGGTGGCGGCTGGATGGGCGCTCAGCGGGCGCTCCAGGGGCTCGAGGTGTGTCTGTACCTCGCTGACGCCGGGGCGGGCGCGGATCGCTTGCTCGATGCGCTCGGTGACTGCGAGTGCTTCTTGTAGGGGCAGATCGGCGGGGAACTTCAGATGCAGGGAGACGCTGGCTGACCCGCCGTTTTCGAAGATCGTGATGTCGTGTGCTTCCTTGATTAGCGGCTCGGCCAGCGTGATCGCCAACACCCGGTCGCGGAGGTCCAGGCCGCTGCGGCGAGGCTCGACATGGACGACGACGTCGCTGCCGGGCAGCTCGGTCTCTATTGCCGCCTCGATCAGGTTCGCGGCCTGGTGGCCCTCGACCACCGCCGCGCCGGGCGCGACGGCGGCGATGACATCCGCGAAGTAGCGTCCGGCGGACTCGCGCAAGCGCAAGCGCACCAGTTCGATGTCGGGTTCCAGGCGTGCGAGCGCGCGCTCGGCTGCCTCTCTGGCCTCTGAGGGTGTGCGGTCCATCAGCACGTTTGCGTTCTCCGCGATCAGTCGTGCGGCGGTGGCGAGGATGATCGCGGCTATTACGAGTGCGGCACTCGCGTCTCCTTGAGCGAACCCGGCACGCACGAGCAGCAACCCGATCAGGACAGCCATCGAGCCGGCCATGTCCCCGGCGAAGTGAAGCCCGTTCCCGCGCAGGGCGGGGCTCCTGTAGCGTCGTGCGGTGCGCATGGAGATGACAGTGCGGGTGAGGTCCACCGTCAGCGCGATTGCGATGACCACGAAGACGTACCAATGCGTGTCAGGCGTGCCGCTTGGGCTGATGAGGTGCCTGATCGCCTCGACTGCCACGACCATGCCGCCGGCGAGCAGGATGCCCGCCTCGCCGAGCGCTCCAAGGTTCTCGGCGCGGCCGTGCCCGTAGGGGTGCTCGGGGTCCGCAGGCTGGCGGCCCAGCCGCACAGCGAAGAACGTCAGGATCGCGGCGAAGACATCTCCGCTTGACTCGATCCCGGCCGAGATCAACGCCAGGCTGCCCGCTATCAAGCCGACTCCGAGCTTCAGGATCACCAACAAGCCAGCCGCGGCGATCGACGCGAGCGTCGTCCGCCGCTGCACGGCCACCTCCTCGCTGCTGGCGGGCTGCACCATCCGCAGAGCCTAAGTGTCTGAGGTCTCCATCAGCACCGAGGCCGGCCGCGGCTGCTCGACCCGTGCGGCACGCAGGGCGCGAGCGGCTCTGAGGACGCTCAGAGCAGAAGGCCGGGCTGGCGCGGAGAAGATTGGGAGCTCGCCGGGAAGGAATCCCGTGATGGTGGAGTCATACAGGCAAGCGTGCGAAAGGCGGGCCCTGCGTTGATCGCTGCCGCAAAGCCGACGAAGGGATCGTCGGGGCGGGGCCTTGGTCAGAAAGCCGTCTCGTCCGATACCCGAACCACAGGAGACACCCCAGTGCCTAGAACGTCGATCCTTGCTCTCGCTGGCGTTGCGCTTGTCTTGGCCGGCTGCGGCAGCTCCAAAAGCAGCAGCAGCTCCTCCAGCACATCGGCTGCTGCGAGTACGACCACGGCGTCGACGCAGAGCTCCGGCCCGTTCCTGGCTAAGTTCACCAGCGTCAGCAAACTCGCCTCGACGGTCCCGGCCAACGGCGATGTGAACCCGTACGGCATCGTGTTCGTTCCCGCCAGCGTGGGCAAGCTCCAGGCGGGCCAGATGCTGGTCAGCAACTTCAACGCCAAGGAAGGCGCGAAGGAGAGCGGTCACATATTCAGGGGGTGATCGGCGCTCGGATTTATTGGCGGCGGACGCGCCAAACATGCGATCTCATGAGGCGAACCGACAGGTCTACGATGCTGGCTTGGGTCGCCTACAACAGAAGACGGCGGGTATTCACGGCGGAGTTCAAGAGCGGGACGCGGTACAGGTACGAGGGCGTTTCGCCCACCGACGCTAAGGACGTATTCGCGTCCGACTCCGCGGGTAAAGCTTTCCGTCGGTCTATCCGAAACACCTACCACGGCATCAAGCTGCCGTAGCGGGCCGAGGGCGGCGAGCGGCCGAGGGGCGGTGGCGCGCGTTTAGCAACGCTGGTTTCTCGGGGGAGGACTTGATCAGAGGGCGCGGAATCAGGCAGGCATGGCCGATGCCGAACTGCCGCCTGACGAGCCCATCGCTGAGGCGCTCGGGCTAGAGCGAGATCCGCGGATCTCGGAGATCTTCTACTTCTTCTCGGAGTTCACCGATGTCGTCGTTGGTCGGACTGTTGGGCGAAAGATCGGGGTCGTCCAGGAGTTCATGCTGAAGAAGCACCTGGAGGCAGACGAGGGGCTCGCTCGGAGGATGTACCTGGAGCGGCATCTGACGGGCCGAAGTGGTGTCGGGCACAAGGTTGAGTTCTCTTGGTTCTGGATCACCCCGCGGGAGGGACTTGGCTCCGGCGACGAGGTGTATGACGGGCTCACCGTTGTGGCGGTCAACGACGGGACGCAGAAGGTCAGCCTGAACGCTGGCTGGGACCGACCGGTCCAGGTAAAGCTCGGCGACGCCACGCCGCGGAATGGCCCGCTCTACGAGTTCCTACGGGAGCGAGACGCAGATTTGCGCATCACGGCCCTCGCGAACGGCTCGGTGTCCATAGACGTGGTGGACCTGACCCGGCTGCTCGCTTCGCTGGAGAGCAAGCGTGTCGGTGCTCAGCGGTTCGCCGGGTCGGACAAACTCGGTTCTGGGATCCAGACCATTGAGAAGGCTAAGCAGGCCTCTCTCGTTGCCATTGATCTTGATCTCCAGCACAACCGCAACGTCAAGCCGCTAGAGGCCGAGAATACGGACAAGGTGTTGCTCAGCTTCGTGGCGCTCGGGAACGGCGTCCACTGGACGACGAAGGATCTCCAGGTGCTCGGGACCTACGTGGACTATACGTTCCTCGTGAAGGATGACGGCATCATTCGTTACGCCGAATACGTTAAGCAGAAAGTGGGGGAGGACGACTTCCTCAAAGGATTTATGGCCTACTTTGTCGGCATGACAAAACAGCCCGAGGACACGTTCGCCGTGAGCGATGACGACTTCCAGGTCATGCTCCCTGCCGGGGAGCACCGGACACTCCGCGCGATCCTCACCGAGCACGTATCGCGCGTCAATCCGGTCTAGGGCTTCTCAAAGATAAGGATCGCGTCCTTCTTCTCGGCATCATCGCCGTGATAGTCCGCTCTACCGCTGTACGCATACTTACCGATGCCGTAGTGCGTAGTTCGGAACCAGACCTCTACGGGGCGAAGCCCAAGCGCTTCCAAGGCCTCCCACATCACGAGGTGCACGGCCTCTAGGCGCCCGCGGATCGTGGCGTCCCCGATCACCACCGCTATGCGCGCCGCTGATGCCGCTACTTTGGAGGCGACGCCGAGTGCGGTCGTGAAGTCCTCGTAGTACTTCGCCAGCAACGCCTCGTCGGTCGCGGGCCAAGCCCTGTGCTCAGCTGCGCGGAGCGTCGCCATCGGGATGCCCTCAAACACCTCATCAAATCCCTCAGCCCAAGCGAACTCCAGGCTGAAGACTTGGAGATAGTTGAACGAGTTTAGGTAGGGAGGATGAGCCACTACAAGCCCTGGTTCGGCTTCGCTGAGGAGTGCTGAGTACTGCGCCGGGTCTCTGTTATCGGCGAGGTTGCACGTGCCGAACACATCGGAAGGCCGCAGCGCTTCTACCTCGTGGAGCGCGTCGACCATGTCCGTTGTCTTGCGGAGGAACGCCGCAATCGGCGAGCGCAACCTCTTGTCGGGGTTGACGTGCGGGCGCACCTCGCCGTCATACGCCGTGGAAACTCGGCGGACGATGCCTAGATACGAAATCAACAGGAACGACCGCGTATCGCCGATTGGAAGCTGCATTAGCGCGTCGCGCAAGCCAGCTAGCTCGCGCTGCGCATCTGGGACGAACCACTTGTCGAGCTTCGCTGCGCTCATTGACTTGGGCAGATCAATGGGGTCCATCGCGAACCGTCGGGCGGCGGACATGACCTCGCCCAGGGCGGTTCCCAATTCGGTGGGATCGGGGTAGCTCAGCTTGACGCGGCTGGCGAGGACCGCGAGGGGGTTGATGTCCAACCCGTAGGAGGGGTAGCCAGCGCTTTGCGCCTCAACCAACGTTGTCCCGCTACCGGCGTAGCAATCCAGAACAGGCGCGTTGTCTGGTGCATGGCGCTTGACTATCTCCCCGCCGACGACTGACGGGAACTTCCCGTAGTAGCGGAAGAATTGGTGGGAGCCGTACCCCAGCTGCGGGATGCTCTCGGGAACGTCCAGCACATATGACGGCACGCCGCGGAAAGAGCCCGCCTCGTGAAGTCGGTCTCGGGAACGAACATCGTCCGTCTCAAAGAGGGTTGGGTTCGTGGCAACCGGCACGGCGCCGAGCGTATCAGCGGCCTACGTCGGGACTCTCGGGCGGCGCCTCCAGTGGGGGATGAAGGAGCAGATATCCTTCCAGACCCCTCAGAATCCTTATGGGCGCGGCGGGTTTCGAACCTGCGACCTCTCGCGTGTGAAGCGATACCGCGGCACCCCGAAAATCGGCCGTTTCGCCTGTACTGGAGCCAAATCCGACTTTCGGTCCAGATGCCATATTCGGCTCATTTCGGTCCAATTGGGCTGGGTTTGGGCCAACGGAGGAGTTCATTGGCCCCAGCTTTGAGCCTTGGAGGCTTGGCCGTGCTGGTTGTGCCCCCGAATACGCTTCAAGGATCGAGTTTGAGAGTACGATCGATGGTTGCGGCTGATCGCGCACCCGAAGCCACCACCTATGCTGGCTGCTATCTCAGTGCCTATCGCCGCGCCAGCGCTCCGGCTTGTCGCCATGCAGGCCCGCGGCTCAGTTGTCCGCGCGCGTCCAAGTCTGCGTTGCAGGATCCCACTTGCTCAGTTGGCGGGTGGCATCCTCAATCAGCGGGTCGATAAACGCGCGGATCTCATTGAGCAGCTCGCGCCATGATGCCGGCGGCGTCCGCTGGTAGGCCATCCGTCCGAGCATCGCCGTGTACGTCTGCTGGCGGTCCGGCATGTCGGCGAGCGCGGCTGCGAGGGTCACCACCTCATGGTTGCGTCGGGCGGCAACATCGACGATCGCCGAGCGCAGCTCGCTCGCCCTGAAGCTGTGAACGCGGCTGAGGATCCACGTGTCGGCGAAGTCACGGTCGCGCGTGTTCAGCTCGCGGCGGCTCATCATCGTCGCGACCTTCTCGGCCAGACTCATCTCCGGCGGGTAGGAGGCCAGTCGGATCGTGCCGGTGCCCAACAGCTCGGGCAGCTCGATGACCGTCGACCGGTGCGGGTCGCCGAACGAGAAGTCGAGCGTCGTCGTGATCCTCGCCGTCACCAGATGCGCGATCAACTTCACCCGCACCCCGTGATATTCGGCGTCTTCGCGCATGACCTCCGTTCGGATGCTGTCGGCATTGAACGCGAGCCCGTCCTCGACATCGAGTTTGTTGGCGACGATCTCGGCGACGGCGGCCGCGACAACGGCCTCGCTGTTGCCGACGCCCACCGTGGAGAGATCGGCGTCCTTGGTTATCCGGCGAGCCGACATCGCAGCCATCAGCATCCCGCCCTTAAGGGTCATCTTGTCGGCGTATTGCGATGTCGCGAGACGCCGCAGGAACCCCTCGACGGCGTAAACGACGAGCAGGGCGTTGGTGTTGCCTCCGTAGTCTGAGCGGGCGAGTGCCTGGATCTGGCGGAAGATCCGTGTGGCGCTCTGTGTGCGTTCGACGGTGTCGTCGCTCACGCGAGGATCACCTCGAGCGCCTCCCGAATCCGGCGTTCCCCGCCGAGCTGCCGCGCGAGCGCGGTCAGTCGCAGTGGGTTCGCCCCGGCTTGCCGCGTGTAGCGCGACAGCGCCGCGAGCGCCACGTCGCGCCCAACGACGTGGGGCACGCGCATCGCGTCGACGATGCACCGCGGCGCCGAATAGATCCAGAACGGCTCGCCGGCGTCGGTGTGCTGAGCAAGCCGGTCCAGGCCGAACATCTCGGCGGCGAACCGGTGCAGCCGGGTCGCCGGCATGTCGATCTTCGGCCAGTGGGCGCCGCGCGGAACGGCGAGGTCGATTCTCGCCGGCAGCTCGTCCGACAGATCCCAGTACGACAGGCCCGAGCTCAGGCAGATCGTCCCGTCCGGAACCCGCGCCGCGAGTGCCGCGAACTCAGTGTTCATGGCCGGGTCGCTGTCAACAGACTGCATCACGCCGCGTGAGAGCACGACCAGATCGCCCTCATCGCGCAGCCGATAGATCCGGTGGCGCGGGATCCCAGCGTCGACGGCCTCGCGGACGCGGAACGGACGGTTGCCGAAGCGCTGCTTGATGATCCTCATCTCAGAACGTGGCATACAACAAATCCTAACCACCTCATCGGCAGGTGGTGAGCTTTTGTTGGTCGCCTTGGGGTCGCGAGCGGTTGGAGCGCACCATGCAGACCGTCCCGCGGCCCCAGTGGTTCCGGCGCGGCGGTAGGGCCCCGAAGACCTCGGCGACGGCTCAACCCTCCGATAGATCGTTCACAATGCCGTTCGCTGATGTCCAGCTCAAACGCACTTCTGCCGATCGTGGTCGGCGTCGGCCTGACTGTCCTGTCGGGGGGCGCCTTGGCCGAACGACGTGGCGACCGGGATCGGCCACGGTGGGATGCGACCCTCTTCTTCTTCTTGGCTGTGCAGCTGATCGGATTTTGTGTGGTCGGTGCTGCCCTGTACGTGCTCGGCTGGTCGATCGAGACCAGCCAGCCACTGGGTCCGCAAGATCTGAGGGCGGAGAAGCACTTCATCATGGCGCTGCTGCTCCTGTTCGTGATTACGGCGATCTTCAAGACCTGGACGCAGAACGTCGAGTCTCCCGGCATCCAGCCGTGGGAGAGAGGCTATCCGGATAGAGCGGCACAACTCCTCGGCTTCACTATGGCCCTGCTCATCGTGGTTCTTGTGGGTCTGGGTGTCGATGAGAGCCTGATCTCAAGTGCCGATGTCAAGAACAGCACCGCCGTTTTTTTGATTGGGGGCATACTCGTTGTGGCGCTTGGATTCTCTTGGGTGATTTTGCGGCGATTGAGCGGCGGAGATCCCTCACCAAAGGTATTCTTTCGGTCGCGACGTCAGCAACAGAAACTATTGCGAACGCTCGATGGTGTGCCAGGTCAGTGGATTACCGTCAAGGTTCGAGCAATCGCAGAGCTGGACCCGCCTCTTGCCCTGTCGGCGATGGTCTGGGTGACTCGGCACGGCTGGTATTGGGTCTCGGATACTGCGTATGAGCTGCAGCGATACCATGTCTGGGCGGCAAATCACGCTCTCCTACCAACCAAAGATCTTCACACGCAATGGGTGAGCGTATTTGCTGGTCCCAAGCCTGAGTCGATACGGGGAATGCGGATCATTCGAACCGCTTACGGACGTCCTTCGTGGCGGGCAAGGATCAAGGCGCATCGTCAAAGCCCACCACCCCCTGGCGATGCATCTGCCCATGAGCGCGACGCCGGTCTCGTCTGCATCTCACCCGAGCAGCTCCGGCAGGCCGGGCTGCAGGTGATAACGGATGGGTAACGCGCAGATAGTCCATCGCGGAGTAAAGTCTGGATACAGTAAGGGGGAAAGGTGCTTAAAGCAGGACCAGGGATCCCTGTCGACTCAGGGCGCGATCCCGCTGTTCTCGGGGTCGGCACTGAACATGGCGTGCGCTCATCCCATCCGGGCTGGCATACGAATTGCGTCCAACGCACGATGGCGTAGTGCTTCCAAAGCCGGTTGGCATGGCTAGCTGGGAAACCAAAAACAGCCTATTTGCGGTGAAGCGATCCTGCCGCACCCCGGAAATTGGCCATTTCGTCTGTACTGGAGCCAAATTCTGCTTCTGCCGCAGATGCCATATTCGGCTCATTTCGGTCCAATTGGGCTGGGTTTGGGTCAACGTGGCGCTTGATTGGCCCAGTTGCGAGGGACCGCTCGCAGGCTACTTGGCCATGCAGACATGGCTCCCGAGATCGTCTCGTATGTGCCGGGTCGCGTCGAGCCATTTGCGTCTATTCTGGCGTCTTGACGGTTTGACGCCGCCAAGCTATCGTTGGTTGCATGGCTCGGCGCAAGACGACGTACTACATCGATGAAGGTGTGCTGACGGCGGCGAAGATGACTGCGGTGGCGACGCATCGCAGCGAGAGCCAGCTGGTGGAGGATGCGCTGCGTGCCTATGTTGTCGAGCAGGGGCGTGGCGAGGCTGCTCGCGAGGACATGCGCAGGCTGCTCGACGAGCTGCGGGCCCGCCCGAAGCTAAGTGACCTCGATGATGAGCAGTCGATGGCGGCGGCCGTCCGTGAAACTCGCGCGGTCAGGCGTGCACGCACCGCCAAGCGCCAAGAGCACACGGCGGAGTGAGCGCCCCGAGGGCGATCCCCGACGTCAACGTCTGGTCTCGGCAGCTCGCACGCCCAACGGGCTCTGCGGAGCATTGCTGCAGGCGGCCCTTGATGAACGCTGGACGCCGGTCATCTCGATGATGCTCTTCGAAGAGCTCGAGGAGGTCCTTGCTCGCCCAGCATTCAAAGACGTGCTTGGCCAAGACGCGATAGACCGGTTTCTCGCGAACCTGCTTCTGATCAGCGAGTGGGCGCAAGACCACGACGACCCGCCCTCAGGCTCCACGCGCGACCCAGACGACGAGTATCTACTCGCTCTCGCACGCTCGGCCGAGGTCGATGTGCTCGTGACGGGCGACCGCGACCTCACCGACCTAACCGGCACCCAGCCCCCTATCGAGACGCCTACGCGGTTCTTCGAACGCGTCAGCTGATCTGGGCGGGCGTAAGTCTGCCGTAAGAGGTGTCGCGCTACGTCACCGGCGCGTGAACCGTCGCGACGGCCAGCGCCAACGGCTCAAGACGCTGGTTGCCGGCGGTCCGCGACGGGTCGCCTCCGCGCTCATTCGTCCACAGCGTCTTCTTCGCTCGCCACACGAATCACGCCTCGCCAACGGAGGACGCTAGAGATCCGCCTCACCGAGCAATTGACCGAGCTAGACACATCTCTCGGGTAGCCACTAGGTACGCCTTCCACCCGGGCGGGTGCGGCGGATTCGACGCGACAAACAGTACGTCTTACTCACGGTCGACACTTGGAACACGGTGTCCGACAAGGTCATCGCGATCCCGGAGCGCTTGAGAGCGATCGAGGTCCGCCTTCAGCAGGGAAACCGTGATCTTCTGGAGCCTCGGACCGCGTGCCATCAGCAAGAAACGACGTCGTAGCTAGAACCGGGCAGGAAAGTGAGCGAGGGCCAGCTAGAGATGATTAGTACAAGCATTGCCAACCATTATGGCCTGCGGTGAAGTAGCGCGCGCTCCGCTCGATCTATTCGACGTCGTCTAGCAGATACAGTAACTCGCGACTATCGGCTACAGCACCCCCAACGCCAGATCTCAAGACCACAACGACCTAAGGCTCGCCAGCTAGCGATCCGTCCACGACGCGGACGTCGTCAACCGGAGGTCGTCAAGTTTCGGCGGTCGGTTCGCTTATCGCCCCGGACGCGCCCTGTAAGTGCAGCCCGCGAGCCGTCCGCTCCGTAGGCGAAGCTACCTCCGCTTTGAGTGTCGTCATCAACATCCTCATTGCGGCGTTCTTCTTTGTGCTAGGAGTCGTCGCTAATGGCTTCGTCAAGCGGCCCCATCTCACTGTGTCGGGCGGGGGCAGTGGTAGCAGCGCTGGAGAGAACGGCTTTTCTAGGTGGACTCTGAGTCTGACAAATCAGCCCGGCACAATCGGCATCAAAATTGGCCCCACGACGATCCTCGGCAAGCAAATACATCGCGGACGGGAAAGGCTGGACTGTGTCATGCGATCCGGCATATCAATGCAACATATGGCTGTACGACGGCGACGGACAGGCGATTACGGCGCTATGGTGTCGCCCACAGGGACGTGGACAGCAGCCGTGGAAGCTCGATGGACCAACGATTGCCCCCACCGAGACATACGAAGTGGCGCTTTTTGTCTGTATGAATCGTGACCCTGATCATTATTGGGCATTCAGGCCTACCGACGAAGAAAATCCTGACGCCCCACCGGACGTTGGCAAAGAGGCTGCACGCTTCACGGAGCCCCAGGCGTTTCGCATCAGGATCACGGATGGCTACGAACGCCATGAGCGGATCGCTGAAGGAACGATGCACCGCAGTCCTCGGGGAACATTCGAGTGGCGGGCCGCCAGGCCAGCAAGAAAGTTTTCGCGGAAACGCTAACTTCTGCGCGTGTCGGTCCGCCGTGTCTGCTTCATTGCCAGATGGTGTACGACACTGGTCTGTCAAGTTTCGTCTGACGCTCCTGGACGCTAATCTCTGATCATATGTCCGAGACAGTGCTTCTAAGCCCACGCGGGCGCGGAGATTTTCGCGAGGATCTCGATGACATTGCTGCCGCCGCCCGCGAGGCGGCGCCCGACGTCGAGGTAACGGTCGAAGAGCCCACTTCGATGGAAGCCGGCAAGCGCGGCGTGGTCTGGGGCGAAGTCTTGAACGTAACCCTATCCTTCACGGGCGGCTACCTGTTCGGGAAGGTCATGGACGCCATCGTGGACAAGGCGTCCGACGGCTGGCGGACGCACAACAAGCCAAAGCCACGGCCACGACCTCGCTTCGTCAACTTTTATGGCCCAGATGGCGAGGTGCTACGTCAAGTCGAAGTCCACAAAGAAGCCGATGACGACGAATAAGCGACCGGCCGGTGGGGCGCGCTCGGCTATGTGATGCGTACCTCGACCTCCTCACGAAGCGCCGAGAGCGCGGCTACCGTTCGCGCTTGGACCTGCTGCCACGCGGCTCCCAGTCGTAGACGGGTATTGTCATACCAAGGTGGCTCATGCCGCGTGCGGCGCGCTCGTCGATGCCCGCGTGTTGACGTCCCACTCGCACGTCGAACGGGGCTCTGAGGTCATCAATCGCGCCTACGGCCCGTGTCGCCGCGTCGGGTCCGAGCTTCTTCTGAATGTAAGAGCGGAGGTCGATTAGCTTGTTGTTCTCGCTGTCAGGAACGTCCATCGTCGCCAGGATGCTGCAAAGTGCGCTGATCCGCGACTCGGATTCGTCTGCCGTCGCACAGTCGAGGGCGAGCTTCACGGCGGCCTCTGCTCGGCCGATCCGAACAAGCGGGGCTCGTGCATGGGACCGCCAGACAAGGTTGAGGTAGTCGATCGCCTCGGGGAGCGACAGCGAGGAGGGGTGGAGAGGATCGGGGTCAGGCTGGGGTGGCGTGTAGACATCGATAACGCGCTTGACGTACTCCTGCGGAGTGGTAATGCCGCCGTAGTCGCGAAGAAAGCGGCTAAGCGTCCAGCCGTCCTCTGAGGCGCTGGAATGCCACGTCGCCGGCTCGTGTCTGAGGATCTCACGAATATCGTCGAACGCGCGGGGCCCGATGTCCAACCGTTGGTCCACCTTTTTGAGGAGCGCAGCCGCGGCATCGGTTGATAGCTGGATGTTCAGGACCTTTGCCGGTGAGGGCTCGAAGGTATGCTCGGCAGCGACCATCAGCGCGAGCATGTTAAGAAAGATGCCAACAAGATCTACCGCGCAAGCCATGTGGCTCATCCCGGCGATCGTCACTCCGATGAAGCTCTCGTCGCGGAGCGGATAGTCGGCCCACACCCAGCCGTAATTGCCGCCGCCGCCTCGTACCTCAGGGCAGGTCGCGAGCACCTCGCGTGCGTCTAGGTTGTACTTCCGATAGAGCGTCCGCTCTACGTACTGGAAGTTCGGCCAGAGCCGTCGCCCATCAACAGGTTCGACGCCGAGTGTGTAGTTCGGCGGGCAGAGCTTTGCGCGGCCATCAAGGACCCGTCGCGAGAAGTTGGACCTGGTCCGGCGTCCGTTCAGCGAGCAGGGGATGGATGGACGATCGAGGGTACGCAGACCAGCGGATACGACGGAACTGGCGTGTCTACTCAGGCACGCAGACCAGTCCGCCGCCTAATAAGCGAAATTTGCTCGGCGGCGTAGCGCCTGCCGCGTCATGCGATCCGAATCGCTGGCGCTCCCATCGGCGCCTGGTTTGCGCACAGCAGTTTCGCCATACAAGAAAATGCCTGGTCGGTTTCGGACGTCCCATGAACTACAGGCTCACGAGGATGCCTATCCAAAAGAGCGGGGCGAGCTCGGCGAGCTTACCGGCATCGTCGTCGTGGTCGAGATCCTTGATGGCGACGACCGCGGTCAGGTTCGGCAGCGCGACGAAACGACCGTGTATATGAAAGCGCCGCTGCTCATTCGGGGCGTCCCCCAGCACAGGCGTTAGGTCGGCCAGCGTATCGTCGCGGAAGCGGGTTATGTCCTTCAGGATCAGGAAGTTCGCCTCTCGAGGCGCTAGTCCGACTGCCCGCCGAGAAACGGCGATGGCAGGCGTCAAGGTGAAAGTGACGGAGTCAGCAAAGCATTGGGTCGCGGCTTCGGCGAGATGCGTTGCGTATTCGAATGACGCCGAGCGCACCGAGATCAAGACGTTCGCGCCGGCGAACAGGCCCATGCACAACGGCTGAATTACGTCGTGCGCTGAGAACTCAGGAAACCGGTCTTCGAGGTGGTTAACCGTCGCTGCGAATGTTTCCTGGGCAAGCTCGAAGTCTGCGCTGTCGAGGTCCGGAGTCTCGTCGTGCTGCTCCGCCAGTGCTGTTATGTCGTCTTGGCTGGTATGGCGGTCCGTTTCGCGGAAGCCGCGCTGCTTGGCCCGGCGTGCTGCGACGTTCGCTGCTTGGATATCGCCAGCGGCTGTGCAGGCAATAGCGAGATTGTGCGAGCCCTTTGCGCTGCCACGGGCGTCTGCACGTTCAAAAGCTTGTCGCGCGAGCAAGAATGCGTGTCCTGCGGCATGGAACGCTCCGACAGTGGTTGGTGCCTCAGGATGTCCGCGAGCATCGGCTCGACACAATGCCGGGACCGCTCGTACAAGATCGCCCTGTTGGAGGAGTAGAAGGCCAAGGTCATTGGATCCGTCGGGGTCGCCGAGTGAGTCGGCGCGCGAAAAGGCTTCCTTTGCGCCATCGAGGTCTTTCCGCTCTCGTAAGAGAACGCCGAGGTTGTACGCGCCTTCCGCAATGCCCCCGTCGGCCGCTCGGGCGAAAGCCTGCTCAGCTAATAGACGCTCGTCTCGGTCGCGCAGCACGACTCCGAGGCAGTACGCGCCAAGGGCGGACCCGCTCTCCGCCGCCTGTGCGAGTAGAGGCTCGGCCGTCTTGTAGTCGCCAGTCTCAAATGCCGTGAAACCCTCCGAAAGAACAGGCTCGGTGTTATCTGATCTTCGCTCGCCCGTGAGTGCCCGACGTGCACGTGGCCTCGAGTCGATAAAGCTCCGAACCTGGACGGCGAAGTTTTGAGGTCGGGCATGAGTGAACAAGAGGTTCTCTCTGAGTGCGAACCACTGCTGGACATCACATGGCGCCTCGTAAGTCTCGAGCAGGAGATGCTGGTCGACGTCAAAGTCCTCGAAACCGCCGACCAGGTGTCCGCCGTTTGGCATACCAAGGCTGGAGGCGTATCCGCGCTCGAGACGTCGACGAAGCTGAGCCAGTTGGATCTCGAAGATGTAATCGAAGTGCAGCGCCAGGGAGGGATGAGTGTTTTGGGCGCGATTGCGAGCCTTCACCGTCTCGAGGTATTGGATGCAGTAAGCGAGGATGTCGCTGCATGGAACGAGATCGGCATGCAGCGCGATATCGCTGTCGTCGACATTGTCGAGAAAGTCAGCGGCAGTGGGATACACGGTTTGAGTAGAAAACGCGGTTTCCAAGCTCTTGAAAGCAATGAGCAGCCGCACCACTGAGCTCGAGTTCGCGTAGGAGTCGACCTCTGTCGGCATGAGTGGCGGCGCGTGAAGCGCATACCAGCCGAGCATAACGATGTTTTGGAGTATCCCCTTCAGAACGGCCGGCCCCTGTCGATCAATCAGGCTTGGAAAATCGGGGGCGTCGCCGAGGTGGGCGAATAGGTCAAGCAAGAACGTGTAGTCGTTGGACGTCGATGGGTGTGGGTAGAAAATGCGGACGTAGCGAGCGATCTCAGAGCATGCATAGTCATCTGCTCCTAGGCGGTCGAACAGATGAAGCAAGCTAAGGGCGACGGCACGACTCTCGAGAATGGTGAGTGGACGGAGGTATGTCCCCGTTTGCTCGGGCAGTTCAAGGGTCGTGATGAGGTTGTGCACGGTGACCTTGCGGAGCTCAAGATTCAGCAAGGTCACCGGCGAGCGATCGCCGCCCCAGCCCTCCTCGACGAAGCGCGGTGGAGCTCCTCGATTTGCATCGAACCAGCGGATTCGTGCCGACAGCCCATCGAGACCGTCTTGTACACGGTCGGCTTCAGTGTTGCTGAGAAGCTCCCGCATAGGCGGATGCTCGCCCGGACCTTCCAGCCATGTGATGATTTGGGGAGCGCATTCTTGAAACCCGAGCGTCTCTAGACAACAACGGCCGTGGAATGCCGCTCCAAAGGGGGTAGTCAAAAAGTCGATCTTGTGTACCGACTCGTGTATGTGGAAGCCTGTCAGGCCGAGCACCTCCATGCGCTGTTCCTCGGGGAGCGATGCGTACGCCTCGCGAGCCGGTGTCGGCCAGGGATCTCCAGAGAAGGCCTCCTCGATCGTCGCGTGGTTGCCATGACGCCACGCCTTAGCGAAGACGTGCAATGACGACGGAGACGCCAATCGCGAAAGGCCGGGCACATCCGCTCCGACGGTGAGACAGTGGGGTTTGAAGTCGGCCGCCAGAAGGGCAGACTTAAGCTGCGTCAGGCTCATTTGCCGGTAGCGCGCTCCACTGGCAAAAAGCCTCGATCCCGATCCCCAGGAGGACGGCCGCGATTGTCACTGCGATCGGTACCGCGACGAGAGGCAGCCCCAAGGTGGTCAGGATCGCGGCCACGAGCGAACTGGCACCGGCTTGCGTACCTTTTGCGAGGCGCTGTCGAACTTCTCCCTGGGGATCGCAGATCGATGCGCGGCTCGTGGTAGCGACTACCTGCCAAAGCGTCTTTCCGTCGCGGGTCTGGCGGAGCGAGAACCCGACCCCCGACTCCGTCGTTGCAGGCAGGAGGTCGGCAGCGCTCACGCCGGCTTGTGCCATCTCGACAATAACCGCGTCGAGTCTGTGGTAGACGGGATCGAGAGGCAAGCTCGAATGCCCGATCGCGTCCGCCAGCCGTTCAGCTTCCGCGCCTGCGCGGTCAAGTTCTTCGGGCGTTGGAACTGCCATGTGCGTGATCGTATCGCCGAGTGAGCGGCCCGCACGCGGAGAAGCAATGCGGACACCCGTTCAGGCTCGACGGCACCGCCAGGCAGTCGGTCTCCTCGACCTCGGCACGGGCGACCCATTGACGGGCGCCTGCTGCGCGACTTGGGATCCCCCGCGTGGCTTGCCACGCTCCTCGATGCGCTCCCGCGCGTCCACCGGACATCAACCGATCGAAATGCCCGGAGCGACCATCAGCGCATGGTTTGCGCACAGCCAAGTTTCCCCCTCGTAACCGGGCTCGAACCGGCGACCTTTTGCTTGCTCGGCGACCGCTCTCTGGATAGGCGCCGGTGCCATGGTGTGCCTCGGCGGAAGCAAACGATGGCGACTCGCCAGGCAAGTGAGTGCTCCCGCGCGGAACGCACCGCCCAAAATATGCTTATTTGCAGGTCTTTTGATGGGCTTGGTAGTTCAAGCCACCGAGCCGAAAGGGCCTGAACGGGGCATCCAGGACAGCTGCCAATGCCCAGCTGGGTATGTGTTCCCCACACCACCGCGTGGTCCCGAGAGTGGCCCCACGGCCCTTGTTACGGCGCCGGCGGCATCGCCGAGATAAACTCGTCTGACCCTCCATTTCCGCATGGCTAAAGGCGATTCGAGGCATGGGCGCGGCGGGTTTCGAACCTGCGACCTCTCGCGTGTGAAGCGAGCGCTCTCCCACTGAGCTACGCGCCCTCTGGAGTCAATTCTATTCGGGTTCGCCGTGTTCCGCCGGGAGGCGCGCTGGCGCGGGGTCTGCGCCAGTATCCTCCCTGTCTTGAGGCTAGGGGACGGCCCAGGCAGACCACGGACAGGGAGAGCCATGCGACGACTTTGCGTGGCGTGCGCGGTGATGGTAGCGGTCTCGCTGGGGCTCGGCTCTCGAGCACCGGCGGCTGAATCATTCGGCTCGAGCCTGACCAACTCAGGGGATGACCTGCGCACCGGCTGGTATCCGAACGAGCCATCGATCACGCCGCAGTTGGTGACCGGAGGGACCTTCGGGCAGCTTTGGTCGGCATCTGTGGAAGGCCAGGTCTACGCTCAGCCGCTGCTCGACGATGGGACGCTGTTCGTCGCCACGGAGCAGAACAACATCTACGGCCTGGATCCGTCGAACGGCAAACAGCTGTGGTCGAAATCGCTCGGCACGCCGTGGAACCCGGGCGAAATCAGCTGTGCCGATCTCAGCCCCGATGTGGGCGTCACCGCCACTCCGGTGATCGATCCGGCAACGAACCTGGCCTACTTCACCTACAAGACCTACGTCTCCGGCGACTCGGGCGCGGTCCGCTGGTACATGGACGCGGTCAGCGTCAGCAACGGGGACACGGCATCAGGCTTTCCGCAGGAATTGGCTGGGGTTGCCCAGAACGCTCCTGAAGTCAAATTCGAACCGACCACCCAGCTGCAGCGGCCGGGGCTGCTGCTGATGAAAGGTGTGGTCTACGCCGCGTTCGGATCGGACTGCGACACGTCCCCGTGGGACGGCTGGGTCTTCGGAGTCTCGACCTCGGGCGAAGTCAAGGCGCGCTGGGTGACCGACGAGACCGAAAACGGCGCCGGGATCTGGCAGTCGGGCGCCGGGCTGACCTCCGATGGAGAAGGCAGGATCCTGCTCAGCACCGGCAACGGCGGTGCGCCCGAAACTCCAGCGCCCGGCACCTCGCCCCCGGCGAATCTGGGCGAGTCGGTGGTGCAGCTGGAAGTGCAGCCGGACGGTTCCCTGAAGGCGGTCGACTTCTTCGCCCCCTATGACGCGGCCTCGCTGGACACTTGGGACGCCGACTTCGCCTCCGGTGGCGTGACCGGACTGCCCGATGAATACTTCGGCACGTCCTCGACCCCGAGCCTTGCGGTTGCGGTGGGCAAGGACGGCTACGTCTACCTGCTCAACCGCGAAGACCTGGGGGGCATCGGCCAAGGGCCCGGCGGCTCCGACGATGTCGTCCAGCGGATCGGGCCCTACGGCGGGGTGTGGTCACGGCCTGGGGTCTGGCCGGGCGAAGGCGGGTGGGTCTACATTCCAACTGCCTCGGGCGGCGAAAGCGCCTCCGGCTCCTCGGGTTATTTGCGCGTATACAGCTACGGGCTCTCCGGCTCCGGCACCCCGGCACTCTCGCTTCAGGGTACCTCCATCGAGGAACCGTTCGGTTTCTCCTCCAGCGCGCCGGTGATCACCTCCAATGGCACCGAGCCCGGGTCCGCGCTCGTGTGGATCGTGTGGGCGCCCAACGGCTCCGGGGAAGGCGCGCAGCTACGCGCCTACTATCCGAGACCGAAAGAAGGCCAACCAGAACTGGCCTGGAGCGCGCCGGTCGGCACTTCGGCGAAGTTCGCGATCCCGGGCGTGGGGGCGGGACGGCTCTACGTCGGCACGCGCGATGGCCACGTGCTTGCCTTCGGCTCTCCGGTGACGCCGATGCTCTCGGGCTCGGTGAACGAATTCCCGACCACGACTGTCGGCGGCAAACCCAGTGAAGAGACATTGACGCTGACGGCGAACGAACCGCTCACCTTGACGAAACTGTCATCGAGCTCTCCCTCGCAGTTCAAAGTCGGCACCGTTGCGCTGCCGGCGACGCTGAAAACCGGCGAACAGATGCAGGTTCCGATCGCCTTCTCGCCGGAAAGCACAGGGCCGATCGGCGCCACGCTGACGGCCACGACCGAAAGCGGTAAGACCGCGAGCTTCGGTCTCTCCGGCACCGGGCAGGCGCCCTCGGCGCAGCTCGAAGAAACCCCTCTTGTGGTGAGCTTTGGTGGCACCAGCGTAGGCAGCACGCTCTCTGCGGGCGCCACATTTCGCAACGTGGGAGGGACGCCGCTTACGATTGATCAGGTTCTGATGCCCGAAGCGCCCTTCGGCGCCGAAGGCGCTCCACACGATGGCGCCACACTGCAGCCGGGCAAGTCGATCACGATCACAGTCACCTTCCAGCCGACTGAGGTCGGAAGTTTCGAAAGCCAGATCAAGCTTCAGACCAGCGCCGGAGAAGGCAAGATTGTCCTCACCGGCAGCGCCGCCTCGTCCGGCGATCTGCAATTCTCAAGCGAATCGCTGGAATACGGCGAAGTCCTGCTCGGATCCAGCGCAAGCAGGACATTCACGATCAAGAACGTCGGCGGCACCTCGGTGGAGGTGACGAAGTCCAAGCCACCGATCGGCGGCGAGTTCGAAGCTGCCACCACACTCGTGGAGGGCACGACGATCAAGCCTGGGGCCAGCGTGACCGAGACCGTCGTCTTCACGCCCACCGTGCTTGGCCCGGTCAAGGCTGAATGGCCCATCAATGGAGAAGACATCTCAGGCCTCCACGTCATCCACTTCAACGGGTCTGGAGCTTCACCGCTCACCGGCCCCATCTCCGGTGGCGGGTCTGGTTCCCTGGCCGGCACCGGCACCGGCACCGGCGCCGGCGCCGGCACCGGCACCGGCACCGGCGGGGGCGCATCCGCCTCTCCCGAAGTCACGCTGGCGAGCCTCAAACTCACCGCCAGTCCCTCCGGCACGGTGGCGGCGGCTCTGCGCTGCCCCAAGGTGCCGGGCCACTGCATGGGCACGATCACGCTGCGAGCGGTGACGCGGATACCGGGGCGCCGACCTTCCAGCCCCTGGCGGGTGGTGAGCATCGTGATCGCCGCCAGCTTCTTCACGATCGAAGGCGGGCACACGAAGGTCGTAGATCTGCGCCTATCGCGCCACGGTCGCGAACTGGTGGCTCACAAGAGCCCGCTGCAGTCCAAGGTCACGATCTACGCCCGCGACCCGGCTGGCGTCAGCTGCACGATGCATCAGACCGCGACCCTGAGGCGCTCGTCGACCAGCAGGTAGGCTGAGGCGCACGAGTAGGCGAGGTCAGGAGGGGACCGTGGAGGTGCAAGACAGGGTGGCGCTGGTCACCGGCGGTGCGAGCGGGATCGGGCGCGCAGTCGCCACGGCGCTCGCCGAGCGCGGGGCGCTGGTCGCGATTGTCGACGTAGACGAGCAGGGCGGCACCGAGGTCGCTGCCCAACTCGACGCCGAGTTTGTCGCAGCCGACGTGAGCGATCTGCACCAGTGCCTGCATGCCGTGGAGGTGATCGGCGAGCGGCTCGGGAGGATAGAGCTTGTGCATCTGAACGCTGGCGTCTCCACCGGGTGCGGAGTCGGCGAGGACTTCGACCTCGATGCCTACCGGCGGGCGATGGGCGTCAACCTCGATGGGGTGGTCTTCGGCGTGCACGCCGTGCTGCCGGCGATCAGGGCGGCAGGCGGGGGCGCGATCGTTGCCACCGCCTCGCTGGCGGGGCTGACGGGGATGGTGTTCGATCCGATTTACACCGCCAACAAGCACGCGGTGGTGGGGCTCGTGCGCGCGCTTGGGCCCGTGCTGGCGAGCGAGGGCATCCGCGTCAACGGCGTCTGCCCTGGGTTCGCCGAGTCGAAGATCATCGAGCCGATTCGCGAGGCACTGGTCGCCGAGGGGCTGCCGATCATCCCTGCCGAGCAGGTGGCGCAGACGGTCCTGACGCTATTCGAGGGCGAGATGTCGGGCGAGTGCTGGTACGTGCAGGCCGGTCGCAGCAGCGAGCCGTTCAGGTTCCGCGGCATCCCCGGCCCGCGACCGGATTCCGTCTGAGCGGCGCGCTGCTCACCTCGAAGCCAACAGCTCCTGCCACAGGTGCGGTGTTAGCCGGATCGCATTCGGTGAGTAGGCGAGCGCTATCGAGCGCACCCGCGCCTGCGTGAGCGAGAAGCCAAACGCATGTTGTTCGCCGAGACGTCGGTAGCTGCTGAGCACGCGTTCACCGATCAGCGAGGCGTCGAAGTGGCCGTCGTAGATGCTGTCGATATACAGGCCCGCGTTGACCCGTTCGAAGCTCGCGACCTTGGCTGGGCCATGCCGAAGAGAACCGGTCGCCTGATCCACATGCGCCCAGCCATGCTTGGCAAGCATCTCGAATTCGTAAAAGAGGGAAGAGATGCGTCCCGCGGGGCCGATCAATTTGTGGCGATATTGCAGGAACGGCGGGGCCGGCAGCGCTTCGGCGGCTGCCCGCGCGATTGAAATCTGAGATGCCAGGCGTGATTCGGGATGGGCGGGCAATCCCTTCGCGATCGAATGCCATACGGCTCGTGTGGCGATCACCTCGTGCTGCAGCGGCTGCTCCAGTTGCTCAAGCTGAGCGCTCACCAGCGCCAGTTGGGAGCGCTGCAGCTTCAGTTCGAGGGAGGTATGTGACTCGGGCTGGGAGACCAGGATCGCCAGCAGCACGACCAAAGCCCCGATCGCCGCGATACCCACGGCGATCGGGAGCGGCCTGTGCCTGACGAAGACGCTCAGGCTGCCAGCAGGTCGACGACGAAGACCAGCGGCGCGTTCGGCGGGATCGCGGGTGGCGATCCACGGCTGCCATAGGCTTCGGCTGAGGGAATGATCAGCTCGCGCCGGCCGCCGACGCGCATCCCGACCACGCCTTTGTCCCAGCCGGGGATGACCTGTCCCCTACCCAGCACGAACGGGAAGGGCTTGCCGGATTCCCAGGAGGCGTTGAATACCTTGCCGTTCTTGTACAGCACGCCGACATAGTTGACCGTGACCGACTCGCCGGCCTTTGCTTCTGCGCCGGTGCCTTTGATCAGTTCCTTGGTAACGAGCGTGCTCGGGGCCGGTCCGGACGGCGGCTTGACGGTCGGCTCTTTGGAGAGCGGGCCGCTGGTTGGCGTCTGGACCGTCGCGGCGGCGGTGGTCGCGCTCGTGCTCGTCTTGGATTCCGAGGCTTCGAGTTTGGCCGCTTCCGCGGTCGCGTTCGGGTTCTCGTTGCCGGGCGAGATTTCGTTTGAGCTCGATGAGCCGCATCCGGCAATCGCTCCGGCGGCAGCGAGCGCTGCCAGCGCCAGTGCGCCTCTGCGCTTGGGATTGGTAATCATTTGTTTGTGTAGTCCGTTGCGGTCGATGTTCAGGGTGCTCACGGGCGCCCAGACTACCGGACGGTGTGAGCGCACGCTACGATCGATCTGGACCGTGCTAGGCGGGGAGGTAGCGGTGCCCTGTACCCGCAATCCGCTGAAGCGGGGCTGAATTCCTCTCTGAGGGATCCTGCTCCGGTCGCCCCGCCGTCTGGCGCGTCGATGGCTCGGGTCCCGTGCGGTGTCGGCTCGTGAACCAGGTCAGGTCCGGAAGGAAGCAGCCTTAAGCGGTCACCGGCAGGCGCAACGGGAGTTCCCGATCCGGAGCGGCAGGCGGCGCAAGGCGCCGGCGTAGAGATCTCGACGCGGGGTGCACGGTCCGCTCTACTTTGTCTCCAGACCCTCGCCGGTGCGGCCGGCGGGGGCTGCTGACTGCGGGCGCGGGGATAGACTCAGGTCTGGTGTCGAGCGCTCCGCAGTCCCCTTCCACGCAGCCACGATCGCTTTACCGCAGGCACAGGCCGCGGACCTTCGATGACGTCGTGGGACAGGAGCCTGTCGTGCGCACGCTGCGCAACGCGGTGCTGGCCGAGAAGGTCCACCACGCCTACCTGTTCGTCGGCTCGCGCGGGACCGGCAAGACCTCGATGGCCAAGATCCTGGCCGCCTGCCTGAACTGCGAGCGCGGGGCGGGCATTACGCCCTGCGGGGTCTGCGAGTCCTGTATCTCGATCGCGGAGGCCCGCTCGCTGGATGTGATCGAGATGGACGCCGCCTCCAACAACTCGGTCGAGGACATCAGGGATCTGCGCGACAGCGTTGCCTTCGCACCGCTGTCGGGGCGCACGAAGGTCTACATCCTCGACGAGGCGCACATGCTCTCCACCGCCGCCTGGAACGCCTTCCTAAAGACCTTGGAGGAGCCGCCGCCGAACACCGTCTTCGTGCTTGCGACCACCGAGGCGCAGAAGGTGCCGGCGACGGTGATCGATCGCTGCCATCGCTTCGACTTCCAGATGCCGAGCGTGGAGCAGGTCTCTACGGTGCTGCGGCGCGCCGCGCAGGCGGAGTCGATCTCGATCCCGCCGGAGGCGGTGGCTGCGCTCGCCCGCGCGGCCGGCGGCAGCTTCCGCGACGCGCTCGGCACGCTGGAGCAGCTTCTTACCTACAGCGGCCAGGAGATCGCGCTGCAGGACGTGCTGGCGGTGCTGGGGGTGACAGACGGCGAGCTGATCGCTGCGACGCTCGATGCCGTCAACGCCGGCGATGCCAAGCAGACGCTCACGTGCGTTGAGAGCTGCGTGAGCGCCGGACGCGATCCGGGCGCCTTCGCCGGCGATCTGGAAGCGCGCGCTCGCGAGCTGATGGTCGTGCAGGTGCTGGGCGAGGTTCCGGCTGAGCTGTCGCTGACGCAGGAGTCCGATGTCCGCCTGGCCGAACAGGCTTCCCACATCGCCCAGGGCAGCATTGTGCGGCTCCTCGACCTGCTGGCCGCCGCGACCGAGGCGATGCGCGCCGGCGGCGACGCTCGCACACAGCTGGAGCTGGCGCTGCTGAAGGCCGCGCGCCCGGAGGTCGACCCCTCCACCAAGGCTCTGCTCGCGCGGATCGAACGCTTGGAGTCGGGAGCGCCGCAGGCGGTGGCATCGCCGCCCATCGCAGTGCCCGCGTCGCGGGCCGCAAGCACAGCACCGGAGCCGCCAGCTGCGCCGGAGCCGCCAGTCGTGAGCAACGGCGCAGGCCCGGTGGAGCAGGCCCCCGCGACAGATCTCGGTGAGCAGACAGCGCAGGCGCCCGCCCCGGAGCAGCAGATGCCGGCAGCGCAGGCGCCCGCCGTGCAGCCCGAGCGGCCCGCACCCGCAGCCACTGCGGTTGCGAACGCCACGGACCCCGAGGCGATGCGGGAGCTATGGCCCGCGGTCGTGGATCTCGTGCGCTCGAGCCACGCGCTGCTCGGTGCGGTGATCGAGGAGGCCACTCCGGTCGCGGTGCACGAGGGCGAGCTCACGCTTGCGTTCGCCCCCAGCTCATCGTTTAAGAAGAAGAAGGCCGAGGATTCGGCGAATAGGGCGGCGGTGAGCGAGGCGATCGCCTCGCTCACCGGCCAGCGGCTGCGGATCCGCTACGAGCTGCGGCAGGAGCTCGAGCAGGATGGCGGCGCCGGCGGAGGCGACGAGCGCGCCGAGGAGGAGCTGTTTAGGCGGCTGATCGCCGAGTTCGACGCCGAGGAGCTGCCCGCGGAGAAGGCGCCCTCAGCGGCGCAGGACCAGCAAGAGGAGTGAGAGACATGGCCAAGCAGCCACGGATGCCGAACATGCAGCAGATGCTCAAGCAGGTCGAGAAGATGCAGCGCGACATCCAGGAGGCCCAGGATTTGCTGAAGGACGAGCAGGTGCAGGCGAGCGCCGGTGGCGGCATGGTGAAGGTCGTGGTCTCCGGGGACCTGGTGTTCAAGTCGGTGGCTATCGACCCCGAGGCGGTCGACCCCGAGGACGTGGAGATGCTCGGCGATCTCGTGCTTGCGGCCGTCAACGAGGCGCTGCGCGCCGCTCAGGAGCTGCAGTCCAGCAGGATGGAGGCGGCGACGGGCGGCCTCGGCGGTCCCGGCGGCCCGCTTGGGGCGGGCGGGCTCGGTGGATTGGGCGGCCTGGGAATGCCCGGGCTGTGAACAGCTTTGCGCCGCCCGTCCAGCGGCTGATCACCGAGCTCTCCAAGCTGCCCGGAGTGGGCAGCAGAACCGCGCAACGGCTCGCCTTCCACATCCTGCGCAGCACCCCCGAGGATGCACTTGCGCTCGCGGATGCGATCAGGGAGGTGAAGGAGAAGATCGGCTTCTGCGAGGTCTGCTTCAACCTCGCCGATGAACCTCGATGCCGCATCTGCACCGACCAGCGCCGCGACCGGGGGCTGATCTGCGTGGTGGAGGAGCCGGGCGATGTGATCCCGATCGAGCGCACCCACGAGTACCGCGGTGTCTACCACGTGCTGGGCGGCGCGCTCTCGCCGATCGACGGCGTCGACCCTGAGGACCTGCGGATCGAGGAGCTCTATGCACGGGTGAACGGGGGGCAGTCCGAGGTCAGGGAGGTCGTGCTTGCAACCAACCCGACGACCACGGGCGAGGCGACGGCGCTGCACATCGCGCAGGGCCTGCGCGAGCGCGTCGCGGGCCTCACCGTAACGCGGCTGGCGAGCGGCCTGCCGGTCGGCGCCGACCTCGAGTACGCAGACGAGGTCACCCTGGGCAAGGCGCTTGTGGGCCGGCAGGCGTTGTAGAGGCGTGTGCAGGGCTGGTCTGCCCGGCCGAGCGGAGCTATCCTCACGGCGTGTCTGAGATCGTCGTGATGAAGTTCGGTGGCACCTCCGTCGCCGACGCGCAGCGCATCAAGCGCGCGGCGCAGCGGATCGTCGCAAAGCGGCAGGAAGGAAAGCGCGTGGTCGCCGTCCTCTCCGCCCGCGGCAAGACGACCGACGAGCTGATCGCGATGGCCAATGAGGTCTCCGGCGCGCCCGATCCGCGCGAGATGGACATGCTGCTCTCCACGGGCGAGCGGATCTCCTGCGCGCTGTGCGCGATGGCGATCCACGATCTCGGCCACCGCGCGATCTCCTTCACCGGCTCCCAAGCCGGCATCGTGACGGACACATCTCACACGAAGGCTCGCATCCTGGATGTGCGGGCGGAGCGCATCAGGGCGGCGCTGGAAGAGGATCACATCGTGCTGGTGGCGGGCTTTCAGGGCGTCTCGACCAACAAGGACGTGACCACGCTGGGACGGGGCGGGTCGGACACCACAGCGGTCGCTGTCGCGGCGGCGCTGGAAGCGGAGGAATGCGAGATCTACACCGACGTGGAGGGCGTCTTCTCCGCCGACCCGCGGATCGTGCCGCAGGCGCGCAAGCTCGACGTCGTCTCCTTCGAGGAGATGCTCGACATGGCGGCCTCGGGGGCAGGCGTCTTGCAGCTTCGCTCGGTCGAGTACGCGCGCAACCACGGCGTCAAGATCCACTGTCGCTCGTCTTTCAGCGACACGCCCGGTACCGTTGTTCTCGACGAGGCGCAGAACATGGAGCAGCCACTCATCACAGCCGTCACCCACATGACCGCCGAAGCGCGGATCACGCTGGTCGGCATCCCCGACGAGCCGGGCGCGGCGGCGCGCATCTTCGACGCGCTCGCGGCAGCCAACGTGAACGTGGACATGATCGTCCAGAACGAGCCCACCTCCGCCGGCGGCAGGGCGGAGATCTCCTTCACGGTGCCAGACGAAGACGTGCGGATCGCGCGCGAAGCGCTTGAGCCGCTGGTAGGAGACGCGTTTGCGGAGATCTGCGAAGGCGCCCAGATGGGCAAGGTCTCGATCGTCGGCGCCGGGATGCGCTCGCATCCGGGTGTGGCGGCAAAAGTCTTCCGGGTGCTGGCGGATGAGGAGATCAACATCCAGATGATCTCGACCTCGCCGATCAAGATCTCCTGCGTGATCCCACGCGAGAAGGTGCCCCAGGCGGTGCGTGCCCTGCACAGGGCATTCGAGCTCTCAGGGCCTGACGCCGTGGAGACCGAGCAGCCCTCCGGCGTCGGCGGCTGAGGCCGCCCACTCCTCGATCGCCTCCACGCAGCGCTGGGCGGCTTTGCCGTCCCCGTAGAGCGGCGGGTGCACATCAGGATGCGGCTTCTCGATTGCCGCCACCGCCGCCCGGGCGTCGAGGTCCACGAGCGTGTTCCAGCCGGCCTCCACGGTCTCCACCCACTCGGTGCTGGGGCGCAGGGTCACGCAGGTGGTGCCCGCGAGGTACGCCTCCTTCTGGACACCGCCGGAGTCAGTGAGAACCGCCGCCGCCTGGCACAGCAGGGCAGTGAACTCCACGTATCCAAGGGGCTCGGCGAGCGTGACGTTCGCGTTGGCCTGCAGCCGCTCCTGGAGGCCTGTCTCCCGCAGCCGCGCGGAGGTGCGCGGATGCACTGGGAAGAGCACCGGCAGCGGCAGCGCCTCGATCAGCTCGACCAGAGCCGTCAGCCTCTCCGGGGGATCTACATTGCCCGCCCTGTGGGCGCTCAGCAGCAGGTAGGAGCCTGAAGCAAGGCCGTAGCGGGCCGGCTGCGAGGTTTCCGCCTTGGCCGCTGGTTGCCAGCGCAGCGCCACGTCGACCATCACGTCGCCTGCGGTGACCACCGACCCATGTGCCGACTCGGCGCGAAGGTTCTGCGCTGCGGTTTGCGAGGAGCAGAGCAGTAGGTCGCTGAGGTGATCGGTCAGCACGCGGTTGACCTCCTCCGGCATGCTCCGGTCGAATGAGCGCATGCCGGCCTCCACGTGGATCACCGGCACGCCCGCCTGCACAGAGGCCAGAGCTCCGGCGAGCGTGGAGTTGGTGTCGCCGTAGACGAGCGTCGCGTCAGGCGCGAGCTCGGCGATGATCGGCTCTAGGGCGGCGAGCATCCGCGCTGTCTGGGAGGTGTTGCTGGCGCCGGCAATCTGAAGCCGGCGGTCAGGCTCGGCCAGCCCGAGCTCGGTGAAGAAGACCTTCGAGAGATTCTCGTCGTGGTGCTGTCCGGTGTGCAGCAGGGTCTCCTGGTGACGCTTTCTGAGCACTCCCGAGACGGCCGCCGCCTTGACGAACTGCGGCCGGTTGCCGACGACGGTGAGGATCTTCATGGGTTCAGCCTACGCGATCAGTTCGTGACTCGCCGGGGGGCTGGCCCAACCCGACTGGAAGACATTCGTTTCTACGAGGCTTGACAGGCTACTCCAGCATGGCTATGGCTTGCGGGGCGGCCGGCGGAGTCGGCCGGCACGCCGAATGCGTGCAATGCTCGAATATTTAGGAGACAGCATGAAACGCGTTACGAATGGCAGTCTGCTGGTGCTGTTGGCGTTCGTCCTCGTCGGCGCGATTGCGTCAGCCGCATCGGCCGAAGAATTCATCTACAGCCACACGGGCAAACTCAAAAGCAAACCGCTGGGCATACAGACCTTCACCCTCGAGTCAGGCCTAGCGATAGAATGCAAAGAAGCTACCTCCGAAGGTGAAGCTACGTCACTGAAAGCGACGACGTTAGGCATCAGCATCTTGTACGGCAAATGCACGGCGTTCAGTGGTTCCGACGAAGCGACTGTCAGCTTAGCGAACTACAGATTCGGGACAAGCCCACGCAGCTTGACCATAACGGCAGAACCTCCTCTCACTATCTTAATCACGGGCGCCCTCAAATGCCATTTCATAATCAAAACACCCCAGACCTTCTCCAAAGCGGGTGAAGTCGAATATAAAAACCACAGCGGCAGGATCACCGAGGAAAGCAACCTCACCGGGGTCGAATCCGAAGTGACCGAATCGAGTGAACCCGCCAAGTGTGGCAAAGTCGGAGAAAAATTTAAAGCCGGTAAGTTCAACGGAGGCCAGGAAGTCGAACTCCTAGAAGGAACGATCGAAATCGCATAGGTTGTCCCAGCATGCGCTGGACAGCGTGAGGCGGGGCGGGCCGGCTAGCCATCGCGGTCCGCCCTGTCCTCCGCCGTGCTCAGGCTGCTGCGGCCACGACCGAGGTCGACCAGTCGATCACCGAGGTCGGCTTTACGACATGGCGGCTGAGGCCAAGCTCCTTGGGGGAAAGACCCAGTGCCAGGCCGACGAGCTGGGGCAGGTGCAGGACCGGCATATCCAGTTTGCGGGCGACGACTTTGGCCGCCAGCGGCTGCTGCAGGTCGAGGTTCAGGTGGCACAGCGGGCAGGGCGTGACCAGGCAATCGGCGTCCGCGTCCACCGCGTCACCGAGATGGGTGCCGGCCTGCTTGAGCGAGGCCTCCTTGTTCATCGTCACGATCGGGAAGCCGCAGCACTTGCGCATGCCGGCGTACTCGATCACCGTGCCGCCGAGCGCCTCGATTACCTGCTCCAAGTAGTGGTCACGGGGGTGCTCCTCATCGATGCCCAGGCGGTTGCGGGGACGCACGATGTAGCAGCCGTAGAAGGGGCCGACCTTGAGGTTGGTCAGCGGCCGGCGGACCTTGGCGGCCAGCGTGTCCAAGCCGATCTCCTCGACCAGCAGCCAGAGGAAATTCTTGTTGGTCAGGCCCTTCTCGTAGGTCAGGCCGTCGGAGGAGAGCGTGTCGTTGACATGCGCGCGGTACTCGGCATTCGCATCCAGGCGTTCCTGGCACTCGGTCTGGGCACCCTGGCAGGTGGAGCAGATGTTCATCATCAGCTCTGCGCCCTCCACCTGCTGTGCCAGTGCGAAGGTGCGCGCGTTCAGCGTGTCGGCCAGCTCCTGGTTGTGCTCGGCGATCACGCCGGCGCCGCAGCAGTTGCCGCGGTCCAGCTCGACCAGCTCGATGTCCAGCATGGGAGCGACCTTCGCCATCGAGCCGTGCAGCTCGGGCGTGAATCCGCGGCTGACACAGCCGGGCCAGTAGGCGACCTTCATGATTCGTCCTCCCCCACGATGTAGAGGTTGAGCTCGTAGCGTTCCGGCTTGCTCTCCACGCGCTCGTAGATGCGCTTGACGGAGTCGAGGTCTCGTTTGGCGAGCTTGTGGCCAAGCAGCGCGATCTTCGGATTGATCTTTCCGCGCAGGATGCCCCTGATCGCGACGGGCAACGAGGAGAGCAGCTCCTTGCCGGCAGCGGGATGGAACTTGCCGAACCACGAGTTGCCGCCGTAGGAGCGGGGAATCAACTCCGCCTCGTGCAGTAGCCCGTAGTCGCGGATGAGCGTGGTCAGCGCTTCCTCGTGGCGGTGGCCGTTGTTGATGTCGACGATCTTCTCGTCGGCGCCAGCGATTCGCCTAAGCCGCATGATCTGGCCCATCGGGTTGACGTCCTTCGGACATGCCTGCACGCACTTGAAGCAGTGGGTGCAGTCGTAGATCCCCTGAGGGTCCTGGGCGAGGTCGTTGAGGCGCTCGTGGCGGGCGTCGTCGCGCGGATCGCCGACGAAGCGATATGCCTTCGCCAGCGCGGCGGGGCCGATGAAGCCTGGGTCGACCTCCATCGCCAAGCAGTCCGAGACGCAGGCGCCGCACTGGATGCAGGCCATCGTCTGAGTCACGTCGACCATGCTCTCGCGATCGACGATGTACTCGCGCTCGGGCACCGGCTGCTTGCCGATCAGCCACGGCGTGACGCGCTGGACCTTCTTCCAGTGCACTGCGTCCATGTCGACGATCAGGTCCTTGATCACGGGCATGTTGCCCATTGGCTCGATCTCGATCACGCCGTCCTTGGCGCCCAAGAGAGCCTCGTCGAGATGGGTGTGGCAGGCCAGCGCCGGCTCGCCGTTGACACGCACGCCGCAGGAGCCGCAGATCGCCTGGCGACAGGAGCAGCGGATGCCGATCGAGCCGTCGAAGCGGTTCTTGGCCTGCAGGATGCCCTCGAGCACCGAGCGGTGCCCCTCGAGCTCGATCTCGTGCTCGTCCCAGTAGGCGGCCTGGCCCGACTCGGGGTCGTAGCGGCGCAGCCGCAGCCTGAAGGCCTGCGTGACGCTGCTCCTGGGCGCGGAGGTGGTGCTCGACATCAGTATTTCCTCTCCTCGGGCTCCCACTGCGTGATCGTCACAGGCGAGTAGGACAGCTGCGGCCCGTCCGCCGTGGCGGTGATGTTGATGTGCTTGAGCCAGTTCTCGTCGTCGCGCTGCGGATAGTCGGTCCTGAACTGGGCGCCGCGCGACTCCTTGCGCTCGATCGCGCCGAGCACGATCGCCTCGGCGCAGTCGAGCATGTAGGAGAGCTCCAGTGCGCCCAGCACGTCCTGGTTGAAGACCGTGCCGCGGTCGTCGATGTAGGCGCTCTTGGCCTCCTCCTTCAGTCGCGCGACCACCTCGCGCGCGCTCTGAAGCCTCTGCTCGTCGCGGAAGACCGCGGCGTAGCGGTTCATCGTCTCGCCGAGCTCGTCCTTGATCTCAGAGACGCGCCGGCCGCCCTTCTCGCGAGCCACGATCGCAGCGATGCTGCCTTCGTCCTCTTTGAGGCGCGAGATCGTATCCACCTGCGGCATAGGCATCGAGGCGCTGCGGGCAGCCGCGTGTTCGCCTGCGCGGCGGCCGAAGATCAGCGTGTCGAGCAGCGAGTTGGCGCCGAGGCGGTTGCCGCCGTGCACCGAGACGCAGGCGACCTCGCCCGCCGCGTAGAGACCCTCAATCGGCGTGCGCCCGTCGATGTCGGTCTTCACGCCACCCATGATGTAGTGCTGGCCGGGCCGGATCATGATCGGTTCGCGCGTAATGTCCACGCCGGCGAAATCGCGGCCGAGGTTTACGATCTCGCGCAGCGCCTCCAGCGTGCGCTTGCGCGGCACGACCGTGACGTCGAGGTAGATGCCGGCGCCGTTCGGGCCCACGCCGCGGCCCTCGTTGATCTCGATCTGCTCCGCGCGGGAGACCACGTCGCGGGAGGCGAGCTCCATCTTGTTGGGAGCCGACTTCTCCATAAAGCGTTCGCCGTTTGCGTTGAGCAGGTGCGCGCCCTCGCCGCGCGCGCCCTCGGTGATCAGGATGCCGCTCTCGACCAGGCAGGTGGGGTGGTACTGGACCATCTCCATGTCCATCAGCGGCGCGCCGGCCTTGTAGGCCAGCGCGATGCCGTCGCCGGTCACGATCAGCCCGTTGGTCGTGGGCTTGTACGCCTGTCCGGCGCCGCCACAGGCGAGGATCACGTTCTTAGCGGTAAACGCCTCCATCCGTCCGCTGCGTACGTCGCGCGCGATCACCCCGACGCTTGCTCCTGCCTCATCCATCAGCAGTGAGGTCGTAAACCACTCCTCGTAGCGCTCCACCTGCTCGTGGTGCTTCATCAGCTGCTCGTAGAGTACGTGCAGCAGCGCCTGCCCGGTGATGTCCGCCACATAGGCGGTGCGCTTCATCGAGGCGCCGCCGAAGGCGCGCAGGTCCATCTCGCCCTTATCGTTGCGATGGAAGGTGACGCCCATGTGCTCCAGGTGCATCACCTCGCCCGGCGCCTCGCTGCACATCACCTCGATCGCGTCCTGGTCGCCGAGGAAGTCGGAGCCCTTGACGGTGTCATAAGCGTGCGAGCGCCAGTCGTCATCGAGGCTGATCGCGGCGTTGATGCCGCCGGCGGCCGCGACCGAGTGTGAGCGCACGGGGTGAACCTTGCTCATGATCGCCACCGAAGCGCCGGCCTGCGCCGCAGCGAGGGCGGCGCGCTGACCGGCAAGGCCGGCGCCAATGATGAGTACGTCGTGCTCTGGCATTGCGGGGACTCTATAACTCCGCCCTGGATGGCTGCGTAGCGAGGCGTCTGCTGGCTTCAGGTGCGCTCGGCCTTGCTCAGAGCAGCGTCCGGATCGGATAGAGATGGACGAAGCCGTAGATCAGGGCGATCGCCCAGCCCACGGTGGCGGCCCTGGGCATGCTCTTGGAGGCGAAGAAGCGCGTGACCACCAGATAGACGCCCGGCATCACCGTGACCATGTAGTAGAGGTAGGAGATCCGGCCCGAGACGGCGCTGCCGAACAGGTACGGCAGGAAGGTGCCCAGGCACCAGCAGGCGCCCAGCGCGGCCACCCGCTCGCCCGTCTTCCAGGCCGCGGCCAGCGCCGCGAAGAGGGCGGGGATCGTCAGAAAGATGATGAACGGGTTCATCACGCCCTCGAAGCGGAATGTGTCGTGCGTGGCGACCACTTTGCCCGCCACGGAGGTGCTGACCGCCACGCGCGCGTAGTTAATCGGCTTTTCGTTCAAGAGCCATGCCAGCGGGTCAGAGGCGATGCCGGTTTCGCCGGGCTTTGACTTCAGGAGCTGCGCGTATTCGTACATGTGCGCCAGGTGGCTGAAGGGATTTCCGGCGTAGAGGGTGTGGGTGCCGGGGTCATAGGCAGGAACGAGCACATCGAGCAGCCACAGCAGCCCGAGCGTGCCGAGCGCGCCGGCGAGCAGGAAGAGCCCGAACTGACGGCCCCGAGCGAGCGCCGCCTGCCTGACAGGCTCGTGCTCGCGCAGCCATACGCGCGCGATCTGCAGCGCCTCCATCAACGCGAACACGAGTAGCAGCGAGAGCGCGACTTCCTTCATGCACGCGGCGACGCCCAGCGCAAGCCCCGCGAGCAGAGGCCGTCTTCGCATGTAGAAGGCGGCGGCTACGAGCATCATCGCCACGGCGTAGATGTCCAGCGTGCCGATCCGGCCGTGGACGAGCATCAGGTTGTCAAGCGCCATCACGGCGCTCGCGCCGACCGCAAGCCATGGTCCTCCCCCGCATGCGCGCACGAGCGCATAGAGCGCCAGCAATGCGATCAGTGAGAACAGGATGCTGCCCGCACGCCAGCCAGTGGTGTTATCGCCAAAGATCTCGATCCCGGCCGCGATCGCGAGCTTTGCCAGCTGCGGATGCTCGGCGTTGGGGTCGTCGTAGAGCGGTGTGTCGTGGTAGGGCTCGCCGGCCGGCGGGTTGATCCCGGCGATCACGCGGGCGGCGTTTACGTAGTAGGACTCGTCGAAGATCAGCGTGTACTTGCTGTGCGCCTTACAGGGGGATTCGCAGGGCTGGTTGAGATCTATGGCTTTGGCGCCGAAGGAGAAGATCAGCACCAGGCACAGCGCGATCCGGGGAGCCCACTTGTTGGCGATCATCCGCCGGCCCATCGGCGCGGCGGTTGCGAGCGAGCTCGGTCCTCCACCGCGCGAGGCGGCCGGCTCCACGGCCATCTGCGCTCGCCGCTAGGAGGCCGGTCGCAGCGCCTGGCGCACCTGCGCCAGCGTCACGACCCCCTGCAGCGTCCCCTCGCCGTCGACTGCCACCATGCCGCCGAGCCTACCGAGCGCCTCGGAGCGCAGCAGCGATTCCAGAGGCTGGCTCTCACCGATCCGCACAGGTATGTCCTCCTCTAGCGCTTCGAGCACGTTCAGCGCAGGCCGGCCGGCAGCGAGCTCGGCGTCCACGCGCTCCTGACGCAGCACGCCCATGAAGTGCCTGGCCGAGTCGATCACCGCGAACCAGGGCCATTTATAGCGAGCGAAGAACTGCTCCTGGGCGTCGAGCAGGGTCGTATCCACCGGGATCGTGATCGGCTCCCGGTCCATCACGTCTGCGACGGTGAGCCGCTGGATCTTCTGCCCGAGCGACCCCTGCGCCACGGCTGCGCCCGCGCCCTGGTAGACGAACAGGGCGATCAGGGTCAGCCAGAAGCCGGAGCTGTTGCGCTGTGTGAGCAGGTAGAGGCCGGCGAGGCCGAACACCGCCGCGAATGCCTGGCCCAGCCTGCCCGTGATGTGGATTGCGAGATTGCGCTCGCCCGTGATCTTCCAGATCGCCGACTGAGCGATCTGGCCGCCGTCGAGCGGGAAGGCGGGTATGAGGTTGATCGCGAGCACGAACAGGTTGAGGATCGCAAGCACCTTCAGCCACACGCCGAGCGGGCTTGCATGGGGTCCAGCTTCGACGGCGAGGCTCAGCAGCGGCTGATGTGAAGCTGTGACGCTGCCGAGCAGCCAGCAGACCACTATTACGCCTACGGTCGCCAACGGGCCAGCGGCCGCAACAGCGAATTGAGCGCCAGGGGTCTCGGTATTGCCGCTGGTCCTCGTCAGGCCGCCGAGTGCCCACAGCTGGATCTCGATCACCTGGAGTCCGTTGCGCTTGGCTACCAGCGCATGGCCGAGCTCGTGGACCAGCAGCGATACAAAGAACGAGAGCGCCGTGAGCACCGTCACGGCGAACGCGTCAGGGATCTGGCCACTGAGCAGTTCGTGCAGGACGAAGATATAGAAGAACAGCACGAAGAACCAGCTCAGGCCGGCCGTGATCCTGATGCCGAACACGCGGGCGAGCTGGAAGCTGGTTCGCCTCGGATTCACATTCGCAATGGTATGCCGCGAGCGCGTTGCGCGGCGCGCCTGCGATTACAGCTGCGGCCGGTGGCGCTCAATGATCGAGGCGAAGGCGGTGCCGGCGGAGAGCGTGCCGTACTCCAGGCCCCCTTCGCCGCCCAGGCGCGAGCCGCAGAAGGCGTCCGCCACCTCGCCCGGGGCGTGCCGCACCAGCAGCGAGCCCTCCAGCGCGAGCGCCATCGCTTCCACCACGCGCCTGGCCCTGGTCTCGATCTGCTCGAAATCGGAGAGCTCGCGCTGCAGACGTGCGATGTGGGCGTCCAAGCGCGCATCGCCGCCGGCGGCGAGCTGCACCTCGGCCATGAAGACTTCCGCCGAGCGCGGCTCGCGCACGAGCGCTCGCAGCACGTCGAGGCTCATCACGTTGCCGGAGCCCTCCCAGATCGAGGCCAGCGGAGCCTCCCGGTAGAGGCGCGGCATCCCCGACTCCTCCACGTAGCCGTTGCCGCCCAGGCACTCCAGCGACTCGAAGGCGTGGTTGGGCGCGCGCTTGCAGGCCCAGTACTTGCCGACCGCCGTTGCCAGGCGCTTGAAGAGCTGCGCATCGGTGGAGCTCTCGCCGGCCCTCGCGTCCGCGTCGGCCTCGTCGTAGGCGCGGGCCAGACGCATCGCGAGCGCCGTGCTGGCCTCGGCCTCTACGCATAGGTCGGCCAACACGTTCTGCATCAGTGGCTGCTCGATCAACGGCTTGCCGAACGTGGAGCGGTGCGCGGCGTGGTGGGTTGCGTTCATCACGCCGGAGCGCATGCCGGCGGCGGCGCCGATCACGCAGTCCAGGCGCGTGTGGCCGACCATCTCGATGATCGTGCGCACTCCGCGGCCCGGCTCCCCCACCATCTGTGCGAAGGCGCGATGCAGCTCGATCTCGCTGGAGGCGTTTGAGTGGTTGCCGAGCTTGTCCTTCAGGCGCTGGATGTGAAATGCGTTTCTGCTCCCGTCGGGCAGGATGCGCGGAAGCAAAAAGCAGGAGAGGCCGGCGTCGCGCACCTGCGCCAGCACCAGGAAGATGTCGCTCATCGGCGCCGAGCAGAACCACTTGTGGCCCGTGATCAGGTACTCGCCGCCTGCGCCCCCGGCGCCAATCGGCTCGGCAAAGGTGGTGTTGGCTTTGACGTCGGAGCCGCCCTGCTTCTCGGTCATCGCCATGCCTGCGATCGCAGAGCCCTTCTGGGCCGCGGGGATCGCCCGCGGGTCATAGCTCGTGGCGGTGATCAGCGTCTCCCATTCGGCCAGCAGATCCGGCTGGGCGCGCAGCGCAGGGATCACCGCGAAGGTCATCGTGATCGGACAGGCAAAGCCGGCCTCGGCCTGCATCGCGGTCATGTATAGGGCCGCTCTTGCGACGTGGGCTCCGTCCTGCTCCGGGTGCCGCCAAGGCAGCGCGTGCAGCTCGTGCTCGACTCCGAGCTTCATCAGGCTGTGCCAGGCAGGGTGGAACTCGACCTCGTCGATGCGGTGCCCGTAGCGGTCGTGGGTCTTCAGTACCGGCTTGTTCTCATTGGCCAGGCGCCCCCACTCCATCGGCTCTCCGCCGACGAGCTTGCCGAGCTGGGCAGCGCGCTCGCCCACCCAGGCAGCGCCCTCGCGCCTGCTCGCCTCGACCAGCGGCAGGTTGCTTGAGAACAGATCGAGTCCGAGCAGCGGCGGGACCTGGTTTTGCACCTCGTGCGTCTTCCAGGGTGACCCTTCCCCAGCCCGTGCCTGATCCTCGGTTGCAGGCACAACAGCCATCTCAAGCAGAGCTTAGTGGCCTAGCGGCCCATCCGGGCCGCTCGCGATAGCATCCTCCCCTGCGTTCATGCCGGTTTGCGCAGGCGGGACGAGCCACTGGTGCTCGCCCGACGGGTCCGCCGCAGCAAGGAGCGCCCTGAGCATCGCAGCGGCCCACTCGGGCCAAGAAAAGTCTCACGACCTCAAGGACTAGACATGGCCAAGATCAAGGTTGAGAAACCGATCGTGGAGCTCGACGGCGACGAGATGACCCGCATCATCTGGGAGATGATCAGGGAGCGGCTGATCCTGCCATACCTCGACGTGGAGCTGGATTACTACGACCTCGGCATCGAGAGCCGCGACGCGAGCGACGATCAGATCACGATCGAGGCCGCGGAGGCGATCAAGCGCCACGGCGTGGGAGTTAAGTGCGCAACCATCACCCCAGACGAGGCGCGCGTTGCTGAGTTTGGCCTGAAGCAGATGTGGCGCTCGCCCAACGGCACGATCCGCAACATCCTTGGCGGCGTGATCTTCCGCGAGCCGATCGTGATCGCAAACGTGCCGCGACTGGTGCCGAGCTGGACCAAGCCGATCGTGATCGGCCGCCACGCCTTCGGCGACCAGTACCGTGCCACCGACTTGGTGGTGCCGGGCGCAGGCGCGCTCACACTCACCTTCACGCCCTCTGACGGCAGCGAGCCGATGGAGCTGGAGGTCTATGACTTCCCTAGCGGCGGGGTGGCGCTGGCGATGTACAACCTCGACGAGTCGATCCGCGACTTCGCGCGGGCCTCTATGCGTTACGGCCTGGAGCGCGGCTACCCGGTCTATCTCTCGACCAAGAACACGATCCTCAAGCGTTATGACGGGCGCTTCAAGGATCTCTTCGAAGAGATCTATGAGGCCGAGTTCAAGTCGCAGTTCGATCAGGCGGGGATCACTTATGAACACCGCCTGATCGACGACATGGTCGCCTCTGCGCTGAAGTGGGAGGGCGGCTATGTGTGGGCTTGCAAGAACTACGACGGCGACGTGCAGTCAGACAGCGTCGCCCAGGGATTCGGCTCGCTTGGGCTGATGACCAGCGTGCTGATGACGCCGGATGGCAACACGGTGGAGGCGGAGGCCGCGCACGGCACGGTGACGCGTCACTATCGCCAGCACGAGCAGGGCAAGCCCACCTCCACCAACCCGATCGCCTCGATCTTCGCCTGGACGCGTGGGCTGGAGGCTCGTGCGCGCATGGACGGCACTCCCGCGGTCGGGGAGTTCGCGCAGGCGCTGGAGCGTGTCTGCGTGCAAACAGTGGAAGAGGGGAAGATGACGAAGGATCTCGCGCTGCTGGTCGGGCCGCAGCAGGCATGGCAGACCACGGAGGAGTTCCTCACCTCGATCGAGACGGGCCTGCAGCGCGCGATGGTCTGACGCGCTGGTGGGCAAGGCAAGTCAATCCAAGAGCCAGGAGCTGATAGGAAAGTGAGCAACCCAGTTAGAGTCGCCGTCACCGGCGCAGCAGGTCAAATCGGTTACAGCATCCTCTTCCGCATCGCAAGCGGACAGATGCTAGGGCCCGACACTAAGGTGGAGCTGCGTCTGCTGGAGATACCCCAGGCGGTGAAGGCTGCGGAGGGTACCGCGATGGAGCTCGACGACTGCGCCTTTCCGTTGCTTGCGGGGATCGAGATCACCGACGATCCGAACGTCGCTTTCGACGGTGTGGGCGTCGCCCTGCTTGTCGGTGCCCGCCCGCGCGGCAAGGGCATGGAGCGAGGAGATCTGCTACAGGCAAACGGCGGCATCTTCAAGCCGCAGGGCCAGGCGCTGAACGCGCATGCTGCCTCTGACGTGAAGATCCTCGTGGTCGGCAACCCCGCCAACACAAATGCTCTGATTGCGATGAGCAACGCCCCCGATATTCCCCGCGAGCGCTTTACCTCGATGATGCGCCTGGACCACAACCGCGCGATCGCTCAGGTGGCAGGCAAGGCCGGCGTGAAAGTCGCCGATGTGACCAACATCAGCGTGTGGGGCAATCACTCTGCCACTCAGTACCCCGACATCTTCCATGCGAAGGTGGCAGGCCGCCCCGCCTCCGAGGTGCTCGACGACAGGTCCTGGCTGACCGACGATTTCATCCCCACCGTGCAGAAGCGCGGTGCCGCGATCATCGACGCACGCGGTGCCTCCTCCGCTGCCTCAGCCGCAAACGCGGCAATCGAGCACGTCCACGACTGGGTGCTCGGCACGCCGCAGGGCGACTGGGTCTCGATGGGCGTCCCCTCCGACGGCTCATACGGTGTACCGGACGGCCTGATCGCCGGTTTTCCCTGCACCTGCACCGGAGGTTCATACGAGATCGTCCAAGGTCTCGCCCTGGACGAGTTCTCAAAGTCCCGAGTGGACGCCAGCGTCGCCGAGCTGGAGGACGAGCGCAAAGCGGTGGCCGAGCTTGGTCTGATCTGAAATCAGGCAGGCAATCCGCGTTTGGATTGCAAGCGAATTTGCATAAAAAAAGGGCGCGGCCGAAGCCGCGCCCTTTTGCGTGCTGCAATGATGCAGACCAGGCTATGCCTTGGCGTGCCAGCCGCGTCCTTGCTTGGCTACCTTGCCTTCCTGCTCGAGGGAGGGAAGGACTCGGTAGAGGTAGTTCTGCTTGATGCCCATCCGCGCAGCGAGCTCGGGAATGGTGATCCCGGGCTGCTCCTTGACGAAGTTGAGCGCCTGCGCAGAACGGGTGCCGCTGCCCTTGCGCCTGCCGGCGCGACGGCGGGGCGCCGCAGCGGTTGTGGTGCTGCTCGGAGTGGCTGCCGCGGTGCGGCGGGGACGGCCCGGCCCACGACGCTTGGCGGGTGCGGGTGTGGGGGTAGCGCTGACGCGCGCCGCGGGAGCCGGCGCTACGCCGTTGCCACCCACGCCCTCGAGCGCGGCGGCTGCAGCCTCGAGCCGATGAAACTCGTCGACGAGCGGCCTCAGCTCGCTCAGACGCTGGTTGATCTCTTGGCGCTTCTCGTCAAGGAAGTCAGTCACGTTGGAACCTCACTAGCAGGGTTTAGTTGCGAGCATTGTTACACAACCTCTGGACTGTTATCTCACTGGTGCAGATCTTGAAGGGTGCAATCTCACCTGGCTGACTTCTCCAGACTCCACCTGCGGGCTCAGGAAGGACGAGCCATCAGCTCGCTGAGTCGCTCCAGCGTGCGGTGTGCCTCTCGTTCGGGCATGCCCCCTACGAGTGCACGGCTGGCAATCGCGCCGATCGGCCCAAGCGGAGCGTGAAACTCATTGTGATATCGGAAGCAGGTGGTTGCTCCGTCTTGCTCAGGGATGAGCACGTACTCGGTTCTTGCGTGGGAGCGTGCCGGCCCCCGGCCCTCCCAGACTGCATGGCGGTTGGGTGCACACTCCACGAGCTCCCAGTGGACATCGAGGCTGACGCCCCGCAGATGCACCTGCTGCTCCATCCGGTAGCCGACGCGCGCCGCACCCTCGTCTGTGTATCGCAGCCGGCGGTGAATCGTGACCCACTCCCCGAGCCGACCGGGGTCCATCACGACCTCCCACACCTTCTCGGGCGGCGCATCGATGTGAGCTGAGAGATCGACTGTGCTCATCGCTTTTGAGAACCGTAGCTTGCGTGGGGCGTGCTCGCGCGGGCGATCAACGTGCCGCAAGTGGCTCGCTGCGCTCCCACTCGCCGAGCGCATGTTCGACGGCGGCATCGAATGAATGCAGGCTTACGCCGAGGATCTGCGCTGCGCGCGCGTCGCCCGCCGGCATCTCACAGGCAAGGCTTTCCATCAGCGGCAGCACCAAGTCGGGGTCCTCACTGGCGAGGGCGGCGGCAACGCGCGCGACGATCGGCGTGAGATCCATGCGGAGCTTCACCGCGGGCCGCCAGATGAGCATGAGCTCGGCGATCCGGGAGAGCACCTCCTCATATGTGAGCCTCTGCGGCCCACCGATCTCGAGCGAGAGGCCTCCCGCCTCCTTCACGGTTGCTGCGGCCACGAGCATCGCCGTCACATCGCGTGCGTCGATTGGCTGCACCTGTTTGGCGTGCCACGCGGGCAGCGCAAGCACGGGCAGCCGCTCGACCAGGCGTACGAGCAGCCGAAACGACCGCGAGCCGGCGCCGATCACGATCGAGGCGCGCAGCGCCAAGGAGTCCGGGATTGCGGCCATCAGGATGCGCTCAACTGTGGCGCGGCTGGTCAGGTGAGCAGAGGCTGTGCCACCCGCCGGCAACGGTCCGCCGAGGTAGACGATCCGGCGCACGCCCGCCATCTTCGCCGCGGTTGCAAAGTGCGCGGCGCCGAGCCGCTCACGTTCCGGGAATGTGCCGGGTCCACGCTCTGCTTGCCCGTGATCGCGCGCCGTCTCCATCGAATGGATCAGGTAATAGGCGATCTCGACATCGCGCAGCGCGTGCGCCAGGCCCTGGCCGCTGAGCACATCGCCGCGCACTGGCTCGGCGCCCGGCACCGTGATGCGAGCTGGGTCGCGGCTGAGGGCGCGCAGCTGATGGCCTTGCGCGGCGAGCTCCGGAATCAGGGTCGCGCCGACGAAGCCGCTTGCGCCGGTGACAAGGATTCTCATGCCACGTCATGATGATGCCCCGATGGGATCTGCACAGCCACAACCGAGCGATCTGAGCAGCGCGCCGGCGCGTTGCGATCTCGCCGTGGTGGGCGGCGGGATCGTCGGTCTGGCGGTTGCACGCGAGCTCACGCGGCGCTATCCGCAATCCTCGATTTGCGTGCTGGAGCGCGAGCGCGAGCTTGCATCCCACCAGACCGGTCACAACTCCGGAGTGATCCATGCGGGTATCTACTACGCGCCCGGGTCGTTGAAGGCCAAGCTCTGCGTGGAGGGCGCAGCCGAGCTCTACAAGCACTGTGCCGAGCATGGCATCGCGGTGCAGCGCTGCGGCAAGCTGATCATCGCTCTGGATCGCTCTGAGCTGCCAGGTCTGGAGGAGCTGCACCGTCGAGCTACGGCGAACGGTGTCGGCGGCATGCGGATGCTCACGGCGCAGGAGATCGCTGAGATCGAGCCCCACGCCTGCGGCGTGGCAGCGCTGCACTCGCCGGCGACCGGCATCGTCGACTTCGCCGCCGTGGCGCGCTCTTACGCGCAGGAGATCGGGGACGCGGGCGGCGATCTTGTGGTCGGCTGCGACGTGCACAGGGCGATCGACGGGCCAAGGAGCGTGCTGATCGAGCACGCCGGCGGCTCCACCGAGGCACGCTGCGCGATCTTCTGTGCGGGCGCTTGGTCAGATCGACTCGCGGTCGCCAGCGGCGCCGACCCGGATCCTCGGATCGTGCCGTTTCGGGGCGCCTACCTGCGCCTGCGTCCACAGCGCCGCGATCTGGTGCGCGGGCTGATCTATCCAGTTCCCGATCCGCGACTGCCGTTCTTGGGCGTGCACCTGACGCGCACGATCGACGGGGAGGTGCTGGTGGGTCCTACGGCCCTGCTCGCCGGCGCTCGCGACGCCTATCGGCTCTCCCGGGTGCGCCCGAGAGATCTGCTGCAGACCGCCGCCTGGCCGGGCTCATGGCGGATGATCGCGAAATGGTGGCGCACGGCCGCCGGGGAGCTTCACCAGGCGCTTGACAGCAGGGTGATCGTGCGCCTGGCCGCGCGCTATCTGCCGGGCCTTGCTCCAGAGGACGTCGAGCCCGCGTTTGCCGGCGTTCGTGCGCAGGCGCTCGGAAGAGACGGGTCGCTGGTCGACGACTTCGTGTTCTCGCGTACGCAGCGGACGCTGCACGTGCGCAATGCGCCATCCCCAGGGGCGACCTCCTCACTTGCGATCGCACGCCATGTGGTGGATGCCGCGCAGGCGGGGATGGACCTCGACCGCTGAGCAGCGAAGCGGGTCGGCGGGCCCGGTCCGCGAGCGGCCTGAGAAGTTTTCTCTGCGATTTGCGAGAAGCCCGGCCGTCGCAGCTTGAGCGTGGCGGCCGAGAATGATTTGATGCTCGACACCGCCTCACGCCCTCCCGCCGGAGGGGGAGCGGGCGCCTCATCTGGGCTCATCCTGAGCCCGGCAGCCAGAGACCTGGGCCTCATGGCCAGCTCTGTCCATGCCGTCGGACACGCGCGGGGCTTGCACCCGCGGCGGTCAGCCATGCGCAAGCGAAGGGGGAGTGACTTTGCAGTCAAGACAGCAGGGAAAACGGAAGCCGCGAAAGGTCAGTTGCGATGACTGCTTCTTTGCCCAGAACATGCTCTGTGCGCTGAGCCTGGAGGAGCCGTGTGCGACCTTCCGTCCTGCTGAGGCAAACCTGAAGCCTCCTCCCCAGCTTCGCCTGGTCTTCCGCCAGGAGCGTCGCGCGCGGACCGCGTGGGCGTTCCCCTCAGCCCAGGAGCAGGCCTCCCTGTACGTCTGACGCCTGACGCGGATGCCGCGGTGCGGTTGGCACGGGGCGACATCACATGTCTACTATTGGGCTGACCGGGAAAGCGCGAGCAGAGGTGGTGGTCAGATGGCAGCGAAAGACGGTATGGGCAAGGCCGCTGAGGCGGCAAGGGCTGCGCAACGCAACCGCTACGTGCAGCGGCTGATCGAGGATGACGATCTGCGCCAGAACATCCTGGCGGCCTATGCGGCAGCACGCAGCGCTTACGGGCGGATGCACAACGGCAAGCCGGCGGGCAAGGCGCTCTTTGAGGATCGCAAGCTCCAGCGCGAGCTCTCAGAAGCGGCGAAGGCTTTGCGGGAGGCCTCCGCGAGCCTGACCGAGAAGCCCAAGCAGCAAAAGAAGCGGCGCAAAGGCGGTGGCCGGACCGTGCTGCTGCTCGCCGTGGGCGGCGTGCTGGCGCTCGTGTTCAGCGAGGGTCTGCGCTCGAAGGTGCTCGATCTGCTCTTCGGCGCAGAGGAAGAATTCGACTACAGCTCCACGACCGCGCCCTCACAGCCGGCGCCGGCGCAGAGCGAGAGCGCTTCGGCGCCGGCCTCCTGAGAGTGCCGGCGAGCCCCCGCGAGAACGAGCAAGAGACGCATTGAGGACAGGCAGATGAGTGCGACGGCGCCACGCGGGCAGGCGCCGTCGCGGCCGCTGACCAGCGAGAAGGCGCGGCGGATCGTGGCTGCGATGCGTCACAGCGTCGCGCTGCGGGGCACCGCGGGGTCGACCTTCGAGCGGGTCTCGCGCGAGGCGGGCGTATCGCGCGGCCTGCTGCACTACTACTTCGGCACCAAGGAGAAGTTGCTCGTCGAGGCCGTGCGCCACGACTGCGAGCTGCGGCTGGAGCGCCTGGAAGGACAACTCGCCGGCGCGAGCACCGCCGAGGCCTTCGTGGGGCTGATGGCGCAGAGCCTGGAGCAGACCGTCCGTGAGGAACCGGACTTCGTCACCCTGATCTTCGAGCTGTTCACGCTCTCCCGCCGCAACCAGGACATCGCGCTGGAGTTCGCTGCGCTGCAGCGGCGCATGCGCGAGCACCTTGCGGGGATGCTCGCGACCGCACAGCGCGAGGGCGTCATCGCGCTGCACGCCGAGCCGGAGACGGTGGCCGAGATCCTCTTCTCGCTCGCTGACGGGTTCTCGCTGCGGATGCTCTCCGAGCCCGACCGCGACTTCTCACAGACGGTGCTTGCAGGCATCGACTGCGCCAAGTCGCTGCTGGCCGGGTAGAAGCCCTGGCACGAAGCGGTTGGCACTCCTATAATCGGAGTGCCAATGCCGATCTATGAGTACAAGCGTCCGGACGGCAGCACCTTCGAGCTGATGCAGTCCTTCTCCGAGGATCCGCTCACGCACGACCCGGAGACAGGCGTGGAGGTCCAGCGCGTGCTGCATGCGCCTGCGGTCCATTTCAAGGGGTCTGGCTTCTACAACACCGACTACGGCACCCGCCGGCGCCAGCGCGAGAATGCCTCCTCCAGCGAGAGCTCCTCAGATGGGCAGGCCGGCTCATCGACTGAGAAGAAGGACTCTTCGGAGAGCTCCGCGAGCTCCAAATCGGAGTCGGGGGGCGACAAAGCCTCCGCCAAGCCTGAGTCGAAAGCGGAGTCGAAGGTCAGCAGCGCCGTCGGCGCGAGCTAGGCTCGGGCCCTCAGCGGCTCATGAATTCGGCCACCTGACGCTTCTTTGCTTCTTCGCTGATAGTCAGCCCTTCTTCGCCGTCGGGCAGCGTGATCGCCCCGGTGGGCCGCAGCACCTTGGTAGGCGGGCTGCCTTCGATCGCAAGCGATGCGAACAGCGCGAGCAGGCTCTCGCCGCTCATGTCGGAAATGATCGCCGGCGGGGCATTCCAGGCGATCAGGGGAAGCCGCAGGAATCCCGTCAGCGACTTCAGCTGGGACTGCATGTCGTTGAAGAGCGCCTGCTGGTGTTCCTCGCGGTTGAGGTCGTCCTGACCTGGCGCGCAGAGGTTGTGACGCGTGCGGGCGATGATCAGCGCTTCGCGGCCGTCGATGTGGTGGGTGCCCCCTGGCAGTTGCAGCGTGTAACCGCCGTTGCTGGCGCCACCGGAGATTTCGGAGTCGATGCAACCGCCGGTGTAGGTGACCCCGCCCATCGAGTCGATCAGGGCCGGGAAGTTTTCAAAGTTGACTTCAACGAGGTGGTTGATCGGGACCCCGAGGAAGCGTTTGATCACTTCGATCGACTCCCTGGGGCCGCCGTAGACGTGGGCGGCGTTGATCTTCTGCAGGCCGTGCCCGGGAATTTCGGTGACCGTGTCGCGGGGAATCGAGAGCCGTGCCGAGTGCCCGCCGCCCGTGCGGATCAGCATGATCGTGTCGGAGCGTCCGAAGCCGGAAGTTTCCGCGCCCGGTTCCTTGCTGTTCTTTTCGCGTCTGTCGGAGCCGAGCACGAGGATGTTGCTTGTGGAGGTGAGCGGGAGGCCTCCTCCTTCCAGCGCGCTTGCGACGTTGCTGGGCGGCGAGACGCGCCTGAAGTGCGAGCTGATCAGGAACAGCACCAGCGAGAGCGCCAGCCAGCCGACGGACAGGATGAGCAGGCCGAGGATCGCGCGCTTGATCGTGATCCGTGGGCGGCCCCTGTGCTGCCCTGGCTCCTGCGTGCCTCCACCGCCCGCCGGGGGAATCGTGCCTGAGCCTCCCGGCATGCCGGGTCCGGCTCGGTAGCGCGTGTAGCTTGGATTGGCAGGCGTGCCCGAGCGCGCGGGCTGCGCAGGCATGCGTGGCGTTCGCCGGCGGGAGCCCGGGGGTCGCGGTGGGTAGCGATCCCGCCCGCCGGAGCCCCCGCGGGGGCTTTCAGGGTCTTGATCTGACATCGCTGCTTTGCGGCCGCTGCGTGGAGGGGCAGACGGCGGCACCTATATTCTGCGAGATGTCAGGCAACGGTGCGAAGGTCGGACGGCTGACCGTCTGTCCCACGCCGATCGGGAATCTGAGGGACATAACTCTGCGCACCCTCGACGTTCTTCGCGAGGCGGACGCGATCGCCTGCGAGGACACCCGGCGCACGGGACTGCTGCTGGAGCATCACGGCCTGCGCCGAGAGGGCGTGAGGCTGGTCAGCCTGCACGAGCACAACGAGCGCGCGCGCGCCGGCGAGCTACTGCGGCTGATGCGTGAGGGAGCGCGTGTGGCGCTGGTCAGCGATGCGGGCATGCCGTTGATATCCGACCCGGGCTTTCCGCTGGTGGCCGACGCGATCGCGGAGGGGATCGAGGTGGAGGTGCTGCCGGGGCCAAGCGCGGTGCTTACTGCGCTCGTGGCCTCGGGTCTGCCGGTCAGCAGTTTTCGGTTCGTTGGCTTTTTGCCGCGTTCACGGGGAGAGCTTCTGCGGCTGCTCGGCGCCCACTCGGAGACGATCGTTGCCTTCGAGTCTCCACGCAGAGTGGGGGCGAGCCTGGCCGTGCTGGCCGAGCTCGACCCTGGCCGCCCGGTTGCCGTGTGTCGCGAGCTCAGCAAGCTGCACGAGCAGGTCCTGCGCGGAGATGCGGTGGAGCTTGCAGGCCACTACGCCGTTGCGGAGGCGCGCGGAGAGATCGTGCTTGTGATTGGCGGTGCCGACCGCGAGGAGGGGGATCAGCAAGCCGCGACAGCGGCGCTCGATGCGCTGGTGGAGGCGGGCGCTCGACGCAGGCCCGCGGCGCGCGTGCTCGCGAGCCTCACGGGTCTCAGTGCGAATGCGCTGTATCGGTCCCACCCTCCCGAGCCGGAGCGCGAGCAGAGCTCGGGCGCCGGTAGCCTTGGGCGCCCGTGAGCTACTACGTCACCACGCCGATCTACTACGTCAACGCGGCTCCGCACCTCGGGCACGCGTACACCACGATTGCCGCCGACGTGATCGCCCGCCACCATCGTCAGCGGGGCGAGGAGGTGTTCTTCCTCACCGGCACCGATGAGCACGGCGAGCCCGTCGCAGACGCCGCCCACGCCCAGGGGATCGAGCCGCAGGAGCTGGCGGACCGCAACTCACAGCGTTTCAGGGAGCTCGCACCGCGGATCGACGCGACCAACGACTTCTTTATCAGGACGACCGACCCTCAGCACATCGCGAAGGTGCAGGAGGTGCTCTCCCGGGTGCGCGAGAACGGCTACGTGCACAAGGGGATCTACGAGGGTTGGTATTGCCCCCGTTGCGCCGACTTCAAGGCCGAGAACGAGATCGATGAGGGCAATCGCTGCCCGATCCACCACATAGAGCTCACGCGCGAGCAGGAGGAGAATTACTTCTTCGCGCTCTCAGCCTTCCAGCAGCGCCTTGAAGACCTATACGCGCAGCGTGAGGACTTCGTGGCGCCCCGCACCCGACGCAACGAGGCGCTCTCGTTCATCCGTGGCGGCCTGCGCGACGTGCCGTTGACTCGCAAGCGGCTGCGCTGGGGCGTGCCGGTGCCCTGGGACTCCGAGCATGTCTTCTACGTCTGGTTCGACGCTCTGCTCAACTACGTCTCCGCACTCTCCTACGCCCGCCCCGGAGAGGACCTGACAGACCGCTTCTGGCCTGCCGACTGCCACCTGATTGCCAAGGACATCCTGAGATTCCACGCGATCTATTGGCCTGCCCTGTTGATGGCTGCCGGCCTGGAGCTGCCAAAGCGCGTCTTCGTGCACGGCTACGTGCTGATGGAGGGCGAGAAGATGAGCAAGTCGCTTGGCAACGTACTCGACCCGTTCGAGGTGATCGACCGCTTCGGCAGCGATGCGCTGCGCTTCTACCTGCTGCGAGACGTCTCTTTCGGGCAGGATGGCTCGGTCTCCACCACCGCCTTCGAGCAGCGTTATGAGAGCGAGCTGGCCAACGAGTACGGCAACCTCGCAAGCCGCGTGCTGGCGATGGTGGGTCGCTACCGCGACGGTGTGGTGCCGCAGGCCCAGCTCGACCCCAGTCTGGCGGGCGAGATCGACTCGATGGTCGATCAGGTGCAGGAGCTGATTGATCGTGTGGAGCTGAGCCAGGCGCTGGATGTGATCTGGGAGCGCGTGCGGCGGCTGAACCGCTACGTAGAGGAGCGAGCCCCGTGGCAGCTGGCCAAGCAGGGCGCCGACGAGGAGCTTGACTCAGTGCTCGGCTCGCTGGTGGCCGCGCTGCACCGGGTAAGTGTGATCCTGCACCCCTATCTGCCGGCGGCCACCGCGCGGCTGCTGGGAGCGCTCGGGGCAGACGATCTCTCGATCGCGGCTGCGCGCGGGTCGGTGGATCTAGGCGGCAGCCGCGTCGGGGCGCTTGCGCCCCTGTTCCCGAAGGTGCAGTGAGCGCCCGTCAGGCGCTGCGAGGCAGGCGGGGATAGTGATCGACAGCCACACGCACCTGCATCTGTGCGAGCAGCCCGACTCGGAGCTGGTCGCCGAGGCGGTCGCGGCGGGCGTGACGCGGTTGCTCACCGTCGGCATCGATGGAGCTTCGTGTCGCCTGGCGCTCGCCGCCGCAGAGGCCTACCCCCAGGTGTTCGCCGCGATCGGCCGCCACCCCAACGAGTCGCACGGCTTCGACGAGGCCGATCTGGCCGAACTGCAGGCCCTTGCGATGCACGAGCGCTGCGTGGCGATCGGGGAGAGCGGCCTGGACTTCTATCGCGAGGGCGCCTCGCACGCCGATCAGCAGCGCGCCTTTGCGGCGCAGATCGCCTTGGCAAGGGAGGCTGGCAAGCCGCTTGTGATCCACTGCCGCGCGGCGGAGCAGCAGGTACTCGACCAGCTGGCCGCTGAAGCAGATGGCGTCAGTGTCGTGCTGCACTGCTTCTCGATACCCGACAGGCTGACCGAGTGCTTGGAGCGCGGCTACGCGATCTCCTTCGCCGGCAACGTGACATACAAGAGCGCCGCCGACCTGGCTGCCGCTGCCAAGCTGGTGCCGCAGGAGAGCCTGCTGGTGGAGACCGACGCGCCATATCTCACGCCACAGGCCGTGCGCAAGCACCGCAACAGGCCCGCCTTCGTCGCGCACACGGCGCAGTTCATCGCCGAGCTGCGGGGCGTGAGCGTCGAGCAGCTCGGCGCGGTGGTGCAGGCCAACGCTGCCCGGCTTTTCGGGTGGTGAGCGCGGCGGCGGCGATGGCCGATCCAAGGCAACCCAGCCTGCGGCGGCTGCGGCGCTTTGAGGTCAGACCGGATCGCGATCTCGGCCAGAACTTCCTGATCGACTCGAACATCCTCGAAGTGATCGGCAGGGCGGCGGAGCTCGCGGGCGATGACGTCGTGCTGGAGATCGGTGGCGGCCTCGGTGTGTTGTCCGAGTACCTGGCTGCGCGCGTGGGGCACGTGCACGTGGTCGAGATTGACCGACGCCTGGAGCCGGCGCTGCTCGACGCGCTTGAGCCCTTTAGCAACGTCACGCTGCATTGGGGCGATGCGATGCGCGTCGATCTCGCCGACATGCGGCCGCAGCCGACCAAGGTGGTCGCCAACCTGCCCTACGGGATCGCGGCGGGCGTGCTGCTACGCACGATCGAGCAGCTGCCCGAGGTGCGGCTGTGGGTTGCGATGGTGCAACGAGAGGTCGCCCAGCGGCTGGCGGCTGGCCCCGGCGGCGGCGAATACGGGGTCAGCTCGGTGATCGCGCAGTTGGCATGTGAGGTACAGATGCTGCGTGCGATTCCACGGACCGTGTTTCATCCCGTGCCGAACGTGGACTCTGCGCTGGTGCGGATGACGCGTCGGCGCGAGGCGCCCCCTCCGGCGCTTGCCGCGCTAGTGAGGGCGGCGTTCGCGCACAGGCGAAAGGCGCTCGCGCGATCGGTCTCGATCGCGGGCGCCGGGGCCCCGGTTTCACGCGAGCGCGTGCTGGAGGCACTTGGCGCGATGGGGTTGCAGAGCGATGTGCGAGCGGAGCGACTCTCGGCTGAGCAGTTTCGCGAGCTGGGAAAGCTTCTCGACGTATGAGCTCATTTGCGCCGCTGCGTGCGCTGGCTCCGGCAAAGATCAACCTTGGCTTGTTCGTCGGGCAGGTGCGGTCGCGCGATGGCAAGCATGAGCTTGTCAGCGTAATGCAGTCGATCTCGCTCGCGGACGAGCTGACGCTGATGCCGGCTGCTGGGAGTGAGGACGACCAGCTCGATTGCCCAGGCGTAGAGGGACCTTCCGAGCGCAACCTCGCGATGCGGGCACTGGCAAGCTTCCGGCAGGCAACCGGGTGGGATGCTGGGCCCGTGCGGCTCTCCGTGCGCAAGCGCGTGCCGGTGGCGGCAGGGCTCGGCGGCGGATCCGGTGATGCGGCTGCGGCTCTCAGGCTGGCGGCGGCCGCCTCCGGGCTGGGCGATCGGGAGATGCTGCTCTGCCTGGCGGCGGAGCTTGGCGCCGATGTTCCCGCCCAAGTGTGTCCCGGCCGCTGGCTTGCGCAGGGTCAAGGCGAGCGCCTGCGGGAGCTTCCGGCCGCGAGCCCCGAGTTGGGAGTGCTGGTGTTGCCTGACGCGCATGCGCTCTCGACGGCTGCGGTGTACGGCGAGCTGGATCGAATTGGGAGGCTGCGATCGGCGGCGGAGCTTTCTGATCTGGCCGTCTCATTGCAGGACGCACTAGCGGGCGGGGAGCCGCTGCCGCCGCCTGAACTGATGGGGAACGACCTGCAAGCGCCGGCTCTGTTGCTGTGCCCCTCGATCGCTGGGTCGCTTGATCGCGCCAGATCGGCTGGAGCTGAGATCAGCCTTCTCAGCGGATCGGGGCCGACGGTGCTTGGGATATACGCGGGGCCCGGTGGCCCGGTTCGCGCTGAGCGCGCGGCGCAGGAGTTGCATATGCGTGGCGTTGCGGCGCACGCCGCCACGTCCGTCGATGCTTCCCACGGCGAGGTCGGAGTGGCGGAGCCGTGAGCGCTGTTTGCGCCATTTGGGATGTAGCCGGCGTAGCCGCGCCGCGCTGGGTTACGCAACAATGCAGACGAGCAGAATGAGCAGAACGGCGCTCACCGACCTTGTGACGATCTGCGCGGTCGTCTTCGGGCTGGCCCTCTACGCTGGCTTGATCCTCGTGCCCGCGTGGACCTCCTACACCCGCATATGGGAGCGGCTTGCGGCCGCGTTCATGTCGCTCTACGTCCTGGCCGTGTTCATCGGCATAGGCGTTCTCGGGGCGATCGCCGTCGTCTACTACTGGGGTTGAGTGGGCAACCTCGACGCGCTCGATGCGGTCACGGAAGCGGTGGCGACCGGCGCCGGCCTGCCGGAGGTCGTGCGCGCGGCTGCGCGTGCGCTCGATGCGAGCCTTGCGGTGACCGACGCCTGGGGCGCCGTCCTGGCGGTCGCTGCGCGCTCGCAATCCGAGGAGCGCGCTCTGCTGGCCAAGGCCGACGGCGTCGAGGGTGTGCCACTGCGTCTCGCGGACACGGTGGTTGGCACTCTGCATATGCGCACCCGCGGTGAGACGCCCGCCTCGATGCTGCGCCTGATCACGACGATGATCGCCTCCGAGGTGGAGCGCGTGCGCGCTCCGGAGCGCGCGTCGGAGTCGGCGGCCGCAGACTTCCTGCGTGCGGTGCTCTCACGCGAGCTGGTGGATCGCGAGCAGCTGCTGGCGGCTGCGCGAGACCTCTCGCTCGACGTTGCCGACGGCGCGAGCATGATCGTTGCCCGTGCGCGGCCGCAGACGCCGACGGAGGAGGGCTGGCGCGGCAGGGTGCGCGCGATCGCAGAGCGCGGCGCCCGTGCGGTCGTAAGCCGCTCGATTGCCGCCCTCTCAGAGCGCGACGGCATGTCTGCCGCCGAGGTGATCGTGTTGGTTCCGGGCGGCGATGAGCAGACCGGCGCGCGCGCCGCCGAGGCCGTATCCAGGGAGCTGCAGGCCGGGCTTGGCGGCTTCACCTTTGCGCTGGGGCGCAGCCGCATCGCCTCCGATCCCGCTGATCTGCCGCGCGCCGCCTCCGAGGCGCTGCTTGCGGCCAACGTCGCCGAGGGAGGTGATGGGGAGCAGCCACTGGCCTTCGAGGAGACAGGCGCCTACCGGCTGCTGCTCTCCACGATGAGCGAGAACCCCGGTGAGCTACACCGCTTCTACGCCGAGACGGTCGAGCCGCTGGTTGCATACGACGACCAGTACGAGACCGATCTGCTGCAGACGCTTGAGACCTTCCTGGAGCTGGACGGCAACGTCGCCCGCACGGCGCAGCGGCTCTTCACCCACAGGCACACGATTTATTACCGGCTGGAGCGTGTCCGCGAGCTCACCGGACTCGATGTCAGCTCGACCGACGGGCGCGAGAAGCTGAGCCTCGGCCTGAAGGCGATGCGGGTGCTTGGCCTCTCATCCTCAGCCGGCCCGGCGAGCGAGGCGGGTGCAGCGGCCGGACGGGTGCCCAGGGGCTCCGGCGGCTCCGGGCGCTCTTGAGCGGCCACCACCGTCGGTCCTGCGTTTTGCTTCAGTTGCCTCTTGCGGCGAGGTCGAGCGTGTAGATCGCGCCCACTTTGCTGCTCGGGTTCCAGGGATCTCCGAGACTAATCCCCACGCCGACTTCCTTAAAGCCGGACGCGAGCAATGCTTCGCGGTGCGGCCCTGACTGCAGCCAGGACGTGACGATCGCCGTCGGCGTCGATTCCCACGCATCGCCCCAAGCGATGTTCTGGCTCACCGACAAGCTCGCGCTGCCGCGCGCGTACGGAGAGGCCGTCACTCTCTGCATCGGCGTGAGTCCGGAGAGGCTGTCATCGCCGAAGTAGCCGCCCACGAACATGTCATGGCTTTGGCCGGACGCGATGCGACGCAGTACTGGGTTCATCCGAAACGGTCGCAGACGGTAGGTGTGCCGCACCTGGTTTACGACGCAGAGCGTGGCTGCCGCCGCGGTGCCGATCGTGGAGCTGCTCGGGCGAGCTCGTGCACCACGGCAGGTCGACGCACCGACGGCACTCGCCGGTCCGACCGTCGCTGTCAACGTCGCTATCAGGACCGCGGCAAGCATGCCGCGCCGGACGCGCCCATTCATCGCGTGCTCCCCTTCGTCGGATCGAGTCGCGGATCCTTGCAGATGTGGGCGACCGAAGGCGTTACCTCACCGACGGTCGCATGAACCTCAAAACGGTGCCAGTATGTTTGGCGCGTTGGGGGGTCGTCCAATGGCAGGACATCAGGTTTTGGTCCTGAGAATCGGGGTTCGAATCCCTGCCCCCCAGCTCTCAGTAGCGTCGGTGACTCGCCTGCGGCTACAGTCTTGCCCGTGAGCGGGCTGACGGTGATCGTGCTGGCTGCGGGGCAGGGCACGCGCATGCGCTCGCAGACGCCGAAGGCGCTGCACGAGATCTGCGGGCGGCCGATGGCGCTCTGGCCAGTCGTGGCGGCGCAGCAGGCCGGCGCCGAACGGGTGGTGCTCGTCGACGCGCCCAGCAGGCCGCTTGAGGCTGTTCTCCCCGATGGTGTGCTCCTCTCGGTCCAGCCCCAGCCAAACGGCACCGGAGGGGCGGTGGTCGCCGCGGCGCCTCATGTCGAGCCGGAGAGCACCGTCGTCGTGCTGAGCGGGGACGTGCCGCTCGTCAGCGCCGAGGCGATCCTCAGCCTGGCGAAGGCACATGCCGCAAGCAGTGCCGCGGCCACGCTTGCCAGCACGGTCCTGGACGATCCGAGCGGCTACGGGCGCGTCGTTCGCGACAGTGCCGGCGCGCTCGAGAAGGTGGTCGAGACGAAGGTAGCCGGCGATGCGACCGCCGAGCAGTTGCAGATTGCGGAGGTGAACACGGGCATCTACGCCTTCGACGGCGCCGCCCTCCTGAGCGCGCTGCCGCGGCTGTCTGCGGACAATGCCCAGGACGAGCTCTACCTGCCCCAGACGCTCGACATCCTGCGCGCGGACGGCAAGACGATTGCGGTCCATGTCGTGGACGACGAGCGGCTCGTGCTGGGCGTCAACGACCGCGTTGCGCTCGCTCACGCGCGCTCTATCGCCCAGCGCATGATCTGCGAGCGGCACATGCGCGCAGGCGTGAGCATCGTCGACCCGGCCTGCACGCTGATCGAGGTGGATGTGCAGATCGAGCAGGATGCCGTGATCGAGCCCGGAACCCATCTGCGCGGCGCCACGACGGTCGGCGAAAGGGCAGTCGTGGGCCCTCACTCAAACGTGATCGACTCGCAGATCGGCGCTGGCGCGCAGGTACGCATGTCCTGGCTGGAGCGCGCCCAAGTGGGCGCGCGCGCGAGCGTCGGGCCGTTCGCCTACCTGCGCCCTGATGCGCGGCTGGGCGAGAGGGCGAAGGTGGGCACGTTCGTCGAGGTCAAGAACTCCAACATCGGTGATGGAGCCAAGGTGCCCCATCTCTCCTACATCGGAGATGCCGACGTGGGGCAGCGCAGCAATCTCGGCGCCGGCACCATCACCGCCAACTACGACGGCCGCAAGAAGCACAGGACCACGATTGGTCGCGACGTGCGCGGCGGCGTCGACACTGCCTTCGTGGCGCCCGTGAGCGTCGGTGATGGCGCCTATACGGGTGCCGGCTCGGTGATCACCGAGGACGTGCCGGCAGGCGCGCTTGCGATAGCGCGCGCAAGGCAGCGCAACATCGAGGGCTACGCCGATCGCGAGCGAAGAGACGAGCAGACCGGTTGAGCCTTTACAATTCTTCTCAGATGAGCAGCGCGATCGACACGCGCGAGACGCTCGCCACGAGCCTGCCGATTGACTACAACAAGCGGTTGATGCTCTTCGCGGGCCGTGCCAGCCCGCAGCTTGCGGTTGACATCGCAGGCAAGCTGGGCGTCGACCTCGGTCCGGTGACGCTGAAGACCTTCTCCAATGGCGAGGTCTACTGCCGCTACGAGGAGTCGATCAGGGGCGCCGATGTCTTCATCGTGCAGTCGATCTGCGGCAATCCGCAGACGGGCGTCACCGCCAACGACTCGCTGATGGAGCTGCTGCTGATGATCGACGCCGCCGTGGGCGCCTCCGCGCACCGGGTGATCGCCGTCACCCCGTGGCTCGGCTACTCCCGCCAGGACAAGAAGTCCGCGCCCAGGGAGCCGATCTCCGCGCGTCTGGTCGCGCGCATGCTGGAGTCAGCCGGCGCCGATCGGGTGCTGACGATGGACCTGCACGCCGGCCAGATCCAGGGCTTCTTCTCCAAGCCGGTCGACCACATGACCGCGCTGTTCATGCTGACCCGGTATTTCGCCGACCTCGGGCTCTCCGACCTGGTCGTGGTGGCGCCCGACGCCGGCAGGGTGAAGCTGAACACGAAGTTCGCCTCCAAGATCGGCGCCGAGTTGGCGATTCTCTCCAAGTCGCGACCCGCCCAGGAAGTGGCCGAGATTGGCTATGTGATCGGTGATGTGAAGGGCAAGACGGCGGTGATCGTCGATGACATGATTGACACTGCCGGCACGCTGAAGGCGGCCGCTCACACGGTGCTCGAAGAGGGTGCCGCCCGTGTCTACGCCGCAGCCACCCACGCTGTGCTCTCCGGCAACGCCTTCGAGAACCTCGCCGATGCGGGATTCGAGGAGATCGTGGTCACCGACACGATTCCGATCGGCCCGCACCTTCCCGGCAACGTCAGGGTGCTGCCGTGCGCCGAGCTGCTGACCGACTCGATCAGGCGCATCTTCATCGACGATTCGGTGAGCGAAGTCTTCGGCGGAGAGAACCAGCTCTTCTGAGCTGCCTGCGGGCGTCAGGTCCAGATCGAGGCCGCTTCGGGGAGCGCCTTCCAAGCGACGGCTGCTAGAGTCCTCGCCCCGAAATGGCTTCCGATCAAACAGCCCTGAGCGTTCACAGCCGCGAGCCCGAAGGTTCGCGCGCTTCACGTCGTCTGCGCCGCTCCGGCCGCGTGCCCGGAGTGCTCTACGGCGCCGGGCAGGAGGCGCTCAGCTTCGACGTGGACGCACGCGAGCTGCGGATGGCGCTTGCCGCCAGCGGCGCGGTGCTGGATCTGAGCATCGACGGCGCCAAGCCGAGCCCGGTTGTGCTCAAGGAGGCCCAGCGGGATCCAGTGCGTGGCGATACGACTCACGTCGACCTGCTGCGGGTGAGTCTCGACACCGCTATCCACGCCGTGGTCGCACTGGAGCTCACCGGTGCCGAGGAGGCGCCTGGCGCCAAGCGCGGGGGCGTGCTCGAGCAGGTTGCGCGCGAGGTGAACGTGGAGGCGCTGCCGACCGCGATCCCCGAGTCGATCGTCCACGACGTGAGCGCGATGGAGATCGGCGATACGGTGACGCTCGAGTCCGTGGCGCTGCCGCAGGGCGTGAGCCTGCTCGACGATCTGGAGACCGTCGTGGCCATCCTTTCGCCGCCCCGACTGCAGACCGAAGCCGAGCCTGAGATCGAGTCCGAGACCGGCCTCGTGGGCGAGGCAGCGGAGTCGGACGAAGGCGAGCAGGAGTAGCCGCTGCGCCCTTTTTCGGGGCTCGCTCGCCCCGCAGCCGTCGATTGGCTGATCGTCGGGCTGGGCAACCCGGGCCGCGAGCACGAGGGCACACGCCACAACATCGGATTCGCAGTCGCCGACGAGCTTGCGCGCCGCTGGGATCTGGGCAAGCCGAAGGAGCGCTTCAAAGGAAGGCTCGCCGAGGGCCGGGCGACTGTGGTTGGCGCCCCGACTCCGAGTCGCGTGCGCGTCGCCGTGCTCTGCCCGCTGACCTACATGAACGACGCGGGCCGCTCCGCTGGGCCCGCGCGAGGCTCCTACAAGCTGCCGATCGAGCGCGTGCTCGTGCTCCACGACGAGATCGACCTGCCGTTCGGTGAGATCCGAGCGCGCGAGGGCGGCGGGCTTGCCGGCCACAATGGCCTGAAGTCGCTGAGCCGCGAGCTGGGCGGGCCGGGGTTCTGGCGCGTGCGTGTCGGTGTGGGACGCCCCGACTCGACCGACCCCGAGATCGTGGCCTCTTACGTGCTCTCCCGCTTCCGCGAGAGCGACGCGGAGGTGAGCGCGCTGATCCAGGACGCCGCCGACGCCGCAGAAGCGGTCGTGCTCGAGGGATCACAGACTGAGAGCGCCTGACAAAATGCGTGCACGTCTGGATGCGGCCGATAGCCTTCGCGGAGCTTTGTCCTCGGAGCTCGACGTAGCTCTGCTACGCCTTCGCTCCTGCGTCCGCGCTCCACTCGACTCTCGACCACCCCAGCCGCACCCGCCTTTTGACAGGCACTCTTAGCGATGGCGCTGCGAGATCTGCTTGCCCTGATCGAGCAGGACCCGGCTGCGCAGCAGTTGCTCCGCGACGGCGGCCGCGCCTTCACATCCAGCTCGCTGCGGCCCTATGCGATCGCCGCGCTGGCCGACGCCAGCAACGAGGCGAGCCTGGTCGTGGTCGGCGACGATCGCGCCGCCCGCGACCTTGCCGCCGACCTGCGCGAATGGCTTGCGCCGCGGGCGGTGCGCTGGTACCCGTCCAGAGGCGTCGCCTACGAGTCGCACCTGCGTCCACCGCCCCACCTGGTCGGGTTGCGGGTGGCAGCGCTCGATGTGCTGATGGAGTCGCAGCGCACCGGCAAGGGTGGGGGGGCTCCGGTGGTAGTGATCAGCGCCGCCGCGCTCTCGGAGAAGGTTCCCGACCCCGAGCTGCGCCCGCGTTCGTTCACTCTGCGCGTGGGCGAGCTGCTGGACCTACAGGAGTGCACGCGGGACCTTGCCGCGGCCGGCTACGAGCGTGTGGACCAGGTGGAGGAGCGCGGACAGTTCGCGCTGCGGGGCGGACTGCTCGACGTGTTCCCCGCGACAGAGGAACGCGCGGTGCGCGTCGACATGTTCGACATCGAGATCGAATCGCTGCGGTGGTTCTCGACCTTCACCCAGCGTTCGCTCGGCGACGTGGAGCAGGTGGAGATAGCCCCGGCCGCAGAGCTTGCGCCCGAGCACCGCGAGTTGGCGGAGATCGCCGCGGCCTCCGGCGCCCTGCAGGCAGACGTCGAGGGGAAGGACAGCCGGCTGGACGTAGCCGAGCTTCTGCCGGTGGACCGCTTCAGGGTGCTGCTCGACCTCGTGGGGCAGAGCACCCAGGTGATCCTCGCAGCAGAGGAGGAACTGGCGCCGGCGCTCAGCGACCACTGGGGAGACGTGTGTGCAGCCTTCCATGACGAGGATGCCCACCACCTCTACGTCAAGCCCGAGGAGGTGCAGGCTGCCCTTGCCGACCGCGCGCGTGTGCGGCTGTCGGCGATCACGGGCGACCAGGAGCTGCAGCTGAGGGCCCAGAGCGCCGACTCTGCGGCGCGCTCGCTGGCGGAGGCCGAGCCGGAGCTCGAGCGGCTGCTGCGCTCCGGCTACCGCACGATCGTCGCCTTCCCGCGTCGCGGCGAGGGCGAGCGGGTCTCCTACAACCTCGGTCGCGTCAAAGCGCAGTGGCTTGGAGAGGGCACGGACACCGCCCACGCTCCCGCAGAGGCTTCGCTGCGGTTCGTGGTTGCTTCGCTGCGAGAGGGCTTCATCGCGCCGCAGCTCAAGCTCGCCGTCTTCCCGGAGCACAGACTGCTGCGACGCCGCCGCGGGGAGCGTGGCGGCGGTGCCGAGGGCGCGCGCCGCCGTGGAGTGCTGCGCTCTTTCACCGACCTGCACACAGGCGACATCGTCGTGCATGAAGACCACGGCGTGGCGCGCTTCGCCGGCTTTGAGACGCGTACGGTCGCGGGCGTCACGCGCGACTATCTGTATCTCGAATATCAGGGCGACGACCGCGTCTACGTCCCCACCGACCAGCTGGCGAAGATCTCGCGATACCTCGGCGCGGGCGGCGAGAATCCGGTGCTCTCAAAGCTCGGAGGCACGCGCTGGGAGACGATGAAGGCACGCGCCCGCCGCGCGGCCCAGGAGCTCGCCGGCGAGCTGCTGAACCTCTACGCCGAGCGCCGCCGCCGCACCGGCTTTGCCTTCGAGATCGACTCCGACTGGCAGCGGGAATTCGAGCAGCGCTTCGCCTACACCGAGACGCCCGACCAGATGGAGGCGATCGAACTGGTCAAGGCGGACATGGAGTCTGCGCGGCCGATGGATCGCCTGGTGTGCGGTGACGTCGGCTACGGCAAGACCGAGGTAGCCCTGCGTGCCGCCTTCAAGGCCGCCACACAGGGAAAGCAGGTGCTGGTGCTGGCACCGACGACGATCCTCGCCCAGCAGCACTACGGCACCTTCGCCGAGCGGATGGCCGACTACCCCGTCACGATCGAGCATGTCTCGCGTTTTCGCAGCGCCGCCGAGCAGCGCGAGGCGATCGCCGGCTTCGCCTCTGGCAAGGTGGACATCCTGATCGGCACCCACCGGGTGCTCTCACGCGACGTGCGCGCCAAGGACCTCGGCCTGGTGATCGTTGACGAGGAGCAGCGCTTCGGCGTCAAGCAGAAGGAGCTGCTGCGCCAGATGAAGCTGCGGGTGGACGTGATGGCGATGTCGGCCACGCCGATCCCGCGCACGCTGCAGATGTCGCTGGCGGGGCTGCGCGACATCTCGGTGATAGAGACACCGCCGGAAGGCAGGCGGCCGGTGCGGACCTATGTCGGCGAGTATGACGAGGAGCTCCTCAAGCGCGCGATCGAGCGCGAGAAGAGCCGCGAAGGCCAGGCCTTCTTCCTGCACAACCGTGTGCAGAGCATCGACGAGACGGCCGAGCGTCTGCGAGCGCTGTGCCCGGGCGTGCGGTTCACGGTCGCCCACGGCCAGATGGCGGAGGGCGAGTTGGAGACAGTGATGATGAGCTATCTACGTGGCGAGGCGGACGTCCTAGTCTGCACCTCGATCATCGAGTCGGGCATCGACATCCCGCAGGCCAACACGCTGATCGTCGAGCGCGCCGACGCCTTCGGGCTGGCCCAGCTCTACCAGATCAGGGGCAGGGTCGGCCGCAGCCGCGAGCGTGCCTACGCCTACCTGCTCTATGACTCCGCGGAGGCGCTCACGCCCGAAGCGGCGCAGAGATTGGCCGCCCTTTCCGATCACACGGAGCTCGGCGCCGGCTTTCGGATCGCGATGCGCGACCTGGAGATCAGGGGTGCGGGCAACCTACTCGGAGACGAGCAGTCCGGGCACGTCGCTGCGCTCGGCTTCGAGCTTTACATGCAGATGCTCGACGAGGCCGTGCGCGAGGCGGAGTCGCGCGACGGAGATTCCGAGCAGGAGGCACCGGAGCCCGTGCGGCTGGACGTGAATGTCGACGCCTATGTGCCCTCCGACTACATCCCCTACGAGCAGGCGAAGATCGAGGTGCACCGCCGGATTGCGGCAGCGGTCGAGGTTGCGGAGGTGGAATCGCTGCGGGAGGATCTCGACGACCGGTTCGGTCCGGTGCCGGAGCCGCTGGAGAACCTGCTCGCCCTGCAGCGGGCGCGAATCAAGTTCGGGCAGGCCGGCGCTCGGGCCGTCAGCTTCAAGGGTGAGCGGCTTGCCGTCACGCCGATCCAGCTCGACTCCGCGCGTGCCAAGCGCCTGCGCGAGCAGCTCCCGGAAGCGCTCTATGAGTCGGGTCGCTCACAGGTCTCCGTACGGGTGCCACGGGATGACGCAAGCCGGTTCCAAACCGTCGTCAAGACGGCCGACACGGTGCTCGCGCTTACGCGCGAGGGCGGTGATTGAACGACCGGCGGGCAACCGCAGCACGTCTTCGATCGATTCCGCTACTATGCCCAACTCGATGAGGAGATCACTTCGGTCCGTCTCGGCGCTAGGCGCCGTTTTCTTTGCCGCCGTCGGCATCGCTGCCTGCGGTGGCGGTATCCCCAGCGACGCGGTCGTGCAGGTCGGTGGCACCCCGGTGACCAAGAGCACCTTCGACCACTGGGTGAAGGTCGCCGCCGCCTCGAGCGCGGCAAGCACCGGCGGGAAGGTGGTCGTGCCCGACCCGCCCACCTACAGCGCCTGCATCGCCAATCTGCGCGCCAGCCAGCCCACGCCGGCGAAGGGTGCGGCTCCCGCCAGCAACGCGCAGCTCAAGACGCAGTGCGAACAGCAGTACACGACCTACAAGACGAGCGCGCTCAACTTCCTGATCCAGGCCGGCTGGATCATCGGCCAGGCCGAAGAAATGAAAATCTCGGCGAGCAAGCAAGAAGTCGAGAAGGAATTCAACAAGCTCAAGAAAGCGCAGTTCCCCAAGCAGGCCGAATACGAAAAGTTCCTCAAATCAACGGGCTTTACGACCTCGGACCTGCTGCTGCGGGTGAAGGTGCAGAGCGTTCTGACGCCCAAGATCACCAAGAAGATCTCCAACGAAGCGGGCAAGAACGTCACCAAGGCCGAAGCCGAAAAGTATTACAACGAACACAAATCGCTCTACGGCACGCCCGAAAGCAGGAACCTGCTGATCGTGCTGACCAAAGGCGAAGCCGAAGCCAAGAGCGCGAAGGCCGAAATCGAATCTGGCAAGAGCTTTGCAAGCGTCGCCAAGGCCCATTCGATCGACCCCGTCAGCAAGGCCAAAGGCGGAGAACTTACCAACGTGCAGAAGGGCCAGGAGGAGAAGGCGCTCAGCGAAGCCGTCTTCGCCGCCAAAGTTGGACAACTCAGCGGTCCTGTGAAGACGCCTTTCGGCTACTACATCTTCGAAGTCACGAAGGTGAACCCAGGATCGAGCCAGTCCTTCTCCCAGGTCGAAGCCACCATCAAGAAGACGCTCGGCACCGAACGCCAGCAGAAGAAGCTCGCGGCCTTCGTCAAGGAATTCAAGAAGCGCTGGCAGGCGAAGACCGAATGCAAGGCGGAATACAAGGTCGAACTCTGCAAGGGCTACAAAGCGCCGAAGGCGGCCACGCCCACTGAAGCGCCGGCGACGAGCACGCCCGCCAAATCGTCGACCACGACGAGCAAGACCAAATAGCGCCCGCGCGCTCGCGGACGATAGTCTTCCGGCGTCGATGAGCAGCATCGAGAGAGTTCACGCACGCCAGATCCTCGACAGTCGAGGCAACCCGACCGTGGAGGTCGAGGTCGCGTTGCGGTCTGGCGCTCAAGGCCATGCCGCGGTGCCCTCCGGCGCCTCGACCGGAGAGTTCGAGGCCACGGAGCTGCGCGATGGCGGGGATCGATGGCAGGGCAAGGGCGTCACCCGTGCCGTCGACAACGTCAACGGTGAGATCGCCGACGCCGTGGCGGGTCTCGACGCCGGCGACCAGCAAGGCCTCGACGATGCCTTGGTCGCGTTGGACGGCACTGCCGGCAAGTCGCGGCTTGGCGCTAATGCGATCCTCGGCGTGTCGCTGGCGGCGGCCCACGCCCAGGCTGCCGAGGAGGGAGTGCCGCTGTGGCGCTACCTGGGCGGGGATGCCGCAAGAGTGCTGCCGGTGCCGATGATGAACGTGCTCAACGGCGGCGCTCACGCGGACAACAAGGTCGACTTCCAGGAGTTCATGATCGTGCCCTGCGGTGCCCCGACCTTCTCGGAGTGCCTGCAGATGGGCGTCGAGGTGTTCCATGCGCTCAAGCGCACGTTGCACGAGCGTGGCCTTGCGACCTCGGTCGGCGACGAGGGCGGCTTCGCCCCCGATCTCGGCTCCAACGAGGAGGCGCTGCAGGTGCTCATCTCAGGCATAGAGGCGGCCGGCTACAGGCCAGGCAGCGATGTCGCAATTGCGCTCGATCCGGCGACCAGCGAGCTCTACGAAGATGGCGCATACGTGCTCAAGCACGAGGACCGCACGCTTTCGCCGGCCGAGATGGCCAGCTACTGGGAGCAGATCGCTGCGCGCTACCCGGTGCTCTCGATCGAGGACGGTATGGCCGAGGAGGACTGGGATGGGTGGGAGCAGCTCACGCGGTTGCTCGGCGAGAAGGTGCAGCTGGTCGGTGACGATCTCTTTGTGACCAATACTCAGCGGCTGGCTAGGGGCATCGAGCTGGGCGTCGCAAACTCGATCCTGATCAAGGTCAACCAGATCGGCACGCTCTCAGAGACGCTCGCGGCGATCCAGATGGCGCATGACGCCGGCTACACAGCCGTGATGAGTCACCGTTCAGGCGAGACCGAGGACGTCACGATCGCCGACCTCGCGGTGGCGACCGGCTGCGGCCAGATCAAGACGGGCGCGCCGTCGCGCTCGGACAGGGTTGCCAAGTACAACCAGCTGCTGCGGATCGAGGAGCAGCTCGGGAGCGACGCGGAGTTCCCGGGTCGCGCCGCGTTTCGCAGTAGGTAGGGATGACCGCCGCGACCCGCGGCATGCATGGCACGCAGCTATGAAGGAGCTGTGCTCCGCGCCGCGAAATGCACGTAGATGTCGAGAGCGCTCGCAAGAGAGCAGCCTCTGGGAGGGGTGCGCTGGGACAAGGTGGCCCGCCTTGCGATGCTCACTGTCGTGATCGCCCTGCTCGGCCTCTACGTGCGCTCAGGGCTGTCTCTATGGAGCGCGTGGCATGCCTCCCGTGTGGACAGCGCAAAGGTGCTCTCGCTGGAAGCCCAGCACGCCCGCCTTGCCCAGCAGAGCTCGCAGCTCCACGAACGCTGGGCCACCGAAGCCGCCGCCAGGCGCCTCGGGATGGCGCACGACGGCGAGAAGGCGTTCGTGATCCGCGGGCTGCCACGCAACTAGTGTCGCGACACTGGGCCTGCTGCTAGCCTCGCGCGGCAGTGGACCTCACGCGCGCGATCGAACAGTGGCGGCAGGGCGAACGGCGCCTGCAGACCGCCGCGCCAGAGCGCCAGCCCACGCTGGAGCGCGTCTCCGCAACGCTGGTGAGCGAACTGCGCAGGCGCCTCGGCGGGCGCTTCACCGCCGCCGAACTGGCCGACCTCTACGATCGCGGCACCGCCTGGTGCCTGCAGAGCGCGATGGCAATCGCACCTGAGGATCCGTGGGCATGGGACTCAGGCGTGGTCGTGGACGCAGCATTCAGCCGCTACCTGCGAGAGGCGGCCGACTTTGCTGGTGGCCGCCATCGCCCGGACGAGTAGTAACCAGCAGTTGTTGACGTGCTCTGGTGGAGCACGTACTTAGGCCGCCGATAGCCAAGCGATACAAGGACGCAGCGAGCGTGGCGTACTCCGTACGCGAGCGAGCGAGGACGCAGTAGCGCGCCGGCTATCGGCGGCCTAAGAGTCTTCGCGGATGCGGCGGATCACTATCTGGTCCTCTTCGACCTTGATCTCGACCGGCCGGTGTCCAGCCCAGTGCTCGGCGTAGACCGGGTCGTCCTGGATCGCGGGGTCGAGCCACAGGCCGTAGCCCTCTTCGCCGTGGTCGAAGGTGCCTTCGAGCACGGCGCCCTCGCGTGTGCCCGACTTGCGGCCACGACCGCCGCGGCGCCCGCGCCTGCGCTTGGGGGCGGACTCCTCGTCCTCCTCATCGCCCTCGTCCTCCGGCTCCTCCTCGGCGGCCTTGGCGCGCTTCTCGGCGGCAGCCTTTGCGCGCTTCTCGGCAGCGGCCTTCGCCTTGGCTTCCTTGGCTGCCTTCTCGCGCTCCGCCTCAAGCGCCGCGGCCTCCAGCTCGGCGGCGATCCGGGCGTCGTCCTCGGCACGCATGTCGAAGTCCTCAGACAGCTCCGCCGAGCTCTCGCCGCCATCGCTCTCGTCCAGCGCGTTCTGCGCCTTGAACTCGGCGATGTCCTGACCTGAGACCTCCAGCTGGTGGGCTATCCAGGCATCGGTCCGCCCTTGGCGGACCCAGCTTCGTATCTGGTTGAGATGCGGGCGCAGAGACTTGCGAGCCATAGACGGCCCGGGAGACTAGCGCATAGGAAGACTCGCGTGCCGCCGGTCCACCCTTGCGGGCACGATGAGCACGACGCAAGTCCTCCTGCGCTCGGTGGCGGATGCGCGCATGAGTCCGATCAGCAGGCACAAATCCGCCTGCACGCAGGTGCGTAAATCGGAGCTTCGGATTATGCTTGGCGCAGCAGGCGCGTTCGGTGATGCCTGCCCACCGCCGATCTCGGAAAGGCAGGGCCCACATCCATGCTGGTCCTCACGCGCAAGTCCAACCAGAGCATCATGATCGGCGATGACGTCGAGGTGACCGTGCTCTCCGTGATGGGCGACAAGGTGAGGATCGGAATCCAGGCTCCGGGCGACGTGCCCGTGTTCAGGACCGAGATCTATCTCGAGATCCATCGTGGGCAGCGGGATCAGACGCAGAGTGAGCAGGAGGCCAGGGCGGAGGTCGACGACGCCCTGCGCGAGTTGGGCGGCGGGGGCTCCACGCCGTAGGCGGCGCTCGCCCCGGCGCCTGTCAGTCGAGCAGCAGGTACAGCGAGGCGAACATCGCCACGGTGACCACGATCGCGGTCGCGATCAGCGTCAACACCAGCAGCACGAATCGCATAGAGCCGCGTTTGTGCACGCGCTCGCGCTCGCGCTTTCGCATCCGCCGCTCAGCGGTGCGCAGACGCGAGTCGCGCAGGCTGCGCTCACGTGAGATCTCCGCTGCGAAAGCCTGCTCGATCTCGGCGGCGGTGCGCCTGATGCGCGAGCTCATCTGGGTCCCCGGCTCATCTGCGTCGGCTGCTCAGCCCACGCGAGCCTTGCCCTCCGCGCGCTCGTAGACCTCGACGAAGCGCAGATAGTTCTCGGCGATCTGGCGTGCGCCGGCGATTCGTTCGATCTTGCCGTCGACGTAGGCCTTCAGCGGGTTCCACCAGATCGAGCGACCGATCGCAAATCCCACGAATCCGTCGACAGGCGCCGCTTGGCGCAGCCAATGATCGACCTTCTCGTCGTTTGCGCCTCTTCCCAGCACGACGCAGACCACGCCCTCGCGTCCGCCTGAGCGGGCCTGGGCGACAAGCATCTCGCAGTCCGCACGCTCCTCCACGCCCTCAATCTTCCAGATGTCGACCTCGATGCCCGCGTCCTGGATCTCTGCGATCGCCTGACGCATCAGCTGCGGCCGCAGCTCCGCGTCGTAGCGCTCGACGTCGCCGTCGACCTGCGTAAGCTGACCCGGCTCCGCGGGCACGAGCAGCTCGAAGAGGAACTTGCGCTCGCGCTGCGTGAGCCAATCGGAGAGGCGCTTGAGCTTTGCCAGTTGCCCGTCGTTCTGCGCCCGGTCGCCGGCGGGGTTGTAGCGCACCAGCACCTTGCTGAAGTCGGGATCAAAGCGCTCGATGTGCTCGCCGAAGTCCTCGCCGTACTGGAAGTCGAAGACGTTCTGGCCAGAACGCTCGACCGGCATCGCGAGCTTCAGGCCCTTCTCGCGCGCCTCCTGCGGCACGCTGCCGCCGAACTGCTCATCCACCAGTACACCGGTGATTTGTGCATTGGCACCTGAGGAGACCGCTTGCATCATGCCCTCGAAGATCAGGTGCTTGGCATCAGCGATCATCGCCGTCTGCTCAGGGTCGGGCTCGCCCTCGATGCCGAAGAACTTCTTCTGGAACGAGCCGCGATGGTCGAAGGCAAGTATGTAGAGCTTTTGGTCGTAGCCGCGTTGCATCGATCGGTATCCTTTGACGGTCGCTGCCGCTGCCTGGAGCTCATAGTCGCCGCCGGCGCGGCGTGTTGGCGATGACGGTTCGATGGACTCTACCGCTCGCGCGGGCTCCGAGGTCGATCCACATCCACGGCAAGAGGCTCCTCGGCAGGCGCAGGGCGGGCCTAGAATGGCTTTCAAGATGTCCCCGGGCGCCGACCTCTTCATCGTCTGCCGGCAGTGCGGCTCGGAGGTCAGCCCCTACATCACGGAGTGCCCCTACTGCGGCCACCGGCTGCGCCGGCGGGCGCCGAAGCTGCCCAAGGAGCGGCCCGGACGCGAACGGGAGCACCGCCGCGAAGGCGCCGCGATTGCTCGCCTGCGAGCCCCGGCGCGGTTGATCGGCGCCGGGGTCGACTCTCGGCCCTACGCAACGATCGTACTGGTGCTTGCTGCCTGCGGAGTGTGGATCGCGACCACCAGCGGGTTCGTTTCGCCGGCCAAGCTCTCGCTCGAAGGGCCAGTCCATGGCCAGTGGTGGCGGCTCTTCAGCAGCCAGTTCCTCTACGCCAGCGGCGTCTATGCGTTCGTGGCGCTGCTGGCCGTGGCGGTCTTCGGCTGGCTGCTGGAGCGCCGGCATGGCCCCGTGGTCGTGCTCGCTCTGTTCCTTGGTGCCGGGGTGACCGGCGCGCTGGTCGCTGAGGCAGCCTTCGCCTACCCGGTGATCACCGGCGCCAACGCGGGCGCGCTCTGCCTGATCGCCGCCTGGGCGGCGCCCGACCTGCGCGCCGCGCGCGGGCGCGAATGGCATGAGGGCGACCTGCTCGGCGCTGCGGCGTTTGCGGCGGCGCTGCTTGCGATGCCATTCGCGCGCGCGGAGGCCAACTGGCTCGCTGGCGTGGTCGGGGCGGCCTTCGGCTTGGTCTTGGGGCTCGGCCTGTCGCGCATCCGTTCGACCTCCGAGATCTGATCCAGGATTCGGATCGCCGCAGGTCGCGCCGGCGGGCGCCGCGCGGCCTATCATCAGGTGCCGTCAACCCGCGCGAGAGGAGCAGCCTGCATGAACGTCCGCTTCCTTGGACACGCCGCGTTCGAGCTCACGGACGGCGGCAAGACGGTCCTGATCGACCCATTCCTGACCGGAAACCCGAAGGCAGCTGCCGCGGCGGACGACCTTTCCGCCGATGCGATCCTGCTCACGCACGGGCATGCCGATCACATCGGAGACACTGTCTCGATCGCAAAGCGCACCGGCGCCGAGGTTGTCGCGATCGTGGAGATCGCGGGCGAGCTGGGAGGCGCCGGGCTGGAGAAGGTCTATGACCCTAATCTCGGTGGCACGGTGGAGCTCGACTGGGGCTGGGTCAAGCTCGTGCCGGCCTGGCACACCTCGACCACGCCGAACGGAACCGTCAACACGCCTGCAGGGCTGCTGATCAAGTTCGGCGGCAAGGTGATCTACCACACCGGCGATACCGCGCTGTTCTCCGACCTGGCGCTGGTGGGCAGGCGGGATCCGGTCGATCTAGCGCTCGTCTGCATCGGTGGCCACTACACGATGGATCGCCACGATGCCGTGGAGGCCGCCAAGCTGATCGGCGCCGGCCAACTGATCCCCTGCCACTACGACACGTTCCCGCCGATCGAGACCGACGCGCAGGCCTTCAAGGCGGACGTGCAGGACGCATGCAGAACCCAGGTGGTCGTGCTGGCGCCGGGAGAGAGCCACTCGCTATGACTCACGCCGTCGTACTGATCGAGGCTGAGCGCGACGCGCTCAGCCGCCTTGGCGGGGAACTGGCCGATCTGGATGGCGTCGCAGAGGCTTACTCGGTGACGGGCTCCTGGGACTTCATCGCGATCGTGCGTGTGCCAGACCACGAGCAACTGGCTGATGTGGTCACGGTCGGCATCAGCAAGCTGCCGGGGGTCGCGCGCACCCAGACGATGGTGGCGTTCGCGGCCTACTCGCAGCACGACCTCGAGGCGCTGTTTTCGCTCGGGGAGTGACCGCGGCTTGCGCGCAGCCGACTCCCCCGGGCGTTCTGAGACCTAGGACTGGCCGGCTGGCCAGGATTGCTGTAGTGTGCGGTAGGTGTCCGATGGCGAGGTCTCGCAGGTCACCGAGGAGCAGGCCGGGTCGCTGAACGCGCGGGCGGACTTCCGTGCGACGAGCGATCCTGCGCTGCAGGAGTCGACCGAGCGCGCGGGCGCGCAACTGCTCGGCTACGGCGAGCTCTACTCCCTGTGGGAGCGCCAGCAGTGGTCGGTCGGCGCACTGGACTTCAGCCAGGACCGGATCGACTGGCACGAGCGCATCGACTCCGAGGAGCGGTACGCGCGGATGTATGGACTGAGCTCGTTCTTCGTGGGCGAGCAGCGCGTCGCGGCTGAGCTCGGCCCGATGATGTGGGCTTGCCCGCAGGAGGACATGCGGATCTTCCTTTGCACGCAGATCGCCGACGAGGCGCGTCATGTGGCGTTCTTCGACCGCTTCTACTCGGAGGTGGGCGTGCTGGCGGCAGATGATCTTGAGGGGCGCCTGCAGGAGACCGGCGAGCACCTCAACCCGGAGTTCGGCGTGCTCTTCGACGAAATGCTGCACCGGCGGGTGCAGCGGCTTGCGCATGAGCCCGAAGACGTCGAGGCGCTCGTGGAGGCCGTGACGATCTACCACATGGTGATCGAGGGCATGCTCGCGCTCACTGGACAGCACTTCATCATCGAGTACAACGAACGGGTGGGCACGCTGCCCGCGTTCGTGGAGGGCTTCACCAACGTGGCCCGCGACGAGCACCGTCATGTCGCCTTCGGCGCGCGCTTCCTGAAGGACATGGTTGCCCGCGACGAGCGCTACCGCGCCGCAATCCAACGCACGCTGGCGGAGATCGCGCCGGCTGCGCAGGGCGTGCTGCGGCCGAAGTGGATCGCCGAGTCAGAAGAGGACGCCGAGATCTTCGGGGTGCGCGTCAGCGAAACCAGAGCGTTTGCCGCAAGCGCCCTGGAACGGCGGCTGAAGGTCATAGGGCTCGGCTGACGCAGATCGGCCGCTGGCCGATCCAGCACAGCTCAGCCGCCTGAGCCTTCGCCGGCGCTTGCTTCTTCGCTGCTGCCCGCGGCGGACGTGCCACCCGTCTGCGCCGGAGTGACCACCGGCGAGGAGGTCCCGACTCCGGGTGTGCTCGTGGTCGAGCTGGAAGAGGTAACAGAGCTTGTGGTGCTGGTGGTGCTTGTCGTACTGCTCGTCTGAGTGCCGCCCGGCAGCTGGACGGTTTCGGTGACGACCTCGTTTGTCGGCGCGCTCGATTCGCTGGGAGCTGCCACGGCCGCTTCGGTGCTCGAGGAGGAACTCGTGCTCGTCTCGGTTGCGGAGGCGGTGGTTGAGGTCGTGATCGCCTTGCTCTTGTGATGCGGCCCCTTGCCGAGGCCGCCTGTGGCGGCGGAATGCGCGGCGCCGGCGTGGATCGTGCTCGTGGGCTGAGCGAGCGCCTTCACGACGACGGGCGCCAGGCCGGACTCGGGGGAAGTGACGATCGGCGCCGCCGCAACGCTCGCCGCGCCGTGGTGGCGGTGGCGAGCGCCGCCATGCCCGGCTGCCACTGCTCCCGCCGTGACCAGCGCAGCTGCGGCAAGCCCCGCCACGGCCTTGGTCGCGATCGCGCCGACGCCCGCACTCGCAAGCCCGCCCGCAGCGCTCGTGCCGCCGGCAGCGGCTCCTGCGCCTGCGCCCGCGCCGGCACCACCGGCGACGTGGCTTGCGCCCGCGCCGATCTTGCTGGCGATGAGCTTGCGGATCATCAGCGCCGCTCCGACCGGCATCACGGCGGCCAGCGTGGCGTTGTTGCTCTTGAGCTGCCTGCGAAAGCCTCTGCAGCGCTCGCAGGAGCGCACGTGGCGCCGCGCGGGCGCGCTGATCTTGAGCAGACCCTCGGCGGCGTGCCCGAGCTGCTTGCGCACCTCCTCGCAGCTGAGCTGCCTGGCCTCGGCCGCCTCGGCCAGCGAGATCCTGGCGCGCACGAGCAGCGACTTCACGGAGGGGATCGTGGTTTCCATCGCCTCGGCGATCTGGTCATAGGAGAGCGCGTCGATCTCGCGCAGCAGCAGCGCAGTGCGCTGGCTCTCGGGCAGCTGCTGGACGTCTTCGATCAGCTGGCGGAAGCTCTCGCGGCGCATCACCTTCTCGCCGGTGGAGATGCCACCTTCAGCGAAGTGGATGTCCATCGAGTCCACGCCGATCGCGGAGGCCTTGCGCAGGTGGTTGAGCGAGCGGTTGCGCGCGATCCTGTAGAGCCAGGGGCGCACGTTGAGCTCGCGCTCGTCGGCGAGGATCGCGTTGAAGGCCGCGGTGAAGACCTCCTGCAGCACGTCTTCGGCGTCCTCCTTGGAGCCGAGCATGTGGCGGCAGAAGGCGAGCAGCCGCGCGTGGTAGCGCGAGAAGAGAGTTTCAAACGCCGCGTGCTGGCCGCGGCGGACCATCGCGATCAGGCGCTCGTCGGACTGCAGGCGCAGCAGGGGCGAGGGGCCGCGCGGGGCGGGAAGAGCAGCCGGCTTGAGTGCTGAGACCTCCATAAACGCCTTTCGATAACGGGACTCTCCCAGCCCGTCCCAGCCCTGCAGACACCGTAGCAGCGTCCAAGTTGCGGATGTCGTGGCACGAAAGAGCGCATCCAGCGGCGGAAAGCGGGACTTCGCGCGCCATCATGTCTTCTCAGATGTTTCTATCTCCCGTTCGCAGATAGCATCCGCGCGCCCAGGTGGACAAACAGGCAAAGTCAGCAGACTTAAAATCTGCCGCCCTGCGAGGGCTTGTGGGTTCGACTCCCACCCTGGGCATCAGCCTCGCCCTGCGCGCGGGCGCCCGGCGTGCGTGCTCTTGCGCGCCCGCTTCGTTAGAGTCGCGGTCCGCGATGTCCTCTATTACGGGTCCAGAGAGCGTCGCCGCGACGAGCTTCCATGGTGGGCGTCTCGTTGCACGGCGACTGAAGGCGCACGGCGTGAGCAAGCTGTTCACGCTCTCCGGCGGCCACCTCTTCTCTATCTATGACGGCTGCCGCACTGAGGGGATCGACATCGTCGACGTGCGCCACGAGCAGACCGCGGCCTTCGCGGCCGAGGGCTGGGCGAAGGTCACGCGGGAGATCGGGGTGTGCGCGCTCACCGCGGGCCCAGGCATCACCAACGGTATGAGCGCGATGGCCGGCGCGCAGGCGAACCATTCCCCGCTGCTGGTGCTCGGCGGGCGCGCTCCGGCCCTGCGCTGGGGTCAGGGTTCGCTGCAGGAGATAGACCACGTGCCGTTTGCGCGGCCGCTGTGCAAGTCGGCGGCCACTGCGGGCAGCGCGGGGGAGATACCGGAGCTGGTGGAGCAGGCGATCTCCACGGCACTTGCGCCTCACAGCGGCGCTGCGTTTGTCGACTTTCCGCTTGACCATGTTTTTACAGAGGCGCCGGAAGGGGAGTTCGAGGCGCCGCCGCCGTCGCTTTCTCGTGCCGATGGGGCTGCGATTGAGCGTGCGGGCGCGCTGCTGGCACGCGCGCAGCGCCCTGTGATCATGGCCGGCGCCGACCTTTACTGGGGCCACGGTGAGCAGGCTCTGCTCGAGCTGGCGCAGCAGCTGCGCATCCCCGTCTTTCTCAATGGTCTGGCGCGTGGGTGCGTGCCGGCCGACCACGAGCTGTTCTTCTCGCGGGCACGCAGCACCGCTCTGCAGGGCGCGGATGTCGCGCTTGTGATCGGAGTGCCGATGGACTTCAGGCTCGCCTTCGGTGCCGCGTTCGGCCCGGAGACGGAGATAGTCGCGATCGACTGCGCTGAGCCGGAGCGTCCACACCCGCGGCCGGTCGCGGCCGAGCTGTACGGCGACGTCTCTGCGACGCTGCGCGACCTGGGTGCTGCAGCGGGTGGCGCCGCGCTTGCCAGCAAGGATTGGGTGAGTCAGCTGCGCGATCTAGAGACCGAGCGCCGGCAGGCCGAGCGTGCCGAACTGGATGACGACCGTGCTCCGCTTCACCCGATGCGGCTCTACAAGGAGCTCGGGGAGGTGATCGATCGCGACGCGATCGTGATCGGCGACGGCGGCGACTTCGTCTCCTACGCCGGCAAGGTGATCGACAGCTACGCGCCCGGCTGCTTCCTCGACCCGGGGCCCTTTGGGTGCCTTGGCTCCGGGCCGGGTTACGCGCTGGCGGCCAAGCTCGCGCACCCTGACAAGCAGGTCGTGCTTGTGATGGGAGACGGCGCCTTCGGCTTCGCCGGCATGGAGTTCGACACGCTGGCAAGGCACGGCGTGAACGTGCTCGCCGTGATGGGCAACAACGGGATCTGGGCGCTCGAGAAGCATCCGATGGAGTTTCTCTATGGCTATTCCGTGGCGGCCGAGCTGCGTCCCGGTACCCGTTATGACAAGGTCGTCGAGGCGCTCGGGTGCCATGGCGAGCTGGTCGAGCGTCCTGCGGATGTGAAGCCGGCGATCGCGCGGGCGTTCGAGTCGGGCAAGCCTGCGCTGGTCAACGTCCTCACGGACCCGGACGTCGTCTACCCGCGCAAATCGAACCTGGCCTGAGGGTCGCGCCGGGGCGCCGGCTGCGTTACATCGGGGCCTTCGCTCTAGCCGAGGCCGGCGAGCTTCAGAGCGCCGCCGCGCAGGATGTCGTGCTCTGAGACCTCAATTTCGCTGAGGTCGAAGGCACCCATCGCCTCGGAAAGCAGCACCATGCCGGCGACGATCGTTGGTGCGCGGTCCGGGTGCAGACCTGGCACCTGCCTGCGCTGCGCTTCGTCCATGGCCGCGAGGCGGGTGAGCAGGGCTCCCACGGTGCTGCGCGGCAGCTTGTAGCCGTGGACCTTCGCCGGGTCGTAGGGGTCGAGTTGCTGGTCGATCGCTGCTGCGGAGGTCGCCGTTCCCGCCACCGCGATGCCGTGCTTCACGGATGCTCTGACCTGCGCCGGCAGGCCGGCGTGAAAGACCTCGCGCACGTCGTCTGCGATCGCCTGCAGCTCGGCCGCGAGGGGCGGGTCGGTTGCGATGTGGCGCTCGCTCATCCGCACCACTCCCGCCTGCAGCGAGGTGTGGAACGTAAGTGCGTGGTCGTGGCCGACGACGAACTCGGTGGAGCCGCCACCGATGTCGATCACCACGCCGGGCTCGTCGCTGGGCGGGCGGCCGCTCGTGGCTCCGAGGAACGTGAGCCGCGCCTCTTCGTCCCCTGTGAGGACTTTCGCGTCGAGCCCGAGCGAGCGCACGCGCTCGCTGAACTGCGGCCCGTTGACGGCGTCCCGAACGGCCGAGGTGAGCACTGCGAGGTTGCGCTCGCAGGCAAGGTGTTCGATCGCCTCGCGGTATTGCGTGAGCACGTCGAACGTGCGATCTGCGGCCTCCTGGGAGAGCTTGCCCTGGGCGTCGACGCCGTGTCCCAGTCGCGTGACGACTGAGCGCCGCTCCAGCTCGGTGAGCGCCTGCACGCCCAGCACGTCGGCCACGAGCAGCCGGATCGAGTTGCTGCCGATGTCCACGACTGCGACGCGCATCTGGGGCATCGTAAGGCAGAGCGAGCCTGCGGCCATTGCTACAATGGGATGTCCGCCGCGGGGTGGAGCAGTCTGGTAGCTCGTCGGGCTCATAACCCGAAGGTCGCAGGTTCGAATCCTGCCCCCGCTATGTCACTAACCCGCGACCGTCCCTCGGGGCGGTCGCTTTCGTTGAGGTCTGGCAGCAGCTCGGATGTGATCGTCGCAGAGAAGCCGAGTAGTTGGCGGCTCTTGTCGTAGGTCATCCTCACGTCGAAGGCCCGGAAAATCTCCGCAAGCTCCTCCTCGCTCGCCGTCTCGATGGTCGGCCGCAGGTCGGGAACAGCATCCAGCATTGCCATGACTTCATCGGGACGGTGCCCTGCGGGACGCTTTGCCGAGAGCGCGTCGAGCGCGTCTGCGATGGCAGCCTTCTGAGTGCTCAACTCCACGATACGCTCACTAGCGAGCGCAACGATCGGGTGGGTTGGGTCCTCGTGCTCCTCTAGCCTCAACGTCTGAGCCCGAAGCGCGCGGTTGACCTTGCTTAGCTCGCCTTCAAGGCGGCTGGCTTCGGCTGCGTGCTCCTCCCAGGATGAGGCGGTCGAGGCCGCGAGTTCGTCTCTCAGGAGGCGCAGGCGATCGGCGCTAAATATCCGGCGGCTGAGAAAGTCGAGGATCGGGCCGAGCAGCCTTTCCTCCTTGATCCCTAGCACCTTCGGGTGATCCGCCACGGTGGCAGCCGAATCGCTGCGGCGTCGAGCGTACTGGCAGCGATACCAGTTGGAGCCCTTTTGGTGAGAGCCCTCCATGCTGTGTCCGCACATTGCGCAGCGCACGCGACCACGGAGGGGGTAGAGGCGTCGCGCCTGCGGCTTGACGTTTTTGTGGCTCTGACGAGTCATCCCGGCCTTAGTCGCTTGCGCGTTCCGCTGCGCTCGCCCCTCAACCATCTCGAATAGCTCTCTCGACACGATCGGCTCGTGGGTCGGAGCTGCGCTCCAAACCCACTCGTCGCGGGGTCGAATCTGTTGGCGTCCGCGTCGCTTGTCATTGCGTCCCCACACGTTGAATCCGGTGTACTTGGGATTGCGCAGCATCGCGTAAATGACCGATCGACTCCATGTGTGCGCGAGGTCGGTGGCGTCCTTGCGATTCGGGACGGGCGCGGGATACTTCTCGATGTTGCGATTCAACTTCTCGCAGATTTCGCCGAGTCCGAGAAGGCGCACGCAGTAGTCCTCGAAAATCATTAGGACGACAGGTGCGCGAAGCGGATCAAGGATTAGCCGGTGCTTGTGCTTACCTTCTCTCGCCTTGCTCGGATTCGGGTGCGGGTGCTGCTCAAGCGAGTAGCCGTAAGGCGCCCGTCCGCCAGTGTGCCAACCCTGTCTGACGCTCTCCTCCATCCCGCGACGACTCTTTTCCATGAGGTCGCGTACATACCACTCGGCGATGCCCTGCTTGACGCGCCGGGTGAGGATCGACGTGGCGTTTGTATTCATCGGCTCGTCGGCCGCAAACAAAGCCACGCCGACTCGTTCAAGTTCCCGCTCTATCTGTGTTGAGTCTGCCGTCATCCGCGATACGCGATCAATGCTCTCCACAATCGCCGCGTCGAACCTCCCTGTTGCGGCATCACGGAGCAGGTCCTTGATCCCACCGTCACGCGGGACTGCGATGTTGAAGCGGGCCGCGTCCGCGCCGTTGCCGCGAACGTCGAGGAACTTGCGCCCGCTCTCTATATCCCAATAGTGCGCGACGATTGTCTCGCCGAGGGGTTTGACAATCGTCTCGCAACTCGCCAACTGGCGCGGGATGGATAGCGATGGGTCCTGCGCATCTTCATCGGAGGTACGGCCGAGAAAAGCGAATCTCATTGGGTATTGACCTTTCCCTCGGCCATCTGCTGAGACAAGAGGCTGCTTAGGACGTGTCCCTCTCCGTGGCTTCGGCGGCCGCGCGTCGCAATAGGTTCACGATCACGGCGAGCTGTTGTGTCCTCAAGGTGTGACCACCCTCCCCTTCCAAAGGGATGAGTTCTACCTTGAGGGGGAGTGCATTTGTGTCGGCGTCCGGCTTCGCATGTGCGAGATGCTGCCGTCGCTGATTCTGTGTGGCTCCATCGGTCAGTTGCGTGGGCGTCGGCGGGCGACCCTAGACACAGGAGGAAGGTCGGAAAACACCCCCGAACGGGACACTCGGCGATCGGATGCGCGGCCGAGGGTATCGTGCCCGAGTGCGTTTGCTCGCGTCGAAGGCTCGTCAGCATAGGCTCATTATGTCAAGACCTCTAGACATTTTCAAGGGGTCTTGAAATTGACGGCTTGCGCGGCCCTCTTGGGCTTATGACTGCGGCTCGGAACCGGCGTCGTCGGGCTTCGATGCTCGGTCGCCGCCTTGGATGAGCGTGAGGTTCGGCCTGCCCGAGGAGCGAGGCTTGCGCGGCGCCTTCGGCTGACGTATGGCCGGGGATGCGTGGCGGCTGTCGCAGGACTCGCACAGCAGGCCCGGCGCCTGCCTATTGCGATCGGTCGCGCGGCGCCCTTCGCGGTCATAGCCGCCCCAGCGACACCATCGCAGGTCCGCCGCCTCGGCCTCAGCCTCCAAGGCTTCGATATGTGCAAAGAACTCGGGATAAAGCGCCTTGAGCATCGCGCGCTCGCGCGCAGCGGACGCAAACGCTCCGCAGTTGCACTCTCCCGATCGGTGCATCAAGGCGGCGGCGTCGGACTCGGGCAGGCGGTGTTGGCGTCGATAGCGGAGCATGTCGAGGTCTGTCCAACTGATGAGCGGGTTTACGAAAACTGCCGATGTGTGCCCCAAGCGGTTGATCGGTTCACGCTTGGCACGGCGACGACTCTCCGCCCGTCGTATGCCGGTGAGGAACAGCACGCGCGAGCGCCGGGAGTGACCCTCCTTGCTCTCGCGCAGGAGCGTCAATATGTGAGGCTCCTTGAGGCACTTGTACGCTCGCGTGTGCATCGCGGGGCCGGGAAAGCCGATGCCGGGCTCTACTGTCCCGTTCCGCTTCATCGCTCCCCCGAGTACGAGCTGCCGGTATGCGTCTCCGGCGTGGAGGATGCGAAGCGGCTTGTTAATCCAGCGGGCGAAGTCGCGGACGAACTCGATGACACCAGGAACGGCCGTGCCGGTGTCGATGAAAGCGAGTGCGTCGTAATGTCTGCGGCAACGATGCGCGAGGACGGTGCTGTCGTTGCCGCCGCTGAATAGGCACCATACGGCGGCAAGCGGGCTGTGTTCGCTCCGGGCGCGAGCGATCAGCTCGTCCGGCTCGCGCTCGGTCAGCTCGTGTGGGTGAGGGGATGTGTTGTTCAGCGCTCATTGGAAGCCGGCGGGCGAGAGGCTGGGCAGAACAGAAAGGTCATCCCGAGCCGTCCAACGGGACAGGGCGGTGACGACTCGTTGCGCAGACGTGACAAGTGGCAGCACCACTCGGCGCCGCCAGTCCGTCAAGTAGATTCCGATGCGGAGTGTCTGTCGAGCGACGCATAACCGCGAAGGCCCTGCGCGATGTCGAGGCGGCATACAAAGCTGCCTCGAAGCGTCACGAGGAGGCGCGATCGGCGCGAAACGACGTCGTTCGTCGTGCAGCCGACGAAGGTTGGAGCTACGAAGAAATCTCCGAAGCGATCGGCCTGAGCAGGTCGCGCGTCGGACAGATCGCAGCCCAAAGCACCACGCCCAAACGACGCGGGCGGCGGCGCGGCTGACCATCGGCGAGCGCGTCATCCCGCGCTTGCGCGTTCGGCGATCGGAAGCACGGGGGCGCAGCTCGTCGCCGACCAGACGACGACGGCGATCGGCGCTCCGGTGCCAGCAACGGCGGCGGTGGCCGTTTGGGCGCGGCGGTCGCTCGGAACGGCGAGGATCACCACGGGGCGGAGGTCGCGGAGGCTACTGTGCGGCAGCGCCCTTGCGTAGCCCTCGGCCTTCTTACGCAGGACACGGGATGCCTCGGTGCCGCGATCAAGCTCTATCGCCACTGGCTTGAGCTTCGACTTAAGAGTTTGATCGTGCTTGGCAAGCAATGGCGTGAAGAACCCGCGAAAGCACCTACAGGGCATCGACTCCAGAATCTGTGGCCCAAAGCTCGTGCAGCCATAGAAGCAGCGTTCCCAGACGACAGCACAGACTTTGATGCGATCAGTGCGGTAATCAGTGAACTCTCTCAAGTTGATCCCGAGTCGCAGACCTTTCGGTATGCGCGAAATCGACAGGGCGCGGTGAATCTGGATGGTCCGCGCAACATCAACATGGCTCACATTGCCGCTGTAATGCAGAAAGTCGCACTAGTGCTCGATGGCGCCGCCGATGGCATGGATGAGATGATGCGTTCCCGCGATGGCTAGAGCTAAGCTGGCTTCGCGCCGTCGATCCGGCGAAGCCCAAGCAGACGGGCCATACACTCTACGTCGTTCCCGAACATAGCGAAAGTGTCGCGCGTATTGAGGAAACCGGCAGACTCCTCGACTATCCAGTCACCGATCACACCCAGCGGCATCGGTACGCCACGATAGGCAAGCGGGCTGATGGTGCGGAAGGTCCACGTCCTGTCCACAACGTGCCCGTGACGATCAACACACCATGCATGTGATATCGGCCAGCGCGGACCAGTCCTGTGGGTCGCAACTCCCTCGTAATAGGTATACAGCTCTGGATGCTGACGCGCAAGCTCGGCTGAGTTCAAGGCGCAACAACGCTTCCTCCCAGGGGTGACTCCTGCTATCAGGGGCGAAGGATCGAACGGGACGCCGTACTCGATCAGCAGTCGATAGTGCGGTGAGTGTGACTCATCTTCCAAAGCGCTCAACAGTAGCTTATGAGGATCGTGCAGTAGCAGGTCCGTCGCGGATTCGATGTCATCGGGCATAGAAGCAGTCTAGAGGGCATCGCAGTACGGCAAAGGAAAGGCGCTGATGACATATTCGCGCTGGCCGCCAAAGCCAGTCCCTTCCGCTTGAGCTTCACGCTGGAAAGTCGCAATCTCCCGTCTAACTAATAGTCGAGCAACCAAGGCTCGCCGATGAGATTCGGGACACTACATTTTATATGCATTCGCAGCGAAATCTATATGAGGATCATTTATGTAGTCCAACATCCGACCGCCGATCGTGGCGTATATAACAGACTGCGCAAGCTCATTTTGACCATTGCCGCGATCTGCACCATTGCAAACTGCGTCGGCATACAGCCTCCACAGGCTGTTCATCCGTCCTACCATGAGAGGCCGTCTTGTGCGATGCATCTGACGCCCACATCCCCATTTGGGTCGGGACACGGCCACTAAGAATTGGGCAGATGTGAGAGAGGCATGGCTTCTCTGAGGCCGGCGCGTGCCCGCGCGCTGATGTTATTGGGTATGTCGATCGAGCAGGCGATCAAAGAAAGCGTCCACCAGCGCTTCGCCGGCTTCACCAAAAAGCTCCTTCCCACCGAAGCGGTAGACCTCATAGCCATCGAGACGGATCGCCCGGTCCTCCCGCACCATCTCCGCGTAGCGCTGCGGGGATGCCCGTCCTGACTCGTCCGCATAGTGCTGCTTGCCATCGACCTCGATGACGATTCGTGCACGATTCGTCGGCAGCAGAAGAAAGTCCATGCGTTGACGCGGCAACTCGTCTCCCTCGCTGCCCAGCTCGCGTTTAGTGAACGGGTCATAATGCATGTAGACCTGTGGCAATAGCGCAGGCACGTCGCGTGTGTCGTTCGCATATCGGCGGCAGTACGTCCTAAATAGCAGTTTCTCGGGTGGACTTGCGAGCGCCTTAGAGAGTCGGTGGTAGAGGCTCAAGGCCGCTTCACGCCCCGTTGTCCCGGTGTCCTCTCTCCACCAGTCCACAAGCGTTCCCCAATCTAGCCCGTTTGCAGGCAGGGGGCGGTCGTATACGAGGCACCGTTCGGCGCCCTCGATAATCTCGATGACGTTGTTGATCGCGTCTCGTAGGACAATCCGAGGCTTCGGGCCTACGGCAGCGAAGATGACGTTTTGCAGCTCACCAGCGACCCCGCGTAGGCCGTCGCCATCGAGTAGCTGCTCCAACTTGCCGTCGTGGTATTCGTCAACCACCCTTTGGGCGATGTCCAACAGTTCCGGCAGCGGTGCCCGCTGAAGCCGCTTTCTGACATAGACTCGCTTAGAGGACATAGCGACCGTACCGTCGAGGATGGGTGGCATCCCTAGGCGATCGCAAACCTCCTCGGTTTCGTAGGCCGAGGTATGTTCCCAGAGCAGGTCCGCTATCTGCTCCCTGATCTTATCGGGCGCAACTTGTGGGGTCATCGGGGATGCCTGCCTTATAGCAGTCACCCGGCACCCCGCTTATGGACGTGCTTTCTGCGGAAGGCCGGCGGCCCTGCTAAACATGGCGGGATGCGTCAACGGGCCGTCGCTACACATCTCCCAATCGAGCAGCGAAAGTGTCTCTACTGCTTGGCGCAAGACGCGAGCTTTACCAAGGATGAGCACGTAGTACAGCGCGCGTTCGGTCGTGCAGCAGATAAGTACATTCTGCGGCCGGGTGCTGTATGTGATCCATGCAATCATTTCCTCGGCCTCCAAGTTGATTCCCGATTTACGAGTCGGTATGACATCTCGCTCATACGGGGCCTTGAGGGGTGGGCCGGGAGAAGCGGCCCAATTAAGGAGATTGAATGTCGTGAGTTGGCGACGGCGCGACTGGATATCGAGATTAAGCAGGGCGTTGCCGTTGCAATGTATGTCAACGAGTGCGTGGACTTGCCGGGCGGCGGCTTTCGTGCGAAGGTGCGACCACGCCACCCGGAGCCTGCGGTAGCGTTGACCCTTCGAGCGCTGTGGAAGATCGCGCTTGGGGTGATGTATGGATATCTCGGCCCAGATTGCGCGCTCGATCCACAATGGGACTCTCTCCGGGAGGCGGTGCTAGGTGCGCCGTTCTCCGGCTATCTGATACAGGCGCCCTTCCGGGCGATCATCGACGGTGAGATAAGGGTCAATATCGAGCCGCAAATGCCCGAGAGTCCGAGTGCCGTCATGTTTAAAGTAGGAGGCGTACTGTTGTCCGCCCCACTTGCGCCCGGCACGATGCCGCCAGATGATGAGGAGATGCGGAGCCTAAAGGGTGAAGGTTGGACTCTCTTGACCACTGCTGACCCGCCTCCAAAAGAGTTGTTCTTTGAGCTTGAGCCCACAGCCAAGGCGCGGTCTACGCCGAGTCATCGCTAATGTACTGTGAAAGGGCTGCCGTCAGTGTAAGCATGAGATGTGCGTCGGCGGAGTCAAAGTGTTGCTCCACCGTCTTGCCCTCCGGGTGATGGGGAGTATTTACGATGTCGATGGCTGCCTTCCATAGGCTGTCGAGAAACGTGAGACGGCTGTCGTGATCGACCCACCCGTGTTTCGCGGCAACGACAGACGCCACGGGGCTATCCTTGGTGGCGTTGAGTTGTCGCTGCCACATGGCAAGTATGTCTCTGCACTCTGCGACGCAATCGCCATAACGCTGCTCGTCAAGCGCCCGCCTCGCCTTGTCCCACTCGCTCGCGGCGCTTGGATGGTCTGGCATCGGCGGTGGAAATCTCATCTCTATGAGACGAACGCGATCGTATCCTACCCCAGCTAGAACATCGCGCACCCACGTTGAGCGCTCAATGAAAATAGGGACGGAAGGAATATCTGTGCGCCAAAACGGCATGAGTTGTGAGAACATGCCGAATTGAAGGTCCCAAGGCGTCTTCTCGGTGTTGGCCCGCGTGCCGACTTGGTTATATGTCTTGACACCCGCAACAACAGCATCGAGCGCTAGGTACAGAGTAAAGATGTCACCTGGCGTTTGGTGGCGTTTTCTCTCTAGCTCGGCAACGTCGGTGGCGGTAAGGTGAAAGCGAAGGTGTAGGACGTGCTCGTTCCCACCTTGCGGAAACGAGCGTGCTGGAAGATTGTTTAGTAGAAGCTCTGAGGTGGGAGATGCGACCGTTAGATGAGATGACGCATGTTGGTCAGTAGCCAAGGAGGCGCGTACCGAGCAAAGCGCGAGCATTGCGCCTGCCGGCGAGTTGTTCATTTCGATGGTGAGGGGTACGACGAGCTGTGGTTTCGCGGGGCCGCCCTCGCCTCGTAGGGCTCCCCCATCGACGTACACCTGGCCGACGATGCGACTTCCCCCCACGGTAATCGTTTGCTTGTTGATTTGTGCCATTGCTGTCTGTGCCGTGTGGTCCGGCGAATGATGCTAGGAGTTTTCGATGACGTGCATCTCGCCAGCACGGGTGAGCCGGTAGTCCGGGTCCTGATCGAAGCCGCGTCGCTCGACAAGCCCCTCATCCAAGCAGGGGTCGAGCAGTCGTTCGATCGTCGCCATTCTCTCCCCGAGGTCGTCAGCCACGTCCTCGACGGCACTCCAGTCTTGGCCGCTGGCTTCTTTGCGCGCCAAGAGGGCGTTTAGGGCGTCGAATCTGCTCGTGCTCATGCACGGCATGGTCGCAGACGGGCGCGATTGTGTCCTAAGCGTGCCCCGGCATGACGTGACGGTGGCGCCTCGTGGCGGCGTCGTATCAGTCGGCCCAGGAGCCTCGAATTGCTCCTCGCGCCGCTGTATAGCTGACCTCGACAACTAAATGAGCTGTGGACCTCGGACGGGCGGCTACCCGCCCGAGGCCCTTTGCACAAGAAGGAAAGGTCCCTTCCCATGCACACGCAACGTATCCCAGAGGGGTTCGAGGAGCCCTCGCGCCTTGATCGCGCGATCCTCGTTGAACACCTGCTCGCCCACGGTCGCCCGCTTGCGGAGTACGAGATTGCCCGCGAGGTCGGCGTCCCTGGCGACGTGTCGATTGCGCTCAAACGGCTGCGCACATCCAGGCTCGTCCACCGCTGGAATGACCTCGTTACGCCGTCGCTCGCGGCGGCGCGCTTCATCGAAGTCATGCGGCCGGAGGACGTCGATCTGGCGCTCATCGAGGGGCGCAGGGATCAGAGCGTCCTTGAAACGCTGCTCGGTGAGGACGGATCGCCGATGTCGGAACGGAGTCTCACCGACGATGACGAAGCGGCCGTCGAAGCTCTCGAACGCCTCGACGCGGCAGGACTCGCCGATCGGCGAGCTGGCCTCGTGGTGGCCTCAGAACCGGCGCGGCGCTTTGCGCTGCTCCTGACGCTTTGACGCTCGCAGCGCGCCATGCGTCTCACCGAGCTTGCTATAAGCCCGGCCGCTCTCGCCTGCTTTGAGGCGGCCGGCATCCATGACGTTGAACAGATTGCACGTCAGACGATGCCCGAGCTGATCGAGCGCTCCGAGTTCTGTCGCGGGGTGGAGCTGCACGAGGTTGTCTGCGAGCTGAGTCGTCACGGCCTAACGCCGTTTACTCGGCACGGCCGACACGTCCAGACCGCGAGGGAGCGCGAGATATTGCGCCTGCGGATCGTCAAGGGCCTGACCTTGGACGAGATAGCCGCGATATCCAGCCTCCACCGAGAGCGCATCCGGCAGCTTCTGCATCTGCATTTTGGCCTCGTGGGAACGCCGCCGGCCGCGCGTTGCCGCCGTGAGCGACTGCGAGCGCTGGGCCGCGACGAGGATATGCGCCCGAGCACGCTCAGGGAGCGTCACCGGCTGTATGCGCGGGCACGCCTAATCATCGAGCGGCAGTACGCAATGCCGCTGACGGTCGAAGCGGTTGCCAAGACTCTTGCGAGTTCTCCGCGCCAGCTACAGCGTGCTTTCGCTGAGTTCGGGGACGGCGGCTTTCAAGACGACCTGTTTGCTCGGCGGATGACCGCTGCCGCGATCTTGCTATCGCACAACTCGGTCCCGATGAGCGTCGTGGCGCGGCGGGTGGGCTACCGCCAGCCGGGCCACTTCGCTCGTGCGTTCCGGCGTCGCTACGGAGTGCCGCCCTCGGTCTTTCGCGCCGACGTGCGTCAAGCGAAGCGCAGCGAGGTACTAGGAGAGTCCTGCGAGACGGCGGTAAGCCGATGAGCCCCGGAAAGGAGAGGCTGATCGCGGATGCAAGGGCCGCACTCGGGAGGGCACTCCGTCAGGCGCGGGAGGAGAAGGGGATGAGCGTAGATGAGCTTGCTCAGGGGTCTGGCATCGCGCGACACCGCATCGAAGCGATCGAGGCTGGCGAACCCGACCCCGAGGGGGGCGAACTATCGACCGGGCTCCCACGTCCCGAACTGGTCGCGCTCGGCCGTGTGATCCGTAAGAGGCGGGAGCAGAAGGGCATGAGTGTGGCCGAACTTGCAGAGGCCGCCGACTTCGAGCGGCGGGACCTCGTGAAGATCGAAGCGGGCGAACTTGATCCGGGCTTTGACGGGTTGGTGGTCCTTGCGGATGGGCTGGGCGTTCCTCTGGAGGCGATTGTGCCTCCCGATGACGGGGAGGCGGCATGAACTCCTCCGTGCCTGACGAGATGGCCGAGTTTGGGCAGCGCCTCCGAGAGCTACGGACGACGCTGGGCATCTCCCAAGATGACCTCTCTCGCCGTACAGGTATCCACTCCACGGCGATCGGGCGCCTTGAGCGCGGAAAGCGCGAGCCCCGCCTGCGCACGATCCTTCGCGTTGCGAAGGGGCTGGGGATAAGACCCGGCGCCCTGCTCGACGGTCCTTCACCGGACCTCAGCGTCGGAGCGATGCTTGCTCGTCACGGTGAGCGGGAGTTGACCTCCGAGGAGTTCGAGCGGCACTTTGGGCATCTGCCGACTGATGGCGAGGGCTGACTGAGGTTCAAGCGAGGCGGTAGCCGACGCACCGCTTGACGTTCACGAGGCCCTTGGCGCCGGCCTGCGCGAGCTTGCATCGCACACGGGAGGCGTGCGAGTCCACGGTCCTAGTCGTGACGGTGGATGGAGAGTGCCACACTTCCCTGAGCAGCTCGTCCCGCGTGTAGTAGCGGCGCGGCTGTTGGGCAAGGTGGACAAGCAGGGCATACTCAAGGTGCCGCAGGTCGGGCACGGAGGCTCCGTCGATCGTGACTTCGCGGGTGTCGGTGTCGATCCGCAGACTCTCGTGCTCGATGATGCGCGGCACCGCTGCCTCTCGTCGCAGAAGTGCCCGAACGCGAGCCAACAGCTCTGCATACGCGAACGGGGCTCGGAGCACGTCATCGGCTCCTGCGTCGAAGGCCCGGAGAACGTCGGCGAGCTGGCGACTGCCGGCGGAACCGTCTGACATCCAAAGCGTTGGCAAGTCCGATGCTGCCGGTCGGTTGCGGAGTCGTCGGAGTGCGTCGAGAGCAGCCAAGCGGCTCGGAGTCCCGCCGAAGATGACTAGATCGGCTGGCTGATCGAGCATTGTTGCCGCGCTCGTGGCCCGATGCACGAGGTAGCCGTCAAGGGTCAGCTCGGCGGCCAGCTCGTCCATATGGTCCTCGCCGTAGAGGACGAGCATCTGAGCTGGGCTCTGGCTCTTGGTCGCTGACAGCATGGCGTCCCGGCCATCTTGACAAGGCCCCTAGACAATTTCAAGACCCCTAGACATTCTACGGCCTCTGAGCCCAGGATCACGGGCTCCGAGGCCCAAAGCTGGCGCGATCGGGCTCCCAGGCCCCGGCGCATCGGGCGCCCGGTGCCGGGCATCGCCTGTCCCGTTACGTGCCTCGACGGCACCTATCTAGGCAGGCCCACACGCTCGCCGAGCAAGCAGGACTCCTCGATCCGGTGGGCTATCATGGCTCCAGTATTGGCGTCCCCGGTCGCGGGTTTGCGCTTCAATCCCGCCCCCGCTACTCCTCGGAAGCCATCAGTCGAACGGTTTCTGCGTTTCTGGCTTCGCACAGGGCACAAGCTCGGGCAGTGCCCGAGCGGCAAGATCGCCAAGGCCCGGCTTATCTTGGAGTCGGTGTTCTCCAGCTGGGCGATTCACTGCTGCAGGTCAGCCCGTCGGTTGAGCGCTTCTCCTATGAGCATCGTCATGGCGATAGTATTGCATACTATAAGTATCTGTCAAGTCGCGGGACAAGCCATAGGGGTTTCGGCCTACGCGCAGGTACCTATTTGGAATCTGTTGCGTCGGTGCTTAATTTGAGCGCAAGCAACGGCCCGCCAGGCTGATACTGATCGTCTGTAGACTCATCGGCTGCTGAGCGGCATGATGGGCGGACGATGGCCGCCAGATCGAAGGACCATGTCGCGCTCGGCCAGGCGATCAGGGAACTGCGCATCTCCACCGGCCTCTCTCAGGAGGCCTTCGCCGAGCGGTGCGGCTTGCACCGCACCTACGTGGGCGGGATCGAGCGCGGCGAGCGCAACCTCAGCTTCGCCAACTTGCTGCGAGTGGCTAGCGCCCTCGGCTTGCGTCCCTCGGAGCTGCTGGTGCGTTACGAGCGCTGCCTGCGGGAGATGTGAGCTGAGCGCCGACACGAGCAGAACGTTCGCTCAGCCTTGGAGCGACCTCTCAAGCTCCGAAGCCGAGGATGCCGAGCAGGGTCGAAGCGACCTGGAAGGTGAGCGATGGCCAAGCGAAACACCTGGGAGGGCTTCTGCGGCGTCTGCCGCCGCAAGGTGCGCGCGCTTGAGGGCATAGTGCAAGACCTCGGACCGGGAAAGGGCTACCGGCTGCTCTGTGCCGAGCACGTCCCGGCCGGAGCGCTCGACCCGCCTGTGCCGCCCGAGGCGTCCAGGCTGCCGTCGATCTACGGCGGCGACGAGCAATACGAGCGGTAGGCCGATCGCTGCTGCGGCGTTGCCCCAGCAGGTGCGTCAGCGCCTGCTCCGTCGTGCCTCGCGGCTGCGAGCGGGGGAGCGGTGCCGAGCCCGGGCCGAGTGTCCCGTCTTGCCGCCGTGGGTCGGATGAACACGTGGAGATCGATTGACGATGACCACGGGTGCCCCTGGATCTGCCAAGGACCGCGCCGAGCATGGCGGCTCGGGCGTCGCACCCTGCGGGTCTCTGGGAGAAGAAGGCATGGGATTGAAACGCTCGCGCATCTATCTGGACGTGCCCTATCCCGAAAAGGATTGTGCAAAGGAGATCGGTGCGAGGTGGGATTGGCGACAGTGCGCCTGGTTCATCCCAGTCGGGCTTGACGTTGCGCCGTTTGCCCGTTGGCTGCCAAGGATCGTGGAGCAGGGCGTCGTGGTCGAGGTGCTGTTCATGCCGGAGACCTGTTGGAAGTGCCGGACGATCACCCAGTGCCTGCTCGCCGGACGAGATGCTGGAGGCATCCAGTATTTCCTGGGCGACGACGCGCTGCATTGCCTGGCAAGCCAGCTACAGGCCGAGACGCTCGCGAGCGTGGGTGCCGGCCCGCTGCGGCCACGCTGGAGCGGCACGCTCAAGCGATCCTCGTGGTCGAATGGATGCGTCGAGTGCGACGCTCTGCAGGGCAGCTTCTTCCTGTGGAAGGCCTTTGGCGAACTCGCATCCACTGGCGCGCTTGACGATCTCCCGGTTCTCGGCCGGGCGCGAGTGCCGCATTCGGCGTTTGGCGGGTGCGCTGGCTGACCGTCAGCTCGAGCTCTACGACGCGAACCCAAGCTGCTGACGCCTCAACCCCAGCATCTTCGCCTTGGCCTCGGCTGCAAGCTGCTCTATCCACGATTGCGGTGGGAGCTCTTCCCCTAGCATCTGCGCCTGGCGCTTGACGGTCGCAAAGTCGCCGGGCGCGAGGTCGTCGATTGCGCCCAGCGCTTGCCTGAGCTCCTCTGCACGCTCGGGATCCGCGTCCGGGTTGAACCCGCTCTCAGTGCAGAACATCGACCACGTCTGCTCCTGACGCAGAGCCTTGAACTCCAGCTTCCAGGTGAAGCGGCGCATCGCCGCCGCGTCGATCGAGTCCATCAGGTTCGTGGCCGCGATGAAGATTCCTTCGAAGTGCTCCATGCGCTGGAGCAGCTCGTTGACCTGCGTCACCTCCCAGTGGGCGCGTGCGAGCGTGCGATCGCGCAGGAAGGAGTCCGCCTCGTCGAGGAACAGCAGCGCGCCCTCGCTCTCCGCCTCGGCGAACATCTTCGAGATCTGCTGCTCGGTCTCACCGAGCCACATCGATAGAAGCTCGGAGGCTGAGCGCATGAGAATCGGCAGGTCGAGCTCGACCGCGATGTGCTCCGCGAGCTGGGTCTTGCCCGCACCCGGGATGCCCCAGAAGCACAGCGAGCCCATCGGTCGCTTGCGCAGAGAGGCGATTATCTGCTGCGGCGTGAAGCGGCCGGCTATGTTGAGCAGGTCGAGGTCGTAGCTGGTGACGGAGTCCCGTATTCCCTCAGTGCGGTCGCGCCCGAGAACCTTCTGACTGTGGGCGACGGCGCGCTTGATCACCTGCTCACGCTCTGCGCCCAATCGCTCCATGCTTCCGCCGGGCTCATCGCTCGGCTCGTCGTCGGCAAGCACGATCAGCCGCGCGAGCTCGGCGGCTTGACGGACCTGCTGCTCGCCGAGCAGGCTGTACTTCGCGAGGTCGCGCTCGAGCGTTGGGGAGAGCCCGAAGTCCGAGATCACCTGTGCGACGCGTGCCCGCCGCTCCGCACGTGAGCCAGGAAACGCTTCGCAATGGAACAGGAAAGCGCCCAGGTTGCGCTCCGAGAGCTGCCGCGCGCGGTCGGTGATCCAGACGCAGCGCACGCGGCTGCTCGTCAAGCCTTCGTCGGAGGCCCGCTCCGGGTCATCGTCGGCAACGAGCTCGGGGTCGTCGAAGTCGAAGTCGAAGAGGTGAAGCCTGGAGCGCGATCGGGTGGCGAGGGCCTCGTGAGCGCGATCTACGACAAGCACCGCGTCAGGGCTGGATCGCTCGACGTGGCGCTGGGCGATGTAGGTCCACGTCGGCATGTCGGCTGCCGTCACGTGCCTGGTGAGCACCGCGTGCGCCTCGATGCCCTCGTCTTGAAGCAGCCGCGCCATCATGTCGCGCTTGTCGACCGACTTGGGGCCGTAGACGAGCGCGTGCACGCCCCGACCAGCGGGCAGGGGCTTGCGCAGGATGCCGAGCAGGATCTGCCTGTCGTCCTCGTGCAGTCGGCCGAGCGATCCTGTCGAGGGCGAGGGGGTCAGCGGCTTGGCGAATCGCTCGATCAGCGCCGCATCGTCTTCGGCAGGCTCCGCGAGCGTTGCGATCAGATGGCTCGACGGCCCGTTGATTCGCAGCGGACGCTCCTTCACGTTCAACAGGCCAGAGCGCACCAGCACTCCCTGCTCCGACAGTGCCGAGACCAGATCTGACTCGGGGTGAGCGAGCGCTGCTCCGAGCACCGCCTTGGTCGCTTGGTCGGCGCCCATCAGCAGCTCGAAGAGCTGAGCGAATCCGGGCCGCACGCGGCCGATCTGGAACGCGAGCACCTCGCGCTCCGTCGCGTTCAGATCCAGCAGCCCTGCGACGCGGCCGATGTTCTCATCGAGGGCGGTGATGAACCGTGAGGACTCAATCTCAGCGGTCCGCGCCCACTCGCCCAGCGCATCGCGGAACGCACCCCGATCCTGGTCGATCAATCCGAACACGCTGCTGCCGCGCAGATACAGGCGGACAAAGCGTCCGCTGGTGCGCTCGCCGAACTGGCGCTGGAGGTCCTTCAGCGTCGGCAGCAGCTTCTCGTCGGCCGCGCCGGCCTCGCCGCTCTCGCCGGCAAGCGGCTCGGGCGGGGAGACGGCCGCCGCGCAGCTTGCGTAGAGCAACGCGAACAGATGCGGGTCCGCGGCGAGCAGCCAGCCGAAGCCGGGGCTCTGCGCCAGGCTCAGCGTCCACGCCGCCATCTGCTGCGCGCCGGGCGTTTCGAGTGGGTTATCGGATCGGGCGTCTCGGTCGTCCATAGCCGTTTGAGGGTATGATTGGTCGGATGACTATGAGTATCGCATATAAATGTTATGTATGCGGGCTGCGCCGGCAGGACTGGCTCTAAGCGCTGGCGAAGCGGCTCCAGAGGCGCGTGCGGCTGAAGCTCTCGACCTTAACAACCCATAGCCCATATGAAAGGTTGTAGAATAACCTTCTATAAGGAGGCTGCATGTCAAAGGTTCTGCGACGCCGCTGGGTGAGCGGCTCCGACGGGCAGACCAAAGCTGACCGCCGGTCCTGCGAGTACGAAGCCTACGTCCCCGATCTCTTGGTCGGAAGGCGGTTCGCGCTGGACGGCGACGTGGCAGCCGACATCGCAGACGTTGAGGCGGCCATCGTCCGCCTCAACGTCGAGGCTGCCGCCCTGATCGACACGGAGGCGCTTGCCCGTGTTCTGCTTAGGGCCGAGGCCGTCGCCTCCTCTCGCATCGAGGGTCTGGACATCGGAGCGCGGCGGCTCCTGCGTGCCGAGGCGGGTCGAGGGCTCGATGGCGCTCCCTCCGACCTCACCGCACAAGAGGTGCTCGGCAACATCGATGCGATGGTCTACGGCATCGAGCAGATCGGAAGTGGCGGTGAGATCACCGCGGACGTCCTACTCGAAATCCATCAGCGATTGCTCGCCGGCACCCGTCTTGACCTCTATGCCGGGCGCTTCCGGGCGGTGCAGAACTGGATCGGGGGAAGCTCTTACAACCCCTGCTCCGCCGCCTATGTCCCGCCTCCACCCGAGTTGGTCCCCGACCTCATCGCAGACCTCTGCGCCTTCTGCAATACCGATGACCTTCCAGCGATCGCCCAGGCTGCGATGGCTCACGCACAGTTCGAGACGATTCACCCGTTCGTGGATGGCAACGGCCGAACCGGCAGGGTGCTCATCCATCTGGTGCTGCGACGACGGGGGCTCGCACTGCGAGTGCTGCCTCCTGTTTCACTCATCCTTGCCACCTGGGCCAAGGACTACGTGAGCGGACTTGTCGGGACTCGCTACACGGGGCCCGCGACATCCAAGGACGCGCGCACCGGCACGAACGGTTGGATTGCTCAGTTCGCAGCGGCCTGCACCCGGGCCGTCGCGGACGCCTCCGACTTCGAGCGCCGAGCTCAGGACATACAAGCCGCGTGGCGTTCCCGGATGCGCTCGTTGAGGAAAGGCTCCGCTGCCGACCTGGTCCTCCAAGCGCTTCCTGGAGCGCCGGTTCTGACGGTGCAAAGCGCCGCGACCCTCATCGGACGCACCTATCCCGCTGCCAACAATGCCGTCGCTCAGCTCGTGGACGCCGGGGTGCTCAAGCAGATCACGATCGGCAGACGCAACCGCGCCTTCGAGGCGCCGGACATCATCACGGCATTCACCGCTCTGGAGCGCCAGCTCGCAAGTCCACACGGCGATACTCGCACATCCCCACCCGTGCGCCGTGTCCCCAACAGGATGCACTGAGCCGCCACTGGCCGCGATTCCAGGCGCCATAGCGCCGCTGACGCTGACGGCCGCATCGAGCTGCTGCGGCGCTGTGCAAGATGATGATCGCCCAACCCAACGGCACTCGACTATCTGTCCAGGGCGGCCGCACGGCGCTTGGCCGCAGCTTGGGACTGCCGAGGCTTACGGCTGCCTCTACTCCAGTCCTGGAAGGAAAGACCTTGAAGCGCACCCTGCTCGGATTTCTCCTCTGCATCTGCTGCCTGACCACGCCCGCTGCCGCGACCGCGGCCACGCAGCCTCCGCCGCAGGCCCGGGCGGCCGGGATCGGCACCGACATCGCCGGCGCTTTCGCCGGCAAGCTCGCCACCGGCGGCGCGTCGTATCTGATCGGCAAGCTTCAGGACGGAGCTCTCGGCAGCACCGGGGTGAGCATCGGCAACTTCCTCTCCGATGCGGGACTCGGTGGCAATAGCGCCGAATTCGCGGAAGTCAAAGAACAGCTGAACGCGGTTAGCGAACGGCTGGTCGGCCTCCAGCAACAGGTCACTGCATTGGACAGCAAGCTCGATCAGCTCGGCGCGAGTGTCGCCAACGGCAACTACAGCATCCTTGTGGCATTCGCCAACAAGCTGCGCAGCGCCGTGCTGACCGGCGATCGCAAGCTACGTGCGATCGCCGCGGCTCCCGCGGGGGAACGCCGCAGCCTGGCCGAAGACTTCGTCGACTTCTACAAACGCGAGCTGCAGGACAAGGAACTCGAGTTCCATGGCTACCTCACCGGAAACGGCGTGCCTGGTGCTGAGGGCATTCTCAAGATCGCAAGCCGCAAGGCGCGCAGCGCGGCGCAGCCCTTCTTCACGTACACCATGAGCCTGTTTCCGCTCGAAGTCGCCAACGACTACGCGATGGTCGAGGCTGTATGGCTCGAGGAGCGCGTCAACGTCATGAACTTCGAGCACAAGAGCCCAGAGCAGATCCAGGCCGCGATCAACGAAGCGAAGGAAGCTTCCAGTCGCGACTATCGCGAGATTCCTTCGCTGCGGCTCTTTCCAAACACTGTGATCGATACGCGCACCAACATCATGTGGAGCTGGCGGATCAACCCCTCGGGCTGTGACTCCAAGTACAACGAGATCCTGGCCAAGGAAAACCGGATCACCGAACTGAAGGCCCTGCGCACCAAGCCTGCCGATTGGCCAAAGCCGCTGCTCGACGCTCAGGAAGAGCTGAGAACGTTGCATGCCCAGTACACCCAGTGCCTCTACGACCACGGTGCGGACGCAAACCAGGCTGCATATGACGAACGGCCCAGCCGCAACTCGATCGAACCGACCAACGGCAGCCCGCCTGCCGGCTGGAAGCGCCCGAGCGTCGAACAAATCAAGGCGCTGGACGGCGGGGCGAGCGGCTCGGTGCCGAGCTGGCTCAACGCTCGCGGTGGTTTTCCATCGCGGATCACTGGCGAGGTGTGGACGTCGGCGCGCAGCGGCAACAGCGCCACGACGGTCAATCAGTCGACCGGGTCGGTACAGAGCCGCGACGTCAAAGAAAACGAGTTCACGTTGCTGCAGGGCGAAACCGTCGGCGCTTGGTACTGGGTGCAGTAGCTTGGTGAGCAGCCCCGGTCGAGCCCGATGGGCAGGCGGCGCCGATGCTGATGGGCGTGGACGTGCTTGGCTTACCGCTGCGATTGCGGGTGACGTACTGGCGAGGGTTGCGCCGGACCGGTTGGCTGGCCTTGATCGACTCGCTCACGAAGATGCCTACAAGCGACCGGACGTCGGTCTGGGCATAGCGCCATACTCCCCCCGTGGCGACGATCCATTCCCGGCTTGCGGAAATCCGCGAAAGCTCGTTGTCGCCACGAGAGAAGGGCGAGCGCTTCGAGCGGCTGATGCAAGCCTACTTGCGTGCAGCCCCTGACTTTGAGCGCTTCAGCCACGTCTGGCTCTGGTCGGAATGGCCCGGCAACGACGGCAAGAGTGACGCAGGCATTGACCTCGTGGCGCAGGAGAGCGACGGGAGCGGCTGCTGCGCGATCCAGTGCAAGTTCTACGCCGCCGACCGTCATCTGCAGAAGAAAGACATCGACTCGTTCTTCACGGCCTCGGGCAAGGCGCCGTTTACAAGCCGTCTGATCATCTCCACGACGGCCGATTGGGGCAAAAACGCCGAAGATGCGCTCGGTGGGCAGCAGATCCCGGTGTCCCGCATCGGGTTGGGGGACCTTACACAGGGCGCGGTCGACTGGGACGATCTCGCGTGGCCGGCGAGGCCGGACGGAGAGATCACTGTTGGGCTTGCCTCAAAGCACATGCTGCGTCCTCATCAGCGGGCCGCCGTGGAGGACGTGTTTCTTGGCTTTGGGTCCCACGATCGGGGCAAGCTGATCATGGCGTGTGGCACGGGCAAGACCTTCACGGCATTGAAGGTCGCCGAGCAACTGGCGGACAAGCGAGACCGCCACACGAGCGTGCTGTTTCTCGTGCCCTCGATATCGCTGCTCTCCCAGGCGCTACGCGAGTGGAACGCTCAGTGCCAGACGCCGATGCGATGCTTCGCCGTCTGTTCGGACACCAAGGTTGGCAAGCACTCCGCCTCAGAGGACATCCGCGCCCACGATCTTCCCTTTCCTGCCACCACCGATCCGCAGAAGCTGCTTGAACAGATGAGACGTGCCAAGCAGGACGCACGCCTGACTGTGGTGTTCTCGACCTATCAGTCGATCGCGACGGTCGCCACGGCACAGCGGGACGGCCTTCCGAGTTTCGATCTGGCAATTTGCGACGAGGCTCACCGCACCACCGGCGTCACGCTCGCCGACCAGGAGGAATCTCACTTCGTACGAGTTCATGATGCCGGCTACCTCAAGGCCGCCAAGCGGCTCTACATGACCGCAACGCCGCGTGTGTTCGACGAAAGCACAAAGGCAAGCGCTGAGGAGAACGCGGCGGTGCTGTGCTCGATGGACGACGAGAGTCGATATGGACCGGAGTTTCACCGACTCGGTTTTGGCAAGGCGGTCGAGGAAGGCCTGCTCACCGACTACAAGGTTCTGATCCTCACGGTCGACGAGCGCCACCTCGCGCACACTCTGCAGTCACAGTTCGCGGGCGAAAGCCACGAGCTGAACATCGGCGATGTCGCCAAGATCGTAGGTTGCTGGAACGGTCTTGCGAAGCGTTCCGGTACGACCAGTGACGGCAGCGGTTTCGCGCCCGGTGAGCCGCCGATGCGAAGGGCGGTCGCGTTCTCTCGCTCGATAGCGGAGTCCAAGGCGCTCACGCAGAAGTTCGCCGCGGTGATCGACAGCTACGAGGGGGCGGAGGAGGACGCGCTGCGCTGCGAGGTGCGCCATGTCGACGGCACTTACAACGCGCTCAAGCGCAACAATGAGCTCGACTGGCTGAAGGGCGACTTGGGGCCGAATGAGTGCCGGATCCTCTCCAACGCGCGCTGTCTCTCCGAGGGAGTGGATGTTCCCGCTCTTGACGCGGTGCTGTTCCTTAATCCGCGGAACTCCGTCGTGGATGTCGTGCAATCGGTTGGGCGTGTGATGCGCCGTTCCGAAGACAAGGACTACGGTTACATCATCTTGCCGGTTGGCATTCCCGCTGACGTCACTCCCGAGCAGGCGCTTGCCGACAACAAGCGCTACAAGGTCGTGTGGCAGGTGCTGCAGGCGCTGCGCGCGCACGACGATCGTTTCAACGCCACCGTCAACAAGATCGATCTCAACAAGAGCAAGCCTGCACAGATCATGATCGGAACCGTCGGCTTCGACCGCGAAAACGACGGCTCCTCGACCGGTGCCTCGCTGACCGATGCCGGCACATCCTCCGGCGCGAGTGGGGATGGCGAAGGCGCAGCGCAGAAAGTGGAGCAGTTGGCGCTCGACTACCACGTCGAGGAGTGGCGCGATGCGATCTACGCCAAGATCGTCACCAAGGTCGGCGAGCGTGCGTACTGGGAGACGTGGGCCAAGGACGTCGCACAGATCGCCGAACGTCACGTCGCGCGCATCGACGCGCTGCTTGCCGATCCTTCCTCCAACGTCCAGGAGCGCTTCGTGGAGTTCGTCGCAGGATTGCGCGCCAATCTGAACGACTCGATCACCGACAAGGATGCCGTATACATGCTCGCACAGCATCTGATCACGCGGCCGGTATTCGATGCGCTATTCGAGGGTTACTCCTTCGCTGAGCACAACCCGGTTTCAAAAGTCATGCAAGGAATGCTGGAGATCCTCGACCGCCAGCATGTCGACACCGAGGCCGACACGCTGCAGAAGTTCTACGACAGCGTGAGAATGCGCGCGAAGGACATCGACAACGCGGAGGGCAAGCAGCGGGTCATCGCCGAGTTGTACGAGCGCTTCTTCAAGGTCGCCTTCCCGAAGGTCGCGGAGTCGCTGGGAATCGTCTATACGCCGGTCGAGATCGTTGACTTCATCATTGCAAGCGTCGAGTATGTGCTTGGTCAGGAGTTCGGGGTGTCAATCAGCGACAAGGGCGTGCATGTACTTGAGCCGTTTGCAGGCACCGGTACGTTCGTTGTGCGACTACTGCAATCCGGCGTGATCAAGCCGGAGGACCTAGCGCGCAAGTATGCCAGCGAACTGCACGCCAACGAGATCCTGCTTTTGGCCTACTACATTGCGGCGATCAACATCGAGGCTACCTACCACGACCTTGCTGGCGGGCAGTACAAGCCATTCAATGGGATCGTGCTCACTGACACATTTCAGATGACCGAGGATGGCGACTCGATGGATAAGGTCATCTTCCCTGACAACAACCAGCGAGTCGTCCAGCAAAGGGCGCTCGACATCCGTGTGATCCTCGGTAACCCGCCGTATTCGGTTGGGCAGGGCAGCCAGAACGACAACAATCAGAACCGGGCCTACCCGACTTTGGACAGGGCGATCGAAAAGTCTTACGCGGCGGCTTCGTCGGCCGGACTCAAGCGTAACCTCTACGACTCCTATATCCGCGCTTTCCGATGGGCAAGCGATAGGATTAAAAGTCAGGGAGTCGTCGCCTTCGTCAGCAATGGGTCATTTATCGATGGGGCGTTCGCGGACGGATTCCGCAAGACGCTCGTCGCAGAGTTCTCCGCAATTTATGTTTTTAACCTGCGTGGTAACCAGCGCACCGCAGGTGAGATCTCGCGTCAGGAGGGTGGCAAGATCTTTGGACAGGGAAGCCGCGCACCGATCGCCATAACACTGCTAGTCCAGAAGTCGCCCTCCAGCCCCTGCAAGTTGCATTACCATGACATTGGTGACTACCACGCTCGCGAGGACAAGCTAAATATCATCCGCGGCCTTGGCAGCGTTGAGAACGTGCCCTGGCAACGAGTCTTCCCTAATAACGAGGGAGATTGGGTCAATCAGCGTGACGCTACGTTCTCAACCTTCGCGCCGCTCGGCGACAAGAAGAATGCCATAGGGCAGCTGTTCAGCGTCTATTCCCTGGGCGTTGTGACCAACCGGGATGCGTGGACTTACGGCTTTTCTCGCGGGGTGGTGTTGGCGAATATGCGCCGTATGATCAACTATTACCACGACCAGCTCGCCGACTTCGATGGCTGGATATCAAGGAACAATCGCCAACGCACGTCTGCCGACGTCGAGGAGTTCATCGACCTCGATCCAAAGAAGATCAGCTGGACGAGAGGGCTCAAGGATGACTTCCGTAAGGCCGGGAGCGCGACGTTTGACGAACGGCGGGTTGTATCAAGCATGTACCGACCTTACTGTAGGCAGTGGCTCTACTTTGATAGGCAGCTCAACGAGATGGTCCTGCTTATACCTAAGTTGTTCCCAACGTCAAAACATGGTAACTGTGTGATCGCTACGACTGGCGCTGGAGCATCAAGGGCATTCTCCGCCATCGTGACGGATGCCATACCTAATTTGCATTTGCAGGATACTGGCCAGTGCTTTCCTCTTTATTATTACGAGCTGGCTAAAAATGATGGCGCACTGTTCATCGACGGCGAGGTGATTGATGGCTACCGGCGACGCGACGCGATAACGGATGCCACGCTCGCACGTTACCAAGCCGCCTACGGCGCAGAAGTCTCCAAGGAGGACATCTTCTACCACGTCTACGGCTTGCTCCATTCTCCAGAGTACAAGCGTCGCTACGCTGCCGATCTAAAGAAGATGATTCCCCGCATACCAATGGTTTATGACTTCTGGGGCTTCAGTGAGGCCGGTCATAGGCTTGCGGCATGGCACCTCGATTACGAGGACGTCGATCCGTGGCCAATCGAGGAGATCGTCGGCGGAGGCGCGGGCGGGTACCGTGTGGAGAAGATGCGCTTTGCCAAGAACGGCCGTTCTGTCGACAGGTCCCGCATTCTCTACAACTCAAGCCTCACGCTTGCGGGGATACCTGAGGAGGCCTACCGCTATCAAGTCAACGGCAAGTCGGCGATCGAGTGGATCATGGATCGCTATCAGGTCAAAACAGACAAGGACAGTGGCATCGTCAATGACCCCAACGACTGGGCCGCGGAGCACGACGACCCGCGCTACATCGTGGACCTAGTGAAGCGAATCGTGAGAGTGAGCATGGAGACCATGAAGATCGTTGACGGACTGCCCGACCTGGAGATGCTCTTCGAGGAGTCGGGTGCGCAGCAAGGTACGACGGCAACCGCTCGTTAGGTTGGACTCGTGGCGCGGAGCGCTGCATCTTCGATGCGCCGCGCGAGCTTGTCGATGGTTTGCGCGAACGCGGTGACCGCCTCCAGTGCGCCGTCCTTGCCCCAGCTCGCCACGTAGGGAACGCTCTCGGCGTCGGTCGCCAGCCCGACGCTTGCACAAGCCAGGAACGTGACGGTGTCGGCAATCACCTCCGCTTGATGTCTCGGGTAGCTCCGGCAGTCGACTCCTAGGGCGTGTACGCACTCGTGGATCAGCGTGCGGACCTGGCTGTTTGCCGGTGCGCGATCGTCGACCGCAATCTGCTGGTGCTGGGTATCGCACCATCCCCGCGCTGAGCCTGGCACCGGCTGAAGGCAGACCGAGTAGCCGAGCGACTCCGCGAACTTTTGCAGCGGCGCGAGCAGGTGTCCATGAGAGTTGTCGCTCAGCGGCTCCCATTGTGGCCAGGACGAGAGCAGCTCAACGCTTGGAATGGGCTCCGTTTGCGAAAGCTCGAACACGAACGCGGTCTTGAAGCACGTGCGTTGCTTGCCAGTCTCCCGGCCATGCTCGTCGCGCTCCCTCAATGGCACCGGCGCAGATATCCGCAGCGCCGTCTCGCCCTTGCGAACGCGGCGGCCGAGCTTGCGCCAGCTGTGCAGCCCGCACACATGCTGTGGCACGATTCCTCGCTCGTGGCATTGTGCCGCGAGCAGCATGCAGTTGGCGGCAGAGTAGCCCTGGAGGGTCGCGCGAGCTAGCACCCATCGCATCCAGCCTTCCGGTGAAAGCAGCTGCTCGGCGGCGTGCTGCAGTCGGGCCCGCTTGTCGCGGTGACGCTGAGCACGCTCTTGATCTGCGGGACGCTGCGATGGATTGTCGCCCATGTCGTCTTATCCGACGACGGTGGTGATGCGTGACGATATCTGTCGCGCATCAGGGAGTCGCGGATCGCCGAATAGCGAACTTCGCGACGGTCAGCTGAGGTCCCAACCGAAGTACACCTCCGCCCGAACGATCTTCTCGCCCTCGAAGACGAGGATCTCGGTGTTGCGAAATCGCGTGCCATCGGCCCTGGTCGCCTCGTAGGTCACCACGACCTCCTCGCCGCATTCGATGATCCGCTTGAACTCGAACGCGACGATCATCCCCGCGTTTGGCCAGCAGCGCTCCCAGTAGGTCGATAGGTCGATTCCAGCATCGGCCGGGCTGTAGAACCTGAAGCTCTCCGCCAGATGCTTCTCCACCATCGCACGGTCGCCGGATTCGTAGCCGCCGTAGGTCTCGCGCACGATGCGCACACGGTCAATGGCTGCCATGTCTCCTTCTATGCTCGCTACTCCGGGAGATAAACCGCTCTCCGAGCGCCGCCCTCAGGAGCCGACCGGCTCTGCAAGCATGCGCTCCAAGATGTCGCGCAACTGACCCAGGTCCTCCGCAGAGAGGCGCTCGAAGCCCTCCGGGGGGCTTCCGATGCGCTCCAGCAGCCGGGCGCGTAGCCGCTGGCCCGGCGGGGTGAGCACAACGTGCTTGACGCGCCGATCCTCGGGGCTCGGGTGTCGCGCGACCAGTCCGCGCGCCTCGAGCCGATCGACGATCCCGGTGACGTTCGAGCTGTCACAGGCGAGCAGGCTTGCGAGCTCGTGCATCGGCAGCGGAGCGGCGAGATTCAGGAGCGCCCCCGCCTGTGCGGGGTGAAGGTCGAATTCACCCGCAGCGATGAGAAACCGCCGCCTGTGGTGTCCAAAGAGCGTGAGGAAAAGCGCCCATGCCTCCGCGCCGACGGATTCGGCTTGGGAGGTTGGCACGCTCGTGACAGACGCCATCAACATCAATTCTATTGAGTACCTCCATCATTGACAACCTCAACCATTTGCTAAAGTGCCGCCCGTGAATAACCAGCCGGCAATCGAGGTGCAGGGGCTCGTGCGCGAGTTTCGCAAGGGGCCGCGGGCCGTCGATGGAATCGACCTGGCCGTTGCGCCCGGTGAGATCTACGGCTTTCTCGGACCAAACGGCGCGGGTAAGTCGACGACGGTGCTGATGCTGACGACGTTGCTTCCTCCCACCGCCGGCCGGGCGAGTGTCGGCGGTCATGACATCGTCCGGCAGAGCGCTCAGGTGCGAGCGAGCATCGGCGCGGCGCTGCAAGAAGCGGCGCTGGATCCGATTCTCACCGGCCGCGAGCATCTCATCCTGCAGGCGACGCTGCAGGGCCTGCCGTCTCGCGAACGCCGCTCGCGCGCGCAGGCGTTGCTGCAGCGGGTCGGGCTCACAGAAGCGGCCGATCGGCGTGTGGGTGGGTATTCCGGCGGGATGAAGCGCCGGCTTGACCTCGCTCTGGCGCTCGTGCATTCGCCGCGGATCCTCTTCCTCGATGAGCCCACGACCGGCCTTGACCCTCAGAGCCGAGCTGCGTTGTGGGAGGAGGTCGCGCGGCTCGCGCACGAGGACGGCATGACCGTATTCCTGACAACTCAGTATCTGGAGGAGGCCGACGTGCTGGCCGGCCGCATCGGGATCATCGACCACGGCAAGATCGTTGCGGAGGGCACCCCGACCCAGTTGAAGGCCGAGATCGGCAGCCCGAGCGTCGAGGTGAGGCCGACCGATCCGCAGGCCACAGACCGTGTGGCCGAGCAGCTCGCGGGCTTTGGGGAGATGCGACGCAACGGTCAGGGGAGCGTCATCGTGCAGCTCCCCGGCGGCGAGTCTCAGCTGGCCGAGATCATCCGGCTGCTCGATCAAGCCGACCTGCGACTGGAGAGTCTCACCTTGCACCAGCCCTCGCTCGACGACGTGTTCCTGGCCAAGACCGGCCGCAAGCTCGAGGGGTCGGCGGACGAGGCCGTGACCGACGCGCCGGAGCAGGCGAATGGTCGGGGACGGAGGCGGCGTGGCCGTTGACGTAGCGCTCGCGCCGACTACCGTCGGCGTCCAGTCTGGCATCGCCGGTCTGGTGGAGCAAACCGCTGCCGTTGCGCGCCGCGCGATCCTGCGAACCGTGCGCCAGCGCGCGCTGATGATCTTCCCGATGGTGTTTCCGTTGATTCTGTTTGCGATCAACGGGTCGGCGCTCAGCGCTGCGACTCACATCCACGGCTTCCCGACAGACAATTACCGTGACTTCCTGATTGCGATGCCGTTCATTCAGGGCGCGATGTTCGTGTCGATCACCGCGGGAGTCGACTTGGCGCGAGACATCGAGTCCGGCTTTCTGAACCGGCTCGCGCTGACGCCGCTGCGGGGCGAGGCGCTGCTGGTCGGACAGCTCGGGGGCGCGCTCGTGCTCGGAGTCGTACAGGCGATCGTCTACCTGCTCTTCGGGCTGGCGACCGGGGTCACGTTTGTCAGCGGGGTGGGCGGCGTGCTCGTGCTGCTGACCCTGTCGATCTTGATCGCGTTCGGATTCGCCAGCATTGGCGGTCTGCTCGCGCTGCGTTTCGGCACCGGCGAAGCCGTTCAGGGAATCTTTCCGCTGCTGTTCGTGACCCTGTTCCTCAGCTCCTCGAGCCTTCCGCGCAACCTGATCCAGGAGACTTGGTTTCGCGAAATCGCCACATACAACCCGGTCTCCTACCTGCTCGAGGGCCTGCGCAGCCTCGTGATCACCGGCTGGAACGCTCAGGCGCTCGAGCTCGGGTTCGGGTTCGCAACCGCTCTGCTCGTGATCGGGCTGGGGTTCTCACAAGCGGCGATGAAGACGAGGCTCGCACGCCGATGAGGCGCTTTGCCAGCGTCACCCGCGCCGTTGCGTGGCGGTCGATCCACAACACCATCGTCAACCCGGCGATCATCGTTCCCTCGATCGTCTTTCCGCTCTTCTTCCTGATTGCCTTCGCCGGTGGGCTCTCGCGGATCAGCGACGTGCCGAACTTCCACTATGCGCCCGGCTACACCGCCTTCCAGTTCGTGTTCGTGTTCCTGCAGTCGGCGGCGTTCGGCGGCGTCTTCACGGGGTTCGCCGTCGCCCGCGACTTCGACTCCGGCTTCGCCCGACGCCTGCTGCTGAGCGCCCCCCAGCGCAGCGGGATCATCGCCGGCTACGTCGTTGGCGCACTGCTGCGATGGGTGATCACTGGCACCGTCGTCACAATCGCTGCGCTGATCGCCGGAATGAACGTCGACGGTGACGGCGTGCAACTGATTGGCCTGCTCGGCCTGGGTATCGCAATGAATCTCACGGCGGCCATGTGGGCGTGCGGGGTGGCGATGTTCCTGCGCACCGAACAGGCCGGGGCGCTGATCCAGATGCCCGTGTTCGTGCTCTTGTTCCTGGCCCCGGTCTATGTGCCGCTGTCGCTGCTGACGGGGTGGATCCACGATGTCGCCAACCTCAATCCGATCACCGCCGTGCTCGAGGCCGGCAGGGGGCTGCTGGCTGGCACGCCGGTTGAGGTGCTCGCCGCGTTCGTGGGGCTCGCGATCGCCGCCGCGCTGCTCACAGTGTTCGCCAGGCGCGGTCTCGCGTCAGCCGAACGCGCCGGGTAGCGCACTCAAACGCCATCAACACCGAGTTCGAGGCGCCGGCGTCCGAGTTGCGAGGCGGAGCCCCACACGGTGTCCGGCGTGCGAGGGGGCAGCCCTTACCGGCAGAGCGGATTCCTCGGCACCCCCCTGCACGGGTCAGGCATCGTCGGCTGGGGCGACGGTGCCGGCTGGCCGACCGGCGGCGTGGCTTCCCTGATCGCGTCCGCTTCCAGCTGCAGCCCCACCAGATATTCGACGGCGGGCAAGCCACCCCCGGGGTTTGGAGTGCTCTTGTTCTGGCAACCCCAGGTGCCTTCGATGTCGGCCGGGAACGTTGCGTCCGTGAGTCGGTTGCCGCTCACGCAGTTGTTTTCGGAGTGGGATTCGGGGTAGCCGAAGATTTCGCTGAAGCCGCCCAGCAGCGTCACGTCCCCGGTGAAGGCGCCGCCCCGCGATCCGTTGTGCAGGAACACGTTGTGGGCGATCTTGTTCCCGGCGAGCTGGAAGAAGATCGTGCCTTCGAAGCCGCTTTCCGGCGTGAACGGGTTCGGGTACTCGAAGCCCAGCACGCCATCGGTCGGGTTGCCCGCGATCACGTTGCCGGCGACCAGGTCGGCGTAGTCGCCTGGAAGCTCGACGCCGGCGCCCCACGGCGCGATCCCCGTCGATCCGTTGACGGGAACGGTGAGGTTGTCGTTTTCTGCGATCAGGTTGTCGGCGATCACAGTGCAGCGTGGGATGCGGGTGGTGGCGATGATCGGCGTGGGATCCGGGTGTTCGATGTTCGGCCGGCCGCATTCCCCGTCCTGCGGAGGCGGCGGGTCGCCGGGGTTTTCCGAGTTGGGCGCGATGCCGACCAGGTTGTGCCGGTAGATCGAGCGTTCGAGCACCAGCCTGCCGCCGGCGTTTGACCCCGAGTAGCCGAGCGCGTTGTCTTCCATCGTCGCGCCGCTGACGCGCGCGTCGCATTCCTGGCAGGCGCCGATGTAGATGCCCGAGTCGGCGAAACCCGAGGCGTAGATGTTTTCCCAGGAGCCTTCGACCTCGTTGCCGGTGAAGATGCCGTATCCGCCGTAGAGGCCGGTGTCATAGGCGGTCAGATAGCTGCCATACCAGCCGTGGGCGCCGATCTTGCCCGAGCCGGAGCCGCCGTTCCACCAGATCTCGTTGCCGCACTCTTCGTCTGGGCATCCGGGTCCGAAGTCGAAGTTGCGGACGGTGAGATTTTCCACCCACACGTCGTTTGCCTGATCGATTTCGATCCCGTTGGCGACTTTGTGTTGTCCGTCGATGATCACGGTGTTGCGGTTCATGCCCCTGATCCATATGCCCGACTGCGCGGCGCTCACCTTCACCGATTCGTAGTAGGTGCCCGGCTCGATCAGCACCCAGTCGCCCCATTTGGAGGCGTCGACGGCGGCCTGGATCGTTTTGAAGTAGTGAGTGTTGGCGGCAGCGTGCCACGGGGTCTTGCCGAGGCTGACGATGTTCACGGCAGATGCGGTTTTGCCGCCTCTCCAGGCGCCGGCGGCGGCAGGCATCGCGGCGGATGCGAGCACTGCGATCGCGACGGCGGCCATGTACCGCGCGCGGGGGAGCCGTCGGAGCGAGCGGACGGCACGGGCGTCGATCGATGACATCTCTTCCTCCCACCTCACGTTGGGCGAGGCCGGGCCTCGTCTTTCTCGGCGCGCGTGGAGGCGGTGCTCGTTGCGGCGTGCGGTCACCGTCCCGGTGCACGCAACTTATCGGGGTCCAACCCGACTGTTCGACAAATTGTACAGCCGGCTATGTGCCGGTCCATCGTGCTTTCTCCGCAAAGTGTTCCGCGCCATCGCCCCACCGGGCGGCTTGCCATAGGGTTTGAGTCGGCGCATGTTGCCTGCTCAGTGACGTTGCGCCGCGACCCCTACGAGGAGGATGCCGATGAGAGCGTTTGCCGATCTGGACGAGTTGCGCACCGCGACGGGCGAGGTGCTCGGCCCGAGCGACTGGATTGCCGTCGACCAGGCGCAGATCGACAAGTTCGCGGAGGCGACAGGGGACCATCAGTGGATCCACGTCGATCCGCAGCGCGCTGCAGCAGGGCCGTTCGGGACGACGATCGCGCATGGCTTCCTCACGCTGTCGCTGATGCCCGTGATGCTGGAGAGCCTCTACAAGATCGAAGGCGTGCGGATGGGCGTCAACTATGGCCTGAACAAGGTCCGCTTCCCATCGCCGGTACCGGTCGACTCCCGCCTGCGCGCAAGCGCGGAGGTGGCCGAGGTGAGCGAGATCGAGGGCGGTGCCCAGATGGTCATGCGGACGACGATCGAGCGTGAGGGCGGCGCCAAGCCGGTCTGTGTGGCCGAGTTCGTGGTTCGCGTCTACGTCTGAGTTCTCGCCGGCGCTGGACGCGTGTTCGATGCGGGCGGGCAGGAGCTACTGCACCGCTCCGCCGCGTCCGAGATCGATCAGGCATACGCCTGTGCGTATGTCCCCTCGAGAACTGGAGCTACGCATGAACATCGGGCTCTTCGGAGCGCAGGAAAGATGGCGATCGGCATGACGATGCCCGAATCAGCTCAGGTCTCCGGCGATACCCACTTCGGCCCCTCGCCGTTCATGGTTCTCTCACGCGAGCACGACGCACAGACCACCATCGTCACGGTCGAGGGCGAGCTCGACCTCTCCTCGGCGCCGCGCCTGAAGTGGATGATGATGGACGCCTTCGAGGCCGGCCGCAGCCAGCTCGTGGTCGATCTTTCTCGCGCGAGCTTCATGGACTCGACCGGCCTTGGCGTGCTGATCGGTGTGAACAAGCGGCTTCAGCCGGGCACGCAGTTGGCGATCGTCTGCCCGCCTGGAGCCGTTGCCCAGGTCTTCGAGTTCTCCGGAACCGACGGAGCGTTCTCGTTGTTCCCGACGCTGCAGGCGGCCATCGCGCACCTGGAGGGGCGCGCGCCTGAGGCCGGTTGAGTGGGCACGCCGCCGATGCAGAGCCAGCCAACGCAGCACTTGGGTTCAAGGCGCCCAAGGCGCAGACTGGCGCTGGTCGGCGCGGTTTGCTGCGGGACCTGCCTGCTGCCCGTGATCGCCACTGCGACGGCAAGGCCCGGAGATAGAGCAGCGGCGCAGGCGTCCTGGGCGGCGCAGGCGTCCGGGCACCACGAATATGGCGGCGGCTGGAGCGGCGGTGGGTCTGGCTCCCAGACGCCGAGCCAGCCTGAAAGCGGATGGCAGGGCGATCACGGTGGCGAGCAGAACGGCGGCCAGCCCGGTAGCCGGCCTGAAAGCCGAGGGTCCGGCGGAGACCATGGCTGGCCAGGTCAGGGTCACGGCGCAGGTCAGGGCCAAAGTGGCGAAGCGGCCGGACAGCAAGCTGAGTCGCAACCAACGCACGGCGACGGCCAAGGCCAGGGACATGGTTACGGGCAGGGCCAGACGCGTGGCGACGGCAACAACGAAGGCCCGGCGCACAGCGATGGCCAGGGCCAAGGCCAAGCGCACAGGGACGCCGGGCCACAGGCCCCCAGCGCGTCCGGATCCGCCCAGCCGCAGGCCCAGGTGCGGCAGAGCTCCACCGCGCCGGAAGCATCGCCTGCCTCTCAGCAGGCCGCGACCGCCTCTTCAGCGCCGCCGACCTCCTCCAGCACACCGGCGACTAGCTCGTCTGCGCCCGCCCAGTCGCAGACCGGCGCCGCCTCGCGTCACCGATCGGCCCCGCGAGCGGCAGGCCACGCCCACCAGCGCGACCGGGCGCGACCGCAGTCCTCTCGACGAGGATCACGCGGCGCGCATCGCGCGCTCGAGAGCACACCAGCCTCGGCCGCGACCGCCGATCGCGCGAGCACATCGAAAGTCCACCGGCCGGCCTCCCATCATGATGCCAAGACGAAAGAAGAAGCTCAGTCGAGCCGCCTGCCACCCGTGGTCAGGACGATCACGCGGATCGTCTCGGTCGTGCCGCTGCCGCTGCGGCTGCTGATCGGAGCCCTCGTCGCGCTTGCGCTCGCCCTGGCTGCGCGGTCGCGCATCGCCGCGACTCGGACCAGGCGGTTGGAGGCGCAGCGCGCCGAGTTGCTGGAGGACGTCGGGCTGATGCAGGCGGCGCTGCTGCCGAGATCGCCTGAGCGTCTGGGGCAGGTCGGCGCCTCGACCGCATACCGTCCCGCGGACGGGCCGGCAGCCGGCGGCGACTTCTACGATCTCTTCGCGCTGGAGGACGGACGGCTGGCAGCGATCGTCGGCGACGTCTCGGGGCATGGGAGACAGGCGCTGCCCCACACAGCCCTTACTCGCTTTACGCTGCGCGCCTACCTGGAGGCGGGCTTCTCCCCGCGCCAGGCGCTGCAGACCGCCGGCGCCGCGCTGGAGCGCCAGCTGGGCGAGTCCTTCGCCACGGTCGTGCTGGCGATCTATGACCCGCGCAAGCGCGTCCTCACCTACTCCTGCGCGGGCCATCCGCCGCCGCTGCTGCTCGCCTCCGAGCCGTTTACGCCTGTGACCGTCTGCTCGGCGCCGCCGATCGGCGCTGGCATGCAGACAGGGACACGCCAGACGGTCATCTGCCTGCCCGGTGCAGCCCAGGTCTGCCTGCACACCGACGGCATCACGGAGGCACGGGTGGGATCGGAGCTCTTCGGCGCGCAGCGCCTCGCGGATGCGCTGGCGGATCTCGGTCCTGACGCAAGCGCGTCGCAGCTGCTCGATCGCGTCGCGCAGCAAAGCGATGCGCGACCTGATGACATGGCGGCCTGCCTGCTGCGCATCCCAGGCGGCCGGCAGGCTCCACGAGTGCTGGCCGAGGAACTGCAGCTGGACGCCGAGCATCTAAGCAGCGCCCGCACGAAACAGTTCCTGCTGGCCTGCGGGGTCAGCGAGGCGCAGGTCGAGGGCGTCCTCAGCGCGGCGCAAGGGGAGCTCGCGCTCGGAGGCGGCGTGATGCTCGAAGTGCAGCCGGCAAGCGGCTCGCAGGCAGCGCAGGTGAAGGTGCGGCCCGACAACGTCGCCTCGATCGACAGCATGAGGCTGAGGAGAGAGATGGCGGGCGCGCGATGACACAGAGCTCGCCGGCGCTCGCTCCCGATGCTGCGGTCGCGCTTGGCATCGCTTCGACAGCGATGGCGTTCGTGCGCACTCCCGAGGCGATGCTGGAGCGCTGGCTGAGGATCCTGCGCATGCACGGAGACGCGAGCGTTGCGCTGCAAGGCTTGGGCGTGGGAGAGGGCAGGCTGCAGGCGGATCCCCAGAGCTTCGAGCGCGCCGGCAGCGCCTCCGGGACCCTCGCCTGCGATGACGCCGCGGAGCGGGTCGGTGAGAGGGCGCGCGAGATCGCCCGTGAGCACAGCGAAGGGCTCATCACCACCAAGCACCTGCTGTTGGCGGTGATGAGCCTCTATGGCGCCGAGTTCGACCGCGTCCTGCAAGCGCACGGCTGCGATCGCAGCGAGCTCAAGCAGCGGCTGGACGCTAGCTTCGCGTCCTGCTGAGACGACAGACGCTCAGTCGACCTGCACGACCATCAGGCTGTTGCCCTCGGGGTCGCGGAACCAGAACATCGGCGGCACGGGGCCGCCCATGCGGCTGACCTGCTCGTCGACGTCGGCTCCGCGCTGCTTCAGCTCTGCGTAGGTCGCGTCGATGTCGTCGGTTTGCAGGGCGATGCCGGTCATCATTCCGCCGGTCGACATCCCGGGGCCCGGAGGTGCGAGCGCGATGGTCGTGACGGCGTCCGCCGGAGCCACTTCGACCCAGCGGTAACCGTTGCCGAAGGCCACGTCGGTGCGCTTCTCGAATCCGAGCGTCTGCTCGTAGAACTCAATCAGGCGATCCTGATCTGAGACGGGCACGCAGATGGTGCTGATCTTCTTGATGCGGGTGCCGGTCGTGCTCACCTGGTCCTCCTTGGTGGTATTGAGTTTGTGCCCTACAAGACTGCCGCATGTCGCGAGAGTCATCGGTGGGCCGGCTTACCCGCTTGGGCTGAGCGCGAAGATCTTCGGTTCGGAGTCGACTGTCTTGCCGCCGTCGTAGGTGAGCGTCGCCTTTGCCTTCACGTAGGCGGGCGCGAGCACGACCGCGACCGGCAGCGAGGCCCCGCCTGGCGGCATGAATTCAAGCGAGAAGCTCTTGTTGGCCGCGACGCTGCCAAGGCCGATCCCGTACTTCTTGTCGGTGAGGTTGCCGGAGGACCCGACGCCCGGCTGCCCGAGTGCGGGCGCTGCGATCTCGCTTCCCAGTTCACCGCCCGCCGCCGATGGCACGTCCACCAGGCCGGCGAAGCCGTTGACGACTTTGAGCTTGAGGTCCTTGCCGATCGCGCGTGGATTGAGCAGGACTTGGGCGAGCTCGCCTTCTTCGCCTTTGGTCGCCACTTCGACCTGGTAGAAGACGCCGTAGTTGCCGGTGTCGGTCGCGTGCGTGTCGATGGCTTGCCCATACTGTTCGCCCTCTTCTTTGGGGTTGCCGGCGAGCAGCGCTCCGATCGCCTTGCCGTCGTTCTCGTCGTATTCGGGCAGGGTCACTTTGACAGTGTCGTAGTCGAAGGTACCGCTCACGTGCGACTCGCCGGCGTTGACGAGCGTGCCGCCCGAGGTGTAGGTACGGCTGGGATCGCCGGACGGGTGCGCTTCGTCGGCAAACTTGTAATGCAGCGGGTCGGCGAGGAATGCACCGACGTGGCTCGAGTCGATCACAACCACACCGACCTGAACGTCGCCGCCGGCCGCGGTGTAGTCGAAGATTCCGTTGAGGACCTCGGCCGAATAGACCGGGCTCACGGTTTCACCGGGCCCCGGTTTGCCGCTCGGCTTGCTGCCGACCGTCTTGCTGGTGCTCACGTGCTTCTTGACCTTCTTGCCGGTCTTGGGGTCGACCACCGTTTCGTCCACCGTCTTGGTGACCTTGTAGCCGGCGAGCTTGTCCGGCGCCAGCTGCGCTCCGATCGGACATTCGGCATCGCCGGTGGAGGTCGGCACCGGCTGTGCGGCGCCCCCCGCAGAGCCGCGCCTGGAGCCTTCGTAGGCTTCAAGCGCTGCGCGCCCGGCGGCGACCGGGTCGCCACGCTTGACGTCCATCCCCTCGTGCACCTGCGTGACCATGGTGTTGGGAGTGTCCGAGGTGAACACGAAGCAGATGCTCTTGGCGACGCTGGTCCTGTTCTCGTGGTTGACATAGAGGCGAAATGCCGGCCGCTGCGGGGTCGCGGCGAAGGTCGCACCGGTCTCCTGGTAGAGGACGCCCTCGATTTCATTGCCGCCTTCCTGCCCGCTGGGGAGGATCTGGGTGGTGGGCGCGATGTACTCCGGGGAGTCGCTGAAGACGAGGTAGCCGCCTTCGCGCGTGGCTTTGGGCACCGGTTCGTGCTTCCAGCCTTCTTTTGACCACTTTTCCATCGTGCCCAGCGTGTGGCCGTCGGCGACGACGGTGGGCGCGATGTCGACGGGCATGGGGAACGTCTTCGACGAGCGCTTCGGCAGGTCGCCGACGTCTTCTTTCAGCGTCGTTTTGCCAGCGAGCACGATCGAGGGCGAAAGCGTGACCGCGAGGCTCCCGCCTTTCACGCCCGCAGTGCCGGTGGAGACCGTTGCGGAGAGGTCGAGCTTGCCGCCGCTGTCGGGTTTGACTTTCACCGGGGAGCCGTTCAGGGAGACCGACGGGGGACAGTCGGCGGCATCGGCGGCGCTGGCGAGCGAGCTCTTCAGCGCACATCCGTGTGGGCCTTCGACGTAGTAGTAGTCGCCGCTGGGCGCGCAGCCGAAGAAGCCGCAGAAGCCAGCTTCATAGACTTCCCAGCCGCCCGACCAGCCCGATCTGCCTTCGGCCGGCGGGTAGTCGCTCGGCTCGGTGGCCTTCCAGGTGCAGGTCGGTTCTTCACCTTTGCAGCCGGAGACGATCGGCCCCGGCGGGGTGCTCCAGCCGACTTTGCCTCCCAGCGCCGTGGCCGCGGTGACGGTGATGTCCTGGCCGACGTGGACCAGGTGCGGCGAGATGTGGATCTGCCCGTAGTAGGTGGCCGCCATGTACTTCGGCGGGTCAGGGTTGGTGAAGCCGCACTTGCTTTCGCTGCTGCCAAGCGGAAAGCACGGTTCCGGGGGGGTCCCCGGTTTCTTGGCGGCGGCGTGTGCCGGGGCGCCCCCAAGCGCCGGCATCGCGATGCACGCAAGGCCGAGCGCGAGCGCAAGGCGCCTGCGCGTCGTCCCTGCGAGTCTCAGGTCCCCGAACATCGGCGAGCCGATCCTACTTGGGAGACAGCGCCGCATGCAGCGCTGTCCGGGGGCGCGCATGCGCGCCCCCGCCGGCCGGCGCATGCGCCGGCCGGAACGGAGACGAGATGCTTGCTGACTAGTGGTGCCAGTGGCCCCAGTGGCCGCCATCGAGGTCGGTGCCGGGCGTGAAGGACACGCCGCGGAGGACTTCGCCGGCGCCGGCGCTGCGGAGCGTGTCGAAATGCTCCCACGGGACCGGCGTGCTCGCGCTCAGCGGATCTGTGATCGCCACGAGCTTGTCGGGATCTGCGCCTTCGTCGCCGTCGCCGCTGACGGTTGAGGTGACCGCGTAGATCGTGACGGTGCCGTCCCGGTTCACGCGCCCCACGATGTTGCGCAAGCCGTCGGTGGCCGGGGACCACGGCAGTTTGGTCAGCGGGTTTTCGCCGGTCGGGTAGCCGGCGACGGTATAGGGCTTGCCCAGGTTGAGCCCGGTCTGCAGCGTGTAGGCGAGTTTCCATTCGCCCGCGGTCGAGTTGAAGACCCACTTCTGCAGTCCGGCGGTCGGCTGCTCCGCGGCCTTGGTGTATTCGCCGGTGCTGCTGGAGTATTCGTTTTCGCCATTGCCCTCGTCGGCGACATAGGCGGTGTCCGCGTTTGCGAACCAGATCCCGAAGGGATGCCACGCTTCCGACTTCGGTTCATCGGGGAAGCCCTTCAGGATGCACATGTTGTTGGGCTTCAGTTCTTCCTTCTTGGCCTTCAGGTCTTCGGTGATCGGGGTGATGCCGCTGGTCGGCAGCTTCGCTCCCGGCTGCGGCAGGCCGACGCCGCCCGTCGGGCACGCCTTGCCCGTCGTGTCCACGAAGTAGACGGTGTCCACGCCGTTACTGCCGCTGCCCTTGGTGAAGTAGACGACGTTGTTCGAGATCGTCAGGCCGCGGTAGTTGTTGTCCTTGCTCGGCTTGTCCGCCTTGTCGCCCAGCTGGGTGATGTTGAAGCTGCCAAGCGGATCGGGCGCGCCCGGGGTCTGCTTGGACAGGGGCAGCAGCGAGGGAGTGACCAACTGAGCCCCGCCGCCGGTGATCACGCCTTCGTCGATCGGCTTTGAGCCGTTGCCGGCGTTGCCCGCGGTGTAGAAGAGGTCGTTGCCTTCCTCTTCGTTGAGGATCGCCGCGCGTCCGTTGTTGCCGCTGTAGGCATTGGTCTCGGTGAAGCGGAAGCGGCCCTGGCTGTCGACCTGCGCCACCACACGGGGAGCAACGACCGGGTCTGGGTTGGTCGGGTCGATGACGCCCGGCGTGTTGCCGTTGGAGGCGTCGAGCGTGTCGACCGGCGAGAGGTAGCCCATGAACGTGACGTATTTGCCGCTCGTGGACAGGTTCAGCGCCAGTTCGGACTTCGAGGAGAAGCTCGTCACCATCTGGTCGTCCTCCGAGGAGACCCCGTGCTGCGAGCTGTTGGGAACCTCGATCGAGCCGATCGTGTGTCCCCAGGGCGTGAGCTGGTCCAGGAAGATCGGCGAGGTCACGCCGAAGTCCGGGTCCACCGCGTCGTTGTCGAAGACTTCGGGGTAGTTGCCCGAGGCGTTTGCGGTGAAGCATTCGAAGGTGCAGCCTGGAGCCAGCTGGGTGACGCCGGCGATCAGGTTGTTGTCGGGCCTGTAGACGCTGCGGCTGAGCAGCAGGTTCCCCGGCTGCAAGACGTCATGGTCTGGGGCCGGATGGAAGTGATGCCAATCGCCGCGGTAGGCGTACGCCGGTGTGACCGAGAGGGCCGTGAGGGCGGCCGCGGCGACGGTTGTCAAGGCCAGCTTGCGGGCGCGCTTGCCCCTGGCATGACTGATGGTTGCCATCGAGTCTCCGTTTCGTCGATTTTTGCGCCTGCTGGAGGCACTTGCGTCCCTGCTTGCAACGGGCGCAATCTATGACGGCCGACCGCGCCGTTTGTGACGATCGGGGGAGATGGATGTGATGGTCGTGTGACCGGCTGCGGCGCGGCCGGCTGGCACGTTCCCGTCGCCATCAGCACGGGGTCGGCGCACGCGTACCAATTACGCGAACAGTTACGACTCACAGGTCTCCGTGGCGGTTGTTAGCATCTTCGCGATGCCTGAACCGATCAGGCGAGGCCAGCGCTACATGCCAGGACTGGACGGCCTGCGAGCGATCGCCGTGCTGGCCGTGCTCGCCTACCACCTCGAATTCTCATGGGCCGGGGGCGGCCTGCTCGGCGTGGGCGTGTTCTTCACGCTCAGCGGCTACCTAATCACCGATCTTCTGCTTGCCGCCCAGCAGCATGGCGGCATCCGGCTCGGGCAGTTCTGGCTGGGGCGCGCGCGGCGGCTGCTGCCCGCGCTGTTCTTGATGCTGGCCGTTGTGGTGGGCTGGGTGGTGCTGATCGGCCCGGCGCAGCCCCCGCAGTTCCGCGAAGCCGTCGGCGCGGCGGCGCTGTACGTGGCCAACTGGCAGCTGGTCTTTCAGCACGTCTCTTACTTCGCGCGCTTTGGGCCGCTCTCGCCCCTTGGCCACCTCTGGTCGCTGGGCGTGGAGGAGCAGTTCTACATCCTCTGGCCGCTGCTGCTGATGGCCGGCATGCGGCTGGTGCGCGAGCACAGCTCTGTATCGGATGCCCGCCCGCCCACGGGTGCCCGCCCGCCCGTGCGGCCCCGTCTGGCGGCGTTGACGCTGCTGCTGGCTGGCGCCTCGGCGCTGGAGATGGCGCTGCTCTACCACCCGAGCCTCGATCCATCCCGCGTGTACTACGGCACCGACACCCGCGCGTTCGAGCTGCTGGCCGGGGCGGCGCTTGCGATGGTCTGGCCAAGCGCGACGCTGCGGGCAGAGATCACGCCCGGCGCGCGCCGGGTGCTCGACGGTGTCGGCCTGCTCGGTCTGCTCGTGATCCTGACGATGCTCTGGCGCACCGGCGAGTACTCGTCCTTCCTCTACGAAGGTGGCTTCGTGCTGCTCTCTGCGGCCTGCGTGCTACTGCTGGCGGCGCTGGCTCACCCAGCATCCAGGATCGGCGTGGCGATGGGTGTTCGCCCGCTGCGCTGGATCGGCGAGCGCTCATACGGCATCTACCTCTGGCACATGCCGATCATCGCGCTGAGCACGCCCGCCGACTCCCACGGCGCGAGCCTTCCGCGCGCGACGCTGCAGGTGGCGGCGACGTTCTGCGTGGCGGCGCTGTCCTGGCGCTTCATCGAGCAGCCGGTCCGCCACGGCGCGCTGGGGCGGCTCTGGCGTCGTATGGCCGATGCGGGCTGGCGTCCGCGTGCGCTGCCACGGCGCTCGTGGGCTGCGGTTGCTGGCGTGCTCGCACTGCTCGTGCTGGTTGTGGTCGGGATGGCGGGCGTGGGGGCAGGTAATCTGCCGGCGGGCCAAGGGGCCGCCTCGCACGTGGGAGCTGCCCGCCAGGGCAAGGACGCCGGGCTTTCCGAACCGCAGGTTCCCGCCGACCCGGTGGCGCCGCAGCGCAGCTCATGCCACGCGGTGATCCACATCGGCGACTCGACTTCCGAGGGCCTGATCTCTCACGACTACCTGCCCGACTCTAAGCAGCGCATCGAAGCCCAGTATGCGCGGGTCGGCGCGACCGTCCAGCACTACGAGATCTCTGGTGCGCGCTCGATCGTCGAACGCTACAAGGGGCAGCCCAACGCCTACGAAATCGCGCAGAGATGGAAGCGGCGTGGATACCACGGCTGCTGGGTGCTGGCGCTTGGCACCAACGACGCCGCAGACGTGGCCGTCGGCGCGAGCGTGGGGATGGCGGAACGCATCACCGAGATGATGAAGCTGATCGGCAACGAGCCGGTGATGTGGGTCAACGTGAAGTCGCTGCTCTCGACCGGCCCCTACGCCGAGCAGTACATGCAGAGCTGGGATGAGGCGCTCGTGCAGGCGTGCGGGAAGTACCCGAACATGCACGTCTTCGATTGGGCCAGCCTGGTCCGCAACAGCTGGTTCATCAGCGACGGGATCCACTTCAACACGCCCGGCTACGCCGCGCGTGCGCGCCTGATTGCACAGGCGCTTGCCTACTCCTTCCCGGCGCAGCCGGAGGAATCTGGCTGCGTGGTGCGCTGAAGGGGCGCGGGCGCCACGCAGACGCCCGCGCAGAGGCCTATCAGGCGTTGCCCGTCATCTGATGGGAGATGTCTTCCGGGAGGCCCGGATCGGGTGCCCCGAGCTTTGAGATCTCCGGCGCCTCGTAGGACTTGCCGGGGCAGCCGCCGACTATGAGTAGGCGCATGCCTTGATCGCCGGGCCAGACCTTGCGGCGGGCGTCGGGTCCGACCCTGACCATCGTCTCGGAGTCGATCGCGTGGCGTTGCCCGTCGATCTCGATCTCGCCGGAGCCGCGCAGCACGGCGAACACCTCCTCCTGGCTGTCGTGGTTGTGGTCGTGCTCGGGGTACTGGGTTGCGTTTGGCGGCATGTCGATTACCTGCATACCGAATGAGCTGACGCCAAGCTGCGCTCTGGCGCGCTTGAAGGAGCCGAAGACGACTGCCTCCATGTCGTCGATCTTGCTGATCGTGAAGTCCGGCATAGCTGCCTCCTTGGGGCGGTGGGGTCTGCGTCCGCAGCCGCGAGCGCGCGGTGATTAATAGCACGATCGTTCGTGCGATAGAATGCCGTCTGATGGGAAAGGCGCAAGCAACCCGCAGCGCGATTCTCCAGCACGCCGTCGATCTCGCCTCCGAGGAGGGGCTGGAGGGCCTCACGATCGGCCGACTAGCAAGCGATCTCGCGATGAGCAAGAGCGGCCTCTTTGCCCACTTCGGGTCCAAGCAGGACCTGCAGTTGGCCACGATCGAAGCCGCTGGAATGCGTTTCTATGAGGCTGTGATCGCGCCGGCCGCATCGGTGCCGGAGGGCGCGCCGCGTTTGCGCGCATACTGCGAGCGCTACATGCAGACGCTGAGAGAGGGGCTGTTCAGCGGCGGCTGCTTCTGGGCCGCTGCCTCAGCGGAGTTCGACGACAAGCCTGGGCCGGTGAGAGAGGCGATCCAGCAGGCGGTGCGCGCCTGGCTTGGCGAGCTGCAGCGGCAGGCGCAGATCGCCGGCGCCGAGGATCCGTACGGGCTCGCGTTCGAGATCTACTCGCTTGGTCTTGGCGCGAACGCGTTCGCGCGGCTGCTGGACGATCACGATGCTGTCTCTCGTGCCAGCGAGACGCTCGAACGTCGGCTGCTGGCCGCTCATGCCCTCTCCGAGAGCACGACCGATCGTGCCGGGCACGCAACTGCAGTGGAAGGCTAGTCCGCCCGTCCACGAGCCCTGCGGATTTCGGCCAGCCGGGCCGCGAGCTTCTCCTCCGCCTCATCGGGCATGTAGAAGCGCTCGTCTATCGCCTCATCGGGAGCAAGCTCCTGCGGCGCGACATGGCCAGGATGGCCGTGCGGGTTGTCATAACCCTGCCCGCGCCCGCCCGATCGAAGCTGGACCGGCGGGGGCGCCGCCCCGCGCTCGCGGACGAACTGCCTTGCGGTGCCGATCGCACGCTTGGCGGCGTCCGACTTGGGCGCCAGCGAGAGATAGACCGCGGCCTGGGCCAGCGCGAACTGGCACTCCGGAAGACCCGCGTGCTCCACCGCGGCGGCCGCGGCGGTGGCGAGGCTGAGTGCCTGCGGGTCGGCGTTGCCGATGTCCTCGCTTGCGAGGATCACCATTCTGCGTGCGATGAAGCGCGGGTCCTCTCCGCCCTCGAGCATCACTGCGAGGTAATAGAGCGAGGCGTCGGGATCCGATCCGCGGGTGGCCTTGATCCAGGCGGAGATCGTGTCGTAGTGGTGATCGGCGGCCTTGTCGTAGTGCAGGATCCGTCGCTGCAGCGCATCCTCTGCGTGCTGCAGGCTAACGCTGCCTTGCGCCGTGCGGCACGCGAGCTCCAGCGCGCCAAGCGCCGTCCTGGCATCGCCGGCCGACCGCGCGGCCAGCAGCTCGATCGCCTCGGGCTGCACCTCCACGGTTCCACACTCGCCGCGCTGCAACGCTCTCATCAGCAGTGTGCGCACATCCTCCTCGGTCAGTTGGGAGAGCTCGTAGAGGCGCACTCTGGAGAGCAACGCGCCGTTGACCTCGAAGGAGGGGTTCTCGGTCGTGGCGCCGATCAGCGTGAGCAGGCCTTCCTCCACCGCCGGCAGCAGCGCGTCCTGCTGGGCCTTGTTGAAGCGGTGGATCTCATCGAGGAAGAGGATCGTGCCGCGGCCTGCGCGTCGCCGCTCGCGGGCACGCTCGATCACCGCTCGCACCTCGGGCCGGCCGGCTTCCACGGCGCTGAGCTCCTCGAAAGCGGCACCTGCGCCGGCGGCCACGATCCGCGCCAGGGTCGTCTTGCCGCTGCCGGGCGGTCCGTGCAGGATCATCGAGTGGGGGTGGCCCTGCTCTATCGCGGTTCTAAGCGCGGATCCAGCTGCGAGCAGGTGCTCCTGGCCCACGAAGTCTTCGAGCGTGTGCGGCCGAAGCCTTGCCGCGAGGGGTGCGTCGTCGGAGACCTCGGTGCCGGCGTCGCGGCCTTCGGCTGGTGTTGGGTCGAACAGCGAGTCCATGGCGGACAGTGTGCCGCAGCGGGGTGATGATTCCGGCGGCGAGTGGCCGCCCCGCCCGAGGACGTTGAGGCTTTGCTAGTCCAACTCGAGCTCCGGCTCGCCCGTGTGAGGAAGTGCGGGCAGCGGAGGCATCGATCGTGTCCGTGGCATGGAGGCTTGCAGCGGCTTCTGGATGTCCGGGCGGGCGAGCGCTAGGTAGGTGACCAGTACGAAGACGGCGATGGCGAACACGATCGCCGTGGGGCCGTCGCCGAAGTTGATCCCGCTGAGGCTTTTGGGCTTGCTGATGTAGTCGGCGAAGGACGCACCCAGCGGCCGCGTGATGACGTATGACATCCAGAACGCGGCGATGCCGTTCAGGCCAAACTGCCAGCGTGCAAGCGCGGGGATCATGATGACGATCGCAAAGAGGATGCCCGAGTCCAGGTAGCCGAGGTTCAGTGAGGTCGCGGTGAAGTCTCCAAGCGCGGTGCCGAGGGCGAAGGTCGCGAACACCGTCGCCCAGTAGTAGGCCTCACGGCGCTGGGTGCTGATGCTGTGGATCGACAGCGTGCCCTCGTTGCGCTGCCAAAGCCAGAAGATGGCGGCCAGAACGACCGCCCACAGCAGAGTCGTCCCCGCATAGGGGATATGGGCATCGAGATGCAGGAAATCTGAGACGCCGGTCCCCGTGATCGCGATCGCAAAGGCCAGCGACCAGTAAGCAAACGCTCGGTAGCGACGGGTGCCGAACTGCAGCAGGAGCCCTACCACGATCACGAGCACCTCGATGCCGCCGCCTCCGAAGTTGCCATACGTCTTCAGGTAATCCGACGTTGCCTCCCCGCCGGCGGTCGTCAGGATCTTGACCACCCAGAAGAGGAGAATGACCTCCGGGACCTTCGCGGCGACCGGCACAGGAAGGAAGCGACCGATCAGCGGAAGCTCAGCGCTCCGCGACTTGCCCTGCCCTTCGGGCCTCTGCGAGGATCGGTGATGATCGCGACCAGGTTCCAAGTAGCGTACGGCTCCCTCGATTGGACGAGCGCGACCATAGCAAGCAGCTAATCGGGAGATCGTAGGTGCAGCGGTGGTGAGAAAGCCCGCGGGTCCACTCGCGGTCACAAACCGCAACGCTCGCGGAAGATAGCTTGCGATGCCGAGAGCCTGGGAGGACGCCACCGACGCAGAGCTGCTCGCCGCCTGCCATGCGCAGGAAGAGCCGTTCGTCGTCTTCTACCGTCGCCACGAGCGTCTCGTCGCGGGCTGGCTGATGCGTCGTTGCTCTCGCCCCGATCTCGCCGCCGATCTGCTCGCGGAGGTCTTTGCCGCCGCCTATCTCGCCGCGCCGCGCTTCCGTTCCGGGCCGCAGCCGGCAGCAGCCTGGTTGCTTGGGATCGCACGCAACAAGCTCCTGCACAGCGTCCGCCGCGCACGCGTTGAGGCGTCGGCGCGCAGGCGACTGGAGATCGATGCAATTGAGCTATGCGCGGCGAGCGTTGCCGCGCTGGAGGAGCTCGAGGCCGAGGACCCGATGCGGCTGCTCGCCGAGCTGCCCTCAGATCAACGCGAGGCGGTGCGGGCACGCGTGCTCGAAGACCTCGACTATCGCGAGCTTGCCGCTCGCCTGCAGGTGAGCCCGGCGGTCGCGCGCAAGCGGGTCAGTCGTGGCTTGCGCACCCTGCGAAGGCGCATCCAACACGAAGGAGTAGACCGATGACGCTGCTGCCCGAGGTCGAGCACGCGCTGCTCGACGCCATTGCCCGCGACCAGGCCGCCCGGCGCCGGACGCCTCTAGCGCGCATCCGTGCGGGGTCGCTGCGGCTACCGGCATTGGCGCTACTTGCGCTGCTGGGCACAACGACGATCGCGCTTGCGGCCAGCGGGGTGATCCTTACCGGTTCCAACGTGCCGACCCATGGGCGGCTGCGCCCCGGCTACGGGTTCGGTGCCCCGGTGCCCGGCGGCAGCGAGTTGCTGCCGCTGCGCGCAAGCGACCCGGCGGGCGGGCTGCCTTGGGGCATGCGAATCGTTCGCACCACCCGCGGCGAGCTCTGCGTGCAGCTCGGGCGTGTGAAGGACAGCATGCTCGGCGAGCTCGGCATCGACGGCGCCTTCCACGACGACGGTCGCTTTCATCCGCTGCCGGTCGACGCGATTCTCGGCATCGACTGCGAGCTGCCCAGCCAGTCTGGGTTCTCGGGCGCGATTATCGGCCTGCAGCCCAGCGCTGTCGGCCTGCGGCCCAGCGCTGCGAGCGAGAACGTCTCTCGCGCGAGCCTGAGGGAGATCTCCTATGGCCTGCTCGGCGAGCACGCGCGGACGATCGCCTACCGCTCTGAAAACGGCGTAAAGACCACAGAAGTGCTCCGCGGACTTGGCGCATACCTGGTCGTGCAGCGCGCGACGCACGGCGGTCAGCTTGGCGAGATGAGCGACTCGCCTGAGTCCGGAGGCGAGCCCGTCGACCCGGACGGGACGTTGACGGCAATCACCTACAGCTACGGCAAACGCACGTGCAAGGTCGTCGGCCACGGCAACGCCCTCGGCGCCTGCGGCTTCTCGGAAGGGCCGCTGAAAGCAAAGCCGCTCCCGGTCGTACACGTTCCGCTGTACGTCCAGCTTGAGGTTCACGATCGCACGGTCACCTCGGCCTATCTCGTCTTCCGCGCTCCATACCCCGTGAGCAGCGCGGCTGAGGACTACTCCGTCGATTCGTACGGATGCAGCGGAGTCCTCACCGGAGAAGGCGTCCACCACGACGTCGCGAAGGGGGCAATCCTGCATATCAGCATCGCCTCGGATCTCTCCTACGCCTGCGCGCGTTCGGTGAAGATCTCCGTTGCATACACGCGCGGGATCGAAGACAACGTCGCGGTTACCGCACTTGGCAAGGTGACGGTGCAGATCCCACGTGGCGACCATGCACGACCGCTTCCGCACAGCGTGAGGCAGCGGCTGCGCGAAGATGAGCGTCTGAGAAAGCGTCATTAGCGCATCCAGTCATCCCCGCGTTACGCTTTTTCTGACTTGCCCGAGTTCTTCGAGCCTCCTGCATCACGGCCTGCGCCGCCGCGTCCCGAACGCGATGAAGTGCCGCCGTGGGTTGGCGCGCCGCGCGGCGTCCTGCCTGGTGTGGTCGCGCTGGAGCTGGTGATCGCGCGCACCGCAAGCATCGCGGTACTGCGGGGACGACGTCGAGCTCAGCGTCGCCGAACTTGGCGAGCCGCTCGATATCGAGCCCGGCTCCTTCGACGGGGTGACCTGCTCGCTGGCGCTGCACTACGTCGAGGACTGGTCGGTTCCGCTTACGTCCTTCGCCGCGGCGCTCAGATCCGGGGGCTGGGCGGCACATCCAATACTTGGCGCGAGGCGGGGGCTCTAAGCTCTTCCAACTCAGAAGGGTCAGAGACCTCGCACGGCTAGGCGGCAGTCAGGGAGTCGGGAGCCGCTCATGCTCGAGGCGGCGCGTTAGGCAGCGGCGGCTCGCCGCCCGATGCTCCCGGGCCTCCCGTCCCATCGCTCGGTGAACTGTCTTTTCGGCCGCGCCGAATCAGGGTGATGATCCAGATCGCGCCGCCGACAACGGCAGCGCCGATCAATGCCCACGCCCACCCCGGCAGCCCACTCGATTCGGAGGATGGTTCTTTGTTTGCGGCCGCCGCAGCGCTGGCGGCGGCCGCAGCCGCGGCATGGCTGGTCGACGTCGTGGTGGTGGTCGGGGTGGTGACCGTCTGCGTCTTGACGACCGCCTTCGTCTGTGGATGCGCGGTCACGGTCGTCGTCTTGGAGACTGTCTTGGTCTGAGTGATCTTGTCCGTCTGCGTCGGTGTGGTGCTCGTGGTGGTCCGCGTTGTGGCGGCAATCGCGGTCGTCGCCGACTGTGTTTGCGCCAACACGGCCAAGGCGAATAGGGAGAGGCCCAGCACACCCACCCGAAAAGCCCAGTACGTCACGATCTTGCCCCGACGCTTGCGTACGCCAGCGTGCTCGCGAGGCACCCGAGCAGCGTCGGGTGGCAGAAGATCGTCATCGCGAGCTGGCGCCGGACCGCGAGCAGTCGCCAGACGCGGAGAGATGCCCTCGTTCACCCCTCACCCAGCGGAAGACACCACCCTGTTGGTTCCATAGCTGCGATGACACAAAATGTATGGAAGACACATTTGGGCGTCCTCCCGTGATGACCACAAATTGGAAAGGGCTAACTACGCAGTCGCCTGCGACCTGCGCGCCATCCCGAGCCCCCCTGTCGCAGGCCCGATGCGGCACAGGTGGTCTCTCGCAGCCATCTGCTCGTCTCCTCTGCAGCATCCGTCGTTGCTCGCTGCTCGACCAGACATCCCAGCTACGGATGACAGTCGGCGTGATGGCATTGGATGTAAGGTTGATCTGCTCTGGGAATGACATGGGCACTCGCGACGATCGCGGCACTGCTGCTTGCGTATGCCGCGGTGTCAGGACGCCTTGCCCGACTGAACGTCTCCGGCGCAATGTTCTTCACCACCACTGGCGTACTCGTCGGGCCGGTTCTGGGGCTGATCGACGTTCACATCCACAGCGAGCAGATCAAGCTTCTCGCGGAGATCACGCTGACACTCGTCCTCTTCGCGGACGCCTCACGCATCGCGCTAGGCCCGCTGCGTCGGGAGTTCGTAGTCCCGCTGCGCCTGCTCGCCATCGGCCTGCCGCTGACGATCGCTGCGGGGACGTTGACCGGAGCCGCACTCATCCCAGGCATCAGCTTCGCCGAGGCTCTCGTGCTCGCCGTGGTGCTTGCATGCACCGATGCAGCGCTCGGCCAGGCAGTCGTCACCGACAAGCGGATCCCGTCACGTATCCGTCAAGGACTCAACGTGGAGAGTGGTCTCAACGACGGACTGTGCGTGCCGCTGTTCTTCATCGCGATCGCAATCGCCCAAGCAGGCTCCGGCACAGTCTCTGACCACACCGCAATCCAGCTCGTGCTCGAAGCCATCGGCTATGGGCTCCTCAGCGGTATCGGCGCTGGTGTGCTTGGAGGGCTCACGCTGCGCGTTTGCGCTCCTCGCCGCCTGATCGAGGCACACTGGATGCAGATCCTCAGCGCCGCCTCGGCGCTTCTCGCTGCAGGGATCGCGAGCGCGCTCGGCGGAAGCATCTTCATTGCCGCGTTTACCGCCGGAGTCCTTTTCGGCTCGCTGCGCCCGGACAGTCACGAGCGCGTGACGCAGCTCGTCGAAGAGGGCGGAGAGCTGTTCAACGCCGTGACATTCATCGTGTTCGGCGCAATCATTCTCGGTCCCGCACTCAAAGAAATGACCTGGCAGATCGTGCTCTACGGAGCTCTCAGCCTCACGGTCGTACGGATGGTGCCCGTCGCGCTCGCGCTCAGCGGCACCGGCGCGCGTCGCCCCACATTGGCCTTCCTCGGCTGGTTCGGACCTCGCGGCCTCGCCTCGATCGTGTTCGCAGTGATCCTGCTCGACGATTCCGACCTCCCTCATCTCCAACCCATGCTGCTCTCGATCACGGCCACGATCGCTCTCTCCGTCTACGCTCATGGCCTCACTGCGAGGCCACTGACCGAGCGCTACGTGCGCTGGTGGACCTCACACCCACGCGAGGACCGACCCGAAATGGAGAGCGTTCCCGCACTTGAGCAGCCATGGCGCTCACGCCCGATGCTCCGGGTGCC
>DASYNI010000037.1:0-19100 GCA_036008645.1 Solirubrobacteraceae bacterium
CGACGGGCATCTCGCCCAGAACTTCCTCTCCCCGCAGCACCCTGACCGTGCCCGCGTCGGTGACCTCGCCGATCACCGCGCCACCGACCTCCCAGCGTTCACATACAGCCAGCACGTCTTGCACGCGGTCGGGCTCCACCACGCACAGCATCCGCTCCTGAGACTCGGAGACCATCACCTCAAAGGGCTCCATGTCGGCCTCCCGCAGCGGCACCCTGGCAACGTCGATGTCGACCCCCACGCCGCCCTTGGAGGCCATCTCCGCCGCCGATGAGGTCAGGCCGGCGGCGCCGAGATCCTGCAGCGATACCAGCAGGCCGCGGTCCAGCAGATCGAGCGAGCACTCCAGCAGCTTCTTGCCCTCGAACGGGTCACCGACCTGCACCGTGGGGCGCTTGCCGCCGTCGTCCTCGCCGAACTCGGCGGAGGCGAGCACCGAGGCGCCGCCGATCCCGTCGCGGCCCGTGGAGGCGCCAAAGAGCACGAGCAGGTTGCCGGGCCCCGCGGCCGCGGCGCTCATCAGGCGCTCCCGCGGCGCGATCCCGAGCGCCATCGCGTTCACAAGGCAGTTCTGCGCGTAAGGCTCCTCGAAGTAGACCTCGCCGCCGATCGTCGGCACGCCGACGGAGTTGCCGTAGTGGGCGATCCCGGCCACCGCGCCGTCGAGCAGATATCGTGAGCGGCCCTCCGGCTCGCCAAAGCGCAGCGAGTCGAGCACCGCGATTGGCCGCGCGCCGATTGCGAAGATGTCGCGCAGGATGCCGCCAACGCCGGTGGCCGCGCCCTGGAAGGGCTCCACGGCGCTTGGATGGTTGTGGGACTCCACCTTGAAGGCACACACCAGCCCGTCACCGATGTCGACCGCGCCCGCGTTCTCACCCGGCCCCAGCACGACGTGCTCGCTCTCGGTGGGCAGCGTCCGCAGCAGCTTCTTGGAGTGCTTGTAGGCGCAGTGCTCGCTCCAGAGCAGCGAGTACATCGCCAGCTCGACGGCGTTGGGTGGGCCGCCCTGCTTGACGCACACCAGACGGTACTCCTCCTCGGTGAGGCCGAGCGCGAGCGCATCCTGCAGACCCGGCAGCACGGACGCCTCAGACATGGGCGCCCTCCACGCTGCGACGCATCGACTCAAATACGCAGAGGCCGTCCGTGGAGCCCGTGAGCTCGTCGACGGCGTGCTCGAGGTGGGGCATCAGCCCGAAGACGTTGCCCCGCTCGTTGCAGACGCCCGCGACGTCCTCGATCGAGCCGTTGAAGTTCTCCCCCGCTGCATAGCGCAGCACGATCTGGCCCTTCTCTCGCATCTCCGCGACGGGCTGCGGCGGCGCGTACCAGCGGCCCCAGGAGTGCTTGGCGGGTATCGAGAGCGATGCAGGGCACTCGCGCGTGAACGGAGTATCCGGGTTGACCAGCTCCAGGTCCACCTGCCTGAAGGTGAAGCGCCTGTTGACGTTGGGCAGCAGCGCGCCCGGCAGCAGGCGAGCCTCGCAGAGCACCTGGAAGCCGTTGCAGATGCCGAGCACGAGCCCTCCCTCCTGCGCGAAGGAGATCACCGACTCCATCACCGGCGAGAAGCGGGCGATCGCGCCGGCACGCAGATAGTCGCCGTAGGAGAAGCCGCCGGGCACGATCACCGCGTCGACGCCCTTCAGGTCACGGTCGCCGTGCCAGAGGATCTCCGCCTCCCCGACCCTGTCGGCAGCCAGCGCGGCGTCGATCTCGTCGCAGGAGCCCGGGAATCGCAGGACGCCGAACTTCATTGCTCGATCAGCGACGCAACGGCCTCGGCGTCGGCGGGGTCGATGCGCTGCAGGCCGGGGATGCCGTCGAAGTCCTGGTCAGGGCTGAGGATCGCGTCGATGCCTCGATTGAGCGCCTGCGCTGCGAAGATCGCGTCACGCATGTCCAGCTGCTCGTGCTCGCACCAGAGCTCCAGGGCACGCTCGATGTCCCGCGGCTCCACGGTGTGCAGCCGCGACGTGGCCGCGATGTCACGCGCATCTTGGGCCGCCACCTGGCGAGTCATGCCTTTTCTGAGTCGAACGTAGGCAAACTCGTGGACCAACTCCACGCTCGCCTCGGCTGCAAGCAGACCACGCCGGCCGGCGCTCATGATGGCTCGACAGGGCTCGCGATAAGGGTGCTCACCGCCGAGCGCATAGACGAATACGCCCGTGTCGAACAGGAAGCGGCGCACTTGCCCGCTTCAGGACTGCTCGTCGTTGAGTTTCATGACTTTCGCGTACCTGTCTTCTAGCATCTGCTTCTTTATTGTCGGCCAGTCCTCGACGGGCGTCGACTCTGCTTCGAGCAGTTTCGCGAACGCCTCGGCGCGCGTCTCTTGGACGCGCGAAAGCTTCTCCTCTATCGCCTCGCGAATCAACGCACCGAGGGAGACTTCGCGCTCAGCCGCGATCTCGCGCAGACGCTGGTGCAGCTCGTCGTCCAGCAGGATCTGCGTCCGATGTGTGAGCGTAGGCATACACACATGCTACCAGCAACACACATGTGCAGGTGCGCACCTACGCCGGCACGATGATCTCGTAGTCCTCCACCAACGGGTTGGCGAGCAGCCTCTCGCACATCTGCGGCAGCTGGTCGGGGTCGGGCACATCGAGCTCGATCAGGCGGCCCACGTGGACGTTGGCAACGCCCTGAAAGCCGAGCGACGGCAGCGCCTGCTCCACCGCGATGCCCTGGGGGTCGAGAATGCCCGCCTTGGGGCGGATCAGCACCCGCGCCCTCACGCGGCCGAGCCCGTGCGGGACAGCCACGCCGAGAAAGGCTCGCCGGCGATCCGCTCGTAGGCCTCGACATAACGATCGCGCGTGCCTTGCACAACGTCCTGCGGGATCTCGGGCGCGGGCGGAAGCCGGTCCCAGCCGGTCGAGCTGGCCCAGTCGCGCACGTACTGCTTGTCAAAGCTCGGCTGGCCTTTGCCCGGCTCGTAGCCGTCCGCCGGCCAGTAGCGGGAGGAGTCGGGGGTCAGCACCTCATCTCCGAGCGTGAGCTGCCCATCCTCGTCCAGGCCGAGCTCGAACTTGGTGTCAGCGAGGATCACGCCTCGCTCCAGCGCGTGCTCCGCGGCGAAGGAGTAGAGCTCGATCGAGACGTCCCTGACCTTGCGCATCAGCTGCTCGTCGCCGACCAGCTCTGCGGCGCCCGCGAAGTCGATCGCCTCGTCATGGCCAACCTCGGCCTTAGTGCTGGGCGTGAAGATCGGCTGCGGTAGCCGCTCGCTCTCGCGCAGACCCGCTGGCAGCTCGATGCCGGAGACCGATCCGGTTGCCTGGTAGTCCTTCCAGCCCGAGCCGGTGATGTAGCCGCGCACGACGCACTCAACTGGCAGCATTTTCAGGCGGGAGACGACCATCCCCCTGCCAAGCGCCTCCTGCGGCACGCCCTCGGTCGCCGAGATGAAATGGTTGGGGACGATGTGCCGGGTCAGCCCAAACCAGAACACCGAGAGGCCCGCGAGCACCTTGCCCTTGTCGGGGATCGGCGTTGGATGGACCGCGTCGTAGGTGGAGATGCGGTCGCTTGCGACCATCAGCAGGCGCGCCCGGCCGCCCTCGGCGCCGAGGTCGTACAGCTCGCGGACCTTTCCGCTGGCGATCAGGGGCAGCTCCGCGAGTGCGCTCATGGCCGGCAAGATATCCGCTCTGGCGGGCGAACACGGCGCTGGCCGAAGTCGAGGCTCAGGCGATCTCATCCAGCCGCGCGAGGATCTCCTGCGCGTGGCGGACGAAGTGGCCGTAGTCGAAGATCGCGTCCAGATCCAGACCGGCGGCACGCGGGTCTTCAGCCAGCAGATCCTTCAGCGGCACGCCGGTGTCGAAGGCCCGCTGGGCGAGCTCCTGGGCGATCCTGTAGGCCTCGTCCCGGGCCAGGCCCTGCTGCTCAACCAACGCCAGCAGCACCCGCTGGGAGAACAGCGCACCGTGGGTGAGCTCGAGGTTGGCGCGCATCCTCTCCTGATCCACGACGAGATCCCTAACCAGCGCGATCGCACGATGCTGCAGATAGTCGATCAGGATCGTGGAGTCCGGCAGGATCACGCGCTCCACCGAGGAGTGGGAGATGTCGCGCTCGTGCCAGAGCGCCACGTTCTCCAGGGCCGCCTGGGCGTTGCCGCGCAGCACGCGCGAAAGGCCCGCGATCTGCTCGCTCTTGATCGGGTTGCGCTTGTGGGGCATGGCGCTTGAGCCCTTCTGCCCGGCGCGGAAGGCCTCCTGTACCTCGCGCACCTCCGTGCGCTGCAGATGCCGGATCTCGGTCGCCAGCCGCTCCAGGCCCGCGCCTGCGAGCGCGATCGCCGAGAGCAGCTGAGCGTGGCGGTCGCGGGGCACGACCTGCGTGGAGACCGGCTCGCCCTGCAGCCCGAGCCGCGAAAGCACATGCGCCTCGAAGCCCGGCGCAGTCGCCGCGTAGGTGCCCACAGCGCCAGAGATCGCGCCGTACTGGACCTGCTCGAATGCCTCGCGCAGCCTGCTCGCATTGCGGTGCGCCTCAAACGCAAAGCCGGCAAGCTTGATGCCGAAGGTCGTTGGCTCGGCGTGGACGCCGTGGGTGCGTCCCACGCAGAGCGTCTGCGCGTGCTCCCGCGCGCGCGCTGCAAGCACCTGCGTAAGCTCGGCGGCGCCGGGCAGGATCACCGCGCCCGCGGCCTTCAGCTGCAACGCCAGCGCAGTGTCGAGCACGTCGGATGAGGTCAGGCCGAAGTGGATCCAGCGACCGGATGGGCCTGCGGAGGCGGCGAGCACGTCCACGAAGGCGGCGACGTCATGGTCGGTGACGCGCTCGCGCTCGGCGACCGCCTCTACGGTGAAGCTCGCCCGCGCAATCGCGGCCAGGTCGGCCTCGCTTGGCCCCTCGCCCTCGCCCAGCAGCCACGGCAGCTCCTCGCAGGCAGCGACCTCGACCTTGCGCCAGGTCTCCATCCGGGCCTCATCTGTCCAGATCTCGCGAAGCTGCGGCCGCGTGTAGCGATCGATCACAGTGGGATTATCCTTGCTCGCGCGCGATTCTCGGATTCTCAACCGACGGAGGAGACATGCCTACCTACATCATGATGTGCACGCTGACACCTGACGGCGTCCAGACCGTGAAGAACAACCCGCGCCGGATCCTCGAGGTCAACAGCGAGGTGGAGCAGCTCGGCGCAACCGTCAAGGCCCAGTGGGCGACGCTCGGTGAGTTCGACTTCATCTCGATCGTGGAGGCGCCGGACGAGAAGACGATGGCACGCGTCTCGCTGGAGTTGGGATCGCGCGGCACCGGCCGCTACGAGACGCTCGCGGCGATACCGATGGACGAGTTCATCTCATCTCTGTGAAGGTTCTCGTTGTCGGAGCCGGAGGGCGCGAGCACGCGATCGTACGCGCGCTTGCGCGCTCGCCTCAGCGGCCGCAGCTGCTGTGCGCCCCCGGCAACGCCGGCATCGCCAAGGACGCGCGGCTGCTCGACATTGGTGGTGAGGATGTCGAGGGGATCGTCTCCGCAGCCCGCCGCGAAGGCATAGACCTGGTGGTCGTGGGCCCCGAGGCGCCGCTTGTCGCGGGGCTCGTCGACGCCTGTGCGGCCGCCGGCGTGCCGGCGTTCGGGCCAAACGCCGCGGCGGCGCAACTGGAGGGGTCCAAGGCATTTGCCAAGCGCGCGATGATCGACGCGGGCGTGCCTACCGCCGCATTCGCCGAGGTGAGCGGCGTGGAGGAGGGCATGGCCGCGATCGAGCGCTACCCGGTCGTGATCAAGGCCGACGGGCTGGCCGCCGGCAAGGGGGTGGTGATCGCCGGCGACGAGCAGGGGGCCCGCGAGGCGCTGGAGGAGATGCTGATCGCCAAGCGCTTCGGCTCCCAGACGGTCGTGGTCGAGGAGCACCTCGCAGGCCAGGAGCTCTCGCTACTAGCGCTGTGCGACGGACAACGGGCGGTGCCGATGGCCTCCGCGCGCGACTACAAGCGGATCTTCGACGGCGATGAGGGGCCCAATACCGGCGGCATGGGCTCCTTCTCTCCGGTGCCCGGCTACGGCGAGGCGGAGGTGGCGCAGATGGCCGCAGCCGTGCACCAGCCGATCGTGGATCTGATGCGCTCGCGCGGCACGCCCTTCCACGGCGTGCTCTACGCCGGGCTGATGCTCACCGAGCAGGGGCCGAAGGTGCTCGAGTTCAACGTCCGCTTCGGCGATCCGGAGACACAGGCGGTGCTGCCCCGGCTGCGCTCCGACCTGCTGAATCTGCTGCTGCGCTGCACGCGCGAGGGCGGGTTGGCGGGAGCAGAGCTCCAGTGGCGGCAGCAGTGCGCGGTCACGGTCGTGCTCGCAAGCGCGGGCTACCCCGCCTCCTCCTCCAGCGGCGACGTGATCGCCGGCGTCGAGGATGCACTGGATGGGATCGAGGTCACCCACGCCGGCACCGCGATGCGGGACGGTTCGCTGGTTACGGCAGGCGGCCGCGTGCTCAACCTGACCGCGCTTGGAGATGATTGGGAATCCGCCCGCGAAGCCGCGTATGCTGCCGCTCAGCGCATCTCGTTTGCGGGGATGCAGCTGCGTTGCGACATTGCCGCCGCGGTCTCAGGGCAACCCGCAAGCGTTGATCACTGAGAGATCCCAACCAGACCAAGAGAGACCCAGCTTGAGCGACTCAGGGCCGGTACCGATCAGGCTCGCCGAGAGCGAGCCTATGCAAGATGTAGAGACGCAGGCGCAGTTGGAGGAGTTCGACGTGGATGCGCCGCTGGTGGGGATCGTGATGGGCTCGGCCAGCGACATGGAGACGATGGAAAAGGCGGCTAGCGAGCTGCAAGGCCGTGGCATCCCGCACGAGATCAACGTGATGTCCGCGCACCGCGAACCGGACACGGTCGCCCAGTACGCAAAGGCCGCCAAGTCCCGGGGCCTGCGGGTGATCATCGCCGGCGCCGGCATCTCCGCCGCGCTGCCGGGCGCGGTGGCGGCGCACACCGACCTGCCCGTGATCGGCGTGCCGCTCTCGGGACGGCTGACGGCTGCGGGCGGCCTGGACGCGATCCTTTCGATCGTGCAGATGCCACCCGGCGTGCCCGTCGCATGTGTGGGCCTGGACAACGCGCGCAACGCGGCCGTGCTGGCTGCGCAGATTCTCGGCGCCTGAGGGCGCCCTGCGCTGCAGCCCGTCACATTCGGCTGGTAGTCGTCGGATAAACGATCGAAGCACCTCGATCCTGGCATGTCCCGCCGGGCGGGCGCCGTTGGTGTTGCGAACTTACAACGGTCTTGGTACGATCACGCCCACGACATCCGAAGAAGCCTGTCGAGGTCGCCCTCGCGCGAGCTGAGCACCGGGGATTTCGCGTGGACGCACCCCGCGGCCACTGGGGTATCGTCTACTGTCCCGGCACGCCGCGCGGCCACTGCCCGCCCTTCTCGGTCAACGGCTCCCCGCGCAGCGCCGACAACGAGGCTCGGCGGATCGATCGTTTCGTGACCCGATGCCCACACAAGAGCCCATGACCAACGATCACAAATTCATGCTGCGGTTCCTGGCGCCGGGTCTCAGCGCGGACGAGCTTTCGGTGTGCCTCTACGAGGCGGTCGACGACGTCTCGCTGATGGGACCGGACGAGGACGGGTCTTTCTTGTCTGAGTTCGACAGGTGCGCGCCAACGCTGCCCGCTGCGGTTGCCTGCGCGCTGCGCGACCTGCTGCGCGCAGTGCCACGAGCGATCGTGCTGCGAGTCGAGGCTGACGATCTGGCGACGCTGGCGGACATCGCGCGCCGCTGTGGAAGAACTGCAGAGAGCGTGCGGCTGCTAGTCAACGGCAGGCGTGGTCCTGGCGGGTTTCCTCCCGCTGCGGGACGCTTGGATGCTCGTACGAGGGTTTGGCGCCTCACCGACGTAGCCGCCTGGTTCGACCAGACGCTCCGCGAGCCGATCCCGGACACCTCGGAGACCGCGTTCATTCAGGCATTCAACGACGCGCTGGAGATCAGGCGACTGGCGAGCTCCCTTGGAGGCCCTCAGCGACGCGCTGTGGCCGAAGCGCTTCCAGACGGACTGCTTGCAGCCTGAGCGCCGCAGCCGTCCCGGCACAGACTGCCTTAGCCCATCAGCGCCAGCGGCTGCTCGAGCAGCTCGCGGATGGAGCCGAGGAACTCCGCTGCGTCAGCGCCGTAGAGGATGCGGTGGTCGCAGGTGAGCGTGACGGTCATCGTGTGCCGTGCGACCAGCTGCCCGTCGCGCACGACCGCGCGCTGCGCCAGCGAGCCGACGGCGAGGATCGCCGCCTGCGGCGGGTTGATCACGGCGGTGAAGGCGTCGATGCCGAACATGCCGAGGTTCGAGACGCTGAAGGTGCCGCCCGCAAGGTCGGGGGGCGTGATCGTGCCGTCGCGAGCCGCCAGCGCCAGCCGCCGCGACTCGGCCGCGATACTCCACAGCGAACTGGTGTCGGCGTCGCGCACGACGGGCACCAGCAGCGCGTCGGCCGCGGCGACCGCGACGCCGACGTTCACGCGCGGGTGCAGTTCAAAGCGGCCGTCCTTGTAGGTGCCGTTCGCACGCGGATACTCACGCAGCGCCAACGCGCACGCCTTGAGCACCATGTCGTTGAACGACGGCACCTGGCGCTCCTGGCGCTCGGCGAGCCCCTTGAGCTGGGTGCGCAGCGCGACCGCCGCCTCCATGTCGATCTCGCACTGAAGCGTGAACTCGGGGATCGTCGCCTTCGCCTCGGCCATGCGACGCGCGATCAGCGACTGGGTGCGGCTGAGCTCGACGAGCTCTACCTCGCCCTTGGGCGGGGCAAAGGGCGTAGCCGCCGGGCCACCCGCCGACACGACCGCTGGAGCCGCGCCAGCCTGCAGCGCGCGCTCGACGTCCGCCTTGACCACCCGGCCGCCGGGGCCGCTGCCCGCCAGCGCAGTGAGCTCGATACCCGCTCCGGCGGCAAGCCGCCGCGCCAACGGCGAGGCCTTCACACGAGCGCCCACGGCATTGTCTACCTCGGCGACCGCGCTCACTGCAGCCGCCTGAGGGACGGGAGCCGACTCCACCGAAGCCTGCTCTGCCGCCGGCTCCGGCGCCGCGGTCCCGGTGTCCGCGCTACCCGCCTGCGAGGGCTGCTCGCCCACCGCCAGCAGTTGCGCAATCGGCGCCCCCACCGGGAGCGTGTCGCCCTCGCCAGCGAGGATGTGCAGGGATCCCTCCTGGTCGGCTTCGTAGACCATCGAGGCCTTGTCGGTCTCGATCTCGGCCAGTTCGTCGCCGCGTTTTATCTGCGCACCCTCGGCGGCCAGCCATTTCAGGATCGTGCCTTCCTCCATCGAGTCGGAGAGGCGTGGCATGGAGATATCGATCATGAGATTCCCAGAGTGTGTAGGACGGCTGCTTCGATGCGGTCCTCGCCGGGCATCGCAGCAAGCTCGAGGTTCTTGGCGTAGGGCAGTGGCACCTCGGCCATGCCCACGCGCTCCACGGGCGCGTCGAGATCATCGAAGCAGGCATTTTGGATCCTGGCGGCAAGCTCGGCGGTTACGCCGTAGGAGGGCCATCCCTCCTCTATGCACACCGCTCTGTTGGTCTTTGCGACCGACTCAGCAACCGTCTCGACGTCGAGTGGACGCAGCGATCTCAGATCCACGACCTCGGCGTTCACGCCGTGGCGCTGCGCGAGTCTCTCAGCAACCGCGAGCGTGCGCACCGTCGCGTAGGAGTGCGCGATCAGCGTGATGTCGCTGCCGGGTCGGGCGATCGCGGCACGGCCGATCGGCACGACGAACTCGGGGTCAAGGGGCACCTCCCCCTTCTCCTTGTAAATCGGCAGGTTCTCGATCACCAGCACGGGGTCATCGTCCCTGATCGCCGCCTTCAGCAGGCCCTTTGCGTCGGCCGGGCTGGCTGGAGCCACCACCTTCAAGCCGGGCGTCCCCGCGAACCAGCCCTCAAACGACTGCGAGTGCTGTGCGGTGAGCTGGTTGCCGGCTCCGTTGGGCGTCCTGATCACGATCGGGCAGCCGACCTCGCCGCCAAACATCGCCCGGATCTTGGCGGCGTGGTTTATCACCTGGTCCATCGCCACGAGCAGGAAGTTGAGGGTCATGATCTCCACGATCGGACGCTCGCCGAGCATCGCCGCGCCGACCCCGGCGCCGACGAATCCCTCCTCGGATATCGGCGTGTCGCGTACGCGGTCTGGCCCGAACTCAGCCAGCAGGCCGGCGGAGACCTTGTAGGCGCCTTCAAAGACGCCCACCTCCTCGCCCATCAGAAAGACGCGATCGTCGCGCTGCATCTCCTCCCGCATCGCCATCCGCAGCGCCTCGCGGTAGGTCATCCGTTGCGTTCCCGCCTGCGTCTGCGTCACGGCCGGCACCTCGGTCACCGCGCTCATCGCCCGAGTCCCGCGTCGAAGACGAGCTCCTGCTCGCCGAACGGGCTGCCGGGGCGCATGCGCGCGAACTGCACGTCGCTGCCATGGCTGTAGACGCCCTCGGCGAGCGTCGAGAGCTCCGGTGCGGGGCTCTGCTCGGCAAAGCGCACTGCATCGGCAACCGCCTCCGCGGCGCGCTCACGGGCCTGGTCGAGCTCGCTCTCCTCCGCGCCCATCGCACGCAGGCTCTCGGCCACGCGCTCGATCGGGTCATGCTCCCTGTGAGCGGCGATCTCCTCGCGCGTCCTGTAGGCAAGGCCGGCGTCGGCGACCGAATGGCCGCGATAGCGGTAGGTGACCGCCTCTAGCACCGCCGGCTTGCGGTCGGTGCGCGCGATCGACAGCAGCCGCTCGGCGGCCTCGGCCACAACATCGAGGTCGTCCCCGTCAACACGCTCACCGTGCATGCGGAAGGCGGCAGCGCGGCGGAACGCTTCGGGCTCGGCGGAGGCGCGCTCCACGCTGGTGCCCATCCCGTACTCGTTGTTGACCACGAGGTAGACGATCGGCAGCTGCCACAACGCGGCGAGGTTCAGCGACTCGTGCCAGGCGCCCATGTTCACTGCGCCATCGCCAAGCTCGCAGAGGACCGCAGCGGTACGGCCGCGACGCACAAGGCCAAGCGCAAGGCCGGTGGCGACCGGCAGCTGGCCGGCGACGATACCCCAGCCGCCGAGGAAGCCGCGGTCGACGTCGAGCATGTGCATCGAGCCGCCGCGTCCGTGGGCGCAGCCGTCGCGGCGGCCGAACAGCTCGGCCATCACGGACTGCGGCGGAACGCCGCGCGCAAGCGCGAAGCCGTGACAGCGGTAGCCCGTGACCAGCAGGTCGTGCTCGCGCATCGCGTGCACCGTTCCGACGGTCATCGCCTCCTGGCCGGAGGAGAGGTGACAGTAACCACCGATGCGAGCCGCCTTGTACTGACGCTCGGCCTCTTCCTCGAAGTCACGGATCAGGCACATCTGCTCGAAGAGGGCCAGCCGAGAGGCAATCGCCTCGGCGGATACCGGCACCGCCTGGATCTCAGGTGAGGTCGGCTTGGATCTGTCACGGGTGCGCGTCGAAGGCATCGGCTCCTCAGCTTTCGAAGTAGTCGGGATGCAAGCGCTCGATGTCCGGGACCGCGGACACGACCATCTTCAGGTGCTCGCGCAGAGCGACCTCTGCCTCCTCGGGCTCACTGCGACGCACGGCGTCGACGACCACAGCGTGCTCCTCGATCATCTCGTCGATGTAGGCGGGCAGCGTCATGCTCAACCGCCGGATGCGGTTGAGGTGGCCGCTGGCGCGCTGTGAGAGCGACCAGGCCACGCCGTGCCCACTCAGGTCGCAGAGCGAGCGGTGCAGCTCGTCGTCGAAGAAATAGAAACGGGCGACGTCGCTGTCGCGAAAGGCGTCGCGTTGTCGGACGATGATCGCATCCAGCGCGGCAACGTCTTCAGGGCGCGCGCGTGTGGCCGCGATGCGGACCGCGGCGCCCTCCAGCGCCTCGCGCACGAACTGGGCGTCGTCGATCGCCTGGCGGCTGATGCGGCTCACATAGGTGCCAAGCTGGGGCACGATCTCCACCAACCGGTCGTCGCGCAGACGCACGAGCGCCTCCCTGATCGGCGTGCGGCTCACGCCCAGGCGCTCGGCCAGCTCGGACTCCGAGAGCCGCTGCCCGGGCTCGAACTCGGCGCTTACGATCGCGTCGCGCAAGATCGCATAGACGCGGCCTCGGGCGCGGCTCGTACCGGAAGCGCGCTCGGAGATCGAGATGCGCATGTCCCTGCTGGTCGCCATTCACACATACTTGCATACAAGTATTCGGGGCGCAAGGGCGCCCTGTTTCCCGGTCACATCGCGTCGGACCTCTGACCGATCGTCAGAGGGATTACGATGGCCTTGCAACCGAGACTGGGAGACGGGATGTTCATACGAAAGCGCCTCACCTATGCCAACATCGTCGCCACGCTCGCGCTTCTCTTCGCGATGAGCGGCGGCGCGCTTGCGGCCAGCAAATACCTCATCAGCTCAACCAAACAGATCAGCCCCAAAGTCATCAAGCAGCTGAAAGGCAACACCGGACCAGCCGGAAACACCGGCCCCTCTGGGGCGACCGGCAAAGAAGGGGCAGTCGGAAAAGAAGGCAAAGAAGGCAAAGAAGGCAAAGCGGGAGCGCCTGGAGCGACAAGCGTGGTCACCCGCTACGGAGCGGAAACGGGCGTTGCTGCGAGCAGCGAAGGCAGCTCCTACGCGGGCTGTGAATCGGGACAGTCGGTCACCGGCGGAGGCTACGACTACCCGACGACAGCGCCCACGAGCGTGATCGTCATCGCCGACAGGCCCAGCAGCATCTTCACGCTCTTCATCCTGGGCAAACTCATAGTCACCTACCCCGTGCCGGCAGAAAACGCTGCCGCGAGCGGATGGCTGGCGTCGGTCAAGAACACAGGTGGCAGCGAAATCAAGATCCGTTCGTATGTGATCTGCGCAGCGCCGTAGCGCAAGCCGCCGAACGGTAGGCGCAAGGTCACGCTCGCACGCGGCGTGGCCTTGCGCGATCACGCGGGCGCCGTCGCCTGCGCCTTCTCGAACATCAGCTCCCCGTCCACCGCATCCACCTCCACGGCGTCCCCTTCCTTGAACTCCCCCTGCAGCAGCGCCAGCGCCAGCCGGTCCACGAGCTGCTTCTGGATCACCCGGCGCAGCGGCCTGGCGCCATAGGCGGGGTCGTAGCCGAGGTCGCCGAGCAGCTGCTTGGCGGCATCGCTGAGCACCACCTCGACGCCGCGCTCGCGCACGCGCTCGATCAGGAGGTGGGCCTGGAGGTCGACGATCTCCGAGATCTGCTCCCGGGTCAGCGGGTGGAAGCGGACGATGTCGTCGAGGCGGTTGATGAACTCGGGCTTGAAGTGAGAGAGCAGCGCGGCGCGGACCTCGGCGTCTGAGACCTTGTCCTCGCTTGCGCCCGCAGGCCCCACCGGAATATTCGAAGTCATGATCAGCACCGTGTTCTTGAAATCCACGGTCCTGCCCTGTCCATCGGTCAGGCGACCGTCGTCCATCACCTGCAGCAGCGTGTTGAAGACGTCACCGTGGGCCTTCTCGATCTCGTCGAGCAGCACGACCGAGTAGGGGCGGCGGCGGACGGCCTCGGTGAGCTGGCCGCCCTCCTCGTAGCCGACGTAACCGGGCGGGGCACCGATCAGGCGTGAGACTGCGTGGCGCTCCATGTACTCGGACATGTCGATCCTGATCATCGCGTCCTGCGAGTCGAACATGAACTCGGCCAGCGCGCGCGCAAGCTCAGTCTTGCCGACGCCGGTGGGACCGAGGAAGAGGAACGTGCCAATCGGGCGGTTGGGGTCCTGCAGGCCGGCGCGTGAGCGGCGCAGCGCGGTGGCCACGGCCTCGACCGCCTCGTCCTGGCCGATCACCCTTTCGTGCAGCCGCTGCTCCATGTGGATCAGCTTCTCGACTTCGCCCTCCAACAGGCGGCTGACGGGGATGCCGGTCCAGCGCCCGACCACCTCGGCGACGTCGTCCGCGTCGACCTCCTCCTTCAGGAACACCGGCGGGGCGGGCTTGCCGTCGGGCGGCTCCTGATCGCCGCCGCCCTCAAGCGCCGCAATCTGCTTCTCGAGCTCGGGGATCTCGCCGTAGCGAAGTTCTGCCGCACGCTGCAGGTCGGAGGTGCGTTCGGCGCGCTCCAGCTCGGTCTTGGCCTCCTCCAGGTGTGCCTTCGTCTCGCTCGCGCCCTTGATCGCCTCCTTCTCGGCCTGCCACTGGGCCTTCATCGCGTCCGAGCGCTCGCGCAGCTCCGCCAGCTCGCGCTCGATCGCCTCGCGGCGCTGTGCCGAGGACTCGTCGGTCTCGCGCTGCAGCGATGTGCGCTCGATCTCCAGCTGCATCACGCGGCGGTCGACCTCGTCGATCTCGGTAGGCAGCGAGTCGATCTCGATCCGCAGCCGCGAGGCCGCCTCGTCGATCAGGTCGATCGCCTTGTCGGGCAGGAAGCGGTCTGCGATGTAGCGGTCCGAGAGCGTTGCCGCCGCGATCAGGGCGTTGTCCTGGATGCGCACCTGATGGTGTACTTCGTAGCGCTCCTTCAGTCCGCGCAGGATTGCGATCGTGTCGGTGACCGAGGGCTCGCCGACCATCACCGGCTGGAAGCGACGCTCCAAGGCGGCATCTTTCTCGATGTGCTTTCTGTACTCATCGAGCGTGGTGGCGCCGACCGCGCGCAGTTCGCCGCGCGCGAGCATCGGCTTGAGCAGGTTGGCGGCGTCCACGGCGCCTTCGGCGGCGCCGGCGCCCACGATCGTGTGAAGCTCGTCGAGGAACAGGATCACAGTGCCCTGGGCCTCGGATACCTCCTTGAGCACAGCCTTCAGGCGGTCCTCGAACTCGCCCCTGTACTTCGCGCCCGCGATCAGTGAGCCGATGTCGAGCGCAATCACGCGGCGATCCCTCAGCGACTCAGGCACGTCGCCGGAGACGATCCGCTGCGCCAGGCCCTCCACGATCGCGGTCTTGCCCACGCCGGGCTCGCCGATCAGGACGGGGTTGTTCTTGGTGCGGCGGGAGAGCACCTGAATCACGCGTCGGATCTCCTCGTCGCGGCCGATCACGGGATCGAGCTTGCCTTCCTCGGCCACCTTGGTCAGGTCGCGGCCGTAGCGCTCCAGCGCCTGATACTTGTCCTCGGGGTTCTGGTCTGTGACCTTGTGCGGGCCGCGCACCTCGGCGATTGCCTTCAGCAGAGGCTCCTTGCCGGCGCCGTAGGCGCGCAGCGGGTCACCGGGAGTGCCCTTGCTCTGCGCGAGCGCGAGCAGCAGGTGCTCCGTGGAGACATACTCGTCGCCCAGCTCCCGGGCCTCGGCTTCGGCCGCTTGCAGCACCGCGACAAGCTCCGAGGATGGGCCGACGGGCTCTGTGGAGGCCGCCTGGCCGGCGCCTCCGGCCAGCGTTGGCTGCGTATCCAGCGCGGCGCCTACCTGCGAGCGCAGCGCCCCGACGTTCACGCCCAGCTTGTTCAGGACGGGCAGCACCACGCCGCTATCGCTCTCAAGCAGGACCGCGAGCAGATGCGCCGGGGTGGCCTGCGGGTTGCGCCGCTCCTGGGCAAGGCGCATCGCGGCGGCCAGCGCCTCCTGAGCCTTGATCGTGAACCTGTCAGCCTGCATTGCCACCTCCCATTCGATCCCGCCGCCGGTTGATGGGGAGCCGCCCGGCCCAGCGGCGCGCCTGGGAGGCCAACACGACCTCCCTGCCCGGCTGGCCCGGGTCTGAGTAAGGCACTAGCTCGGCCCTGAAGGAGCGCCGCACCGCCTCAAGCTCCTGCGCCAGCTTCACCTCGGCGGCCAGCGCCTGGGTCTCGAGCTCCTCGATCCGCTGGTTCATCTCGCGCACCTCCGACTCGAGCGCCAACACACGCTCGACCCCGGCGAGGTTGAGGCCGAGCTCGGCCGTCATCTCTTGGATTCGCCGCAGCCGCTCGACGTCGCGCTGCGAGTAGAGGCGGGTGCCCTTCGGGGAGCGCTTCGGGGTGATCAGACCGCGCGCCTCGTAGGTGCGAAGCGTCTGCGGATGCATGTTCGCAAGCTCGGCCGCGACGGAGATCATGAAGACGCCGCGATCGGTGGCCACGCGGATGCGCGCGACCTCGGCGGATCCGGCCATGCCGTGCTCAAGACGGTGATCGGGCCCGTGCGCGCTCATCACGCCACCCCTTCAAACAGTCGCGCCCGCGGGTTGCCGTCGAGCACGTGTGAGAGCGCATCGACGGCCTGCTGCTGCTCGTTTGTCAGCTTGCTCGGGACTTCGATCACGAAGCGGTAGTGGATGTCGCCGTGCTGATCGCTACCGGCCTTCGGCGGCCCCTCGCCGCGCAGGCGCTGAATGGTGCCGTGCTTGGTGCCCGCCGGCACCCGCAGCGTCTTGCGCCCGTCGAGCGTGGGCACCTCGACCTCGGCGCCGAGTAGTGCCTCAGGCACCGTGAGCGGCACCTCGACCTCCAGGTGCTCGCCCTTTCGTTTGAAGACCGGGGAGGGCGTGACGTGGGTGAGCACGTAGAGATCGCCGGGCTGGCCGCCGCGACGACCCGGTTCGCCCTTGCCGGCCAGCCTGATACGCCCGCCGTCCTTGACGCCGGCGGGGATGTTGACGCGGTAACGCTTGACCGTCCGCACCGACCCCGCGCCCTTGCAGGTCGGGCAGGGGTCTTCGATCACCGTGCCCGCGCCGCCGCAGCGCGAGCAGGGCTGGGAGATCGAGAACATGCCCTGGCCCTCGGTCTCGATGCCGCGCCCTTCGCAGCGAGGGCACACCTTTGGCGTGGTGCCCGGCTTGGCGCCCGTGCCGTGGCAGGTGGGACAGGTGCCGCTGGTGGGCACCTGCAGCGAGACCTGCGCGCCGTGGATCGCCTGGTCGAAGGAGATCTGTACCTCCGCTTCCAGATCCCGGCCGCGCTGCGCCTGCTGGCGTGCGCGCCGTCCCCGACCGCCCCCGCCTCCGCCGCCGAAGAGGTTGGAGAGGATGTCGCCCATGCTGCCGGAATCGAAATCGAAGCCCTGGGCGAAGCCGCCCGGCCCGCCGGCGCCGCCCATGCCGCCGCCGGTCGCGAACGGCCCGGTCCCTGCGTCGTACTGCTTGCGCTTGTCGGGGTCGCCCAGCACGTCGTGCGCCTGGGAGATCTCCTTGAAGCGCGCTTCGGCGTCCTTGTCGCCGGCGTTGCGGTCGGGATGATGCTTGCGCGCCAGCTTGCGGTACGCCTTCTTGATCTCCTCCTGGGAGGCGTTCTGGGCGACACCGAGCGTGGCGTAATAGTCGGGACGTGCGGCCATCGTTCCTCCGCGCTTATGCGGCTACGAGCACCCGCGCCGGCCGGATCACCTCATCGCCCATCCGGTAGCCGGGCTGGTAGACCTCGGCCACCAAGCCCCCGTCCACGCCGTCGACCGGCTGCTGGGCCATCGCCTCGTGCTCTGTGGGATCAAAGCGCTCCCCCTTCGGCGAGAAGGACTCGATCCCGGCCCGTGCCAGCGCAGCGTGCAGCTCGCCCCGCACGAGCTTGACGCCGTCCAGCAGCGGGTCTTCCTCGGCTGCCGCCTCAAGCGCGCGGTCGAGGTTATCCAGGGCGGGCAGCAGTTCGCGTGCGAGCTTGGCAGCGCCCTTCTTTTGCGCGGCCAGCGCCTCCTTGGCAACTCGCTTGCGGTAGTTCTCGAAGTCGGCCTGCGTGCGCTGGGCCAGCGCGAGGTACTCATCGCGCTTGGCCAGCGCCTGCACGAGCTCCTCGACGTCGCCCTGGAGCGCGTCGCGCTCGGGCTCGGGTCCGCCGTGCTCCTGGTCCGCTGCGCCTGCCACACCCTGCGCCGCTGCCGGCGCATCCTGCGATGCGCCGGCGGGACGCTCTGCGCGATCCTCGATCTGCTGCTCTGTATCTGACATCGATCAGCCCTTCGGGTCCTCGACCACCTCGGCGTCGACGACGTCCTCCTCTTCGGAGGGCTCGCCTGCGCCGGGGGCTCCATCGGCAGCGCCTGCGTCGGTGGGCGGGTGGGGTTCAGATCCCGCAGCCTGTTCCTGGGCGTGCTGGTACATCGCCTCGGAAACCGCGTGGAAGGCGCTCTGCAGCGCCTCGGTCTTGGCGGCGATCGCCTGCGGGTCCTCGCTCGTGAGCGACTCGCGCACGTCCTTGATCGCAGCCTCGATCTGCTGCTTTGAGTCGGCGTCGACCTGGTCACCGAGCTCGGTCAGCTGGCGCTCGGCCTGGTAGGCAGCGTTCTCGCCGTTGTTGCGCGCCTCCGCGAGCTCGCGCGCCTTGCGGTCCTCCTCGGCATGAGACTCGGCGTCTGTGACCATCCGCTTGATCTCATCCTCGGAGAGCCCGGAACCAGCCTTGATCTCGATCTTCTGCTCCTTGCCGGTGCCGAGGTCCTTGGCAGAGACGTTGAGGATGCCGTTGGCGTCGATGTCGAAGGCGACCTCGACTTGCGGGATTCCCCGGGGCGCCGGCGGGATGCCGGTGAGCTGGAACTTGCCCAGTGACTTGTTGTACTGGGCCATCTCGCGCTCGCCCTGCAGGACGTGGATCTCGACCGAGGGCTGGTTGTCCTCGGCGGTCGAGAAGACCTCGCCCTTGCGGGTCGGGATCGTCGTGTTGCGCTCGATCAGCTTCGTCATCACGCCGCCCTTGGTCTCGATGCCGAGGGTCAGCGGGGTCACGTCGAGCAGCAGCACGTCCTTGACGTCGCCCGCGAGCACACCGGCCTGGATCGCTGCGCCGACCGCTACGACCTCATCGGGGTTGACACCCCGGTGCGGCTCTTTGCCGGTCAGCTCTTTGACCTTCTCCTGGACGGCCGGCGAGCGGGTCATGCCGCCCACGAGCACGATGTGCTCGATCTCCTTGACGCCCTTCGATTTCGCGTCGTCGAGCGCCTGGCGGACGGGGGCGACCACGCGGTCGAGCAGGTCGGAGGTCAGCTCCGCGAGCTTCGCGCGCGTGAGACGCGTGTCAAGGTGCTTCGGCCCCGAGGCGTCAGCGGTGATGAAGGGAAGGTTGATCTGCGTCTCCTGGGTCGTGGAGAGCTCGATCTTCGCCTTCTCGGCCGCCTCCTTGAGCCGCTGGGTCGCCATCTTGTCGGCCGCCAGGTCGACCCCGTGGGCGCCCTTGAACTCGCTCACCATCCAGTCGATGA
>DASYNI010000038.1:0-234322 GCA_036008645.1 Solirubrobacteraceae bacterium
CCCGCGCCTCCTGGCTTCTCAGACCATCACGGTCTGTCGGTCAGGACTTTTTCGCCTTTGCCTTGGTCTTAGCTTTGGCTTTGCCGCCCTTGCCCTTCTTGCCTTTCTTCTTGCCCTTGCCCTTGCCGGACTTTTCGCCCGGCAGCTTCTGGGGAACAAGTCGAGGGTCTTTGCCGTACTTGTCGGCCTTGCAGTGCCACGGGCGGCCGAGTTCAAACGGCCCGGAGATCGCCTGCGTGAGCACTTCCTTTTCCACGTAGGCGTAGGTCACGGTGAGCAGCGGGTTGACCCGCGGCTCGGTGCAGATCGGTGTTTCGATTGAGAACTGGCCGGTGATGTACTCGCCGGCGCCTTTGGTCGAGCCGACGCAGTTGACGGCCCAGCCGGTGATTTCCCCACCGCAGCTGAACGTGTCCGTCAGCGGTTCTTCTTTGAGGTAGAAGGTGACCAGCGGCGAAGCCCCGATACCCGTCACTTCGTCATTGCTCTCGAGTTGGTAACCGGTGATCGGACCGTCGCAGGCAAACCGATACTTCACCTGGTGTTCTTCTTCGCCTGGGATTTCTGGCTGGCCGGCTTCGACGTGGCCTTGGCATTGGTAGTTGTTCGGGTCGTCTGTCCCGCTGAATTCTTCGGCGTGGCTTACGACTGCCGTGGCGAGGCTGAGCGCCATCACGCTCAGGATCGCCGCAAGCAGCCGCAGCGTTAGCCTTTGGGCGGGTGGGTTGATGTGCAACGCGGTCTCCGATCCTTTCGGTTATTGATTGCGAGACGGTTGGCCTCTCAGCCGCCCGCCTTAGCGGTCCCTCGCCCGGGCACGGTTCTGGCAAGAGCGGTCCGGGCGAGAGTCGTGTTGGTGGCGCTGCGGTAGACCTCGGTGTTCAGTTCGCTGACACCTTGGTCGGCAGCATGGCCCAACAGGGGCACCCCGAAGAGCCGATCTAGGCTCCTCAGCAGGGAGTAAGTGTTGAAAGCTTCTTCGTTGCGCTTGCCGGCGTTGACGAACGGGGAGATGACGAGCGCGCCGACCTGCGAGGAGGTCGTGTCCGAGTCGAAGGCGATCAGGATCAGGCCGTGCTGCTTGTAGTCGGCGGTGGCCGTGATCTCCGGCACGACCTGCTTGAGGAAGGCGTCGGCGCCAGCCAGGCCGCTCTGCACGCCTTCGCCGCAGCTGGCCGCGGCGCCATCGTCGCAGGCGGCGGGCACGATCCAGCTGAGATTGGGCGTATTCGCGGAGCTAGCGAGGTCGGCGCTCAGCTGGGTCAGGTCGACGTCGTCCTTGGTGCACGCTTGACTTTCGATCAGCGAGTCGAAGAAGACAAAGGGGTTGCGGGCGAGCTGGTAGTCGTTGCCGGGGCTGAGCGTCCCTGTGGGTTCGGAGCCGCCGAGGACGGGGTGCCTGCACGTCGACCCGGCGGCTGCCGACTGTGAGCCCGACGCGGCAGGAGCCATGTCCTGGATATAGGCGCGCCAGGTCAGCGCCGCTTCGGCGGCCTGGTCGGCGAGCGTGTGAGCGCTTGAGGGATAGACACATCCGGAGCCCTCTGCGAGTCCTTTGGAGTCGAGGGTCGCCGGCGTGAGCGCCGTATAGGTGGGGCAGCCCTTTTCGGTTTCGGGGTTTGGCCCCTGCCCTGAGAGCAGCGCGATGTCGTTGGCGGCCGGGCTGGCAGCCACCAGCGAGTAGTGGGCCAGCAGTGTGCCCTGCGGGATCAGTTGCTTTGTGAGGTAGGGGGCGCTCGACTGGCTGGCCAGCGCAGCGGCGAAGCTGTCGCCCGAGAGCGAGATCACCCACACGTGCTGGATCTGGGCCAGCAATGAGGCGGGGACAGGGGCGGCGGCGCCTTTAGAACCTGATCCGGAATCGGCTTCGCCTTTGCCGGAGGCCCCCGAGGAGCCGCCTTCGTTTGTTTCCGGGCTCGTTTGCGATGTTTCTTTGCCGCCGGAGGATTTGCCGCCGCTGGCCGGCGAGGATTCTTTGGCAGACGTTTCTTCCTGGCCGCTGCCGCTTTCCGGTTGCGAGCTGCCGGTGCTGGACGGCGTGTTAGAGGCGGCTCTGCCTTTCTGGTCCCGCTGTGCTGCGAGCGCGGCAAGCAGCGAGGCGCTCAGCGGAGACCTTGCGCCGGCGGCTCTTCCGCCAGGCAGCGCGGCGCCGAGGCCGATGCTCGCCAGCAGCACGACGGCTGCGATCGCCGCGGTGCTCTTGCGCGATGGCAGACGCGGCCCCGCCTGCGTCTGGCGGTAGGGCGGCGCGGCCTCCGAGTCGTGCGCAGACGCTGTGCCGCCGTCCTGTGCAGGCGAGCCTGAGCGATGGAAGAAATCCCACATCGCTCATAAAATATCTAAAGTCGATCGATGTTGTTGGGAATCTGCTAATCTGCCCGCCTCCAGCAAGTCCAAACGCAAGTCAAACCAGACAACGGAGTCCTCTGCACATGAGTCGAATACGCCGTATAGCGGTCGCCTTTGCGGTGGTCGGTGTGCTTGGGGTCGCAACGCCAGCGGCCGCTCTTGCAACAAGCCTGATCACGATCAGCGGGTCGACAGCTTCATATCCCCTCGTCGAGCTGCTCGCGAACAAGTACCGCAAGGTCGAGAAAAACAAAGTCAAGTTCAAAATCGCGCAGGGCGGTTCACAGGCGGGCATCAACGACGTCACCTTCGGCCGCGTGAGCATCGCCGACGTCTCGCGCGACCCGAAGTCGACCGATCCGAAAGGCCTCGACTTCTACCCGATCGCCAAGTACGCGGTTTGCGTGGTGACCAACGATTCCAACCCGATCTCAAACCTGACCGCGGCGCAGGTACTCGCGATCTTCACCGGCAAGACGCGCAACTGGTCCGAAGTGCCGGGGGCGAAAGCCAGCGGCACGATCGACCTAATCAGCCGCACCTCATCGGCAGGCGTGTTGAGCAGCTTCGAAACGCTGCTCAACGGCGGCAAGAAAGTCTCCACGCTGGCCGCTCAGAAGACCTCTGAGGGTCTGCTCAAGCAGGCGGTCGAAGCCGACCAGAACTCGATCGGCTTCCTGTCCAACTACAACGCCGACAGCGGCGGGGTCAACTCTGTCGCCTACAACGGCATCGGCTGCACAAGGGCCAATGCCGCCTCCGGCCAGTACGCGGGCATCGCGCACTTCTACGAGGTGACCAACGGTGCAGCGAAAGGCGCTGCCGCCTCATTCATCTCCTGGATCGATAAAGCCAAAGCGGCTCAGTCAATCATCGCGTCCGAGTGGGTGCCGCTGAACGAATGACCCAAGCCACTGCCGCTCAGTTCCCAGGCGCATGATTAAACGCGCCTTGCAGCCCTGGCCTGACAGCCGCGCCGAGCGAACGCTCGGCGCGGCTAGTCTGCTTGTGGGCGTCTGCGTGGTGGGGATGCTCGTCTTCGTCGCCGTGCAGGCCTGGCCGATGTTCCAGCATCAAGGGCTGTCCTGGCTTGGCTCCGGCGGCAACGTGGACTCGCAGCTCGGCAACCTGGAACACGCGGGCGCGCATCCGTCCGCCTCCGGCTACTACCTCCGCGCCTGGCCGCTGATCTACGGCACGCTGCTGACCACCGGCATCGCGCTCGCGCTGGCGCTACCCACGGCGCTGCTCTCGTCGATATTCATCGTGGAGTTCGCGCCTGCCTTCCTGCGCCGGGTGATGATCCCCGTGATCCGGCTGCTGGCCTCCGTTCCCTCCGTGATCTACGGGTTGATCGGAATCCTGGTGCTAGTGCCATTCGTGGGCAATGACCTGATCACGGCCTCGGAGAAGACCTCGGTCCAGAACGTCGTCGAGCTGACGGGTGCCGGACTCGGCGTGGCGGCTCTCGTGCTGGCGGTGATGATCACGCCGATCATGGTCGCGCTGATCACCGACGCGCTGAACACGGTGCCGCGAGCATGGCGCGAGGGAGCCGTGGCGCTAGGCCTCAACCCGTTGCGGGCGACACTCGCAGTGAGTGTGCGCGCGATCAGGCCGGCGATCGTGGCCGCAGCGGTGCTCGCGACCGCGCGTGCTCTTGGCGAGGCCGTGATGCTCTACATGGTCGCCGGATCGGTTGGCTTTGCGCCAAAGCCGGTGGACGGGGTGACCTTCTTCTTCGAGCCGCTGAAGACGCTCGCGTCCTCGATCGTCGAATCCGCCGAAGGCCTGGGCGCGCCGGCGCTGCACGCGGCGGCCTACGCGTTCGCCTTGCTGCTGCTCTTCTCTGCGTTCACGCTGTCGCTCGCCGGCTATCTGGTGAAGTTGCCGCTGCGCAAGTACGAGGTGCGCGCATGAGTGCGACTGCGGGCACTGGCCTGATCGCGGGTCGGCAGCCGCGGCGTCATGGCAAGCGCTCGTCGCTGCGCACGTGGCGCTGGGTTGACCGGCTCGTGTTCCTCGGCGCCTGGGCGGCGGGCCTTGGCTTGTGTCTGATCGCGGCCGGGATCGTCGTCTACCTGGCGGTCAGGGGCATCCAGTACCTGAAGCCCTCGATGCTCGTAAGCCGCCCCCAGGCCGCCACTAGCCAGGCCGGCAGCGGCGGCTTCCTCGACCCGATCGAGGGCACCGCCCTGCTGACTGCGATCGGGGTCGTGCTCGCTTTGCCCCTGTCGATCGCAACGGCCGTCTGGATCGTGGAGTACGGGCGGCCTTCGTGGCTTGCGCGGGTCGTGGAATCGACGATCGAGATCGTCGCTGGAACCCCTGACATCCTGATCGCGGTCTTTGGCCTCGCGCTCTTCCAGCTGCACCTGATGGCTCCTTTCTCGGCCACCGGCGAAGGGGGCGGCGTGGTGGGTCGCTCCTTCATCGCTGCCGGGGCGATGATGTCGCTGATCGCGCTTCCGCCGATCTTCACTGCAACTCGCGACGGGCTGCAGGCTGTGCCCCGGCACATGCGCGAGGCGGCCTTTGCGCTGGGCAAGACTCGGATCGCGACGATCCGCAGGGTGCTGATCCCGCGCGTGCGCGCCAACATTGCCACCGGCGTCACGCTCGGCGTCAGCCGCATCATCGGAGACACCGCGATCGTGCTGCTGGTGCTGGGCGGGACGCTCCACATCGAAACTCAGAGCTCCACGCCCGTGCTCGGCCTACTGCGCGGCACCGGCTCGACCCTGACCAGCTACGTATTCGACAACTCCCCGGCCGGCGAAGGAGAGGCGCCGCAGAAGGCTTACGCGGCCGCGTTCGTGCTGCTGATCCTGATTCTGCTGCTGAACGCGGTCGTCAACAGGATCGGCAAGGGGAACGCGCACACGATCACAGGAGCGTACGTATGAGTAGCGGCGGCTTTCCCATTGGAAGCGAAGACACCACGCGCATCGGCGCCGAGCACGTCGATCGCGAGGCTCGACGACTGCTCTCCGACGCCTCGGACTCCTCAGATGGGCGGCTCGGCTCGCCGGTGCCTCCGGTGCGCACGATCGTGCTCGACCGCGAGCCCGTCCCTGTGCGTCCGGTCCCAGAGCGCGAGGCCGTGCGCAGGAGTCTGGCCGCCGCGGGCCCGCAGCGTTTGCAGGTGAGCAATCTGAGCGTCGCATACGGCGCCAAGCTGGCCGTGAAGTCCGTCTCGCTTTCGATCCACGAGGGCGAGGTGCTGGCTCTGATTGGGCCCTCCGGCTGCGGCAAGACCTCGCTGCTGCGGACGCTCAATCGCCTCACCGAGTTGACGCCGGGCTCAGCTCGCAGCGGTGAGATCCTGCTCGACGGGACAGACATCCATGAGATTGAGGACACGGTTCTGCGCTCGCGCGTGGCGATGGTCTTCCAGCAGCCGAATCCCTTCCCGATGTCGATCTTCGACAACGTCGCCTTCGCGCTGCGCGAACAGGCGCGCAAGCGGCCCCGCCGCAAAGAGCTCGAACCGCAGGTGCTGGACGCGCTGCGTCGTGCCGGCCTGCACGACGAGGTGGCAGAGGACCTGCACAAGCCGGCGCTGCGCCTCTCCGGCGGCCAGCAGCAGCGGCTGTGCATCGCCCGCGCGATCGCCTCACGGCCGGAGGTGCTGCTGATGGACGAGCCCTGCTCCGCCCTGGACCCGATCTCCACCGGCGTGATCGAGGAGCTGATCCATGAGCTGCGGCGCGATCTGGCGGTCGTGATCGTGACCCACAACCTCGCCCAGGCGCGACGAGTCGCCGACAAGGTCGCCTTCATGTACCTTGGCGACCTGATCGAGTACGGGACCGCCGAGGAGGTCTTCGAGGCGCCGCGGGCCACGCGCACACGCGATTACGTGATGGGGACCTTCGGATGAGTCAGGCGTCTCAGAGTCCCCGTATGAGCATCGCGGGCATGCCGCCCGCTGCGCGCACGCTGATGGCGCTGCTCGGCGGCGGCCTGCTGGCGGTGAGCGTCAGCGCCTGCGAGAGCACGCAGGAAGAAAGCGCCCGCATCGGCAGGCAGGCCAAAACGGTCGCCGCCGCGCAGAACCTTCACGTCGGGGCGATCGACAGGAGCGTGCGGGTTTCCGATGTCACGCTGTTGCAGGGCTCTGAAAAAGACGCGGTCGCCGTGCACCTGACCAACACCTCGGGCGCGGCCAAGCAGGGCGCACCGCTGCTGCTCGAAGTCCACGACGCCGGTGGCAAGGCGCTCTACACCAACTCCACGGGCGGCCTGGAACCGGCGCTGCAGCGCCTGCCCTCGCTGCCTGCGCACGCGACGCTGTGGTGGGTGGACGATCAGGTCACCCTCTCCGGCAAGCCCGCGCGCGTTGGCGTGCGCGTCGGAAGCTCGGGCAAGGCGAGCGCTTCCGCTGCCGGCACGGGCGCGATATCTCTCAGCGGCGTACACGTCTCCCAGCAGAATGGGCTGGAGGTTCTCAGCGGCGTCATTGCCAACCGCTCCGCCACGCCGCAGGGCAAGGTCGCGGTGTTTGCCGTCGGCCTGGCGGGCGGCCGCGTGCGGGCTGCCGGGCGTGCGATTGTCTCCTCGCTTGCCGCGCATGCAAGCGGCGTTCCCTTCCAGATCTTCCTCGTCGGCAACCCGGCCGGCACGAGCATCCAGGCGACCGCTGTTCCGGTTGCCTGAACAGGAGGCCAAGTTGAGCATCGTCCCGATCCAGCAGAACGACCCTGTGCAAGCAAGCTGCCCCAACTGCGGGGCCGCGGTCGCCGCCGACCAGCACTACTGCCTGAACTGCGGCCGGCCGTGCTCGCCGCTGCGACTGCCGTTCCTTGAGGTGTTGCAGAGCGGACCTCCGGGGCAGCAGGTGCAGGGATCGGGGTATGCCGGCAACGGCTACCTGCCGCCGCTTCCGCAGAGCAGCCCTGGCGGCCCATTGCAGCGCTACACCGGGCTCTTCACGCTGATCGGCGTGCTGCTTCTGACTGCGGTGATCGGCCTGCTGATCGGGCACTGGGCGTTCGGCTCAAGCAGCGGCACCGGCAACGGCCCCCAGGTGGTCAAGATCGAAGGTCTGGCGGGCACCGGCACGCAGAGTGGCGGCACCGCGGAAACGACCACCAGCGCCACCACCAGCGCCTCGAATGGCTCCGAAGCGAAATCCTCCGAACACGAAACCAAACAGGAAGCAAAAGAAACCAAAGAAGCCAAACTTCCGCCGGCGAAAAAAGACGCCGCGAAGCTCAAGGAATTGAGCAAAGAGTCCGGCAAGCAGTACTCGGAAAAATTCAACGAACTCGCCAACAGTCCAGCCCCGATCGAAACTGGCGGCTGATCCTGTCAAGCTGCGGAATGTGAGCCTTCGAGGACCAGATGAGACAGAGGTTGCAAGTGCTGAACGGAAGCGGCGGCGCCCAGGGCGCTGATCTCGCGGGCCCGGCCGCGACGCGGGCGCAGATGCGCGAGCGCTACATAGAGCTGGCCAAGCGGGTCGCAGCGCTGACGGTCGACCTGGGCGGGCTGACCTACGAGATGGCGATCCGCGACCACTACCGTCTCGACGTGCTCTCGCGCCGCGCGGCGGAGCTGCAGCAGGCCGACGCCGAGCTCGGCGCGCTGGAACGGCTGCTCTCCGACGCTCAGGCTGGCATTGACGGCCAGTGCCGCTCTTGCGGAGCCGTCTACAGCCGCGGCGCCTCCTTCTGCTGGCACTGCGGCGCGGGGCTGCAGCACGAGGCGCGCCCGGAGCAGGTCACGCAGGTGCTGCCTCCGGTCACGGGCTCCTGAGGGCGCGGGAGCGCGCTTGGGATATGCCGCCCAGCGCGGTAGACCGTGCGCTGGGGATGTAAAACGTGGGCATACTAAGAGGCGTGTCCCCCGCCGCGACGCTCATGGAGGCGCTTGAGCCTCTGCGCTCAGACCCGCTGCACTCCGCGGTGCTGCTCGACATAGACGGGACGCTAGCGCCGATCGTGCGCCATGCCGAGGATGCCCACGTGCCGGAGGCGACGCGGACGCTGCTGATCGAGATTGCCAAGCGCTACGCAGTCGTCGGATGCATCAGCGGGCGGCGCGCGAGCACCGCCCGCCAGATCGTGGCGATCGGCAGCATCGCCTACGTTGGCAACCACGGCGGCGAGCTGCTGGCCCCCGGCGCGACGAGCGCGATCGTGGCGCCCGAGCTCGCGCAGTGGACCGAGCGCGTGCAGCGATTCGCCAGGAGCGCGTACACGCAGGAGCGGATGCGGCTGCGGATCAGGATGGAGGACAAGGGCGCGATCGTTGCGCTGCACTGGCGCGGGGTGCCTGACGAGGATGCCGCTGCGGCCGCGGTCGCCGAGCTGGCGCGGACCGCCGAGCAGGAGGGCTTCGCAGTCCACTGGGGCCGCAAGGTCCTGGAGGTGCGCCCACCGGTCAGCTTTGACAAGAGCGTCGGCATCGAGCAGCTGCTGCGGCAAAGCGCGGAGGGCGGCGGCGAGCCGCTGTCTGGGGCGGTGTACGTGGGCGACGACGTCACCGATCTGGACGCGTTTCGCGGTCTGCGCGAGCTGGCTGCGCAGACCGAGCTGAAGACAGCAGTCTGCGTCGCTGTGAGTTCGGAGGAGGCGCCGCCAGAGCTCGTCGAGCAGGCCGACCTGGTGGTGGACGGGCAGAGCGGCGTGCGGGGTCTGCTCGAGGCATTGATCTAAGTAGGGTGCGCTTCGTCGACTTCCTCAAGACCACCGTCCTGCTGAGCGCCGGCGCGGCTTCAGCGCTGGCGGCGATCGCGGTTCTCTCCGCCGCGGTGAAGAGCAGGACAGACTTTGTTGGCTTGATGGTGGGCTGGTGGGCGATCTCGACTGCGATTGGGTTTTGGCTCGGCCGCCGCGCCGGAGTCAGCGCCTCGATCGGGGGCCTGCTCGCTGGCGCGAAGTCGAGCACGGCGCTGCCGCAGCAGCGGCCCGGCCTGACGATGATCAACAGGCTCTGGCCACTGCTCGCTTTCGCGATCATCGCGGGCGGCCTTGGCTTCCTCGCGCCTCAGATCCCCGGCATAGGCGCGGGTTTCGCGCTGATCTGGACGCTGGCCTGGCGCCGCCAGCACGCCGCCGTGGCTGCAATTGAGGATCGCGACGGGGTGCGCTTCTACGTAAAGCACACCTCGCCGATCAGGCCGATGGAGCTGCTGCGCACGCCGGGTTTCAGGGCGGTGCGGGCGGAGCGGCTCGTGGTGTGAGCTGTGTTGCGCGGTCGCGCCGCACTCGCGTATCAGCAGATGATCGATGCGCCCAGCACGCCCCAGTCGCACCACTTGACGGTGCGCCTGATGGGACCTCTGACCTCATATTCTGGCGCCACATCGAGAAGAGCCTCCACGACGACCCTCGCCATGAGTCTGGTCAGCATCGCGCCCAGGCAGAAGTGCAGACCCTCGCCGAAAGCCACATTTCGCATGTGCGGACGTGCGAGATCGAGCTCGTCGCCGTTGCCCCAGCGGCGCTCGTCGCGATTCGCGGCGCCGTAGACAAGAAGCACCGTCGAACCGATCGGCAGGTCGATCCCGTGCAGCTCGACGGGTGCAGTGGTCGTCCTCGCTAGCGCTTGGACGGGGGACTCGTAGCGGATCAACTCCTCGATCGCAGCCTCTCCGGCGCTCTCGCCTCGGCGAAGCAGATCGCGTTGCCGCGGGTGCTGGGCCAGCAGAACGACGGCGTTTGCGGCGAAGATCGCCGGGGTCTCTATGCCGGCGAACATGAGCACCATGCCCAGTCCAGGAGCCTCCGCATCGCTGAGCAATCCGCTGGAACGAGCGTCCGCCACCTGCCGCAGGATGCCTGGCGGCAACGCCCGGTCTCGGAGCAGATCGCTCGTGTATTGACGCAGCTCGGCCGCAGCGGAGAGCGCGGCGCCCGGGATGTCCTCAGTTCCAGAGGTGCGCGTGAGTGCGTCCAGCAGCCTGCGCTCCACGCTGGGACGGTCTGCGGCGGGCATGCCAAGCATGCCCATCACCACGTTGAAAGCGAGCGGCCAGCAGAGCTCCATGCCGACGTCGCCACTGCCGCTTGAGCGAATCGCAGCGACGAGGGAACGCGCCTCCTGGCTTACCGACGCTTCCAGGCTGCCGATCTCCCTGGCAGAGAAGGCCTTGCGCACGACATCGCGCAGGACGTCGTGTCGAGGCGGATCTATCTCGAGGAAGTTTCCTTCCCCGTAGGTGTCCGGCCCGGTGCCGTCGAGGTCGATGCCACGCGGTCCCGAGCTCGAGTAGGTCTCCCAATCGCGCGCCACCGCCTGGATGTCAGCGAAGCGCGAGAGAGCCCAGAAGTCGTGCTCGTCGTTGCGGTAGAGCGGACACTCGTTGCGCATCCAGCGGTACAGCTCCGCCGGGTACGTCTCGAGGTGCATCGCAGCATCGAACGGTTCGTAGGCGTAGGTCTCTGTGAGCACTTGACCTCCTCCACTCTCGAAGACTTCTCCGGACGGCGGCTGACGTTGGAGCGAACGCAGAAAGCCTGGTGATAATATCATTGGGTCTCTGGTTGCGCGAATTCGGCGGCGGCATCATGCGAGGCTCGCTACGGCTGATGGCTCACACGTCGCGTTTTGCGCAGTGCCCTCAGCTGCGGCCACTCAAGCGTGTTGGCCACGTCGTTCTTGGTCAGCCAGGCGCGCCTTGCGGTCGCCACGCCCCAGCGCACATTGGCAAGCGTGCCAACCCGGTGGGCGTCTGAGTCGATCACGAGCCGCACACCCATGGCGGCCGCTGTCCGCGCAGCAGTGTCCGGCAGGTCACGCCGATCGGGATTGCCGTTGATCTCGAGCAGCGTGCCTGTGCGCGCGGCAGCCTCGAAGACCTCATCTAGGTCGAGCGCGTAAGGCTCACGGCGTTCGATCAGCCTGCCGGTGGGATGGCCGATCGCATCGACCAGGGGGTGCTCGATCGCTGACACCATCCGCTTGGTCATCTGCTCCCTGCCCATCGCGAAGGAGGTGTGGACGCTGGCCACCACCCAGTCCAACTGCTCCAGCAGATCGTCCTCGTAGTCCAGCGAGCCATCGCCCAGGACGTTGACCTCGCTGCCGGCCAGCAGCTCGATGCCGTCCAGTTGCGCATTGCATTCCCGCACGCGCTCGATCTGGCGGCGCAGCTCATCTGGAGAGACGTCGTTGCCGAAGCCGTGCGAGGCGGAGTGGTCGGTGATCGCCAGGTAGCCGTAGCCGCGCTGGATCGCGGCGGCGGCCATCTCCTGGATGCTGGCCTGTCCGTCGGAGGCGGTGGTATGGCAGTGCAGGTCGCCCCGAATGTCATGCTCTGTGACCAGTCCGGGGAGGCCCGGCCCGCCGTCAAGTGCCGCCGCGGCCAGCTCGCCACGATCCTCGCGCAGCTCAGGTGGGATCCATGCAAGCCCAAGCGCCTCATAGACGGCCTGCTCGTCGGCGCAGCGAAGCGTGCGTCCGCTGCGTTCGTCCTCGACCCCGTACTCGCTGACGTGCAGGCCCTTGCGCACGGCGGCTTCGCGCAGCGCAGCATTGTGTGCGCCGGAGCCCGTGAAGTGCTGGAGCAGGTTGCCGAGTTGGTCTGGGGCCGCGATGCGCAGGTCGATCGCGAGCCCGGCGTGCGAGCGGCCCCTGACTCCGGTGGGGCTGGAAGAGCTGACGGCCTCGATCCGCTCCAGTCCTTCAACGGCCTCGCGGAGTTGCTGTGGCTGCGAGGTGACGGCGACCAGGTCGATGTCCTTGACGGCATCCACCGTGCGCCTGATCGAGCCGGCGATCTCCACCTGCGCATCCGATGGCCCGAGCGCCACCAGCTCCTCCGCGATCTCCTGGGCGATCTGCAGGGCGGCGGGCAGCGTCACGCGGCGCTTGGCCTGCACCGAGGTGTCGGCTGCCAGCGCCTCCAGGACCGTCTGCTCGAACTTCGGGCCAAGACCCTTGACGCCCCGGACGCGCTGATCAAGCGCCGCCTGCCGCAGCGCCTCCGGCGAGTCGACGCCGAGCTGGTCGTGGAGTAGCCGCGCCCGCTTGGCGCCGATTCCGGGTAGGCGCATGATCGCCAGCAGTTCCGGCGGAAAGCGCTCGCGCAGGCGCACAAGCGCCGGGATCGTCCCTGTCTGCTGCAGCGCAACGATCTTCTCCTGGATCGTGGCGCCGATTCCCGGCAGCTCGGTCGCCTTGCCGGCCTGCGCGAGCGAGGCGACGGACACCGGAGATTCGCGTACTCTGCGTGCTGCGTTGCGGTACGCGAGCACCCGGTGCACGATCGCGCCGTCGAGCTCGTTGAGGTCTGCGAGCTCGTCGAGGGCGTCGGCGATGACCGAGTTCTGGAGTTCCGTGGCGGCCATCTGCTCTAGGGTACGTCGGCGATGAGCGGAGTGCCTTGGCTTGTGCTGCCTACCTACGACGAGGCAGAGAATCTGGAGAAGATGATCGCTGCCGCCGGCAGCGTGCTGGAGCGCGCCACCAGCGATGGCTTCGCGATCCTGGTCGCGGACGACAGCTCGCCCGACGGCACCGGTCGGATCGCCGATCGGCTCGCCGAAGAGCACGAGTGGGTGCACGTGCTGCACCGCACCGAAAAGGAAGGCATCGGCCCCGCCTACGTGGCCGGCTTCAAGTATGCGCTCGCCCACGGCGCCGACTATGTGATGGAGATGGACTGCGACTTCTCCCACGACCCGGCTGATCTGGCGCGCCTGCTGGCGGCAGTCGACCGCAGCGCCGGCGGCGAGGCCGACCTTGCGCTCGGCTCGCGCTACACGCCCGGCGGCGGAGTCACCGACTGGGGCCTGCTGCGCCGCTTCATCAGCTACGGCGGCTCTACCTACGCTCGCATCATCCTCGGTCTGAAGGTCAAGGACCTCACAGGCGGCTTCAAGTGCTTCCGGCGCGAGGTGCTCGAGGCGATCGACCTCGACAGCGTGCGCGCTCAGGGCTACGCCTTCCAGGTTGAGCTGACCTACAGGGCGGTGCGCCGCGGGTTTGTGGTGAAGGAGGTCCCGATCATCTTCCGCGACCGCGAACACGGCGCCAGCAAGATGTCCTGGCGGATCACGGTGGAGGCAATGTGGCTGGTGCCGGGACTGCGCTTCTCTCGCCACCGGCGCTCTGCCTCCACCGAGACGGAGAGCAAGAGCGCGGCGTTGCGCTGAGAGATCGCGCCCGCGTCAGCGCGCTTGCGCTCACGTCGCGGGGCCCGAAAGCCGATCCAGTGCGGGTGGACGCATCCGCATACGCCTTCTACCACGGCGTTCGCCACACCCGCTCGGCGCTTTCCCGCTGGAGCCGGCACCCGCTGCCGGTGATCGGGCGCTGGGTTGCCGGCTCGACACTGGCGGCCACCGGCCTGCTGCTTGCGGTGCTGGCAGTCGCTGCGCTGTCGGGCGGCTACACGCAGATCGTCACCTTGCAGCCGCCGTTCGCGGTCGGCGGCTGGGGCTCGGTCGGGGAGGTGCTGAAGAGCAACCTGCTCGTGCTGGCGCTGCACGCGCTGGCCTGCGTTGCCGGCTTCATCGCAGGCAGCGAGCTGCCGCTGCAAGCCTCCGCCCACAGCGGGCTCTCGCGCTGGATCCACGAGCACGGCGGGAAGATCGCGATCGGCTTCGTCGCCTGTGCGACGGCGTTCTCGCTGTCGATCCAGGCCTACGTGCTCGGGCACACGCTCGGCGGGGTCGCGCACTTCCTGCACGTCTCGCCGGAGATCCTGCTGGTGGGGGTGTTGCCCCACGCCGTGCCCGAGCTGATCGCGCTGTTCCTGCCGCTAGCGGCATGGATCCTGGCCAGCCGTAGGGGCCAGTGGGACGAGCTGCTGGCGGCGACGCTTGTGACCGTCACGATCGCAGTTCCGCTGCTTCTGATCGCGGCCTTGATCGAGGTCTACGTCTCCCCGCATCTATTCACGGCGCTGACCGGCATCCATCCGCCGATCGTGCGGGAAGTGGGAGGCATGATCGTCCAGGACCGGGTGAAGTAGAGCGGCCTTGCCGCCTGGTGGTGTCTCGGTTTGAAATCCGGCCCCGCGGGGATCGTCGGGCAGGTCTAGGGTCGCTGGCGATATCAAGCAGCCCCGGCGCGAGTTAGAGGCTCGACGCCGGGACCTAGACACGGAGGTAACTGCTCCATGCCTGACGAGCACCCTAGCGACGAGCCCGATTTGGGCATCCTGGACCGCGAGGCGGTCTACTTGATGACCGACCCGCAGCAGCCCGCTGTCTGGGCGCTGGCGGACATTGGCCGCGAGCTGGAAACCCACGACCCGGAAGCGATTGTGTGGCTCTTGGTCAACGCGGGACCTGCCGTGCAAGACGATTGAGGCTGACGAGATTTGGAGCTTCGTCTGCAGCAAGCAGAAGAACGTGCCCGAGGAACTTAAGGGGGTGCTCGGGCTCGGCGACGTGTAGACGTGGACTGCGCTCGACGCCGACAGCAAGCTCATCGTGTCCTGGTACGTGGGAGGCCGTGCGTTCGAGGACTGCATGGCCTTCTTGGAAGACCTCAAGAGCCGTCTGGCGGGCCGCATCCAGCTCACGACCAACGGCCACTGGGCGTACGTCGCGCCGGTTGGCCTGACGCCAAGACATCGACTGGGCGCAGATCCAAAAGACGTACCGGGCCGACACATCTGGGGAGCGCCGGTACGGCCCGGCCGTCTGCACCGGGATCAAGACGCGAGTCCTCAAGGGCAACCCGGACCCCGCGAAGATCAGCACGAGCTACGTCGAGCACCAGAACCTCACGATGCGGATGGGGATGCGCCGCTTCACGCGACTGACCAACGGCTTCCCAAAGAAGCTCGACAACCATATGGCGGCTATCGCCCTGCACTTCATGCACTACAACTTCGCGCGGCCACACAAGACACTCGCGAACCCGTACCCTCGGACACCTGCGATGACGGCAGGCGTGGCGGACCACGTCTGGAGCCTCACGGAGATCGCGGGGCGCTCGACTAAGTCGGCGATATCGACACCGGTGCATCAAAGCCCGCAGGCGAACGACCAACCCATCGGGGAGTATGGCCTAGACTCTAGTCATGGCTAGAAAAGCGTTCCCATACGCAGCAAATCGGCCCTTTCGATTGAATCGCAAGTTCGATGCTACGGAGGTCTCTCGTGGCCAAGACCTCGCGATTCGGCTTGGATGGCCCCGTGAGTCGATGGGCTTCGTAGGAGCCTCCTCGGCGATGGTCGATCTCGGCGCGTCATGGCGTCAGCTTGACTCCATGCTCACCGTCGTAAAGCACCGCCAAGAGCAATCGGACAGCTGCGTGCGGATCGCTATAGCAAAGGACATCGCAGCTCTCCTTCCGCCGGACAGCGACAACTAGACGCGCGGAACACAGTGGCGTCCGAGCCGACCAACGGTCTAGACCAGAACGACTCCGATGCAGATCCTGCAAAGGCCGCTGAGATGGCTGCAGAGGGAGAGGCGGTCGATGGCGAAGTTGTCGATGGTCCGCCCAAGGCTGGAAATACGCCGATGGTCCGGGCGATCCAGATGCTTAGCGAACACCAAGGGCCGTTGCCGTCACAGGAGTGGCTGACGGCAACGGAGCAGCTTGCGCCTGGAACAACAAAAGAGCTGGTCGCGGATTACGTTGCCGAACGCGCACATCAGCGGACGATCCAGACTGAAGTCCAGATCGACCGCGAAAGTTTCAAGAGCTTCTCGGCGTATCAAAATCGATAGCTGTTCGCCGGTTGGACTCTCGTAGCCCTCATAGCGGCGGGCGGCATCGTGTTGATTGCGCTCGGCGAGTCCATCGCCGGTCTAGTCGCATTGGTTGCCGAGCTTGCGATCCTCGCCGGCGTCTTCCTTGGACGCCAGGTGATCGAGTCTAAATCGGGTACTCCCCCACGACTGCCGTCAAAGCCGGACGACAACAGCTCGCCGGAGTAGCTCCGCGCAGATCATCCGCCACCGCCGCCTCAATTCAAAACTGATACGCCACTCCCCACCTGCCTTGCTTCACTTTGTATAGTAGGTGGCAGGCAAAGCGCACGACAGGAGACCCCGATGGCAGGCAGCCTCAACGAAGTCACAGACGTCAACTTCCAGGCAGAGGTGATCGAGTCCGACAAGCCCGTGCTGGTCGACTTCTGGGCGCCCTGGTGCGGCCCTTGCAGGGTCGTGGCCCCCGTGCTTGAGGAGATCGCCGGCGAGCGGCCCGAGCTGCGGATCGTGAAGCTCAACGTGGACGAGAACCAGCAGACCGCCGCCGCCTACCAGGTGCTTTCGATCCCGACGATGATCCTCTTCAAGAACGGCGCGCCGGTGAAGACCGTCGTAGGCGCCTATCCGAAGAAGCGCCTAGAGGCCGAGCTAGAGCCGGCTCTCGCGGCCTGATCGACGCAAATACGGGGCGGTCCTAGAATGGGCCGCCCTGTGAGCAGCAGCCGCAAACATCCCCTGGTCCCGCCGCGTCCGGTCGACGCGCGCCGAGAGCTACCCGACCTCGAGCTCGAGGTGCTGCAGCGCTGGCGCGATCGCGGGGTCTTCAAGCGCTCGCTGCAGGCGCGCGAGGGGGCGCAGCCCTGGGTCTTCTACGAGGGACCGCCGACCGCGAACGGCAGGCCGGGCTCCCACCACGTCCTCTCGCGCGTCTTCAAGGACATCTATCCCCGCTACAAGACGATGCGGGGCTACAGGGTCGACCGCAAGGGAGGTTGGGACTGCCACGGGCTGCCGGTCGAGATCGGCGTCGAAGAGCAGCTCGGGCTGACCTCCAAGAAGGAGGTTGAGGACTACGGCATCGAGGCGTTCAACGTCAAGTGCCGCGAATCGGTCTTCACCTACCTGCAGGAGTGGGATCGTCTGACGGAGCGAATCGGCTTCTGGATCGACCTGGACGACGCATACAGGACCCTCGATGAGAGCTACATCGAGTCGGTGTGGTGGGCGCTTGCGCAGATCGACGCCAAGGGGCTGCTCTACGAGGGGCACAAGGTGGTGCCCTACTGCCCCCGCTGCGGCACCGCCCTTTCCTCGCATGAGGTGGCGCTTGGCTACAAGGATGTGGTCGATCCAAGCGTCTACGTGAAGCTGCGGCTCACGGACAGCGATGAGAGCCTGCTGATCTGGACCACGACGCCCTGGACGCTCCCTGGAAACGTCGCGGTCGCAGTCGGCCCGCGGATCGAGTACGCGAAGGTTCGCTTCGGCGATGAGACCTTCATCCTCGCGGCAGCACTGGTGGAGAAGGTGCTCGGTGATCAGGCGGAGGTGATCGAGCGGCTCACCGGCGCTGACCTGATCGGACGGACCTATGAAGGGCCGATATTCGACATCGGGCCACGCTGCGGCCTGCCGGTCATCGCTGGGGACTTCGTAACCACCGAGGACGGCACGGGCCTAGTTCACATCGCGCCCGCCTTCGGGGAGGACGACTTCGACGTCGCCGGCGCCGCCGGGCTGATCGACGCGACCGATCCAAGCACGCTGTTCAATCCGGTCGCCCTGGACGGGACCTACACCGATCGCGTGGTCGGCTACGAGGGCCGCTTCGTCAAGGATCCGGCTCTGACCGAGGAGCTGATCGCTGATCTGAAGGCCCGCGGGCTGCTGTTGCGGCGGGCCGACTACGAGCACTCATATCCGCACTGCTGGCGCTGCGGCACACCGCTGATCTACTACGCCAAGGCCTCCTGGTACATCCGGACCACTGCGGTCAAAGAGGCGATGCTGGCAGGCAACGAGACGGTTTCATGGCATCCGTCCCACATCAAGCACGGGCGCTTCGGCGAGTGGTTGAAGGGCAACGTCGACTGGGCGCTTTCGCGTGAGCGTTACTGGGGCACGCCGCTGCCGGTCTGGCGCTGCGCCGCCGGGCATCTGAAGGTGATCGGCTCCTTCGCGGATCTTGCGCGTCTTTCGGGCAAGGCGCTCACTGATCATCACCGTCCATATGTGGACGAGGTCGAGATTTCCTGCGAGTCCTGCGGCGAGCCGATGCGGCGCGTGCCGGAGGTGATTGACGTCTGGTTTGATTCAGGCGCGATGCCGTTCGCTCAGCACCACGCCCCCTTTGAGCGGCAGGACGTCTTCCAGGAGCACTTCCCGGCGGACTTCGTATGCGAGGCGCTTGACCAGACTCGCGGCTGGTTCTACTCGCTGCTTGCAGTCTCAACGCTGCTCTTCGAGCAGGCGCCGTACCGCAACGTCGTTTGCCTCGGCCTGATCCTCGACGCCGAGGGCCAGAAGATGAGCAAGAGCAAGGGCAACACGGTCGAGCCCTGGCAGGTGCTCGACGAGCACGGCGCCGATGCCTTTCGCTGGTACTTCTTCACCTCCAAGCAGCCGTGGGACGGCTACCGCTTCTCCCAGGAGGCGATCGGGGAGGGAGTGCGCCTGTTCCTCAAGCAGCTCTGGTCGACCTACTTCTTCTACGTCCTCTACGCGAACGCCAACGCTCCGCGGCTGGAAGCGGCGCCCCACGACCTCGACCTGGTCGCCGGGAACGGTCAGGGTGCCGGCTCCTTCGGCGGGGACCATGGCGCAGAGCTCGACCGGTGGGCGCTCTCACGCACGGCCGGCACCGCGGAGCTGGTCGCACAGAAGCTCGACGACTACGACGCCACCGCGGCCGGCAGGGCGATCGCGGAACTGCTCGACGATCTCTCCAACTGGTATGTGCGCCGCTCGCGGCGGCGCTTCTGGGATGGGGAGCCGGCGGCGTTTGCGACGCTGCGTCAGTGCCTGCTGATCGTCAGCAAGCTGCTTGCGCCCTTCTGTCCGTTCATCGCAGACGAGGTCTACGACAACCTCGACGGGACGCTGCCGAGTGTCCACCTCTGTGACTTTCCCATCCGCGAGGAGCTGCCCGCCCGCGACGTCGAGCTGGAGGAGGCGATGGCCACGGCCCGCCAGACGGTGAGGCTTGGCCGCGGCGCGCGGGCGAAGGCGAAGGCGAAGGTGCGCCAGCCGCTGGCGGAGGCGGTGGTGGTCGCCGATGGCCTCGAGCGAGCGGCGATTGAGCGACTCTCGGAGATCGTCAGAGACGAGCTCAACGTGCGCCGCGTACGCTTCGTGGACGCCGCGGAGGAGCTCGGACGCTACGAGGTGAAGGCCAACTACCGACGCCTCGGCCCGATCTTCGGCAAAGACATGCCGCTGGCGGCGGATGCGATCGCGGCGCTCGACCCGCAGCGCGTTGCAGGTGTGGTGCTCTCCGGCGAAAACGGAGGAGCGCTCGGCATCTCGGTTGCCGGCAGGGAGCACACGCTCAACGCGGAGGACGTGATCCTCACGATGTCTGCACCCGACGGCTACGCCGTCGAGCGCGAGGGCGCCCACGCGGTCGCGCTGGATCTTGTGATCGACGATGACCTGCGCCGCGAGGGCCAGGCCCGCGAGATCGTCCATGCCGTCCAGAACGCGCGCAAGAACGCGGGGCTCGAAGTGGAGGACCGGATCTCGCTCGTGCTCTCGGGCGATCGGCAGCTGCTCAGCGCCGCTGCGGCTCATCGCGACTATCTGAAGGGCGAGACCCTGACGATCGAGCTGGACCTCGCCGGGGAGGCACAGGGAGACTCTGAGCCGTCGAGCAACGGAGGCGTAGGCGAAAGTCCCTACCGGGAGAGCGCAAGCATCGACGGGCTGGAGCTGTCCATTGCGCTCGCAAAGCTCGTCTGAGGACTCGCCTGCATCCGCTCCCTGAGCGTCTGCACGGCCACAAGCGGCCTCTCACCCAGCCGCGTCACGGTGCTCGCGCCGGTGTCGGGTACCGCGCCCCTGAAGTCGTAGACGGCGATCTGGCCGCAGCTCTGGCGGGTGGCGTAGACGAGCCGGCTCACCGCGTGCAGGTCGCTGCTTGAACCTGCTAGCACGATCGCGGCCGGTCCAAGGGCACGCAGCGCGTTGCCGATCCGATCCTGACGCATGCCGACCGGGAGGGAGAGGGTGCGCAGGCCGGCCCGGCGCAGCAGCAGTTCCAGCGCCTGGGCGTGGAGCGCGTCGAGCGATCCTGGCAAGCTCGCGTCGAAGATCATCACGCCCTCATCCCTGACAGCGGGAGGAGCCAGGCGCTTGGCGGCCGCGAGCCAGCCGGTCGCGTAGCGCCAAGCGAAGCAGCGCTCGGGGGTGTCATCGCCGACCAGCTCCACGCCGGGGAGCAGCACATCCTGCACCGTGCGCTCCAGCGAGCGCGTGAGCATGCTCTCCTCCAGCAGCCTATCCACCTTGGCCTCGTTGAAGTCGGCGAATGCGAGCCGCAGGCGCTGAGCGCTACATGGGCTCTCGCCGCGTTCGCGCACAATCGAGACGGCGGCGGCGATCTCGCCGGTCTCGCTGAGCGCGTCTCTGAGCGCTTCGATCTCGCCCAGCTCGAAGATCCTGTGCCCTCCCTCGGTGCGGCGCGGCAGGGGGTGGCCGAAGCGCTGCTCCCAACTGCGCAGTGTGTTGGCGCTCACGCCGAGGATCGCGGCGGCCGCGTTGGTGCGGACCTGGCTCATAGCACGCGTGCTCCGGCGCGTGAGATGCATCGAGGGCTCACTGCAGAGATGTTGAGGTTTGATGAGGTCCTTTGGCAAGCTCTGCAAGTAGGGCTGCATCTCGCAAGAATCCATGCATGCGGCTGCGCCTCTACCACCACTCCGACGGCGCTCGCATCGCCTACAGGGAGCTTGGCTCGGGCCCGCCGATCGCGCTGCTGCACTCTGCGATGCTCACACATCAGGAGTGGACCCCGGTTGCAGGCGCGCTGGCGGAGCGCTTCAGGGTGGTGCTGCCCGACCTGCCGCTGCACGGGGACTCCGAGGACAGACCCTTCCATCCCTATACGCTGGACTGGTTCGCGGACGTGCTGTGCGGCTTTGCGGCCGATGTGCTCGGTCCGCGTCCGATGATCGGCGGCCACGGCGCCGGCGCCGAGATCCTGCTGCACGCGCTGCAGGGGGGGAGGCTCACGCCGAGCAAGCTCATTCTGATGCCGAGCAGGATGCACCGCGCGCCACAGCGGCCGCAGGCGCTGCGGGCGTGGCGGCTGGCGGCAAGCACAGGGGCGATCCCGGGTGTCGACCGGGTGCTCACCCACGCCATGAAGACGGTGATGACGCCGCAGCGCGGAATGCGCCTCTCCGCGCGAGCTGATCCAGGGGCGAGCGACCTGGTGCGGCAGTCCTTCGCTGACGTGGGCGGCAACGCGAACCTCGCGCGGGCGTGGTCGAAGTGCGCGCGGCGCTGGCCGCATGGGTCCCAGGATCATCTGCTTGCGCTCTACCCGAAGCTGACGATGCCTGTGCTGCTGCTGTGGGCCGATCGCGATCGTCTTTATCCGCTGGCGATCGCCGAAGAGGCGCTCGAGTTGCTCCAGTCCGCGCACCTGCGGGTGCTTCAGACCACGGGCTTCCTGATTGCCTACGACGACCCCGTTGGGGTGGCGAGGGAGATATCCGCCTTCTGCGGATAACGTCCCGAGCGCGCAAACCCAATAAGGAGACTCGATGACAGACAAGCAGCTCTGGGGCGGGGAGACCGCCAAGGCCGTTGAGAACTTTCCGATCTCAGGCGAGACGGTGCCGGTCGCGGTCGTCCACTGGCTTGCGCGCATCAAGGGCGCAGCGGCCGCCGTCAACGCGGAGCTGGGCGGCCTGGACAAGCGCCGGGCAGGCAAGATCGAGAAAGCCGCCGCGGAGATCGCAGCCGGCAAGCACGACGGGCAGTTCCCGATCGACGTCTTTCAGACCGGGTCGGGAACCTCGACCAACATGAACGCCAACGAGGTGATCGCGACGCTCGCGGGCGAGGCCGTGCATCCCAACGACCACGTCAATATGGGCCAGTCCTCCAACGACGTATTCCCATCTGCGGTGCATCTGGCCGCGCTCGATCTGGCGTCCAACGAGCTGCTGCCGGCCCTGAAGACGCTGGAGCGCTCGCTCACACGCAAGGCCAAGAGCTTCCAGAACGTCGTCAAGTCGGGCCGCACGCACCTGATGGATGCGGTGCCCGTCACCCTGGGCCAGGAGTTCGCCGGCTACGCGGCGCAGATCGCGCTTGGCCAGGAGCGCGTCAGGGACGCCCTGGTCCACGTCGGCCAGATCCCGCTCGGCGGCACCGCGACTGGCACCGGCCTGAACACCCACCCGAAGTTCGCTGAGAAGGTGCGCGCGCGGCTGAAGAAGGAGTCGGGGCTGCGCCAGATCGCCGCGCCCGCCGATCGCTTCGAGGCGCAGGCCGCCAGGGACGCGCTGGTCGAGCTCTCCGGCGCGCTGAAGGTGGTCGCCGTATCGCTGACCAAGATCGCAAACGACATCGCGCTGATGGGCTCAGGGCCGCGCGCCGGCATCGGCGAGCTATACCTGCCGGAGCTGCAGAAGGGCTCCTCGATCATGCCCGGCAAGGTCAACCCCGTGCTGCCGGAGGTCGTGCTACAGGTCTCCGCGCAGGTGATCGGCAACGACACCGCGATCACGATCGGCGGCATGCAGGGCCAATTCGAGCTCAACGTCCGCATCCCGCTGATCGCCCGCAACCTGATCCAGTCGATCCACTTGTTGAGCACTGCCTCCGCGGCGTTCGCCCAGAAGTGCGTCGACGGCATCAAGGTCAACAAGGCGGGCACCGACGCATCGGCGGGCGCGACACTTGCTGTGGCCACCGCGCTGAACGGTGCGATCGGCTACGACAAGGCGACCACGATCGTCAAAAAGGCGACCGAGTCCGGCCGCCCGCTGCGCGAGGTGGCGCTAGAGGAGGGCGTGGACGCCAAGCTCTACGACGAGACGATCGACCTGCGCAAGATCGCGGCGGGTAACGCGGCGGGCTAGGAGATGCCCGAGTGGGGGTGCGCTCGGAGCAGCCGCTCCAGCAGGATCCCCGCCCCCGCCTTGGAGAGCGGCTCGTTGAGATTGCCGCACTTCGGCGACTGCACGCAGGAGGGGCAGCCGCGGCTGCACTTGCAGCCGGCAATGAGGCGGTGAGCGTCCCCGCAGAGCTCCTCGAAGCGCGCAAACGCGGTGCGGGCGATCCCGACACCGCCGGGATGGCCGTCGTAGATGAAGATGACCGGCCCGCCCGTCTGGGGGTGCAGGTTGGTGGAGAGGCCGCCGATGTCCCAGCGGTCGCACATCGCGATCAGCGGCAGCACCGCGATCTGGGCGTGCTCGGTTGCGTGCAGGGCACCCAGCAGCGCTTCCAGTGGGATCTCCGTCTCGCCGAGGCCGCCCAGCACCGGGCCCGGCTCGAACCACAGCGCCTGGGTAGCAAACGTGGTTTCCGGGAGATCCAGTGCTACAAGATCGATCTGGGAGTGGTCGCTGATCCGCTTGCGCTGGTAGGCGACTACCGTCTCGGTGACCGAGACCTGGCCGAAGGAGATCGTGACGCCGAGCGCGGTGCGGCGGTCTAGCAGCCGCTCGATGTTCGTGTCGGTCTCGGTCTTTGGCTGGGTGTACCAGTCGCCGTCGAATGAGCGCACAAGCGCCCGGCGGCGCTCCAAGTCGAGCTCCAGCACTTCGTAGGCGTTGCCCAAGTGCAGGTAGATCGCGCCCTGGTGGACGGTGCAGTGCGCTCTTGCCGCCTCGGCGGTGCCGAGCATCTCACCCGAGCTCGTCTCCACGATCGCAAAACGCTCCGCGGAGGCGGAGCGCAGCGAGACATCTCCGGCCGGATATGAGCCCGGGCGCCTTGGCACGTAGCTGACCGGTGGGATCGCGCCCGCCGTGGACCCCGACGCGGGCGCCCGCATCTGCCTGGCGCGCAGCGCGCCGCTGCCCACCAGCATCTCCGCGTATGCCTCCCAGCGCGGGCCGAGGACCTCGGCGTCGGTTGCCGACAGCGGGCCCTCGTGCGCGGCGCAGAGTAGGTGGGAGAGATGGATCTGCAGGTTCTCGTGGTCGAGGATCGCGGCCTCCACCGGACGCTCCAGGAAGTCCTCGGGGTGCCGGCAGAAGAACTGATCGAGCGCGTCCTCGCCGGCGATGTAGATGGCAAGGCCATCGCCGCGGCGGCCGGCCCTGCCCCACATCTGCTTCAGCGAGGCCACGGTGCCGGGGAAGGTGACCACGATCGCGGCGTCGAGCTTGCCGATGTCGATGCCCAGCTCCAGTGCGTCGGTCGTGATCACGGCACGCAGCTGTCCACCGAGAAGGCGCGCCTCCAGATCGCGGCGCTGTTGAGCGGTATAGCCGGCTCTGTAGGGCGCCACCAGCTCGGCCAGCTCGGGATCGTGCGCCTGCAGGCGCTGTCTGGTCAGCCGCGTCAGCAGCTCCACGCCGCGCCTGGAGCGCACGAAGCAGATCGACCTGGCGCCTGCGATCACGAGCTTTCCGAGCAGCTCCGAGCCCTCTGCGGCTGCAGGCAGCCTGCTGCCTAGCTGCTCGTCTATTAGCGGCGGGTTCCACATCGCGATCTGCCTGGCGGGCGTGGCCGAACCATCCTGATCGACCAGCGTGAAGTCATCCAGGCCCGTCAGCCGCTGCGCTAGCTCCACGGGGTTGGCGATCGTGGCGGAGGTGAGCAGGAAGCGGGGAGTGGTGCCGTAGGCTGCCGCAATCCGGCGCAGGCGTCGCAGCACGTTGGCGACGTGCGAGCCGAAGACGCCCCGGTAGACGTGGGCCTCGTCGACCACCACGAAGGCGAGGTTGGCGAACAGCTCCGTCCACGCTTGATGGTTGGGCAGGATGCCCACGTGCAGCATGTCCGGGTTGGTGAGCACGACGTTGGCTTTGCGCCTGATCTCGGTGCGCGCCTCCCGGGGCGTGTCGCCGTCGTAGATCGCCGGCCTTATGCGCTGCGGCAGCCCGAAGGCGTTCAACGCCCTGGCCTGATCTTGGGCCAGCGCCTTAGTCGGGTAGAGGTAGAGAGCGCGCGCTCGCGCGTCCCGGCAGAGCACCTCGATCGTGGGCAGGTTGAAGCACATCGACTTGCCCGACGCGGTGCCGGTGGTGACGATCACCGGGTGCTCCCAGGCGGCCGCCAGCGCCTGTGCCTGGTGGGAGTAGAGCTGCTCGATGCCGAGGCGTAAGAGCGCGCCGCGCAGGTCCTGATGCAGGTAGTCAGGCGGTGGCGTAAAGCGCGGCTCTCCGCGGCCGTTGTGAGCCTCGCCCACCAGCCGTCCGTCCGCCCGCCCTTCGGCGAGGATCTCGCGCCAGCGGTCCTTTGGTGACGGCACCGGCGCGGTTGGCTGCTGCGTTGCCACGGATTGCGATAGTAGAGCGGGCAATGTCGATCCGCTGCCTCTACCTCGATCTCGACGGAACCCTGCTCGGACAGGGCGCCTCGCTGCTGCACGATGGTGAGGGGTCGGTGAGCACCGACGGCGTCCGCGCGCTGCAGGCCTGCCTGCGCGCGAACGTGGAGATCGTCCTGATGTCAGGCCGCCGGCGCGCACAGGTGGCCGAGGACGCACGCCTTTTCGGCCAGCGGTGTTTCATCTACGAGGCTGGCTCCTGCCTGGTATTCGACGGCGAGGAGCACTGGCTGACGGGCGAAATGGTGCCGGGGCGGCTGAACGTGTTCGAGCAGATCGGCCGCTCAGGGGCGCCTGAGCTGCTGCTCGAGCTCTACCCGGGACGGCTTGAGTACCACGAGCCCTGGCATTTGGAACGGGATGCCTCGCACCTGTTCAGGGGTCTGGTGGACTCGGCCGAGGTTGACGCCGCGCTCGCCCGGCACGGCCACGGTGCGCTGCGACTCGTTGACAACGGCGTGGTCAGCCGCCGATCGCCTGCGCTGGTGGAGTTGCCGCACGTGCGCGGCTACCACCTCGTGGCCGGAAGCGCCTCCAAGGCAGCAGCCGTGGCAGCCCATGCGCGCATGCGCGGCTACGGACGCGACCAGCTATTCGCGGTCGGCGACTCCCGCGAGGATCTAGCGTGCGCCCAGCATGTCGACGCCTTTTGGCTGGTGGCCAACGCGCTTGAGCGCGACCCGAGCATGGCGCAAGCGATCGCCGGGATGAACAACGTGCGGGTTGCGCAGGCGGCGCACGGCTCCGGCGTCTACGAGGCCGTTGTGAGCACGCTGATGGCCCGCTGAAGCGGTCAGCGATTGGAGAGGTAGCGCCATACCCGCCGCCAGAAGCCCGGCTGCGGCCGGCGCCAACGGGCCGGCGGCGGGACCGTCGCCCGCACTAGCGCCACCCACTCCTGCAGCGGCAGCTCCCCGGAGATCAATCGCCCCAGAGCACTGGTGACCGGCGAAGGCACGCCCGCGCGCTCGAGCGTCTGCGCAAGTAGCGGCACCGACTCCAGCGCCTCGACCGCCTGTCCAATCCGCTCCGGAATCTCTGCCGCCGGCACACCCTGCGCGAGCAGCTCGCCGGCCCGCCGATTGCGGCTCTCACGCGCGAGCGCGGTGGCGACCAGATCGCCGGTGCCGGCAAGCCCGATCATAGACTCCGGCCTGGCGCCCAGTTGCTCGGCGTAGCGCCAGACCTCGGCGAAGATGTGCCCGGCCGCGGCGCCGGCCGCGTTTGGTCCCTGTGCTTCGGTGGCGCCGGTCGCAAGCGCGGCCGCGTTCTTCGCGGCTCCCGCGAGCTCGACTCCGATCGGATCGTCTGAGACCTCGCAGACCACGCCGGCGCGCGTAAACACCTGCGCCAGCTCGCGCGCCAGGTCTTCGCTGCGGGAGGCCACGACCAGTCCCGCGCCGGAGCGGACCATCTCCTGCGCGTGCGCGGGTCCGCCGATGCACGCGATCCTGTGTCCCTCCAGCGTAAGGGCGAGCACGGTGGTCGGGGCGTCGCCCCCGGGCGGCACGAGCCCCTTGGCGACGGAGACGACGGCGGTTCTCTTGCCAAGCCCGGAGTGGTCGAGCGTTTGCAGCGCGCCGCCGATCTCCTTGGAGGGAACGGCAAGAAACACGTAGTCGGCCTTGGCGACTCCCGCTGACATCGGCTCGATGCGAAGCTGTGGCGGCAGCTCGACACCCGGCAGGTAGGTGACGTTTTCGCGCTTGGAGTCGAGCGCTTGCGCCTGCTCCTGCGTACGTGCCTGCAGCGTGGTGCGCAGCCCGCCGCGCGAGAGCAGCACCGCAAGCGCCGTTCCGAACGATCCGGCGCCGATCACGCTCGCGCGTGGCGCCCCGGGGGTCGGCAGCGAGCGCGTACGCGAGAGGGTAGGCTGGGGATCGGGCATTCGGTGCACGACCCTAGCGATCAACGCGTGCAGGGGACGGGTCCAACTGCAAGCGCCTTCTCCTGGCGCAACTGGGCTGGTGATCAGCGCTGCGCTCCCGCAGCGATCGAGCGGCCGCGGAGCATAGAGGAGATCTCCGCTGCGCTGAGTCGCGCCACCGCATCAGGGATGACTGTCAGGGTGGCCGGGTCGGGGCACTCCTTCAGTGACATCGCGTGCACCCGCGGGATGCAGCTGCAGCTCGACGGGCTCTGCGACGTGCTCGACGTTGACCGCGACTCCGGTCTCGTGCGGGTGCAGGGCGGGATCACGATCCGCGAGCTCAATCAGCGCTTGGCGCAGCACGGCCTGGCGTTGCAGAACCTCGGCGACATCGATGCACAGACGATCTCGGGTGCGATCTCCACGGCCACCCACGGCACCGGGTCACTACTGCCGAACATCCCGGCGCAGCTGGAGGAGATCACGCTCGTGCTTGCCGGCGGCGGCGTGCTGCGCTGCTCGGCTGCCAGCAACCCGGAGGTCTTTCGCGCGGCGCGCGTCGGGCTCGGGGCGCTGGGCGTGATCGCCGAGGTCACGCTGCGCTGCGTGCCGGCGTTCTGCCTGCGCGGCGTCGACGGCTCAGCGCCGCTAGAGCCCACGCTGGAGCGCTTCGAGGAACTCTCCCAGGCCAATGACCATTTTGAATTCTACGTCTTCCCCTACGCGCAGACTGCGCTCACCAGGACCAACAACCGCACAGACGAGCCGCCTCGGCCGCCGAGCGCACGCAGCGCCTACCTCAACGACGTGCTGCTGGTCAACGGCGCCTTCGGCCTCTTCTGCCGGATCGGGCGGGGTCTGCCCTCGCAGATCCCGCGCATCAATAGGCTCGTCACCAAGCTGGCGGGTGGCCGCGTGCGGGTGGACCGATCCGACCGCGTGTTCGCCACTCCGCGTCTTGTCAGGTTCACCGAGATGGAGTACGCGCTGCCGCGTGCCTACGTGCCCGAGGCTGTGCGGCGGGTGCTTGCGATGGTGCGGCGCGAGCGGCTGCCTGTGCCTTTCCCGATCGAGGTTCGCACGGTCGCTGCCGACGACGCTTTCCTCTCCACCGCAGCGGAGCGCGACAGCGGGTTTGTGGCGGTGCACATGTTCGAGGGGATGGCCTTCGAGACTTACTTTCGCGCGGTCGAGGCGATCATGGACGAACTGGATGGCAGGCCGCACTGGGGCAAGCGCCACTTCCAGACTGCGCAGACGTTGCGCCCGCGCTACCCCAACTGGGACCGCTTTCAGGACGTGCGCGCACGGCTTGACCCCCGCGGCCTGTTCTCAAACGTGTGGACCGACCGTGTGCTCGGGCCCGTGGTTGCGCCCTCCCCGGAGCAGGCGCCGTGAGCGTCGCCGCCACTGCTGGCGCGGCCGCGGCGGAGCAGCAACTGCAACGCCTGGAACGCGCCACTGTCGGCTTGCAACCGCCGTTTGCGGTGCTCGACCTCGACGCGCTGTGGGCCAACGCGCGGAGCATGGAACGGCTGGCCGGCCGGAAGCCGATCCGGCTTGCGAGCAAGTCCGTGCGCTGCCGGCCCCTGCAGGCGCAGGTCCTCGCGCGCGCTGGCTTCGCCGGAACGCTTGCCTACACCCTGCCGGAGGCGCTGTGGCTGGCCGGCGAAGGTTTTCAGGACATCCTCGTCGCCTACCCCACCGCCGATGCGGGCGCCCTGAGTGAGCTTGCGCGGATCACCGCCGAGCGGCCTGACGCGCGGATCACGGTGATGGTCGACTGTATCGAGCACGTCGCCGCGATCGAGGGTGCGGGTGCGAGCGAGCAGGCGCCGGTACGCGTCTGCATTGACATCGACGCGGGTTGGTGGGCGCTTGGCGGTAGGCTCAAGGTCGGCGCCAAGCGCTCCCCCGTCCACACCGCCGGGCAGGCCCGTGCGCTTGCTGAGGCGATTGCTGACAGGCCCGCGGTGAGGTTGGTTGGCCTGATGGCCTACGAGGCGCAGATCGCGGGCCTCGGCGACGCGCCACCCGGCAGACCGCTGCGGGCGCTGGCGATTCAGGCGCTGCAAGTGCGCTCCAGGCGGGAGCTCGCGCAGCGGCGCGCGGAAATCGTCGCCGCGGTGCGCGAGGTGGCTGCGCTCCAGTTCGTCAACGGTGGCGGCACGGGCAGCCTCTCGGCGACCGCCTCAGAGCCCGCGATCACCGAGCTCGGTGCGGGCTCGGGTCTCTACGGCCCGACACTCTTTGATGCCTACAGGGCCTTCCGGCCACGCCCGGCCGCGATGTTCGCGCTGCCGGTCGTGCGCAAGCCCGCCCCCGGGATTGCCACGGCGCTTGGCGGGGGGTATCTGGCCTCCGGGCCGGCGGATTCCGCGCGTCTGCCGCGGCCGCATCTGCCGCGCGGGCTGCGGCTGGACGGGATGGAGGGCGCGGGCGAGGTGCAGACGCCGCTGATCGGCGCGGCCGCCACCGGCCTGCACATCGGCGATCGTGTTTGGTTTCGGCACGCCAAGGCGGGCGAGCTCTGCGAGCGCTTCAACACCCTGCTCGCAATCGAGGCAGACAAGGTAGTCGACGAGCTGCCTACTTACAGAGGCGAGGGTCGCTGCTTTCTGTAGCGGCAGTCGCTCAGATCACCTCTGCCAGACGCACGCCGGCCTGGGTCAACGACCGTGCCGATCGCGCCTGGATCACCAGCTGCAGGTCGAGGATGCGCGCGTCGAAGGCGCTCAGCTCGTTCTCGCGCGTGATTGCGTAGGCGGGCACGCCCGACTGGCGCGCCCGTGTCGCAATCTCGAAAGGCAGGCTGCCAAGCAGAGTCTGCTCATCCAGCCGCGGCGCGATGATCACGACGGCTCGCGCGGCCTTCATCTGCGCATCAAAATCCTCACTCAACTCGCTGCTCAGCGAGTAGGAATCCGCGCGCAGACGCCCAGTCTCGGTGAGCCCTACGCCGACTGCCTCGGCAGCAACCTGTGCGCTCAATCTGGGCCCGAGATCCTGGGCGGCGAGCAGCACGGTCAGGCTGATCCCGACCGGCAGTCGATCGCGCTGGGAGGCCGCTGTCTGCATCGGCCTGCATCATCACAGGTCGATCGCTGTCACAAAATGTCTCCACGTTCGTTTAAGTAGATGAGCGACCAGGAGTCGCGCCTTCGCCGGCCGCCGCCTCGATCACCGAGCTACGGCTGCTGGAGTGCTTCATCGCGCTCGCGGAGGAACGGCATCTCGCTCGTGCGGCGCAGAGGCTGGGCATCGGCCAGTCGGCGCTCAGCCGCAGCGTCAGCCAGCTCGAGCGTCGGCTTGGCGTGGACCTGCTGGCCAGGGGCGCCACGCAGCTGCAGCTGACGCCGACCGGCGAGGCGATGCTCGCGCGCAGCGTCGAGCTGCTGAGCCGTCACGAGGCGGTCGTGCAGGAGATCCGCCGGCTCGGCAGGCAGCATCCAACCTCCGTGACCATTGCGGCGGACGACGGATTTGCCGGCCTGCTGCTCGCCACCGCGATACGCAAGTACTGCGAGCTTGCGCCCGATGCCGAGGTGCGCATTCGCAGCGCGCCCTATGGCGCGGGGGCGGCTGAGCTGCTGGCCGACGGTAGTGCCGACTTCGCGCTCGTGGGAGTGCAGCCCTTGGAGGATCCGGGCATGCGTTCGGTGATCGTCGGTCGCTGCCGGCGCTTCGCCGTGGCAGCGGTAGACCATCCTCTGGCCGACTGTGACTTCATCTTACTGCCGGAGCTGCGGGGAGAGCCTGAGTTGCGCGCCCGCGGAGCCTGTCCCGAGTGGACGATGCAGTGGTCGATCGCGAGCCTGACTGGGGAGTCCGTGGTCCGGGGTGGCGACTTCACGCTGCTCTCCGAGGCGTTTGACCTCGTGGCTGCCGGCCACGGCATCATCCTCGCTCCCGACGGCGCCCAGCGCCGCTTCGCCCGCGCTGACCTGTGCTGGATACCGCTCACCGGGTTGGAGGCCGTCGCGGTGCACCTTGCGTGGCGAGCCAGGAACGTCCCTCGCAGCCGCGCAGAGGCTTTCGCGACCGCGTTCGAGCGGGCCGCCGCCGGTCTTCATGCGGTTCCCGTCCAATAGCGGCCCGTCCTGAACCACTAGCATCAGCGACCATGGCGGGACAGGAAGCCACGGTCGCGGAGGAGGAGTACCTGCAGAGCCTCTTCTGGCTGTATGAGGCTGGCCTGTCGATGACTGGCGCAAATGTCGCTCGGGCGATGCAGCTCTCGGCCCCGACGGTCCACGAGATGATTGGTCGGCTGGAGCGTGACGGCTACATCACCCGGAGCGCGAACCGGACGATCTCCTTCACGCAGTCGGGCGCCGCTCACGCTGAGGCGATTGTGCGCCGCCACCGCCTGATCGAGCGCTTTCTGACCGACGTGCTCGGCATCCCCTGGGACGAGGTGCACGAGGAGGCCGAGCGCTTGGAGCACGCGATGTCGCCGGTGCTCGAAGAGCGGATGCTCGCGGCGATCGGCGACGCCAAGACATGCCCGCACGGCCACCCGATCGTCGCCGGCGCGCGGATCGCGGGCGTGCCGCTCGCCGATGTCGCGGTGGGCGCCTCGGTCAGAATCCTGCGCTTCGAGAACGAGGCGGAGGACCTGCTGCGCTACCTCAAGGACTCAGGGATAGAGCCGGGCCTGGCGGGCAAGCTGATCGAGCGCGACGAGGAGCACGTCCTGATCGAGACCGCCGAGGGAGCCCGCTGCGAGCTGACACCTAGCGTCGCCGAGACCGTCTCGGTGATCGCCGATCCATCGCCGGCGCCGCGCACTGCGCTGCCGGAGCAGCTTGTGCTTGGACAGCGCTACGGGAGATAAGTCGCCGCTGAGGTTCGAGAGGCAAGCGATGCAAGGACGCAGCAGCGCGCCACCGATCGGATCTCAGAGCGTTCGATATGCCTCGGCGAGGCGCTCTACTCCCTCATCGATCTGCTCGACTGTCACGCCGGAGTAGGCGAGCCGCAGCGTGTTCTCTCCGCCCTGCAGCAGGAAGTCGGTGCCCTTCACGAACGCGACGCCAAGGTTCGCCGCAGCGCTGAAGAGCGCATCGACGTCGGTGCCCTGCGGCAAGGTCACCCACATGAAGTAGCCGCCCTCCGGTGCGATGAACTGCGCCTCGGGCAGCTCCCTGCGCAGCGCCTCACCCAGCGCGCCAGCGCGCTGCGCCAGCGCCGCCTTCACGGTCTCGATCGAGCGCTCGACGGCGCCGGAGGCGCAGAACTCGTACACGATCGCCTGGGCGACCATGTTGGGGGAGATGTAGGTGTTGGTGGCCAGCCGGGCGATCGCGGCGATGTCCTGTGGCGGGCCGACGAGGTAGCCGACGCGGATGCCCGGGCAGACGGTCTTTGAGAACGAGGAGGCGTAGATCACGTGCTCTGGGTCGAGCGAGAGCATGGTCGGCAGTGCCTGTCCGCTGAAGCGCAGCTCTACGTAGGGGTCATCCTCGAAGATCGTGAAGTCGTGCGTGGAGGCCAGTGCGACCAGCTCGCGGCGCTTGGTCTCCGAGAGCGTGTATCCCGCGGGGTTCTGGAAGTTGGGGATGATGTGTGCGAGCTTCGGCTTGACAGGCGCTGCGTCCTGCCCGCTCAGCAGTGCTGAGAGCGCGGCAGTGTCGATCCCGTCGTCCTGCAGCTCCACAGCATGGATGTTGGCGCCGCGGGTGCGCAGCGAGAGCAGCGTGCGGTCGTAGGTGGGACGCTCGACGATCACGTCGTCCTGTGGCTTGACGAGGTGCTCGAACAGGAAGGCGTCGGCCTGCATCGAGCCGTTGGTCACCAGTACGCGCTCGGGCTCGACGCCGTGCTTGTCCGCGATCCAGGCGCGCAGGCGGGGATAGCCGACCGCCGTGCCGTACGCGGTGGCGCCGGCCGGATCACTGTCGAAGGCGCGCGTAGCCGCGGCCTTCAGACCCTCGACGTCAACGATGTCGAGAGAGGGGGCGCCACGCGCAAATGAGATCGTGGTCAAGACGGCCATCGGCTGCAAGCTTATAAGGATGGGCCCGAAGGCTCAGGTCTACTCGACCGAGCCGCGGTCCTCGGAGACGCTACGCAGGCGAATGATGCGCTCATAGTCGGCCAGCAGGTCGCGCATCGTCTGCTCAAGGCGATCGCGGAAGCGGGCCAGCTCGACCAGATCGATCGAGTCCTCGAAGCTGCGCGGCGGCGCGGGCGCACTCGGGGCCTGGCGCTCGGAGTAGGTTTGCGGTGGGTCTGGGACTGGGGAGGCGCTCTCTAGGCGCTCGTCCACCAACCGCGCGCCGGAGCCCGTGAACGTGCCCACCGCACCGCTCGCAAGCGCGGGCTCGTAGGCTGGTGTCTCCTGCGGCCGATGCTCGCAGCTGCCGGCGCCTAGCGCGCGCTCCAGATCCTGCAGCTTGCGCTCCAGCTCGGCAAGGGTCCTTGCAACCTCGCTGTCCACACGCCTTAGCGTACAGACGGGGAAGGCGAAGCGCCCAGCGTATGCACTGCGATCTGCGCCACTTCGGTCGGGGTGCGCCCTACGCGCACGCCCTTGGCTTCGAGCGCCTGCGCCTTCGCGGCGGCAGTGCCGGCCGAGCCGGAGACGATCGCGCCGGCGTGACCCATCTGCTTGCCGGGCGGCGCGGTGAAGCCCGCGATGTAGGCCACGACCGGCTTGGTCACCGACTCGGCGATGTAGTCGGCCGCCTCCTCCTCGGCGGAGCCGCCGATCTCGCCGGAGAGCACGATCAGCTCGGTCTCATCGTCTGCCTGAAAGAGCTCCAGGATGTCCACAAAGGAGGAACCGGGCACGGGATCGCCGCCGATGCCGACGATCGAGCTGCAGCCGAAGCCGGCCTGGGCGATCTCGTTGCCGATCTGGTAGGTCAGCGTGCCCGAGCGCGAGACAACGCCGACATTGCCGGCCGTGAAGAAGGAGGCGGGGATGATGCCCACGCTCGCCTTGCCGGGCGAGAGGATGCCCGGGCAGTTCGGCCCCACTAGGCGTGTGCCCGGGTGATCGCGCTTGAGCGTGTTGTAAACCCGAAGCTCATCGTGCGCAGGGATGCCCTCAGTGATCGCGATGATCAGCTGCACGCCCGCGGCGGCGGCCTCGAGGATCGAATCGGCTGCGAACCGCGGCGGGACGAAGATCATCGCCGTGTTGGGCTGGGTCTCGCGCACCGCGTCTGCCCAGCTGTCGAAGACGGGGATGCCCTCGACGTCCTGTCCGCCCTTGCCGGGCGTGACCCCGCCGACGACGTTGGTGCCGTAGCGACGGTTGTTCAGTGCATGGAAGGAGCCCTCGCGCCCGGTGATGCCGGCGACCGCCAGCCGTGTGTTCGTGTCGACCAGTACAGCCATCAGGCACCCGCTCCTTCGCTTTGCCGTGCAAGCTCTACGACCTTCTCGGCGGCCTCGTTCATCGTCTTGGCCGCGTGGACGTTTGGCAGTTTGGCCTGCTCCAGCAGCGCCCTGCCCTGCACGTCGTTAGTCCCGTCGAGCCGCACCACGAACGGGACCGCAGGCTTGATCTCTCCGAAGGCCGCGATCAGGCCCTTGGCGACCTCGTCGCAGCGGGTGATCCCGCCGAAGATGTTGAAGAGCACGGCCTTGACGGAGTCGTTGGCGAGGATCAGCTCGACCGCCTGCTTGACCTTCTCGGCGTCAGAGCCGCCGCCGGCGTCCAGGAAGTTGGCCGGCTCGCCGCCCGCCTGGGCGACGACGTCGAGCGTCGACATCACGAGCCCTGCGCCGTTGCCGAGAATCCCGATGTTGCCGTCGAGCTTTACGTACTGGACGCCCTGCTCTTTGGCCCGGCGCTCGATCGGATCTTCGTTCTCGGTGTCGGAGAGATCCTGGTTCTCAGGGTGGCGGTAGAGCGCGTTGCCGTCGAGTGAGACCTTCGCGTCGAGCGCCTTGACCTCGCGATCCGGCGTGACGATCAGCGGGTTGATCTCAGCGAGCGTCGCGTCCTCCTTGTCCCACACCTCATAGAGGGCTACCAGCGCGTCGGCGACGCCCTCTCGCACGTCCTCATCGGCGCCGCCCTGGGTGGCGATCTGCAGCGCTTCCTCGCGGGAGAGGCCCTGCAGCGAGTCGACGTGGTGGCGCACGAGCTTCTCGGGGCTCTCCTCCGCAATCTGCTCGATCTCCACGCCGCCCTCCGTGCTGAAGATCACCAGCGGCTGCTTGGCGGAGCGATCCAGCAGCACCGAGGCGTAGTACTCGGTGGCGATGTCGGAGGCGTGCTCGATCCAGAGCTTGTGGACGATGTGGCCGCGGATATCTAGGCCGAGAATGTTGCTTGCGTGCTCACGCGCCTCAACGGCGTTGTTTGCGAGCTTGACGCCGCCGGCCTTGCCGCGACCGCCGATCAACACCTGCGCCTTCACGACGACCGGATAGCCGATCTGCTGTGCGGCGGAGACCGCTTCCTCCACGGTGGTGACCGGCTTGCCGTCGGAGACCGCCAGTCCGTGGCGGGCGAACAGCTGCTTGCCCTGATACTCAAGTAGGTCCATGTGGCGCGGAACTCTAGCCCATGGGCTGTGGCGGCGTGACGGGCTCAAGCCAAGCGAGCCTGGCGGAAGCAGCCGTCGCCGTAGGAAGGCATAATGCCCCGGTCCATGCCCATTCCGAAGAATCTCACCTGGGTCACCTTCGACGTCTACGGCACCCTGATCGACTGGGAGACCGGGATCTACGACGCGTTCGATCGCGAGGCCCAGCGCGATGGCTTCCAGCTGCCCGATCGCGCGGAGCTGATCGCGATGTTCCACGAGGTCTCACGCGAGATCGAGGCCGGCTCCTATGAGCTTTATGCCGAGGTTCTGCGCCGCACGGCGCTGGAGATGGCCAGCCGCATGGAGTGGGACCTCGAACCCTCGCGCTCGGGCTTCCTGCCCGACTCGATCCCGCGCTGGCTGCCGTTCAAGGAAACCGCTCCCCAGCTGCAGAAGATCGCCAAGAAGCACCAGCTCGGGCTGATCGCCAACGTCGACGACAAGCTGCTCGGCCTCACCCGCCGGCACATCCAGACCGACTTCGACCTCGTCGTCACTGCCCAGCAGGTGCGCGCCTACAAGCCGGAACCGGCGCACTTCACCGAGTTCGCGCGCCGCATCGGCGGCAAGAAGGGCTGGGTCCACGTCACGGCCAGCCACCACCACGACGTGGTCCCATGCCTCAAGCAGCGGGTGCCGGTGGTCTTCATCAACCGCTCAAAGCAGCCGCTCGAGAGCTCGCAGAAGAAGCCGACCGCGGAAGCGAGCAGCCTCCGCGAGGCAGTCAAGCTCATAGAAGAGGCCTGATCTGACGCCCGATAGCCGGCGCTGGTCGAATCGGGGATGCGAGCGTAGCGAGTGTCTCCCTATTCGGTCGGCGTCCTCGGTCGCTCGCGTACGGAGTACGCCACGCGGGCGGACGGGTTCTGATCCTTGCCTCGCTTGGCTCTCGAACGTCAGATCGTCGTAGCTGTTACTCGGCCGGCTCAGAAGAGATCGTGACGATTGGGGCGCCCGCCGCAATCGGCGCGCCCTCGGTGATCGGCAGATCGGCGATCACGCCCGACTTGTGGGCGGTGATCTCGTTCTCCATCTTCATCGCCTCGATGATGCAGAGAAGCTGTCCCTCCTGCACGGTGTCGCCCTTGCTGACGAGCACCTTCCACATGTTGCCCTGCAGCGGGGATGGCAGCGTGTCGGGGCCGCCGGCGCTTGAGGAGCCGCGCTGCGCGCGCCTGGGCTTGCCGCGGCCGGCGGATGCGGGAGTGCTGCCGTTCATGCCTGCCACCGGACCCGCCCGCCCAGCGAGCCCGGCCGCAGGCGGACCGATCACACGTACATCGAAGCGCTGGCCGGAGACCTCGACCGTGTAGGAGTGCTCGACCTTGGTCTCCTCGTCGTCCTCCTGCGCCAGGGTAACCGGCTCGAACGCGAGCTGCTTGAGCCACTTGCGGTCCTCCACGAGGTCCCTGCAGGTCTCGCCGCGTGCCCACTGCTCGGTGCCGAGCAGCGCCTTGTGGAAGGGGATGAGGGTCTTCAGCTCCTCGATCTCGTATTCCGCAAGCGCCCGCAGCATGCGCTTTGTTGCCTGCTCGCGGTCTGCGTCCCAGACGATCAGCTTGGCGACCATCGGGTCGTACATGGGCGAGACTTCGCCGTACTCGCCCACGCCCGAATCGACACGCACGCCGGGGCCCGAAGGCTCGCGGTAGCGGCCGATCTTCCCCGGCGCGGGAGCGAAGTTCTTGGAGGCGTCCTCGGCATTGATACGACACTCGATCGCGTGGCCGCGGAGTACAACCTGCTCCTGGGAGACCGACAGCGCCTCGCCTGCCGCCGCACGTATCCCTTCCTTAACAATGTCTATCCCCGTCGTCATCTCGGTCACGCAATGCTCGACCTGGACGCGAGTGTTCATCTCCAGGAAGAAGTACTCGCCGTCCTGCAGCAGACCCTCGATCGTGCCGGCGCCGACGTAGTCCACGGCGCGCGCCGCCTCCACGCCGATGCTGCCGATGTGTGCGCGCAGCGCCTCGTCGACGATCGGCGCCGGGGACTCCTCGATCAGCTTCTGGTGGCGGCGCTGGATCGAGCAGTCGCGCTCGCCGAGGTGGATCACGTTGCCATGTCTGTCGGCGAGCACCTGGACCTCGACGTGGCGGGGGTCGGGCAGGTAACGCTCGATGTAGACGGTGCCGTCGGAGAAGAACTTCTCGCCTTCGCGGCTTGCGCCCTCGAAGGCGCCCTCCAGCTCGTCCTGCGAGAGCGCGACCCGGAAGCCCTTGCCGCCGCCGCCGCCCGCGGCCTTGACCGCGACGGGGAAGCCGATGTCGGCCTTGATGATCTTCAGGGCGTCCTTGGGGCTTGCGACCGGCTCGGTGGTGCCCGGCACGATCGGCACGCCGGCGGCCTTCATCAGCTCGCGGGCCTTGGTCTTGGAGCCCATCGCGTCGATTGCGGAGGCGGGCGGGCCGATGAAGACGATCCCGGCGTCTTCGCAGGCCTTTGCGAAGGCCGCGTTCTCGGCCAGGAACCCGTAGCCGGGGTGGATCGCCTCCGCGCCGGAGCGCTTGGCGGTGTCGAGGATCTTGGCGACGTCGAGGTAGTTCTCGGAGGCGGGGCCGTCACCGAGGTTGTAGGACTCCTGGGCGCGCTTTGCGTGCAGCGCCTCGCGGTCGAGCTCGGAGTAGACGGCGACGGAGGCGATGCCCATCTCCTCCAGCGCCCTGATGATGCGGATCGCGATCTCGCCGCGGTTGGCTACCAATACCTTCGAGAACATGCGGCGGGAAGCTTAGCCTGCGGCGCGTATCAGGCGTCGGGCGCGCAGATCATTCCTGCGCCCACGGTGCCGTTGGTCGCCTCATCGATCAGGATGAAGCTGCCGGTGCGACGATTGCGGAGGTATGGGTCGACGAGCAGCGGCACGCTGGTTCGCAGGCGGACCCTGCCGATGTCGTTGAGCACCAGTTGTTGGGGCGCCGGCCCCCGTTGCAGAGTGTGGACGTCAACCATGTCAACGATCGAGTCCACGACCGCCGATGCAGAGCGCGTCGTGTGCTTGAGCTGGTAGCGGCTGCCGGAGGCAAGCGGCCGATCGGTCATCCAGCAGATGTCCGCCTCGAGCTCGCGCACGGGCTCGGGCGCCTCGTCGGGGCGGCAAATCATCTCTCCGCGGGAGATGTCGATCTCGTCCTGAAGGCGCAGCGTCACCGACATCGGCGCAAGCGCCGCCTCCAGCTCGCCGTCGTAGGTGTCGATCGCTGCGATCTTCGTGCGCTGGCCGCCGGGCAGCACGACGATCTCCTCGCCCACCCGCAACGCCCCTGAGGCGAGCTGTCCCGCGTAGCCGCGGTAGTCCTGCGCGCCGTTGACTCTCTGGGGCCGGATCACCCACTGGACCGGGAAGCGGGCTGGGGTCTGGAAGGGATGGTCGTAGGCGACCTCGACGGTGTCGAGCAGCTGCAGCAGCGTGGGGCCCTCGTACCAGGAGAGGTTTTCGGAGCGATCGACGACGTTGTCGCCGAGCAGCGCGGAGATCGGGATGTAGATCAGCTCGGCGCGCGCACCGAGCGCACCGAGCTTACCCGCGAACTGCGAGAACTCAGCGACGATCTCATCGAAGCGCTCCTGGGAGTAGTCCACGAGGTCCATCTTGTTGACGGCGACCACGAGGTGGGGAATGCCGAGCAGTGCGCTGATGAACGCGTGGCGCTTGGACTGCTCCAGCACGCCGCGGCGCGCATCCAGCAGGACCACGGCGAGGTCGGCTGTCGATGCGCCGGTGACCATGTTGCGCGTGTACTGCTGATGGCCCGGGCAGTCGGCGATGATGAAGCGGCGGCCGGGCGAGCCTTGGCGGCCTACGGTGGAGAAGTAGCGGTATGCGACGTCGATCGTGATGCCTTGCTCGCGCTCGGCGCGCAAGCCGTCGGTGATCAGCGCCAGGTCCAGCGCGCCCTCGCCGCCACGTCGGATGCTCGCCTCCGCAACGTGTTCGAGCTGGTCGTCGAAGACCTGCTTGGTGTCATAGAGCAGCCGGCCGATCAGCGTGCTCTTGCCGTCGTCGACCGAGCCGGCGGTGGTGAAGCGGAGGAGGTCGAGGGTCATCAGAAGTACCCAGCCTTCTTACGATCCTCCATGGCTGCCTCGGACACTCGATCGTCGGCGCGCGTCTCGCCCCGCTCGGTGATCCTGGTCGAGGCGATCTCGGCCACCACTTCGGCCAGCGTTGCGGCAAGTGAGCGCACGCCGCCGGTGCAGCTCATGTCGCCGACGGTTCTGTAGCGAACCGTCTCGGAGTAGATCTGCTCGCCGTCGATCAGCTCGGTGCCCTCGCGGTAGGCGTAGAGCATGCCGTCGCGCTCGAAGACCTCGCGCTCGTGAGCGAAGTAGATCGAGGGGACCTCAAGCTGCTCGCGGTCTATGTACTCCCACACGTCGAGCTCGGTCCAGTTGGAGATTGGGAAGACCCGCACGTGCTCGCCCTTGCGGATGCGGCCGTTGTAGAGGTTCCAGAGCTCCGGGCGCTGGTTCTTGGGGTCCCACTGGCCGAAGTCGTCGCGGAAGGACATAACGCGCTCCTTAGCGCGCGCACGCTCCTCGTCGCGGCGGGCGCCGCCGAAGGCGGCGTCGAAGCCGTGCTCGGCGATCGCGTCGAGCAGCGTGACGGTCTGCAGGCGGTTGCGGGAGGCGCGCGGGCCGGTCTCCTCGATCGCGCGGCCCTGGTCGATCGAGTCCTGGACGGAGGCAACTATCAGGCGCTCGCCGAGCTCGGCCACGCGGCGGTCGCGAAACTCGATTACCTCGGGGAAGTTGTGCTCGGTGTCGACGTGCATCAGAGGGAACGGGAAGCGCCCGGGCCGAAACGCCTTCTCGGCCAGCCGCAGCATTACGATCGAGTCCTTGCCGCCGCTGAAGAGCATCACCGGGCGCTCGAACTCGGCGGCGACCTCGCGCATCACGTGGATCGCCTCGGACTCCAGCGCCTGCAGGTGGGTCAGCTCGGGTCGTGAGGTGATGCTCATCGTGCGTTCGCCCTGGCCCTTAACGGTAGCCGGGGCATTCATCCTTGCTCATCGGCGCCCGCGGCGACCGCCGAGAGCGCTGCGGGGTCGACGTGAAGGCCGCACTCGGTCTTCTCTGTGCCGGCCCAGCGGCCGTCGCGACCGCTGCCAGGACGCGTGCACGGGGCGCAGCCGATCGAGTCGAATCCTTGGTCGTGCAGCGGGTTGTAGGGCAGCTCCCGCTCGTGGATCGCGCGCCAGATGTCCTTGTCGCTCCAGTGCGCGAGCGGGTTGTACTTGATCAGGCCGCGAGCGGGATCTTCTTCGATCGGCATCGCCGTGGCCCGCGTGGGGCCTTGCTCGCGCCTGATGCCGGTGATCCATGCCTCCGCCCCGTCCAGAGCACGCGCAAGCGCGGCGATCTTGGCCGCCGAGCAGCAGTGCTCGGGGCCTGTCCAGGGTCCACCCGGCCCGCTTGCGTCCTGCACCTCCACCGCGACGCCGAAGCGCTCCTCGAAGCGCTTCCATGTCTCCAGGGTCTCCGGGAACAGGACGCCGGTATCGATCGTGACGATCCGCACTGGCGTTACGCCCTCGCCGATGGCAAGCAGCTCGTCGATCAGCACCGACTCCTCCTTTTGGAAGGAGCAGAGCAGCACGGCGCGCTCACCGTGGCGCTCCACGGCGGTCCGTAGCGTGTCGCTGAGGACCGCTTGCGGATCGGTGCTGGTTTGGCTCAGACTGCGCACTCGCCCTCGCCTCGTATCACCTGGAATGGCACATCCCGGTTCCAGTCGATGAACTGGCTCATCGTCTCCAGACCGAACTCGACCGGCATCGAGAGCTCCTTCACGAGCCCTTCCAGCTCGCCGGTGCCGTTGCGCTGCACGAAGGCGCCCCAGGTCTCGCCCTCGTTGCGGTTGCCCTCGTAGTGGCGCACCCACCGCTCGATCGCCTCGGGCACGCGCTTGGCCGGCAGGCGCAGCTTCAGGCGCTGGCCGAAGGCAATCTTCTCGCCTTCAAAGACGCCGCCGACGTGCGGGATGTAGGCGGGGATCGTGTGCTCGCCGACCTTGATCGAGGCTCCGTAGAAGCCGATCGAGCCGAGATGGTGCTGGCCGCAGCCGTTGGGGCAGCCGCTCATCTTGATGTGGATCTTGCGTGTCAGCGGGTCGGTGAGCTGCATCGATTCGATCCGCTCCTGGATCGCCTTGTTGAGGCCCATTGAGCTCGTGATCCCGAGCTTGCAGGAGTCGGTGCCGGGGCAGGAGACTACGTCGTCGATTTCGCGGCTGCCGGCGGCTCCCAGATCGAGCTGCGTAAGCGCCCGCCAGATGTCATAGACGCTCTCCGGGCGCACCCAGCGCAGCACCAGGTTCTGCTGCACGGTCGTGCGGGCGTAGGGGCCGGAGTGCTCGCGCATGATCACCGCCAGGCCGCGGAACTGCTCGGGGGTCAGATCGCCGCGGGTGATCTTGATCTCGACGGTGACGAAGCCGTCCTGGCGCTGCGGAGCGACGTTGGCCGCCTGGAAGCGCTCGAACTCGGATAGGTCGCCGTTGGGCGTGCCGTAGCTCTCGCGCGGGCCGGGCGCGTCGTCCTGCTCGTCGTACTCGAAGATCAGCTCCTCGATCGAGAAGTCGCGTTCTGCGACCCAGTCGCCCTTCAGCTCCTCCTCGACCTGCGCGCGCAGCTCATCGATGCCGTACTTGTCGACGAAGACCTTGATCCGGGCGCGCGCGCGGTTGACGCGCAGCCAGTCCTGGCGGTCGAAGATCCGAAAGACGGCTTCGGCGACCTTCAAGTATTCGCCGTTGTCGACCTCCAGGAACTCGTAGAGCACCGGCGCCACCCGCGGCATGATCGAAGTGCCGCCGCCGACCAGCATCTGCACGCCACGCACCTGTTGGCCGTCGATCTCCTTGACGCGCGCACGATAGGCGATGTCGTGGATTTCGCTGATCGCGCGGCCCGCCTCGCTGGCGTCGAAGGAGGTCTTGATCTTGCGCGGCATCCCCTGGGTGATCGGGTTGCGCACGAAGTAGCGCACGTAGGCGGCCGCGTAGGGGGTGAGGTCGTAGAGCTCGTCGTTGGCCACGCCCGCCCACGGGTCCGCGGTCACGTTGCGAACCGTGTTGCCGCAGCCCTCGCGGCTGGAGAGCCCGGCCTCGCCGAGCTCGCGGATCGCCTTCTCGGCTTCGATCAGCGGGATGTGGTGGATCTGGACGTTCTGGCGGGTCGTGACGTGCCCCTTGCGCAGCGGCGCGTACTTCTCCACCACGTCGGCGAACTTGTCCAGCTGCTCAGGGGTGATGCCGCCGAAGGGGAGCTTGCAACGGATCATCTGCACGTCGGGCTGCCGCTGCCCGTAGACGCCCTGCCTGAGGCGGAACTTGATGAACTCGTCTTCCTCGGTTCCACCCGCGAGGAACTTGGTCGCCTCGGTCTTGAAGTCGTCGTACTCCCTTTGCAGGATCGGAATCACGTGCCCAGGGACGTGCTGGAGGATCTCTGGATCCTCGAGCGTTCCCTTTTGCGTTGGCAGTGAAACTGGCTCCATGTGGCGAACCTCCTGGTCGCAGCCGGCGGCGTCGACCTGGTCGAAATGAGGGGTGTTGGAGTCCGTCTCGGCTGACCCAAACCGAGACCCTGGAAATCCTAGCGACTTTTAGGCATTTATCCAGGAGTCGGGAACAACGGTGTGCGGCTCGCGGCTGACGCCTTCCAGCAGCGACGCTTGGCGCCACCGATCGGGACTGCCCTGAGGCGCTGGCGCGGACGGCGCCGTGTCTGCCATAAAGCGCTGCAGAGCTGCGACGACAGCCGCGGCCTGCGCCGGCGTGGCGGAGTCGCTGCCGCCCAGCAGCTCTATCCGGTGCGTTTCCGCCTCCATTAGCCACAGTGTGACGGATAGACTCCGCGCGTGGACGCGGAGCCCGCCCGCCCGCTGCAGAGCTTCCTCGCAGCCGCTCCGCTTCCGCAGCGGCTGGGTTTGCGACTCCTGCTCGCCATCGGGCGGCGGCCGCGGGGGACCGCGTTTCTGACTGCCATGCCTGCGCTCTCGCAGGTCGTGCGGTCGCTGCTGGCGATGGAGCGCTATGACGAGCCGGGGCTCTCGGCGGCGCTCGGCTTCGACGCGCAGCAGGTCGTGGCGCGCGGTCGTGCGCTGCGGCGCGCGGAGGGGCGCCCGTGAGGCGCACGATGGAGTGCGATGTGTGCGTGATCGGCGCCGGTGCGGGCGGCGCCGTCGTGGCGGCGGAGCTTGCGGAGGGCGGCGCGAGCGTCGTGCTGCTCGAGCAAGGCCCTCACCACGACGCCGACAGCTTCACCGCGCGGCCGCCGCAGATGCTCGCAAGCCTCTACAGGGATGCCGGCCAAACGATCACGCTCGGCAACCCGCCGATCCTGCTGCCGCTCGGCAGCGGACTGGGCGGCACCACGCTCGTCAACTCGGGCACCTGCTTTCGGACTCCGCCGGCCGTGCTGGATGCTTGGCGGCAGCAGTTTGGCCTGCAGGTCGACGAGCAAGAGCTGGATCGCTGCTTCACGCGCGTGGAAGAGGCGATCTCGGTGGCCGAGGTCACTCCCGAGCTTGCCGGCGGCAATGCGGCTGTCGCACGGCGTGGAGCGCAGCGGCTGGGTTGGTCCCACGGCTATCTGCGCCGCAACGCCAAGGGCTGCGTAGGCTCGGGCGTCTGCGCCTTCGGCTGCCCCACGTCGGCCAAGCAGCACACCGGGATCACGTACGTGCCACGCGCCAAGGCCGCCGGCGCGCAGGTGCTGACAGGGGCATGCGTGCAGCGGATCGCCACGCGCGGCGGGCGCTTCTCCCACGTGGAGGCCCACCTAGCAGACGGCGGCGCGCTGGCGGTGCAGGCCGACCACGCCGTGATCGCCGCCGGCACGATTCACACCCCCGGCTTGCTGGCCTCCAGCGGGCTCGGGCTTGCCTCCGGGCAGCTTGGACGCAATCTCTCGATCCATCCCGCAACTGCCGGCTTCGCATTGATGGACGAGCGCGTCGACATGGGGCGGGGGGTGCCGCAGAGCTTCTACGTCGACGAGTTCGCCGCGCAGGGCATCATCTTCGAGGGCGTGGCCGGTCCCCCGAGCTACGCCGCGATGTCGCTGCCGCTGAGCGGCGCAAAGCACGCGCAGGCGATGGCGCGCTACCCCTACCTCGCTCAGTTCGGCCTGATGGTCAGCGACTCCTCGCGTGGTAGTGTGCACGCGCCGGCGGCCGCTGCGCGACTGCTGCCCGGGGCCGCCGGTCGCCTGGTATCGCGGCTGGGTCAGGCGCTGGTCATCCGCTACGACCTCGACGACGCCGATCTCGCCCGCTTTCGGTCGGGTTTGCAGCGGCTGCAGGAGCTCTTCCACGCGGCCGGCGCGCGCGAGGTCTACCTGCCGCTGCCCGAGGGCGTGGCGCCGGCGAGCGCGCGGCGCAGCGATCTGCGGCTGATGGCCTTTCATCCGCTTGGAACCGCGAGAGCCCATTCCCGCGCCGGCGAGGGTGTGGTCGACTCGAATCTCGCGCTGCACGGCGTGCAGGGCGTGCACGTAGCCGATGGGTCGGTGGTGCCGAGCTCGCTTGGCGTCAACCCACAGTTGACGATCATGGCGCTTGCCAGCAGGCTTGCCTTCCATCTGCTGGGAGCGCCGGTGCCTGGGTCCAGGGTCGAGCCCGAGCACGTGGATATCCCCTGTCCATCCTGAAACCGAGGAGATCGAATGTCATTCCTGATAGACCCGCCCTGGCTGTACGCGACCGGACGCGCCTACGGCCGGCTGATGCCTGAGCAGGAGAAGGCGGCAAAGGCGGTGCAGAACGCGACGATCGGCGCCTTCCTTGCGACCAGCATCTCGCTCTATCTGGACCTTCCCTGGACCAGGCCGATCTGGCGTGCATGCAGAGCCGCCTCCGGGCGCGACTGGATGCTCAACTCGGGGGTGTTGAAGCTCGACTGGCGCAAGGCGGGCGCAAGGACGCACCTGGTATCGGCCGCGATCTTCGCGACCTATCCGCTTTGGCTGCGCCTGGGAGTCAGGCGTGGGCGGCGCCGCGCCGAGATCTGACTTAAAGCGGGATGTTGCCGTGCTTGCGCTTGGGGCCCGGTTCGCGCTTGCCGTGCAGCGTGTGCAGAGCACCGATCAGGCGCGGCCGGGTCTCGTGCGGGACGATCACGTCGTCGATGTAGCCCCGCTCGGCGGCGGTGTAGGGGTTGGCAAAGCGCGCCTTGTAGTCGTCCATCAGCTTCTGGCGACGCTCATCGGGCGTAGGGCTGGCGGCGATGTCGCGGCGGTAGATGATGTTCACGGCGCCCTCGGGCCCCATCACCGCGACCTCGGCGGTCGGCCAGGCGAAGTTGAAGTCGGCCAGCAGGTGCTTTGAGGCCATCACGTCGTAGGCGCCGCCGTAGGCCTTGCGCGTGATCACGGTGATCTTCGGCACCGTGGCCTCGGCGTAGGCATAGAGCAGCTTGGCGCCGTGGCGAATGATCCCGCCCCACTCCTGGGCGGTGCCGGGCAAAAAGCCGGGTACGTCGCAGAAGGTCAGGATCGGAATGTTGAAGGCGTCGCAGGTGCGCACGAAGCGGGCGGCCTTCGCCGAGGCGGCGATGTCGAGCACACCCGCGAGCTGGTTTGGCTGGTTGCCGACGATCCCGATCGAGTACCCGTCCAGACGCGAGAAGCCGCAGATGATGTTCTTGGCGTGGTGCTCGTGGACCTCAAAGAACTCGCCGTCGTCGACGATCAGCTTGACGACGTCACGCATGTCATACGGCTTGTTCGGGTTATCCGGGACGACGTGGTCGAGCTCCTCATCCATCCGGCCCGGGTCATCTCCGCTGAGCATTCGCGGAGCGCTCTGCAGATTGTTGGAGGGCAGGAAGCTCAGCAGGTAGCGGCAATCCTCTAGGCAGGCATCCTCGTCCTCGGAGGCAAACTGCGCCACACCCGACTTGGTGTTGTGCGACATCGCGCCGCCGAGCTCCTCGAAGCCGACTTCCTCGCCGGTAACGGTCTTGATCACATCGGGACCGGTGATGAACATGTGCGAGGTCTCCTTCACCATGAAGATGAAGTCGGTGATCGCGGGGGAGTAGACGGCGCCGCCGGCGCAGGGGCCCATCACGAGGCTGATCTGAGGGATCACGCCTGAGCTGCGCACGTTGCGCACGAACACGTCGCCGTAGGCGCCCAGCGAGACCACGCCCTCCTGGATGCGCGCGCCGCCGGAGTCATTGATGCCGATCACGGGGCAGCCGATCTTGGCGGCCAGGTCCATGATCTTGCACATCTTCTCGCCCATCACCTCGCCCAGTGATCCGCCGAAGACCGTGAAGTCCTGGCTAAAGACGCAGACGGTGCGCCCGTCGATCGTGCCGGTGCCGGTCACCACCGCGTCGCCCCAGGGCCGGTTCTTCTGCATGTCGAAGTCGTAGGTGCGGTGGCGCACGAAGGTGTCCAGCTCCTGGAAGGAGCCCTCGTCCAGCAGCTTCTCGACCCGCTCCCTGGCGGTGTACTTGCCGCGCGCGTGCTGCTTCTCCTCGGCCTCCGGCGCCGAGTGCAGCGCGGCGGCGCGCAGCTCCTTCAGCTGCTCGAGCTTCTCCTCGTAGGTCTCAGGGGCCTTCTGGCGCATCGGCGCGGGATGTTATCCGCGCTCGCGCCGGCAAGGCGTCGGGGCCGTCAGGCGCGCGAGAAGGGCCGGTGGTGTGCGGCGCCGAGGCGGTCGAGCACGGTTCTCAGCATCTCGGTCGTCTGTGCCGCCAACGCCTCCTCGGCGGCCAGGAGCTCTGCGGCCAGATCGACGGGCTCGACGGCCTGCCCCACCTGCTCGTCGGCCCGCTCGATTGCATCGGTGGCGGCTGGGACCTGGTCCTCGACGGCCTCTGCGGCGACTGTGGTGGCCTGCGGCTGTGCAGGGGCTTCATCCGCGTCGCTCTGCGAGGCTCCGGAATCCTCGGGGGCAGGCGTGAGAGTCTTGGCGGCCTTGGCCTTGCGGCGGAAAAGCCGCGCGAAGAAGCCGGGCCGGGGCATCTGCTGCTCCTCAGGCACGCCGTCCGGCGCTGCCTCGTCGCGCACAGCCGCCTCGCAGTCGGCTGTCTCGGCCACGCTTGTGGCCTGGGCTTCGGGCGCTTGCGCATTCTCTGGAGCCTCCGCCTCTGCGTCAGGCGGGACCGCATCCGCCTCGCAGTCGACGGCCTCCGGCGCTGCCTCGGCGCCGCCGTCGCAGCCGTCAGGCAACTCCTGGGTGACGCTCAACGTCACCTTTGTACCCCAGCCTGACGGCTTCAGCTCGACCTTGCCCTTTGCAGCCTCCGCCTCCCATTCGACGGTCTGCTCGGGCTCGATCTTCGTGATCTTGACCTCTCCCAGCTCGCCCAGGTGGCGCGCCAGCGCCGTGGGGTCGCTCAGCTCCGCCCACAACTCGGGCGGAGACTTCACGAGCGTGCGCTGCACCTCGGAGGAGATCATCGCCACGAGGTTCGAGCGTCGTCTTAGGACTCCTTCCGCGCGAAGACCGGCTCGCAACGCGCGTTGCGATGATTTAGGCGGACGCGGCGGCGTTGCGGCTGCCGATCATCCCCCGCTCATGCAGCAACTCCGCGATCTGCACCGCGTTCGTGGCCGCGCCCTTGCGCAGGTTGTCGGCGACGATCCACATGTCGATCGCGCCCGGGTGCCCCGCGTCCTGGCGGATGCGCCCGACGAACACCTCGTCGGAGCCGTCGGCGTCGATCGCGAGCGGATAGAGCGAGGCGCCGGGGTCGTCGAGCACCGTGACGCCGGGGGCACTGGCCAACAGCTCACGCGCCTGCAGCGCAGAGAGCGGCTGCCGCGTCTGCACGTTGACCGCCTCGGAATGGGAGTTCATCACCGGCACTCGCACGCAGGTCGCGCTGACCGCGATATTCGGGTCGCCGAGAATCTTGCGGGTCTCGTTGATCAGCTTGCGCTCCTCGTCGGTGTGGTCGTCTCCCTGCGCGAAGGAGCCGGCGTGCGGCAGCGCGTTGAAGGCGATCTGGTGCGCATAGGCGACGGCCGCCGGCGGCTCCTGGTCATGCAGTAGCGCATGCGACTGCGCTACCAACTCCTCGACGGCCGCTCGTCCGGTGCCCGAGACCGCCTGGTAGGTGGAGATCACCAGCCGCTCGATGCCGGCAGCATCGTGGATCGGCTTCAGCGCGAGCACCATCTGCATCGTGGAGCAGTTGGGGTTGGCGATGATTCCGCGATGGCCGCTGAGCGCATCCGGGTTGACCTCGGCGACGACCAGCGGAACGTCGTCGTTCATCCGCCAGCGCGAGGAGTTGTCGATCACGATCGCGCCTGCGGCCGCGAACCGGGGCGCCCACTCGCCGGAGGTCGAGCCGCCGGCGGAGAAGATCGCGATGTCGAGGCCCTGGATGGACTCCTCGGTCAGCCCCTGGACCACCAGCCCGTCCTCCAGCTGCCGTCCGAGCGAGCGCTCCGAGGCGAATGGCACGACCTCGCGCGCGGGGAAACGCCGCTCCTTGAGCAGGCGCAGCATCAGCGTGCCCACCTGGCCGGTGGCACCCACGACAGCGACTCTGTAGCCCTCGCTGCTCATCAGGGCCAGCGTATCGCGCAAGCCCGGCCCAGCTCAAATCGCCTCCGCACTTCCTTTAGGGCTTGACAGCCATGATGAAGATGCTCACCAGTACGAGCAGGCTGAGCAGGCTGCCGACGATCCCGAGGCGCCGCGTCAGGCGCCGGTACTCCTCGCTGGGCGCGCCGTCGCCGGTCGCCAGGTCGCGTTCGATCGTCTCCTGGGCCTTCTTGCTGGTGGGGATCATGCCCGCGCCGACGAGCGCTCCGATCACGACGATCGCGCCGATGCCCCACTGCACGAAGAACTCTTTGAAGTCTTTGCCTTCAGCTGCCAGGTAGAGACCGGCGCCGAGCACGATCAGCAGCGCTCCGTTAATTAGCACCCTGTCGATCGTCCGCTCGATCCGGTGCATCACGGGCAGGCTGCGGGGGTCCTGCTTGGCGGCGATCGCGAACATGATCGGGTAGGCGAAGGTGACGCCGAAGGCGATCACGACGCCCATGATGTGGATCGCCAGGACGACGTTGTAGGCGGTGATCGCCATCGGGCGGATCGTATTGGGCGCCGGAGACGCCGTGCTTAGAAGGTCGGCGCGTACTTGCCGAAGACGTCCTGCATCGCGCCGCAGACCTCACCCAGGGAGCAGCGGTCGCCCAGCGCCTGCTTGATGAACGGGACGAGGTTCTGCGTGCCGGCCGCCGCGTCGCGTAGCTCCTGCAGGCGGGTCTGCACCAGCGCCTGGTCGCGGCCTGCCTTGAACGCCTTCAGCCGCTCCAGCTGTTCGCGCTCGGACTCAGGGTCCACGCGCAGCAGATCGGGCACCTCGAGCTCCTCCTCCTCGAAGGCGTTGACGCCGACCACGATGTCCTGACCCGTTCGATAGCGCTCCTGGTAACCCCAGGCCGACTCGTCGATCTCGCCGGTGATGAACTGGATCGCGTTGACCGAGCCGCCGAGCGCGTCCACCTTGGCGATCAGCTCGTTCGCGCGCTCTTCGATCTCGTCGGTCAGCGCCTCCACGAAGTAGGACCCGGCAAACGGGTCGACGGTGTCGGCCGCGCCCGACTCGTTGGCGAGGATCTGCTGGGTGCGCAGCGCGATCTTGGCTGCCCGCTCGGTGGGCAGCGCCAGGGCCTCGTCGAAGCCGTTGGTGTGCAGCGACTGCGTGCCGCCGCAGACGGCGGCGAAGCCCTGCAGTGCGACGCGGACGATGTTGTTCTCGGGCTGCTGGGCGGTTAGCGTCACGCCGCCGGTCTGGGTGTGGAAGCGCAGCATCATCGACTTCGGGTTGGTGGCGCCGAAGCGATCGCGCATGATGTGCGCCCACATCCGGCGGGCGGCCCTGAACTTCGCCACCTCTTGGAAGACGTTGTTGTGGCCGTTGAAGAAGAAGGCCAGGCGCGGCGCGAAGTCGTCGACCGGCAGGCCCCGCTCGATCGCAGCCTGCACGTAGGCGATGCCTGAGGAGAGCGTGAAAGCCACCTCCTGCACTGCCGAGCAGCCCTTCTCGCGGAAGTGGTAGCCGGAGATCGAGATCGTGTTCCAGCGCGGCACCCTCTCGCGGCAATACTCGAAGATGTCGGTCGTCAGCCGCATCGTGGGCTGCGGCGGGTAGATGTAGTTGCCGCGCGCTATGTACTCCTTGAGCACGTCGTTCTGGGTGGTGCCGCGCAGCTTCTCGCTTGGTACTCCCTGCTCCTCACCGACCAGCTCGTAGAGGCACAGCAGGCAGGCCGCCGGCGCGTTGATCGTCATCGAGGTGGAGACTTGGTCCAGCGGGATGCCGTCGAAGGCGGTGCGCATGTCGTCGATCGTGTCGATCGCCACCCCGGTGCGGCCGACCTCTCCAAGGCAGCGGGGGTTGTCGGAATCGAGGCCGAGCTGGGTCGGCAGATCGAAGGCCATCGAGAGCCCGGTCGAGCCCTTGGAGAGCAGGTAGCGGTAGCGTTCGTTTGACTCCTTAGCGGAGGCGTATCCGGCGTACTGGCGCATCGTCCAGATCTGTTTGCGGTACATCTCGCGATGCACGCCCCTGGCGTAGGGAAACTCGCCCGGCTCGCCGAGGTCGAGCTCCGCCGGCAGGTCCGCCTCGGTGTAGAGCGGCTCGATCTCAATGCCCGAGTCGGTGAACCGGCGCGGATCCTCGGGACCGACGATCGGGGCGACGGTCATGTGCTCGTTGCTCTGCGTCATCTCCTTGAGAGGTTATCCTTCCCCTGTGCCTACCTGTCTCGTTACCGGCGGCGCCGGGTTCCTCGGGTCTCATCTCTGCGACGAGCTGCTGAAGCGCGAGCATCGCGTGATCTGCGTCGACAACCTGGAGACCGGGTCGCTCGTGAACATCGAGCACATCCGCGACCCCGAGCGGTTCGTCAATCTGAATATCGACATTATCGAGCCCTATTACGTCGATGAGCCGGTCGACTTCGTCTACCACCTCGCCTCGCCAGCGTCTCCGATCGACTACCTGCGTCTGCCGCTGCACACGCTGAAGGTCGGCTCCTACGGCACCCACCATACCCTCGGCCTGGCGAAGGCTAAGCGCGCACGTTTCCTGATCGCCTCCACCAGCGAGGTCTACGGGGATCCCCACGTGCACCCCCAGCCCGAGAGCTACTGGGGCCACGTCAACCCGATCGGCCCGCGGGGCGTCTATGACGAGGCCAAGCGCTATGCGGAGGCGCTGACGATGGCCTATCACCGCCAGCAGGGTGTGGACACAGCGATCATCCGGATCTTCAATACCTACGGGGCGCGCATGCGCCCGCACGACGGTCGCGCGATCCCCACCTTCCTGCGCCAGGCGCTGGCCAACCGACCGATCACCGTCTTTGGCGACGGCAGCCAGACGCGCTCCTTCTGCTACGTCAGCGACCTGATCAGGGGGATGATTGCGCTGGCCGAGTCTGGCTACCACGACCCGGTCAACGTCGGCAACCCCGACGAGTTCACGCTGCTGGAGCTGGCCAAGATGGTGCTGGAGCTGACCGGCTCGCAGTCGGAGATCGTCTTCGAGGCGCTGCCTGTCGACGATCCCAAGCAGCGCCGCCCAGACATCGGGCTGGCGCGCGACCTGCTGGGATGGTCGCCGGAGGTCGCCCTGCAAGAAGGTCTGCGGCATACGATCGACTCTGCGGGCGTGCAGACGCTTGTCGGCTGAGAGCTGCGCTTTCGCCCCGCGACGCGGACGGGGCGGTGCTTGAATTCGGCTCTTTGCGGACAAACCGCGGTTTCCCGACCGCTACATATGGAACCCTTGAGCGTTGTGAGCAGTGAGATGGCACCACGTTCCCCCGGGACGTCAACGCTGCATACGCCGCCAGAGCCGGCGTCCACCGCAAAAGAGGCGCTCCTGCGCGCCGCGGGTCCGCATGCGGACGTCGCGGTGGGCCCACGAGAGCCGCGTTTGCCGCGCCGGGGACTGACGGCTGCAGAGGCGATCGCCTCCGCTGTGATCGCCCCCGCGGCGCCGTCGGGACACGACATGCGCCGCAAGCGCCCGCCGGCCATCTCTTTCGTGCTGCGGCTCGACACAGGACGGCGCGCGGCGCGGGTGCTCTCGCTGTTGGCGCTCGACTTCCTGGGCGTCTCACTGGCGATCTTCACCGCGCTGGCGCTGAAGGCGGTGCTGCTGTCCACCATCAGCTTCCAAGCAGTCGTCGCGGGCACGAGAGGATACGTGGCGCTCGCTTACCTGATCACCGCGCTCCTGTTCGCACGCTCTGGGCTCTACGCGGATCGTGGACAACGCCCAGGGCTCACGCGCATCGTCGCCTGTCTTTTCCAGGTGATGCTGCTGATGCTGCTGCTCGGCCTCGTGGATGGCATGCATTTCTCCAGCTACTACATCTTCTACGGCTCCTTCGCCTTCGCCGTTCTCTACGTAGCGAGCATCAGGCACTTTTACGAGCAGATCACCGGCGCTTTGCTGCGAGCCGCGGGCTACCGGCGCAGGGCGGTGCTGGTCGGCACCGGCGAGCAGATCAAAGACGTCGCCCATGCGCTGCGCGACGGCGGCTCCAGATCGCCCGCGCCAATCGACGTCGTGGGCTTCCTCTCCCCGCAGACGTTGCCAGCCAACGGGCTCAGGTCGCTGGGCACGCTGGATCGGCTCGACGATGTGCTCGCCGCCGAGCACGTGGACGAGGTGATCATCGCCGACCCAGACTTCCCCGAGGCGCAGGCGGTCGAGCTTGTGGATAGCTGCCACCGACGCGGCGTGCGGGTAAAGATCGCCCCTTCCACGATGGAGCTCTTGATGCATCGCGCCGAGTTCGTGCCCGGTGAGTCGGTGCCGCTGTTCGAGCTGACCCCGCCGGTGTTCGAGGGCGTCGACTTCGCGCTGAAGCGGGCTTTCGACATCGTGGGCGCGGGCCTTCTGCTGATTTTGCTCAGTCCACTGCTGTTGGTGCTGGCGCTGGCGGTGCGCCTATCCTCGCGCGGTCCGGCACTGTTCGGTTCGGTGCGGCCGGGGATCGGCCAGCAGCCGTTTGAGTGCCTGAAGTTTAGGACGATGCAGACCGATGCCGAACAGCGGCTCGCTGACCTGGAATCGCTCAACGAGGCCTCCGGTGCTCTGTTCAAGATCCGGGAGGACCCGCGCCTGACACGAGTGGGACGCTTTCTGCGCCGCTTCTCGCTGGACGAGCTGCCGCAGCTGATCAACGTGCTGCGGGGCGAGATGTCGCTGGTCGGACCGCGCCCGCTGCCGGTGCGCGACTTCGAGCTGCTGGAGGACTGGCACCGCAAGCGCTACCTCGTGCTTCCGGGGATGACGGGACTCTGGCAGGTCTCCGGGCGCTCCGAACTCGACTTCGATGATCTGGTGCGACTCGACTTCGTCTATCTGGAGCGCTGGTCGCTGGCGCTCGACTTCGCGATCATCGTAAAGACGCTGCCCGCCGTGCTCTCGCGCCGCGGGGCCTTCTGACGTAGGCGCCCTGCGCGCCGAGAAAGGTCTGCAATTCCTACCGGGACTCGGCCATCTGGCTGCGACGGCTGGCACGGGGACCAGCGGGCATAAACGCCGTATCGCCCCGCGCGATCGCGCGATCGTAGACCCGCCACGTCGCCCTGCCCGCGTCCTGCCAGGACCAGCGCGGCGGCTTCGGGGCGGGGCGTGTCAGCTGCTGGGCCGCCTGCACCAGCCCGACCAGATCGCCTGGCTCCACGAGCGCGGCACGGCCGTCGAGCACCTCTCGCAGCGCCGGCAGGTCAAAAGCGGCCACCGGTGCCCCACAGGCCAGCGCCTCGACGGCCGGCAGACCAAAGCCCTCCTCGGCGGAAGGCAGCAGCAGCGCATGGGCGCCGCTGTAGATCGCGGCCAGCTCGTCGTCTGAGACCTTGCCCGTGAGCGTCACGTTCGGCAGCTCGCGCGTCCACGGCCCCGCCGGACCGACCAGCACGAGCGGCAGCTCGCGATGCGTGGCGGCAAGCTTGCCAAGCGGCCGGCGCGGATCGGGGCGCTGCAGCGAGCCGACCCAGAGCAGGTAGGACTCTGGCAGGCCAAAGCGCTTTTGCACGGCATGGATCTGCTGCTGATGGCGAGGGTAGAAGGCAGGATCTGGCGCCTCGGGGATGATTGTGATTCGTCCCTCTTCTAGCCCGAGCCGGCTCACCGCGTCGGCTGCGACCGCCTTCGTGGGCACGATCACTTTTGTCGCCCGCTGCACTGCGAGATACTTCAGATACGGCACACACGCCATTCGCAGGTGCTCGCTGCGGCGCTTAAGCGCGGCCAAATCGTGCAGAGTGACCACCATCGGGCAGGGGCTGCGCAGGATTGCCCCCTGCATCCAAGGGGCGTGGAAGACGTCGGTATGGCGGGGCCGGTGCGTCTCAAAGATCTCCGAGCGCTCGCCCTTGGTGTCGCGCAGAGCGCGCAGTAGACAGCGCGCGTAGCGGCCAACGCCCCCCGCCCCTGAGGACGGCCGGCTGTCGAATGCGACCCTCACCTGCCTTGGCGCCTCACGGCCGGGAGTTGCACACGCGCACCATAGTGCCTTTGCTGGATAGCACGCAATATCTACGCAAAGGTTTCTCGGTCTAAGCGAAGATATGCAAGTCCGCATGCACGGCTAGCGTGCGGAATTGCGATGCCGCGCAGCGATCTTCACGAAGCCGTATGGAAGGCGGTCCCGGAGGGGGGGCAGCCGCCGCCGCTTGCCAATTTGCGCCTGGCCTACCTACTGGAGCATCTGACGCCGGGGCGGCGGGTACTGGATCTGGGCTGTGGGGAGGGCTGGTTTGCGCAGCAGCTTGCGCAGCGCGGCATACAGGTCGTGGGTGCGGACGTCGCCGGGGAGCCGTTGCGGCGCGCCCATGCGCACCATCCCGGCCTACGTCTGGAACTGATCACGCGGGAGGAGCAGTGGCCCTTTGCGGTTGCCGAGTTCGATGTCGTATGGGCGGGGGAGGTGATCGAGCACGTAGCGGACACGGCGGCCTGGCTCTCGGAGCTGCGTCGGGTGCTGGCGCCGGAGGGCACGCTGCTGCTCAGCACTCCTGCCCACGGGCTGCTGCGCAGGCTGGGGCTCGCGCTGTTGCCAGGTGCCTTCGAGGCTCATTTCGACCCCCGCAGCGATCATCTGCGCTTCTACACCGTTTCCAGCCTGCGCGCGCTGCTGCATGACTTCCGCTTCCAGGAGGTCAAGATCGACCGCGCGGGAGGGATCCCCGGAGCGCGCGCCTGCCTGCTGGCGTGTGCGCGGCGGGCGCGGTTTTGAGCGCCGCGACCTCATTCAGCGCGATCACGTAGCTCTCGCGATTTTTGGCGCTCGGGTATAGGTAGTAGGCGGCGCGCAGCTCGGCAAGCGCGGCGCGAGGATCTGTGGCGAGATCGTGTTCGCCCAGGTCTTCCCAAGTAGCTGGATTGGCCGGCTGCTGACGCACGGCACGCAGCCGCGTCGCGCGGGCCGGGCCGGTCTGCCCGAGCGATTCCTGGACGGCGGCCAGCGTGCGCAGCGCGCCTGCCGAGAGCGGGTCGCGGTTGACGCCGGTCTGTGCAGCCGTAAGCGCGGCGCCGCCGGATAGCCGCAGCGCTTCTTCGGAGGCTTCCGTGGAGCGCTGTGGCTGCCACTCGCTCCACGCCGCAAGCAGCGCGAGCACGACCACCGCGCCGGCGGCGCCGGCGCGCATAGGGCTGACTCGCCACGGCAGCAGGTGACGCCAGGGCCCGACGGACGCGGTGGTGGGTTGCTCGATCGGCCCGCGGCCGGCCAGCCAGCCGGCGCAGATCAGGGCGATGCAGGCGGTGCCGGGCACGTACCAAGTCCAGTCCACGAAGGAGTGAACGCCGAAGGTGATCACGATGCAGAGCATGCTCAGCAGGCCGTGCCGCTCGGGCGTGTAGGACAGATCGATCGAGCGCCAGCGCCCGCGCGACCAGCGCCGGTTGAACGGGTGGGTCGCGTTGCCGGCGGCAATCATCCAGCCGATCAGCAATGCGATCGTGACCGCGATGCCAGCCAGTCCGAGGTCGGCCAGCGTCTGGACGATGTAGCCATGGGCGTGGGTGACTTCCAGCGTCCCCGTTTCGTACTGCTTGCGGGCGGTGGCGTAACCGCCGCCCCCGACGCCGAGCGCAGGGTGCGCTTCAAAGACCTGGAGCGCCTGCTTCCAGTACCTGGCGCGGACGCTGGCGATCGCGGTGAGCCTGCCGGGGGTGTTGGGGATCGAGACGTTGGGGTTGGTGAGCGTGGAGATCTGGTGTGAGATGGTGCCCGTGAAGCCGCGCTGGCTGTGAGCCAGAGCGGCGACTCCCGCCAGCACGAGGAGCGCAAGCACCGCCAGCAGCGCGGTGGCGGCGCGGCGGCGAGTCTGCGCAGAGGGCGGCCGCCGCGCTAGAGCAAAGCCAATCCCGACCCCGACGGCGAGCAGCGCGATCGCGATCGCCGCCAGCAACAGCCCTAGCTGGTGCCCGGCGCTCACACGCGCGGAGAGTTCGGCGCCTTCGGAGCTGAGCGCTGCGCTTGAGAAGTCAAACGCAACCGGGATTGCGGCGAACGCGCCGCAAACGATTAACATCAGTGCACCGCGCAGGCGTAGGGGGACCAGACACAGCCAGGCGGCTGCGCCGATCAGGGCGACAGCAAGCGAGCCGCGCGAGTAGGTGAGCATCAGCACCACCATCAACAGGCTCATCGCGGGGTAGGCGAGCGCGCTGATCAGCGCGTGTCCGGAGCGTCTGGTGCCAAGCCACAGGCATCCGACGGTGCCGATCGCGGCACAGAGCCCGGTCGCGTTCCAGTAGCCGAATGGCGCGCGCAGCCGTGCAATCGATTCACCGGCGGCAAGGTCGGCGGGGAACACCTTGCTCAGCACCGCGTAGCCGCAGATGACCACCGTCGCGATCACGATCCCGCCGAGCACTCCGCTCCAGTTGCCGGGCGTGGCCCTTGCGAGCAGGACCACCGCCCCAAACAGGGAGCTGTAGGCGAGCAACTGCCCCGCTTCCTGCCAGCTTGTGTCCGGTGTGACCGACCAGGCGACCGAGATCGCAGTCAGCGCGGTGAAGCCGAACAGCAGGGCAGTGGGCCAGGCGCCACTGAAGCGCGTGCCGCGAGGTGCAAGCAGTATCGACGCTGCGGCGGCCGCTCCTGCAAGCAGCGTGAGCAGCAGCTCGACGGTGGTCCTGGGTCCCGGGGTTAGGCCGCCGGTGGCGATAAAAGTGCAGGCGCAGATCAGCCCCGCGGTCAACGCCGCTGCCGCGCCACTAGCCGATCTGCGCCGCGTGGAGCGATCTCTCGGTTGCTGCCGCGCACCGCTGGCGGGGGCGGCCGCAGACATCGGCTCCTTCGATCGGCGCGCCGGCGCGTAGGTCGACACAAGATCCTCTCAGCCGCGCCGCGAGCGCTGCATACGCGTGTTGATCTCCTTGCCGGCGAGCAGCACGATCCCGGCGATTACCGCCGCAATCACCGCCAGCACCGGCGTGGGGAGGTCGCTCGCCGCCGAGGCAAGATTCGGGTGCACTACGCCGGGCACCACCGATCCTTCCCCGCCGCCGCCGAGGTGCACGGGCCCCACGCCGCTCTTGCGCGTCTGTTCCAGAATCTGCTGCTGAGCCGGCGTGGGTTCAACGTGCTGCCCAGCGCCCGGCGTGGCAACGCCCGTGGATGAGCCACTGCTTTGACCGTCGACCGTGTGGCCTTTGTGAGCCGCAGCCGCCAGCTCGGCATTCACTATTTCTTCGACACAGGGGGAGGAGTACTCGCGAGCTTCCGTGGGCAGTTCGTTGAGCGCGCGCTGGTACTGCTTGACGGTGTAGCCGGCGATCGACTTCCCCTGGCTGCAGAGTTCGTACATCTTCGTGCCAAGGTTTGCCTGGGCGCCGGCGGGCATGGCGGCTGCGAGGCAGAGACATGCGAAGATCGCGGCGGCGAGCACGCGCGCGCTGCTGGATTTGCGGGCTGCAAAGTTCGCAATCATCGAGCGATCATCAACCTACCAGCGCTCCCGGGAGACGTTGACGCTGCTGCGGCAAGCGTCGGCGCTTGCATAACACGCGCAGATTCCACGCGATGCGGGCGATCCGTCGGCCCGCCTGTTCCTGCCACCGCGCCGCCGGCGGGGACCCAAGGGGGGGCGGGCCCCACGCCGACGAGGACGAGCGCGGCGGTAAGCGCTCCAAAGCCTGGCAGCTGCCAGGCCTCGACCAGCGCCCTGGGTGCCTATTCCCCGGATTGAGCATCCCTAAACGCGCCGGGCGCGGAAGTCTCTTTGACGCCGGTACGGAAGACTTGCCGGTTGATGCTCAAGTGCGCGATCGTCCCGCCGGTGCCGGTTCCCTACAGGGAGCCGCTCTTCCAACGCCTCTCGCAACGGCCTGAGCTTACGATCGCAGTGATCTACCAGGCGTCCTCCCAGCGCAGCTGGGACCAGGCTGCGGGCTGGTTTCCAGCCGACCACGGCTACGAAGCCATGCATCTGCGGCCACTGCACATCGAGCGCAGCGGCCGCAGCCCGATCACCTGGCCGCGCGGCCTGGAGCGTGCGCTCTCGCGCTTTGCCCCGGACGTGGTGGTGGTCTCGGAGTTCGGTCCGGCAAGTTTGCGGGCGCTGGCTTGGTGCAGAGCGCGCCGGCGAGCCCTGGTCGTGCTGAGCGAGGTCACGCGCGATGCGCAGCGCACCCTGAGTGCGCCCCAGCGCGCTCTGCACGGCCTACTCGCTCGGCGGGTTGACGGGCTGATTGGGGTGAGCACCGCTGCGCGTGAGCGGCTGCTGGAGCTGGACGTCCAGCAGGACCGAGTGATCGTGAGCCTGCAGCCGGTGGACGAGGATGCGCTGCAGGCAGCGACCGCCGCGCGACCGCGCCCGCCGGCTTTGCCGGTCGAGGTGCTCACTGTGGCCCGTCTCGTACCCGACAAGGGGATCGACGTGCTGCTGGATGCCTTCTCGCGGGCTGGCCTGAGGGAGGAGCAGGCGAGGCTGTGCATCGTGGGCGGGGGGCCGCTTGAGGATCAGCTGCGCAAGCGCGCTCAGAGGCTTGGCGTGCCCGCGAGATTCCTTGGCGCCGTGCCCGCCGGCGAGCTGCCCGCACGCTATGCGCATGCGAGCGTTTTCGTGTTGCCCTCGCTGTATGAGCCCTTCGGGGTTGCGATGCGGGAGGCGGTCGTCGCGGGACTACCCGTCGTGTGCAGCACCGCCGTGGGCGCTGCCGGCGACCTGGCGCTCTCGGGTGGCAATGCGATCCTGGTGGCGCCTGGCGACGTGGGCGCCCTGAGCGAGGCGCTTGCGCGCGTCTGCCGGGACGCTGCGCTGCGCGAGGCGATGGCGTCTGCGAGCGTCCGTGTGGCGCGGCAGCATCCGTTGCAGGACGATGTCGAGGCATTCGCCGCGATGATCCGGCAGGCCGCGGCGCGGCGTGGCAGGGTGGGCTAAGGCCGTAAGTGCGCTCAGCGCAGCAGCACCGGCAGCACGCGCTCACGGATTAGTGCGTCGACCGCTGACGGCCGGCAGGCAGCCATGCGCTCTGCGGCCGCCAGCCGGTAGCGCGCCAGATCCTGCTCGGGCATTGAGAAGGCGAGCCTGAGTGCACTGGCGAGCGACTCGGGGAGCATGTCAGGCGCGCACAGCTGCGGCGCGAGCTCGTGCGCGAGCGCGAGCGCTTCAAACGGCCCGTTGGTCGCCGAGCAGACCAGGAGTGCGCCGTCGAGCAGCGCCTCCAGCTGAGCAAAGCCGAAATCCTCCCAGCGCGCGCCGGTGACGAAGACCTGGGCGCTGCGCAATGCCGCGCGAAACTCCTGTGCCGGCACACGGCCGCGCCAGGTCACATCCTCAGGCTCGTGCAGCCCATGTCGCGTCAGGTGCCTGTGCGCAAGCGCCGGATCGATGCCGAATACATCGAGGCGGGCGTCGGGCAGCTTGGCCTGCGCCCACGCAGAGATCACGATGTCCAGGCCCTTGGCCTTCGGGTCCGGGGTGTATGCGACGGCAAGCCGCTCGCGCTGCTCGCTCAGCGGGCCTGAGGTCCCGATCGGTTGTGGCAGCACCACCGCAGGCGCGGACCCGGCCGGCAGCGCCTGTGCTGCGAGGCTGCTGAAGGGCAAAACGAGCGTCGCGTCGCGCAGCCTGCGGCGCTCCAGCGCGTGTTGGATGGTGTTGCGCGCGCCCGGCCGATTCAGGCGCGCGGGCGCGTCGAGCCTGACTGCGTATGGGATGCGCATGCGGCTCGCCAGCAGCGAGGAGGTGGTCGAAGAGAAGATCACCGCGCGTGGGGACAGACGACCAAGCGCGCCAGCGAGCGCACGTCGTGCCGCGAGCGCCTCCACCAGATCCGTGATCGGATAGGCGCGTCGCAGCGCTGCCGTGGCGCCGATCCGCACGCGCACGACCTCGACGGAGGCCCCTGCCCGCCGGATGCTCTGCGCCAGCGCCTGATCGCCGACGCGCAGGCCGATCGTCGTGCCCAGCGAGAGCAGCAGGACGTCGACGCGCTGGATCTCCGCAGACCGGCTCATCGCAGCGCGTGTTCGTAGGCGGCCACCGTGAGCTGGCCGCAGCGCTCCCAGGTGAAGCAGCGCTGCACGGTCTCGCGCGCGGCGGCGCCGAGCTGACCACATTCGCACATGCAGCGCTCGATCGCGCCGGCCAGCGCGAGGTGATCGTCGGGTGGCACGAGCACCATGCCGGCGCCGGCAGCGGCAATGTCCTGCGGTCCGCCCTCACCTTCGCAGCCGATGGCCGGCACCCCGCCGGCCATCGCCTCGACGTAGGCCACGCCAAACGGCTCCTCGACGCTCGGCATCACGCAGACGTGAGCGCGCCACATCTCCGTGAGCGCTTGCTCGTGGGGCAGCTGCCCCAGGAAGCGCACCGAGTCCAGCAGGCCGAGCTCGTCGCGCAGGCGCTCCAGTGGCTTGCGCATCTCGCCATCGCCGACGATCACATAGTCGGGACGCTGCGAGATCTGCATGCTCGCCAGCGCGCGCATCACTACTGCGTGGCGCTTGCGCTCTTGCAGGTGGGCGACGGTCACGATCGTGGGACGCGAATGTTGCTGCGGGCGCAGCGGCGGTACTGCTGCGCCGAGGTGGACCACCTCGCAGCGAGTCGCGACGCCTGCGAGCTGCCTGCATTGCTCGGCGGCCCAGTGGCTGTTGGCGATCACGACCGCGGCGCTGCGCAACGTCTTTGAGGTGGCGCGTGCTGCGCGCGAGCTGCGCCGTGCGACGTGGATGATGTCCGGTCCGTGGGTCGAGACGACGAACGGCGCGCCATCGGCAGAGCGCGTGACCGCCTCGCCGGTCGGGAGCACATTGTGGGCGTGGATCAGGTCGTATCGCTCCCGTGCGAGGGCGTGACGCAATGCCGGCGCGATCCAGGCGCCCCAGCTTCCGTATGACCAGGGCCGCGGCGGGGCCAGGAAGGGGACCGGCTGGATTTCAAGGCCGTCGAGCTGCGTCAGTTGCAGCGTCGATGGGACGGTTTTGGCCCAGCGCGCGACTGCCGCCGGGCCTGCCCGCGCGACCGAGAGGGGGGGCACCGGTCGCCGCAGCGCGAGCACGCGCACCTGCGCGCCGGCGGCTTGGCTCGCAAGCGCCTGCCGGTGCGCCCAGATGCCGTGAATTGGATCGGCCGGCGAGGGGTACCACTCGGCGACCACGAGCACCCGCATCTAGTGGCCGATCCGGCTTTCCAGGATCTGGCGGGGACAGGCCCTCAACGCAACGCGTCCTCGTAGGCCTGCGCGGTCTGCTCGCCGCAACGCTTCCAGGTGAAGTGCTCGGTGACTGTCTCGCGCGCATGTTGACCGGCTTCGCGCAGCCTGTGCGGGTCGGAGATCAGCTCATCGATGCGCTGGCAGAGCCGCTCGACGTCGCCGGGCGGCACAAGCACGAAGCCGTCGCCGGCCGCGGCTATCTCCTCAGGCCCGGGCTCTCCCCGGCAGCCGATCGCGGGCACGCCGGCTGCCATCGCCTCCAGATAGGCGACGCCGAAGGCCTCCTCGGTCGATGGCATCACGAACACAGTGCAGGAGCGGACACGCTCGATCGTCTGCTCCTGTGGCAGCGCTCCGGTGATCTGCACCCGCTCGGCGACTCCCAGCCGGCACGCCAACCCTTCGATCGCGATCCGCTCCGGTCCGGCGCCGATCACCAGGTAGCGCAGGCCCGGATGCCGCTCTGCAAGCACCGCCAGCGCGCGCAGCACGTCCGCGTGGCGCTTGCGCGCGGACAGGCGGCCTGCCGTCACCAGCGTGGGCGTTTGGCCAAGATCGGATTGCCGCAGCAGCGACCTCGGCGTGCGCGTGGGCAGCTCGGCGCCGAGGTGCACCACGCGCGTCTCCCTGGCGCCGCGAGTGCGGGCCAGCGCCGCTGCGCCCTCGCTGCCGGCAAGCGTCAGTCGCGCGCAGCTAAGGCCCGGGCAGGGCGGCGGCGGGGCTGGCTCCCCCGCCTTGGCGGCGCCCGATGCATCGGAGCGCTTGGCGGCACCGAATACGTCGGGACCGTAGACCGAGACGACGACCGGCACATCCAGCCGCGCGTGCCGCAGCGCTTCGGCGGCCGGGATGCCGTGAACGTGCAGGAGATCGAAGTCGCGTCGGCGCCGCAGCGCCCTCAGCGTCAGTGCGAGCGGCATGCGCGGGGTGGCGAGATCGACCTGCACCCCGGCGGCTCCTGCGGCGAGCGCCTGCCGGCGCGCCCAGACCTCGACGATCGTGTTCTCGCCGGCCCGGCCAGAGATGGTGAGAACGGTCACTCGCATGCGCTCACCAGCGGCGGTGGACGGCGAGCGTGCGCTGCGCCTCGTGGGCGGGTAGGTAAGGGTGCTGCGCAAGAAAGGCGCGCGCCTCGGCGATCGTCTGCTGACGCGAGTACGTCGATGCAGCGGGGGCGATGCGGTGCTTGATTGGCACGGCGTCGATGACCCCGCAGCGCCAGCCATGCTGCCTTGCGATCGCCGCCCAGTGGGCGTCAAGGCCCCATCCCATCCGCAGTGGCGGGAACGGCAGCAAGGTGGCGAAGGTACTGCCCGCAAACGCGCTCAGCGGGCCGGTCTCCACGAACTGCGTCTCGCGCACGACGCTGCGCCTTTGGCGCCTGGTCACCCGCCAGGCGGCGTGAGAGGCGCGCCTGTGGGCCGGCTGGGCGAGGTCCAGCCTGAAACGCTGCGCCAGGAACAGAAAGCGATCGAGGAAGCCGCGCGGCAGCTGGATGTCGTCGTCGAAGACGATCAGCCAGTCGTGCCCGGCGGCCGGGTGCTCCGCCAGCAGCGCATTGAGGTTCTCGAACTTGCCGTGCAGCCCCGGGCCAATCGTCGCGATCTCGACCGTGTGGCGCGAGCTGCGCAGCTCGGCCAGGATCGCCTGCGCCCGCGCGCGATGCTGCTCGCGGGTCACGCCGATGGCAAGCACGCTGAGCGTGGGCAGGCTCCTGGAGGCGCGTGCGAGTCGCATCCTGCGCCCGCTGATGAGGTCCAAGCCGTCCTGCGCTCGGTCGGCGATCTCTCGGCGCACGGCGTCCACGCCTCCGACGGTGCCGCTCTCGCCGGAGAGGAAGTCGTCCGGCGGGGGCCGCTGAGCCAGGGGCGAGGTGGCGCTCGCCTGCCCATCCGGCGTGGAGGCCGCCCGCTGGGCGAGCGCCTGTCGCAGGCGGCCGGCTGAGTGGGCGAGCATCGTCAGCCCGTTAGGGCAGCGGTAGCGGAGCACATGTCCCGCGCAGCCGAGCAGCGTCCACGCCTCCCGGACGATCGAGGGGGCCTCATCTCTGCGCGAGTCGAAGCGGCGGCTCTCCGCGCCGCGCCGCAGCGCCACTGGCACGAGGGCGCGCAGCCGCGAGTCTGCGGGCGTCCGGCGATGTGCGACCCTTGCACCCGCGACGTAGAGCGCTTGGTGGCTGGCGCCTGCCGCGCCCGCCCTCGCAGGACCCACGGCCTCCAGGCGTTCCTGCCACTCTTGCTCCTCGCCCTGGCCGTGCAGCGAGGCGTCGAGCTCACCGGCGCGCTGGACCGCAGAGCGCCGCAGCGCCATGTTTGCGCTCCATGCAAACCGGGTCGGCGCATTCTGACCTCCCAGCTGCAGGGTGGTGATCGGGGGCGCCTCGCGGCCGCATGAGCGTGGCGGGTGGCCTTCCAACAGCGGGTCGATCGCGCCGGCGAAGACCTCGACCTCCGGATGCGCCTGCGCTGCGGCCAGCAGCGCCTTCAGCCATCCATCGCATGCGATCACGTCGTCGTCGGTGAACACGATCAGCTCGCTGGAGGTCATCCGCAGGCCGGTGTTGCGGGCCGCATTTGCGCCGAGCGGCCGGTCGTGGGCGATGTAGCGTGCGCCGGAGCGCATCGCGGTTTCCTTCGCGGTCTGGGCGGTGGAGTCGTCGATTACGAGTACATCGCAGCCCTCGGCACGCGCCTGTGGGAGGATCGATGCCAGCGTCGCACCAAGATATTGTGGCCGGTCCCGGGTGGGGATCACGATTGACGCCGCCGCAGACCTCGCCCGGCCCGCTTCGGGGCTCTCGGGCTCGATCTGCTCATCCCTACCTGCGTCGTTGGCGCTCATGACAGATGGAGAGTCTAGGTTTCGGGCATCGATGATCCTCTTCCTGCACAACCGCTACCGCACGGCCGGTGGCGAGGAGCGCGCCGTCGAGGACCTGATTTGGCTTGTCCAGGACCGGCTGGGTGAGCCGGCGCGGCTGATCGGCCGCGACTCGGCCTCGCTACCCAGATCGCGTGCGGCGATCGCGCTGCTGCGAGGTGGGGAGCGTCCGGCGGAGGTGGCCGCGGCCGTGCGGGAGAGCGGCGCCCGGATCGTGCATGCCCACAACCTGAACCCACTGCTTGGCTGGCGCGCGCTCGCTGCTGCACGCGAGGCGGGCGCCAAGGTCGTGCTGCACCTGCATCAGTACCGGCTCGTCTGTGCCGTGGGGGTTTGCTTTACCGACGGTGAGCGCTGCACTCGCTGCCATGGCCGCAACACGCTGCCCGGACTGCGGCGCAACTGCCGTGGCAGTGCAGCCGAGGCGGTCTCCTATGCGGCCGCCCTCTCGCTCTGGCAGAGCCGGATCGCTGAGCTCGCCGACGCGGTGATCGTCCCCAGCGCTTTTGCCTCGCGGCGCCTGCGCGAGCTCGGGGCGCCGCTGCGCTTCGATCGCGTCCGCGTGCTCGCCCCGCCGCTGCGGGGACTCGCCGAGCCAGACCTCCCCGAGCTGGAGGGATCGGCAGTCGGCTCGCAGGCCGGCCATTACGCGCTGATCGCCTCGCGGCTTGCGCCGGAGAAGGGCATCGACGTGGCGATCGAAGCCTGCATCGCCGCCGGCCGCCGGCTGCTGATCGCCGGCGAGGGTCCCGAGCGGGAGCGGCTTGCACATCTGGCCGCTCGCGCCCCCGCCGGCCAGATCGAGCTGCTCGGCGCGATCTCCCGGCTCGAGCTTTCTCGGCTGCGCGCAGGCGCCGCGGTCGCGCTCGTGCCCTCGCGCACCGATGAGACCTTCGGGATCGCGGCGGCGGAGGCGATGGCCGCGGGCCGGCCGGTGATTGCAAGCGACTTGGGCGCGCTCTCAGAGCTGCTGGAATCTGATGCGCTCGTCCCTGCCGGCGATCCGGTCGCGCTTGCGGAGAGAATGCATGCTCTGTGGGGCGACCTTGACGCAGGGGCGCGCAATCGCAGCCGGGTGAGCGGGATCTGCGACCCCGCGGTGGTTGCCAAGGCGCTTGCCGAGGTCTATGACGGCCTCGCGGCCGCGTAGACTGGGCCGGCTATGACCACGGTCGGCATCATCGGGCTCGGCTATGTCGGGCTGCCACTGGCGGTCGCTTTCGCGGAGCAGGGCTGCGAGATTGTGGCCCTCGACGTCGACGATCGCAAGGTGGAGATGATCGCCGCCGGGCGCTCTTATATCGAGGATGTCCCTTCGCAGCGGTTGGCTGCAGTCAGCGGCCAGATCAGGGCCGGCACCAGCCCCGCAGCGCTGGCGGACGCCGACGCGGTGATCGTGTGCGTGCCCACGCCGCTGAGCGCCAACCGCGAGCCAGAGCTCGGGCCGCTGGTTGACGCGGCGCGAGGACTCTCGGCTGTGCTGAGAAAGGGGCAACTCGTGGTGATCGAGTCCACGACCTACCCCGGCACGACCAGGGAGCGGCTGGCGCCGGTGCTGGAGGAGTCGGGCCTGGCTGCCGGTCGCGACTTCAACCTCGCCTTCAGCCCAGAGCGCGTGGACCCCGGCCGCACCGACTACACCCTGCGCAACACGCCCAAGGTGCTCGGTGGGCTCACGCCCGCCTGCGCACAGCGGGCGCGGGAGCTTTACTGCCTGATCTGCGATCAGATCGTCGAGGTCTCCAGTCCCGAGGCGGCGGAGCTGACCAAGCTGCTTGAGAACATCTTCCGCTCGGTGAACATCGCGCTGGTCAATGAGATGGCGATGCTGACCGACCGCATGGGGATTGACATCTGGGAGGTGGTCGACGCCGCCGCGACCAAGCCCTACGGCTTCATGCGCTTCGAGCCCGGGCCCGGCATGGGCGGTCACTGCCTGCCCGTCGATCCCTTCTACCTGGCCTGGCGGGCGCGCGAGTTCGACATGAGCGTGGAGTTCATCGAGCTCGCGGGCAAGATCAACCAGCAGATGCCCTACCACTGCGTGGCCAAGGCCCAGCGGGCGCTTAACGACGCTGGGCTGCCGGTCAACGGCGCCAAAATCGCAGTGCTCGGGGTCAGCTACAAGGCCGGCGTCGGTGACACGCGCGAGTCGCCTGCGCTGAAGATCATCGAGCTGCTGCGCACCCTGGGTGGGCAGATCCGTTACCACGACCCACACGTGCCCTCACTGCCCGAGCTTGGTCTCGCCAGCGTGCCGCTGCAGGATGCGCTCGCCGAGGCCGACCTCGCGCTGATCGTCACGGTCCACCCGGGCGTCGATCACGATCTGGCACTGCGCAGCGCGAAGGTGGTGCTCGACCTGCGCGGCGTGACGCGCGGTGATCCAAACGCTCCTGCTCGCGTGATACGGCTGTGAGATTGCGTGCGGCGATCGAGACGGCGCAATGGCGCTGAGGCCGGACGACCGCGGGCCTGGGCTGCTGGTCGGCCAGGACGTGCAGATCGGCCGCGACGTGAGCTTCGGCGCCTACGTAGTCATCCACGACGGCACCACGATCGGTGATGGCTGCGTGATCGAGGACCATGCTGTGCTCGGCAAGCGCCCACGACTGGCCCGGGGCTCCTCGGCCAAGGGCGAAGTCGGTGCCCTGCGGATCGCCGAGCGCGTGACCGTCTGCTGCGGCGCCGTGGTCTTCGCCGGTGCGAGCATCGGCGCGGAGGCCATCATCGGCGATCAGTCCTTCGTGCGCGAGCGCTCCAGAGTGGGTGTCGGCTCGGTGATCGGCCGCGGCAGCGTCGTGGAGAGCGACGTTCAGATCGGACAGCGCGTGCGCGTGCAGACCAGCGTCTATCTGACGGCGTTCACGCTGGTGGAGGATGACGTGTTCGTCGGCCCAGGCGCCACCACCACCAACGACGACACGATGTCCCGCCACGGCTCCGAGATGCCGCTGCGCGGCGCGATCCTGCGGCGCGCCTGCCGCATCGGCGGCGGCACCGTGCTCACGCCCGGCGTGGAAGTGGGCGAGGAGGCGTTTCTGGCCGCCGGCGCGGTGCTGACCAGGGACCTGCCCTCGCGCGCAGTCGCGATGGGCGTGCCGGCGCGGGTCGTGCGCGAGGTGGGCGAGGAGGATCTGCTGGAGAGGTGGCGTTAGCGGACCTGCGCGTCCGCGCCCAGTCGGTCCGCCAGCCACGCAACGGTCGCGGCGATGCCGTCCTCCACGCCGATCTTCGCCTCCCAGCCGAGCAGCGTCTTGGCCTTCTCCACAGATGGCCAGCGGCGCTGCACGTCGACGGTGAAGCTCGGCAGGTGCTCGAGCTCGAGCTCGTCGGGGTCCTGCCCGCAGGCGGCCCAGACGGTCTGCGCGATCTGCTTGACGGTGAGCTCGTCGGAGGCGGAGATGTTGAAGGTCTCGCCCAGCCCGGCGGGCGAGCCCATCGCGGTGACGATGCCGTCGGCGATGTCGTCGACGTGCGTGAGCGTGCGGGTCTGGGTGCCGTCGCCGAAGATCTGCAGCGGGCGCTGGCCGGAGAGCACCTTGCGGATCAGGTCGGGCACGGCGTGGGCGATGCCGGGCTCGTTCTCGGGCATCTCGCCGGGGCCGTAGGCGTTGAATGGGCGGCAGATCGTGAAGGGCAGGCCGTGCTCTTCGTGGGCGGCGCGGCAGTAGATCTCGCCGGTGAGCTTGGAGAAGCCGTAGGCGGAGTGCGGCGGCGGGCAGTACTCGATGTGATCCTCGGTGGTGGGGAACTGCGTGGCGCGCTCGAAGACCATCGAGGAGGAGACGTATGTGAAGCGCTGCACCTGCTCCTCGATCGCGGCGCGCACGACGGCGTTGTAGAGCGCGGAGTTGACCTCGGTGAGCGTGTAGGGCAGGCGGTGGAAGTTGGCGATGCCGCCGACGATTGCGGCGAGGTGGATCACGTGGGTGCAGCCCTTGGTTGCTGCGCGCGCCTGCGCCAGCTCGCGCAGATCTCCGGTGTGGACCTCACAGCCCTCGCGCATCCACGTCGGCGCCTGGCGCTGGTCTGAGACCCGCACCTCATAGTCGGGGTCGGCCAGCAGGCGCCTGACTACAGCACCGCCGATCGTGCCCACGCCGCCGGTGACTAGGACCCGGCTCACGATGCCGCTCCCGATAGCGTGACCAGCTCGGAGGCGTAGCCGAAGACCTGTCCCGCTCCCCAGCAGTCCCACGGGTCGATCACCAGGCAGTGCTTGGAGCACTCCTGCGCCATCCGCTCCAGCAGCCGAGCGTCGCGAAACTCGGAGTGGTTGGTCGCCAGAAAGACGGCCTCGGCGTCCTGCAGCGCCGCATCCAGGGTCACAGTGGGGTTTGCGACGTGGGGGTCGTGGACGGCAACGTCGGCCAGCTCGCGCTCCAGCATGCGGATCAGCTTGTGTGAGAGCGAGTCGCGCTCGTCATCGGTGTCGGCCTTGAAGGCCAGACCGAGCACCGCAACCCTGCGCCCCGCGAGCGTGCCCAGGCGCCGCTTTGCACCTTCCAGCAGGAATAGCGGCACCGACTCGTTGACGCGTGAGACCGCGAGCAGCATTCCGGGCGCGTTGGAGCGCTCCTCGGAGAAGGCGAAGTCCTTGCGCAGGCAGGTGCCGGCCGTCAGGCCCGGCTTGGCGATGCCACCGCGCGGGTAGTCGCGGTTGATCAGGTCAATCACCGTAAAGACGTTGGCGCCGTAGCGCTCGCAGTCCATCATCAGCAGGTTGGGTAGCGCGAAGTGCGTGTAGCGCAGGATGTTGGCCCAGATCTTCGCCAGCTCGGCCTGCACCGGGGTGGTCTTCACGATCGGCGCCGAGAAATTCTCAAAGAGCTCGGCAGCCACATCGCCAGAGCGCTCGCCGACGCCGCCGACAATGCATGGCAGCGTGTCGATCTCGGCCAGGAAGCGCCCGGCGGCGATTCGCTCGGGGACGTGGGCGACGAATACCTCCTCGCCGATCCGAAAGCCCCTGTGCTTGGCCAGGTAGCCGGCGACGAACTCAGTCGTGCCGGGGGCGACGGTCGAGCGCAGCGTCAGCACGTGACCCGGGACGAGTACTCCCAATAGATCGTCAAGCGCCGAGCGAATGTCGCGCATGTCGATCTCGATGTGAGAGAAGGACGGTGTGCCGAGCGTGATCACGATGTGGCGCGCGGCGGCGGCGCTTGCGACGTGGTCGTCTAGGGAGAGCGTGCCGTTTGCACTCACCCGCGTGAGCGCCTCCTGCGCGCCCGGCTCGCTGAATGGCATGCGAGCGTCGCGGATCGCACCCAAGCGCGCCTGGTCGTTGTCGATGCCGATCACGCTCAGACCCCGGTCGGCGAGCGTGAGCGCCAGTGGCAGCCCGACGCGGCCGAGGCCCACGACCGCCGCGTCAGCGGAGAATGACACCAGATTGCTCCATGCCCGCCAGATTACCGGCGGCGCCCTGCGTACTGGCGCGCAAAGCCGGCCAGGAAGCGCGGGTTCTGGCTTGCGTAGCGTCGCCACAGGCGCCGCGGCTCGCGCGAGAGCCTGAACAGCCACTCCAGGCCACGCTGCTGCATCCACGCCGGCGCCTGGGCCAAAAGGCCTGCGTGGAAGTCGAATGCCGCCCCGACGCCGACCAGCAGCGGCGCGGCCAGCAGCGGCCGCATCTGCGCCATCCACAGCTCCTGCTTGGGCTGGCCGGTGCCTACCCATATGACCTGTGCGCCCGATGCGTCGATCTGCGCCGCGATCTGCTGGCGCTCCTGCTCGCTCATCGGCGCAAACGGGGGTGAGAAGCCACCGGCGATCGGCAGCCCGGGGAATCTCTCGCGCAGGCGCTTTCCCAGCAGCGCGAGCCTACTCGGGTTGCGTCCGCCGTAGAGGTAGATCGGGATCCCCTTGGTGGCCGCCCTGGCGCAGAAGCGCGCCATTAGCTCCGGGCCGTAGATCCGTGTCGCAGAACGGTGCCCGAGCGCGTGCAGCGCCCAGACCAGCGGCTGCCCGTCGGGCACGAGCAGGTCCGCGCTGTCGAGCGCGGCGCGCACCTCGGGCCGATCCACCGCCGACATCACGAGGTTGACCGCGGCGGCGCTGACCCACTCGCGTCTGCCCTGCGAGATCGCCGACTCCATCCAGGCGAGCACTCCGGAATAGTCCGAGATCGCAAGCGGGGCGCCCAGCACCTCGGCGCGTGGCAGCTGCGACGGTGCGGTGCTCTCCTCGATCATCCTCACGCAGGGTACCCGCAGCGCCCGTCCTCTCGGCGCGCAGATAGGCTGCCCGCCGATGCTCATCGAGGAGGATCGCTGGCGCGGCAGGCGCGTCCTGCTCACGGGCCACACCGGCTTCAAGGGTGCCTGGCTCTCGCTGTGGCTGCAACGCCTCGGCGCCCGCGTGAGTGGCGTGGCGCCGGGCGCGCCGAGCGAGCCCTCCCTCTACGGGCTTGCCGACGTCAGCCGCGGCATGGCCGGCGAGCACCCGGTCGACGTGCGCGACCGGCAGGGCCTGACGCAGGCGCTCGCGGCCGCGCAGCCGGAGGTCGTGATCCATCTCGCCGCCCAGCCGATGGTGCGGCGCTCACTGATCGACCCCGCCGGGACCTTCGAGACCAACGTAATCGGCACGGTGAACGTGCTGGAGGCGGTGCGCGCGGCGGGCTGTGTGCAGGCGGTTGTGGTCGTGACCTCGGACAAGTGCTACGAGAACCCGGGAGTCGGCGGGCGGGCGTTTGTCGAGGGCGATCCGCTTGGCGGCAGCGATCCCTACTCGGCCTCCAAGGCGTGCGCCGAGATCGTGGCGTCATCCTACTACCGCTCGTTCTTCTCGCGACAGGACGAGCCGCGGCTGGCAACCGCACGCGCCGGCAACGTGATCGGCGGCGGCGACTGGGGCGAGGATCGCCTACTGCCAGACGCGGTACGGGTGGCCAGCGGGATCGCGCCGGCGCCGCTTGCGGTCCGCAACCCGCAGGCCGTGCGTCCCTGGCAGCACGTGCTCAACCCGCTGATGGGCTACCTGATGCTGGCGCAGAGGCTGCTGGAGGACCCAGACGCCTGTGAGGCGTGGAACTTCGGCCCGCCGCAGGCCGATGCGCGAACGGTGGCCGACGTGCTGGCGTGCGTGCAGGATCTCTGGGACGGGATGCCCGCGTGGGAGGCGGACGGCAACGCGAGCCCAAAGGAGGCCCCCTGGCTTGCGCTGGACTCCTCCAAGGCGACTCGGCGGCTGGGCTGGCGCCCGGTGTGGGAGCTCGGCCGGGGGCTGGCCGAGTTGGTGGACTGGCACCGCGCACAGCTCGCGGGCCGCGACGCGCGGCAGATCAGCGAGCAGCAGGTCGAGCGGTTCATGGCCGATGCAGACAAAAATCTGCATTTATAATCTATTCTTATAATTCGTAAGATGCCGCGGGCATGAGCCCGCTGCACCTGCGTCGCTATCGCGCGGAGCGTTTGCTGCGCTTTCAGTTCGAAGAGCTCCGCTCCGGCGTGCTGCGCGCCGTCCAGGCGCGTCTTGGCTCTGTGGCGCTCGACGAAGCCGATCTGGAGGCGTGCTACTCGCAGGCCTGGCAGGGGCTATACGCCGCGATCATCGGTGGGGAGGAGATCGAAAATCCCGCCGGGTGGCTGATTCTCGTCACCTACCGCCGCGCCATCGACGAGCAGCGAACGCGCCGGCACGCGGGGCAGCTGCACCCGGAGGCGGCTGTGACTGACCCCGATTTTGCCGCCGAGCTCGACGACCGGCTCAAGCTGCAGCGACTGATCGAGGGCCTGAGCGTCGATCTCTCAGAGCGCGAGCGCCAGGCAGCGGCGCTCTGCTACCTGCAGGGGCTCACCCGCGAGCAGGCCGCCAGACGCATGGGCATCGCGCCAAAGCGGATGCAGAAGCTGATGGAGGGTCGCGGCGACGGGCGTCCGGGCGTGGCGGCGAAGGTGGGTGCACTGACGCGATCGATCTCGGAGGGGCGCTTCTGCGAGGAGCACGCCTCGCTGATGCGAGCCTTCGCGTTCGGGGTGCTCGACCCCGAGGGCGAGCGCCACCAGATCGCGTTGGCGCATCGCAGGAACTGCCCGGCTTGCCGTGCGTACGTGCTCTCGCTGCGCGGCCTCTCTGCGGTGCTGCCACCGATGTTCCTCCCGGGGCTGCTGGGGGGCCTGGAGCTTGGTGAAGGCGGTGCCGGGGGTGCGGCGCATGCGATGAAGGCAGCCGGGCGCCTTCGAGGCATCGGCGGACGTGTTGCTGGCAGTGGCGCGAGCGGGGTGAAGATCGCGGCCGCGGGCTTGATCCTGCTGGGCGGTGGCGCCGCGGGTGTGGCGATCACGGCCACCTCCTCCGGGGCACATTCGCATCCTGCTCACCACGACGTGCTGGGCGGCAACACCGCTCCCGCGAGTAGGGCGAAGGCGCTGCCGCGGACCGGCCGGGAGGGCAAGCGGCGGCAGGCCAGTCCTCGGCACGGTGGCCGCCACGGCTCGGCGGGGCAGTCTCGGAACGACGCTTCCTCGTTGCCACCTGCTGTGCGCGAGTTCGGGATCGAACGCTCTCCGCGAATCTCGACCGGCACGCCGCTCGCAGGGCCGGCGCCCGCCGCGTCGCAGGCGCAGCGCGAATTCGGGATCGAATAGAGGCGTACAGGCCCTCGCAACCCTTAATCGCGCGGGAAGATCCTGCTCATCTTGCTGAGCACCAGCGGGTTGCCGCGCGGGCGCAGCTTGCCCGTGGCGATCGCCCGCATCGGGTTCAGGCGGTTGCCGATGATGTCGACGAAGTCCTGGTAGGCGACCTTCATGCGCACATCGGGACTGGCCGCCGCTCCCTGCTCCACGCGGCTCGATCCGTTGTCCACGATCAGATGCCAGGTCGGCACGTCGGGGTCGGTGAACTCCCACTGCAGGGTCGTGGGCCGGCGCAGGCCATGCTGTGGGTTGACCTGCCGTCTGATCGTGTCGAACAGCAGTTCGACGGTTTCTGGGTCGCGTTGCGTGGGCCCCTGGCGCACGCCGATCACGCCCGCCTGCGCCAGCCTGCGGCCGCGCCTGCTCGTCTCCTCAATCGTGAGTCCCGGCGGCAGGACCGGCGGACCGGGCAGCTCCTCCAGCGGCAGGCCCGCGGAGCGCAGCTTGGTCCGCATCGAGGTCGCGGCCTCGACGCTGATCGTGTCGAAGTCGTAGCCGAAGCAACTGATGTAGCGCTCGTCCCAGCCCGGCGGCATCATCACCTGAGCGAGGTAAGGCGTCACTTCGCGCAGCAGGCCCGCGACGGCGGCGGGGACACGCGGGTCTTCGCGCGCCAGGTCGGAGATCAGCTTCACGCCAAAGCCGATGTGGCGCTGCTCGTCGGCGGCGATATTCGCCATGCCGGCCCTGAAGGCGGGCAGGACGTCGCGCTCCTCCAGGTAGCTGCAGATCATGTGCTGGCCCGGCTGGGCCATGGTTGCCTCGATGATCACGTGGTAGAGCGTCACCGCGGCGGCGAGCTTGGGGCGGGAGCGGTCCTTGCGCAGCTCCGCCGCCATGCTGTCCAGCCGCTCGAAGATCTTCACAAAGCCGGGCGAGAGCTGGGGTCGGATCGCCGCTAGGCCGCTGGCGGGCGAGCCGTCGCCGATGCCGCAGACCTCCTTCATGAAGCGCTTGAAGAAGACGGCGTGCCTGGCCTCGTCGACCTGCTGGGTGGTCAGGAAGTACTTTTGCTCCTCCAGCGGCGCGGCGTCGATGTACGGCGAGAGATTGTCGGCGACGGCGTCCTCGCCCCAAAAAAAGAGGGCGTAGTTCCAGATCGCGGCCGTGCGCTCGAACTCGGTGAAGCGCTCCTGCCACTGCTTGGCGTCCTCACTGAAGTCGAGGTCCATTGCGCTCCAGTTGCCGTGCTCCCAGCGCCTGTAGAGATCCTCGTAGGAGATCGCGTCGGCGGGCAGACTGCCGATTTGGGCGCCGTTGCTGCTGGCGGCTGCCCCATTGCTCTGCGCTTTCGTGCTCCCTGGACCCTGCGCCATAGTGCTCGCCATCTCTTCTCCTCTGTCGGTTGCGCGCCAGCCCATTCTATAGATAATGGCCATTATTGCAATAGCAATTGCTCCCTTAACTAGAATGTGAAGCCATGACCGAGGCAGCCCCAGCGATCGCAACGCGGCTCACCCGCGAGCAGAGCAAGGCCAAGACGCGGCAGCGACTGCTGCTCGCCGCGCGCACCGTCTTCGCCAGGCGCGGCTACCATGGAGCCTCCGTGGAGGAGATCGCGGCGGAGGCCGGCTTCTCGACAGGCGCGCTGTACTCGAACTTCGGCGGCAAGGAGGACCTTTTCCTGGCCCTAATGGACGATGTCACCGATGCCTACTGCGCTGAGATCGCGGCCGAGGTCGACGGTGTCAGTACCATCGCCGAGCGGGCCCGCGGCGGCGCGCGGCACTGGATGGAGATCGTCGAGCGCGAGCCCGAGATGCTGATGCTGTTCATCGAGTTCTGGGCCTACGCCGCACGCGACCCCGGCGCCCGCGAGCGGGTCGCCGCGAGCTTCGCCAAGGCCAGGCAGGTGCTGACCAGGCTGATCAGCGACGGCGCGCGCGAGTTCAACCTGCAGCTAGAGATCCCGGCCGAGCAGCTTGCGATCGCGATCGACGCGCTCGCGGATGGCATCGCGCGGCAGAAGCTGGCGGACCCAGCTGCGGTTCCCGACGATCTGATGGGGCGAGTGATCTCGCTGCTGCTGGCGGGGGCGGCGCGGGGCGCGACGCAGGGCTGACTTCAGTCCGGCCACCGCGTCGCCTGCGGGGCCATTATCCTCGGCGCAGATGCCCGCCCGAAGCAGCGTTGCCGACGAGCGGCCAGATGGCGGCGCGCCTTCACCTGGCGGTGCGATGCGTGATCTGCTCCGTGTGCCTCTGCGGATCCTCGCTGAGGATCCGAGCGCCCTCCCCGCGCTCGGTGCGCTTGCGCTGCTGATCGCCTGGGCGGCCAACCAGGCCGGCTTCCCACAAACACATTGGGCGCCCGGGGGCATCATCTTGCTCGCGCTGCTGGTGATCGCCGTGGGGGCGATCAGGCTGCGAGTCGCCTCGATCCCGTGGCCGGTCCGCATCGCGATTGCGGCGCTCGCGGCATATACGGCATGGAGCTTCCTCTCGATCCTCTGGGCGAACGTGCCCGGAGATGCCTGGGAAGGCGCGGATCGCACTCTGGTCTACCTGATCGTGTTCGCTCTGTTCGCGAGCTTCAGGCGCACCGGCGCGAGCGCAGCGCTGCTGCTCGGTGCCTGGACGCTGGCGATGGCGGGGCTTGCGGTGTACACGGTTTTGCGCGTCAACGCCGCCTCAGGCAGCGCCGCCGCCGTGCAGCAGCTGATGCCCGAAGGGCGTCTCACCTCTCCAGCCGGCTACACGAACGCCAACGCGGCGATGTGGATGATGGCGTTCTACCCGGCGTGGCTGATGGCCGCCTCCCGGCGTCTGCCAGCGCTCCTGCGCGGACTGCTTGCGGGCGGCGCGGCCACGCTCGCGGCCGTAGCGCTCTACAGCCAGAGCAGGGGCGCCGTGTATTCGATTCCGATCATGCTGGTGCTCGTATTGGTGCTGCTCCCGGGCCGCGTGCGCAACCTCATCACGCTGATCCCGATCGGGCTGGGCGCCGGCGCCTGCGCGCCCGCCGTGCTGCACCTGGCCAAACGGATCGAATCGGGTGGCTCCGCGGCCTCCGCAGCCCACTCTGCGACGCTCTCGGTGCTGCTCGCGGCCGTTGCCGTCACGCTCGTGAGCGCGCTGATCGCGATGCTGGAGGTGAGGTGGCCGGCCGCCTCGCCGACGCGGGGGCGCCTGCGCACGGGGGTTGGATTTGCGGGCGTGCTTGCCGCCGTAGTGCTTGTTGTCGGCGTGCTCGCTGCGGTCGGCCGGCCCGTTGGGCGGGTGGAACACGCATGGAACACGTTCACAAGCCTAAAAGGCTATGCCGCCGACTCCTCCGGTCAGAGCAGGCTCACCAGCGGCTTTGGCAGCAATCGCTACGACTTCTATCGCGTCGCCTGGCACGAGTTCCTCTCCCATCCGCTGATTGGTATTGGCGCTGACAACTTTGCTGAGCAGTACCTACGGCTGGGTCACAGCGAAGAGACGCCTCATTACCCCCACAGCGTCGAGATGCGAACGCTTGCGGAGACCGGGCTGATCGGTGCCCTGATTGCGCTCTGCGGTCTGATCGCGAGTCTGGTCGCGACCCGCCGCGCACTCCGGCGTGTCGACCCGCTCGCAAAAGCGGTGGCCGCGGCTGCGCTCGCCGGCTTCGCCTCCTGGGCGGTCCACGGCTCCTTCGACTGGTTCTTCGAGTACGCGGGCCTCGGCGCCGCCGCGTTCGCGCTACTTGGCCTGAGCTGCTCGCTGTGCCCCGCTGAGACCGCCGCACACTCGCGGTGGATGCGCTCGTTCGACTCACAAGCGGGAAACGCTCGTATCTTGGTGCGGATCGGCACGATCGTGCTAGGGCTTGCGCTGGTCGGCGCCGCCGCCGTCTCGCTGGTGTTGCCCTGGCTCTCGCGTATGGAGGTGCAGAGCGCCGCCCGCGCCTGGCCGACCGCGACGGCCTCCGCCTACGCCGAGCTCAACGAAGCTGCCGCTCTGAACCCGCTGAGCGACGAACCGTATCTCGTGGCCGGCAGTATCGCGCTGCGGCGCGGCGAGCTTCAGCGTGCGGACGGAGAGTTCGAGTTGGCGCTGCGGCGTACGCCTGGAGACGTCTACGCGACACTTGAGCGGGGTGCGATCGCCTCGACGCGGGGGCAACGTGACGCCGCGCTCGCGCTCTTGAGGCGAGCATCGCAACTCGCGCCTAGAGACAGTCTGATTACTCAGGCGCTGGCGATCGGGCGCCGCGGAGGGCGTGTGAGCGTGCGGCAGCTGAACCGACTGATCCTCCACGAAGCTCAACAATTCCCATAAGTGGGAAACCGCTTGCGTAAGTTGCCGACGGTCATTTGTGGGACTTCCACGCTCGACACCTTCGCGTAGCTTCGCTAACGTTTGACTCCGTTAATGCGGGCTAGCCCGCATCGGCAGACCACAGATCGTTGCGGACGCGCCGGTTTCGAGGGGCGACTAGGGGCAGGGCACGGAGAGCGAACGGCAAGTTGCGCGAGCCACAGCATAATCCCAAGGCGGGGAAAAGTGAGATCCCAAACCGCGACCATCATCACCATCGCGATAGCGGCGGCGCTTGTCTGCGCACAGTCATCTGCGGCCGCTGAAGCACCGTTGCTGAGCGGATATGGCGGCCCGGGCGCCGGAGAGCAGCAGATCATCGGCTCGGGGCTCGTGAACGGGGGCGGCGCTTCGCATGGGGGCACGGAAACGCCGGCGTCCGGCAGCCTCAGCGAAGGCGAATCTGGCGTCTCTGGATCCGGGTCGAGCACGGCTGGGAGACAGCCGGGCGCAAACACAAGCGGCCATGCCCAGGCAGGCGCCTCCAAGGGTGGCAGCGGCGGCAGGGCCGGCAAGGGCTCACGGTCGGGCGGCGGCCATGGCGCGGCGGCCGTGCCGGGCGGCGGCTCATCGCCACCACCCTCATCGCCGGCGAGCGCCACGACCGCAGGTCTCTCCGGTTCGCAGGTGCTGCTGGTCGCCGCGATTGCCATCGCGCTCGCCTTGATCGCAGGGCTGACCTGGCGGCTCGGGCGGCGGGAGCGGAGCGATGGCGCTGGCAGACCCGGGCCGGGCGCCCGTGAGATCAGAGGGGCCGGCAGTTGAGCGGTCGCGTTGAGGTCAGCAGGCAGAGCGCCGCAGAGCAGGCCGTGCCGCTTGGCGGGGCGTCTGGATCGCTGGCTGGCGGTCGCGGCATCGCCCACCGCGGCACGCGACCGCTGCACCGGGCGCAGGCGCGCGGCTCGAGCACGAACGTGCAGCGGGACGCTCTGTTTCGCTGCCTGCTCCTGCTCGCGGATGTGATCGCGGTGGTGGGCTCCTTCGTGCTGATGGAGGCTGTGCTCGCGCGCAACCCGCACATCACTGTTGGGATTGCGGTGGCGATCGCAGTGCTCCTTGCCTGCTCGAAGCTGCTCGGGCTCTACGACCGCGACGAGGCGCTGCTGCGAAAGACGACGCTCGATGAGGTCCCCAAGCTGTTCAGTGCGGCGACCTTCTGTGTGCTCGCGACCTGGATCGTGAGCGGCGGTTTCCTCGATGACGGTGCCCCGCGCGCCGGTGCACTGCTGCTGTGGATCTTCCTCATCGGCCTGCTGGCGATGGTGCGTACCGTCGCTCGCTCGCTTGCGCTGCGGCTCTCGCCGCCTGAGCGCTGCCTGCTGATCGGGGATGAGGAGCCGGTCGGCGCCGTCCGCGCGAAGCTCGTCAACCATGCAGGCATCAAGGCAAGCATGGTCGCCCACCTCGATCCCGGCAAGGTCTCGGCCTGGTCGACTGACGAATACTCTGCCTCGCGGCTCGGCGAGATTCGTGACCTCGCGAGCGTGCTAGAAGTCGACAGGGCGATCATCCTCTCCGGCAGCGTGGATGCGGAGGAGACGCTCGACCTCGTTCGCAGCCTGAAAGCCGTCGGCGTGCGCGTGAGCGTCGTGCCACGGCTGCTCGAGGTCGTCGGCAGCTCGGTGGAGTTCGACGACCTGCACGGGCTGACCGTGCTCGGGGTGAGGCCGTTCGATCTGAGCCCCGTCTCAGTGGCGGTCAAGCGCGCGTTCGATCTGCTCGCGGCGGGAGTCGGGCTGCTCGTGATGGGTCCGCTGATGCTTGCGATCGCAGCCGCGATCAAGCTCGATGGGCGCGGCCCGGTGCTCTTTCGCCAGCAGCGGGTCGGGCAGCACGGAAGGCACTTCTGGATGATCAAGTTCCGCACCATGGTCCCGGATGCCGACGCGCTGAAGGACGAGCTGCGAGCACTCAACGAGGCGCAGGACGGCCTCTTCAAGATTGCCGACGACCCGCGCGTGACGCGCGTGGGGCGCTTCCTGCGCAAAAGCTCGCTCGATGAGCTTCCCCAGCTTTTGAACGTGATTCGCGGGGAGATGAGCCTCGTCGGGCCAAGGCCGCTCGTGATCGAGGAGGATCACAAGATCGAGGGCTGGGATCGGCGCAGGCTCGATTTGATGCCGGGCGTGACCGGGCCATGGCAGATCCTTGGGCCCACCCGCGTGCCACTGCAGCAGATGGGCTCGATGGACTACCTGTACGTGGCGAACTGGTCTTTGTGGAGCGACATGAAGATCTTGCTGCGAACCGTCGCCCACGTCCTTGAACGCCGCGGCCTCTGAGCCTCGGCGATCGGCTGCTCTGCGTTCTCCCAGATCACGAGTCCGCTCTCAAGCGAAGCCGGGATGCCCTCACGCCTAGCGTCGCAGGCGACCGGCGCCTGCGCGGTGAGGGCGCGCCGCCGCTGGCCACTTGCCGCGACGCGGCACAACGCGACGCAAAGCGCCCCGAGCAGGACCCAGACCAACAGCACTGATGCGATCGCTATCAACATGCTCGCCAGACGGTGTTACCCATTTCTGCGATTTGAATCGTCGAACTCCCATTAAGACTTCAACATCCCTCGCCAGCCTCCTACATACGTCCAGATTCTTCCCGTGGGAACAGGGTGTTCACGTGCTCGGCAAGGCGGCGCTGGAATTCGGCAACCGAGAAGCGCTCTGCGTTCTGGCGCGCACGCGCCGGCTCAAAGGGCAGCGCGTCGATGCTTTCGATCGCACTTGCGAAGGAGTCGGGGTCGTCGAGGGTCGCGAGTAGCCCCGTCTGCCCGTCGATCACCGTCTCAAGCGCCCCGCCCGTCGCAGCCGCGATCACCGGCCGGCCTGCTGCCTGAGCCTCGACTGCGGTGATGCCGAACTCCTCCATGCTCGGAACGATCACCGCCCTCGCGCTCGCGTACAGATCCACGAGGTCGGCGTCAGATGCTCGTCCCAGGAAATCTGCCTCCGGGTAGGCGGCGCGCAGCGCAGCGTGATCGGGGCCGGAGCCGACGATCGCGATCGGTGCCTTCGCCCGACGTGCCGCCTCCAGCGCTATGTGCACCCGCTTGTGGGCGACCACCTCAGAGACGACGAGTAGTCTCTTGCCCGGCTCGCCGATCGAGAAGCGATGCGTCTCCACGGGCGGGTGTATGAGCACCGACTCGCGGCCGTAATAGCGTCTGATCCGCTCCTGCGTGAGCATCGAGTTGGCGACATAGGAGTCCACCCGGCCAGCGGCTGCGAGATCCCACCTGCGCATGCGCGCAAGCTGCACGCGCAGCAGGGGCCGCAGCGGCGGCGGCGTCTCGGCGAGAGCGCGCGCCTGCTCATACCAGGCGTACCGAAAGGGCGCATGGCAATAGCAGACGTGAATCGAGCCGCGCGGCTTCTCGATGCCGTGGGCGAAGGCGCTGCTGCTGCTGATCACGAGATCGCAGTCGGGCACCTTCAGGTGGCCGATCGCGTAGGGGTAGAGCGGCAGCAGGCGCCGAAACGAGCTCTGCCTCACACGTAGACGTTGCAGTGCCGACGGCACGACCTTGCGTCCGGCGAAGCGGGCGTTCGTGCCCTGCTCGTCGTAGAGCAGGGTGCAGATCGGCGCCTGCGGGAACATCTGTGCGATCGCGGCGAAGGTCCGCTCCGCGCCTCGCATCACGAGCAGATAGTCGTGAACGAGGCTGACTCGGCGCGACACGGCTTGGCAGGTTACCGGGCGCCTGTCGCGATTCGCACGCCGAGGGAAGACGCCGGCTCAGATGTTGCGCTGCGCATCGCTGCCCGCGCCGAGCCAGTACTGGTAGACGCGGACGCGCATGTTGCGCGTGCCGATCACGCTCGGCAGCGTGATCGAGTAGCCGTTGAAGCGGTTGAGCGTGAATATCGCCCTGTAGCGCAGCACGCCGCGGACGAAGGCTTCGAGTTTCAGGTAGTCGCCCACCGGCGCTGAGCCGCTCGCGATCACGCTCCCCCCGCTGTGGCGCAGGCTCAGCGTCACGGGGCTCGGCGGGCCAAACGGGGAGCGCAGTGCGCCCGCGAGCGCGTAGAACGATGGCTTGCGCTTGCCCTGCGCGCCCAGCACGCCGAATTCTTCTCCAGGGTGGTCCTGGAAGCCATATGTGAGCAGCGCGGCGACGTAGGGAGCACGCGCGAGCTCGCGGAACGAGCTGGTGATGTTCTGCGCCTGCACCGCCCGGGTGACGCACCCCTGTTCCTGCTCGACCTTGCGACCAGGCCAGCAGCTGCTCCAGCCGAACTCGTCGAGCCAGAGTGGCGTGTGGTCACCGTTTTCGAGCTGGACTTCGTGGAAGCGGCGCACCGAGCCGAGCACCAGGTTGTAGAAGTGGACGGCCACCGCGTCGTAATAGCCCTTTACACCCTGCGCGTAGAGGGCGCGCATGAAGCCGCCGTTGGAACCGACGAGCGAGCCCGCAAGCACCGTCACGTTCGGCGCGACGCTCTTGATCGCGGTGTAGGAGACGCGCAGCATTTCGGCATAGTGCTTGGGCTTTTGCGGACCGGCGAGATAGTCCTGATTGGCCTGGTCGGGCTCGTTCCAGACTTCGATCGCGGTGATCTGCGAGCCATACTGCTTCGCGAGCCAACCCATGAAGGATCCAAGGTAGAGCGGCTGCGTCGGCGGCCAGGCTTCGGCCGTGCCGCCTATGCCTCCATGTCCACAGCTGGCGAGCGCCGAGGCGGGTGCAGAGGAGGCCCAGCAGGGCGTGTCGTCGACGAGTGCTATCACCTTGATGTGGGCGGAGGCCGCGGCGGCGAACAGGGCGTTGGCGGCGTTCACGGCGGCGGTGCTCTCGGTTCCGGGTCCTGTCGACTGGAAGAACGACCACGGGAACTCGACCCGCACGATCTGGGCGTTGAGCGAGCGGGCGGTGGATATTTCGCGATTGATCGCAGCCGTGCTCGAGCTGCCGCTGAGGCCGGCGATGTTCAAGCCGCGCAGCGGTCCTGCCTGACCGCTTGCCTGCGCGACTGAGACGGATGAAGCCGATGCCGCGACCAGGCAGCAGCAGAGCGCGATCGCAGCGGTCAGCCGGAGCAAGCGCGCCACCATCGATACGACTTTAGTCGATCACGTGGAGCAGCAGAGCCGGTAAGCTTGCGGCGCATGTCACCGACCTGGATCTGGCTGCAGATCGCGATCGTCTTCTTCGTGCTGGTCGGGATCGTGATCGCGATCGTGCGCCTCGCCTGAGTGCCGTTCACTCACGCTCCGCGCAGGCGTGAAAGCAGTCCCCTGCGCCTTGCGCTCCCAGGGCGGGCGTGGGATGGCCTTGGTGGCGGCTCCTGATCGGCCAGGATCGCTGCGGGGACGAGCTCGGTCAGCCAATCGGTCAGATCGCGATAGCCGGCCTGGTCGATCTCAGACTGGATCGCTGGCGGGCGCTGCGCGGTGTCGTGCGCGTCCGAGGCGACATTGTGCGCGATCTCCTCCTCGAGCATCTGCAGCGCGAACCGGCGCGCCTGCCCGCCGAAGCGCCCGCTGAGAGAGCCCGCGGTGATCGATGTGAGTGCGCCGGCACGCACGAGCGTGCCAAGCAGCGAAGGCTCCCGTTGCAGCGCCGCGCAGCGCTCTGGATGGGCGATAAGAACCTTGAAGCCCTTCTGCATGAGGTCGATCGCGATCGCGTCAAGGCCGTGGGCGACGGGGGCGAACGGCGGCTCCAACAGCAGCCAGCGGCTGGAGCCGAGGGTGAGTCCCTCAAGCTCCTCGAATGGAGTGTCAGGTACCCGCGTCATCGCGATCTCGGCACCGGCGATCACGTCGATCTCCGTGTCTGCCTGCGCGAGTCGGTCGTTCAACTCCGCCGTGAGTCTGCGCACGGTCTCCGCGTCATTGGGGTAGCGCCAGCTGACGTGAGGAGTGGCCACGATCCGGCGGATGCCGGCCGCGCTGGCCATCCCGGCGAGCGCAAGCGCCTCCTGTATCGTGGCCGGGCCATCGTCGATGCCAGGGAGCACATGGCAGTGCAGATCGATCATCCCACCGCCCACATTAGGCGTCGGCGAGAAGACGCGGGCCATTGTGCTCGCCGCCGTCCAGCAGCGCCGCGGCTATCTGCCCAAAGGCGGCCTCGTAGGCGCTGGGCGGCCCACCGTGGGGATCGGCGATCTCGGGCCCGCCCGGTGCGCTGCAGAGCCATCCGAGCAGATGGGCTCGACGCAGCGCGAGAGGGTGGCGCAGGGCGAGCTCTACGAGGTTGCGGGCGTCGAAGACGAACAGGGCGGGAGCGCCTCTCAGCAGCGTGCCGTCAAGCGGCTCCGATCGGTGGGAGCGAAGATCGATCTGCCAGCGCTCTGCGGCGGAGATTGCAAGCGGCGAAGACGGCCGGCCGGCGCGCGCCCGGGTGCCCGCCTCTCTGACGTTCCGGGCAGGCCAGCGGCGACGGGCGAGCTCGGCGGCGAACGCGCTGCGGTTGATGTTGCCGTGACAGACGAACAGCAGATCACCCTCTGCGAGCGCGTGTGTGGCACGCGCTCGCAGTGCTTGTCTGATCCTGGGAGCGCGCGCAAGGCCGCGCAGCAGCGCCGCAAGCAGCCCGCTGAGCGCGGTGATGGCCCATCCGCGGAGCCTGTTGCCTGCCGCTCTCACGCCTGCTCTGAGGCCGGCGCGGCGGGCTCTGCGTTGCGGCTGTGGTCGACCTCTGTGAGCAACTGCTCCCAGCTCGCGGCGTAGGGAGCGATCCGCCGCGCGAGCGCACGCAGCGCCGCAAAGTCGTCCTCCTGCTCCCAGGAGGTGTGCAGCACGATCGGCACCCAGGTGCCGGGGGCGGCGTCGATCAGTTGCTCGGCGGCGCCGATCACCGTCTTCGCGTCGGCGTAGAGAGGCGCATAGCAGGGCAGGTAGACCGAGTCTCCACGCCACAGCGGCCCGCCGTGGAAGCCGAGCAGCGCAACGCTCTCAGGCCCGCCGCAGACGACGTCGAAGCGAGTGCTCAGCAGCTCATACTGGGCGGCGTCGAAGCGGTTGAAGGGCGGCACGAACACCTTTGCATCGATCCCGGCGGCGAGCAGCCTGAGGCGGCCTTCCTCTAGCAGTGCCTCGGTGTCGGCGGCGGAGAGGCCGCAAAGCTCTGAGCGGCGTCGCGGGCTTGCGTAGCGCGTGCGGTGAGTCGTGCCATGCTGCGCAAAGGCGACGCCGTCATGGCGCATCTGCTCGATCAGCGCGAGCTCGACATCGCCGAGCGGTCTGCCGCCTTGCGAGTCGGGGTCCAGTGGCGCGTGCGTGAGCTGAGGCAGGATCGACATCAGGTGCGGCACGCCCTCCTCCGCCATCACCGCATGGAAGCGCCGCGACATCTCCACGCCCTGCTGCTGGGGTTCGTCGAAGGTCGTGTAGTAGGGAAACTCGTCGACGCGCACGAGGAAGCGCGGCGGTCCCTGCGCCGAGTCGCCGAGCGCCGCGCGGCGCTCGGCGATCAGAGGCTCAAGCCACGCCTGCTGCCAATCGAGCCGGCCGAGCTTCATCTGCACGCGTTGGGCGGCTCTGACTGGGGCGGGGGGGACTCTCCGCGAGCGCAGCGCCGCAGGCGGTTTGGGATTGCTATTCGCATGCTCGCCCAGATGCAGTCGCAGGTTGCGAGCGTTGTCTGAGCCCGATGACACGGTTGGAACGGTACTCGACGGGCTTGATCAGGCAGAGCGCAGCCGGCGCTGGACCGAGCGACGCAGTTGTTCTGCCAGAAAGCGCGGCGCCAGCCACGGCTCTGATGGCGAGAACAGGCTGTGTGCCGAGCGTGGCGCGCGCAGCAGTGCGCGGAGCAGCTCTCTGACCGGATGCGTGCTCTTTGCGCTCGCGCGCAGGTCTCGGGTCAGCCATTGGTATCTCACGCCAGTGATCTGCGTCGTTTGCGCCACAGGCATCCGAAGGGCAACCCGTGCCCACGTCGCGGGGTGGTTGACACCGGCGCGCAGGGCGAGGGCCATTGAGCCGTAGTAGCGGCCATTGAAGTCGATCAAGCGCTCGACGCCGTCCGGGCCGCGCAGGAACTGCAGCTGCGCGAGTCCCCACCAGCCCACCCTGCCGACGAAGTCGGTGACCCGCTCCAGCAGGTCGGGGTCGATCGGCTCCGTGACTCCGCGGGCGGTGATGCCCGTCTGCGGCGGCCAGACGAGCTCTGCCCGCTGTTGGCTGACGCTGAGCAGCCTGCCGTCGCGGTCGGCGACGAACGCGACTGCCACGAGCGCTCCCTGCACGTGTTCCTGCAGCAACGGCGGCGATCCGCCCGCCGCTTCGATTTCGCGCGCACGGGCGCGTGCGGCGTCCGGGCCGTCGACGACGAGCGCGGGAAAGTAGGCGTCGGCGTGGCTTGCCGGCTTCACCAGCGCCGGGTACCGGAAGGACGAGAGCGTCTGATCGCTGGCATGAGTGGTGGCCGGCGAAGCGATCCCACTCGCCTGCGCGATCTCAGAGAGGGCATACTTGTCGAAGCTCGTAAGCACGACCTCGTGGTCGGGGAAGGGGAACACCCCCGGCAGCTGCTCCCGCGCGCTGGAGAGCGCGCTCGTTGCCGCCTCCCAGGTGGGGAAGACGACGTCGTAGCGGCCCTCCGCGATCGTCTTGGCGACATCCGCGCAGAAGCGCTCGGGATCGTCTCGCAGCGAGGCGATGAGGTGAAACTCGCTGCAGGAGCGAGAGCGCGAGGCGAGGCTTGGTATCGAGGCGGCGCAGCCCACCGTCCAGCCGTCGTGCACGAGCCCTTTCGCGCCCACGAGCGTGGCGCGGTTGAGGCCCTCGTCTATCAGCAGTGCGCGCATCGAACGGTCTTTCAGGATTTTGTGAGCTTCGACCTTGCAAAGCCCGCATCGCGGATGCGCTGCAAGGCGATCCAGCCATCGTCTTGGATCCGTCTCAGCGGCCCCGCTCCGGAGACGTTGAATCGTCGCGCGAGGCGAGACGGGTCGGTCAGGTCCAGACGCAGCCGTCTGCGCCTGCCGTGCAGCATCTCCTGAGCGGTGCGCCGGAAGCTGAGGCCCTTCTCGGCGGGTAGATGCCAGAGGCCCAGCGAGAGCGGGTCCTCCGGGGCAGAGGCTTGCGCACGCGGCCCGGTGGTTATCCGACGGGCGAGCGGGGAGAGATCGACGAAGCGCACGAGCCTCAGCGCGCCGCTGAGGCTGAGCACCTCCTCCTCGGCGGCCAGCAGCCGATCTCGGCTCGATAGCTGAGCGTCGAGGAGCTCGCAGGCTCGCACGAGCTCACGCAGCGTATGCGCGGCCCCGGTGAGCAGCTCGCCACCCACCCAGGGAGGAGCCTCTGGCCAGGGCTCTGCACCCATCTCCACGGCCAGCGCGCCGACGGCCCGCCGCGTGTCGCCTCCAGGGGTTATCCCCGCCTGTTCGTCAGGCGAGTAGCCGATGAAGATGCAGCCGACCTGGTCGCCGGCGGGCGCCGCGGCGAACGTCTTCTCCGCGTCCACCCAGACGCAGTCGAGATCGGTGAGCCACAGCTGGCGCTCTGGGGACTCGCCCTCGCTGGCGGTGAGGATCGCGTCGAGCACGTAGCGGGAGGAGATGTAATTGGCGCCGTCGTCGGCCGGTCGATGCAGATAGGGGGTCGGCAGGATCCTCACGCCCAGGTCCTCGATCTTCTCCAGCAGCGCCTGGCCGCGCCTGCCGAGCGCCGAGCGGTCCTCCACATTGGTGGCGAGCGCGAGATCGCAGGCGGCGTCCTGGAGCCTGAGCGTTGCGGCCTGGCTGAGCGTGCACTCCAGGTAGCGCTCGGCGACGCGCGCGATCGAGGAGCTCGTGCGCACCGTCGGGTAGAAGAACTCCTCGCCCGGCTGATGGACGTACAGGTATTGCACGACCAGGGGTCTTGAACCGTCGCTCATACCTTTCTCCTTCGACCGTTGCGGGGCAGGACTGAAAGCCGGCAGCGATTCGTGTGCGCCGCTCTCGCGGAGGCGGGGTCTGTCCGCGGCTGATAGCAGCCCAGCGCCGCGCAGGATGATACGCCAAGGCCAGCGCTCTCCACGCGACCGCGAGCGTCGCGCAGGGTCAATATCCTCGCAACGATGAACAGCGGGGCGTTGCGATGAAGATCGTGAGTGTGATGACCAGCGACGCCAGCGGCGGCGCGGAGTTCGCGGCGATCGAGATGCTCCAAGCGCTGCGCGAACGCGGACATCAGACAGTGATCCTCTCCGATCTGCCGAGCATCGGCCGGGACACCGAAGTGGAGGTGCATCCGATCTCCCTCGGCCCGAAGCTCTCCGGCCGGACCTGGCCCTCGCTGGCTCTGCAGTGGCCGCTGCTGGCCCGGGGGCTGCGGCGCGCTTTGAGGGCCCAGGCCCCCTATGACGTGCTGCTGCTCCATTACAAGAAGGAGCAGCTGCTGGCGCCGGCATTGCCGTCCTCGCTGCGGGCATGCACGGTCTGGGCGGAGTGGGGCCCTGTGCCGGTGCAGATGCGCTCAGGACCGACCCGACGTGCCTACCTTGCCGCGGCCCGCAGGGTGCCGCTGGTGATGGCGGTCTCCGAGGGGACCAAGCGCTCGGTTGCCGAGGTGGGCGTGGATCCGAGCAAGGTGGTGGTCGTCCCGAACGTGCTGCGCACGCAGGAAATCGAATACACCGAGGGCGGGCGGCGTCGGGTGCGCGAGCAGCTCGGGATACCGGCAGATGCGTTCGTGGTGGGATGCATCTCGCGCTTTCATCCAAAGAAGCGCAACGACGTGGTTGTGGAAGCGGTACGGGAGCTCGAAGACCCTCGCGTGCACCTGATCCTCGCAGGCGACGGGGAGACCGGCGAGCAGCTGCGTGCACTCGCTGCTCCGCTCGGCGGGCGGGCGCATTTCATCTCGACTCCCGGCAAAGAGGTTCCCGACGTGCTCTCGGCCTTCGACGTGTCGGTGTTCTGCCCGAGCCCGGCCGAGGGCGCGCCGCGGGCGGTGATCCTCGGGATGCTCGCCTCGCGCCCATGCCTCTCGACCGGGGCGATGGGCGTGGCGGACATGATCACCCCCGAGTTGGGGGCGATCTCCTCGCCGGAGAACGATCCGCAGGCGCTGTGCGAGATGCTGCGGCCCTACGTCGACGCCCCCGAGCTCGTGGCCCGACACGGTGCGGCTGGCCGCACCTATGCCGAGCGCACATACGCCGCGCCCGTGGTCGCAGAGATGATCGAGGGCCTGCTGAACACCGCGATCGCCGGTGGGACTCCGCAGCAGCCGGCGGCGCGTTAGCGCCACTGCGCGGCGATGGCGAGCCCCTCTGCACCCACGTCTCCTGCGATCTCGCACGCGCAGGGCACCGCGACGAAGCTGCTGATGGTGGAGCAGGGGGGGCGCGGCGGCGAGGCCGACTACACGGCGTTGCTGACCTGCGCGCTTGCGCAGCAGGGCTGGAGTGTCGAGCTCGCGACGGCTGACGACCACCTCTACCGGCCCGTGGAGGGAGTGCACGTCAACCACGTCTTCCATTACACGCGTGGGCACAGCGGGTTCGGGCGGGCCGTTCGTCGTCTCGGGCTGGGGTGGGCGAGCAACGGCCTGCGCTTCCTCGCCGCCGTGCCGCGGCTGATGAGGCTCGCCCGCCGCTGCGACGTCGTCCACGTCCAGGGCTGGGAGCGCCAGTCGCTGGGGCTGATCGCCGTGCTTTGCATCCGCCTCTGCGGCAGGCCGATCGTGCAGACCTGGCACAACACCTTCGAAAGGCAGCAGTCGCTGGCTGCCACCAACCGCGCGCTGCGGCGACTGCTGGCGCGGATCACGGCACGCACGATCGTCCACACGCAAGCCGATCTCGCACGCATCCCAAGCGATGTGGCGGCACGCACGGTCGTGATCCCACACGGCGAGTACGGTGGCCTGGCACGCACCGGAGGCGCGGCCGACCGCGGTCAGGCGCGTGCAGCGTTGGGGATCCCGGTCGATGCGCCAGTCACGATGATGTTCGGCCAGTTGCGCCTGGATAAGGGACTCGACGATCTGCTGGTCGCGGTGAGCAGTGTGCCCGGGCTGTGGCTGATCATCGCCGGCGAAGACCTCGGCGCGCTGCAGGCCAACGAGCAGCTGCTGCGCAGCTCCAAGCTTAGCGGCAGGGTGATCGTGAGAGAGGGCTTCCTGGAGATGGCGCAGGCGGCCGAGCTCTTCGCCGCGACGGACACCGTCGCGCTGCCCTACGAGGTCGCCAGCCAGAGCGGCGTGCTGCTGCTGGCCTACGGCTTTCAACGGCCGGTGATCGCCTACCCCGTAGGAGGGCTGATCGAGGCGGTGCAGGACGGCGAGACCGGCTGGCTGTGCGTTGCCTGCGACCCGCAGGCGCTCGCGCGGGCGCTCGCAGACAGCGTCGCCCGCGGATCGGAGGAGTGCGCTCGGCGTGGGCTCGCAGGCGAGCGGATGGCCAACGATCGCTTCGGATGGCCCGCGATCGCTCGGAGCACGGGCGAGGTCTACCGCGAGGCGCTCGCAGGCGCCTGCGGTGCTTCGCGCGCCCACGCGCTCTGACAAACGGCGACTGCGATTCCAGGGCTCAAGGTCGGCCGCGATCTGGGCGATGCCTTCGTATGCGCCTGAATCTCTCGGCATCTATGCTCACACCCGATGAAACGCACGTGGGCAGGCCCAGTGCGGCTAAGCCTGTGGCGCTCGCTCGGCGGGCTGCCTGCAACTCTGAGGCCGTTGACGTGACGCGCGCGGTGATCCTGGCCGGCGGCGAGGGCACTCGCCTGCGGCCCTACACGACCGTGCTGCCAAAGCCGCTGATGCCGATCGGCGATCGCCCCGTGCTCGACATAGTCGTGCGTCAACTGAAGGCCAACGGGATCGAGCGGATCACGATGGCCACCGGCTATCTCGCGGAGCTGATCGAGGCCTTCTTCCGGGATGGCGCCGGCTACGGCGTGCCGATCGACTACTTCCGCGAGCGGGAGCCGCTTGGCACGGTCGGGGCGCTCGCGCTGATAGATGGCCTCGCCTCCGATCACGTGATGGTGATGAACGGAGACGTGCTGACCGACATGGACTACGCCGCGCTGATGCGCGGGCACACGCAGAGCGGCGCCGCGGCGACGATCGCCACGAAGCTGCGCCACATTCAGATATCGCTTGGAGTCCTCCGCTTCGGCGACAACGGCGATCCCACACGCCTGACCGGCTACGACGAGAAGCCGGAGATCGACTTCACAGCGAGCATGGGCGTCTACTGCTTCGCGCCGCGCGCGCTCTCCTTCATCGAGCCTGGCGAGCGGCTCGACTTCCCCGACCTGATCCTGCGGCTGATCGCGGCCGGCGAGGTCGTGCGCGCCTGGCCAAGCGATGACTACTGGCTCGACATAGGGCGCCACGAAGACTACGAGCAGGCGCAGGAGGAGTTCGCCTCCGTGCGCGACCGGCTGATCCCGCCGGATTGAGCGCAGAGCCGGCGCCGGGCGAGCTGAGCCTGCGCTATCAGGCGAGCTGTGCGACGGCGTTGCGCACGACCTCGACCACGAGGTCGACGTCGCTCTCCTGCATGCTCGAGCTGAGCGGCAGGGCGCAGTGGCGCCAGGAGGCCTGCTCGGCGCCTGGGAGGCCGCCCTGCGGCGTGAGGTGCCTGTAGTCGGTGAAGGTGTGCAGCGCCGGGTACCAGGTGCTCTGCACTCCTGCCTGCTTCAGATCGTCCCGGAAGCGGTCGCGAGCCTCGCGGTCGGGCAGCAGCACGGGGAAGGCGAAGTGGCTGGAGCGCTCGACGGCGAGATCGCTCCAAGGCACCTCGATCCCCGGCGTGCCGGCGAGCCGCTCGCGATAGGCGCGCACGAGTGCGCGACGCTGGGCGATGTCCTGCTGCAGGCGCGGCAGCCGGCTGAGCCCGAGCGCGGCGCGCGGCTCGTCGAGGCGGAAGTTGAAGCCGATGTCGACGATGTCATATGCGGGGTCGTGGCCGCGGTGGCGGTCCCAGGTGCCGCTCGTCATCGCGTGCGAGCGCAGCTGGCGCACCTTGCCCGCGAGCTCGGGGTCGGCTGAGCTGACCATTCCGCCCTCGCCCACGCACAGCTGCTTCTTAGAGAAGAAGCTGAATGCGCCAAGCTCGCCGACCGTGCCGACCTGGCGCCCGTTCTCGTCCACGACCGCGCCGATCGCCTGCGCGCAGTCCTCGATCAGGATCAAGTTGTGCCGGTCGCAGAGCTCGCGCAGCGCGAGCGCCTGTGCCGGGTAGCCGCAGAAGTGCACGGCGACCACAGCCCGCGTGCGGGGAGTGATCCGACGCTCCACATCCTGCACGTCGATGTTGAAGTCGTGGGGCCCAAGCACGTCGCAGAGCACTGGCTGCGCGCCGACATAGCGCGCCGCGCTCGCGCTCGCGACGAACGTGAGCGCGGGCACGATCACCTCGTCGCCCTCCCCGATGCCGGCGGCCAGGCAGGCGAGGTGCAGCGCGGCGGTTCCGCTGGAGACGGCCACCGCGTGGGGCGTGCCGACGAACTCGGCGAGTGCGGCCTCGAACGCCTGCGTGCGTGGCCCCATCGTCAGCCAGCCGGAGCGCAGGCAGTCGAGCACGGCTTCGACGTCCTGCTCAGGGACCTTGATGTCCGTCAGCGGCATGCGCCAATCGCTCATGTTCCGATCACCTCCGTGAGGGCTCGTGCGACGCGATCCTGGTCGGCGTTGCTCATGTGCGGGTAGAAGGGCAGTGTCAGCTCGGTGCGCGAGGCGAGCTCGGTGACCGGCAGGGAGATGTCGGGAAAGCGCTCGCGATAGGCGGTGAACTTGTGGATCGAGGGGTAGAAGATGCTCGTCTGGATGCCACGCTCCCGCAGCCCTGCGCTCACCTCCGACTGGCGTCCGTCCTGCGCGAGCATGATCGGGATCACGTAGCAGCAGGACTCCGGCACCTGCGAGTCCTCGAAGGGGACGATGATCCCAGGGACCTGAGAGAGCAGCTCGCGATAGCGGTAGGTGAGCTCCCTGCGCCGCTCGATTTCGCTCTCCAGACGCTGCAGGCGCGAGAGCAGCAGCGCCGAGCGAGGCTCGTCGAGGCGATAGTTGTAGCCGAGCGCTACGACGTCGTAGGTATCGGTGCGGCCGCTGTGCCTGTCCCAGGTGCCGCTCGTCATCGCCTGTGAACGGCGCGAGCGCACGAAGGCGGCGACCTCGTCGTCGTCGGTGCACACGAGCCCGCCCTCACCGACCGAGAGCACCTTGTTAGAGAAGAAGCTGAACGCGCCCGCGAGGCCCCACGTGCCGAGCTTGCGGCCTTGATGGCTGGCGCTCGGAGCGTGGGCGACGTCCTCGATCAGGGCGATCTGATGGGCGTCGCAGAGCTCCTTCAGGCGATCGACCGCGGCGGCGTAGCCCGCGTAGTGCACGACGCAGACTGCCTTCGTGCGGGCAGTGATCTTCGCAGCAACGTCCTCCGGGTCGAGCATCGGCTGCTCGCGCGATGAGATCTCCGCGAATACCGGCGTGGCGCCGCAGTAGATCGCCGCGGTTGCGGTGGCTGCGAAGGTGAAGGCGGGCACGATCACCTCGTCGCCGGGGCCCACGCCCGCCGCCAGGTAGGAGAGATGCAGCGCCGCGGTGCAGCTGGAAACCGCGATTGCATGCCTTGCGCCGAGGTGCTCGGCAAACGCCTGCTCGAACTCGGCTGTGCGCGGACCCAACGTCAGCCACCCTGAGCGCAGCGTCTGCGCGACCGCCTCGAAGTCCTGAGGCTCAAGACGCAGGTCGAAGAGCGGCAGCTCCGGGGCGGATTCGGCTATCGCCATCGTGCCCCGCGATCGAGGAGGGGGATTCGCGCAGCGCGCGAACGCTCAGGGGACATTGCGATAGCGGCTGTCGAAGGGGTCCCCGAAGCGGCCCTCATCGAGCGCGGCGATCACCTCGGCGATGCCGTCGGGCACCGTCATCAGCGTCTCGAACCCAAGCTCGGCGCGGATCTTGTCGAAGCTCACCTTGTAATCGCGGGGGTCCTCGTCGCGGCGCACATAACTCACCTTGCCGCGGTCGATCTGCTTGCCGATCTCCTGCACGAGGTCGAGCTTGCGGTAGTTCTCGCCCGAGCGGCCGGCGTTGAAGACTTTGCCAGCGACCTTCTCGGCAGGCGCCTGCAACACGGTCGCAACTGCGCGCGCTGCGTCGCGAACATGGATGTAAGGACGCCAGAACTGCTCGCCGAAGACTTCGAGCTCACGGTCGGCCCACAGTTCTCGTGTGAACTCGTTCACGGTGAGGTCGAAGCGCATCCTGCGGCCAACGCCATAGACGGTCGCGAAGCGCAGGCAGGTCGGCGTCGGGCCGTTCTCGCTGGCGAGGATCGCCTGCTCCATGCCGACCTTCTGCTCGGCGTAGAGCGAGACGGGACGCAGCTCGCCCTCCTCGGTGATCGGCATCGTGGGGTCGGCCATGCGACCGTAGTTGGAGCACGTGGAGGCAAAGACGAGATGCTTCACGCCCGCCTGCCCTGCGTCCGCCACCAGGCTCTTGGTGGCCTGGACGTTCACCTCATCTGAGACCTGCGGATCGCGCGCGCAGGCGGGATCACCGACGATCGCAGCGAGGTGCACGACCGCGTCGGCACCCTGCAGCGCCTTGGCCCGCGCATCGGCGTCGCGCACGTCGCCGCGGATCACGCTCACTCCCGCCCGCTCCTGCTCGGCGGCGATGTCCTCCTGGCCGTGCAGCAGCGAATCGAGCACTCGCACCTGTTGCCCTGCCTCAAGCAGCTCTCCCACCAGCATCGCTCCGATGTAGCCGCTGCCACCGGTTACCAACGTCGTCTTGCTCACCCGATGATGTCCCTTCTGCTCGCGAGTCCTGGTTTGCGCTGAGCGCGGAGCCGTCGGCGCTCGTTCTCGCTCCAGCTCGATGCCGGTCTGCCGCAACGATCGACCGCGGGCCTCCCGCCGGCAATCGTCAGGCCATGGTCAATGGTAACCGCGCTATCGGCATGGCCCACGCGCGCCTTGAGGGACGATCGCCGAAAGCCGCTGCACCAGCCGCCCGAACTGGCGCCGGGCATCGTATTCGCGTTCGCAGCGCTCACGCGCCGCGGCGGCCAGCTGCGCGCGCCGCTGCGGGTTCTGCAAAAGCGCCCGCAGCGCGTCTCCCAGCTCGCGCGGATCGCCATGCGGGACGAGCACTCCGGCTCGGCCGCGATCGAGCAGGTCCGGTATCCCACCGATGTGCGTGGAGATCACAGGTGTCCCGCAGGCCATCGACTCGAGCACCGCCCAGGGCGCCGCGTCGCCGTGCGTGGGCAGGCAGAAGAGGTCCGCTTGCTGTTGGAGGTCGAGCAGCTGCGGGTCAGAGGCGCTCAGCCGGTGCACACGCACGCCGTCGCGCTCGGGTACCTCCGCCGGCGTGACGAGGTCGAGTTCGACGCTACTTCCGAGCTGCTCGCCAAGCGCTGCGAGCAGCTCCTCGCCACCCTTCTCGATGAACCTGCCGCCGATGAACAGAACCCGCATCCGCGTGCGTTCGCGGCGGCTGGCCGGACGGTACCTCGTAAGGTCGATGCCCGGGTGGTGCTCCACTACGTTGGCCTTTGGCGCGGTGGCCGCGACCGCGCGTGCCGCCCACGCGGTCCAGGCGAGCACGAGCCTTGCGCGCGCGAACGCATGCCGCTCGAGCGCGACGCTCGGCGCGATCGATGGCTCAGCCTCGCGGTTGGTCGATGCCCAAGCCGGCATCGACCACCAGTCGTGGATCGTGGTGTCGACCGAGAGCGCGACGTGGCGCCGCCGCAGCAGGCCCCCCATCAGCAGCGAGATGGACTGGGTGTGCAGCTGGACGACGTCTGCGGGCCACTCTGTGAGCGTGGCGCGCAGCGCGCGCCGGGCTCGCGCCGACTGGACGAGGTGCCATCGCAGCGTCGGGAAGTCAAGGCGCCGGTCGCTGAGCGGACCGAGCCGATGGTAGATCGCGGCGTTGGCGAAGCGGTCGATCGGGAGAAGGCCCGCGAAGCGCAGCTCGATCTCAGGCCGCTCCAGCGCTCCAGCGCGCAGCGCGGCGTCGAGCTGCCCCTGGCCCATGATGTGGGAACCGAAGTTGCCCTCGTTGAAGAACAGCACGCGCATGCTCGCCAAGTTATTCGGCGGCGCGGCGCGAAGCGCTCCAGCGCTTCAGAGCCTTGCCGGCAGGGTCCAGGCCGTCGGCGTCGCCGCCTCTTCCCATGCTCCTGGACGCCGCGGGCTCTCCAGCGCCCAGGGCGCCTGCAGGATCCATCGCGTATGCACTTCGGCGAGGCTGTCATGCAGCGCATCGGCGTCGTCGAATGCCCGCGGGTCCAGCGGCTCCTCAACGTCTACCCACACGTGGTGGCCGTCGCGCCGCGATCGCAGCGGCAGCACGAGCGCGTCGGCCGCGAACGCGAGCCGCGCGCTGCCATCGGCGAGCATCACGCTCTTGCCGAGGAACCTCGTCTCGTGCCGGCCTGGCATGTCGAACATGTTGAGGATCAACTCGCCTTCTTCGAGCATCTGCTGTGCGACAGGGAAGGAGCCGCCTGCCGGGATCGTGCGCACATGGCGACGGTGCAGCCATCGCTGCCAGTGGGCCTGTCTGCGACCCCAGCGGTCATGAGACGGCGGCTCGTAGAACCATGCTCCTCCGAGCGCGAAGGAGAACCCGCCGACCACTCTCACCGCCGAGGAGAGCAGGAACCACTGACCGAAGTGGCATCCGCTCAGTACCGCGCCGCGCTTGTCATCGACCACGCGCTGCAGGCGCTCGCGCGAAGTCTCGTCGAGGTTCGGAAAGGGCCAGGGTTGCCAGAACAGCATTTCGTGGACCTTCAGCTCCTCGACGTAGCGGGGCGAAAGCTCCATCAGCTCGCTCTCGCGATCGGTGTTGCCGAGGATCGCGGACATCACCTCGATCGCCTCCGCGCGCACCTTGGGGGTCGACTCCCACTCGACGCGGGCCCGCGCCTTCGCTCGCCTGACCATCGTCGGCGTCGGCAACAGCCTCCTGATCGGAAGCGAGGTGGCAAGCCGCGTGCGCAGATCGACGGGGGGCATCTTCGGCGGCGATGGCAGTTGCCTCGCCGCCGCGATCCGCTCCGCGATCGATGCCTGCGGCTGCGCATGCTCAGATGTGGGCTGCTGCTCGCGGCTACTCACGATTGCTCTTGGCGCCTTGCAGCGCCCTCGCCGGCAGGGTCCAGGCCGCGGCGGTCGCGCCCTCTTCCCAGGATCCGGGGCGACGGGGATCCTCCAGGCTCCAGGGCGCATCAAGGATCCAGCGCGTGTGCACCGCGGCCAGCGCGTCGTGCATCTGCTGCTCACTCTCGAAGTCTCTTGGATCGAGCGGCTGCCCCACGTCCACCCACACGAGATGACCCTGCCGGCGAGCACGAAGCGGCGCTACGAGCGCGTCGGCCGCGCGCGCCATGCGCGCCGTGCCGGGCAGCATCATTGTCGGCCTGCCGAGGAACGCGGTTTGATCGGGCCCGGGGACGTCGAAGAGGTTGAAGACCGCCTCGCCCTCACGCAGCAGCGTGCAGGCGATCGCGAAGGAGCCGCGCGCCGGGCTCAGGCGCACCCCGTGCCTGTGCAAGGAGCGAGACCAGTGGACCTGCCTGCGACCCCAGCGGTCCTGCGAGGGCACCTCGAACAGCCACTGGCCCCCGAGATGATGCGCCACGACACCGACCGTGCCAACCGCGCAGGAGAGCATGAAGAACTGTCCGAGATGGCAGGCACTGAGCAGCACGCCGCGCCACGACTGCATGGCCGCTCGCAGTCGCGCGCGCGACTCCTCATCCATGCGCGGACGCCACGGCTGCCAGAAGAGGGTGTCGTGCACCTTGCGCTCGATCACGCACATCCGCGCAAGCTCCTCGATCTTGCTGGCCACCTCCGTGCCGCCGATCACAACGGACATCTGTGCGATCGCGTCTGCTCGCACGGCCTCGTTCTCGCGCCACTCCGCCTCGGCGAGGATGCGGGAGCGGCGCACCATCGCGGCGGTCGGCAGCATCGCTCTGGCCGCGGGCGAGGTGCCGAGCAACAGACGCATGCCCTTCACTTTCGGCATCGCCGGCGGCGCCACACCGGTTCTGGCGATCGTGAGGCCCTCGGCGAGAGCCTCTGGCGCCTCGCCGCTTCTCCCCGCTTGCCCCTCCTCGCTCATTGGCTCTAGGCGCGCAAGGCGCGCAAGGCGCGCAGCTCTTGCCAGTTGACGATTCGTAGCGCGAGCAGGCCGGCTACGTAGAAGAGGACGCCGATCAGGCCGGCGGGAAACAGCCCGAGTGGCCTTGCGAGCACCATCACGCCGGTCATTGCTGCCGCGAGGGCGAGGGTGCGCAGCATCCGCCAGGGCACGAGCCTGATCCGCAGCGTCCGCAGAGAGGTGCTCAACATCGGGATCATCGTCAGCAGCTCGGTCGCGACCGTGGCCCACGCGGAGCCGTAGGCGCCGTACGGCGGGATCAGCAGCACGTTCAGAGCGATGTTCGCGACCGCGCCGACCGCGGAGAACGTCGCAAGCCGCCACTGCTTGCCGATCACGGGCGCGAGATATCCAGCCAGCGAGCCGTAGCAGATCGACACGAACGCGAGCATCAGGATCGGCAGCAGACCCGCCGCGCGTTGGAATTCATTGCCATACAGGAGGTGGACGATCGGGCCCGAGAGCGCGATTGTACCCGCGAGAATCGGCAGCGCGAGCACCGCCATCGCGTCGGCGCCCATCTGCACCAGGCGTCGGGAGCGGGCGGGATCCCTGCCGTGCACGGCGGCCATCACCGGAAACAGGGATGTCATGACCGCCGCGGGCAGGAAGGTGAGAGGGCTGAGGAAGCCGTAGGCGGCTCCGTATAGGCCCGACTCGCGCGGCCCGCCAAGCTGCAGCAGCAGCACGGAGTCGAGCTGCCAGTAGATCGAGATCGCAAGGCCCGCGATGGCCAGCGGCACGGCCGTGCGGGCAAGGGAGCGCCACAGCTTCATCCCGGCGCGCCAGTCGACGTGCGCGAACCGGCGAGTGACGCTCACCTGAATCGCGGTCATCAACACCAGCAGCGCGGTGTCGGCCACGGCAAAGGCGACGACGCTCCCTTTGGTGAACGCGAGCCCGAGCACGATTGCAAGCCAGATCAGGCTCTGCAGCACGTTCAGGAACGAGAGCAGGCCGGCACGCAGGCGGGTTTCAAATACGGTGGTGAGAGCTGCCGCGCCCGCCAGTGGGATGGTCGCGATCATGATGAAGGCGACGAGGTGAGCGTCGTGAGCGTCGCTGAGGAACAGCGGCACGCAGACGGCGCAGATCACGACGGTCACGATCGAGAGGCAGGTCCTCGTCACCACGAGCGCGCCGAGCCACTGCCCCTCGCGCTCAGGTTCAGCCGCCATCCGCTGCGTGGCCGCCGTGGTGAAGCCGAGGCTCGTGAGCACGCCGAACAGCCCGACGAACGCGGAGACGCCGTTCCATACTCCATAGCCGGTCGGGTGCAGGGTGCGAGCGGCCAGCGACACGGTGATGACGCTGAGCGCCATCATGATCACCCTCGAGACGAGCTGGACGGCGACGTTCGAGACGATGCGACGCCCGCCCGCGACCCCGGCGTCTCCGGCGGCACCTCCGCCCAAGATGCGCCGCGGAAGCGCTCTGGCTTGGCTGATCATGTGCGCCATACTCTTGCAGCCTTGCGTGTTCTGATCGTCTCTGTGGTGCCGCCTGCGGCCGAGGGTGGCGCCGCTGCTCGCTGCCTGCTCGGTCTGCTGCGAGGACTGCGCGCACACGGTGTGCAGGCGAGCGTTCTCTGTCCTGGCGCAGAGGCGGAGCGCGGGCGGGGCGTCCCCGCTGACATCGACATCGAGTTCGTGCCGCTTGAGCTCGAGCCCGGCTGGCGGATGCGCTGGCGGCGGCTGCGGATGCCGCACGGCGAGCTGACCCGGGAGCCGTTCGCGACGCATTTGCGCTCGCGCGCACGTGAGGCGGACGTCGTCCATTTCCTGGAGATCGAGCCGGCGTCCGCAATCGGGCTCGTCGACCGTCCCGCGCTGGTGCAGCTTCACTGTCTCGCGAACCTCGACCCGCGGGTGTGGAACCCACTGCGGACTGAGGGACGGACGTCGATCGAGCTGCTGATGGCCGAGCGCAGGGTGCGCCGCCGCGCGCGCTGGCTTTTGGTGAACTCCGCAGATGTGGCGGGGCATCTGAGGTCGGCTGCGCCCAACAGCGAGGTGGTGCTTGCGCCGCTTTCGCTCGACTCGGGTTCCTATACGCCCAGCGCGACGCTCGATAGTTCGGCCGCCGGCCTGATCGGAAGCGCCGCCTGGCCCCCTACTGCGAACGCGGTCGAGCGTCTGCTGCGTGAGGTCTGGCCGCTGGTGCTGCAGCGCAGCCCCGACGCGCGTCTGGTGCTCGCCGGGTTTGGGATGGAGCAAGTGCGCTTTTCTCATCTGCCTCAGCTGCGCGGAGTGGAGTGGAGGGGCGCCGTCGACTCCGCGTCCGACTTCCTGCGCGAGCTCGGGCTGCTGCTGTATCCCCTCACCGCGGGCAGCGGGGCGAAGGTGAAGGTGCTCGAGGCGCTGGCAATCGGCCTTCCCGTGGTCACCACGGCAAGAGGCGCGGAGGGAATCGTCGGGGACGGCGGGATCACGGTCGCCGGCGATGACGATGCGCTGGTGAAGGCCGCGGTCAGGCTGATCGGGTCCCCGCATGAGCGCAGGGCGGCCGGCAGCGCTGCGCTGCGCAGCTTCGAGGAGCACCACACGCCTGGACCCGCGGCCGTGCCCGTGGTCAACCTCTACGAGCAGATGCTCGCCTGAGCGAAATGCCGCCGCTGCGACTGCTCGCCTACACCGAGTCCTCTGAGGTGGGGGGCGCCGAGATCGCGCTCGGCTACCTGCTTGGCGCGCTTCGCGCAGAGATCGAGGTCGGCGTGCTTGCGACCGATCCGGATGTGGGAGCGGCGATCGCGACAAGCCGGCCCGGCACGCGGCTGCTGAGCGCGCCGGCGCCGCAGGACACACGCGACCTGCGTTGCCTGCGCGCTCACCTGCGGTCGGTGCGCGCGTTCGCTCCAGACATCCTGCACGCCAATCAGGCGTGGCCGTGGGGCTGCGCCTATGGCGAGCTTGCGGGCATCCTACTCGGCGGTGTGCGCGTGCTCGCGGTCGACCACCTGCCGCTGCGAAGCTCGGTGCCGCGACGGCGGCTGCTGGGGCGGCGCCTGCTCGCGCGGGGCCTGAGCGCACACGTGGCCGTCGGCGAGCGATGTGCGCGGATGGTCGAGCAGATAGTCGGCATCAGGGACGGCTCGGTCACCGCCGTGGCCAACGGCGTGCCTGCCGCCGCCCCGGCGCCGGCGCAGGCCTCATGGGGCGGAGGGCGGGTGATTGGCTCGCTCGGCCGCATCACCGAGCAGAAGGGCTACGACCTGCTGGTGCGCGCGCTGCCGCAGCTGCCTGGGGCGACGCTCGTGCTCGTCGGCGATGGCCCGCAACGTGGGAGCCTGCAGGAGCTGGCTGCGGACCTTGGCGTCGGCGGGAGGCTGATCGTCACGGGGTGGAAGCCGGACGCGCGCGCCTATCTGCCCACGTTTGACATCTTCGCGCTGCCCTCGCGCTGGGAGGGCATGCCGCTTGGCATCCTCGAGGCGATGCACGCCGGCCTGCCGGTGCTCGCAAGCGATGTGGGCAGCGTCGCCGAGGCCGTCAGAGAGGGAGTCACAGGGTATGTCGTGCCGGCCGAGGACCATTGGCTGCTGTGCGCGCGCCTCGGCGCTCTGCTGAGCGACGCGGAGCTGCGCCAGCGAATGGGAGCGGCCGGGCGCACGCTCGCCAGAGAGCTCTACACCGACATCGCGATGGCCAGACGCTACGAAGCTGTCTACGAGAGCATGCTCGGTTAGACTGCAACACGCGGTGCAGAAGCGAGCATCTGGGGGATCTGCGCCGACTGTCAAGCCAATGGACAGAGAGCAGCTTTCACGATCGGAGTACGCCGCGCATGTGCGTGCGCACATGAACGACGATCTCGCCGATCACACCCATCACCCTGACGATCTCTACACGCCCCAGGCCTTCCGCCACTACATAAGGCGGATCGCGCTGCTGAAGACGCTGCAGCGGACCACCTTCAAGACCGCGCTCGACGTCGGTTGCGCCGAAGGCTTCTTCATGCGCGCGATCGGCGAGCGCTTCGGCGCCGAGGTATGGGGCGTCGACATCTCGAACATCGCGGCGGAGAAGGTGCATGCCGCCGGCATGCCCGCCGCGGCTGCGGAGGCCACCAAACTGCCGTTCGCAGATGGCAGTTTCGACCTCGTCTACGCGACCGAGGTGATCGAGCACGTGCTCGATCCAGACCTGATGCTTGCGGAGATGAGACGAGTCTCACGCGGGATCGTCCTGGTCACGACGCCCGTGAGCGCGAGCGAGGACGAGCACGAGCCTGACTACGAGATCAAGGACGAGGGGCACGTCAACAACTTCGATCGCAGGACCGTGGAACGGATCTTCGGCCCACAGGCAAAGCTCGACAGCTTCCGCTGCAACGCCAGCTTCGCGCTCGTGAAGGGCTTCGGACGCTACCTGCCCGCCCCGTTGCGGGACGCCTTCTACGACTTCGACCACACGCTCGCCACGCGCATCGGCAAAGACGACAGCCGGCTTGCGGCGCTGCGCAACAGGGATTGGCTGATCACCATCTCAGGCGTCGGTGCCGGGGAGGGCAAGCCGCAGTGGCGCTGCCCGACCTGCCACGGTCCCTTGAGCACGCAGGAGTCTGCGTCTGAGCTTCGCTGTGAGGGCTGCCACGCGGTCTATCCGCTCGCGGGTGGAGCCCCTGACTTCTTCAGCTCGCAAGCGCCGCCGGCCTCCTGAGGATCACCCATGCGCCCGAGGGCGCCGACAGGGCCGCACTGGGGCGAATGCGCCCTTGCAAGAGCGCTGTCAAGACGCCGCGGCGACATCCTGCGTGCGGGAGGCTCCGGGCTATCATCAGCCGATGAGGCCTCACGGATCGTCCTCCGCCACTCAAGCTACGCGCGCGTACGGACGATATGACCTCCACCGGCCGAGCCCGTCTATCGCGGGGGGCCTCTTCATCAACGCACCAAACGACTCTTGAGCTCTCCCCAACACTTCGACGAACAGCGAGAGGGCGGCAGCGTTCTCGGGCTGATGGACACTCTGCGTCGACGGTGGGTGCTGATCGTCGTGATCGTCCTCGCCTGCACGGTGGCGGCGGTAATCCACTCGGAGCGCGGCACGAAGATCTACAAGGCGACCGCGAGCGTCTCCTTCCAGAGCAGCTCTGCCTCGGCTGCGGCGCTGCAGCTTGGCACCGGTGGCAGCACAGAACCGCAGCGCGAAGCGAACACCGAAGTGCTGATCGCGCACTCCCCGGAAGTCGCGCGCAACGTCGTCAAGGAGCTGCACCTCAATGTGACGCCAAGCGAGCTGCTGAGCGAAGTCCAGGCTGAAGTCGCGCCCACCGCCAACGTGCTGAACATCGTCGCCTCGACCGGCGATCCCGCAGAATCGGCAAAGTTCGCCAACGCGTTTGCCGAACAGTACATCGCGTTCAGATCCGAATCTAAGTTCGGCGAAATCGACCAGGCGCAGAGCCGCCTGCAGAAGCAGATCGAAGCGCTGCCGGCGAACTCCGCCGAACGGGCCAACCTCGTGCAGTCGCAGCAGCGCCTGAGCGAGGAGCGGGCGATCGCCGGCGGAGGGGCGAGCATCATCGGCAGAGCGAGCGCGCCGGGCAGCCCGTCTGGGACCACGCTGAAGTCGTGGGTGATCATTGGCCTGCTGATCGGGATCGCGACCGCGGTGCTCATCGTGTTCTTCCTCGAGTCGCTCGATCGTCGCGTGCGCTCCCCGGAGCAATTTGAGCGCGAGTACCGGCTGCCCACCCTCACGGTCGTGCCACGCTCAGCCTTCCGCGAGCGCCGCGCCGCCGCCCGTGGCGATGAGCTCGAGCCATACCGGATGCTGCGCAGCGCGCTGGAATTCACCGCCGCCGCGCGCACGCTGAGGACGCTGATGGTGACGAGCGCGGTCTCCTCTGAGGGCAAGACGACGGTGGCGATCGACTTTGCTCACGCCGTCGCGCTGACCGGACGCCAGACCATCCTGGTGGAGATGGACCTGCGCCGCCCGAGCTTTGCCAGCCAGCTCGACATCGAAGAGCGCGGCGGCGTCTCGGCGGCGCTCGTCGGCAGCGCGACCCTGGAGAGCTTGCTGGTCGAGCCGATCGAGGGGCTGAGCACGCTGCAGGTGCTGCCGGCCGGTCGCCTGCCACACAATCCGGCGGAGCTGCTCGGCTCGCAGCGTACGAGCGAGATCATCAACGAACTGGCTCAGATGGCTGAGATGGTGATCATCGACATGCCGCCTCTGAACCCGGTGGCTGACGCTCAGATACTTCTGAACAGCGATGCGGTGAATGGCGTGCTGCTCGTCGCAAGGCTCGACCGCACCAAGCGCGACGACGTGCGTCGCGCGCGCGAGATCCTCGACCGGCACGCCGTCCGACCTGTCGGTCTGGTGATCGCCGGTGCGCACGGCTCGCTTGCCTATGGCGCGAAATACGGCTATCCCGCCAACGGCAAGACGACGCACATCGGGCAGCCGCAGCGCGGTGGCGAGGATCGGTCCTCGGCGGCAGGCATCGCGCGACCCAGCGGCTCCGCTACGCGGCAAAGACTCTCGCTGTAGGCACGGCGATGTCCACGGTGCGCGCGATCTCGCAAGCGCTGCCGGAGCGGGGCGAGGCAGTCAGGGGCGCGCTGATCGCGGCGGGCGTGGCGCTGCTCGCCTACTACGGGATCGGCAAGTTCGGCGTCGCCGGACTGCTCGCTCCCGCCGCTGTCGTGCTCGTCGCGTTCATGTTGCGGCGGCCGGTCGGCATGATGGCGGCGCTATGTGCGATCGCGATCCTCTTCGAGGGCAAGGACTTCGGCCTGCTCAGCTTCGGTACGCGCCTCTACGCCCAGGCCTACAAGGGAATGACGCCGCTGGATATCTTGGTCGCGATCACGCTGCTTGCCTGCGCCTTCAACGTGATCGCCACGAAACGTCGAGTCTTCATCCCAAGGCCGCTTGTCCCAGCCGTGCTCACGCTGCTGCTCGGGATGATCAGTGGCATTGTGATCGGCTCCGAGCATGGTCAGAGCCTGCGCACCACCGCGCTCGCCGAGCACGTGCTCGTATACATGCTGCTCCTGCCGATGGTGGTCGCAAACCTTCAGGTAAACCGCCGCCAGATCATGATCTTCCTCGGCGCGATGGTGGCGCTCGCGGACTTCAAGGCGCTGCTCGGCCTGGTCGAGGTAGTCGGCCACTATGGCCCCTCGATCGAAGGGCGCTCGACGCTCACCTACTACGAACCGACGGCGAACTGGGTGATCATGATGGCGCTGCTGAGCATCTGCGCTGCGCTGGCAGGCAAAGTGCGGCTGCCGCGGTGGATGCCGCTCAGCGCTCCGCTGCTGCTGGCCTGCCTGCTGCTCTCCTACAGGCGGTCATTCTGGATCGCCGCGGTGCTCGGATTGCTGATCGTCGTCCTGCTCGGCCTCTCCCCGCTGGGCAGGAGGCTGCTGCTGCCGACCGCCGTGCTGGTGGCAGTTGCGATGTGGATGGTGGGGTCGGTGTCGGTCCAATCCCAGTCTCCGATCGTCAAGCGGGCCGAATCGCTCTCTCCGACCAAGCTCGAACAGAGCCCGGAGGCCAGGTATCGAAACGACGAGCGCGCCAACGTGCTGGCTGCGATCTCCGAAAACCCGATCACCGGCCTGGGGATGAAGGTACCCTGGGCGGCGACGGCGCGGACGCTGTCGCTGGAAAACACCGAAGGCCGCGAATACGTGGAAGTGGGGGCACTGTGGTTCTGGTTGAAGCTCGGCATCCTTGGGCTGGCCGCCTACGCTTCCTTCATTCTCGGCGCCCTGCTGCTCTCGTGGCGGGTGTGGCGTCGAAGTCCTGAGGGACCCATGCGCGCCTTTGGTCTCGCCTCGTTGGCCGCGTTCCTCGGACTGCTGCCGATCGAGGTGACGGCGAGCTTCACGGGTGTGGAAGCGCGCTTCACCGTCGTGGCCTGCATTCAGGTGGGCCTGCTCGCCCTGCTCGCGAAGGGAGCTGTGCCAGGCGGCGCCACGGCATGGGAGCCCGCGAAGCTGCGCATCAGGCGCAGGGGACCGCTCGCCGCGGGCAACTGGCGCTAGATTGGCTCGGTCCAACTAGCCTCTGCGCGGTGGAGGCGAGTGAGCACAGCGCCTTGAGGCGGCTGGGGGGTCGCGCGCGGCGCTGGTGGAAGCGCTCGCGCTTCTTCTGGCGCGAAAGCGCCGGCAGCGAGCAGCTCGGGCGCGGGCTGCTCGGGAGGATGTGGCTGCGTGTGTTACGCCCTGCGCTCTGCGTGAAGGTGATCGTTCCGGTCAAGTCTTTGCGCAGGGCTGCGCTGCCGGTCTGGACGGCCGCCACCGGAAAGGTGTTCGTCAGCCACTGGTGCGACCTGCTCGTCCTCGGGGAGATATATCGAGCTCCGGGCGAGTACGACTTCGCCTCGCTCCCCGCTGCGGCCGGGACGATAGTGGATCTCGGCGCGAACATTGGTCTGTCCGCGAGGTACCTGAGCGAGTGCTACCCCGCCGCGAGGGTGATCGCATACGAGCCGGACCCTGAGATCATGCGCCTCGCGCAGCTCAACCTGCGCGGCCATCCCCAGGTCACGCTGCGCAATTGCGCGGCTGCAGGCAGCGCCGGCAGCATGACGCTGCACCGCTTCCCCGGCGGAAGCTGGGGCACCTCCGCGTTCATCACCAAACAGGTGGTGAGCGAGACCTTTCTCACTGAGGCGGTGACGCTCGACTCGATCATCGCCGAGCTCGGCGAGATCGACATCCTCAAGATCGACATCGAGGGCGCAGAGCACGAGGTACTGTCGGCCTGCAAGAACCTTGATCGGATCGGCTGCATCGTCGGAGAGATACATCCAATTCCAGACGCAGGCGCCGAGGAGCTGTTCGCTTCGCTTGTCGGCCACCACGTCGTTGAGCAGAACATTAGGGATGGGCAGGGCCCCTTCGTCGCGTTGCGGCGCTGAGCACGATCAGCGCATATCAACCCCTTAAGACAGAAGCGGCCGCGTCAAACCTGACGCGGCCGCTCCGTTGTACGAGCTATGCGCTCGTGGCTAGGCGAGGAGTTCGTCTTCTGCCAGCAGCGACTCCACCTCGGTTGTGTAAGCGCCCTTCGGTTCTGCGTTTGCCTGCAGCGCGCCGAAGTAACCCTCACGGTCGGTGCTCGTGCCGGTCATGTCCTGGTCGTGTGCCTGGAATATGTAGAACCCGCCCAGGCGCGCACCGTATTTCGCGCGGATGGCAGCGAAAGTGGAGGAGAGCGTGCTCGCCGCTTCGCTGTAGGTCATGCACGCGTTCCACCCGTAATTTTCGCTCAGGCAACGCCCGTTGTCAGAGCTTACGCCCCACTCTGTGATGTAGATCGGGATGCTGCTCGGTGCTTTCACAGCGTTCGTGGCCGAGATCATCGAGTTGATGAACGATTCCCATTTGGGGCCATAGGGGTGAATCGTCCACCCGGCGATCATGCTGCCGATGCTCGGAACGGCCTTGAACATGTTTTCCTCCCAGGAGGGGCCGGCGTTGCCGAGATCGCCCTGGGCGAGGATCCCGACTTTGATGCCGGTGCTCTGGATCGCCCCGTAGGCTTCCTTCAGGCTCACGCCGTAGGCCTGGGCCCGTGCGGCATAGCCGGCGTCCGTGTCTTCGGAGGAGGAGAACTGGTAGCTGTAGCTCGTCTCGTTTCCGAACTCGATGTCGGTGACCGCGGTTTTGGCCGGCATTGTCTTGCCCTTCCACAGCGACCCGCCGGGGCCGAACGCTGCCGCCCAGGCGCCGAGGTCCTTCGCTTCTGTGGCGCTTGGCACGTAGCCGGTGAAGCATGCAAGCAGCAGCGGCTTCACGCCGGCCTTGGCGTAGGCTTCGACGATCGGCGCCATTTCGGAGACGGGCGTCGTGATGTTGAATGCCAGCCGCGCCGTGTGGCCGTGCAGCTTCGAGATGAACGGCAGCTCGTACATGAGTGCCGACCCTGCGTTGATGCCGATTTCGAGATTTGAGGCCGCGCCGGTGCTGCTCGTTTCGGTCTTGGTGGTTTCAGCTGGAGCAGTCTTGCTGGTTTCCGTTTTCGCCGTTTCGGTTTTGCTTGCGGCCGGATAGACGATCGACACTTCATGAGACCAGCTGCTTCCGTTCACGTTGGTGCGGACCACGTAGGAGGCGGTCACGCCTGTCAGGGCCGGCGGGGTGAAGGAGGTACCGGTCACGATGCCTTCGGTGTTTGCCTGCCCTGGGATCCTGCGCTGCACCACGTAGTTGCTGACATTGGCGACCTTGGTCCAGGAGAGCTCCTGACCGGAAACGCTCAGCGCCGGCGCGGCCTGATTTTCGCTGCTGCTATTCCCGGATGTCCGCCGGAACCTTGCAAAATCGGCCTGCGCGCTCTGCAGATGTTTGTGGGCACGCTTGACTGCGTGGAGCAGGCGGGAGCACCGGCCTGGATGCTCGCGCCTGCATTGGCGCAGAGCCTTCGTCTTGGTCGCGAGCGTGGCGTTGGCGGTGTGCAACGACGCCGCGACGGCGCGCGGGGCGCTGGCTGCGCTTGCGGTCGCTGCGCTGGCCATGGGGGTAGCGATGCCCAGCGTCGCGGTGCACGCGCAGAGGAGTAGCGTTGTGTAGAGCCCACGCAGCACGAAGCTGCGACGAGCACATTGCGTTCTCATCGTGTCCTCCTTCGGTAGCTGGGCGGTCTCTGTGAGAGAGATCCCTGGCTTTGCGGGCCCGCCTCGCGACGGGGGTGCCGTTGTCGGGAGCTGAGGCCGGCCGATCGAGGTGACCCTGAGTCTTGCTCAGAGTCCCGGGCCGGTCATCCCAGTTTCTTTATGCTTGCAAGTCTGCTTTCGGATGTGCCATCGCGGTCTGTGAGCTGACGGTTGGCCGGTGGACGCATGTCCAGAGGCTCAAGACAGGCGGTTGGCGCTATGGGGCGATCAGCTCGCTGAGCGCCTCGATCGAGTAGAGGCGCTCAGCGGCCCTGCGGCCCTCGGCGGCGATCTCGGGCGCTCCGTCGCGGAGCACACGTGCAAGCGCCTGCGCGAAGCCGGCCGCCCCATTGGCGACCACGCAGTCGACGCCGTCACGAAGCCGCAGTCCCGCGCATGCCCGCTGGGTGGCGATCGCCGGCAAGCCGTGGGCCAGCGCCTCCACCAGCTTCAACGGGGAGCCGCCGCCCTGCAGCAGCGGCACAACGGCGCAGGACGAGCTTGCGTAGAGCTTGTCGAGATCCTCGACGAAACCGAGCACGCTCACCCTGGGATCGGTGCTCGGTGGTTCTGTCAGCCCGCTGCCTGCGACGGCCAGCTTTGCCTCTGGCACCTGCGACCAGACTCGTGGCATCACCTCCTTGACCAGGAAGTCAAGGGCGTGCCGGTTGGGCAGATAGGCGAAGCTGGCGATGAACACCGCCTGTCGTGCGGCGAGGTTTGGCGCCGCGGGCGCGATGCCGCTCACGTCAACCGCATTTGGCGCGTATCTGATCTCTGCCTGAGGGCAGAGCGCTCTTGCGCCCTCGATGTCAGCGTCGCTCACCATCCAGGACTGCGCGAACCGCTGCAGCAAGCGCGTCTCGAAGCGTGTCAGCTGCCTGCGGTCGCGTTCGCTCATGTCCACGAGCTCGTGCCTGAACGCTGACTCCAGGTTGTGCGCGTTGTAGATCACGGCTTGCCGCCGCGCGAGGCCCATCAGCGCGGCTGCCGCGTCGGGCCCGTCAGCGATCACGCGCCCCCTTCCCGGCGTTCTGGCCATCCTCGCTGTGATACGCGTCAGCTCCGGCGAGACGGCTCTGGCGAGGGTCCGTGGCACCCCCTCGCCACGCGCCCTCATGTAGGCGAGAACGCGGCGCAGGCCGCGGGAGGCGATTGCCTCGTGCAGCTCGATCCCCTCGATCTCGCGAAATGCGCGATCTGGCTCCTGCGCGCCGAAGCGCACGTAGAGGAGATCGAGTGGCCGTCTGCCGGCGAGCGCTCTTGCGATCGCATAGGTGCGCATCGCCCTGCCTGAGCGCAGAGCGGGGGTCTGGGTCGTGACGAGCAGATCCCTCAGCTCAGATCGCCCGCCGCCGGCGGGTGCGCTCGCGGCACCCGTCGCATCGGCCCGCGGCGTGCCGGCGATGTCCTGGTGAGTCATGCTCACCGGCAGCTCGGGGCTCGGGGCCGCAGCGCCTGCATTGCCACGGCGATTTCCTGCAGCCGACAGCTCCACGAGTGCTTCATCGACGCCTGCGAGCGAGCTGCACGCGCCTCCTGGCCGTTATCCGCAAGTGCCCGCTCGAGCAGATCCGCGACCTCGCCGGCGCTCGTCCCTAGACGCACCTCTGAGACTTCGTTCAGCGATGGCAGCGGCGTGGAGACCACCGCCAGACCTGCCGCCAGGTACTCGTAGACCTTCATCGGGAAGACGCTTTCGGTCAGCGGGTTGATCGCGTAAGGGATGAACGCGACATCGGCCTCGCGCAGCACAGCAGGCAGCTGGGCGTGCGGGCGGTGCCCGAGCAGGTGCACGTTGGGCTCGGCGCGCAGGCCCGATACGTCCGTGCTCGGATCGCCGGGGCCGATCGGTCCAACGAGTGCGATCGACCAGTCCCTTCGCATCCGGGCGAGGTTGCGGATCAGATCGAAGTCGAGCTTCGTCTGCACGATGGCGCCGGTGAACACGATCCGCGGGTGCGGCAGCGCCTGCATGGCCTCGTCTCCCGGACCGGCGTCCAACGCGGTGCAGAACAGCTCGACGTCCGCCACGTTGGGTGCATAGAGGACGTTGCCGGAGAGCTCGCGCAGACGGGCGGCAAGCGGGCGCGAGCTCGCCAGCACGAGGTCTGCGCTGCCTGCAAAGCGCTGCTCGGCGGCGCGGAAGCTCGCCGCGTCGACGCCGCGCTGGGCGGCGATGTCGTCCACGCAGTGATAGACGATCAGCGAGGGGTCGAGCGTCTCGACCAGGACCTCCGCCTGGGGGGCATAGCCCCAGAGGATCGGCCGGCTCATCCCCAGCCTGCGTGCGGCTCGCCTGACGAGCAGCGGCAGCAGACGCGCGTTCAGCCTCCGCACCGCCGCGTAGCGGTGGGCAGGAACGACGAGCGGTGAGAGCACGTGCAGCCCGTCGGTGGCGCGAGGTGGGGCGAGCCCTCTGCGCAGGCGCCTGCTCATCCGGGCGAGGTCTCTTCCGGCCAGCTGTGGCTGGCGCAGACCCAGCGACTCCACGAACAGCACGTCATTGTCCTGCGCGAGGCGGGACATCAGGTGGTGCTGGTTGGTCCAGAGCTCGGTCTGCCAATCCGCGAAGCCGACGCAGACGATCTGGCGCCCGTGGAGGCGTGGTTGGCCTGGCATTGCAGGCAATGATCTCAGGGCGTCAGCCTTCCGAGCTCTCCGGGCACAGGCGCAGGGATGGGATCGCTGCTCTGCGGGCTCTCCGCTCCAAGGCTGCATCTATCTCCGCGAAGCGGCTTGACATCTCAAGTCCTGCGTCTTGGATGCCGTTAGGGAGAGAGAGGAAATTGGCCAAGATGCCTGACACGCAACAGATCCCACGGATCGTCTATTCGAGCGCTCCAGAGGCAGCCCGGGGTTGGGACTCCTTTCAGGAGCTGCTCCTGCACTCGCCCTCCCCCGGGCAAGCGCATCCGCGTCTGGACGCGCGCGCGCGTCTGCGCAACAGGCTGCTGGTCGGCGTGCGCCTCAGCACGCTCGTGGGCGGTGCGCTCGGCGGCGCCACGCTCGGCGCCATGACACAAGCAGAGCCGCTGGAAAGGTTTCTCGCGATCCTCGGCTACGCGCTCGCATGGCTGCTGTTGGTGACGGTCTCCGGCGCAGACGGCGATCGAGACGCCCGTCCCTGGACGAGCACGCTGCACGCTGTGAGGACGACGATCTTCGTTGGCCTCGCAATCTCCTGGCCGACCGCTGGTCTGCTGGCAGTGCTAGGCGCGAGCAGCGTCGCACCGGCGGCGATCCTCGCCGCCGCGGTCGCGACCGCGGTCTCGATTCTTGGTAGGAGCATCTCGCGGATGCTCGTCTATCGTTCACACCGGCGCCAGCGCACGCTGATCATCGGGTCGGGCGTGGTCGCGTGCCAGGTCGTAGAGCGGCTCGAGCACTTCCCGCATCTTTCGATGGAACCGATCGGGCTCCTGGACGACGACGTTCACGTCGAGGTCTCTCCAGATCTGCCGCTGCTGGGCCGGCTTGACGACCTGCAGAGCGTGATCGCCGCGCATGACGTCGACAGGGTGATAGTCGCCTTCACCCGCAGTGGGCACGATGAGCTGCTGCGCTGCATCAGGGTCTGCTGGGACAGCGATATCGCGATCGACATCGTGCCGCGGCTGTTCGAGTTCCTGGACGGCGCGCGTGCGATCGACCAGGTCGGCGGGCTGCCGCTGCTCTCGATCACGGCTCCGCAGCTCAGCCGCTCCGCGCAGGCCGTGAAGAGGGTGAGCGACGTCGTGCTCAGCCTCGTCGCGCTGACGCTCGCATGCCCCCTGCTGTTGCTCGTCGCGATCCTGATCAAGCTTGACTCGAGGGGCCCTGTCTTCTTCGCCCAGCGGCGCGTCGGCAGGGGCGGCCGGCCGTTTCGCATCTACAAGTACCGCTCGATGTTTCTCGATGCCGATGAGCGCAAGCGCGAGTACATGAAGTTGAACGACGTCGGCGATGGGGTGATGTTCAAGATCCACGACGACCCGCGGGTGACGCGCGTGGGCCGCCTGCTGCGCAAGACATCGATAGACGAGCTGCCGCAGCTGTTCAACGTTTTGCGAGGCGACATGAGCCTCGTCGGACCGCGCCCGCTGATCCCCGAGGAGGCCGAAGCGGTCAGCCAGCATTGGCACGAGCGCCGCCTCGACCTGCGGCCCGGCCTGACGGGACTGTGGCAGGTGTACGGACGCTCGACGATCCCATTCCAGGACATGCTGCGCTTCGATTACCAGTACGTCGCGAAGTGGTCGCTTGCGCGCGACTTCGAGATCATGCTGCTGACCGTGCCCGCGATGGTCACCGCTCGCGGCGCATACTGATTCCCTGCGCTGGCTCCCTGTAGGATCAGGCACCTGCTATGGCAACCTCGACGGACTCGATGCCCGATCGCACGGTCCCTGCGGACAGGCTCACGCGTCGCATCGATCTGACCACGGCCGCGACAGCTGCTCTCACGGTGCTCGCATTCGCCGTGGCGTCCTATCACCTCGGCACGAAGAGCATGTGGCTAGACGAAGCCGTAAGTGCAGATCATGCGCGACTCGGCTTCAGCGGCTTGTGGAAAGTGCTCAGCGGCGGCGACCCGAACATGGGCCTCTACTACGTGCTGCTGCACTTCTGGGTGCGGATCTTCGGGTATGACGAAGCCGCCGTGCGCAGCATGTCAGTCGTCCTGGCTGCATGGGCGGTGCCGGCGATCGTCGCGCTCGGCCGGAGGCTGTTCGGAGCCGCGACGGGCCTGATCGCCGGGCTGCTGCTCGCGCTTGCCCCCTTCTTCGTCCAGTACGAGCAGACGGCACGCTCCTACGGACTGCTCGTGCTGCTCGTCGTGCTCTCCTCCTACTTCTTCGTACGTATGCTGGAGAGGCCGACGAGGGCCCTGCTGATCGGCTATGTGATCGCGAGCACGCTTGCGGTCTACGCCCAGTACTTCGCTGCACTCGTGCTGCTCGTGCAGCTGGCGACGCTGCTGACACTGCGGCGGCGCGAGGCCCTTACACGCCAGTGGTGGGGCGCCGCCGGCGCGATCGTGGTCCTCTGCAGCCCAGAGGCGGTTTTCGCGCTGCGGAAGGGCAACGGCGGGATCGCTTGGATACCGGATCCGACTTTTGGCAGCCTCTTCCGCCTGCCTTCCGCGCTTGCCGGCACGCACGCGCTCGCCGTGGTTCTTGCGGTGCTCGTCTGTTGGGGCTTTGCGTGTGCGATCAGAGCCGGTGGCCGTTGGCAGTCGGGCTTCCTCGCCACGTGGCTGTTGGGCCCGGTCCTACTTGTCTTCGTCGTCTCTAAGCTCGGCCACCCGCTATTCGTCAACTACTATCTGATCATCGTCCTGCCGGCGTTCCTGCTGCTGGCGGCGCTGGGTGTCGCGAAGCTGCCGGCGGTGAGGATGGCGAGGGGGCTGCCGGTGGCGCCACTGAGCGCCGTCGCGCTCGTGCTGCTGGTTGCACTGTCGGCGATCGGCCTGCGTGACTGGTACGACAGTTCGAGCGTCGAAGACTATCGCGGCCTCACGCGCTACATCCTTGGGCACGCGCAGGCGGGGGACGGCGCGATCTACTACCCAGCGCAGACGGTCAGCTATGGCGTCAGCTACTACAGCGAGCTCTCAGGGAAGATGGGGCCGGCACAGATCGCGTACCGTCTCGGCAGCCCGCCTGCTGCTCAGCCGGCGCGGCTATGGCTGGTGGTCCGGGACGCGGGCGCCTCATCGACGGTGACTGAAAACATCAAGAGAAGCCTTTCGGACACATACGAACCTCAGGGCGAAACGCAGCCACGCTTCACTGGCCTGGACGTGCTCCTCTATCAGCGCAAAGTTCACTGATAGACGTCTCGGCGGACGGCGTCCCGCCGCCAGCTCGGGCAGCGTCGGCTTGAGCTCTATGGGCGGCCGCCGTGTCAGGGTCATCTCGCCCGTCAGATAGCGCGCAACGGCAACGGGCGTCTCGATGCCGCGTAGCGCCCTGAGGTAGAAGCTCATCTTGCCGGAGAACTCCGGCTTGAAGTCCTCGATCTTCAGGTCGATCACGACGAAGCGGCGCAGGACGTAGTTGTAGAAGAGCAGGTCGAGAAAGAACTCGTGCTCCTGTGGCTTGGCTTGACTGAGCAGGCTCAGCGGGACCAGAGTGCCGAGATCGGGACGGCGAGCAGACGCTCGCCGAACGGGAGCACGTCGCTTCCGCCATACAGGACGGCGCCTGCGACGAAGCGCTCGCCGACTGCGTCGCGCATTTGTGTCAGCCAGCGAAACCACTCCGGTCTCGGGGTCTGTCCGGTCTTCACCTCCAGCGCGGCGATGCGCCCATCGGCGGCCTGGAGAACGAAGTCGACCTCGGCGCCAGAGCGGTCCTGCCAGTGGTACATGCTCGCCTCCGTCTGGGCCCACGTGAGCTGACGGCGCAGCTCGTTGAAGACAAAGGTCTCAACGAGCCGGCCGGTGGCGGGGTCGGTGGGGTCCTCTAGCGCGACCGCTGTCTTACCGGCCAGCCATGCGGTCAGACCCGAGTCGGTGAGGAACACCTTGGGGCGCTTCTTGACACGCGTCGTGAGGTTGCGCGAGAAGGCGGGCAGCATCGCAACGAGGTGGATCGTCTGCAGCCAGGCGCGGTGGTCATAGACGGCCTGGCGCTGCAGTGAGGAGTCTCGTACAAGGCTCTGCATCACAAGCTCGCAGCCGGATCGTGCTGCCAGCAGGCGCAGCAGCTCCCCCATCTCGTTCACCTTTCGCACTCCTGAGAGTTCCACCACGTCACGCTCGATCGTCGTGCGCACGTAATCTCTGAACCAGGCCGATCGCTGCCTTCCCATCAGCCCTTGAACCTCGGGGTAACCACCCGTGCAGACGATCTCCAGCAATGCGCGGCGGTCGATTCGCGCCGGCTTGCAGCGTGCGAGTGCGCTTACGCCGTCGAATAGGACATCCACGAAGCGCTCGGGGGCGCCGACGAGCTCGCCCTGGCTGAATGGCCACACCTCGATAAAGCCGGCTCTGCCGGCGAGCGACTCCGAGATCGTGGGGATGGTGAGGAAGTTCGATGAGCCAGTGAGCACGAACTGCCCCGGCGTCGAGTCGCTGTCGACTGCCGCCTTGATCGCGCGCACGAGTGGCTCGCCTGCACGCTGGACCTCGTCGATGACCAGTGGCTTCTCGCCGAGGGCGATGAACCCGGCGGGGTCGGCCAGCGCAGCAGCGAGCATGCCCTGCTCGTCGAGATTGCGGAGGATGCCTCCGGTGCCTGCAAGCTCGCTGCGCACCAGGGTCGTCTTTCCCGATTGCCTTGGCCCGGAGACCACGGTCACGCGCCGAGCGGCGACCGTCTCCAGGTAGATCACCTCGATCCCCCGCTTGCGCAACATTTCATTATCATACAAAACGCAGGCACCCAATCATACAGTTTGCGCTATAACTGTCATCCAGAACGCCGTCTGTGTGAACACGGAGCCGGCAAGCGCCGGGGGTGCCCGCGTGCCGTGGCCCGGATATGATCGCTGCGCGCAGCGGCGGGGTCTTGTCGCTGCCGCGGGCAGGACACGTAGCTGCGACCCGAGGAGGTCTTTGATGTTCAAGTCGATCGTGGTTGGCACTGACGGCTCGCACACCGCGGCCGAAGCGACGCGTGAGGCGATCGAGCTGGCCAAGGCCGTCGGTGCGACGCTGCAGATCGTGAGCGCCTATGAGCCAGTGCCTGCACAGAAGCTCAATGAGATCAAGCGCGAGGCGCCCGAGGATTTGCAATGGGCGATCAGTCCGCGCAGCGAGGTCGACGCGGCGCTGGAGACAGCGGCGGCGCCTGCGCGGGAGGCCGGCGTGCCCGTCAACGTCTACCCGCGCCAGGGCGATCCGGCCGATGCGATCCTCGACGTCGCCGAGGAGACAGAGGCCGACCTGATCATCGTGGGCAACAAGGGCATGACCGGCGCCAAGCGCTTCCTGCTCGGCTCGGTGCCAAACAAGGTCTCCCACCACGCGCCCTGCTCGGTGTTGATCATCAGGACGACCTGAGGGGCCTCGGCGGACGCCGCCGCAGATGCGTCAGCTGGGCGGTGTGGACCTGCCCAGCAGCGCTTCGAGAAAGAAGCGCGTCTTGGGCGCGGGCTTCGCTCTTGGGTACATCTTCGTCAGGAGCTCCATTGCTTCCTCGCCGCTTTGGATGCCGCACTCGCGGAGGAGGATTTCGATGTCCTCGTCGTCCTCTCCGATACGCATCGCCATCAGCTTCATCGCGAGCAGGTAGCGGGGAGACGCGGTCGTGATTTCGATGCCCTCCACCTCCGGCAGGGGGCGGGCGTCCTCGTCTGAGCCGGGCATGAAGCCCTTTGCTGCGTCGTTCAGCCAGTCGGCTGGCAGCCCGAGGTCTTCAGCGACCTTGCTCGCAGCCTCGTAGATCACGGCCTTCGGCTCAAAGACGGCGTCAACGTCGACCGTCACCCGCCGTGTCGAGTACGCCAGCGCCATGGCTGCGCCTCCTACGATGAAGACTTGGCCTCGAATGTCGCGTCTGCTCAGCTCATCTCCGAGCGCTTGAAGCGCTTGGACGATCTTTGTGCGCGAGAGTTGACGAGTCGAGCGCTCAGGCACGGTCGAAGACCTCTCGGGCGATGAAGACACCATGGCGGGCGAATACCACCGGGGTATGAGCGAGCGTGTAGGCGTCGAGCTCGGGTCTGCTCGATACGAACCACCACGGCTCCACGCAGCGGCCGGGCTTCTGCACCCACGCCGGAGCGGCGATCCCCGCCTCGCGTGCAAAGTGCTCCGCCACCCCCGCCAGCGCTGCGTCGAATCGCGCATCGCCCGTCGTCGGCGGCTCCTGCTCGATCAGCGCAAGCCTGCCGGCGCGCGAGGATGCCCTGAAATCGTCGGCAAATCCGAAGAGCAGACGCAGCGCGTCTCGGTCTCGTCCCTGCCCTACATCCTCGCGGATCTGCTGCGCCAGCTCTTGCAACGACGCAGCTCCTCGGCGCACCCGAGGACGCGCCGCGATCTCGAGGTCCTGGTCGCAGGCGTCGAGCAGGCGCTCGAGCGTGGCGATGCTGGGTATTCGCTTGGCCGACTCATAGGCGGCGATGGCAGGCTGAGTGGTGCCGGCCCGCCCGGCGAGTTGGAGCTGAGTGATGTCGGCAGCGCGGCGTGCACCCCTGAGAAGTGGCGCGACGCTGACGACGACGTCGCTTGCGTTTGAGGACGACATACACAAAATTATATATCGATGATCCTTGCGATCCTTGCCAGCGGCGTAACGATCCGAATTCGCATCTCCCCAGTTGCAAAACGCCTCCTCAACCGCGATGCTTGAACCGATGAGGACGAGCGCTGACCAGCGGGTGCGGATGCGCAAGCAGGCACACCGGAGATAGTGAGCACGAGCTTCTGGCATCCATTCGCAGCGATGGGCTCGGTCGGGGAGGCGGAGCTGGTGATCGAGCGCGGGCAGGACGTCTGGGTCTTCGACTCGGACGGCAGGCGGCTGCTCGACGCGACTGCGAGTCTCTGGTATGCCAACGTCGGTCACGGCCGGCGTGAGATCGCCGAGGCGGTCGCGCAGCAGATGGGTCGCATCGAGACCTACTCGGCCTTCGGCGACTTCGTCACGCGCCCGGCGCAGGAGCTCACATGCAAGCTCGCCGAGCTCGCGCCGATGCCGGATGCGCGGGTGTTCCTGGGCAGCGGCGGCGGCGATGCCGTCGATACCGCCGCCAAGCTAGCGCGGCGCTACTGGGCGCAGGTCGGCTCTCCGGCGCGTCAGGTGTTGATCAGCCGCACCGCCGGCTACCACGGCACGCACGGCTACGGCACCTCGCTTGCCGGGATCGACTCCAACAGAGAGGGCTTTGGGCAGCTGATGCCCACCGTCCAGGTCGCCCACGACTCGGCCGCCGCGCTCGCGCAGGCAATCGAGGCGCAGGGCGAGGGCAACGTGGCCGCCTTCTTCCTGGAGCCCGTGATCGGCGCCGGCGGGGTCCACCCGCCCAGCGACGGGTACATCGAGCAGGTCGCCTCAATCTGCGAACAGACCGGCGTGCTGCTGGTCGTCGACTCGGTGATCTGCGGCTTCGGCCGCCTTGGCACCTGGTTTGCTATCGAGCGCTGGCCCACGGTGAAGCCGGACATGATCTGCTTCGCAAAGGGGGTCACCAGCGGCTACCTGCCGCTTGGCGGCGTGATCGTCGGCGCGCGGGTGAGCGAGCCGTTCTTCGCGCCCGGCGCGCCCGTCTTTCGCCATGGCGCGACCTACGCCGGCCACGCGGCCTGCTGTGCCGCGGCGCTCGCAAACCTGGCGATCATGGAGCGCGAGGATCTGATCCGCAGGGGAGCCGATCTCGAGCAGGACCTGCTCGCGGCGCTGCTGCCGCTGGCGCAGAGCCCGCTCGTGGCGCAGGTGCGAGGCGGCGTGGGGACGATGGCCGCCGTCGAGCTGGCACCCGACCTGTTGGAGCACGACCCATCGGCCGTGGCGCAGGTCGCGACGATCGCGCGCAGGCACGGAGTGATCGTGCGCACGCTGGGTCGCGGGATCGCCGTCTCTCCGCCGCTGACGGCGACTCCCGAGCACTTCGCGATGATCGCAACCGCGGTGGGGGAGGCGCTCAGTGAGATGGAGCGCACTCACGCGGAGCTTGTGAGGGCCTAAGGTCCCGTAGAGTCTCTTAGGGCTGGGGCGCTGCAAGCGGCGGCGTCGCCGCGAACGTCTTCTTGCGCGTGGAGCCGCGCGGGATGATTTTCGTTGGAACTATCACGTGCGGATTGGGTGGCTGTCCACCCTCGATCAGGGTTGCGATCATGCTGACCGCCTCGCGCCCAATCTGCTCGGGGTTGAGCGCCAGTGCCGTCAGCGACGGACGCGCCAGTCGCCCCGCTTCGCTGTCGGTGCAGCCGGCGATCTGCAGCTGGCGCGGCACCGCGAAGCCCTCCGCGCGGCCGGCCAGGAGCGCGCCGATCGCCATCCGGTCGAGCATCGCGTAGATCGCGTCGGGCGGGTCGTCGCGCCGCAGCAGCTTCAGCGTGGCTTCGTAGCCTGCGACCTCGGTGAGGTCGTGCCTGGCGATCACGACCATCGACTCCTTGCCGTTGCGGATGCACCAGCGCTCGTACGCTTCCCTGGAGTCGGTTGCGTAGGTGGTCACGGGCGGTGTGCCGATCAGCGCAATCCGCTCAGCGCCGCGTGCGCAGAGATGGTCGAGGATCGCCGGCGTGGCCTCGAAGTGGTCGTTGTCGATCCAGTAGCCGTCGGGGTCGCCCGGCACGCGGCCGGTGGTCACGACCGGGATGCCGCGGCTGCTGAACTCCGCCCACACCGGATCATCGCGGATCGGGTCCACCACGATCAGGCCGTCGAGCATGAGGTTGTTCCACGCGCTCTCCTTGGTGCCCGAGGCGAGCACGAGCGCAAAGCCGCGATCGAATGCCGCCACGGTGGCGGCATTCATCAGTTGGGCGTAATAGGCGAAGTCTGCGATCGCGAACTGACCCTCGATCATCTGTGCGACGGAGAGCCCGATCAGCCCCGAGCGGCCGCCGGCGAGGTTGCGCGCGACAGCGTTCGGACGGTAGCCGAGCCGATGCGCCACCTCCTTGACGTGCTCGCGCGTCTGGTTGCTCAGCCGGCCCTTGCCGTTGAGCGCGTGAGAGACGGTTGTGATCGAGACGCCGGCCTCCGCCGCCACCTCCCTGATGCCGACCTGCCTCCTCATGTTCACCGGTCCAGCATAACGAGGAGCATGTGACTCGTGTCTCTATATTGACATCATGAGAGCAAACCGTTTTTGCAATCATGGATGTGAGGACGAGCAAGAATCTGCCGATCTGCGATCGTACAGTCGGTCAGCCTGGGGAAACGGACGAGGAGGCATGCACACATGAGTGCCGGAGCATCGGTCGATCCAACGATGTGGAATACGCTGTTGCACGCCGGCCTGGCCGGCTCATTCATGGGTCTGCCCCACGTCGCCGCGAGTGAGCAGGAGCTGCGATCACACCGCGCCGGCGCCGCCATCTACGGCATCCCCTTCGATGCCACGAGCGTGAGCCGCAGCGGCGCCAACTACGGGCCGCGCGGCATCAGGGAGGTCTCCTGTCAGTTCCTGCCTTACAACGCGAGCTTCGACTTCAACCTTCTGAGCGCACTCAACCCCGTCGACTGCGGCGATGCTCAGATCGTGCTCGCCAATGCGCAGCGCACATTCGAGAACGCCCAGGCCGACATAGCCGAGATCCTTGCCGCCGGCGCGCTGCCGGTTACCTTCGGCGGCGATCACTCGATCACGATCCCCGCGGTCAGAGCCGTCCGCAGCCAGTTCGAGGATCCGGGTCTGATCTTGCTCGACACCCACCTTGACACGGCGCAGGACGTCGGCGGCGAGGAGCTCAACCACTGCTGCCCGATCACCAGGGCGGTGGACGCCGGCTTCGACCCGAGCAAGATCGTGCTGGTGGGCATCTCCGGCTGGATGAATCCACGCACCGAGCTCGAATACTGCCGCGAGCACGGCATCACGATCATCTGGCTGGACGAGATCTGGGAGCACGGCACCGCGTGGGCGGTACAGCGCGCCAGAGAGGTAAGCAGGGCCGCCGCCGACGGCGTCTACCTCTCCTTCGACATCGACTCGCTCGACGCCGCCTACGCCTCGGCGACCTGTTGTCCCACACCCAGTGGTCTCACCAGCCGCGAGGCGATCGAGATCGTGCGCGGCGTAAGCCGCGGTGGGCTGATCGGCGTGGATGTCGTCGAGGTGGCTCCGAGCCTTGAGCCCACGCCGGCCACGGCGCTGATGGCATGCCGGATCGCCCTGGAAGCGATGGCCAGCCACGCGGGGATGGGCGCCTGAGGCGATGTGCTCGCCGGCGCAAATGAGCGCCGCTTCTCACAGAGATCCCGACGAGGGAGCCGGGGGCTGAGAGTTGCGCGCGCTGCTCGCCCAGCTTGCCTGCAGGGCCGGCGCCGTCGAGCAGAATCTCGCATGCCTGGAAGATCTCCTTGCGCAGCATCGCGGGGTCGATCTGGCGGTCTTTCCGGAGATGTTCCTGCAGGGCTATGAGTTGCGCGGCGCGGCCGAGCTGGCGCTCGCCGCCGACAGCCAGCAGATAGATCGCATCAGAGCGGTAGCGGCGCGCGTCGGCACCGCCGTGATCGTGGGCTTCGCCGAGCGCCTGCCCGACGGCGGGGTCGCAAACGCGGCCGCCTGTGTGGACGTCGACGGCCGTCTTGCCGGCGTAGCCCGCAAGACCCAGCTATTCGGCGCCGCCGAGCAGCGGGTCTTCCGCGAGGGGGACGATCTGATTCTGGTCGATCTGGCGGGGCGTGTCGTGGCACCGCTGATCTGCTTTGAGATCGAGTTTCCCGAGCCGGCTCGTGCACTCGCTCTCGCGGGCGCCGACCTGCTCGTTACGATCGCGGCGAACATGAAGCCCTATGGCCCCGAACAGGAGCTTGCATGCAGGGCCAGGGCGCTGGAGAACAGGCGCCCACACCTGTATGTGAACGCCGTGGGACGCAGTGGGCCGCTGGAGCTCATCGGAGGCAGCGCTGCGATCGATACTCGGGGACAGCTCACGACTCTCGCGGGAGAGGCCGAGCAGATGCTCGAGGTGGAGGTGCCCGCAAGCTGGCAGGATGTCGGATCGGATATTGATTATCTGAAGCACCTACGAGGGGCAGGTCGAGGGATCCGGGTGGCAATCACTCAAACGGGAGATGGAGGAGCAAGCAGATGAGCACTACGACGGGTGACATGGCGGGGGCGCCACGGCTCTTCACGCGCAAGGCCACGGGCCTGGTGCGCGAAGGCAAGACCAGGGACGCGCTCTTCTACAACGTGATGTGGTCGAGCGTGGCGCTCACGTTCGCCTTCTACTGGCTGTTCATAGGCTTCTATCCGGGCTCCAACGCGCTGCTGGGCGTGGCCTTCGCGGCGATCCTCGGGGTGCCCGGTGCATTCCTCTACGCGATGCTCACCCAGGTGATGCCGCGCACCGGCGGCGACTACGTCTTCAACAGCCGCGCGCTTCACCCCTCGATCGGCTTTGCGGCGAACTTCAGCTACTGCGGCTGGCTTGCGCTCGTATTCGGCCTCTACAGCACCTACATCGCAAGCTATGGCTTCGGCGCCTTCGGCCGCACGATGGCGGGCTTCACTGGCTCACATGGATGGCTTGAATTTGGCGAATGGTTCTCGACCCACTGGGGTCTGTTCATCACCGGCTCGGTGGTGCTGCTGCTTTCCGCGGCGCTGTTCGCTGTCGGCGGCACACGCCTTTTCTTCAAGATCCAGGTCGGTGCGTTTGCGCTGTACGTGATCGGTGCGCTGCTGATGCCGGCGCTCGTCGGCCTCTTCCAGAGCCACAGCGGCTTCATCGCCAACTTCAACTCTTATGCGGCCAACCTCGGCACTCCGCACGCCTACGGCAAGCTCGTCGGCTCCGCGCAGAAAGCGGGCTTCGCGCCGACCAAATTCAGCCTGGAATACTCGCTGCGCTCGGTCTCGGTCTTCTGGTTCATCTTCGGCTACATCTACGCGAGCACGTACTTCGCCGGTGAGATCAGGCTGCAGAAGCGCGTGCACATGAAGTCGATGCCCGGTGCGCTGCTGCTGGTTGTGGTCGCGCTGTTCGTGATGATCCCGACCTTCACCCATGCGGCGAGCTACACCTTCAACGGCATGCTTGGAGTCGCCGAACCGGCCGCCTACGGCTTTGCCTCCGGCGCGCCCGCCTACCCCGAGATCATGGGCATCGCATCGGGCAGCGCCGTCTTGGGAGTGATCATGATCGTCGGCTTCACCGCCGGCCTTCTGATCTGGCTGCCGCAGACGATGATCCTGATCAGTCGCAGCATGTTCGCCTGGTCGTTCGACCGGATCATGCCCGACAAGCTCTCGGCGATCGAGCCGCGCAGCCGCTCCCCGCTGCTTGCGATCGCGATCGTGCTGGTGCTGGCGATCGGCAGCACCGCGATCTATGCCTTTACGACCTGGTTCAGCACGCTTGCGATCCTGCTGGGTCTGACCTTCACGCTGCTGGTGACCTCGATCTCGGGGATGGTGCTGCCCTTCACCCAGAAAGCGATGGTCGACGCCTCCCCCTATGCGCGCAAGGTGATGGGCATACCGCTGTTCACGCTGGTGGGAGGGTTCTCCTTCCTGGGTTTCGCGACCGCGATCTTCATCCTGCTCTGGGATGAAGGCTCGGGCGCCTCGCTGTCCAAGGACCCGGGCAAGATCGAGCTGACGGGCATCGTCTACGCCGCGGGTTTCGCGATCTACTTCATCGCCAGGGCGATCAGGCGCACACAGGGCATAGATCTCTCGCTTGCCCACCGCGAATTGCCGCCGGAGTAAGAACGGATGGCGCTGCGGCTTTGGAGGAGCAGGGGGTCTGAGGGCGCCTCCAAGCCGCTGCGCATCTACTACGCCTCGGACATCCACGGCTCCGAGCGTCTGTGGCGCAAGTTTCTGAACGCCGCGAAGGTCTACGAGGCGCCTGTGATCGTGATGGGCGGGGACGTCACCGGCAAGGCGATCGTCCCGCTGGTGGAGCAGCCCGACGGCGGCTATGAGATGGATCTCTTCGGCCACCGCGAATTGCTGAGCGGCGAGGAGCAGGTCAAGGACGCCGAAACCAGGATCGGCGCCAACGGGATGTACCCGCACAAGATGGACTACGAGGAGCTTGCGGCGGTGCAGGCGATGTCCGAGCAGGAGCGCGAGATCTGGTTCGCGGATGTGATGCTGCTGACCTTCGAGCGCTGGCTGACGCTGGCCGACGAACGCCTAGCGGGCACGCAGGTGCGCTGCTTTCTGATGCCGGGCAACGACGACCCGCCCGGCGTCGATCAGGCGATCGAGCGCGCGGTCCGCGTCGAGGCGTGCGACGACCGCATCGTCGAGTTCGAGGGGCATGCGATGATCTCGCTCGGCTACTCGAACATCACGCCGTTTCACTCGCCCAGGGAGCTTGACGAGGACGAGCTCTACAGACGGGTGGACGCGCTTGCCTGTCAGCTCGACGATCCCGCATCGGCGGTCTTCAACCTCCACGTCCCTCCATATGACTCAACCCTCGACAACGCTGCCGAACTGGACGGAGATCTCGGCGTGGTGATGCAGGGCTCGGAGCCAAAGATCATCCCGGTTGGCTCAACGGCGGTGCGCGAGCTGATCGAGCGCTACCAGCCGCTGCTCTCGCTGCACGGGCACGTGCACGAGAGCGCGGGTGCCAAGCGGATCGGCCGCACGCTCTGCATCAACCCCGGCAGCGATTACCACACCGGCCGCATCGCCGGCTGCCTGATCGCGCTGCGCGGCTCTGACGTACGTCATCAGTTCGTGACAGGCTGACGCCCGACATGGAGACAGGGAGCGCCGGCATCGAGGACTCGCTGATCGACGAGGCGAGGAGACTGCTGGCGGAGGCCGACCGTCGCGATGTGCCAATGCGTCTGCTGGGCGGCATGGCGGTGCGGCTACTGCTGGGCGATCGTATCGATGAGCGTTTCCACCGCCAGATCGACGATCTCGACTTCATCACCACGCGCAAGGCAAGCCGAGAGGTCGAGCGCCTGCTGGAAAATGCGGGCTGGGAGCCTGAGAGCCGCTTCAACACGCTGCACGGCCACCGCAGACTGCTCTTCCATGAGCCGACTGGCGAGCGCAAGGTGGACGTGTTCGTCGAGCGTTTTGAGATGTGCCACACGCTGCCGCTGGCCGAGCGTATCGGGGCGCGCCCGCAGACGCTGCCGGCGGCCGAGCTTTTGATGAGCAAGCTGCAGATCGTGCAGCTCAACGCCAAGGACATTGGAGATCTCTACGCGCTGTTGGATGCACTGGAGGTCGCATCGCACGACCAGGACGCGATCAACGCCGATCGCATCGCGCAGCTGACCGGTGCGGACTGGGGCCTTCACCACACCTTCGAGCTGAACCTGCAGCGCCTGCTGGAGCAGGTCGGCTCAACCGGGCTCGACGATCAGGCACAGGTGCGGGTGGCGCAACGGATCCAGGCGCTGCAGCAGGCGATGGAGAATGCGCAGAAGAGCCGTGCGTGGCGGATGCGGGCACGCATCGGCGAGCGCAAGCGCTGGTATGAGGAGCCCGAAGAAGCGCAGCGCTAAGAGTCAGCCGGCTGCGAGCGTGCCCATGCGCCTGCTTGCCACCGCGCCCGGGCCGCCGGCCGCGGTGGCCGCGGCGGCGTTAACCAGCCCGTGGCCGTAGTCGGCAGCATCGGATGGGCCGCCGAGTGGGCGGTCGGTTTGCTCCAGGCGCCACCGCACCGCCGCCGGGGCCGGGTTGGGGCCAAGCACTCCGCTTGCGATCACAAGCGCCGCGGTGGCCGCCACAACGGGTGAGGCCATCGAGGTCCCTTCGTAGCCTTCCGGAAAGCCGAAGATGCGGGGTGAGGTGCCTGTGAAGGTCTCCTGATAGACGTCTCGACCAGGGGGGCCATCGGGCCGGCAGTCTGGGTCTCCCGGCAGGTCGGCGTCCGCGCCGCCCCCGGGCGCGACCATGTCGACGCCGCGCCCGTAGTTGGAGTAGTCGGCGATGCAGCCATGTTCGGTGGTGGCGCCGACTGCGATCGCAAAGCGGTCACGCGCGGGGTAGGGGATGTTCGTGGAGCCCTCGTTACCCGCGGCCGCAACTATCACGACGCCGTGTTCGTGGGCGTAGTTCATGGCGGAGACGAGCTCCGGCACGTCCGCTGCGGTCACTTCGCCTGAGAACTCGAGGCTGAGGTTGATCACCTTGGCGCCATGCTGCACCGCGAAGCGCACGCCCTTGGCGATCGTGGATGCGTCGCCTTCGCCGCTTGCGTCCAACACCCTCACCGGCATGAGCTTGACCCCGTAGGCCAGGCCGGTCAGCCCGCGCCCGTTGTTGGTCGCCTCGGCGATCGTGCCCGCGACGAAGGTGCCGTGGCCGTTGCGGTCGTCGGGATATGGGTTGTTCGCGATGAAGTCGTAGCCTTTGACGAACTGCGAGGCTTCAAAGTCCGGCGAGCGCAGGAACCTGCCGCGGTTCTCGTAGGCGACCCCGGTGTCGAGCACCGCGACAACCACGCCGCGACCACCGGGCGCACTGTCGGCAATCAGGTTCGCCCAAGCTTCAGGCGCGCCCACCCCGAACGGCCCGTCGAAGTTCCACTGCAGCGCGCGCCAGTCGCCTGCGGTGTGGCTGATGCCGGGGTCGTCGGGAATGAAGCCGGTGGCGGCCTCGTGGGCGACGTAGTCCGGCTTTGCCCACAGCAAGCCGCGGCGGCCCCGCAGGCGTGCCAGCGCTGCCTGCACGCTGACCCCGGGCTTCAGGGTCAGCACGCGCGTCTGGCGCGTCATGCCCGTGTGCGAGCGGCCTCGCTGCCCCAGCTCTGGGGCGTCCTGCTGTACCGGTTGCACCACGATCGCTTCTGTGCTGCGGGCGCCGACGCCGCGTGTCAGCTGGCCAAGCGTGCGCGGCGAGCCCGATTCTTCGTAGGAGATGACGATGCGGCCCGCGGCGAACGCGCTCGCGCGCTGATGGCCTGCGGCGGCGAACGCGGCCGTCGGCCAGAGCACGATCGCGATCAGCGCCACCAAAATGGCGCAGCGGCCGCCGATCGCACGAGCCGCTCTCGCGTCTGGTCTTGAAATTGGAAGGTCGGGAGGGCACATGGGGCGTTCGCGCCGCAATGATGATGCCTGCGCTGCGTTCTTCGCGGAGCCCGCGTGCCCTGTCTGGGCGATCGCTTGCGGGACTCGGCGCACCGCGTGCCGCACGCGGGCAGCAGGCGAGTGGTCGTAGGATCGAGATCTGATGAGCGAGCGCTTCTTTCCCCGCGACGAGTACTACATGAGGCTCGCGTTGCGAGAGGCCCAGCGTGCTCTTGAACACGACGATGTGCCAATCGGTGCGGTGCTCGCACATGATGGCGAGGTGCGCAGCGCGGCGCACAATGAGCGTGAGCTGCGCGAGGATCCCACAGCTCACGCGGAGATTCTGGTTATGCGCGAGGCGGCTGCCGCCCTTGGAACCTGGCGGCTACTCGACACGGTGCTCTACGTGACGCTCGAGCCCTGCGCTATGTGCGCCGGGGCGCTCGTGCTCGCACGGGTACCGCGTGTCATATATGGCGCGAGCGACCCGAAGGCGGGCGCAGCCGGCAGCGTGCTCGACGTACTCGGCGAGCCGCGGCTAAACCACCGGCCCGAGGTCGCCGGTGGCCTGCTTGCGGATGAGTGCGGCCTGCTGCTCAGGGAGTTCTTCGCGGCGCGGCGCTGAGATCGGGTGTGGCGCCGTAGGGCTCGAAGGGGCGCAGCGCCGCGACCGCGAAGTCGCTGCTGACCGCGGCGATCTCTTCCGGGAAGGCAGCTAGGTTGACGTTCAGCGAGAAGCCCGCGGGTGCCTCCAGCGGCACGAAGAAGTCGTCGAAGTGGCTTGCTAGCACCAACTGCGGCTGCAACGCGCCAAGGATGCGCTGCCAGTAGTTGTCGGTGAAGCGACGTCCGGCGATGCCGGCGAGGAAGACGTCCACGCTGCGATGGCGGATCTGATCATCGAGCAGGTTGGCGCTGCCCTGGTGGTAGAGCGTGGTGCCTGCCACCTCGACGTGTATGCCCCACACCTGCCCGCACTTATAGGCGTTTGGCGAGAGCGTGTCGAGATGCTCACAGGTGAGCTCTCCATCGGAGGGCACCCTGTAGCCCAGCAGCAGCTTTGAGTGGACGCTCGGCACGAAGGTGATCTGAAAGGGGCCGAGCTCGATCGGCAGGTGCGGCGTGACCTGCACCGCCTGGCCCGCCATTCCGTAGAGGCTCATCAGCCTCACCAGAGAGCTTGAGCCGTATGCGTTGCATCCGTTACGGGCACAGATCTCGGGCACGTCGACCGCGTGATCGAAGTGCGTGTGACCGACGAGCACGCCGAGCACCTGGCCGGCGGGCCGCAGCCATCTCGTAAGCGCAGCCTTGTCAGCCAGCGCCGGGCGCCCTCGCAGCAGCTCGTCAAGGCTCACCCGCGAGATGTAGGGATCGATGTAGATCGTCTGGCCCTCATAGGTGAGCCGGTAGCCGGCTACGCCTAGCCATTCGATCTCCAGGCCGCGTGCCAGGCCCAGCGCGCCGGGTGCGCGTCCGGCCAGCTCCTGAAGGCTGGTCTGGTCTGCGACCGCGCGCCGGCGGTGCTGGACCGCGAAGCGGGCGAGGCTTGAGAGATGGCCGGCGAGGCCCGACATGGGCGAAGGCTAGCTGCTCGTTGGCGGGAGAGCCAGCGCTGGAGGGGCTAGCCAAAACGGAGGGGGAGAGATTCGAACTCTCGGTACGCCAATAAGACGCACAACGGTTTTCGAGACCGCCGCATTCAACCGCTCTGCCACCCCTCCAGGGCGACGACGGGCATCAAGGCTAGTGGATCGGCGCACAGACTGCCCGTCGTTTGATGCTGTCGAGAGTCTCTACCACCTCGCCTTGTGGTGCTCCATCACGCCTAGTCCACGGGCGAGTACGATGCCGCCGGGCAGCCTTCCCTCGAAGGTGCCAAACGGTGCTCGGTATTCGCTGCGCACAAGCAGCAAGTCTTCGCTGCGGGCACGCTCCGCCTCGGCGGCAAAGCGCAGCTCGGACCCATCGGCGCATGAGATGCCCGTGAGGTCCGCGGCAAACCGCACCGGTCGTGCCTCGTGCGGCACGCCGGCAACCCATATGGCCCGCTCGCTGCCTGTCGGCGGATCGTTGACGCCCTCGACGAGGTTGAAGGCGAGCGTGGTGCCATCAGGGTCGACACCGACGCCTGCACCCCAACGCCACTCGGTGACGCGAGCGTGGTAGCCGGCGGTGTCGTCGATCACCGCCAGCGCATCGATTGCGTGCAGCCGCTGGTCGTCGATGCCGATCGTGCCATGCGCGCGAACACCTGCTTGCTTGCGTGTCCAGATCCACGCGCGACCATGCGGGCACCTGGCCTCCACGCCGGGTTCTTCCTCGAGCTCGAGATCCAGCCGCACATCGCCCTCGCGCAGCCGAAGTCGGCCTGGGCCAAGCTCCAGCAGCTTACGTCGAGGCAGGAGGCGCGTGCGCTCGCAGGCGTCCGTTGTGGCGGTCGAGGACCGCCCAGAAGCTCTGCTTGACAGGGCCCACCTGGACGGTCGCAGCACATGCCATCACGTCCTCGCAGAAGACCGCGACGTAGCGCCAGCGCTTCAAGGGCCTGCCGCTATGAAACGGCGGCAACATCTGCGGCGGCGGCGATCCTTGAGCTATGACTGCTAACCCCGTCGGCGCGGCCATCGGCCGGTGGCCGTGAACTCGCGCCGTGCCTGCTCCTCGCGCCCACGTTCCAGATCGCTCTCGTTGGTCATACGGGCAAAGAAGTCCACGAGCGCCGCGATGATCGCCGTGCCGATGAGGACGATCCCGATAGGGAGCAGGCCGAGAAGCAGTAGGACGAGGCCGGCCGTCGCGAGCGTGCCGGGCAGGCCGATGCGAAGTAGGAGCAGCGCGCCGGTGCCACGACGTCCTAAGGGCGCTCGGGAGTCACCAGCCCGATCGCTACTCGGGCTGCCTGAGGGACCATCTCTGACTTCATGCTCGCTCATCTCCACACCCGCGATAGGAGGGCTCCATGCGCTCTCGACTCCTTCAAGTCTGCCCGATATGGCGCAATTCATCCAGTGGTGATGCGCTCAGCTGATGCAACGCACGAGTAGACCTTTATAGGGCCTCTACCGCAATGACATTGAGGTGGGTGTCTCTCGCAGTGAGGCTTCTCGCTCGTGCACCTCGTCCCACCTGTTCAGATAGCGCTGGGGCGGGCAGTCAAAGCGCGTCGCGACGAGCTGGGCCTCACACAAGAGCAGCTTGCCCTGCGCGGGGGCCTTCAGCAGAAGTGGATCTCCAACGTCGAGACCGGCAAGCGCGATCTGATGTATTCGAGCTTGCGCCGGCTCGCGCCCGTGCTCGACCTGACTACTGCGGAGCTGATTGAAAGGGCCGAAGCCGGCGAGCGCGACCTCGACGTGGCAGACGATCTGGACTCCTTAGCCGGGGAGCCGACCGCGGGCTGACGCAGGCCCGGTCCAGCGCCTGCGTTCGGTCCCTCGGCTCCTCAGAACGCGGAGCAAGCTCCGACGCGTGCTCAAGGACCCACGCGTCATCACACCGGCGAGGAGGGACGATGGAGCCAAGACGACAGTTGACCCGCTACGCGATCACCGGCGGCTATGCCCTGATGATCGGGGCGTTCTACGAGGCTGTGTTCGGAGTGGCCTGGAAAGAACAGGTGGAAGGCCTGATCCCGATTACCAAGGCAGACGCCTTTACGACGCTCGGCGGTGCGGTTGCGGTCGGTTTCGTGCTCTACCAGCTCTACAGCGCGCTCGACCGCCCGCGCGTGCAGGTCACGTTCGCGTTTGGGCTGCCGCGATGGCTGCCCATTGCCGGCCACGCCTGGAAGCCGCGTATGCTGCGCTTGCCCCTCTTCGGCGAGCGTGACGCGAGCGGCGCGGTGCTCGATGCCCTGCAGGAGATCCCCACGGTGAAGCGGGCGCTTGCGCACGCCTATGGCATACCCGGGGCAGATGACGCCTCCGACGCGCAGGCTCTCAGCGATCTGGGATCCGCACGCCGGCGTGCGCACGAGGAGAACGCCAACGTCCTCAACAGCGTCCTGAATCTCACCTACTCCAGCGGCGATGGCCAGATAGCGCGTAGCTACGCGGCGCTCGAGGACATCTACCACGCGCTCGGTGCCTGCCATGCGGCGTTGATCGCGGTCTCGCTCGCCACAGCGCTTGACATCATCGGTGCTCACACGCACGCCTACCTGGCCCATCTCGGCCCCTCGATCGCGGTCACGGTCCTCGCGCTGTTGCTGATCTGGGGCTCGCATTGCGTGATCAAGGTCAACAGGCGTCGGCGATGGGCCGCGATGACTCATCAGCTGCAGAACGACCTCAGGGCGTGGGCGCTGCGGCACCCGCAGCTCCTCAGCCAGCTTGCAGCGGAGCCCACCGAGCACTGAGCCGACGGCCGGTATGAAACGATCTGGCCGTGTGATAATCAGAACGTGTTCGCAGATCGGCTCTACGCGCGTTTCTCGATGGCGATCGGCGGTCGGGCGCTGCGCGCGATCGGCATGCTCAACGTGCCGGTCTACCGCGCTACGAAGGGAAGGCTGGGGGGCACGGTCGCGGGCGCGCCGGTGCTCTTGCTGACCACGACGGGGCGTCGTTCGGGCGCCACGCGTACGGCCCCCGTCCTCTACATGCGGCAAGGGGAGCGATTGGTCGTGATCGGCTCCAACGCAGGCAACGCTCGCGCGCCAGCCTGGTCTCTGAATCTGAAGGCTAACCCGGATGCGGAGGTCGAGGTGCGCGGCAGGCGACGGACCATGCGGGCGCGTCTTGCCGCAGAGCCTGAGCGCAGCGAGCTTTGGCGGGCAATGAACGAGCAGTATGCGGGCTTCGATGACTACCAGGCCCACACGAGCAGGGACATTCCCGTGTTCGTGCTTGAGCCCCGCTGAGCCGCGCCGTTACAGCTTGCGGGCTCTGACCGCCGTGCCGTAGGCGCAGATCTCCGTCCAGGTCGCGCCGAGCTCGGAGGTGTCGAACCTGAATGCGATCACGGCGTTGGCTCCCTTGCCCTCAGCCTCCTCGACCAGCCGCTGCTGGGCATGGAGCCGGCCTTCCGCAAGCATCTTCGTCATCCCCTTCAACTCTCCGCCGACCAGCGACTTCAGCGAAGCACCGAGCTGAGAGCCGAGGTTGCGGGAACGCACGGTGAGGCCGAAGACCTCGCCCAGCACCTCTTCGATCTGATAGCCGGGCAGATCGTTCATCGTCGTGATGATCATGCGATCTCTCCCCTCGGACTCGAGGTCCGCTCAGTGCCCGAGCGTCAGGATTGCTGGCGGTCGCGCCGGTTCTGCTCGCGCTCGCCGTGTATCTGGACGCCAATGAACGCGATGATCGCATTGACGATGATGCCGATGCCGATGAAGACGACCAGCAGGCCGAATGTCTTCGTGAAGGCGGGGCTCGTGGCGAGGATCGTCTGCAGCATGTCTCTGGTCTCCTGGGTGCGTCGGAGACGGGAGCCTACCATCGCTGCGTATGGGCTGTGGCGTCGATGGTGGCTTGGGCGCCGGGTCGATGGCACAGGAAGCCATGGCCGCGACCGCCGAGCGGCAGTCTGGTGTCCTTGGGCAATGACCGTGCGCGCCAGGTCGATGTGTCGTAGCCTTCAGTGGCCGCTTTGCATCGATATGCGACCTGGAGAGGTGCCGGAGCGGTTGAACGGGCGCGACTGGAAATCGCGTAACGGGGGTGACCTCGTTCGAGGGTTCGAATCCCTCCCTCTCCGCCATTTGATCGATGTATGAACACCCAGCAGCAAGGAGCTTCGGCGGGTCTATCTGGCTTGCTGAGGCCCTTGTTGCGTCGTCCTGCGCGGCGGCTGCCGTGATGGCCTCGACCTCGGCCAAGATGCCGGGTACGAGGTCGTCAGCGAGCAGCAGCGCATAAGGCGTGGTCAGTTCGGCACCGACGATCCGTGCGACGGTTTGGCCGTTGTCTTTGTCCCATTCGGGCAGCACGTAGAGCTTGCGAAAGAACGCCTGGTTGAGACTGCGCTTGGTCGAGTCATCGGCCTGGGCGTAGATCGGGGCGATGTCTTCGGCTAGCTCTAGCGCGGCCTTGAAGTGCTCGGTTTCAAGCGTCAGCCGCTGCTCGGTTTCGGCCAGGGATGCTTCGGCGGCGGCGATCTCTGCCTGCATACGCTGGCGCTCGTCACGGAAAGCGTCGGGCGATACGGCGTCGCCCTCCTCAAGATGCAGCCGCAGGAGGCGGCTCTGTTGAGCCTTGAGTTTGGCGATCAGCTCGGACTTGGCTGACCGGATTTGTTCGACGGCTTGCTCGATGACGGCGGCTAGGGCTTCGATGGCGGCTGTGCGCTGGGCAACGTCTTGGGCGGTGAGCTGGACGGGCCGCTCGCGGTAGTAGCGCTGAATGGCGGCCTCGATGAGCTTGGGCGCGATGCTGCTGTGCATGGTGCAGTTGCTGCCGCGGGTGCGGCTGACGCAGAAGTAGTAGGCGTAGCGCTGGCCGCCCTTGCCGCGACTGAGGCCGTAGGCCAAGCGATGACCGCAGACGCCGCAGAAGACCGAGCCGCGCAAGTAGTGCTGGCGAGTCTGCGGCCGCTCCTGAGCGGTGCGCTTCTCATCGAGGAGCACCTGCACGCGGTCGAAAGTGTCTTGGTCGATCAGCGGCTCATGGATGCCCTGGAACGTCTGCTCGTCGGGCGTGCCCCGCTTGTAGACGATCCAGCCGGCGTAGTAGGCGTCGCGGAGGATGCGCTGCCAACTGGACGTGTTGACCTGCTGCGGCGGGCGCTGCTTGCGCGACCGAGAACGCAAGCCGAGCCGGTGCAGCTCGCGGCTGAGGGCAGAGACGGAGTATTCGCCGGAGGCGTAGAGCTGAAAGCCGGTGGTGATGAAGTGCTGGCGGTCAGGATCGGGCACGGCGATGGAGACGCGGCGGCCGTCAGGTAGGCGGTCAACTTCGTTGATGTAGCCGAGGCGTGTCCAGCCGTAGGTGCCGCCGTTCTTGGCCTTTTGGTAGATGCTGCGCTTGACGTTCTCGCTGGTCTGCATCGACTCGTATTGGTTCTTGGCGGCGATGATGGACTCCGTAAAGAACGCGGCGGCGCTGTCGTCGCCGATCATCGGCTCGCTAACGCTGACGAGCTGCGCGCCCGCCTGGCGGACGGCCTCGCGGGTTTGCCAGTAGTCCTTTTGGTTGCGCGCCCAGCGGCTGAGGCTCCAGACGATCACGTAGTCCACGCGGGTTGCGTCGCACTGGTTGCGCTCCTTTAGCTCATCGAGCATCGTCAGAAAGCCGGTGCGCTTGTGCAGATCAACGTAGGCACTCTTGCCGGGGTCGGAAAACTCGCCCTCAATCTCGGCCTCAAGCTGGGCCGCCTTGTCTTGGGCAGCCTCACGCTGGGCCGCAATCGAGAGGCCGTCCGGGTCGTAGTCAGTTTTGACCTGTCCGTCGGATGAAACCCGGAGGTAGGCGAACGCTCGCTTCGTGCCGACCTCGACCGTCTTCGGGTCGGCTACTGGTCTAAAGGTTGTGGGTGCTGACGGCATCGAATCCTCCTTTCTGCCCGTTATTTATAGGCGTTGTTAACTTCACAATATATCATTCGCGGTAAGTGCTTTCAAGGCTCAGTCGGCGCTCTCCACGGTCGGCTGACGCCAATACATGATGTAGCGAATGTGGATGGTTCCGGCGACACCGGAGCTGACCTCGTATGACATGCCAGTGCCAGAGACAAGCTCCCAGCCCGCGTCGGCCCACTCTTTCATGTGCTTGTCAACCTCCAAGCGATTGTCGTCCACCCACGACATGCGGTAGTCATATTTCTGCTGCTGGCTCATCGAGGCTCCTCTCGCGCGGGTCGATACTCATGGCTTTCAGGGCATCATTGAACTCTGTTGCGACAAACAACTTTCGCTCGACGCTCGGCAGCGCTCGCACGCACGCCTTGATGACCGCCACGCGCTCGGCGCTGCTCGTCAGCCACAGCACCTTGGGGAAGACACCGTGCTCGGCTTGATCAATCCCGGCTCGGTAGTAGGCGACATAGCGCTTGAGTTGCCAGCTCAACGTCCGGCTGCCCTCCGTGCCCCGGTCAACCTCTATGAAGTAGCTGTCCTCATACGGGCCGATACCCAGGCAAACGTAGCTGTCGGGCTTGAGGGTGATGCGCTGGCCGCCGTAGCCGTCGTAGTGACGCCAGCACAACGGCTCAGCGGCCAGCTTGAGCAGCTCAAAGCGGCGGGAGCGCTCGCCCTCGATCAGGCGGGTATGCAGCTCAGCGATAGCAAGGGTGTGGCGAACGAACAGCAGTCCCGGCAAACGCGAGCGCCGCCGTATCCGCTCGGGCAGCAGTCCCCGCATCACCGCCAACCGGTGTCCGCCGAGGCCCAAGCGGTAGACGTAGCCCGCCGAGCCGGCGCGCACGCCACCCACGGCGCGGGGCAGACGCGCCAGCACGCCGAGGCGGGTGAGGCGCAAGAGGGCGTGGCGGGCCGTGCGCGCGTCGGCGCGCGGATCGTCGCTCACGGCGAAGCAGAGGCGAGCGAGCTGAGAGCCGGACACGAAGCGCAGGTGAGTGACTCGCTCAAGTACCAGCCAGTCGCGCGAGCTGAGACGCTGTGCCAGCAGGTCGGCCGAGCGCGGCGTCATGTAGCGGCTCATTTGGCACCTGCTTGCAGGTAGTTAGTCAGGTGCAAATTTGCTCGATGTGGCCGATCTACGCAGGGCAGCGGGCCAGGCCGACTCGACGCGAGCGACCAAGCGATTGACCAGCTCATCGGCTCCCCCTTGGCCGGCGGCCCACTGGCACGACGGGCGCTTGCGGCCGGGAGACATGGCGCCGCAACTCGGCTTCGACCTCGGCACTGGGCCGCGCGTAACGCTGGCGCGAGCTAGCCCGCACTGCTTGACGATTCACGCCGCTTGGGATTGGCGGCGGCGGGGTCGCCAGCGTCACCGGACGGGCGGTGCTGCCGTCATCGAGGGCCACCAGGGCGGCGATCGAGTAAGCGTCGAGGGCTTGCAGATCGGCAGCGCTGAGTGAGGGCGCAAACAGCGGCTCAAGGCTCTTGGCATCGCTCGGTGAGAGCGCGAACACGGCCTTAGAGCGGGCATTGGCCAGGACGACCTCGCGCAGCTCGCGGGGGAGCTGGCCCAGGTTCTGATGCGCCACGCTCAGGCTCAAGCCGTACTTGCGGCCCTGAGCAAACATCTCCTCCCAGGGAACCGGGGCCGAGGCGAAGTCCTGCACCTCATCGACGTACAGGCCAAAGGGTGCCCGGTCGCCTGGCGAGAGGGCGGCGCGTTCGGCTGTGGCCTGCCACAGCGAGGTCAGAACCAGGCAGCCGAGCAACTGCGCCGTCTCTGCCCCGATCAGGCCCTTGGGGATATGCACCAGCAGGACGCGGCGCTCGGCCAGGATGCGCCGCATTGAGATGGCGGGCGAGGCTTGGCCGACAATGGCGCGGATGGAAGCCCGCGCCGTGAACTGGCGCACCTTGTTCATCAGCGGCGCAATCACCGTCGCCTGCTCGCGCTCCGGCAGGCGCTCGAACCATTGCCAGTCCGGAGCGAGGCCCACCGGATCGTCCAGGTCAGCCAGCACGCCGGCCCGGAACGACTGATCGAGGAACAGACGCGGCAGGTCAAGCAGCGTGGAGCCGTCACGGCGAGCCAGGGTCAGCAGGCCCATGTGGGCGAGCTGGCCTGTTCTAGGCCCCCAATACTGCGCCCACAGCCGCTGAAACAGCTCGCCAAGTTGATCAGCTACCAGTGAGGCATCGCGGGAAGCGGCCAGCGGATTAAAGCCAACGGCGTAGCGGCGGTCAGTGGCATCAATGAGCATCACGTCATTGACCCGCTCCGGGAGGATGAGGTCGCACAGCTCTTTGATGAGATCGCCGTTGGTCTCAACGACTGCCAAACCCCGGCCGGCGCGCAGATCGTCGCTGACCAGATTCTTGATGAGTGAAGTCTTGCCGGTGCCGGTCGGCCCCAAGATGTAGAGGCCCCGTGTGGAGGCGGTCGGCGTGATCGCCACCGGCCGGGCGACGCCGGCGATATCGCTCAGGCCAAGCACCCGGCCACTGCTCGACAGGCGCGTGCTCGGCACCAGGCGGCGACTGACGCCCAGCTCCAAGCCCGGCAGGTCGGGCGCACCGAGCGGCCAGCCAATGACAGCGGCCAGTTCGGCCACGCTCAGAAAGCGGCCGCGCAGGGCCAGCCAGTAGAGCAGCGTGCCATACCACGGGGCATCGGCAATCAGGCGGCCGTGCGGTGTACTCAGACTGCGCAGCATCGAGCCGCAGCGGCGCAATAGCTCGGTTGCGCGCGCCGTCGTCGTCGCGTCGGCGCACAGTTCGCCGCGCACACTCAAGCCGGGGAGCGCCAGCTTGTGTCGGAGTGCCAAGGCGCGGCCCTGGCGCGATGCCTCGCCGGTCAGATCGACACGCGGCCGCATGGCCGGGCCGGCCGTCCAGCGCAGCTCTACCCGCTCGCTGCTGTGCAGCGGATAGCAGCTCGCCAGTAGTGCGGCAGCGATGGCCGGCAGCTCGTCAGTACGGATCGCGGCCGTCGTGGGGATGAGTTGCCACAGCTCGCGGCGACGATAGGTCTCCGTGGGTGCGTTGACCCTGTCCAAGCGCAAGCTGGGAATGGCGGCGCGCAGACCGCCGGCCACCGTCTCGACGGCGCCGCCACCGACAGCCAGCCGGTGCTCGATACCAGTCTCACTCGCTGACAGCGAGAACACCAGGCGCGTACCATGCGGCAAGCCGGCAAAGGCCGACAGCGCGGCCAGCACCGCCGGCTCGTCCAGGTCGCGCGGAAAGCGCAGTTGAAACCAATGCAACGCAGCGCGGCTCACGATTTTGACGGTCGCTTTTGCTGCTTGACCTTAGCTTGCTGCAAGCGGACGTGTTGCAGGAGCGCCCAGGCAAACTTGTCCCAATCCACTTGCTCACGGTGCTCAGCGCGGATGGAGACCCGCTGGAGTCTCTTTTTAGTTAGTTTTCCCTTTCTCGGCATGACGTGACCTCCTTTCTTTTCTCACATTGCCTCGGTCACGTCATGCGGTTTGTAAATGAACGTAACCAACTATTATCTCGCAGCTTGCACAGGCCGGTCAAGCGTCCTAGCGCACTCATAGGCACATCAGTCGCGTGTGTGAAAGATCACCAAGCGAACGATGATGAAAATCACGGCCAGGATGACGAGATACGGCAGGACGCGCGGCAACTCGGTTGCCAGCACATCAATGCTGATCGCCCCGGCGACCAGGCCGACGACGGCCCGTTCGATGAGCTTGTGGTTGTCATGCACGGGATGCCTCCACGGTTGCTTGCTTCGCCAACTTCGGCGGCCAACGGAGCCAGCATCCAGGGCCGCCGAGTTATTGAGCAACCTGCAATCTTTTGGCGGTCATGCCCCGCCCGCACTCGCCGCCGCATTTGGTGCCGCGCCAGCCCAAGTCTCGGCTGGGCCTGACCATGCAGAAGTTCCGCCTGGCCTACGGCCTGACGGGCAAGCAGACCGCCCAAGCGTTCGGCTGTAGTCCCAGCCATATCTCCCGTGTGGAGGCCGGCAGCGCCAAGCCCAGCCGGGAGCTGGTGCAGTTCTACGAGGACAGCTTCGAGGCTGACGGTCTGCTGTTGAGTTTGTTCGAGGTTGCCGACCATGCCGCCGAGCAGGAACGCAGGCGGGCTGGCGGCAAGCGGCCCAAGCTCCACCAGGCTATTCCTAGCGATGCCTCGACCTTTGTCGGAGATACCATCCCGCACGGCACCCTCATGGAGCCAAGTCAGGTCTTTGAAAAGGTCTGGCGGGTCAAGAACAGCGGCTCCGTAGCCTGGGAGGGACGACGGTTGGAACGGCAAGGACCGCTGACCGGGCCAGGACTCATTACGTCCGGGCGGTTCGTAGCCATACCGGCTGCGCAGCCGGGGGAGACGGTCGGGATCACGGCTCAGCTCAAGGCTCCGAGCTATGACTGCACGAGCATCGCCTACTTCAAGATGGTCGATGCAGACGGCAGTCTGTGCTTCCCCGATGCCTACCAGCTCGGACTCGACGTGCTGGTCAGGGTGGAGGGGCAGCAGCCAGCCCGGGATGAAGAGCTGTGAAGTTTTTGTGATCGCAAGCCGGGTCCTTGCCGTGGCGCTAGAGTTCGATAGATCGACATGTCTGGGCAGAGGACACAATGAGCAATGAGATTGAGCGAGCAGCCGGAGCGATTGAGCGTCTTTATGGTTCCGGGGCAATCTCGGAGAGGTCTGCCGATGCCTTGCTCCAGACCGGAAAAGCTGCGTTGGAGATCAGCCAAGGTCTCGGCGAGATTTCGTCAGCCGACGAGTTGCTTTTGGCGACACTGCTCGTTGATGACTCACCGTCGATAGGACGATTCGTCTCTGAGGTCAGGCATGGGCATAACAACATGCTGGAGGCACTCAGAACTGTAAGCACTACTGCTGAGATTCAAGTGCACACCCGCGCATTCAATCGCGGTGTCTTGTCGGCTTATCGTCCGCTCGCACGAGCGACGGAACTAGACACAGTCAACTTCAGTGGGAGTCAGTTGTCGAATTGGACACCGCTCTATGTGCAAAGTCTCCTGACGCTCGGCACGGTCATCGCAAAGGCGCAAGAGGAAGAAGATCGTGGAGCACGCGTAAGGACATTCACGCTCATTATTACTGACGGTGAGGACAATGATTCTGGCTCAATTCAGGTAGAACATGTCCGAGCGGTGGTGACTGACATGCTAGAGTTTGCTGACAATCACATAGTTGCTGGCATGGGGATTGGTGAGCGTCGTGGTGTGAGCTTCAGCCAAGTCTTCCGCTCAATGGGGATTCCCGAACGCTGGATTTATACGTCGGGGACAAGCGTAAAAAAGCTAGGTGAAGTCTTTGATGAAATTACTCGTGATCTTCAGTTGGCGGCATCGAGTGAAGTAGGGTTTCGTCAGCTTCGGTCGGGGTCATCGACGAAATCGTAGCCTTGCTCGCGGTACCAGTTTTGCCACTTGCGGACTGTTTCGGCGCCCACCGCGCGACCCTCTGCGTTTGTATAAATACCTGTGCCGGGTTTGTGGTGCAAAGGTCGGCCCTCTCCCTCGTCCCAGGCATCACCCGTGTATACGTGTTCGACTCCAAAGACCGCTTGCGCCGCATTGAGTTCACTTGTCGATCCAAGGCTATTCTCGATAATGTTGAAGCCCTTTGCTTCGTACTCAGGCCAATTATCTTCTCGGATGACTCCATGATGCGGCAGCTCGAAATTGGGTTCATACGTTGGGGATTCGTTGTCGGTCATCTACGTATCCATTCTTATGAGGACAACTTTACACCCCAATACGTCACTGATCAAGTCGCCGCCAACTCATCATCGAAATGACAGACGACGAGTACTATCGACTTCTCGGCGTTTCCCCGACTGCAACGCTTGAGGAAATAAAGAAGCGGCACCGTAAACTCGCGGGGAGTCTTCACCCTGATCGCAAGGGTGGGGTCGATGCAGAAAGTCAGCTCAAGGCCGCTAATGAGGCTCACGACCGCGTCGTAAAGAAACTTCTGGACAAGCAAAAACGTGACGAAGCGCAGGCTGCCGAAGCTACGGAAACGGCTCAAGAACACGCCGAACAAGCAGAGACCAAACGAAAAGAACGCGCCCCCAACGCAGACCAAGCTAAAACATTCGGTGATCGCCTGCGACATCAGGCGGGGAGGTCGAGAACAAGCTCAACGGCAGGTTCACGCGGGAGGACAGGTTCAGCATCTTCCACAGTCAGACCGCCACGCCCAAAGCCACCACCACCCCCGCCTCGTCCCCCCGGGTTTTTTGATATGAAGCCGCGCCCACCAGCACCCGAACCTGAATTCCAACAAGAAAATGATTCCCCATTCCTGTCCCTACTTGAGGACATCGTACTGCCTATTGTGCAGTTTATTGTCGGCGGACTCGGCTTGCTGGTGGGCGGTTTCCTTGCCTTGTGGGCTGTGGTGATCGGCATACTCCTGGTGATTGCTGCTGTGGTCGGTGCATCCTGGCTCTTTCTCCTGTTGCTTGGATATGTGGGCGGGCACTAGGGCACGCTATGCTTCACAGTTCACAGAGACCTGGTGTTTCGTGACTGCTAGATTCCGGCGTTGGCTTATCTCGAACAGTCAGCGTGGCCTGTCGGAGAGCCTCCGGCGAACACGACTGCAAACCGGACGTTCTTGGCTGAACCGTCGTGGAACCATGCGCCGCGCTGAACAATCGCTGTGGTGCGCAGGTAGTTAGCTTCGACCCCGATGGCCTTTACCAGGCGAGTATGTGCCTGGTCAATCCATCCGGTGATCGTCGCGAGTGAAGGAACAGGGGGAGCCGTATCCCCGTAGGTATATGAAAAGCAGAAGTCTTCGAGAGGCACGGTGTCGCTGCCAAGCGTCACTTTCGTCGCATCCAGACGCGAGACTATGAAAGCCGCTGTCGCGTCAGACTTCGGGTCGCTAGCGAAGCTGTCGAGCACGCTGGCTACTTCGGGGATGCCTCCGAGCGAGCCAAAGCCGCCGTCTCCGCTAGGGGGAAGATTATGGGGAGTTGGCGCCCATTGCTTCCCCAGGCAGACGATGAAGTGCTGGATCAGCGCAAAATCGGGCGGTCCTAGCTTTGCGCTGATCGAGTGCCCATCCGCGCACTGCTTTGCTGCTCCGATCACGACCGCAGGTGTTGATGCTGAAGCCGAAGCGATCGACCCCGCGACCTGAGTTCTAGCGGTGGCGAGACCGAACCCAGCGAGCAAAGCAACCAGCCTAATCATCATGCGGTCAAGTCTTTGCGCATTGGTATTCATGTGTGGCCTACCTTTCGAGCACCGAGCGAAAGATCGGCCTCGTCGTAGGGACGACAACATCGGCATGGCAGGGACCCCCGGTTTGGCTGGCAGGAGAGCGCCAGACTGTAGCAGGACATGAACGCATGGGACGTAGACGCTCTGGACGTAGATAGTCGGGACATATGGGGTTGGTTATGTCATGCCAGCCCCTCTATCCCCTGCAACCCAAGTCTTTGGTCAGCGCGTTCGCGAACACCGGGAAGCCCTGGGCCTGAGCCAAGAAGCACTGGCGGCCCGCAGCGATATCCATTGGACGTTCCTCGGTCAGGTTGAGCGCGGTCGCCGCAATCTCAACCTGCATAACCTGCTCAAGATCGCCAAGGGCCTCGATATCGACGCGGGCGAGCTGGTGCAAGGACTTCAGCCCCCACAGGGCGAATCCGAGCAGTAGCCATGCCATCGCCACTGCCCGATCAGGCCGCTCTCGGCCATGCTGTCCTGGCCATTCGCACCGAGAAGGGCATCAGCCAGGTGCAGCTTGCCGAGGCCAGCGGTTTTCGGCAGAGCTGGATTAGCAACGTCGAGCATGGCCGCCGCAATCCGAGCTGGAGCAACGTCGTGCGCCTAGCCGCTGGGCTTGGTGTCCGGACCTCAGCACTCGTCAAGCGGGCCGAAGCTCTCGCTGACAAGCCAAGCTGAGTGAGGCCCTAGACTTACCGCCGATGTGATAGTACCCTTGAGCCGCACCGGCCGGCCGGGGTACTTGCCCCGCCCGGCGAAACCCATACGACGGCCACGAAGTAGTGGCCCTGGCGCGGGGCAGCAACCCCGCCCAGGACCGTGGCACAGGAGGTATCAGCTCCCATGCGCGACAAGCGTACCGGCGATGAGGTCGATCCGATCACTGAGGAGGCCAGCGACAAATACGTCTTGCTGACGATCCTCGACCAGGGCGACCACTGGCCCTGGTCAGCAGACGAGTTGGTCCGCGAACATGGCTGGGACGACGAGGTCTCCGTCAGGGACTCGATCAGTCGTCTGGAGCGTGGCGGACTCGTCCACCGCACGACGGACGACCTGATCTTCCCGACCCGTGCGGCCATATACCGCGCCGGACTCGGGGAATAGCCAGGCTCAAGCGCGCCGCGCTGCTCGGTCAGGGCGCGGCGCACGATGGCATCTTGTGCGCCGCCATAACAACGTGCCAATAGTTCACAGCGTTAGCTTGTTTTTCGAGAGCACAGGCTTGTCGCGTCCCGCGACGCGCACGTACCCTCTAACCTCAAACGCTCCCTTTGTCGCAGCTTGACTCATTACCTGTGCGGTGCGTTCGATCACTTCTGCCGGGAAGTATCGGCTCTCCTCGCTCTCTGCCTCCAGTCGCAGCCGCGTCTGATTCGTCTCTGTATACGTCGCGCCGTTCCCGTATCGCACGCTCACATCCGTGATGGTGGTCGGGCTTCGCCCTGCATTCTTGACCTCGATAACGAATACTCGTTCATTGAAACCCTGTTGCGAAGCCATCTGTGCCTGATGAGCGCTGATTGTTCCCGGCGCGCTCATCACGCCCATTGGGCCGCGCATCCCGTGCTTGATCCGGACTCGCACACGGCTGCCGGAGAGGACGAAGCTATAAGCCTGCCAGGCGAGGGACGCGAGCGCGAGCACCAAGCCAAGCGCCGCGATGATCGTCGTTGCGAGACCAGACTCATGGACGTTGACGACTACCGAGCTGATATCCGCCTCCTAGCGCACTCGTCTGTCAGCGCTGCGCGCTGGACGCGGCAGCCTCAGCGCGCGCTACTGCGTCCTCGCAGCAAGCCTCAATGTGCAGCTCGTAATTGGCCCCGGCGCGGCGTCGCTTCACCGACGGACGCTGATGATGAACCGGGCATATCTGTCGGCGGGCCGCTCGTTCTGCGTCCTTGAAGATGCTGTCCAGCTCCTCATCCACCGCCGACATGAGGCCGTCAGCAGGGTCGTTGAATCGGCGCCCTTTGTCCTCGGTAGTCTCCATCTTGAACTCCATCGCCATAGCGTTCCCTCCCAGCTATCGAGTACGGGAACACATGTTTGCATCTCTTGCGGCGGCAAGTTCTATGTATTGCGACGTTCGCCAAAGCGCTGGGCGTGCAACTCGGCGATGCGACGCCAGGCAGGATCGGAGTTCAAGCGTCTAACCGCCCCCCCCGTTGCAGAGCCAGCAACTTCCCAGACAGCAGCGGCCGACACGCAGAAGTAGGACGGCGGTGCCGACCCCCGATAGCGGAGGCCGGCACCTTTCATTCAGAGAGGGCGTCAGGTGTGCGAGCCTCGACTTCTAGCTAATCGCGTCGGGGTAGACCTTCAGGAGCGAGCGTCCCGCTGATCCGAGCGCCCAGAAGGCGACTGCGTGGCCGCAGATGTACTCGGCGCGAAGCTCGGCCGGCCGCAGCTCGCAGCGCACGACCTCCTGCCACATCGGGATCGCGTCGCCAACGGCGGTCCAGTATTCCTTCGCCTTCTGCTCGGCCTCGGCTACCTGCTCTTCAGGCGCGTCCTCCTTGAGTGGCCCGACTAGCATCTTGGTTGCGTCGTACAGCGCCGACAGCGCGACCACCTTGGCTGACTTCTGCGCCACGGTCGGCCGGTCCTTCTCGACGGGCACGGCGTCCGACATGGCGATCGTCAGCGAGTTGAGAGGGTCTCGGTGGTCGTAGAGAATGTCCAGCGACCGCGAGGTCTTGTGGACCGTCCTGTTGAGGTCGGAGAACACCTGCTGGCTGCGTTGATCCCGCGCACGCTAGTGTTTGAGGCGATGGTCAAGCCCACGATCGCAAGCGGTGCCGAAGACCAGCTGGGGGAGCAGATCCGAAAGCTGCGCCTTCGGGCTGACGGGCAACGGCCGCTCGCAGTGAACCTCAGCGAGACGATCGTGCTGACACGCAAGCTGTTCGAGTTGCGCGAGGCGGCGCAGCGCGCCCGTTGACCGCTCCGACCTTCGACCAACTGCTCGCGCGCCTCGTCCATGCCGATGTCCATTTCGTTGTCATCGGCGGCTTGGCGCTCGGATCATGGGGCGTCGTGCGCGGAACAAAGGACTGCGACATCGTGCCCGATCCGGCACCGGAGAACCTGGACAGGCTTGCGCATTTGGTGACCGAGCTTGGTGGCCATGTCCATCTGGGCGAGTCGCTGCTCGGCTCAGAGCATTCCATCGCTGCACTGCTACGCAGCGGCGATCGAGCCTTGATTGCCACTCAGCTCGGGGATCTCGACGTCGTGCAGGGGCTTGATGGCGTGCTTGCATACGCCGAGCTTCGCGAGCGCGCGATCGATGTCGAGATGGCAAACGTGCTGATCCCGATCTGCTCGATAGAGCACTTGCGGGCTATGAAGCGAGCCGCTGGGCGGCCACGTGATCTCGTTGACCTAGACGATCTCGACGCAGCTCAGCCACCTGAAAGTTGAGCTCGGTAGCGCGCTATGCGCCACTGCCGCAGGCCTCATCAGACCGGGAAGCACGGTGCGAGTGACCAAAGCGCTCACCGTGGAGCTTCATCACGAGGCGCCAAGTGGGATCGAGTTTCGAACATCGTCCCTCGCTCCCCGTACACCCAGTTGGGGCACGAGCATCAGCGTTAGTCCTACTTCAAGCCAGTTCGAGAACCAGCAGGAGGGCGTCTTGCACGGCCTGCATCTCGTCGTGCGCGAGATGGCCGATGCGCTTTCCCAAAGCGCGCGCATCGACAACTCCAACCATCTCACAGAGAACCTGCGTCGGTTCGTCGAGAACAGCGACCTCCGGGTGGAAGCTGGCGGGGAAAGCGGAGCGCGAAGTCGGACAGATGACGACGGTCGAGAGTGCGAGGAGATCGTCCGCCTGGACAATCACCGCGTAGCGACGACCATGCTGAACATGACCGCGTCTTGCTGACAGGTTGATCTCGTGCAGATCACCGCGAACCACGCAGCGTCTCCATCAACTCAGTTACGTCCCGTGCTTCCTGCACATAGCACTCGTCTTGCATGAGGCGCCTTGCCTCATCGGCAAGCCCACCGCGCCGGCGCTCGCGCTCAGCCGTCTCGGCGATCGCCTGTCGAGCGGCCTCGGCGCGACTGATGCCTCGGCGGCGGGCGATCTGATCCAACGCGCTAAGGCCATCGCGTCCAAGTCGAAGCGACAGGGGATGAGGGGCCGACGCCATGGCCTGACTGTAGCGTGAAACGCACTACGGCAATACGCGCGGGGCATTTCGTCCTTCTCTCCCGGTAGCCCGCCGTCAAGCGGCGAAACGCTGCTCTGCGCGGACTCTGGCCTTTGCCGCCTCGACCTCTCGGTCCTTCGGTGGCGCCGTGGTTACGAGATCCTCGAGCAGTTGCCCGGAGATATCGGCGATTGAGGCAACCGCGCGCTCGAAGGCGGCAGCGTTCGCCTGTGAGGGCTTGGTGAAGCCGCTGATCTTGCGCACGTACTGAAGCGCGGCGGCGTGAACCTCCTGCTCGTCGGCGGGAGGCTCGAAGTTGTAGAGGGTGCGGATGTTGCGGCACATGCTGAGGATCGTAGCTCCTCGCGGCAGAGGTTTTCCCAGGCGAGCCGGGCAAGTACGTAGTTTTGCCAGTACGGGTTACGGCTTGGCCCGGTTTCTCCCCGCTCGAGCGGCCGGTGAGAATCGACTCCAACCGACGCTTGGAGGGCTGGTGGCGTCACCGACGCCGAACATGAGTGAGAACGCGGGAAAGACGATGCTCGACCGCCCGCCGGTCGGGCTGGAGGCCGTCCCTCGTGCCCACAACCTGCTGATGCTCGAGTTCGGGGATCGCAGGGACTTCGACGACCCGCGACGGGAGTGGCGGCGCCTCTTCTCCGAGCTGCTTGGCACCTTCATGCTCGTGCTCGCGGCCGCGGGCGGGGGCATCCTGCTCGGCAAGGGCCAGATCTCCCAGGCCGCGGCGGTCGTCGCGCCGGGCCTGACGGTGATGGCGATCATCCTCTTCATGGGCGCGGTCTCCGGCGCCCACCTGAACCCGGGCGTCTCGATCGCGTTCGCGCTGCGTGGCGACTTCCCCTGGAAGCGAGTGCCCGGGTACATCGTCGTCCAGCTGCTCGGCGCGACGCTCGCCTGCCTCTTCCTGCTCGCGGTCTTCGGGAACGTGCATCACATTGGCGCCACCCTGCCCGGCCCCGGCTACGCGGACTGGCAGGCGCTGCTGATGGAGATCGCCCTGACGGCAGGCCTGGTGAGCGTGATACTCGGCACCGCCTCGGCGGCGCAGAACGTTGGCGCGATCGCCGCTCTCGGCGTAGGCGGCTACATCGCGCTCGCGGGCCTCTGGGCCGCTCCGGTCAGCGGCGTCTCAATGAATCCGGCCCGCTCGTTCGGGCCGGCGCTCGTCAGCGGCGACTGGTCGAGCTACTGGGTCTACGTCGTGGGACCGATCGCAGGAGCTTTGATCGCCGTGGGCTTTGCGTACGTCCTGCGCGGGCGTGGCGGGGACGCAATCTCCAGGGCGGCCGGGTCCGGCGTGCTTGACTCGAGGGATGCCGAGGAACGTGCTCGGCTCTCCCAGGCCCTTGAGCGCGGCGACACGGACGCGCAGTCCGACCGCGGCTCGCGCTGAGGCTAGCGGTCTTGGGAGCGGGCGGGGCTGCGAGCTTCCCGGGCAGCATGCGCCGCCGCTCACTAGACTAAGCGTCTCTGCGCCCGTAGCTCAGCTGGATAGAGCGTCGGTCTACGGAACCGAAGGTCGGGAGTTCGAATCTCTCCGGGCGCGTGGTTTATTTGGCTTTGCAGAGCGAGATTTTATCAGGAATCGGTAGTGACTAGGGCGATTTCCTCCCCGGATTTCCTCCCGAAGATCAGGCTGTAGTCATGCTTGCGCTCGATCGTCGGACCCCGTTGCTTGGTATCTCAACGGCAAATCCGGCGCGCTCTGTCCGGCACGGATGCAAACGTACGTTCGCTGCATCGGGCAAGCTGAAGTAGGGCGGCTCGCCCGACGCCGGCGCCCCCGGGGGCCGCGACGCCGCGGAATCGGCGACAATCGGAGAGCCATGGCGACAATACGTAGGAATGCCGCAAAGAGCGCGAACATTGGGAACGGTCGGGTCTCGCTGGACCCCGTAACGCACGCCTCCGGTCGCCCCGCCGGACCCGGCATGTACCTCCACTGGGAGGGTCGGAAGGGCTACAGAACGCGTATGCCGGCGCCACGCATGCTGGAGCCGGTCCCGAAGCTGTCTTTCGGGAAGCCGCGGGACAATCGTGTGATTGAGGGGGACAACCTCCAGGTCATGGTGTCGCTGCGCTCGCAGTACCAGGGCATGGTCGACGTTGCGTATCTGGACGTGCCCTACAACACCGGCAAGCGCGACTTCGCGTACTCCGATGCGCGCTTCCACGACCCGAACGCGGACGCTGACGACATGGTGTACGTGAACAACGAGGACGGTGGGCGGCACACAAAGTGGCTGAACTTCATCGGGCCGCGCCTCTGGCTCGTTTGGCAGCTGCTCGCGGAGCATGGCATTTGTTTTGTCTCCATCAACGACATCGAGCTTTTTCGGCTTGGCATGCTCATGGACGAGATCTTCGGAGAGCGCAATCGCCTCGGCGTCGTCGTGTGGAAGCAGGCCGCGGACAACAACCCGACGCGCATCGCTGTGGGCCACGAGTACATCCTCTGCTACGCGAAGCATGAGGAGGAGGTACCGCGTGTCTGGTCCGGCGACAGCCCCGCGCAGCTCTGGCTGCTGCAGACATACGAGCAATTGAAGCGGCGGCATCGAGGGAACGTCGCAGCGATTGAGAAGGCGTATCAGACTGCGATTCGCGAGCATGGCGCGGCGTTCGAAGCCGTCGATGCCCCCGACGCTGACGACTCGCTCGTGGATCTTGGGGACCTCGCGCGTTACTGCTTCGTGGACGAGCGCGGACCGTACGCTGCGAACCGCACGACCGAGAACCCGCACCCAGGCGGCTACGTGTACGACGTTGTGAACCCGAAGACGGGGCAGGTCCATAAGAAGCCTGGTCGCGGGTACCGCTTCCCCGAGGAGACGATGCGGCGTCTGGAGGCGGAGGGCCGCATTATTTATCCGAAGGACGCGCGCCGGCTAGTACAAGTCAAGAAGTACCTGCGCGAGCTGCGGCCGCCGCTGCGCGGCATCATCGAGCTAGGCTCGCGCGGTGGCGCAGCCGACTTGAAGAGGCTGCTTCCGAAAGAGGCTGGTCGGTTTCCCAACCCAAAGCCAACGACGCTCATTGAGACTCTAATTGGGTTCGCGGGCGCCTCCGATGCGCTCGTGCTGGATCCCTTCGCGGGCTCCGGGACGACGGGCCACGCCGTGATGCGGCTCAACGCCGCCGACGAAGGTTCGCGCCGATTCATCCTCATCGAGGAGGGCACACGCGATGACCGGTACTGCCGCACGTTCATCGCGCCGCGCCTGAAGGCGGCAATTCAGAAGGAGAAACTGCCCGGAGGATTTACCTTCGAAAGCACCGGTCGTCGCCTCAACAGGGACGCGATCCTCGAGCTGGAGCGCGAGGCGATTGCGAACCTCGTCGTGCACACGGACGCCACGGGCAAGGGCCGCGGCATCACGCGCGTCACCGGTGAGTACGTGATTGGCCACAATTCGCGGCAGGAGGCGATTTGCCTCTGCTGGAACGGGAGGAAGGAGTCGGCGATCACGCGTGACGTGCTCGTCGCAATGTTTGACGAGGCGAAGGTGCGAGGTCTGCGCCGACCGCTGCGAGCTTACGCGGCGACCTGCGAAATCGGCGAGACCGAATCCTTCCGGTTCTGCCAGATCCCTGACGAGATCCTGGCGGCGCTGCAGATCACCGACGACGACGCCGCACTCCACGGCGACACCGACGCTGTGGAGATGCTTGAGACCGCGCTATTAAGCGCTGCGGATGACGGCACATAGCTTCCGCCTCTTCCCTTTTCAGGAAGAAGCAGCGCAGTCGCTCAGGGAAGCCGCGCTGTCGTGGGTAGCATACGCCGTGCGTCGTGGCCACCCGCCGGAATACGGCGAATCACCGATCCCCTTCCTTGGACAGCTAAAGGCGGTCACAGGCTCCGGCAAGACGCCGGTGCTCGCCCGCACCGTCGGCGGCATCGGCGACGCCGTGATCTTCTGGACGACGCGCTCCAGCGCGGTCGTCGAGCAGACGTACACGAACCTGAACGGCAAGTACCGTTCGCTGCTACCCCCGGACGCGAAGGTGATCCGCGACATCCCGAGCCAGCTGGCGTGGCGTGAGCTGATTGATAGCAAGAAGGGACTCACGATCTGGGTATTGACGGTGGCCTCATGGAACGAGGCTGAAGCGGGCGACGGTGACGCTCGCCTCCGACTGCGAAGTGAGCAAGCGGACTGGGCCGGCAAGGGCGCCCCATTTGACCAACTCCGGGAGAATCTGGCGCGGCCGCTCTGGATAGTTTCCGACGAGAGCCACAACCAGAGCGAAGTGCAGTTGGACCAACTGGCGGCGTTGCGCCCACGCGGCTTCTTCATGGCCTCGGCGACTCCGCTCTTGAACGACCTGTTCATGAAATGGGAGGAGGCGCTGAACCAGGGCGAGGAGACGAAAGCGCTGCTGGCCGCTGGGAAAGTCCCCATCCGGACGCGGGACGTGGTGGACGCCAACCTCTTGAAGACGACGATCGAGGTCGTCGACTACCGCAGCGGCTCCGAGGAGAGCCTGGACGGATCACTGGCCGCGCTGGAACGCGTGCAGGCTGCAGCGGACGCCGAGGAAGCTGGCGTGATGCCGCGTGCGATATACGTCGTGGAGAAGAGCAACTCGCGGCGTGGTTCCAACGAGGAGGCGAGACCCGTGGCGATCTGGCGCCATCTGCGCTCACGAGGCGTGCCCGCGGACGAGATTGCGGTGTACACGGACACGAAGGAGTTGCCCGAGGACGCTGAGCGCGTCGCCAGCCTGAGCCAACTGGAGCCTCGCTACCGACACATCATCTTCAACCAGGCGCTGCAGGAGGGCTGGGACGACCCCGAGGCATACGTCTGCTATTTCGACGGCGTCACGAAGTCGTTCGTGCGTATCCGCCAGATCGTCGGCCGGGTACTACGGCAGCCTCACGCCCGGCGCTTCGAGGCCGAGTTGCTGAATACGGCGACGCTGATTCTCCAGACGCCAACGTCGGTTTACGAAACCGTCGTCTCCGACCTGAAGGCTGAGCTACGGCTCTACGCGCCCGAAGATGAACCCGCGTTTGCCACGGTGCGCGTGAAGACGCGGAAAGAGCCGCTGACGCCTGTACCCGTGAAGCGCGGTGCGAAAAAACTCAGCCTCACGCGCTGGGCGCTGAAGGCGCCGAACATGACGCCACCGAGAAGAGAACTTCGCAGCCAATCGTCGCGCGAGTGGGACGACGAGGACTTGGAGGCGCCCGGGACTGGCCGCAAGGCTGTGGTGTCGCTGGCGGACGGGAGCGAGGAGTATGAGGACATCGCCGTGCTGCGGAGCGCGCGTACGAGGAACGGGACGTTCCTCCACCAGCGAATCCTCCAGCGCAATCGCAACTGCCTCATCGCGATCCACCCCGACCAATTTATTGGTCCGGCGTTCGAACAGTACAGCTGCCATGGATCGCAGGCGCAGGCGGAGCTGACGGCCATAGCTGCGCGCATCGTGGACTACTACGAGCAACGCGTGGAGTACGAGCCGGACCCGGATCCCGAGCGGCTCACGTGGACCATAGGCGATTATCGACCGCGCAGCGAGGACATGATCTCGTTCGTACGAGCCGCCCACGCCGAATACTCGCGGAACGATTTCAACAGAGACGAGGCGCCGTTCGCGCACGCTATTGATCGCGTGAAGGGCGTGACCTGGGTTCGCAACCCGACGACGGGGAGCCAGGGCTACGGTGTGCCGTTGCCGAAGAAGGTCGGCGACTCTCTCACGTTCTACCCCGACTTCCTGATCTGGAAGAAGGACACGTGCTGGGCCATCGACACGACCGGTCAACACCTCCTGGACGCAAAGGTCCGCGGCAAGCTATTCGCGCTGGAGTCACCGAAAATGGCGCTTGTAGTGCGAGGCATCGTTGACCTCAGCCGGGACTCGGCGGAAGGGAACGATGGCTGGAGCCTTGTGCTCCCGCGCACGGCGATGGAACCGCGGGTGGAGCACTCCGACGATCTCGACGCGCTCGTTGCCTTGATGTTTGAGTCGTAGCCCGCTTGGCCCCGAGAATCAGGCTGGCCCGCGGTGTTGCGGCTCGCGGGCCTTCCTTAGCAGAAACCGACCTGGATCGGCTCTCCGGAACTCGTAGCTCCGCCGGTAGAGCATGGCGCTGATCGTAGCCTCCGGCGTCTTCCCCTGGCTGGTATGAAGTTTCCGGCGGCTGACCTCTTCCCAGATTTCCTTCGGCGAGAGTGGTTCCTCCGCATCTTCGAGCACCTTGATGACCGCAGCACGGAGCCCCCTCGGCCTCCGCCTATGCACCTTTCTTGCTCTTTCTTCCACCAGGCCCTCCTGTTGACTTGACGAACTACTGCCGCACGGGATTGTGAGGGCTATGGAGGCTGGATGCCAGGCATGCGCCGCCTCTCCGGCCTGGGATGGTGCTGGCACCATCTAGACAGACCTCGCTGCGAGAGATTCGGGTCGATTCGGGCCGCTAGCTGCCCATCAGCAACGACCCTACCGCAGACACTCACCGCCGACGGATGCGCCAGACGGTCCCGTGCTTTACGGCGGCCCCGCCGCAGAAAGGTAGTAGCCCCCGCGAAGGCGAGATCGTCCGCGACTTCAGATGCTCGCCCTAGCCCTGCGCATCCCCAACGCCGGGCTAGCAGCCCGGACTGGCACACACTGTCACAGTGCATCTAGTCTGTTTGGCTTTCGCTGTTGCAGTAGGGCTGGATCAGCGCAGCCGGCAGGCGAGCACGACCGGCCGTGAGGCTGACCTGCGACGTCAGCCGGAATGGTCGTTCTGAAGCATGACCTCGTCGGCATGCAGAGCGGCGCGCGATGCGAAGACAAAATTGTCGAGACGGTGGATCAGACCGGCACGGAACAGCCGCGCAAGGCTGTCCGCTGCCGCTACCGGGTCTCCGATCACCCGGGCGATCTCATCAACCGACCACGGCCGCTGCGCACCGCTCTCAAGTAGCGCGTCAAGTACCGTCGCATCAACGTCTCCGTCGTCTTCGCATACGGTCTTCGGTGTGGGCTGATCTTGCATGACGAACTACCTCCCTTGCCCCGGCACGCCGCTGCGCGACGCCAAGTTGGGGCCACTCGAAAATGGAACCGATCAAGGGGGCTGCGGGGCCAGGTGAGCAACAGCGACGAGGCTCACCGGACCCCGATGCCCGGCTGTGCGACGGTGCTGCCGTCAGGCGCTTGCCGGCCGGCTGTCGAAGCGCACGCCTGCTGTGGCGGCGAGCGCTTCCAGGCCGGTCAGCGTGTCGTAGATCACGAGTTCGCGTCTGGAAGCAGCGTCTGCGGATGCCTGTGAGCCGTCGCTGATCGCAGCGGCCTTCACGTTGCCCTCGGTGCGCAGGTCATCACGCAACACGGCCTGGGCGAGCTGGACGTCCTCGTAGCAGTCGAGCTTGACCCCGCCGCGCTGCTCCTCATAGGTCCAGCCGGTCCGATCGAGCAAGCCGCCCGTGCGTGTCAGCCGCATATACGCAGCCCATGCTTTGCGGTCCACTGCCCGGTCGGGCACCATCACAAGCGCCTGCTCCAGCATCTCCAGGTCGTGCTCCATCCGCGTAGGCCGCCGAGCGCAACGGCACAACTGCCGCCGCGCTCAACGCGATCGCTAGCCGAGAGCCAGTAGCTTTGTCTTGCATGGGAAGAACCTCCGGTTTCTTTCCGTGTAGGTCCCGGCGCGGGGGCCAAATCCCGCGTCGGGACCGGCTAATAGTGTTCACGATAAGAAGTCTACACTATGGATCGGGCGACCGGAAGTCGGCAACATAGCGTTGCGTGATCGCCACACGAAAGTCGTCCAATAGCCCCGACCCACGACTCGGACCAGCGCTACGCGCCTTCCGAGAAGGGCGTGGCCAATCTCAAGAAGACCTCGCCCACCATGCCGGCATCACGACCCCGGCGCTTAGCCGTATCGAGAGCAGCAAGTCAAACCCCAGCTGGACAACCGTCCTGCGTATCCTCGACGCCCTCGACCGTAGCCTCACCGACCTACAGGCCGCGATCGAACGCGCAAGCTCCTGACCCCGCTGGGACGGGCCGTTCGCCGTCTGCCTCCTCAGACAGTTGTAAAAATCTGGTTACTTGATCTTGCCGGGTAGCCGGGACAGGCAATAGGGTTTCACGCCGAGGCCATGAGCCCTTTTGGCTCATCGGGGGAGAGACGGTCGGAGGTGCCGCGGAGAGTTAGGCGGCGGCTGATCGGCTGCGAAAAATCTATTGCTCCGTCCGAGGGGGTGCCGTGAAGGGTCCTGTGCGGTTTGTGCTGCTGTGTGTGCTTGTCGGCTTGCTGGGGTCTGCCATCGCTGTGTCTGCGCAGGCGTCGCGTCGATCGCGGCCTGCGTTCGGTGGGGATGGGCGCCACGGGCCGGTGGGCTATCGCGGCGGGCGCCGGCATGCGCCTGGTCACAGGCGTAAGGCGTCGAGGTCGCGCACAGGCAGACGAGCTGGTCATGCTGGCGTGCCGGGCGGCGGCGTCCCTGCCGAGGCGCGGTTGGCGGCTGCGGATGGTGTGGTGTTCGGGGCGTCCTCGTCGAGCATGGAATTGTTGACGGGTGTCGATGAGGCGCGGTCGGGTCTTGAAGCGGTGTTGGCTGGTCCGGAAGCGAGCACGGAAAGGGAACAGTCTCGTACCGTGTATGAAGGGCTGGATGGAGCCGAAGCAGCGGCCCTCGCCGAAAAGCTTTTTGGGATTCAGCGGCCGTCGTGGCGGCCGCCGGGCGCCGAGCCCGGCGCGAGCGTCGAACGCTATGTGAATAGCCATGTCGCGGTGGAAGTCTCGGCCGGCGGCAAGCATCTGGTGGACGAGTCGACGATCCCGTTGCTCTCTAGTGTTGGCTTGGGTAGCCAGGCGCCGACGTCAATGACGCTTCAGCAGCACGGTGGTGTCTTTACGCCCGCCAACCCGGTGGTGCCGGTGTCGATCTCGGCCTCAGCTGCTGGTGGTGTGGAGTTGCCATATGGGTTTGGGTTTGCGCCGGTGCAGGCGGCGACCGGCGAACTTGGCCGGGTGGTCGGCGACCACGTTTTCTTCGGGAGCACGGCAACGGATACCGATTTCATGGTCGAACCCATTGCGGGCGGCGAAGGCGTGGAGGCGTCCTGGATTCTGCGCTCAGCGAAGAGCCCTGAAACGAATGTGCTGGCGTTCAGCTTGCCGACTGGAGCATCGCTTGCATTGAGTTCGACCGAACCGGGTGGTGCGGAAGTCGTCTCTGAAGGGCAGACGGTGCTTCGTATCCTGCCGGCGCTGGCCAGGCAGGCTGATGGGGTGCCGCTGCCGGTGTCCTATTCGATCAACAAAGACGTGTTGAGCACGCACGTCGATGTGAGCGGGAGCGTGGATTTTCCTGTGATGGTTGATCCTACGGTGGTCGGCTCGTTCGGCGAAGCTGGTTTTGGGCACTGGTACGAATGGGGTTTCTCTAGCGCGTGTGGCTGTGTTGGCTCTACGCAGAACAGCAAACTGTTGCGGGCGGGTACCAATCCGGGGCCGGCGAACGGTTCGTGGGGCGGATGGTATTTGGATGCGCCGGGTTGGAATAACGCGCATGGGTCGCGGATCACGCGCGTCTGGACGGGGTCGATGGCGCATGGGCCGGCGAACCAGTCTTCCATCCAGTCCGCGATCAATGAAGTACAGGTGTTGAGCGGTAAACTCGAAGAATCGTCGTGGGTCAAAACTGAATCGGCGAAACCGGTGTGGACGAATGACGGGGACGTCAAAGCGGATACGAAACCCGCGCCGTTGAACAGGCTCGAAGAATTCGATGAAGACGTCGAATTCTGTGCTGATGGTGCGGGTGGCTCTTGGACTGAAACGCAGCCGTTGTGCAACGAAGAATATGGCGGCGAGGACTTCTCGTTCGCGCTGGTGCTTGGGCCTAACGAACGTACTGTCTATAACTATGCGCAGGTGCAGGGCGTAAGCGTTGTGCTGCGTGACGAATACGCTCCCAACGAAGTAGCGATCGAGAATCTGCCTACGAAATGGGTGCAGCACCCGCCGACAGACATCTATATTCACGCTCACGACGAAGGGGTAGGGATACAGGATTTCCAGCTTGAGGTCCCGCCCGGGCATCTCAACAGCAAAGGCCAGCCGTTCTTCGTGGAAGAAGGCAATTGTGGTGAGGAACTTTGTCCGCAGAGCGCGAAATCGGCTGACATCACCGAACTTGCGGGTCTGGAAACGGGGGTTTGGGCGCTTGGCGCGACGGCGTGGGATGCTGCTGGCAACTTCCGTGAATTGCAGCCCGCGCCCCACCTGTATGTTGACGATACGTCGCCGCAGATCGAACCGTTGTCGGGATCGTTGGTGGAAAACTCCAGCAAGGTCGGCGCTGGGGACTACACGCTGAACTTTGAAGCTGTGGATGGCAGCGTCAGTGCGCCGCAGTCGGGGATGCGTAAGTTCACGGTCGCTGTTGATGGGAACAAGGTCGATGAAGTGAGCACGAGCTGCCCGGAACCGACTGGGGTGCCTGCGGCTGGGTGCTTTGGGTTTCGCGGCAGCTGGACGATGGAAGGCGAGCGTTATGGCGCCGGACCTCACACCGTGACGGTCACCGCGACCGATTGGGCGGGCAACGAATCGACTAAGACGCTGCATATCACAAGCGATGAAGCGTCCTACAGCCCACTTGGGCCGGGCATGGTCAACCTGCAGACCGGCGATTTCAAGCTCGCGGCCGCGGATGTGCAGGTTGCCGCTCCTGGTGCGGCGCTTTCGCTGACTCGTCTCTATGAATCGCGTAACCCCAGCGCTGGGTCTGGTGGGCCGCTTGGACCGCAGTGGTCGCTGAGCCTGCCCGACAGCGCTGCGGCGGGCGTGTGGCAGAGCCTGCATGTCGAACCCAACGGCAATGTGGCGGCGACGCTGGCCAGCGGCGCGCGCGTGTCGTTTGCGCCAAGCGGCGGCGGCTACACATCCCCGGCCGGGTTTCAGACCGAGAGCCTGAAAGGGCTGCCCTCAGAAAAACCCTCTGAATTCCGGCTGACCAACGCGGCGGGTGACCAGACGATCTTCAAGCACGCCGAACACGAAGAAGAAGGGCTCTATACGCCTGTCGGGGTGGTGCAGGCCAGCGGCGCGGGCGGCCTGAACCAGGTCAGCTACACCTTCGAAAAGACCAGCGAAGGTGTCGTGCAGCCGACGGCTGTGATTGCGCCGTCGCCACCGAAACTGAAATGCGCTGAAGAATTCGTGCAGGGCTGCCGCAAGCTGACGTTCAACTACGCCTCCTCGACGACCGCGATGGGGGAAGGCCCTGAAGAATGGGGTGACTACAAGGGTCGCCTGACGAGGGTGTATTTGCACGCGTGGAACCCGAAGGCGGGCGAAAAAGGCGAAATGAGCACGACTACTGTCGCGCAGTACGCCTACGACACCAAGGGCCGGCTGCGGGCGGAGTGGAACCCGCAGGTCAGCCCGGCGCTGAAGACCGAGTATGGCTATGACGAAGAAGGCCACGTAACCGCGGTCACCGCGCCTGGACAGCAGACCTGGGCGCTGACCTACGGCACCGTCAACGGCGATAGCAACGGTGGGCGGCTGATCAAGGCGCTGCAGGCGCCCGCATCCACGAGCCTTTGGAAAGGCGAACCGGTCAGCAACAGCGAAGCGCCGAAACTCTCCGGCTCACCGGTGGTAGGGGTGCGGATGGCCGTCTCGCAGGGCAAATGGTCGGGCGGCCCTGTCGCCTACGCCTACCGCTGGGAGCAGTGCAACGCCACCGGAGCAGAATGCGCAGTGATCCCGGGCGCCGATAACGCCAACTACGCGCCGGCTGCCAGCGTTGCGGGTCACACGGTGCGGGGGCAGGTGATCGCGACCAACGGCGGCGGCTCCGTGATCGCTACCAGCAGCGCGGAGACGGTATGGGCGCATCCCGGTGAACATATTTCTCAGTACAGCCTGAGCGTGCCGTTTGAGTGCCCCGGGAGCATCACGACGGGCTCGGACGGGAACATGTGGTTCGTCGACTGCAACCATCAGCTCGGCAAGATCACCCCGGGCGGGTCGGTCAGCGACTACAGCCTTGGGTCGGGCACCTGCTCTGAGAACAGTATCGCGTCGGGGTCTGATGGCAACCTCTGGGTCGCTGAGGGATGCGCGAACAAGATCGTCAAGATCAACACCAAAGGCGAAGTCCTAAACGAATACAGCCTGCCGAGCAAAAGCGGGCCGGCAACGATCGTCTCTGGCCCTGAAAAAGATCTCTGGTTCACTGAGGAAGGTACCAGCAAGATCGCCAAGATCACGACCGGTGGCGAAGTCAGCGAATACAGCGCTGCGTCTGACAGCCAGCCGGACGGGATCACTGTCGGCAAGGAAGGCGATCTGTGGTTCACCGAGTGGGCTGGGGGCAAGATCGCCAAGATGACGACGTCTGGCACGTTCACCGAATACGCGCTGCCGGGCGGCGGCGAGCCGGGGCAGATCGCGACTGATGCCGCCGGCAACCTGTGGTTCACCGAGGGAGGCGAAAGCGCGAAGATCGGCAAGATCACAACGGGCGGGACGATCACCGAATACAGCCTCCCCGGCGGCAGCAGAGCCTCAGGTATCGCCGCCGGACCCGAAGGCAACATGCACTTCGCTGCTGGCGGCGCGATCGGCACCATCACCCCTGGCGGTGCGGTCAACGAATACAGCTTGCCGGCGGAAAGCAGCGCCGACAGGATCGCGATGGGACCAAACGAACAGGTCTGGTTCACCGAGACCGACAGCGACTCGATCGGCACCGTCAGCACCCCCAGCTTCACCCAATACAACCTGCCCTCATCGTTTGCCTGTCCCAAGGAAATGACGGCCGGCCCCGAAAAATCGGTGTGGTTCGCCGATGAATGCAAACACGAGGTCGGCAAGATCAACACCAGCGGCGAAGTAAGCACCTACGAATTCCCCAGCGGCGTCTGCCTGGACGGAATCACCGAAGGCTCAGACGGCAACCTCTGGGTAGCCGAGGGATGCCCCAACAAGATCGCAAAGATGACCCCAAGCGGCACGATCACCACATACAACCTGCCCACCGGCAGCGACCCGGAGGGCATGGCCGAGGGCGCCGAAGGCGATGTCTGGTTCACCAACCACGGCGACAACAAGATCGGGAAGATCACAACCAGCGGCACGGTCACCGAATATCCGTTGGCGGTCAGTGGCGAACCATGGGGCATCACCGAGGGCTCCGACGGCAACATGTGGTTCACCGAGGAGGGCGGCAACAGGATCGGCAAGATAACGCCCGCCGGCGCGATCACCGAATATCTGTTGCCGAGCGAAAGCGCGCCGATCTCGATCGCCGCGGGCTCCGATAAAAACCTCTGGTTCACCGAGCTGCACGCCAACATGATCGGCAAGATCACTACAGGCGGCGAAATCACCGAATACAGCCTCGCTAAATACGTGCAGCCGAGAGAGATCACCAACGGCCCAGAAGGCAACCTGTGGTTCACCACAGGCGGCGAAGAGCTAGGGATGATCACCCCAGCCGGCTCGATCCTCGAATACCAAACACCGTTTGCCGATGACACGGCCTGGGGCATAGCCAAGAGCTCAAACGGCAAGATCCTCTTCCTCAACAGCAGCAGCGTTGGCAGCATCACTCCACCAGAAATCACCGAAGGCGAAACTCAGCCTGCACAGCCTGGCTGGACGATCGAGTACAACGTACCGACCTCCAGCAATGGGGCGCCACACGAAATGAGCTCCTACAGCGTAAGTAAATGGGCGCAGAAAGATGACCCGGTCAGCGCGACCGCGATCCTGCCGCCAGACAAACCACAGAGCTGGCCAGCTAGCAGCTACCAGCATTCAACGATCTACTATCTCGACGGCCAGGAGCACACCGTCAATGTCGCAAACCCCGGCGGCGGCATCAGCACCACCGAATACAATGCCAGCAACGGCAACGTCGAACGCACCCTTTCGGCGGATGATCGCGCGATCGCGATCAACGAAAGCAAACCTGGGGAAGTAGCAGAACACCTCTCCACCGAAAGCAAATACAACAGCGAAGGCACCGAGCTGACGAGCACCTTGGGTCCCGAACACAAGGTCAAGCTGTCCGGCAGCCACGAAGAAGTATCAGCGCGCAAGCACACCACCTACAGCTACAACGAAGGCGCCCCCTCCGAAGGCGGCCCCTACTACCTCGTCACAAAGACCGTCGAAAAGGCGAAGCTGGCAAGCGGCGAAGAAAAGGACGAACGCGCCGTCAGCACCTCCTATAGCGGTCAGGAAGGACTCGGCTGGAAGCTCGACGCGCCGACCTCGACCACGACCGCCCCGGGCGGCCTGGGTCTGACGCACACCACGCTCTACAGCCCCACAACCGGGGCGCAGGTCGAAACGCGCTCGCCGAGCAGCCCGCCGATCAGCGAATACGCGCTGCCATCCGGCAGCGAACCGTTCGACATCACTGTCGGCTCAGACAAAAACCTGTGGTTCACCAACTATGGCACTGGCAAGGTCGGCAAGATCACGACCGCCGGGACGATCAAAGAATACGCGGCCGAAAAAGACGAGCCGGAGGGCATCACCGCTGGTCCCGACGGCAACCTCTGGTTCGTAGAACACACCATTAGGCACGTCAACCACATCACCACCAGCGGCGAACTGACTGTCTACACGCTCACTCGCACGGGCACCTACAACGTCGGGATCACAAGCGGCCCAGACAGCAACCTGTGGTTCACCGAGTCAAGCTCCAACTACATCGGCAAGATCAACACCAAAGACGAAGTCCAAGGCGAATACGCGCTACCAACCAGCAGCGAACCCAACGGCATCACCGCAGGCCCCGAAAAAGACCTGTGGTTCACCGACTACGGCACAAGCAAGATCGGGAAGATCACAACCAGCGGCACGATCACCGAATACACCCTCCCGGCAGGCAGCCGACCGTACAGCATCGTTGAAGGCCCCGACGGCAACCTCTGGTTCACCGAGCCCGTCGTCAACAAGATCGTCAAGATGACCACCACGGGCAGCCTGACTGAATACGCGTTGCCGTCTGGCAGCGAACCGTCTGGCATCACCGCCGGCCCTGAAAAAGACCTCTGGGCTACTGAGCGCGGCACTAGCAAGATCGCCAAGATCACTACAGGCGGCGAAGTCAGCGAATACACGCTGCCCTCCGGCAGCAAGCCACAAGGAATCGTGGCCGGCCCCGAAGGGAACCTGTGGTTCGCCGAGGAAGGCACCAGCAAGATCGGCAAGCTCAACCCCACCGTAGCCACCGGCAACCAGGAAGCCCGCAACAGCCAGACCGTCTTCTATAGCACGGGCACCGAAGCGGGCGTAGCGGCGTGCGAGAACCATCCGGAATGGGCGAACCTGCCCTGCCAGACCCAGCCTGCGCACCAGCCCGAAACCGCCGGGCTGCCCGAACTGCCCATCACGACCTACACCTACAACCTCTACGGCGAGCCGGAAGTCACAAAGAGCACCAGCGGCAGCTCCACCAGAACCGAGACCGACAGCTATGACGCAGCGGGACACCTCACGAGCAAGGAACTCACCTCGACGGTCGGCGCCTCGATGCCGAAGGTCACCTACGAATACAACAAAGAAACCGGACTGCTTGAAAAGCAGAAGGCCGGCGAACACACAATCACCAGCATCTACAACACGCATGGGCAGCTGACCAGCTACACCGACGGCGAGGAAGGCACCACCACCTACAAATACGACATCGACGGGCGCACCACTGAACAAGCCACGCCGTTCGGCAGCCAGACCTTCACCTACAACGAAACCACAGGGCAGATAAGCAAGCTCGTGGACTCAGCAGGCGGCACCTTCACCGCCAGCTACGACCAGGAAGGCGACCTCACAAGCGAAACGCTGCCCGACGGTCTGACCGCCTGCTACACCCACAACGCCACTGGCGAACCGACCGGACTTGAATACCGCAAGAGCAGCGGTTGCGAAACGGGGTCGGTGTGGTTCAGTGACAGCACGACCTCCACGATTCATGGCCAGTGGGCGAGCCAGACCAGCAGCTTCTCAAACGAGACCTACGGCTACGACGAAGCTGGCCACCTGACCGAAGTCCAAGAAACACCCTCCGGCAAAGGCTGCACCGTCCGGCTCTACGCCTACGAAGAAGCTGGCAACCGCACAAGCATGACGACCCGCGAACCGGGCGGGGAAGGCAAATGCGCCACCGAAGGCGGCACCGTCAAGACCCACAGCTACGACACCGCCAACCGGCTCACCGACACCGGCGTCGAATACTCCCCGTTCGGGGACATCACCGGCCTTCCGGCCAGCGACGCGGGTGGTAGCACGCTGGAAAGCGTCTTCTATACGGATGGACAGGTCGCTGAACAGCGCCAGGAAGGCGTCACCCTCGGCTACCAGCTCGACCCGGCCAGGCGGATCAGCGAAATCACGACGACCAGCAGCAAAGGCGCCTCCACGCTGATCAACCACTATGCCGGCGAAGGCGCCACGCCCGCGTGGACCTCGGAAACGGGCGGCAAATGGACCCGGTACATCTACGGCATCGGCGGCGGCCTGGCGGCGATCCAGACCGACTCCGAAACGCCGGTGCTACAGCTCTCCAACCTGCATGGCGATATCATCGCCACCGCTGCAGACGAAGAATCGGCGTCCAAATTGCTCTCCAGCACCAACACCACCGAGTACGGCGTCCCCACCACCGCCAGCCCGTCGCGGTACTCGTGGCTCGGCACCCAAGAGCTGCCAACCGAATTCCCCTCCGGGGTGATCGCGATGGGCGCCCGCTCCTACGTACCGCAACTCGGCCGCTTCCTGCAGCCAGACCCCCAGCCAGGCGGCTCAGAAAACGCCTATGCCTACACCCACGGCAACCCCCTCAACGAAACCGACCCCTCCGGCGAGTGGAGTCTCAACGAGACCTCCGGCGGACTCTCGGCCGTCGGCACCGGCGAAGGCCAACAAATCGCGGGCGGCACTGGCGTCGCTGAAGGCGCCATCACACCTCCACCCGTCAACGCTCAAGTCGAAGCCGCCTTCTGGGCCAGCCCACCCTGGGACCAAATCACAGCCGGCAACGAAGAATACGAAGAATACGGTGAATACAGTGAAGAAGAAGGCGGAGAAGAATACGCCTCCTACCACCAAGGGGGAGAAGCCGGTCCCGAAGCTCAGGTAGAACCAGGCTTGCTCGAAAAGTCAGATGCAGAAGGTGGGAATAGAAACGTCGTGCAGAGTTGCGGTACCGACAGTGAAGTCTTTATGGCGCTGCCCTGCGCAAGGGACGTAGGCATATTGGGTGACCTTGAAAAGGCCTGGCACTGGGTAAAACATAACATCCATAAATTGGTCGCCGTTGGAGTCGGCGCAATCAGCACACTTGTTGTTGGCGGTGCGACATTGCTAGCCACCACGGGGTGCGCGGCTAGTGCAGCGGTTAGCGCTGATCCGTTTGAGGCTTTTGATTGCTATAAGATTGCTGCGTTTGGCGTCAATCTAACGTTTGCTGTAGCCGCATCCACATATGAGGCTTGGAAGCAAGTGAAGAAATGATATGACCAAAGATCGGCAAGTGAATCAAGACCGCGATGAGCGCAGTGCTCGGTATGACGCAGCCACTCGGCGCGCGAACAGCGTCTTTCGCGGTATGCTGGTCGTATTCGCGATCGGGTTTGCAACTATCGCTCTCGTGGGATACATTGCGACGCACGAAGTGGCAGTCATAGTGCTGTTTGCCGTCATTTATGGCGGCATCGCGCTTATTGGCTTTTGGGGAAAGAAATACTTGATACGGGATATGGGCAACCGTTGACGTCTGTGCCATGCTAGTAAGCTTGATATTTATTTTGGTTGGTGCGCTAACGATAGTGTGGGCGCAATGGCTAACGCCGCGATGGATGGGCGACGTGCATAACAAGATATTCCCGGGTCGATCCTATGTGGCAAGGCAGACACATAGATGGCTTACTGCGGCAGCGGTTTGCGGTGGCCTCATGTGCGTGATCGGGATTGTCCTTTTGTTTTGGAGATAAATGTCGATTTGCCGGTTTGGTTGCGCGGGGACGGGCGGGCGCAATCGCGACAGTGAGATAGACCGAATTGTGTGATCGAAAATGAACATCAGGGATCGCCTGAAGGTTGCATCTATTGGCGGTTGTGTTCTTGGTGATAAGCGTACTTATCGAATCACAAGAATCACGGTGGTTGTGGCTATATGGCTGACTCTCGGGCCGGTGATTGCTACCAAAACGGGGTGCCCACGACGTGGTGTTGGAAGTGGTTGGCTGGACCGGCGTGGCGATGATCGCTGGATCGTTGCCGTTTCAGGCCTACGCTATATACGAGGCTGTTGGCGGCAGCGCGTAAAGGGAGCGAGCCGGTTCGCATTCTGGCACGTCGTGATGATCTTGTCCGCTGTTGTGGGACTGCGTTGGTGAGAGGGTGGGCGGCGTGAACGTTTTCAAGTCACGGAGTTCCCGATGCGAAAGCCGCCGAGAGCAAGCGTGCGTCATCTGCTCTGCTCTTGTGGTGTAGGTAGCGCATGGTGGTCTTGATGTCGGCGTGACCCATCCAGGCCTGCACCTGGACGGTGCTTGCGACGTTGATCGCGAGGCTGCCGAAGGTGTGCCGTAGGTCGTGGATGCGTAGGCGCCGCAAGCCCGCTGCTCTTAGCGTGGCGTTGTAGCGGCGCCGTAGAGCTGAGCTGTCGAGCGGCCCGTCGTAGCGGCTGATGAAGACGAGGTCGGTCCGGTCTGTGTGGTGCTCGCGCCGTGCTAGTTCCTTGAGGGCGACGGCGACCTTCTCGACCATAGGCACGGTGCGCGACTTCTTTGACTTGGGCTTGCGCGGGCGCTCGGTGCTGTGTCCGCCGCGTCGGTCTTTGGCGCGTGGCGTTTCCCAGACGCGGATGCAGGCTTTCTCGAAGTCGACGTCATCCCAGTGCAGAAGCCTGGTCAGCTCCCCTAGCCGCAAGCCCGTCAAGGCAGCCGTCAGGTAGACGATGGCGTCTTGCTGATCCTCTTCTTCTCTGAGCGCTTGCTCGGTTGGGCTCTTGGCAGGCCGCCTCGGACTGCGGTGCCCGCCCACGAGGGCGGTGCCGTAGATGAGGTCGATCTCCTGCGGCGAGTAGAAGTCGAAGCGGGCGGCGTCGTAGGAGTCCTCCAGCAGGTCGACCTCGTTGGAGACGTTCTTGAGCAGTTTGTGATGACGGACCGCGAATTGGAGCACGCCGTGGAGCTGGGTCATGATCTTGTTGACCGTGCGACGCGAGCGGACCTCCTGCGCGGGCTCGCCGTCGAGGTCGGTGTTGGTCTCGCAGGCGAGGCGGTCGCGGAGCTTTTCGACGTCGCGGCCGGTGATCGCCTCGGGTCGCTTTGGTCCGAACGCGGGGATCAGATGCACGTCGAGCACCGAGCGGTAGTCGCGACGGGTGGCCGGAGACCAGTCACGCTAATAGCAGCCGTAGTCGTACCACTCCTCGCAGACCTCGGCGAACGTCAGGCCGGTGCGCTGTTGGCGCAGCTGGCCACGCCGCGCTTCGACCAGGATCTCTGCCGGCAGCGCCTCGGCCTCCTTCTTGCGCAGGAACCCCGAGGGCGGCGTGCCCTTGCCGCTCCAGTGCGGCCCGAGCGCCTTCTCGTGCTGTCCGGCCTGGTCGCGCCACTTCGCATACCACGTCTTGCGGCGCTTGCCCTCATACAGCCATACGTGGCCGCTGATCGAGGCTTGAAGATCGAGAACCTGAGCGGGCATATCCAGTGTCCTTTCTGGCGAGCCGACGTCCGATACAAGCGGCCATCGACTCCCCTACGGTAGCGCGCGCCGGGCACGAAATTTCCTCCCGAACTTCCTCCCCAAACAGCTCGAAACAACCTTGACGAACCGACGAAAATGGCTCTATTTCAAGCCATTTCGCCTGCTCCACGATTAGCTGCTTCTTTCTACGGAACCGAAGGTCGGGAGTTCGAATCTCTCCGGGCGCGTCGCTCGAAACCCGCATGGTGATACGGGTTTCCGGCCTCGCCTGTGGGGCACTCATCGCCCAGATCCGGACGGTGGTGCGTGCGACTGTGCTGTGATCCTGGAAGCGGCACCAGCCCATGCGTACTGCCGGGCGCCCGAGGCTGTTGCTCTACCGTCGATCAGCGCGTGAGGGTGGGCGATTGAGCACCGGAGCCGGGCGGGATCTCGCTGCTGCGCGCAGTCCGTATCCGCTTACGCCCATTGAGAGGAACGCGGCAAGAGCCACGGCCAGGTAGAACCACTCCGGGCCGCTGCCGGCCGGCCTGATCGAGAAAGCCGACTGGCTCGCGTGCTTGTGGGCCTTTTCCTTGCGCTCGGCAGCGGATGGGCTTTGGGCGTATCCGCTGGCGCCCGGCGGGATCGGCTCGATCGGAGGCGGCGTCGGTGGTGGGACCGCCGGTGGCACGCTCAGGCTTGCAAGCGGCCTTGAAGGTGAGATCAGCGGGGGCGAGACGGGCACCGGGGCGGGTGGCGCCGGCGGGACCGCGGCTGGGGGAGGAGGCGGAGCGGGTACGAGCGGGGGCAGGCTGCTGCCGGTCGTCAGCGTAGGTTCGATCGGGGGGGAGGCTTCCCCAACCGGGCTCTGCGACTGCTTCGAATGGACCACTACCACGGTGCCGACGCCCGCTCGATGGACGGTGCCGCATGGCGAGCCGAAGCCCCCCGGCTCCACTGTCACCGGCAAGGAGTAGCTGAGCAGCCCGGCGGTCACGGAGATCGTTGTGGTGCCAGAGTTGTACGCACAGAAGAGCCCCGAGCTGGAGGAAGGGATCGGGTGCCCGCTGGATCCGAGCTTGGGCAGCGGCGAGCCGGGGCCGCTCGGCACCACGAATTCCCCGATTGTCGGTTCTGAGCTGTGAAAGGCGTAGCTCGGTGCGATGCACGATCGCGCTCCGCAGCTCGGCGTGGGTATCTCGACGTAATTGTCAAAGCCTGGGAACGCTTCGCTTTCGTTCCCAGGCGCGGTTGTGAACGGCGTGGTGGCGAGCGTGCCGGCGGGGCGCCTGCCGATCGCTTCGAACTGCAGCGTCAGGCTCCTTGCGACCGCGAGCCCGTCGAGTGGCTTGATGGAGAGCGAGCTCACGACCGGGACAGCTTCGACGTTGACCTGGCGCGCCTGGGTTTCGACGGATACGGAGTACCACATGACACCATTGTTGCCCGGCTCCTGATAGCCGAGCGCGGCTCCTTCGTACTCGGGAATCTGCGGGGCTCCCGATGGCGCGTCTTCTGGCACGAGGTGGCGTTCGTCGAGCTGGGCCAGGCCGTTGGCGGTGAACACCGCGAGCACCCCCGACCTGGCGAGCAGCGCCGCAACCGAGTTGCCGTCGCTGGCCACACCTGTGCCGCTTTCGCGCAGGGGCTCTGCGGCGATCACCACGATTGGCATCCCGTTCGCGTTTGCCAACTGCTGTTCGAGCCATGCCATCTGCCCGGGTGCGGTGCCTTCAAGCGAGCCGCGGGAGTTGTCGAGCACGATCACACGCAGCGTGGCGCCGTTCTGGCTTGCGTCGAAGGCGTAGTAACGGCGCACGATTCCAGAAGGCGTCGGCGCGCCGGCGGAAACGGGCGTGATCCCACTGGCCTGCGGGCCCGAGCCAAACGGCTCCGGAGCGTCCGCGAACGCTTCCGCCCATGGCTGCGTTTCGTCGGACTGACCCTTGACGTAGTCGAATGGTCCAAGGGCGGCAAACGTTGGCAGATCGTGCAGTGGTGCAAGCAGCGACGGCAGATGCGCAAAGTCCACAGCGCCTTCGCCGGCGGCGCGTTCGCGTTCGTCTGTCGGCCCCCGCGCATTGCCTCCGAGCATCGCAAAGGCGGGACCGCCGGGCTGCTGCGCGTACGTGGCGATCTCGCCGGCGGCCGCGGTGAGGTTGACGTCGGGCTGTGCGTCCGGCGCGGATGCGCACTGCACCCGGCACATCGGGCTCGTGAAGAACGCGAAGGACACGGTCCCGGACTTGGCGGGAAGGGCGGGGGCGCTGCTCGTCAGGGCCGAGGCAACGGCGCTGTCCCCTGTGTCATAGCGCCAGATCGAAGCGGTGTCCCATCCGGCTGGACGGCTTGGCAGCGGTGTGAGGGTGCCGCGGCCGGCGGAGTCCAGCGTGCCTGCGTAGCCGCCGACCGCCCAGGCGTGTTCGCCGGAGGGACTGCTTGCCACCGCGAGCACGGGGTCGCTCTTGAGTGCGCCGTCTCCCGGCAGGCTGCTGGACAGGCCGGCGTACTCGGCCTGGCTGAGATCCTGCCAGCCGGCATCGGTCTGGCGCAGCAGCTCGCCGTCGCCGGGAGGGAACCCAGCCACATCGCCATTCAGCGCCGGAGATGCCACCGAGGCGAACGCGCGCAGCTTCCCGTCAGATTCGCGAAACGGGGCGAGCGCGATCACGATGCCCTCCAGCGGCTGCGAGGAGTATTCGAACGCCGCGCCCGCCGCTTCACGGACGAGCACGACCGAGCGTCCGGCTGCGATCACGCCTCCGTCGGGAAGGCCGGCGACCACGCGCAGGCTGCCGGACGTGGGCGTCGGTTCGCTCGGCAGCAGAGAGGGAGAGACTTCCTGCCAACTGCCGTCGCGCGCGCGAGTGATGAGGTTGCCGCCGGCGACTGCGAAGACTTCCGAGCCGGCCACCGTCACCGAGGTGATGTCGACCCCGGAGTCTTCCGCCGGCGGCGCTTCGATGCTCCAAGCGTGCCCGTCGTAGTGCAGGATCGTGCCATCCACACCGACTGCCCATCCTTCCCCGGACGCGGAGAATGCCACCGCATTGAGTTGAGAGTGAGTCAGCGAGATTGACTGCGGGTCTTCGGACCAGCTCGTCCCATCCCAGCGGAGGATCACCCCGTACTGGCCGACCGCAAATGCATTGGAGGGCCCGTCGAAGGTGACGCTCAGGAGGTTGATGTGGTGCGCGCGCGGGGGCGCCGGCTGCACGATCCAGCCCGCTGACGGTTCGTAGGAGAGAGTCGTTCCGTTCAGCCCGACCGCCAGCGCGCCCCCTTCCTGCACTCCGCCCTGGCTTGCCGGGGGAAGGGCGACGCTTGTGAGCGGTGAGCGGTCCGGCAGTGGCCAGCTTGCCAGCGGCGCTGATTCCGGCGTCGAGGGCGCTGACGCTGAGGAGCCCAGCGTTGGCGAAGCGCTCTGCGGTGAGAGGCGCCCGACCGCCTCTTCGCCGCCGAGCCAGCCTTCGGCGGGTCCGGTGAAGGCGTCGCCGTTAGATTCCGTGTAGCCGGGCGCGGCCACCGCCGTCCACCTGCCGTTGGAATATGTGTGGATGAGTTTTTCCTTGAGCGCCAGACCCACTGGGCCGCTGGGAGTCTGGACGATCGTGTCGGGCACCGCGGCCGGGTGGTCCAGGTCGAGCGGTTCTTCGCAGGAGTTGGCAACTGGCAGCGTGCACCACGAGTTGGTGACTTCGTGCGTGGATGAGTCGTAGCGAGCTACGACCTGGCCGCTGCCGGAGGAGAGCACGACTCGTGCTCCGATCCACACCGCTTCGCCTTCCGCCTTGAGCGCTTCGGGCTTCACGTAGCCCTTCGGGTCGGCCACCGGTCCGGTGAGGTCGAGAGCATCCAGACCGGTGGGGGCGAATGTCCACTGCCCGCTCTGGAGATGTCCGAGTATCAGGCCAGCGGGCGCGAACGCGCCCTGCTTGACCGTGAAGGCTCCCCAGGCCGCTCCGGGCCCCTGGATGTCGCCCACTTCCAGCGTGACCGTCCGTTCGGGCGCAAGCAGGCTCACCGGTGGCAGCGCGGCGCTCTGCAGCTTCCAGACGCCGCCTTCCAGCAGCCCGTAGCCCAGACGCTCCTTGATGGAGATCGCGCTTCCCTGCGGTCCGGAGACGGTGGCCTGCGCTTCGGGCTGGTTTGGGGCCGTGAGCATGCCGGACACCTCCCCTTCGGGGCTCTGCTGCAGGTGCAGCACACCGAGCCCCCCGCGGTTGGTTTCCTGCAGCGGGCTAAGGGTCGCGGTGGCCGCTGGATCGAGCTGGAACTGCCCGCCGGGAAGTCGGTGGAATACGCCGAACACCGGCGGGCCCGGCTTTCTGGGCTCCTCGGAGACCCACATCCAGGCCTCGCCCGAAGGCGTCATCGCGCCGTCCACGTGCACACCGTTTTCACCGGGGTTCGGAGCCTGTACTTCCTCGGGTGAGAGCATCTCGAACGGAGTGCCGTCGGGATTGCGCAGCACTTCGGCGATCTGCCAGCCGGTGTCGTCTGCGTAGCGCAGCAGCACGAGCTGTTCCCCGTCGGCGGTGTAGGGCAGCCGCTTGCCCTGCACTTCGGCCGGCGGCGCGCTCGTGAAGCCGTAGGCCCAGGTTTCGTGCTGCGTGCTGCCCGCCACAGAGCCGAGGATGGTGATCGAGTGCGCGGGCGCCATCATCCCCGTGATCGTTGGCGGGGGAATGGTGTTCTGGACGGGATTGTTGACTTCGATCCCGCTCGCCACCGCCGAGCTGGCGCGGTTTCCCGCCGCGTCGACGGCGGTGGCGCGAAAGTCATAGGCGCCGTTTTCGAGCGTTGCCGTGTTCAGCAACCGGGTGTACGTATGTGCATCAGAGGCAATCGTGGAGGTGCCGATCTGCAGCCAGGCGTTGGTACCCGAGCGGGCGCGTTCGAAGCTCACCGACGCAACGCCCGATCCCGTGTCTTCGGCGTTCGCTGAGAGCGTGATGCGGCCGTGCACCGGCGAGCCGGGGTTGGACAGCGAGACGGCCGGTGGCGTGTTGTCCACCAGCCGGCGGCGAACCGGGATCGAGGCGTAAGTTTCGCCGGCTTCGTTTGCCGGAACCACGCGGAAGTCGTAGGAGCCGTCAGGTACGGTGTTCGTGTCGAAGCTTGCCCTGAAGGGCGGAGCGCTCACCTCGGCGACCGTTGTCCAGGTGGACCCTTCCGAGGGCCTGTACTGGAACGTGACCGATGCGATTTCCGATTCATCGGGTGCGCTTGCCTTGAGCGTCACGGTCCCCCTCAGCGGCGTGCCGGGGTCGGCGAGCGACACCACCGGGGAGGAGTTGGCGATCAGGCGGTCGGCCACAGTTGGCGAGGTGTAGGTTTCGCCGGAGGTTTCTCTCAGCACGACGCGCAGGTCGTACAACCCGTCGGGGACCGCGGTCGTGTCGAAGATCGCGACGGGGCTCATCGGGCTTTCGCTGTTGATGTCCGTCCAGCTTTCTGCTTCCGCCGGCGAATATTGGAACTGGATCGAGGCGATCGAAGAGGGGGGTACTTCGGTCTTGGCCACGAGCGCCACCGAACCGGTCAGGACGCTGCCGAGGTCGCTCAGCGTGATTGGCGCAGCATTTTCCGCCGATGGTGTGAGTAGCGGAGCCGCGGGCATTGCAAGGCTGCTCAGATCGAGATGCCCGGGGGCGATTTCCGTTGGGCGGCTGTCTGGCTGCGCTTGAAGTGCGCCTTCCGCGGATGGCTGCCCGCTTTCTGGCGCCGAACCAAAGATCTGCGGGGTGAAGGATGGTGCCGGAGAGCCGGCGGTGTCCGGTACTGCGGCGTTGGTCGGAACATGCGGCACGCGCGGATTGCCCAGCCGCCACAGGTGCCTTGCAAGCTGGCGCCACTGGGCTGCGCTCAACGTCTGCGACGGGCGCAGGGAGGAGATCTCTGCCGGGCTGCGCGCTGCGTCCGCCGAGCTCCTCGGCAGGCAGGCAGGCAGTGCGGTGTGGCGTTCTACGACGCCCTCGGCGAGATGAAGCTGAAGTCTGACGAGCACCTTGCGGGCGACCGGTCCCGTCGCGATCGTCTGCCGCGTGCACTGCGAGATCGCCAGGCGCGGCTCGGAGAGCAGGCGCGCCTGAAGTTGAGCGTCGCTCATCAACCGCATTTCGGCTCGCAGGGCGTTGTAGGTGCGTGGTCCAAACAGAGGAGTGCTTGTGGGGCGTGCCGGGCCGCTTGCCTCTCCAAGCAACCTCCACGCTTCGAGTGCCGGTCGTGGGTCGATCCACTTAGCGTCCGCGGGCTGCAAGGCGAACATCAGCTGCGCGCTCCCATCTGCGCCCGCCCGCTCGATCTGACCGAGGACGGCTCCTGCGGGCACCCATGTGCCTGTGCGTAGGGTCATCCCCCGCGGGTGGGCGAGCGAGCCGAGCTGTGAGTAGGTGTAGTCGTTGCCGTAGACGTCGCGCAGCTCGATGAATAGGCCCAGCCTTGAAGCGCGTCCGGTGCGGACGACTTCCCCGTCCTTCACGGCCAAGACAGCAGATCCCGGTCTCGCGGCGATGCTTGAGTACCCGTGCCGGTCAGGTGGCGTAATCGCGGGCGCTTTGTCGGCGAGGCCATCGCCGGCTCTTCCTTCCTCCACGAGGCCTTTGCCGGCAAGCGGGAACTGCCCATCGGCAAGCGCTCCAAGCGCGCCGACCATCGTTTCTGGGGTCACGCCCAGCAGGTGCGCTCGCAACATCACCGATTCGACATAGCTCAGCGAATGGTTGTAGGCGTAGATCGCGGCCCGCAGATCGCGAGTTGCGCCGGCGCTCGCCAGGTAGCGGGCCGCGGCAAAGACGGCGTCCGCGGGGTTGTAGGGATCGCGCACGCCGGAGCCATTTGCGTCGACGCCGTATGCCATCCACTCACTTGGCAGGAACTGCATCCAGCCCTCCGCGCCCGCGCTGGAGACACCGAGGTCGTAGCCGTAGTCGCTCTCCACTTCGTTGATCGCCGCGAGCACCTGCCAGGGGACGTGGTACCTGTCGGCGGCGGCGAAGTAGATCGGCAGCAGGAACGGTGGTGTGCGGTAGACGCCGATGAAGAAGTCCAACAGGTTGCTGTTCTGCGGGAACGTCAACGTAAGGGCAGGGGGAATGGCGAGCTGCGCGCTCGGCTGTGCTGTGCCGCCGGGCACTCCATCGGAGCTGGGCGCCGGTGCCGGGCCGCCTGTTTTCTCGCCCTCGCGCAGCGCTCCCCCTCGCCGGGAGTCTGTGTGGGAGTGCCGCGCGCCACTGGGCTGAGGCGCCTGGGAGAGCACTCTGGGAGCTTGCTGGATCGTCGTCGTGGTTTCGACGATTGGTGCGGCGGGCTGTTCGGGAGCGCCTGCCTGTTCGATGCTCGTCGCCCCCGGCGTGGTCGCGCCGGAAGGCGAGGCCGTGGCCGCGGGTTCTTCGATCGCGGTGCTCGCCTGCGCACCGCCGTGGGCGCTCGGCAGCAAGGCGACCACACCGGCGAGGACGATCGCCGTGCTCAGCAGGCGCAGCTTTCTCATCCCAGGCGCCCGCGCTGCCTGGTCTTGGCAAAAGATGCAACCGAGCGCATCAAGCTGCTCGCGCGCTTGTGAGCACGCTTGTGAGCGGGCATGATGAAGCGAATCTTGGTCGGCCAGTGCGTGCGGCTCAAGGAGATCACCAGCGCGCCGTCACGGCCCGCGAAACGGCGCGGATGCGCCACGCCCACCACTGTCCCATTTCGGAGCGCCTCCGCCCCGATGGTGACCGGACGGCGAAGTCTGAACGTCAGATGGAGTCTCAGCTGCCGGTCGAGCTTCGCTTTGACTCCGTAGATCGCGGGCCGAAGCTTCACTCGGCGCGTCTTGTTGATCTTTCTCGTTGGCGCCGGCGGCGGCGGTGGTTCCGGTTCGACCACGATGATCGGCGGGTCTTCCTGCAATTCGAGAGGCCGCGATTCTTCGTCGTTGCCTTCGGGAGCAGCTGGAGGCAGGCTGTCGCTCAGGCGGTAGAGGCGCGGAGGCTGGAAGTACAAGGTGGTGGTGATGCCGGGAACCTGGAGCGCCCCTCTGCTCGTGGCGGCCCAGGCGTCGTTGGGAGCGTTGGCTGCGATTGCCGTCACGGTGCCGCCGCGGTCCGCAGGGGCTTCGGGCGACGGTTCGGGGCCGCTGTAGGTGGGATCGCTTACGCGAAAGCGGGTGACCGTCGCTGCTCCGTCGCAGGCGACCTGGGCGATCGCCGGCTGGCCGATCTGATCTTCGTTTTGCCCGGGCCCGGCGGTTGCCGCCCGCATGCGTCCTCCCGCCAGCGCTTCGCCGGTCCCTGGCATCACTCCTACCGAAGACCACAGAAAGGCGCCCGGAAAGGCTTCCGCAGGCAGCGGGGCGAGTGGGCTGCTTGTAAACGAGAAGCGTTCCTGAGAAGGTCCGGCGCAGCCCGTCGCCGCTCCAGAGGTGGAGACCGGCAGCAGTGGGGCCGGTTGTGGCGATGAGGGGACCAGCCTGCCGTTTGCCGGGGTCCCGTCCGGGCCTGGGTCAAACGTCGCTCGGTAGCCCTCGGGATTACCGGCCACCCAGCCTTGGGCTTCGGCGTCGAGGTCGACCGCCACCAGATCGGTTCGGTAGGGGTCACCCGGCTGCGGGATGCTCGGCACAGCCAGGCTGAGCGGCGAGAAGACCGACCCATTCCAGGCGAAGAGCTGCGGCGGCGGAGACCCGCCCGGTTGCGAGGGCAGCGGTCCGAGCGCAGCCGCCCGTTCGCTTGTTGCGCCCACGGCCAGGCCGAGCGCCTGGCCTGCTGTTCCCTGGCGCGCCACGGCATCGGTGTATTCGGTCTGCAGCCAACCCTGCGAGGACGGCGGCGTGGCGTCGGACAGGGTTTTGCCGTCCCAGTGGACGACCGTGCCGTAGGTGCCGAAGAACCAGCAGTTGTTCCATGCAAGGCAGGCGCCCGAGGTGATGCCTCCGGGCTCGAGTCTCCTCGGATTGGATCCCGGGACCGCGACGTGCTGCAAGGTGGCTTCCGGCAGCGGGAGCGGCTCCCACACGAAGTTGACCCCGTCGAAGCGGCAGAGGCTTGGCCAATTCTGGCTTCCCGAGCCGATCAGCCAGTAGTCCAGCTTGCCTGCCCAAAGGATCGTGTTGCCCTTGCACACCGCCTGCCCGGGGAAGGTTGGGTCCGGATACCAGCGCGCGCCGTTGAAGAGCCACACCACGAACGGATCGCTGGCCTGACTCGTTGCTTCAGTCGCCGCAAGGCCGCGATTCCAGGCGCGGAACGCCATCGAGCTGACGGTGAGGTAGCAACTGGGGATCTGTTCGCCGCTCGGACCGGGTGCGCACAGGGCGCTGGAGGTGTCCACGGGTCCTCCTTCACTGCCGAACGGGTAGGGCTGCACTTCTGTCCAGCAGGGATGTTCCGGCGTTGGCTGGCTCAAGTCGGAGGTTGTGCTCGAGCCAGATACAGGGCCTACGCTGAGGGCCGCCATCGTCGTGGCCGCAGCGCACACGGGTGCGGATGTGCCGGCGGCCGCCCGATTCACCGATGCGCTGGCAGTTGCGCAACAGGGGAGTCCGATGGACGCCAGCGAGAGGCCCAGCACCAGGGCAAGACGCAACCCGCCGGGACGCAAGCGTGAGTCTCTCAGCATGGCCACGCATCCTATATCGCGAGGGACCATCTCAATGAGACAGTTACAGGATGTTTACTGAGAAAACCGTTTCCGCGTCCATCGTTCACAGAAATCATACGCGCCTTTTACAGCCTTACGGACCCTTCGCCGCGAACTTTACTGTGGATTGACGATCACTTCACAGATGCGTCACAACGTTCACCAACATACAACAGCCCTCTTCACTGAAGGGCAACATCGCCTATCCCCCTGGGCAAAACAATCGCTTCCGTTGCTGGGAGGCTTCTAGAGCCAGGAATGAGGACTCGCTCAGCGGGCGAGGACTGCCGCTGAGATTGAGAAGCTGCTCGGCCTCTTCTGCCTCTTCTGCCTTTTTATTCAACTCGTGCAAAGGTGGGGTGAAATATGGAAATGTCCCTTCAAAAACGATTCCTCTCACGCCGACGCGCTCTGCTCGTGGCCGGACTGGCCGCGCTGATCTGCGTCGTGTTCGTGAGTACAAGCTCCGCGGCGGTGCCACCGTCCGGGCTCAACTGTGTGGCCTCGGAAGGCAAGATCAGCGGCCGCGGCTCGACCTATCAGAACAAAGCACAGGAACTGTTCGCAACCATCTATGGCCAGGACTTCTGTGGCAGCACGCCCGGCAGCCCGACGGACGAAGCTGGCAACAACATGATTGCCTACAACTATGCTTCGGCCACGGCTGCCGGCGCGACCGGCTCGGGCGCCGGGATCAAGGCGGCGAGCTGTCGCACGGACGCATTCGCTGGCTCTGACCTCCCGTACAGCAATGAAGAACTCGCAAAGCTCGACGGGACTCCTGGCGAAACGGGTGGCTGCTCGCTCACGTTCACGCCACCGTTCGAGCCCAAGCCGGCGCCGTTCCCCGGCAGCGAAGACATCCAGGCAAAAATCATGTCGTTCCCGATCGCTGGCTCCTCGGTGGCGCTGCCGATCAACCTGACGGCCGCAAACTGCGGAGGCACCGCTCCCAGCGGTCTCAACTTCAACGCAAACGAGGTGTCGCGCATCTTTGGCGGGGATATCGCGAAGTGGAACGAAGCGGAACTGGTGGCGAACAACCCGTCGCTTTCCAAATGCAACATCGCGATCACGCGCGTGGTGCGCTTTGACAACTCGGGTACCACGGGGATCTTCAAGAGTTATCTGATTCGCGTCGACAACGAACGGAGCACCACGACCAGCTGCACAGGCGGCTCGCCGACCAAGACCTGGACGTTCTACAACGGCAGCCCGAACACGCTGTGGCCGGGCCAGACCGCCGGCGATGGCACCTGCACCGCAATCACGACGGCCGGCACGAGCGGCGGCCCGGCGCTGATCGCAAAGGTGAAGACGATCGAAGGTGCCGTCGGCTACGCCGATCTCGCCGACGCGGCGGGTCAGGGACTGATCATTCCCACGGTGCAGAACGCGACCAAAACCTCCAACCAGTCGCCCAGCGTGGGCAAAGGAGCCAACTGCACCTACGGCGCGCTGAGCCTCCCGGGCTCCTCAGCCGGCGAAGCGGTCGGTCTTGGTGCGACAGACACCTGGTCCAACAACAACGAAGGCGAAAACCACGAGAACGCCACCGATCTGGGCAGTAAGTACCCGATCTGCGGACTCACGTTCGACCTGGTCTATACAGGGCTAGACAACGGTTCGGTTGCCAACGCGATCAGCCGCCTGAGTGCCGATCAGCGTCGCACGCTGTACTCCTACATGACGTTCATCCTCTCCTCGGCCGCGCAGGACGCGCTCACCGGGGCGGACTACGCATCGCTGCCGTCCGCGTGGCTGCCAAAGCTCCGCGAAGGCTTCCAGGAAAACTTCTGACCAGCCCTGATTCTGGACGAAGATCGTCTGGAGCTGGATGAAGTCACTGGAAGACATGCTGACAGGGGAGAGCCGGTGGCACCGGCTCTCCCCTTCGTCAGGCAGCAGGTGCGCGAGGATCTCGCTGCTTGCGTCCTTGAGCCTGATTGCAGTGAGCCCTCTGCTCGCGCCTCCGTTTTCACGGGCGGACACTTTTCACGCCTACGACGGAGCATCCCTGCAGTCCGCGGTCATCGCCGCCGACTCCAGGTCCGGCGCGAACACGATCGAATTGAGCGCCGGCGGCTACACGCCGGAATCGACGCTGACGCTCACCGGTGAGATCACGCTCGCTGGACCCTCGACACCGCCGGGCGTCAAGCTCGACGGCGGAGCGGTGCAGCCGTTCCCCTCGGATCTGTTGGTGGTCGAACCGCACGCGGTGGTGAGCATCCGCAACCTCGAGCTAACCACCGCCGGCGGGCCAGGGTCCGGCGCCGCCATCGACGACTTTGGAACGCTGGAGCTCGAAAGCTCCACGCTCGCCGGCAACAACGGTCCCGGCCTGCTCGTGCAGCCGGGGGCGACGGCCACCGTGCGCAATTCAACCTTGAGCGACGGGCTGGACTTCGGCCTCGTCGATCTGGGGCGCGCGAGCCTGTTCAGCGCGACGGTGGCCGGCAACGCCGGGGGCGGCATCGACGACGCCAACGGCAGCCTCGCCCTGACGAACACGATCGTCGCGGACAACCGCGGATCGGATTGCACGGGGCCGGCGCGCAGCAGCGATCACAGCCTCGATAGCGATGGCAGCTGCGGCGTTGGGGCGCTCGGTCGTGTCGATCCCCTCCTGATGCCGCTGTCCTTCGATGGCGGACCCACGCAGACGCTTGCGCTTGCCCCCGGCAGTCCGGCGATCAGCGGGGGCGACTCAGCCGTCTGCCCGCAAGAAGACCAGCGGCACTTCCTGCGTCCGAGTGGTGAATGCGACATCGGTGCTTATCAGGCGGGTGCTGCCGTAAAAGCCACAGATGGTGGGGTGAGTGGGCAGGGATCCACCACGAGCGGCGCACGCTCGCCCAATGGTACGAGCGCAGGCCACACCGCCGGCGCCTGCAAGCGGGTTCGGTCTTCTCGACGTGCAAACCGCCGGCGCCGCCGGAGTGCCCGGCGACGTGGTCGATCTGCGCACGCTGCGCGCCGCCGGGCTCGTCCGCGGCGGCGGTCGAGCGCGCAGGGAGGATGCAAGCGCGCGGCCAATCGCCGGTAGCGACAGGCGCGGGCGCGATCGCTATCGACCTATACATGAGTTGTAAAAACAGATCTTGACATCTTCACACTTGTTATCAAAACATATGCAGATTGTGTCCATGCCGTGAAATGAGGTCGCAAAGCATACCGTGCCGCGTCAGTGTCTGATAGAAGGCAACGGCAATCGCAAACGCAGTTAACTAGCTAGGTGGGTGGTCACTTCATGGGAATCGGCGCAGGGTCGTTTCGCTGCTGGGTCATAAGCGCGCTGCTCGTGGGACTGAGCCTGCTCGGCGCAAGCTCCGCATCGGCGACCACCTACAAAGTGAGCACGACCGCTGAATTCGAAACGGCGGTTGCGAGCGCAAACGTCGCCAGTGCCGGCCCCAACACGATCGAACTCGCAAAAGGCGCATATTCGCCGAAAAAAAAGGTTGAATACACCAATGCGAAAGCGGCGCTGACCATCGTCGGGCCAGCCGCCGCTCCTGGCGCAAAGCTCAATGGCGGCTCGGTTGAACCGTATCCGACGGAAACTCTGGAAGTTGGCGCTGGCACGGCCGTCACGTTGCACGACCTCACCGTCACAACCGGCGGCGGCCCTGGCGTTACAGCGGTCAGCGACTTCGGCAACCTGACAGTCGAAGACGTGTTGATCGCAGGCAACAACGGCGCCGGCATGGACGTGCAGGTTGGCGGGACCGTAACGATCCGCAACTCAACGCTTTCCGATGGCCTCGAATACGGCCTGATCGATGACGGCACGGCGAGTCTCTACAACACGACCGTGGCGTTCAACCATGGCGGTATCGACAATGCCAGCGGCACCCTGAACCTGACAAATACGATCGTCGCCGAAAACGGCGTCAACGGGAACTGCACAGGTACTGCGACGTCGAGCGATCACAGCCTTGACAGTGATGGTAGCTGTGGCGTGGGCACGTTGAGCGACAAGAACCCGAAGCTCAACTCGAAACTGTTCGAAAATGGTGGGCCGACGTCCACGCATGTGCTGCAGGTTGGCAGCCCGGCGATCGGCGCGGGTGACGCAAGCACCTGTCTGGCGACAGACCAGCGCGGCTTGTCTCGTTCGACCCCGTGCTCCATCGGCGCAACCGAATACTCAGCGACCGCGCCGACGATCACGGTGCCGTCGAACATCACCCAGCCGGCCGAAAACGCATCCGGCGCGATCGTGACCTACAGCGCCTCGGCGAGCAGTACCGTTGCCTTCGTGGAATCGTCGAAATGCACGCCGGCGTCGAAATCGACGTTCCCGGTCGGTACCACGACGGTCAACTGCACCGCGACGGACACCCAGGGCAACACCGCGACAAAATCGTTCACGGTGACGATAGAACCATTTGATGCGCCCGAACTGGAGCTGCCCGCCAACCAGACGGTTGCGGCGGAAGGACCGGCTGGCGCTACGTTGCCGTACACAGTCACCGCCAAAGAGTTGGGCTACAGCGAAAGCGAATTGAAAGTAAAATGCTCTCCGGGGTCCGGGTCTGTCTTCCCGCTCGGCGAAACGACAGTGACGTGCTCGGCTGAAGATCCGGCGAGTCACACTGCGCATGGGTCATTCACAGTCACGGTCAAGGACATGGCCCCGCCGCCGTCGATCGAAAAAGTCCCGGCGAGCATCACCGCCTCCGCGACGGGCGGTGGGGGCGCGATCGTCACCTACACGACTCCGACGGCGTCGGACATCGTGGACGGAACAGACTCGGTCACATGCTTGCCGGCATCCGGAGCCGCTTTCCCCATAGGCGAAACCACAGTCAAATGCACCAGCGTCGACAAAGCCGGCAACGAAGCACACGCCTCCTTCGAGGTCACGGTCAAGGACACGACCTCGCCGGTGATCGGGAAAGTGCCGGCCAACATCACCGTGGAAACCGAAAGCTCCTCTGGCATGGCGGTGAGCTACAGCAATCCGACAGCATCCGACATCGTGGACGGGACCGACCCGGTGAGTTGCTCGCCCGCTTCGGGCCAGAACTTCCCGATCGGCGAAACCAGGGTCACTTGCCACGTGGCTGACAAAGCCGGCAACTCGGCCACTGCCACCTTCACGGTGACGGTGATCAAGAAGACGGTCCAGACAAAAGCTCCTGAAACCAAAAAAACTCCTGAAACCAAAAAAGCTCCGGCAAAAGCCAAAGGCGGTAAGTCGCACCACCGGAAGAAGCGCCGCCCGAAGGCTCATCACCCGCGAAAGCGTCGCCGCACGGCCCGGCGGCGGCATTGACGGTGGAGTGCTCGTGAGCGGCCTGGGGCGCATGGGCCTTGTGTCGCTGCTGCGACGGTCGGAGGCTGCCCGTATCGGTGCGGCCGTCATCGTAGCCGCCGGTTCCGTGGCGGTGGGCGAGGCGTTGGCAAGCAAACAACACGACTCGGGCGGCGTATCCAGGCATCGAGCGTCGGCTGTGGTGAGTGGGGTGGAACCGTCTGCTGCGACTGGCCAGGTTGCGGGGGGATCACCAGGAGCTCACGCGGCTGGCGGCGGAGGTCAAGATCAGCACTCCTCTTCGACCGGCGCGGGCAGCTCGCAGGCGGCGAGCGTCGTTGCCAGCATCCCGGCTGTTTCGCGTGCGTTGCGCAAAGGTTGGATGACGGTCGTCATAGACCAACCGCCACAGGGTCTGTTCGCCGAACAGAACCGCTCGATCATGCAGGGAGCGGAAGTGGCCGCGCAGGAGCTCAACGCCGGTGGCGGTCTTGCGCGGCATGTGCATCTGAGGCTAGTGCGCCGGAAGCTCGACGGTCTCTCGGCAAGCGCTCTCAGGAGCAGGCTCCGGTCGGAAGCGGCGGCAGCCCTGATCTTGCCGTGCGACACGGACTCGCAATTCACGATGGCTGCCGAGGTGGCTCGATTCGGGACGCTCATGCTGGCTCCGTGCAACGCCGATCCCCAGGCCGGACACGATTTCCCGACCTACTGGCCGGTCGGCGCCGCGGCGAGCGATGAAACCCTGGAGCTTGCCAGCTTCATGCAGGTGATCGGCCGCGGCAATGTGTTCATCGTCGAAACGCCGGGCAGTCGATACGTCCAGCTGCTCACTAGCTGGTTCCGCAATGCGGCGCAGACAAGGAAAATGCAGGTTGTGGGCACCGCATCGGTCGCGATGAGCACGAGCAACTTCGCGAGCCTGGCCCATGCAATCCAGGCCGCCCATCCCGCGCCGTCGGCGATCTTCACCGCGCTCCCGCCGCCATATGTCAACAGACTGGCCGCCGGGTTGGCGGCTCACGGGGTGTCGCAAGCGGTGGTGGGCACCGCTGTGATGGACACTCCTCTGACGCTGGCGAAGGGTGGAGAAGCACTCAACAACGCGGTGTTCTCAACGCTCGGGTTCCCGCGTGAAAGCTCTGCGGCCCGTCGTTTCGCTGCCGATTACCGCAGGCAGTTCCATAAGTCGCCAGTGGGCGGCTTCCCCGAGGTGGGCTTGGAAACGATACGCCTGCTCGCCGATGCAGCCAGCAAGGCCCACTCGGCGAACCCGCGGGCGATTCAGAGAGCGCTCAAGGGCGGGATCATGCTGTCCGGCGTCGGCTTGGCCGACCGCTCCTACCAGGCTGGTGGGGATCACAATCCGATCGGCGAAGTGGCGATTGCGAAGATCGCGTCCGACGCTTTCCTGCCGTTGTTCGCCGGCGTGCCGAGCGGCGGTTCCTCAGGGCGCTGAGAACAAGCACCAGAGTCATCGGCGGCAGCCCACTCAAGCCCGCAGCGGCGCTATCTGCTGCGGGCTTACACGTAGCTATTGACGGCGGGTGGTGATGACACCCTTCGAACTCCTATGTGCGAGCGCTGCTGCCGCGCCTCGCTGCCGGTCAGAGCAGGCGAGCAGTTTCCATGACGCACCGCTGGCCGGCATGTCCGCTCGCCGACACGCGGCTGGCAGGGCTCCCCGCTCGGCTGATCGGTGGGCATCAGAGAGCGCTGAGGGCGGCAAGCATGTTGTGCGATGTCGGCCCAGCGTCGTGCCGGTGCTCGCCGGCGTGCCGAGCCGCGCCTCGCAGCGCTAAGGGGAGCCAGGTGGCTAACCTGAAGGGGCGCTTTCTTTACCTGCTGGCCCTGCGAATGGCCCGGTCACTGCGGCCCCGCTCACTTGCAGGGCCCCCGCCTCTTATCTGCAGGTCATTCAGCGTGGGTCACTCGACGACGCTGTCCACCGACTCGCGCAGAGTCACACCCGGCGCGTGACCGTTGACGCCCTTCACCAGAGGTGCCGGCCAGGGCCGAACATCCTCCAAAAAGGTTTCGAGGTCGGGTCCGGCGAGCGTCTCGGCCTCGATCAGAGCGTTGGCGAGATCGTCCAGGACCTGGCTGTTCATCTTCAGGATCTGCGTCGCAGTGTCCTCTGCCTCGCGCACCAAGCGTCGCGTCTCGCTGTCGACTAGCTCCTGGGTTGCGGCAGCCACGTTGTTCATGTTCGCCAGGTCGCGTCCGACAAAGACCTCGCCCGGTTTCTCGCCGATCGCCACCGGACCGATCGCTTCACTCATCCCGTACACGGCGACCATCGAGTGTGCCGTCTTGGTGGCATGCTCGAGGTCGCTTTCGCCGCCGGTGGAGAGCATTCCGAACACGTAATCCTCTGCTGAGACGCCCGCCATCGAGGTGATCAGGTTCTTGGTGAGGTCGTGATGGGTCAAGACCAGCTTGTCCTCGCTCGCATACACAGTCGCGCCTCCCCGGCCCCGACCGCGCGCCACGACTGAGAGCTTTTGCAGCGCCGCCGAGTTGTCGATCGCACGCGCCACGATCGCGTGGCCAGACTCGTGCACGGCGATTCGCCACAACTCGTCTAGTGAAAGCAGATGGCTGCGGCGTTCGGGCCCGGCGAGCACGCGGTCGATCGCCTCTTCGAGCTCTTCCTGTTCCACGAGTGGCTTCTCCGCGCGTACGGCCAGCAGCGCGGCCTCATTGATCACGTTCGCGAGCTCGGCACCGGAGAATCCGGGCGTCTGATGAGCGATGCGGGAGAGGTCGGCGCGCGGCGAGATGGGAATCCGGTCGCCGTGCAACGCAAGTATTTCGGCGCGACCGTGCACGTCAGGGAGGTCAACGACCACCTGGCGATCGAAGCGCCCCGGCCGCAGCAGCGCGTTGTCGAGGATGTCGGGCCGGTTCGTCGCAGCCATCACCACGACGCCCGACTCGGCGGAGAAGCCGTCCATCTCGACGAGCATCTGGTTGAGCGTCTGCTCACGCTCGTCGTGGCCCTGGCCCATGCCCGCGCCCCGTTGGCGCCCGACTGCGTCGAGCTCGTCGACGAAGATGATCGCGGGTGCCTGATTGCGCGCCTGGCGAAACAGGTCGCGCACGCGCGCAGCGCCCACGCCGACGAGAGACTCGACAAACTCAGAACCCGAAATCGAGAAGAAGTTGGCCTTGGCCTCTCCGGCCACCGCGCGGGCGAGCAGGGTCTTGCCGGTGCCTGGCGGGCCCACAAGCAGCACGCCCTTCGGGGCACGCGCCCCAAGCTGCGCATAGCGCGCGGGGTTCTCCAGATAGTCGCAGATCTCACGCAGCTCGATCAGCGCCTCAGGAGCGCCGGCCACGTCGGCGAATGTGAACTCTCCTTCGCCCGGCTTCTGCCCGCGCCCCGTCCACTTCGAGAAGGCCGCGAAGGCGCCGCCCTGATCCCTCGCCAGGGCCGTGAAGAAGGCGAACAGCGTCACGAGGATGAGGATCGGCAGCAGGAACTGCACGACGTCGCGCAGGCTGGCCTTGCCCCACTGCGCATCCACCGTGCTCACCACGTGGTGTTGCTGAAGCAGCGTCAGGAGCGTGCCGGTGTACGAGTCTGCCTGCGGGTAGGCCGCCCAAAGCTCTTCGCCGCCACTGGTGCGCAGCTCCAGTTGCGCGTCCTGGTCGAGCAGCACCGCCCGGGTCGCCTGCCCGCTCGAGATCAGGGCAGTCGCGTTGGAGAGCGAGGTCTGCTTGCCCGCTGGGTGAGGCGAGATGATCGACAGGCCCAGGAAGAACAGGACCAGCAGCAGGGCTGCCGTCGCCGCCAGCCCCGTCGTCATCGGGCTGCTCTGGATCGCCTCGAGCGCCATGGCGGCGCCGCTTCGCAGCCATCTCACTGGGGGCTTTTGGGTCAGCTTCATGGGCAGGGCATTCTCAGCGATTGTCAAGCCCCAAGCGTGACGAAGTCGTGAAAGCTCCAGCCCAAAGACTGTTGTGATAGCGAGGTGAACTGCACGTGACGTGCAGGTGATGAACTTGTTTAGTGGGTGAATAAAATGTGATAAATCTCAGTCGTGACAACCCGGTGAACACTCGTGACGAAGCGGTAAATGGCTTGCTTGCGGCTTAACTTGCCTGATAGAAGCGCTCTGCTGGCTTCGGGGGCAGGTTTGCCGGCCGCCGTGCCTGCGCCTTTACATCCTCGATACTGTGCCAACTGGACTGGAGGCATCAATGTTGCATCGAATCCTGGCGCGCTACCGAACTTGTTCGGCAGCGATCGCCTTGATGGGCGCGGTGGCGCTGGCGTTTGCAAGCGCCGCAGGCGCCACCACTTACAAAGTGAGCAACACCGCCGAATTCGAAGCGGCGGTGACCAGCGCGAATGCCGCCGCTACTGGCCCGAACACGATTGAACTCGGGAAAGGCGCCTTTTCGCCACTCAAAAAGATCGAATTCACAAACACGAAAGCGGCGTTGACGATCGTTGGGCCGGCCAGTGCGCCTGGCGCGAAGCTCAACGGCGGCGCGGTCGAACCGTACCCGACGGAAATGCTGGAAATCAAGGCCGGGGTGTCCGTGACGTTGCAGAACATCACCGTCACCACAGGCGGTGGCCCAGGCGTGACCGCGATCAGTGACTTTGGCGGCCTCACAGTCGAAGACTCGTTGATCTCGGGCAACAACGGCGCCGGCATTATCGTGCAGCCCGGCGCGACTGGGACGGTGCGCAACTCGACGCTGTCCGACGGCAAAGAATACGGCTTGATCGACGACGGCACGGCGAGTCTTGACAACGTGACGGTCGCGTTCAACCACGGTGGTATCGAAAACACGAGCGGCATCCTGAACCTGACCAATACGATCGTCGCCGAAAACGGCGTCTTCGGCAACTGCTCGGCTGCCGCGACATCCAGCGATCACAGCCTTGACAGTGACGGCAGCTGTGGTGTGGGTGCGCTGAGCGACAAAAGCCCGAAGCTCAACTCAAAACTGTTCGAAAACGGCGGGCCGACGTCCACGCACGTGCTGCAGGTGGGCAGCCCGGCGATCGGCGCGGGCGACGCAAGCGCCTGCCCAGCGACCGACCAGCGTGGCTTCGCTCGTTCGACTCCGTGCTCCATCGGCGCAACCGAATACTCCGCAACCGCGCCGACAATCACGGTCCCATCGAACATCACCCAAGCGGCCGAAAACGCCTCGGGGGCGGTCGTGACCTATAGCGCCTCGGCGAGCAGCTCTGTTGCCTTCGTCGAATCCTTCAAATGCTCGCCGGCGTCGGGTTCGACGTTCCCGGTCGGCACCACGACGGTCAACTGCACCGCGACTGACACACAGGGCAACACCGCGACCAAATCCTTCACGGTCAAGGTTGAAGCCAAAAAGCATACCCTCACAGTGACGGTGACCGGCAACGGCACCGTGACTTCTACGCCCGCGGGCATCGAATGCGGACAGGGTCACTCGACCTGCAGCGCCGAATTCGTTGAAGGCGAAGTCGTCAAAATGGCAGATGCACCAGAAACTGGCTATTCGCTCGCAGCATGGGGCGGCGCGTGCTCGGGTGCCGGCGCGTGCTCGGTGACGATGAGCGCAAACGAGACCGTCTCGGCCGAATTCAGCGCGGTGCCGGTGAATACTGGCCTGCCGGTCATCAGCGGCGGGACCCCGCAGGGTGGGCGTACGCTGAGCACGAGCAACGGCTCGTGGACGGGATCGCCGACCTCCTACACCTACCAGTGGGAGGACTGCAACGCTACCGGTGAATCCTGCACGACCATCGCCGGTGCGACGGGCAACGAATACACGTTGACTGAATCTGACCTCGGTCACACGATTCGTGTCTTGGTCGTTGCAGACAACGCGACCGGCGTCTCGGCGCCGGCCACGTCGGCCGCGACAGCGGTCGTGGAAGCATCCGTTGGGATCGTCGTCGAAGGGAAGGTACCGTTCACGCAGACGCTGGCGACGACCTGCTCGCCGGTGGTGCTTGGCCCGTTCGTTCCGGGCCGGGCAGCGGAATACTCGAACACCTGCGCCCTGAAGGCGACGAGCACGGCCGCTGAAAGCAAGCTGGTGGCTGAAGATCCCAGCGCCGTCGACAAGGGACACCTCGTACAGCTCTACACGCACGGTACGTTCAAAGAAACCTACGAGATGCCTGTCGCCCTGGAAACCAAGGCGACATCTACGCAGGAAGGGATTGGCTCTGCCTTCTCGTCGCTGGAACACCAGGTGACGCTGTTGACATATGCCAAGCCGTTCAGCGAAGATGCGGTGACGGTGACGTTCGACCAGAAGATCGGCCTGCACGATCACCTGCACACGGGCACGTACGCCAAGACGATCGTGCTGACCCTGTCCACGACCACGCCATAGCAACAGAAGCTCAATGAGTCACGCCAGGCGCGCATGCAGGCGCCTGGGCAATGCCACTGCCGCCGCGTCCGTTCTGGTCGCGGCGGCAGTGCTTGCACCAGCCCACGCGCGATCCACCCCGACCGTGTCGGTCAAGCTGTCATCGGCGAGCGCCGGTGCGCAGAGCGCGACGGCTGCGAGCGGTGCCGTGGGCGGGGTGCGTAGCCCCATGGAAGTAGGCGAAACGATGAACCTGAAGATCAACGCCTCTGATGCCGGCGCCGGCCTGGTGAGCGCGCATGTCTCGATCGGCGGCAGCAGCGCTTCTGTGTCCCTCTGTCCCGTGCCTGCCTCCGCGGGCGGCGAGGCGATCCACGGGTGTCCGGAAAGCGTCTCGGAAGTTCCGCTATCCATCGATGTCGGCGGCGCAGGCTCGCACGTGCTGACCGTGACCGTGACCGACGCGGCTGGGCACCTCAGCACCCTCGTCGAACAGACGATCGAAGTCCTGGCGCCGCCAAAGCAGGAAGGCAACACGCTCACGATCGGGGTCTCCAACGGCCACGTCGGCCCGCACGGAGAACTGCTGTCCGAAGAACCCAGCCAGGGAATCCTTTCGTACAAAGAAGAAAGCCCGCCTCCAATCTGTCCCTCGCCGATGCTGGCGATGCGCCTCGCGGGCAGGCCGCTTGGCCGCACGCACCGGCACGTGCCGGTGCTGTGGGAGGGCCGGCGCTACCGCTTCACGGGCCGGCTCACCTGCCTGGATGGCCGCCGACGCATCTCTGCGCCCAACGGCACAACTGTACACGTGCTCTACGAGCGCCATCTCTGCACGCGCGACCACCACCGCTGTGTGGTTCGCTCTCGCAAGCTCACGATTACAGTGCGCAAAGGTCGTCTGAGGGCACGCTTGCGCATGGTGCACCGAGGCACAATCATCTTCCGCTACCGGCCCAGCCACGGCGAATCGGTGTGGGTGAGACTGCGCGTTGCCGTCAGACATATGCGCCACCGCGGGGGTTGTCCAGGACCTCGACAGCGCGACGTTGGCGGGTGCCGGCGCCGCGCGGGGAGGAGCCGGTGAGCGGTCCTGCGGGCACCTGCCGCGCCCTAGCCGTCTGCACTGCCACAGCTTTTGCGCTTGCGGCTGCCGTCGCCGCGCATGCGGAGGGGCCCGAAGTGGGCGGCTCTGTGCCGAGCGTGCTCTCGTTGTCGCTGAGCCAGCCAAGCGGCTTCACGGCCGCCGGCGGAGGGCGGAAGGGGCCTCACGGGCGTCTCTACGTCGCGACGATCGGCCTCTCGGTGACCTCGACGGAAATGCCGACACAGCTGAGCATCACAGACGGTGAAGCGCTGCGCGGCGGCCGCGGGCGTCTTCTGAAGGGAAACCGGAGCCTATCCCCGCCGCTGGAAGCGGCCGCCGGCCACGGGCCCTACCACTCGCTGGACAGCGGGGTCGGTCTCCAACTGAGGCAGTGGAGCGAACCGATCGCCAACCAAACGGCGAGCATCCACCTGCGCCAGGCATACCGGGGTAGCGCCGACAGTCTGAGTCGTTTTCACAAGCTGCTGCTGGTCACCGTCACGGCAGGAGGGCCCTAGCGAATGGCGCTCTATCTCGCAATACACGACAGAGAGGATTTGACGTGAGACTTCTGAGCAGCACATCATCGGCGATCGCCCTGGCGACGCTTCTCGGCGCCGGCGCGATCGCGACCAGTGGCAGCGCGGCGGGCCAAGACGCCATCGGCGCTGTTGCCGCGCAATATTCCGGCGGAGTCTCGATCTCGCCCGGGATCTTCGAACATCTCGCAACGCGGGGCAGGCTCGGTGTGGTGCAGGTCTCCAACACGACCCACGGGTCGATGAGCGTGCGTATTGCGCTGCGGCCCTGGCTGCAGGCGCGCAGCGGTGAAGTCTCCCCGAACCGGCACTCCAGCCTCGGCGCGGTTGGCTTGAGTCCGAGCTCGTTCACGCTTGGTGCCGGCGCGACGCAGTCTGTCCACCTTTCGCTCTCGAGCACGCCGGCTCAGCACTCGCTCTACGGAGGACTCGAATTGATCGCGCTGCCTTCCACTCGGGTCAAGCAAGGGATCAACGTCGGTTACCGGGTAGTGAGCAGCCTGCGGCTCGATCCGCCGAAAGGCGAGCAGCGCTTCCATGCGACGGTGGGCGGCCTCGTCGAGCAGGGCGCCATTGGGCACGGCACGCTGCTGTTGCCGGTGTCCAACACGGGCAACACGATCGCCCCGATCGGCGGCAGCGTCTCGATCAGCGGCTCTGGGCACTCGCTGCGCTCGACCGCCCGCGAAAAGGTGATCGTGCCCGGCCAGACGGTCAACGTGCCGCTGACCGAACTGCCGGGGTCGCTGCCGCGCGGGTCATACACGGTCTCGGTGCGCCTCACTCAGGGCGGGCACGGCATAGGCACGGTCACGCGTACGATCAAACTGCGTTAGCTCTCTCGGGCTGCGCCGCTTTGGCGGCGACCTTCTCCATCTCCGCCAGCCCGATGCGTCGATGCAGCCGCTTCAGGAGCGCCGGCGCCCACCAGTTCCAGTCGCCCATCAGGGCCATCAGGGCGGGGACGAGCAGTGCCCTGACGATGCTCGCATCGACCGCGACCGCGAGCGCGGCGCCGAGGCCGATCTGCTTTGTGAAGAAGAGGTCGGATGTCGCCAGCACGCCGATCGCGACGCAGAAGAGCAGCGCGGCGGCGGTCACGATGCGTCCGGTGCGCTCGATGCCCAGAGCGATCGCTGTCCTGTTTGGCAGGCCCGCGTCGTGGGCCTCCTTGATGCGTGCCAGCACGAACACCTCGTAGTCGGTTGCCAGCGCGAAGGTGAGCACAACCATCAGCACGAGGCTCGACTCTTCCAGCCCGCCGATCGGTTTGAAGCCGAGCAGACCTGAGAGGTGGCCGTCTTGGAAGATGAGCACCTGCAGGCCGACCGCGGCGCCCACGCTGAGCGCGTTCATCGCAAGCGCCTTGATCGGGATCGTGAGCGAGCCGGTCATCGCGAACAAGAACGCCGCGGTAAGCGGCACGAGGATCAGCAGCGCGATCGGGATGCTGGCCGCGATCGCAGCCTTCTGGTCTGCGAAGAAGGCGCTGGCGCCGCCGACCAAGGCGCCATACGGGCGAGCGATGGTGCCGAGTCTGGAAAGCAGGCGCTGCTGGATGTCCGAATAGGGGCTGCCGCGCGGGAAGAGGGTGATCCGCCATGTGCCACGGCCGACGTGGTTCGGCAGCGCGGTGCTCGCCAGGCCGCGGGAAGCGAGCGTCGCCTGCGCCGCGAGCCGGTTGACGGAGGCGCGCGATCCATGCATCACGATTTCCGTCGCTTCGCCTGAGTTGAGCGGGAAGTCGCGTGCCAGCGCCGTTTCGACTTCGTTGCTTTCGGCGTTGGGTGGGAGCAGTTTCGCCGCCGGGGATGTGAAGCGCACGCCGGCGGCTGGGACGGCTGCGAGGATCAGGATGGCCGCTGCCAGCAGCGCGATCGGCGCGGGCCTGCGCACGACGGCGTTTGAGAGCTTCCACCATCCACCGTCCCCAGTGGCCCTTGCCGAACGGGCCGCGCGAGCCTGCAGCCAGCGAGGCGAGAGGGCATCGATGCGGGGGCCGAGCACGATCAGTAGAGCGGGCAGCATCAGCAGGGCGACCGCTCCGGCGCAGAGCGTCACGAGCGCTCCGCTGATCCCCATCGAGTACAGGAACCGCAGCGGGAACACGAGCAGGCTCAGCATTGCTGCCGCCACGGTGATGCAGCTGAAGAGGACCGTGCGCCCAGCAGTCTGCAGGGTGCGCTCAATCGCCTCGCCCGCACTCGCGCCACCTGCCAACTCCTCCCTGTAGCGGTAGAGGACGAACAGGCTGTAGTCGATGCCGAGACCCAAGCCCATTCCACTGACGAGGTTCAGCGCAAAGACCGATACCGGCGTGAACTGATCGATCAGACGCAGCCCGAGGAACGTGAGCAGCACCGCCAGCCCGCCGACAAGCAGCGGCAGCAGCGCCGCGACGAGTCCCCTGAAGAACCAGAATGAGAGCAGCAGAAGCAACGGGAAGCCGAGGAGCTCGGCTCTTGCGAGGTCCTGCGCGGTGCGTTCGTTCAGTTCCTGGTTGACGAGCGCGAACCCGCCGAAACGCACGCGCGCTCCGGCGAGCTGGCTGCGCAGCAGCGACCGCGAAAGACTTGCGCGCACGTGAGAGATCGCGCTTGCGCCCTCGCTGGAAGTGGCGAAGGCGGCGAGCAGGATCGTCTTCTTGCCGTCTCTCGACAGCCACACCGGCGAGTGTGTGGTCGCATAGCCGATCTCCCGCTGGAACCCGTGCTGTGCGGCGAGCTGCCTGCCGAGCGTGGCGATCGTGTGCTGCGCCTGAGCGTCGGTGGCGATCGCTCGCTTTGCGCCGATCAGCACCGCGACTTCGTAGACGGGGTTCTGGCCGGTTGCCCTGGCGATCGCCCGGTTGGCACGTTCGTACTGCGAGGCTGGGTTCTCGAAATCCTGCGCTTTGCTGCCAAGCATCCCTGTGACCGGCGTGCCGAGCACGACTGCGACCGCAAACAGCAGGGCCGCAGCGAGCAGCATTCGTCGCGGCCGGTCTCTCGCAAGTCTTGCCAGTCGCCTCGTAGGAGCCCCCAATCTCTCCGGTCCGGTGGCGGGCGATCACCGGACGGCGCGCAGAGTCAGATTGGCAGCATCATCGCATTTGCCTGCAGGGCACGGCTGTCCGCCTGGGGCTCTTGTCAGGCCGCCATGCCGGCGGGCTTCCGTGGCAACTGCCACGGCAGCCCGCCGGCACTGCGGCAGTCCGCCGGCGGATTCCGCGGGGCACCTGCCACGGAATCCGCCGGCATTCCTTCATCCGCCTGTCAGCCCGCGGTGTTCGCGGTGATCGTGATGCTCGCGAACGACTCGCCGGTGGTGAAGGTGGCTCCGCTGAACGCCTTGGTCATCACTTCGGCCGCGGCAGAGTCGAGGCTCGCGCCGATCCCCGACAGCGTCACCGTTGAGGAGGAGCTGGTTGCTTTGACCGGCTTGAGCGTGAAGAAGGGAGCGTCCAGCGGCGGTTCTCCGACGTTCGCGCTCAGGTTCGACGAGCTTGCGCTGCCGAGCTTGATCACCACGGGGCTCTGGAGGCTCACGGCCGACTGGCTCGTGAAGAAGATGAGATTCACCAGGGGCCCAAGGAACGTGAAACCGCCGCCGAGATCGACTGTGCCTTCGCCGGTGCTCGGAGTCAGCGTCCCGCCGGTGACCGGCAGGTTCACCTGGGTTGTGGCCGGCAGGGTCGCAGGCGCTGTGACGGTCAGCGTGACTTTGGCTTTTTCGAATGAGCTTGCCGCGCCGGAGCTCAGGCTGATCGTCGCCGTTCCGCCGGTGAGCGTAACGCTGGGAGCTTTTTTCGCGGGCTGCGTGCTTTTTTTCTTCTTGCCTTTGGACTTGCCCTTCTTGCCTTTGCTCTTTTTCTTCTTGCCTTTGCCTTTGGTCTTGCTGGCAGCCTGGTGAGCGGGCGCCGCGGCCTGGGCGGCAACGGCCAGCACCGTGCCTGCGCCCAGCAGGCTCAGCGCGCCAAGCAGCGCGGCGAGGGCCAATCGAATACGCATCTATGTCTCCTTGGTCTCTGTGAGCGCGCGCTTGCCCTCTTCGAGGGTTTCAATGCATCCCAAGTCCCACCTGAACGTTGACAGGTCGCGAGCCCCAATGCTGGGACCGCGGGAGCGTTCAGTGGCGCTGGCGGCGACGGTCGAACTGCTGCACGCGGATGCTGCTGGAGATGCCTCGGACCTCCATCGAGTGGCCTTCGCGGCCGTCCTGCATGGCATCCAGCGTCAGCTCCGCCTGCGACTCGATCATCTCCTCAGCACGCTCGCCGAGGCCGATCTGCTCGGCGCCGTCGGGGCGCTCGTCGGCAACGAGGATCTGCCCGGGGGCCGCCGCAGCGCACAGGCGCGCGGCGATGTTGACCGCGCGGCCGACGTAGTCATCGCCTTCGAAGAGCAGCACCTGGCCCGTGCACGCCCCGCCGCGCAGCTGGGGCCAGGGGCCCGGCGGCATCCACGTCTGGATCGCAAGCGTGCACTCCACCAGCGGCGGGTGCTCCACGCCCACGATCATCGCGCCGTCGCCGAGCCACTTGGCCACGCGCACGCCGTGCTCCTCGGCGGCGCTGCGAATCGCTGCGCGCATCGCCGAGAGCGCTTGGACGGCGTCCTCATCGCCGCGCTCGTCCATGTAGGCGGTGAAGCCGCACATGTCGATGAACGCGAAGGAGCGCTGGACTCGACGCGCGCTCATCGGCTGCCGGCGCCGGCCGGCATCGGCGGTGGCGCACTGCGATATCTGACCGGAGTGGCGGAAAGCTTGATCGGATTGCGTGTGAGCCGCGCGGCACTGCCGTCAGGGCGGGGCGCCTCAACCACCGGCTCAAGACCCAACCGTTGCGCGAGCGCGAAAGCGCCCTCGATGTTATTGACTTCGCCCGCTGGCACGCCGAGTGTCAGCAGCCGCGAGACCCAGTCGGCCACAGTGGTGCCGGTCATGCGTTGCTGGAGTATTTCTCGCAGCAACCCGCGGTTGGCCACGCGCTGCGAGTTGGTCACAAACTGCGGCCGCTGCGCAAGCTCGCCCGCGCCGATCGCCTGCGTAAGCGCGGCGAACTGCCTGTCGTTGCCGACGGCCAGCACCATCCGTTCCTCTCCAAGCGTCAGCAGTTCGTAAGGGGCGATGCTGGGGTGCGCGTTGCCCATTCGGGTAGCCACGTGCCCGGCGAGTGTGTACGCCGATCCCTGGTTCACGAGCGCGGCGAGCAGGCTTGTGAGCAGGTCGACCTCGACGCGCTGGCCCTCTCCCGTGCGCTCGCGGTGGCGCAGTGCGGCGAGGATGCCCACAGAGGCGAACAGGCCGCAGATCACGTCGACCAGCGCGACGCCGGCCTTCTGCGGCTCGCCATCGCTGCTCCCCGTGATGCTCATCAGCCCTCCGACCGCCTGCACCAGCAGATCGTAGCCGGGCATGTTCGCGGCCTCCGGCCCGGAGCCGAAGCCTGTGATGGAGCAGTAGACGAGCTGTGGGTGCTCCTGGCGCAGCGTCTCGTAGCCGAGCCCGAGCCTGTCCATAACGCCGGGCCTGAAGTTCTCCACGAGCACGTCTGCGTCAGCGATCAGCTCGCGGGCGTGCTGAAGGTCACGGGCGTCGTGCAGGTCCAGCGCGACGCTGCGCTTGTTGCGGTTGACCGCCTGGAAGTAGGTGGCGGTGCCGGTCGCGTCATAGGGCGGACCCCACGAGCGGGTCTCATCTCCGCCTCCTGGGCGCTCGACCTTGACCACCTCGGCGCCGAGATCAGCCAGCACCATGCTCGCTAGCGGCCCCGCGAGCACCCGCGAGAAGTCGACGATCTTCAGGCTCTCCAACGCTTCGGTCACGTGCTTGGATATTAGATCCTGGACGGACACGCGCTCGCGATCGGCGGCGCGCTGACCGGCATGCAGGCGTTCCGAGGATCCTGGTCGGAAACAAACCCGCTGTTCCGCGGCGCCGACTCTGAGACGCGCGTCGGAAAGCGGCTCCACAACTTGGAACAGGCGCTGCCGAAGTTGTTTTCACGGTGTTACCGGACCGCTTTGCGGACAACGCTCTGCTTGGGTCGTGTGACCCCTTGGATGGGTGCGCTTGAGAACGCTGGGCTCGACGGCTTACATCCGCATGCCTGCTTGCCGCGGTCCCCGCGGGTCGATTAGCCTGCCCGAACTCAATCCAGGAGATGGAACGACGTTGATCGCGGACGCAGTAGACAGGTCATGGATGCGCGGCTCGCCCCTGAAGGGCGTTTTGCTTGGGCTGGTCGCAGAGCTCGAGCAGCCCACCCACGCCTATGTGCTGGCCGCGATGATGGCGCGTCGGCTGGGCCCCGCCTGGCAGGTGGATCGCAAAAGCGTCTACCAAATGCTCAGCCAGCTCCAGGCGGCAAAGCTGGTCGCAAGCGAACCCTCGCTGACCAGGCGTGGCGTACTCGACGTGTACTTCCCCACCGAGCACACGGAGGCGGCGCTTGCCCTGTGGATGGAGACCCGGGGATCGAAGTCTCCCGTCAGAGAGGAGCTGCAGGCGAAGGTCGCGGTTTCCCGCACCAAGGACGTGCCCAGCTTGCTGCGAGCTCTCGACGGCTATGAGCGGGAATGCTTCGAAATGCTGAAGGAGACTTCTGAGGCCGAGGTCGGCACCGGCTCCTGGTCTGGCCTTGCGATGGCGCTTTCGCGGATCGCCGCGGATGAGCATCTCCATGCGGAGCTGCGTTGGGTGATGACCGCGCGCCAGGCGATCCAGGAGTTCATGGCGCAGTTACGGCGCTGATGGCGCCATGACGCTGCTCTGCTTTGAGCACGTAAGCCGCAGTCACCGAGACGGACGGTGCGAGATCGTCGTGCTCGAGGACGTCAGCTTTGAGATCGAGGCCGACGACTTCGTCGGCATATGGGGTATGCGCCGCTCCGGCAAGAGCACGCTGCTGCGACTCGCGGCCGGTCTGGACTTCGCGCAGAGCGGATCGGTGTGCTTCGACGGCTACGACCTGGGCAAGGTGTCCGGTCACCGGCGCGCCGCACTGCTTCGCGACGGAGGCATCGGCGTCGTGCTCACCGACCGGCGTCCGGCGATCAACCAGCGCGCCGTCGAACTGGTCGCGCTGCCGCTGCTCGCCGCCGGCAGGTCGCTTAGAGAGGCACGGCCGCCGGCGCTTGCTGCGCTAGAGCGGGTGCAGGCACTGAGCGTTGCGGAGCATCCGGTGGCAGGCCTTGCACGGGATGCGCTGATGAAGGTGATGCTCGCGCAGGCACTCGTTCACCGCCCGCGTCTGCTGCTCGTCGACGAGCCGGCCGCGTTCCTGAACATGCGCGAGGCCGCGGAAATCTTCAGCCTGCTGCAGTCGATCGGCAGCGAAGAGGGCATCGCCCTGCTGATCGCATCGGAGGATCTGCGGGCGCTGCGCAGAGCAAGCCGGATCATGTCGGTTGGAGGCGGGGCGGTGCGTCTGATGGATCGCAACGCCGAGGTCCTGCAGTTCCCCGGGCCGGGCAGCGCTCGCAGCGGAGGCCACGGCCAATGAGCCGCATGCGCTCGGTGATGGACCCTTCGATCATGGAGGTGCGTCTCAGCGGCCTGTTCACACTCTATCGCTGGCGGGTGCGCCGGCACGGTATGCAGGAGGTGCTGGCGGCGGCTGGCATCGCCGTCGGCGTCGCGCTCTGCTTCGGCGTGCTGGTGGCCAACACGAGCATCGACGGATCGGCTAAGCAGCTGATCAACGGCGTGGTCGGCTCCGCCCGCCTGCAGCTGACCGCGCGCTCCTCGGCCGGCTTCTCCGAAGCGCTTGCCGCTCGCGCCGAACGTCTGCCGGGTGTCGAGCACGCAGCCGCGCTGCTGCGCGCAGACGCGTCGATCATTGGGCCGCACGGCCGCACACCCGTGCTGCTCGAGGGCGTCACGACAGGTCTGCTGTCGCTGCAAAGCGATGCGATCCACAACCTGAGCAGCGACGTCCAGCTGACCGCCGGCGGCATCGGGCTGCCTTCTTCAGTGGCAGAAGAGGTCGGTGCTGGAGCGCGCGCCTCGGTGAAGCTGATGATCGCCGGGCAGCAGCGCGAGGTGACCGTCGCGGCGGTGCTGGGCAGTCAGACGATCGGGCCGGTTGCCGGGAGCCCCGTCGCGGTGGCGATCCTCCCCTACGCGCAGCAGCTTGCCGGCCAACCCGGCAGAGTCAGCGAGCTGCTGATCGAGCCGCGGCCGGGCATGCAGGCCCAGGTGGCCTCAGAGCTGCGACGGCTGGCGGGCAGCCGCTTGGAGGTAGGCCCGGCCAATCATGAACTCCAGTTGCTCGCCGAGGCGGCCAAGCCCAACGACCAGTCGACCACCCTGTTCGCCGCGATCAGCGCGATGGTCGGATTCCTGCTCGCGCTGAACGCCATGCTGCTGACGGTGCCTGAGCGCCGCCGTTTCGTTGCCGAGCTGCGCACGCAGGGCTTCGGCCCCAGGCAGGTGCTGCTGATCCTTGGATCGCAGGCGCTGATCCTTGGTTTGGTTGGCTCCGTGCTGGGTGTCGCGCTTGGCGAGTTGCTTGCACGCAGCCTTTTCAACCAGGTGCCACGCGTGCTCACGTATGTCTTCCCGGTTGCCTCAGAGCAGACCGTGCCGGTCTTGGCGGTACTCGTCGCGATCACCGCCGGTGTGTTCGCGGCGCTGGCCGCTTCGGCGCCGCCGGCGCTGGATCTACGGCGCGGCCGCGGCGTGGACTCTGTGATGCGCGAGTCCGGCGAGGCCGGCAATCGCCTCGACGATCGCGTGGTCGGCTTGGCCGGTGCGGTCGGTGCTGCGATCGTCGTGCTGGTCAGTATCGCCGTCCTGATCGTCCCCACGTTCACCGTAATCGGCGGCGTCGTGCTCTCGATCGCCGTCATTTGCCTGGTGCTGCCTCTGTTCGCGCTGGCGACGAGGGCGCTCCTACCGCTGACGCAGCGGCTGCGTGGGAGCATGCTCACGCTGGCGGTGATCGAACTGCGGGCCACCGCGACGCGATCGGTTGCGCTGGCCAGCGTCGCCGCCCTTGCCGTCTACGGCAGCGTCGCGATTCTCGGCGCAAGGCAGGACCTGATTCGCGGGCTCGACAACGCCGTCAGCGAATACCTGACCACCGCGGATGTCTGGGTCAGCACCGGCAACGACACGCTCAACATCGACAGCTTCACCAATGCCGGCGCGCAGGCCAAGATCGCACGGGCGCCGGGGGTGGCGGCCGTGCGTCCCTACCAGGGAGCACTGCTGGATGTCGGCAACCGGCGGTTGTGGGTGAGGGCGCGCTCTGCGGCCGCGCCGCGCCAGCTGGAGGCCAGCCAGATCCTCGAAGGGGAAGCAGCCGCCGCCGGAGCGCAGCTGCGCGGCAGCGGCTTTGCCAGCGTGTCTAGCGCGTTTGCCACAGAACGCCACCTGAAGGTCGGCGACGCCTTCACGCTGCCCACGCCCGGCGGGCCGGCGAGGCTGCGCGTGGCGGCGGTGACGACGAACATCGGCTGGACTCCGGGGGCGCTCACGCTCAGTGCTACGGACTTCAGGCGGTATTGGGGCACGAGCTCACCGACCGCGTTTGAAGTGAATTTGAAGCCCGGGGTCAGCCCCGCCGCCGGGCGGCAGGCCGTGCGCCAGGCACTGCGCGATCGTCCGGGTCTGGTGGTGCAGACGCTCGCCCAGCGCGAAGCGGTCTACAAGACCAGCGCGCGCCAGGGGCTGCGGACGCTCGGGCAGATCTCGACGCTGCTGCTGATCACCGCGGCGCTTGCAGTGGCGGCTGCGCTGAGCGCTGCGATCTGGATGCGCCGCGCCTGGTTTGCCTCGCTGAAGACGAAGGGGTTCAGCAGCCTCCAGCTGCTGCGGACCCTGCTGTGGGAGAGCACGATCGTGCTCGGAGTCGGCTGTCTGGTCGGGGCGCTGCTGGGCGTCTACGGGCACGCGCTCGCGAGCCGCTGGCTGGAGATGAGTACCGGCTTTCCTGCGCCCTTCGCGTTCGGCGAGACACAGGTGCTCGTCGTCCTGGCGCTGGTGGCCGGCATCGCACTTGCGATCGTCGCGCTTCCGGGCGCCAGAGCGGCGCGGGTCTCGCCCCAGACCGCCTTCCAGGAATGACATTCGGCGTTTCGCTGATGATCCGCGCCCAATGGACTGAGCCGTGTCGATCTGCCTCTCAGACCGCCTTCCGCTCCCGCTGCGGTTTGCGTGTGCCGCACGCCGCTACTGGTTGCACGTCTTTCCGCAGGTACGCGAAGAGGTCGCCGGATGGCGTCTGCGCGCACAGCAGATCCCAGATCCGGTGCTGCGCGAGCTCGCCCTGGGGATGCAGCACAGCAAGGTGGGTAACGTCGAGGGCGCCGCTGCCTTCGGCGCCTTTGCGCACAGAGCGCATCGCGGCAGCGTCGTAGCGGCCCAGGTCGCTTTCCAGACCGCATATGACTACGCCGATGTGCTCTCTGAGCGCCGAAGCGAGGACCCGGTCGCCAATGGGCGCACGCTCCATCGCGCTCTATTGCTCATAGCCGAGGCCGCCGGGCCTCATGTCGACTACTACGCCCACTGCGGCTCTCTCGACGATGCCGGCTATCTGATCGCCCTCAGCGACACCGCTCGCAGCGCATATGGACAGATGCCTGCGCGGGCCGCTATGGCGGCGCCGCTGGAGCGTGCAGTGGAGCGGATCGTTGCCTACCAGGGCGCCAACCATCGCCATCCCCAGGGCATGCATCTCGCTCTCGCTGCCTGGGCGAGCAAGCAGACCCCCGACGGCACCGGCTTGCGCTGGTGGGAGACCGCCGCCTCGGCGGGATCCTCCACGGGCATCTTCAGCTTCATCGCGGCAGCCTCGCACGCGGACATGGACCGCAGCCGATCTGCACAGATCGAGCGGGCCTACTTTCCCTGGGCCGGCAGTCTGCACACCCTGCTCGACAGCCTCGTCGACCGTGGCGAGGACGCCGAGAACGGGCAGCGCAGCCTGCTCGACTACTACGGCGGGGACGAGGAGGCGAGATCGCGCATGGGCCTGATCGCCGATCAGGCGACACGGCGACTGCAGAGCTTGCCCGACGGGGGAAACCAGCTGATCGTCTTCGCCGCGATGGCCAGCTTATACGTCACCTCCATGTGTTCGGACTCGCCTTCCGACCACGCCATCTCAGAGGCGGTGCTGAGGGCGATCGGCGCGCCGGTGCTGCCCGCACTGGCGGTCTTTGCACTGCGGCGCGCGCTCGTGCGGGCTCGTGGCGGCGTCGCAAATAAGCTCATTCGAGCGAGAGCTCGAGCTGCCGCGGGGAAGGAGTGAGCGGGGAGTCCGTCTCTTTAGGCCGCCCACGCTTGGCCCAGTGACCGATCACCTGCTGGCTGCGGCAGCTGTGGTAGTTGATGCGCCGGTCGAGCGGCTGCAGCGTCAGCCCGCCCGGCGCGGTGCCCGTCACAAGCGCGTGAAAGCGCCGGCCGTGCCGGTCGATCTCCACGACGTCCCCGATACGTATGCCTTCGAGTCGCATCTAAGACACCAGTCTCGCATGCGCTTGGGATGACAGCACGATTACATCGTGCTCGGGCGGGGTATCTCCGGAACAACCTCGTTGGGAGAGAGGAGGAAGAGGTTGGGGTCGATGATGTCCAATGGTCGGTTGCGCACGCGAATGCGTATGGCAGCCCTGCTGGCGGGGGTGCTCCTGATCCTCGCGCTTGCCGCCTCCGTGGCTGCCGCCGCGGAATTCGGGGTCTCCAAGTGGGAAGCGGGAACGTGCACCAATTCGGAATGCACCGAAAGCACGCCTGGGCTCTTCTACACGCAGGCGGCCGGGCATCCGCCATATGGCATCACAGACTTCCGGTTTGAAGCCGAAAAACTGCTCGTGTTCGAAAAGCCGGTCGGGCATGTGGAAAACGTGCGTGTCGATCTCCCCTCGGGCCTAGCCGTCGACCCGGAAGCTGTGCCCGCGTGCACCGAAGCGAAGATCGAGGAATACGCCTGTCCGCCTGAAACACAGGTCGGGGTGGACGAAGCAGTCGGCGCTGCCGGTGGCCTGGCGGTCAAAGAAAGCTTCGACGTCTACAACGTGCAACGTAATTTCGGCGAATCGGCCCGCTTTGGCGTGGAGGTTCATGGAGGGGTGGTATCGCTGCTCAAACTCGAAAGTGTGATTTACCTACATGGCGGCTTGAGCTGGCATCAGGAAGCGCAAGCGCCGGGCGGCGAAGCCAGCGGCGTGGCGACGGGCGACTATCACGAGTACTTCAAGATCGAGAAAATCCCAAGCGAACCGGAATTGGTCGAGTCGAGGCTGATCTTCTGGGGGGTGCCTTATGAATACAACGGACATCTGCAAGGCACTGACAAAGCCTTCATCACCATGCCGAGCACCTGCAACGGTCCGCAGGTCACATGGCTGCACGTCGACTCCAAGGAAGATCCCGGTTCCTACTTGACCAAGTCATTCACCACGCCCGTGGGAGCCAGCGGCTGCGAATCGCTCGTCTACGATCCGCAAGCCAGCCAGAAGCCGGAAACCGCCCAGTCCGATGCTCCCGATGGCACCGAAGTGAGCATTCACGTGCCCCAGGACATGGAAGATCCGACAGGCGAGGATTCACCTGATGCGCGTGACGCGACTGTGACTCTGCCTGAAGGCATGACGCTGAATCCGGCGGCCGCGAGCGGTCTGCAGGCCTGCCAGAACGACCAGTTTGTGATTGGGACCGACGAAACGATCGGATGCCCGTCGGGCTCTGTGATCGGCTCGGTGAGCGTCGATGCGCCCGGCATCCCGGATGGCGCGCTGACCGGGTTGGTGTACCTGGGCGCCCCGGAAAGCCAGGAACCGGAGTCGGGTCACGAGTACCGCATCTTCCTCTCCGCAGAATCAGCGGCTTACGACATCGGTATGCGGCTCGAAGGTCGAGTGCGGGCCAACCCTCAGACGGGACGGCTGACGGCCACCTTCTCCGATCTGCCGCCGGTGCCCTTCGAAGAATTCAAGCTCAAGTTCAAGGGCGGCGCGAGCGCACCGCTGGCAAACCCGCTTTCCTGCGGAGCGGCTACGACCACCGGCGAATTCTTGCCCTACAGCGCCCGCGAAGGCGCCCTGCCCGCGATCGCCGCAAGCCCGTTCACCGTGATCGCCGGCGCCTGCCCGCCGCCGTTTGATGTGAGCCAGAGCGCCTCTGCTTTCTCTAGCAAGGCGGGATCGTCGACAGGCTTCACGCTCGGGCTCACCCGGCCGCAGGGTCAGCAGTACATCTCGTCTTTGAGCACGACGCTGCCGGAAGGCATGATTGGCCAGATCCCGGCCGTGCCGCTGTGCAGCGAAGCCGACGCAGCCGCTGAGCACTGCCCATCCGCCAGCCAGATCGGCACCGCGATCGTGACAATCGGTTCGGGCTCAAGCCCGCTGGCACTGCCGACAGGCCCCGTCTACCTGACGGGCCCCTATCAGGGCGCGCCGTTCGGTCTGGAGATCCTCACCAACGCGAGCAAAGTCGGCCCCTACGACTATGGCACGATCAGCACTCGCGCCAAGATCGACATCGATCCATTCACGGCGCGGGTCACGATCGCAGCGGCCCCGCCGACCATCGTTGGCGGGGTGCCGATCAGGCTGCGGTCGCTCAGCGTCACGGTCGACCATCCGGGCTTCATGCTGGATCCGACCAACTGCGGCGACCTCTCTACGGATACGAGCTTGGTGTCGAGTTTCGGCGCCACAGACGCCGTCTCGACGCCGTTCAAAGCCACCGATTGCAGCGCTCTGCCGTTCTCGCCCAGCTTCAGCGCCTCCACCAGCGCCAAGCATACGCGCAGGTTCGGCGCGAGTCTCGACGTGTCCGTGACCGAGAAGGCCGGCCAGGCAAACATCAAGTCGGTCGATGTGATGCTGCCCAGGAAGATCGTCGCGAACCTCAAAACGCTCAACTACGCCTGCGTCGAAAAGACCTTCGCCACGAGCCCATCCTCGTGTCCGGCGCAGTCCAAGATCGGCAGCGCCCGCGTGACCACACCCACGCTGCCGGGAACCCTGACCGGATCTGCCTACTTCGTCTCGCGTGGCGGCGCCGGCTTCCCGAATCTCGATCTCGTGCTCAGCGGAGACGGGGTAACAATCATCCTGGTCGGCCAGACGAACATTCGCGGCGACTACACGCACTCGAAGTTCGCCTCGTTGCCAGACGTGCCTATCCACAGCTTCAACCTGAAACTGCCCACAAGCAGCAATTCAGCCCTATCGGGCAACGGGAGCTTCTGCAAGAGCGTGCTGCGCATGCCCACGACGATCGTCGCCCAGAACGGCAAGACGGTCAGGCAGCGAACAAAGCTGAAGGTGCTTGGCTGTAAGGGAAAGTCAGCAAAAAACCGCAAAGTCAAGCCTGGGAAGCGCGGGCGGCACAGTTGAGAGGCCCGCGCGCTGCGGGAAAGTACATATCGCAAATGCGTACGGTGGACACTTGTGGGGCGGCCGGCGGCGACGCTAGCATGGCCATTGGTAGCGCTTGTCACAAGCGATTACCCTGGGTGCCATATCCACGGGAGGTGGAGAATGAGGTCGCTTTCTGCAGGTATCTGTCTCCGGGTCGCGGTGCTTGCCGCTCTCGCCGTCTCGGGGCTAGTCGCTACATCATCGGCGGCTGCCGCTGAACCATTTGGCTTCAGCAACTTCGTGTCGGCGACCTGCAATGACCCCGAATGCGTCTCGCCATTCACACAGGCGGCAGGGCACCCGCCGGTCGGGCTTACCGTGTTCAAGCTGAACGCAGTCGGTAGCACCGGCAAAGAAGCACCTGTGGAAGACATCAGGAATGAGCGCGTGGACGTGCCCGCAGGCCTCAGCACCAACCCGGAAGCGGTGCCGCAGTGCTCGATAAGTGAATTCGGCGAAGAAGTTGCACCGGGCATCTTCACAGAAAGCACCTGTTCGAGTAAGACCATTATCGGCGTGAACAAGGTTGTGGTCGTGGTGCCAGGGCCGACCGACCTGACGATCGAAGGAACCGTCTACAATCTCGAACGCCCACCTGGGGTACCGGCGGAGTTCGGGGTGGCGCTTCCGTTGGAAGCGCTTGGGTTCCCAGGCCTTTACTCGCACACGTTGATCGAAGGTGGTGTGAGCTGGCACCGCGAAACGGGCCTTGACAAAGTGAGCACCATCCCAGACAGCGGTGACTCGCATGAGTTCTTCGAGGTCCACAACATCGGCGATGCTCCTCCGCTGCTGGAATCCGTGCTGATCTATAAAGGCAGGGCGGGCGAAAACGGCAAGCACTTCTTGACTGTGCCGAGCGCATGCGCGACGCCGCAGATCAGCCGGATCGAAGCAGAATCATACGGCGGCAAGTTCACGAGCACGGTGTTCCCACCTGCCGGAGAACTGAAAGCTACCGGCTGTGAAAAAGTCCCATTCGCGCCCGAAATCGAAGTCACGCCAAGCCAAACGCTTCCCGATCTGCCCAACGGCGTGACGATTGACGTCAAGATGTCACAGGAAGAAAACGGAGAAGAAATAAGCCCCTCCGCATTGCAGAAGGCCGAAGTGCTTCTGCCGGAAGGCATGACGCTCAACCCGGCCGCAGCCAATGGCCTGGAAGCGTGCACCGACGAACAATTCGGCAAGGGCACAGGCAGAGAAGTCACCTGCCCGGCGGGATCGAAGATCGGTACGGTGCGTATCGAAACGCCCACGCTGCCTGCGGGTTCGTTGGTCGGCGATGTCTACGTCGGCAAGCCGCTGAACAACACGCCAAGCTCGGGCGGCGACTATCGCATCTTCATCAATGCGGAATCCAAGCGCTATGGCGTGGCGGTGCAGCTCGAAGGCAAGGTACAAGCAAACGAAGCGACTGGGCGACTTACGACCACGATCTCCGAAAACCCACAGATCGCGTTCAGCGAATTCATTCTCACGTTGAGCAACGACGGCCACACGCCGCTTGCCAATCCGCTCATCTGCGGCCCGGCGACCTCGGCGACGTTCTTCCCCTACACGGGACTCGCCACCGCGCAGGACACGGATCCGTTCACGGTGGGGTGCGGCACGCCGCCGTTTACGCCGTCCCAGACCGTCAAGGCGCTGCCGACGAGCGGCGGCTCGACCACGAGCTTCACCCTTGGTTTGAGCCGCGGCGACGGTCAGCAGTACCTGCAGAAGGTGAGCGCCACGCTGCCTGCGGGGATGGTCGCAAAGATTCCGTCGGTGCCGTTGTGCGGCGAACCGCTTGCAAAGGAAGGCAAGTGTCCGGAATCAAGCGAAGTCGGCTCGGTTTCCACGAGCCTCGGATCGGGCGGCAACCCCTATGTCCTGCGAGGCAGCGTCTATCTCACTGGCCCCTACGGTGGAGCGCCATACGGTCTGTCGATCGTAGTGCCGGCGCAGGAAGTCGGCCCTTACGACTACGGCACGATCGTCACCCAGGCCGGCATCAGCGTCGACCCGTATACCGCGCGAGTGACGGTGGCGGGCACGATGCCGACAATCGTGGGCGGGGTGCCGCTGCGCCTCAAAGCGCTGACGATCGCGATGACGCGTGGAGACTTCATGCTCAACCCCACCAGCTGCGAAACGCTCTCGACGAACACGACGCTGACCTCAACCGAAGGCACGAGCACCACGATCGCGACGCCCTTCCAGGCGACCGGCTGCAGCTCGCTGGCCTTCAAACCGAAGTTCAGCTACTCCACCAATGCCTATACGACCAAACGGTTCGGCGCGAGCCTGAACGTGAAAGTGAGCGAGACGGCCGGTGAAGCGAACATGAAGTCGGTAAAAGTGACGCTGCCGGTGAAGCTGCCCTCGCGTACGAGCACGCTTAAAGAAGCGTGTCTTGAAAAGACGTTTGCGGCGAATCCGGCCAGCTGTCCGGCTGGTGCGAAGGTGGGCACCGTGAAGGTGACCACGCCCACGCTGTCCGGGACGTTGGAAGGACCTGCCTACTTCGTTTCGCATGGAGGTGCGGCGTTCCCTGATCTGGACCTCGTGGTCAAAGGCGACGGCGTGACGGTGATCCTCGTCGGCAACACGAACATCAGCAAAGGGATCACCCACACGACGTTTGCGGCGCTGCCGGATGTGCCGGTCGACAGCTTTGAAATGAACCTGCCGACCGGCGGAAAATCTGCGCTGGCCGCAAACGGCGACTTCTGCAAGGGCAAGATGTACATGCCCACAACCGTTGTCGGCCAGAACGGCAAGACGATCAACGAAAAGATCCAGATCCACGTCGCCGAATGCCCGGTCAGAGTGGTTGGCCGGAAAGTCCAAGGCCGCAGCGCGAGCATCACGGCCGCCGTCTCCTCGGCCGGCAAGCTCTCGACCAGCGGCCAGGATCTGGCGGTGCTGCACAAGAAGATCGGCAAAGCGGTTGGAAATGCCCAAATCGCTGTGAAGCTCTCGCCACTGGGCGAAAGGATCCTCGCGACCTACCGCCGGCTGGACGTGAAGGTGCGCGTCGGCTTCAAGTCTTCGACGGGGGCCAAACGCGAATCGAAGGCATTCGTGAAGCTCGTCTTTACGAGCTGAGCCTTCCTGCGGGGGCGGCGGCCGCGGCGCAAGGCAGCGCCGCGGCCGTCCGGGCCGCCACGTCGAGGGTGCACGATGCCCTAGATTGGGTGGCATGAGCTCACGCGCCACGCAGCCTCTGCGCTCAGACCGCCCGGATCCGGCGGCGCTGATCGCCGCGATGCGAAGGCTTGCCGCGGCGGCCGATCGCGCCTCCGAGCCCGAGCAGGTGCATCGCGCGATGGCCCACGAGCTGATGAGCGTGCTCGGCGCTGAAGAGGTGATCCTCCATCACCTGCGCGCCGATGCGGACGGACGTGAGCTGGCCGTCGTGTATCTGTTCGAGGCGGAAGGGCGTCTGAGCTACCTCGTCCCCACGACCGAGCGGCCGGCGGCGGTCAGCTGGGTGGCGAGCACCGGCCGCGGATTCGTGGCTGCCGATCAGCGTGAGCTGATGGCTAGCGTGCCACGCCTGATTCACGGCGCCTCGCCGGCGCGCTGTGCACTGCTGCTGCCGCTGATCCTGCACGGCGAGATGGAGGCCGTGATAGTCTTGGTCTCGCGTGAGCAGGGGCGGCTCAGCGGTGAGCGCCTGGAGCAGGCGGCCGGTTTGGTGGAGCAGGCAGCGACCGCGCTGGCGCTCGTGGAGGCACGGATGGAGGCTGGGACCGATGCGGTCACCGGGTGCATGAACCATCGCGCGATGCGACGTCGACTGGAAGAGGAGATCGGGCGGGCTGGGCGCGTCGGCTCCAAGCTCGCCTGCATGTTGATCGACCTAGACGACTTCAAGCTGGTCAACGACCGTTACGGCCACAGCGCGGGCGACGCCGTGCTGCGTGGCGTCTCAGAGACCTTGATGGGCGAGTTTCGCGCCTTCGATCGCGTTGCCCGCTATGGCGGCGATGAGTTCGTCGTGATCCTCCCTGAGGCCGATCTCCGTAGCGCGGCCGCTGCGGCTGAGCGAGCCCGCGTGCGTCTCGCCGAGATCACGATTGCAGCGCCGGAGGGTGTCGCGTGCTCGATCGGCGTCGCGCAGTGGCATCCGAGCATGAGCGTCGACCACTTGCTCGACGCGTGCGATGAGGCGCTGCTGGCGGGCAAGCGGGCCGGCAAGCATCGCGTCACGCTTGCGCGCTGAGCGGCACTGGCCGTCGCCAAGCCGGCGCAGGGTCTCTGAGCAGGCGCAGAGCGCACTTGCGCCGCGATGCCGGTGTCAGGCGCTCGCCTTTGCGAGACTCTGTCCCCTCACCCGACCTGCACTGACCACCCGAATCACCTGGAGGCGCCCATGTCCACATCGAGCAACAGCTTTGGCGCGAAGGACTCTCTGCAGGTCGGGGGGACCAACTATGAGATCTTCCGCGTAGAGGCGCTGCAGGAAAGATTCGACGTCGCCCGCCTGCCGTTCTCGCTGAAGGTGCTGCTCGAGAACCTGCTGCGGCATGAGGGCAATGGCACCGTGAGCACGCGCGACATAGAAGCGCTTGCCAGCTGGCGCCCCAAGGCGGAGCCGAGCGTGGAGATCGCCTTCGCACCGGCGCGCGTGTTGATGCAGGACTTCACCGGCGTGCCCGCCGTTGTGGATTTGGCCGCGATGCGCGACGCGATGGCCACGATGGGCGGCGAGCCACAGAAGATCAACCCGCTCGTGCCGGCGGAGCTCGTGATAGACCACTCCGTGCAGGTGGACGCGTTCGGCAGCGCGGACGCCTTCAGGATCAATGCGGAGCGCGAGCTGCAGCGCAACCGCGAGCGCTACGCCTTCCTGCGTTGGGGCCAGCAGGCATTCGAGCACTTCGCGGTCGTGCCGCCGGATACGGGCATCGTCCATCAGGTCAACCTGGAGTACCTGGCCCGCGTCGTCTTCAGCACCCCGGCCACCGAGGATGGCCCTGCGCGTGCCTACCCAGACACGCTCGTGGGCACCGACTCGCACACCACGATGGTCAACGGGCTCGGCGTCTTGGGTTGGGGCGTCGGTGGCATCGAGGCGGAGGCGGCGATGCTCGGGCAGCCGATGTCGATGCTGATCCCGCAGGTGCTCGGCTTCAAGCTGCACGGCGCCCTGCGGCCCGGCGCAACGGCGACCGATCTCGTGCTCACGGTCACCGAGCGCCTGCGCCAGCGCGGGGTCGTGGGCATGTTCGTCGAGTTCTTTGGTGAGGGGCTCACCTCGCTGCCGCTGGCCGACAGAGCGACGATTGGCAACATGTCCCCGGAGTTCGGCTCGACCTGCGCGATCTTCCCGATCGACGCGGAGACGCTGCGCTACCTGGAGTTCTCCGGGCGCCCGCAGGAGCGGATCGAGCTGGTCGAGGCCTACGCGCGGGCGCAATGGCTCTGGCATGGAGACGGCGCTCCGGAGCCGATCTTCTCCGACATCATCGAGCTTGATCTTGGCGAGGTGGTGCCCAGCCTCGCCGGCCCGCGGCGTCCACAGGACAGGATCTCGCTGACCGACGCCAAGAGCTCCTTCCGTACCGCTTTGAAGGACTATGTCGAAGATCTGCCTGAGGAATGCGATGCACATGACGAGGCGGTTGCGGAGTCCTACCCGGCATCCGATCCGCCCGCCAACGGCGTGCCGGGCCACGAGCCCACGCCTGCGGCCGGCGCTGTGGCACCCGCAGCGGCGACCGCAACCGCCACGCAGCGTCGCAGCGGCGCCAGCGCCGAGGTTGAGCTGGATGGGCATAGGTTCGAGCTTGCAAATGGCGACGTGGTGATCGCCGCGATCACCAGTTGCACAAACACCTCCAACCCTTCGGTGATGATCGGCGCCGGCATCCTCGCGCGCAACGCGATCGCCCGCGGCCTGACCCGCAAGCCGTGGGTGAAGACCTCGCTTGCGCCAGGCTCGAAGGTCGTCACCGAATACCTCGACCGGGCGGGGTTGACGCAGCCACTGGAGCAGCTTGGCTTCAACCTGGTCGGCTACGGCTGCACGACCTGCATCGGCAACTCCGGCCCGCTGCCGGATGAGATCTCCAAGGCCGTTGCCGAGAACGACCTCGCGGTCGTCTCCGTGCTCTCCGGCAACCGCAACTTCGAGGGCCGGATCAACCCGGACGTGAAGATGAACTACCTTGCCTCGCCGCCACTGTGCGTTGCGTATGCGCTGGCGGGCACGATGGACATCGACATAGTCAACGAGCAGCTGGGTGTCGATTCGCAGGGCAACGAGGTTCATCTACGCGACATCTGGCCAGATGAGCACGAGGTCGCCCAGACCGTCGAGCAGGCGATCGCCTCGGACATGTTCCGCAAGAGCTATGGCGAGGTCTTCACGGGCGATGAGAGCTGGCGCACGCTACAGGTGCCCACGGGTGAGCGCTTCGCTTGGGACGACTCGACCTACGTGCGCGAACCACCCTACTTCGTGGGCATGCCCGCGCAGCCGGAGCCGGTCGCCGACGTGGCGGGCGCCAGGGTGCTCGCGCTGCTCGGCGACAGCGTCACGACCGACCATATCTCCCCGGCGGGCTCGATCAAGCGCGACAGTCCCGCCGGCCTCTACCTGCAGCAGCAGGGCGTCGCGCCGCGCGACTTCAACTCCTATGGCTCAAGGCGCGGAAACCACGAGGTGATGATGCGCGGCACCTTCGCCAACATCCGCCTCAAAAACCTTTTGCAAGCGCCGACCGCGCTGCCGGAGGGTGGGTTCACCTGGCACTTCGGCGGCGGCGATCCGGAGCAGATGGCGATCTATGACGCCGCTATGCAATACGCGCAGGAAGGCGTGCCGCTGGTCGTGCTCGGCGGTCGTGAGTACGGCTCAGGCTCCTCGCGCGATTGGGCGGCGAAGGGAACGCGCCTGCTCGGCGTCAGGGCGGTGATCGCGCAGAGCTTCGAGCGCATCCATCGCTCCAACCTCGTTGGCATGGGCGTGTTGCCGCTGCAGTTCCCGGAGGGTCAGAGCGCACAGTCGCTTGGCCTCGCCGGCCAGGAGACCTTCTCGATTCAGGGATTGGCCGAGGGGATGGCAGACGAGGGAGAGCCTCCCAAGCAGGTCCAGGTGAGGGCGACACGCGACGGTGCTGAGCCGATTGACTTCGATGCTCGCGTGCGTATCGACACCCCGCGTGAGGCCGATTACTTCAGGCACGGCGGCATCCTCCAGTACGTGCTGCGACGGTTGCTCGCATGAGCGATCTACCGCCGCTTCTCGCTGGGTTGTTGGACGCCCGCGGGCCCTCCGGCCACGAGACCGCGCCTGCCGCGATCTGGGCCGATGCCGCGGGCGAGTTCGCGAGCGCCAGCATCGACGGCGTGGGGACTCCGTCGGCCGTGGTTGCGTCGCGTGCTGGCAGCGCGGAGTCTCATCGCCGGCTGATGATCATGGGTCACATCGACGAGATCGGCCTGATCGTCATCCACGTCGACGACGATGGCTTTCTCTGGTTCAGGGAGGTCGGCGGCTGGGACGCGCAGATCCTCGTCGGCCAGCGGGTGAAGCTCATCACCAAGGAGGGCGAGCTGCCAGGCGCGATCGGCAAGAAGCCCATCCATCTGCTGCGCGACGAGGAGCGCAAGAAGGTGGCCGAGATCAGAGACCTGCACATCGACATCGGCGCCGCCGGCAGGGAGCAGGCGCTGGCGATGGTGCGCATCGGCGACGTCGCCGTGCTCGACGCAGATCCGGTCGAGCTGCCAAATGGCCGGCTGCTCTCCCGTGCGCTCGACAATCGGCTCGGCTCTTTCGTGGCGCTGGAGGCGGCGCGGATCGTGGCCCAGGCCGGGGGAGTCTCCGGCTGGGAGACCGTCGCTGTCGCCGCGGCGCAGGAGGAGACCACCTTCGGCGGCTCGCGCACGAGCTCCTTCTCGCTGGCGCCCGACGCGGCAATCGTTGTCGATGTCACCCACGCCACCGACGCGCCCGGCATAGACGTCAAGGAGGCAGGCAAGCACGAGCTCGGCTCGGGCCCGGTCATCACCCGCGGCACGACGCTGCATCCACAGCTCTTCGAGCTGCTCTGCGACGCGGGGCAGGACCGGGGGATCGCCTTCACGATCGACGCCTCCGGGCGCAACACCGGCACCGACGCGGACGCGGTGCACCTCTCCCGCGGCGGCGTGCCCACAGCGCTGGTCTCGATTCCGCTGCGTTATATGCACTCACCGGTCGAGCTGGTTGCCCTTGCCGACGTTCATGCCTGCGCCGCGCTGATCGCCGCTGCCGCTCTGCGGCTGGACGAGCAGACGCAGTTCTTGCGCAAGTAGCGTCTGGCCGATGCATCCTGGCTCCGCGGCCAATACGCTTCGCGCGATGCACATCAGGGTCGCACGAGAGGACCATCCCGAGGTCTACGAGGTGATCGCCTCCCAACACTGCGTGGAGCGCTTCCGCAAGCGCATGGGGATCAAGACCCCCGGCGTGGATGCGGTGGCGGAGCAGCTGCACTTCACGCTGCAGGAAGCCGACTTCACCCGCTGGCCGCCGACTTGGCTGAGCTCAGCTCAGGACAGCGAGCTCTGGGCGCTGCTCGATGATCTGGCCTTCCCGCTAACGCCTACCCCTCAGCGCGGGCGCTGGCTGGCCAAGACCTGTCTTGTGAAGGGGATGGCGAAGTGACTCAGCTGCGCACGAGCCGCTTGTAGGTGATCCGGTGCGGCCGATCGGCTGCCGCGCCCAACCGCTCGCGCCTGTGCTCCTCGTAGGCCTCAAAGTTGCCCTCGAACCAGACCACCTGAGAGTCGCCCTCGAAGGCGAGCACGTGCGTGGCCACGCGATCCAGGAACCAGCGGTCGTGGGAGATGATCACCGCGCAGCCGGGGAAGGAGAGCAGCGCCTGCTCCAGCGCGCGCAGCGTATCCACGTCCAGATCGTTCGTGGGCTCATCAAGCAACAGCACGTTGCCGCCGCGGCGAAGCAGCTTGGCTAGGTGGACCCTGTTGCGCTCGCCGCCGGAGAGCGCGCCGACCTTCTTCTGCTGATCTGAGCCCTTGAAGTTGAAGCTTGCGACGTACTGGCGCGAGTTGATGGTCCGCTCTCCGACGGGCAGCTGGTCGAGCCCTTCGGAGATCTCCTCCCAGACGGTCTTCTCGGCGTTCAGCGCGTCGCGCGACTGGTCCACGTAGGCCAGCTCCACCGTCTCGCCCAGCTCGACACTGCCGCCGTCCGGCTGCTCCTGTCCCACGATCATCCGGAACAGCGTCGTCTTGCCGGCGCCATTCGCGCCGATCACGCCAACGATCCCGGCGCGCGGCAGATCGAAGGAGAGATCATCGATCAGCAGGCGATCGCCGAAGCCCTTGCGCAGGCCCTCTGTGCGCAGCACCACATCTCCGAGGCGCGGTCCTGGCGGGATGTGGATCTGAACCTCGTCCAGCTTGACGTTGCGCTCCTCGGCGACAAGCTCCTCGTAGCGCGCCAGGCGCGCCTTGCTCTTGGTGCGCCGGCCCTTTGGGTTGGTTCGCACCCACTCAAGCTCGGAGGCGATCGTGCGCTGACGCGCCTTTTCGGTGCGCTCTTCCTGGGCCAGCCGGTCCTGCTTCTGCTCAAGCCAGCTGGAGTAGTTGCCCTCGTAGGGGATGCCCCGGCCACGGTCGAGCTCCAAGATCCAGCCGGCGACGTTGTCCAGAAAGTAGCGGTCGTGGGTGACCGCGACGATCGTGCCCTTGTACTGCGCCAGGTGCTGCTCAAGCCACGCCACCGACTCGGCATCGAGATGGTTGGTGGGCTCATCAAGTAGCAGCAGGTCCGGCGCGCTCAGCAGAAGCCGGCAGAGCGCGACTCGCCGCCGCTCGCCGCCGGAGAGCTTGGAGACATCCGCATCGGCTGGCGGCAGTCGCAGCGCGTCCATCGCATAGTCGAGCTTGGTGTCCAGGCTCCATGCGTCCGCGGCTTCGATCTTCGCCTGCAGCGCAGCGAACTCATCGGCGTTCTCTTCAGAATATTCGGCCGCCAGCTGGTTGAAGCGATTGAGCAGCGCCTTGACCTCTGCGACCCCATCCTCGACGTTGCCGCGCACGTCCTTGGACTCGTCCAGCTGCGGCTCCTGCTCTAGCAGCCCGACCGAGGCGCCGGGTGCCAGGGCGGCATCTCCGCGGAACTCCTGGTCGCGTCCGGCCATGATGCGCAGCAGCGTCGACTTGCCCGCACCGTTGTAGCCGAGCACGCCGATCTTGGCCCCGGGCAGAAACGCAAGCGTGACATCCGAGAGGACGGTCTTGTCCGGTGGGTGCAGCTTGCTCAGCCGGTGCATCGTGAACACGTATTGGGAGGACATCGGCTGCAGGATAGGAGATGGACGAGGGCGCTAACGTGAGCTGATCCATGCCGACCCGGGTTTTGGACATAGAGCAGCACATGCTCCTGCTGGAGATCGAGCCTCCGTTCGACAAGCGCGACGTGCAGCTGGCGCGGCGGCGGATGGCCAAGCGCTGGCACCCGGACATCGCCCCGCCCGGCAGGCAGTTCGAGCACGAGCGTCACCTGAAGGCGATCAACGAGGCGGCCGACCACCTCGAGCGCCTGGCGGAGACCTCGCGCGGCGGACGCGTGAGCCGCAACGCCGTGCGAGCCGGCGCGGCGGCCGCGCGCAAGGCGCGCGAAGAGGCGGGGCGCAGGGCCTACGAAGACGAGCAACGCGCCCGCGAACAAGCTAAGGAGCGCGCCCATCACGACCCCTTCGGCAGCCGGGTCCCCGATCACTCGATCGTGCACCGCTACGCCCGCTGCCTTTCCTATCCGGAGTGGGGCGTGGGCACCGTTAGCGGCATCTACTTCAGCGGGCAGGAGGACGAAGTCCAGCAGTGGGCCAGGGTGCGCTTCAGCCACGGTGTACGCACTGTGCCGGCAGGCAGCATGCGGTTCGTGGACTTCTCAAAGCCCGACCCGGCTGGCGAGCGTGTTGAGCGCTTCATGACCGCTGCCCAGCACGCGATGGCCGAGGGCGACTACGCGCTGGCCGCCCAGCGCTTGGTTTACGCCCGTGACGCCGAACCGCGCAACGTCGCGGTCCTGCGCCTGATGACGCTCGCCTTCTGGCAGGCCGGCGAGCTTGACGCAGCCGCGCGCTCGGTGCGTGACTGGGCTAGGGCCGACGGGCAACGCCCCGCGGCACACAGGTTCGCGGCGCGTATCTATGAGGATATGGGCGCGATCGACCTCGCCGAGGAGGCGGCGCGGCGGGCGGCAGAGCGTGGGCCCCAGGATGCCGGCGCCTGGGAGCGACTTGGCCGCCTGCGCCTGCGGCTGCTGGACCGCGATGGGGCACGCGAGGCGCTAGAGCGCGCTGTCCGTCTCGCGCCCACTGTTGAAGCCTTGCTCGACCTGGCGCTCGCGCGCTCACTCTGCGGCGATCACGGCGGCGAGATCTCAGCCGCCGAGCAGGCCACCCAGCTCGATCCCGAATCCGCGAGCGCGTGGAGTCGCTATGCCCACGCGCTGGCGCGCTCGGATCGCATCGGCGAGTGCATTGCCGCCTGCAACAGAGCGCTGGAGCTGCACGCAGATCCCGAGGTGGAGGAGCTGCTGGCCAGAGCGTCGGAGATCGAGCAGCGGTTGCTGGTTCGCTGAGACAGCTGGTCAGCCGCTGAGGATGTTCACCGCACGCGAGACGATCAGCCCGATCGTCACCAGCGAGACGAGCGCCTGCAGGCCCATCACGCCCTTGGCCTTCCCGCTGAGCGGCATAGTGTCGGTGGGAGAGAAGGCGGTTGCGTTGGTCATCGAGACGTAGAGGTAGTCGATGAACCTCGGTCGCCAGTTGCGCGGCTCGATCGTGTCGTCGCTCATCTGCGGGAACAGGAAGTCCGGCGGACCATCGTTGCCTTCTGCGCGCTTGCCTGGCCCGCCGCGGTCGAGCTCCCAGTACCAAAGGCCGAAGATCAGGAAGTTGGTCAGCCAGATCAGCACGCCCGAGACGATCAGCTCCTGGCCGCTGCTTACGTGACCATGCAGCAGGAAGTGGGTGAGCGCTGCCAGCGAGTAGACGTTCGCAGCGCTGACGAAGGCGGTCAGGCCGATTGCGACGGCCCTGCGCACCGGGTGCTCACCCTCGAGCTCCCGCGGCGTGGCGAAGAACATGCCGATCAGCAGCGCGCTCTCCAGCGACGGGATCAGCCAGCGCGGGCCGGCGCTCAGCTTCTGGGGCAGCAGCAGCTGCAGCGCGATTGCGGCGAGGATCGTCAGCTGCACCGGCCAGAACGGCTCAGAGGCAGGCGGCGGCGGATATGGGCGCCTACCCTGCATGATCTGTTCACTGGACACGATGTGGACCCTAAAACCGGCGGCGGCGGATGACTCCTACTACCATCTCTATTGGAGTCATGGGTATCGACAGTCCAGTCCACCTGCTGTTCGTCGGCGTGATCGCTCTCCTGGTCCTCGGTCCCAAGAAGCTGCCTGAAGTCGCGCGTGCGCTGGGCAAGGGCGTGCGCGAGTTTCGCCAAACCGTGAACGGAACGGCGAGCGAGGTTCTGCGCGGCGAGGTAGAGCCGCAGCAGCCAGAGGACCAGTAGCCCGCGTCCGCGGCCGGCCGTAGGGTGCGGGGGGATGCGCCTGATCGTTGCCCGCTGCGAGGTTTCCTATGTCGGTCGCCTGAGCACTACCCTGCCGGAGGCTGTGCGCCTGCTAATGATCAAGGCGGATGGCACCTTCATGGTCTGGGCGGACGGCGGGGGTGCGGTCAAGCCACTGAACTGGATGACCCCGCCCACGGTCTTGGAGGAACAGCGCGACGCCGATGGGCGTCTGCGATCGCTGACCGTGCGCCGCCAGCGCCAGGAGGATCGCGTCGAGATCTCGCTCGCCGAAGTGATCTCGGACATCGAGCACGAGCTTGATGTCGCCAGCGCACTGGAAAAGGAGGGCGTTGAGCGCGAGATCCAGGAGCTGCTCGCCGATCAGCCGCAATGGTGCGGGGAGGGTCTTCGGCTCGTGCGCCGGGAGTGGCCCACGGACATCGGCCCGGTGGACCTGATGTGCAGGGAAGGGGAGGAGGGATGGGTTGCCGTGGAGATCAAGCGGATCGCCACGATCGATGCGGTCGAGCAGCTCACCCGCTACCTGGAGCGGATCAGGCTCGACCCGGCCTTCGAGTCCTGCCGCGGCATCCTGGCCGCGCAGCAGATCAAGCCGCAGGCTCGCGTGCTCGCGCAGGCTCGTGGCATCGACTGCGTAGAGGTGGATCTCGAGGTGCTACGCGGGGAACGCGAGCCTGAGCTCACGCTGTTCTTGCCCTGATCGCCTGTTCCTCTGCCAGCGGATAGTCTGAGGCGCGTGAGCGACCAGCCTGCCCCATCAGCTCCTGGCTCAGATGTCGAGCCTCCGCAGCCGGAGGTGCTCACCGAGCGGCGCGGCAAGACGTTGCTGATCACGCTCAACCGGCCGCAGGCACGCAACGCGGTCAACCTCCCCTTGGCCGAAGGACTCGCCGCCGCGCTCGACCGCCTGGACGACGATCCCGACCTGGCAGTCGGCGTTCTCGCCGGCGCGGGCAAGGGCTTCTGTGCGGGCATGGATCTGAAGGCCTTCGTCACCGGCCAGCGTCCATGGATCGGCGACCGCGGCTTCGCGGGAATCGTCCAGCGTGGCCCGGAGAAGCCCCTGATCGCCGCGATCGAGGGCTTCGCGCTCGCTGGCGGCTTGGAGGTCGCGCTTGCCTGCGACCTCATCGTCGCCGCTAGAGGCGCGCGGCTCGGCATCCCAGAGGTCAAGCGCGGCCTGGTCGCCGCCGCCGGCGGGCTGCTGCGGCTACCGCGGCGCATCCCCTACCACCTGGCGATGGAGCTCGCGCTCACAGGCGAGCCGATCTCTGCCGAGCGCGGCCATGCGCTCGGCCTCGTCAACAGGCTTGCGGACGAGGGTGCCGCCACTGCTGTTGCGCTCGAGCTCGCCGAGCAGGTCGCGACAGGCGCGCCGCTCTCACTGATTGCCTCCAAGCGCATCATCGAATCTCAGCATGACTGGTCGGCACAGGAGATGTGGGAGCGTCAGGGTCAGATCAGCGGTCCGGTCCTCGGCTCGCAGGACGCGATCGAGGGCTCAAAGGCCTTTGCCGAGAAGCGTCCGCCTGCCTGGCAGGGCCGCTGAGCATCCCAAGGTAGCGACGCAGCGTCTGCATGTCACGACCGGCGCACGCAAGCGTGAGTCGCGGCAAGCTAACTTCAATGCTTCTAGTGGTACGCGCCGGCAAGGCGGGCGAGTTCCGTTAGTCTGTTTCTTGCGCAGTTGCGGCTGCCTGCACGGCAAGCTACGATCCTTCTGATTATCAGGATGCACCGATGACGCTGGACGGGCCGCCGCATCCCCGGCGGCCGGGCTGCCTGCGTCCCTGGTGTGCAAAGAGGTTGCATAAGGGAGAACGCAATGAAACGTCTCGTGCTGCTCATGTCCGCAGCGGTGATCGCTGTTCCCGGCGCCGCGGCTTGGCTTGCCACCGCCGCGCCGGTCGCCCATGCCGAAACTGGCTATTCATGTAAATCATGCGCCAAAGAAAGCGGGCCAAATCAAAATCCCATCGACATCAATAGGGGCGTAAACGAATCGGGCAAAGGCGTCTGCTCCGAGCTGTGGCGCTACGAAGGTGGCAGCAGCTATACGCTCGTCGCGCAGAATTGCACCGAAAGCGGAAGCGTCATATGGGCTGAATCTGGCTCGATCAACGGGCACGGAGAAGTCAGGCGGTGGTTCAGCGAATTCCTGTACAACCTCCAAGGCATACAAGCTGAGGTATAGCGCTCGTCATCCGGCCTGAGGAGACCTCGGTCGCTATGACTTGGTCGAGCGCAAGGCGCCGGGCACGCGCCGCCACTGCCTTGGCGGGCGTGTGCCTGGCGACCGGAGCCGGCACATCTGTGCTTGCGGCCTGCGGATCCAGTCGGCAGCGCCAGCACACCTCAGAGACCGCGTCCGCCGGAGGACTGGCGGTCTTCGCGCATCCGCTGGTGGGCCGGTACCAGCCGCCAGCGGTCAAGGTGCCGCACGGGGCCGTCCTCGCGGACGTGTCGGGTGAGGACTGGGCATATGTGTCACGCCAGTATGTGGCGCAGTCCTACAGCAACCTCACGCAGGGCGCTTACCTGTGCCTGACCGATGTGGAAGCGGGCGGACTGTCTGGAACGGTGTGCGGGCCTACGGAAAAGGTCGAACGGTACGGCATTCTCGCCGTTCATCTCTCACATGGGCGGGTGCGCATCGGAATGCTGCTGCCAAATGGCGTGCGCAGCGCGACCATAGTGGACCAGGGCGGCACTGAGCGCGTGGTGCCGGTGCTCAACAACGTGGTGGAGGCGGAAGACCGCAGCCCAGTTGCGGTGCAGTATGAGCTCGCCGATGGGCACGTTCACAGGGAATCCATACCCGCGAGCTTCATCGCGCCGCCACCACGCCATCAAGGGGGCGGGTGACGGGTTGCCGGCGACGGATCTGGCGGTCCACCAGCGCAAGGCATTGAAAGCCTCTAGTCTCGCGCGCCCGCTGGCTCCCGTTGCGGTCTCGGCTCGACGGCTTCTGCGTCAGCAGGCACCTGCTCCAGCGAGCCCTCGATGCTGATGCGCGGTAGGCGACGATCCAGCCAACCGGGCATGTACCAGGTGGCCTTGCCGATCAGCTGCAACACGGCGGGCAGCATCAGGCAGCGGATCACGACCGCGTCCAGCAGCACCGCGGCCGCAAGGCCAAGGCCGAACTCCTTGATCGCTCTTTCTTCGCCCAGCACGAAGGAGAGGAAGACGAGGATCATGATGGCCGCCGCGGCGGTGATCACCCTGCCGGTGAAGGCGAGACCGTCGAGCACCGCTCGCGAGTGGTCGCGGGTGCGGGTCCACTCCTCATGCACGCGCGAGATCAGGAAGACCTCGTAGTCCATCGAGAGTCCGAAGACGATCGCGAACATGAACACCGGCAGCCACGGTTCGATCGGCCCGCTGTGGACCCCCACGATCCCGCTCAGCCAACCCCACTGGAAGATCGCGGTCAGCACGCCGAGCGCGCCCCCGATCGAGAGCAAGTTCATCGCCGCTGCCTGCAACGGGATCACGAGCGAGCGGAAGATGATCAGCAGCAGCAGCGCTGAGAGCGCGACCACGACAGCTATGAACAGTGGCAGCTTTTCGGAGAGCACTCGTGAGAAGTCGATCGATCCCGCGGTGAACCCACCGACCAGTACCTTCGTGCCGGTCTGCGCTTCCACGGGTGGAATCACGCTTGCCCGCAGGCGTTCGACTAGCTCAGTGGTGGCAACCGCCTCTGGTGCCGAGGTGGGATAGACCCGGATCACGGCCGTATCGTCCGAGGGGCTGATCCGTGGCGGCAGCACCGCCGCCACGTCCCGCGTCCCGCGTAGACGGCTGCTCAGCAGGGGCAGGCCCGCAGTCTGTCCACGGCCAGGCAGCTCCACTACGATCGAGAGCGGGCCATTAAAGCCCTTGCCGAACCCGGCGGCGAGCATCTCGTAGGCCGTGTAGCTGCTGTGGCCAGGCGGATCGTTGGAGGCGTCGCTGCTGTCCAGGCGCATCGCGAGGATCGGCGAGGCGACGAGCAGCATCACTGAAAGCGAGGCGCCAAGCGCCGGCCAGGGATGTGCCTGCACCCAGATCGCCCAGCGCCGCCACAACGAGCGCTCGTCGCCGTCGTGCCTGATCTCACCGCGCCGGCGTGCCAGGCGCCCGCCGCGTGCCACCTTCTCTCCGTAGCGCGAGAGCAGCGCGGGCAGGACGGTTAGTGAGGCGAGCAGCACGAGCGCAACTGTGATCGCGGCCGCGACCGCGATGCCGTTCAAGAAGGAGACGCCGAGCGTGAACATCCCCAGCAGGGCGATTATCACCGTCGCGCCCGCAAGCACGATTGCGCGGCCGGAGGTGTCCATCGCTTCGAGCACCGCGGCCTGCACGTCGCCGGCGTGCTGTGCGTAGGACTGCTTGAAGCGCGTGACGATGAACAGCGCGTAGTCCACGCCGACGCCAAGGCCGATCATCAATGCCACGTCGGGCGCGATGTTCGTGACGCTCAGCACGTGCGTCATCAGGCCGATGCCGGCCACGCCGATGATCAGCCCCAACCCCGCAGTCACGAGCGGCATGCCGGCGGTCAGCAGCGAGCCGAAGGTCAGCAGCAGCACTGCCAGCGCCGCGATCACGCCAACCGCGGTGGCGAAGCCGATGCCGCTCTGCTCGGCCTGCTCGACCACCTGGCCGCCGGCGGCGATGCGCATGCCAGATACGTGCACGCCTTCCAGCGCGCTCAGCAGCGCCTTGCCGGTGGTGTGGGGCAGCAGGTTCGCGCGCTTGTCGTAGCTGACGGTCGCGAAGGCGGTGTGCCGATCTTTGGAGACCTGTGCTGCCCCCGCGGGCGAGTAGGGGCTAAGGACGCCGACGACGTGTGGCTCGCTGCTGACCTTCGCCAGCAGCGAGTTGATGGCGGATTGCACAGCTGGGTCGTCCACCGACCCGGCTCGCACGTGCCAGACGACCTGATCGAGATCGCCGCTCTGGCTTGGGAAACGCTGTTGCAGCAGGTTGACCGCTCGCTGGGATTGAGTGCCCGGCAGCGAGAAGTTGGTGGCGTAGTCGCGGCCCGCAGCGCCGGCGATCACGCTCACGAGCACCGCGGCGAGGATCCAGATCAGAAGTACACGACGGCGGTGCGCGATGCACCAGCGGGCAAGGGTGAGCATGGATTCTCCTTCGGCCGCGAGAGCTGTTTGCTTTGGGAATCAAATACTTTATACTTCAATATAAATCTGTCAAGGGTCACGGGGTGAAAGATGGCGACCGAGGGGGAGTTGGAGACCGATAGGGGAGCGGATGCGGATCTGCTCGAGCTGCTGCAGATCATGCCGCCGGTGATCAGGGCGATGAAGCGGCAGCGGCCCGAGGAGGAGAGCGAGCCGCCGGCAGCGGTGCGCGCGTTGCTAAGCGCGGGGGCGCTCGGGCCGAGGCACCTGCCGGTGATTGTGGCGCTCTCTTTGCAAGGCACGATGACCGTGAGCGAACTGGCGCGCCGCATCGGCCTCGGCGTTGCCGCGACGAGCCTGATGGTCGGAGAGCTTGCCAAGGCTGGGGTTGTGGAGCGCCACGTCGACGAGCGTGACCGTCGGCGCACGATCGTCAGCATCAGTGATGGGCTCAGAGACGATTGCGAGCGGCTCGCGCGCGAGCGGCTGGCGCCGCTGCGCAAGGCGCTGGAGGCGATGGGCCCGGAGACGAGATCGCACTTCCTTGCCGGCTGGCGCGTGCTGGCTGCACAGACGGTTGGCGAGGAGGATCTCGACGCGGGCACGACGCCGCACTGCGAGTAGCCAGGTTAGGCCACCCGTCCGGCGCGCCAAGCTCGCTACCGCTCGCCCGGCGTCTTGCGCGGGTACTGCGAGATTGGGATGCCCAGATCGATCGCGGTGGTCACGATCCTGCTCTGCTCGGATGCGTGGGCGGCGGGGTAGCCCTCGCCCGGGCTGGCGCGCTCGGGGCGCCCGACGTAGCCGAAGCGGATCCGCGCTGGCATGATCTGCATCAGTCGCGGGAACATATGGGCGCGCGCGCCCATGTTGCGCGGCTCCTCCTGCACCCACAGAATTTCGCGCAGGTTCGGGTAGCTCTGGATCAGCTCCAGCACCTGCGCCTCGGGGAACGGGTAAAGCAGCTCCACGCGCGCCACTGCGAGCCCCTGCGCTTCGGCGCGGTTGGAGTGCCCGACGAGGTCGTAGTAGATCTTGCCGGTGCAGAGCACCAGGCGAGTCACCTTCTCGTTGTCGACGCCGGGCTCTGCGAGCACCGGCTGGAAGGCGCTGTCCCCGGAGAGTTCGGCGAGGCTGCTGACGGCTTGCGGCAGGCGCAGCAGCGACTTTGGTGTCATCACGATCAGCGGTCGCTGCTTGGCGATCCTGGCCTGGCGGCGCAGCAGATGGAAGTACTGGGCCGGGGTGGTGGGGTTTGCGGCCCTGATGTTGCCCTCGGCGGCCAGCGCGAGGAAGCGCTCTAGGCGCGCCGAGGAGTGCTCGGGCCCAGAGCCCTCGTAGCCGTGCGGGAGCAGCAGCGTCAGGCGCGAGGTCTGTCCCCACTTCGCCAGCCCCGAGACGATGAACTGGTCGATGATCACCTGGGCTGAGTTGACGAAGTCGCCGTACTGCGCCTCCCACAGCACAAGCGTGTCAGGCGCCTCCTGGCTGTAGCCGTACTCGAAGCCCATGCAGGCCAGCTCGGAGAGCGGGCTGTTGTGCAACTCCAGCGGCGCTTGCGCGTCGGTCAGGTTCTGGATCGGGCAGTAGGCCCTGCCGGTCTTCTCGTCGTGCAGCACCATGTGGCGCTGGCTGAAGGTGCCGCGCTCGGTGTCCTGGCCGGTGAGCCGGATCGAGGTGCCCTCGGTCAGCATCGAGGCGAACGCGAGCGCCTCGGCGTGCGCCCAGTCGATCGGGCCTGGCTGCTGGCCCTCATCAGGATGCAGAGCGGCGCGACGGCGGCCGAGCTGAGTCACGAGCTTGCGGTGCACGGTGAAGCCGTCCGGCACCCGCAGCAGTTCCTCGCCGAGCCTGACCAGCTGATCGGCAGGCACGGCCGTGCCGACGTCGGGGCTGGGCGAGCGATCGAGCTGGTACTCGCCGGTGCCGTGCTCGACTGTGCCGTGCTCGGCGGCCGCTGCGATCCTGGCCTTTAGCCGCTGGTGCAGCAGCGTGAGGTTGTCCCACACGCTCTGCCCGAGCTGGTCGACCTGCTCCTGGCTGACCACACGGTCAGCGACCAGCTGCTGCGCAAAGACTTCAAACACGCGCTTCTTGGCCTTGATCGCCGCGTACATCTCCGGCTGGGTGTAGGCCGGCTCATCCGACTCGTTGTGGCCGAAGCGGCGATAGCCGATCAGGTCGATCAGGACGTCGTGGCCGAACTCCTGACGGAAGGCGAAGGCGAGGTGCACGGCGCTGATGCACGCTTCCACGTCGTCGGCGTTGACGTGGATGATCGGCACGTCGAAGCCCTTGGCCAGGTCGGAGGCCCAGCGGGTGGAGCGCGCGTCCTCCGGATCGGTGGTGAAGCCGATCTGGTTGTTCATGATCAGGTGGACTGTGCCGCCGACCTTGTAGCCGTCGAGCGCCTGCAGGTTCAGCGTCTCGGCCACGACACCCTGCCCTGGGAAGGAGGCGTCGCCATGGATCACGAGCGGGATCGCGGCATTGGTGTCCTGCTGGGCGTGCGGGCCTGTGCGCGAAGTCTGGCTGGCCCTGGTGGCGCCCACGACCACCGGCGCGACGTACTCCAGATGGGAGGGGTTGGACTCCAGGTTGACGTTGATCGAGCCCCCGTCGGGGAGCTTGTAGGTGCCGTGCTCGCCGTGGTGGTACTTGACGTCCCCGGTGCCGCCCTGCGGCAGCGTTGTGACCACCTCGAGCGTGGAGGCGCCCTCGAACTCGGCGAAGATCGTGTCGTAGGGGCGGCTCATGTTGTGCGCCAGCACGTTCAGCCGGCCGCGATGGGCCATGCCGATCACCACTTCCCGGCTGGCCCCGGCGGCGGCGAGCTCGATCAGCTCGTCAAGCATCGGCACGGTCATGTCCAGCCCCTCGATCGAGAACTGGTGCTGGCCCAGGTACGCCTTGTGCATGAAGCGCTCCAGCGCATCGACCTCGACCAGGCGCCTCAGCAGCGCCTCGCGCTTTACGGGGTCGAGCTTCCTGCGAAACGTTCCCGACTCAATCTGCTCCCGCAGCCAGGAGCGCTGGCGGTGCGAGGCGATGTGCTCCACCTCGTAGGCGATCGTGCCGCAGTAGATCTCATGCAGGTGAGGCAGCGCCTGCGCGAACGTCTCGCCGGGCGCGTTGGTCTGCAGCACGCGTGTGGGCACCTGGGCCATCAGCTCGGGCGTCAAGCCGACGGAGGCGGGGTCGAGCTGCGGATCGCCCACCGGCTCGCTGCCGAGCGGATCCAGACGCGCGGCCAGGTGGCCATGGCTGCGTACGCGGGAGAGCATCGTCGCGGCCGCGTTGACTGCGACTAGCAGTTGCTCCTCGGATGCGCCCGTCGAGACCTGGGATGGTGCGCTCGTCGCGGCCGGCTTATCCGGCGCGGGAGCAAGGCCCTCGCCAAGCGCTGCAAAGACATGGTCGTAGAAGCCGTTCTGCCCCTGCAGGCGCTCCTCGATCTGCGCCAGGAAGCGTCCCGACTCCGCGCCCTGGATCACGCGATGGTCGTAGGTTGAGGTCATGCTCATCACCTTCTCGGCGCCGATCTGAGCGCCGATGTGAGCGAGGCCGACGGGGTAGCCGATCGAGCCGGTGGCGACGATCGTGCCCTGCCCGGCCATCAGTCGCGGCACCGAGGCGGCGGTGCCAAGGCCGCCGGGGTTGGTGAGCGTGATGTTCGCGCCGGCGAGGTCGTCGGCTGCCAGCGTGTTGGTGCGCGCCTTCTCCACCAGCGCGTCGTAGGCGGCCAGGAAGGCGTCGAAGGAGAGCGAGCCGGCGTCTCTGATTACGGGCACCATCAGCGTGCGCGTGCCGTCCTTGCGCTCGACGTCTACCGCGAGCCCAAGGTTTATGACGCCGTCGCTGACCCGGTGCGGCTTGCCGTCGATCTCGGCGAAGTGGTCTGCCATCACCGGCATCTCCTTTGCGGCGCTCACGATCGCGTAGGCGATCAGGTGAGTGAAGGAGACCTTGTGACCTGTGCCCTTCAGCTCGCGGCGGCGGGCGTCGAGCACACTTACGGTGATCGTCCTGAAGCTTGTGGCCGTCGGCACCGAGCGCGACTCGTCCATGTACTTGGCGAGCATCGCGGCGGCCCCGCGCATCGGCTTGCTCTGAGCGCCGGGTGCGCTTGCCGGGGTGGGAGCGGCGGCGGTGTGGCCGTTGCCGTCTGCTCTTGCGGCCGCGAGCACGTCGTCCTTGAGGATGCGGCCGGCCGGTCCGGTTCCGGCCAGTCCGGCGGGATTGACGCCCTCGGCGGCGGCCGCCCTTGCGGCTACCGGGGAGATGCGAGTCCCGGCGGGAATCTCGGTGCTTGTGGTTGCCGCCGGCGCATCCTCGATGGTGGCGGGCGCGGCTCCGTGCACGGCTCCCGTCGAGATCTTTGCGATCACCTGTCCGACGGTGACGGTCTCTCCCTCGGAGACGAGGATCTCCGTGACGGTGCCGGTCGCGGGTGAGGGAAGCTCAACGTCGACCTTGTCGGTGGAGATCTCGACAATCGTCTCGTCGAGTTTGATCGCGTCGCCGAGTTTCACCCTCCATTCGAGGATCGTTCCCTCAGTGACCGACTCGCCCGCCGCAGGAGTGATCACGTCTACGACCTCGCCTGAGGTCTCAGGAGCAGGGCTCGCGGGGCTGCTCTGCGCGCCGTTGCCAGACGATGGGGTTCCATTGCCGGAGCCGGCGGCGTCCCCCACCGCGATGCGCGCGATCACCTGCCCGACCGTGACAACGTCGCCCTCGGAGACGAGGATCTCTGTGACGGTGCCGGTCGCGGGTGAGGGAAGCTCAACGTCGACCTTGTCGGTGGAGATCTCGACGATTGTCTCGTCGAGTTTGATCGCGTCGCCGACCTTCACGTGCCATTCGAGGATCGTTCCCTCGGTGACGGACTCCCCTGCTGCTGGCGTGACGACATCGATTATCTGCTGTGTCGTGGTGCCGGCGGCCATCGCGATACTTCACTCTAGCGCGGAGGCCCGTCGCGGCGAGCGCCGGAAAACGCCAGGCTGTTGTGAACGCATTAAGAGTCAGCCATTGAGCCGGATCGGACCTGCTCGCGCAGCCGTTGCTCGCGCAGGAACTCGTAGCTCCCGAAGAAGGGCCCGATGCCTCCGAGCACAGCGACCGCGACCGCCAATCTCAAGGGCACGATGCGCGCTCGGACGGCGGCCAAGCACACGATCGACATGAAGATCCACAGCAGGCCGTGGCTGAGTCCCAGAACGAATGTCTCTGGTTGTGGTTTGTGCAGCACGAATGCGCACAGCAGCAGGCTCAGATAGACACAGGAATGGAAGAGGGAGATCCACTTCAGCGTCTTGAAGGCGGTCGGCGAGTGGTTTGCGAGCACTCGCGTGCGGGATGTGTCGGTCGCCGAGGAAGCCACGGACTCGGTCACTGATGCTGAAGCCAATGTGCCATTCGTCGCAGCGGCTCGCTGGCCTCGGCGGGCCATTGGTCGATCTCTGCGGGCCACCAGGCGTAGGCGTCGTGCTCATGGTCGGGCGTGACCTCGGCGCCCTCCTTCAGCCAGGCCTGCCCGACGAACATCACAAGGCCGTGAGGTAGCCGCAGCAGCGCCTCACCTCGGATCTGGGCCGGAGACACAGACCACTCCTCCTCCAGCTCCCGGGCAAGCGTGTCGGCAGGGTTCTCGCCGAGGTCGACGGCGCCGCCGGCGCCGAGCGCCCACTTTCCTGCCCACGATGAGAGCCATGGGGCGCGCCGGCCCGCAAGCCAGCGGCCGTCGGCAGAGCGGGTGACGCATAGGGCCGCCACGCTGCCGGAGGCGTCGCCCTCGACAAGGCGCAGCGCCCAGCGCGTCGGCTGCAGCTCGAGCATCAGCCCGTCCGGCCGCACGCTGTAGTCGACCATACGCGCGGCTAGGCCATCGTGGCTGGGCGAGCCCCGCTCTCGCAGACTTGCGATCGCAGCGTCGGCCGCGTCGGAGAGTGCTTGGGCGGGCTCGAAGTGCTCCTCGCGCCATCGCGCGCGAACCTGCTCGAGCTCCCAGGGGCCGCGCGCCAGCAGCTCTGGGCCGAGCGCGGGTATGCCGGATGCGGCGGCGGGCTGACTTTGGCTTCTGAGTGGTTGCGGCTGGGTCGACATCTCACACAGAAGGCTAGTGCGCGCCGAGGATTGTGTGCTTCGCTTCGATGTCGTGACCTGCGCTCCAGTGACTGTCTCGCGTCTGGGCGCCAATAGACTCGCGCCCATGGAGACCCGCAGGCGCAAGCACTGGGGCTGGGGTTACGAGCACGAGCAGCCTGCTCCCGCGCAGCTACGTGAGCAGGGCGCCGCGGCGGTTGCCTATCTCGGCTTCGGCCAACAGGAGGTCGAGATGCCTCTCCCGCTGGAGGACGTGAAGCTGCCGCAGCCTCGCGTGCAGCCGCCGGCAGCACTTGCCGAGATCTGCGACGGCGAGATCCATACGCGCGCATCGCATGCGCTCGGCAAGTCCTACTGCGATGTAGTCAAGGGGTTTCGTGGCCAGTTCGCGCATCCGCCTGACTTCGTCGCCTCGCCTCGCGACGAGCTTGAGATTGAAGCCCTGCTCGAGTGGTGTGAGGCAGAGCGCGTCGCAGCGATCCCCTACGGCGGCGGCACCAGTGTCGTCGGCGGGGTGGAGCCGAAGGTGCCAGCGCGGTGCAATGGCGCGATCTCGATCGACCTGCTGGCGATGGAGGGCCTACTGGAGGTGGACCAGGTCTCACGCGCCGCGCGCATCAGGGCGGGAACGACGGGGCCGGCGGTCGAGGCGGCGCTTGCCCAGCACGATCTGACCCTGCGTCACTTTCCTCAGTCCTTCGAGCTCTCGACTCTCGGCGGCTGGATCGCCACGCGCGCCGGCGGGCATTTCGCGACGCTGTGGACGCATATCGACGAGATGGTCGAGTCGGTGCGCGCGATCGCGCCGGCGGGTGTCTGGGAGTCGCGACGGCTGCCAGGCTCGGGGGCTGGGCCGAGCCCGGACCGGATGCTGATCGGCTCCGAGGGAGCGCTCGGCGTGATCACCGAGGCGTGGGTGCGAGTGCTGCCGCGGCCCGGCTTTCGCGCGCAGGCGGGCGTCAGGTTCGTCGATTTCGACGCCGGTGCGCAGTGCGTAAAGCAGATCTCCCAGGCGGATCTGCATCCCGCCAACTGCCGCTTGATCGATCCGGTCGAGGCCGGGATCACCGGTGCCGGAGACGGGCGCCATGCGCTGCTTGTGCTTGGCTTTGAGTCGGCAGACCACAGCGTGCAGACGCTGATCGATCGCGCGCTCGCGATCTGCGCCGAGCATGGCGGAGAGTGGGACCAGGTCAAGCGCAGCACTCCGGGGCCGGGCGCGAGGCAGCCGCGCGGCGCAGGCGGCGCAGTCTCCACATGGCGCGATGCGTTCATGCAGGCTCCATACATGCGGGATATGCTCGTCGCTGCCGGCGTGCTCTGTGAGACCTTCGAGACCGCGACTACCTGGGAGCGCTTTGACCAATTGCACGAGCGGGTCAGCGCCGCCGCTGTGGAGGCGATCTCGCAGACCACGGGTGTAGCCTGCGGCCCCGCGCACGGAGAAGCGCACCTCACCCGCCGCTTCACGCACATCTACCCTGACGGGCCGGCTATCTATTACACGGTGCTCGCGCCCGCGGCGCGTGGTGAGGAGGTCGCGCAGTGGCAGACGATCAAGGCGGCGGTCTCCGATGCGCTGATCGAGCAGGGCGCGACGATCACCCACCACCACGCGGTCGGGCGTGATCATCGGCCGTGGTATGACCGCCAGCGACCCGACCTCTTCGCGGCTGCGCTGCGTGGGGCCAAGGCGCAACTCGACCCGCGCGGGATCATGAACCCGGGCGTGCTGATCGACTCCCTTCCGGCGAACGGGGCGTCATGAAGGTCGCGGTGCTCGGCCCCGGCGGCGTCGGCGGGCTGATCGCGGCTGCGCTCGAGCATGCCGGCACGCAGGTCCTCCTGGTCGCGCGCGAGTCCACCTGCGAGACGATCCAGGCACACGGGCTGCGCTTGAGCAGTGTCCGTCTCGGCGAGCTGGTCGCGCGTCCGCAGGTGAGCCCCGAGCTCGATCGGCAGGTCGATGCGCTGATCGTCGCGACCAAGGCAATTGGGCTGAAGGATGCGCTTGACCGGGTCCTCAGCGATCCGCCGTTCGTGCTGCCGCTGCTCAACGGCCTGGATCATCTCGCCGTGTTGCGGGAGCGCTTCGACCCGCAGACGGTGGCGGCCGCCGCGATCCGGGTGGAGTCAGACCGGCCGCAGCCTGGCGTGATCGTGCACACGAGCCCGTTCCTGCGCGTGGATATCGCGCCGCCGCCCGCGGTACGCCCGCTCGCCCAGCAGCTCGCCGACGCGCTGGAGGGGGCTGGGGTGCCGGCGCGGGTGCTGGACTCCGAGCCCGAGGTGATGTGGGGCAAGCTCGTGCGCCTGAATGCGCTCGCCTGCACCACCAGTGCCTACGACATGCCGATCGGCGCGATCCGCAGCACGCCGGAGCTGCGTGCTGAGCTGATCGGCGCGATCGAGGAGGGGTGCGCGGTCGCTGCAGTCGAGGGCGCGAGCATCGACCCCGCGACGCCGCTTCAGGAACTCACAGACGCGCACGCCGGCCTCGGCAGCTCGATGCAGAGGGATATCGCTGCCGGGCGCAGGCCGGAGCTCGATGCGATCCCTGGCGCCGTGCTGCGCGCTGGCGCGCGCCACGGGATTGCGTGCCCGACGATCGAGCGGCTGGCGCGCGTGGTTGCAGCGCGCGCGGGGTTGCCTGCGCCAACGGCTCGCTGAAGCTCGCGGCACCTGCGGACGTGCGTGCACCTGTGCGTCTCTGAAGCTCTCAACGCCGGCGAGCGCTTGGCCACTATGGCATCTGGCGTATCAGCGGCGCTACCGGAACTTCCCGGGTGGAGACCGCCTCCACGACCTCTTCCTGTGACTCGACTATGCCCTCGTCGTGCTGACCGTCGCAGAGCACGCGGAAGTTGCCGCTCACGCCGCCGTCGGTCTGGATCGTGATGCCGGGGATGATCTCCTCGCCCTCCTCGAACCCGAGCCGCTCCATGTCGAAGTGGGAGAGGCCGATGCCCCACGCGGTGTGGGTTGGGTTCTCACGGTCGTGCGCGGCTACTGCCTGGACGAACCGCTCGAGGTTCTTCGCGATCTTGCCGTTCTCGCTCATCCCGTAAGGCGAAGCGTAGCGGCTGGGGCGCAGCCGGACGCCGCGAAATATGCGCCGGGTACGTATGCGAGCGTTACACCAAGCGACGCTGCCTACATCTCAATGATCTCGATCCGGTACCCATCCGGATCGCGCACGAAGCAAAGCCGCGAGCCGCCCTCCCTGACGGTGTAGGGCGCTCGCTCCGGCTCGATGCCCTGCTCAGCAAGCCGCCGCAGCGTCGCGTCTAGATCGGGGCTCGTGATTGCGATGTGTCCGTAGCCGGTGCCGATCTCGTATGAGTCCACGCCGAAGTTGAAAGTCAGCTCCAGCCGCGGCATATCGCCGTCTCCCGGCTGGTTCATAAACACGTTGACGGCCTCGTCGCCGATCGGCAGGCGGCCGGACTCCTGAAAGCCGAGGGCCTCGTAGAACGCCACGGAGCGGTCGATGTCGGTGATCCGGTAGCAGGTGTGGATGAGTGCCATGAAATGAGTTTAGGCGCCAAGCGCTGTGGCCTGCGCGCCTGCGCGCCGCATTCGGCGACTTCGCACTCCGCGCCGACTTTCAGCTTCGTGCAACCATCCTGCCCATGATCGTCGAACGCTCGATGCACCCCCAGTTCCTTTCCAACACCTACCTCGTGGCGGCGGGTGAGGGGTCAGACGCTTTCTTTATTGACGCGGGTGGGCCGGTGCAGCCCTTGGTCGAGGCCGCGCAGCGGATGGACCTGCGTCCCAGCCACGCGCTGCTCACCCACCACCACTTCGACCACGTAAGCGAAGCGGGCGCATTGCGGCAGCGTTGGCCCTCGATCGAGGTTCTGATCCAGCCGCTGGAGCGCGCGCTGCTAAGCGGCGTGGAGGCGACCGGGGAGACGGACGCTGGTAGCACGCTCCAGATCGGCGGCCTTGAGGTGCGACCACTGCACACGCCCGGGCACACCGCCGGGATGCTCTCCTTCCTGGTCAGCCACCCGAGCTCCTCGGGCCGTGGTCCGAGCAGCGGACCCGGCGGCTTCGCGGGCCAGGGGGCGGTCGTGTTTACCGGCGACACACTCTTCAAGGGCTCGGTGGGCGGCGTGCGGGCGCCGGGGCATACGACCTACACCGACCTGCGGGACTCGATCATGGGCACCCTGATGGAGCTCCCGTCCGACACGGTGATCCACCCCGGTCATTCGGAGGCAACGAGCGTGGGGCAGGAGTGGGAGAGCAACAGCTTCATCAGGATCTGGCGCGGCCTGGACTGCGAGGGTGCCACGCGCTGCACCGCGATGGGGCAGTCGGCGACGCTGATCCTGCTGGGCGCCGATTACGACGGCGGCAAGAAGGCGTGGGTTAGATGGAGCGACGGGGCCGATGACATCGTGCCCGGCTCCCAGGTGCAGCTCGACTGACGTCGCATGCACGGCGCACCGCCGCCCAGTCGTAGGATGCAGGCGTGGCGGGTACCGAGAAGATTCCCACATCGAGGGTTCGCCGTACCGCGACCGTTGGTCGCCTGGCCGCGACCGAGGCCGTGAAGCAGTTCGGCACGCGGGCGGCGAACGTGACCCGCGGAGCGGACGCGGCTGAAGCGGCGCTGGCCCGCCGCCAGCTGGAGACGGCCAAGCAGATCGTCGCCGTGCTGGGCACCATGAAGGGCGCCGCGATGAAGCTCGGCCAGGTGATGTCCTTCCTGGACGTCGGCCTGGTGCCGGAGGAGTTCAGGGAGGAGTTCCAGCACGAGTTGGCCAAGCTGCGCGACGCCGCCCCCACGGTCTCCTTCAAGCAGATGCGGCGCGTGATCGAGGACGACCTCGGCGAACCGATCCGCAAGGTCTTCGCAACCTTCGACGAGGAGCCGATCGCCGCCGCCTCGATCGGTCAGGTCTACAAGGCGACCCTGCGAGAGGATGGCCGTGCGGTGGCGGTCAAGGTCCAGTACCCCGGCGTGGCGGCGGCGGTGCGCGCCGATCTGCAGAACCTGGACATGATCATGCGACTGCTGAAGCGGATGACGCCGCAGCTTGACGTCAAGGCGCTCGCGGGCGAGGTCAGGGAGCGGATCGTGGAGGAGCTCGACTATGAGCTTGAGGCCCAGAACCAGCGGGCGCTCGGGCGCATCTTCCGCGGCCACCCCTTCATCGTGGTGCCGGAGGTGATGAGCGATCTCTCGCGCGAGCGCGTGCTGGTCTCCGAGCTGATCGAGGGCGTTGGCTTCGAGGCGCTCAAGCACTCCTCCCAGGTCGATCGCGACCGCATCGGCGAGATCGTCTTCCGGTTCTTCCTGGGCTGCCTCTACCGCCACCGCCAGTTCTCCGGCGACCCCCATCCCGGCAACTTCCTGGCGCTGGCCGACGGACGCGTCGCGTTCCTGGACTTCGGCCTGTTCAAGCGCATGGACCCTGCAGCGGTGGAGCTGGAGCTGGCCTGCCAGCGGGCGGTCAGCGAGCAGGATGCGGCGGCGCTGCACAAGCTGCTGGCGGACTCGGGCTTCCTGCCGGAACCCGACAGGGTGGATCCGGAGCATCTGCTGGCCTACGTCCAGGACGCGATCTGGTGGTACACGACCGACGAAGTGGTGGAGCTGAGCCCCGAGATCGCAACGGCGGTGCTGATCGAAAGCTCCGATCCGCGCTCCAGCCACTTCCGTGAGATGCGCCATCAGAGCATGCGTCCGGAGCATCTCTTCGGGCGTCGCATGGAGATGCTCGTACTGGCCGTGCTCGCCCAGCTTCGCGCGCGCGCCAACTGGCACCGGATTGCCAGGGAGTGGATGTACGGCGATGACCCCGTGACCGATCTCGGCCGCCAGGAGGCCGAATTCTACGGCCACGCCGGCGTCGGCGCGGCGGGCTAGGGTCCTCAGACGACCTGGATCTGCACCAGGCTGGTCGTGCCCGGCTTGCCGCTGGGTAGCCCTGCGGTGATGCCGACGCGCTGACCGCGTTCGCACCAGCCGAGCTCCACGACTCGGCGCGCCGCGTCGGCGATCAGGGCCTCGGTGGTCTCGTGGCGGCGCATCGAGGCCGCCTGCACCCCCCACATCAGCCCGCAGCGGCGCACGGTCTCGCGACCGGGGGAGAGCGCATAGATCGGCACGATGGGGCGGTGCGCGGAGACCAGCCGCGCCGAGCGTCCTGAGAGCGTCGGCACCACGAGTGCGTCCAGGCGCAGCTCGCGGGCGGCCAGGCAGAGGCTGTGCGCGAGCGTGTAGGCCGGATCCGCCTCGGTTCGCAGCACCCGTCCCGCGTTCCAGTCTTCATACGGCGCGACCGTCTCGGTCTCCTTGGCCACCGCGGCCATCATCGCGATCGCCTCGACCGGGTGCGCCCCCACCGCGGTCTCCTGGGAGAGCATCACCGCATCGGTTCCGTCCAGGATCGCGTTGGCGACGTCTGCGACCTCGGCCCTGGTGGGCCGCGAGGAGTTGACCATCGAGTCGAGCATCTGGGTCGCTGTGATCGCGGGACGCGCGAGCTTGCCGGCGGTCCGCAGCAGTTGCTTCTGCACGATTGGCACCTGCTCGATCGGCAGCTCGATGCCGAGGTCGCCGCGCGCGACCATCACGCAGTCCGACGCCTGCAGGATCTCCTCGGCGCGCTCGACCGCCTCGGGCTTCTCCATCTTCGCGATCAGCGGCAGGCGCGTGTGTTCGCGCACGAGCTGCACGTCCTCGGGGCTGCGCACGAACGAGAGGGCGACCATGTCGACGCCGATCGACTCGCCGTGGCGCAGCAGCTCGAGGTCCTCCTCGGGCACCGACGGCAGTCCGACGGTCGGCCCGGGGATGTTGAGCCCCTGGCGCGAGGCGACGGTGCCGCCGATCTCGACCTCCGCTTCGACCTCGCCCGTGCCCGCGCGCACCTCCGTCACGCGCAGGCGGACGGAGCCGTCGGCGAGGTAGATCACGGCCTGCGG
>DASYNI010000039.1:0-76235 GCA_036008645.1 Solirubrobacteraceae bacterium
GGCCGCCGGGCGCCCGGCGGCATGGGCCGCCGTGACCAGCTGGTCGGGGTCGAGCTTGACACCGTGGTAGCTGCCCGCAAGCCGACTGATCGACTCCTCCATCAGGGTGCCGCCGAGATCGTTGACGCCCCACCGCAGCGACTCGGTAGCGGCGTCCAAGCCCATCTTCACCCATGACGCCTGCAGGCTTCTCACCGTCCCGCCGAGCGCCAGCCGGAACACAGCGGTGTGCTTGAGGTTCTCCTCCCGGGAGATCTCCTCAATGCCGTGCGTGCGACCCAGCAGCGTCTGAAACGGGATGAAGGAGAGCGGCACGAACTCGGTGATCCCACCCGTGCGTTCCTGCAGCTCTCTGATGACGCGCATGTGCTCGGCGAGCTCCCAGGGCTCCTCGATGTGGCCGAACATCACCGTTGCGGTCGAGCGCAGCCCGGCCACATGCGAGGCCTCGATGATCTCCACCCAGCGCGCCGCCGGCAGCTTGTTCGGGCTGATCCGCTGACGCACGCCGTCGTGCAGCACCTCGGCGGCTGTGCCCGGCGTAGAGCCAAGGCCGGCATCCCGCAGCGCCGCGAAGACCTCCGCGGGCGGCAGCCCTGAGATGTCGCACATGTGGGCGATCTCCATCGGGCTGTAGGCGTGCAGATGTATCTCGGCGCCGACGCTCGCCGCAGTCTGCTTGGCCAGCCGCAGCCAGCTCAGATAGTCCTCGAGCTCCCAGTCGGGGTGGATGCCCGACTGGATACAGAGCTCGCTGGCGCCATAGTCGATCGCCTCGATCACCCGCCGCTGGAACTCCTCCGTGCCGTGCTCGTAGGCGTCGGGTGAGCGCTTGCCCTGCCCGAAGCCGCAGAACGCACACCCCACTGTGCAGATGTTGGAGATGTTGATGTTGCGGTTGACCACGAAGGTGACCGTCTCCCCCGCCAGCTGCGACCTCAGCTCTTCGGCGGCCTCACGCATGTCCTCGATCGCCTCCGGGCGGGTCTCGGCGAACATGGCCGTCAGCTGATCGGCATCCAGCGGCCGCCCCCCGCGAGCATCCTCGATCGCGCCCGCCACCAGGTCCGGCCGGATCGGCCGCGGTGGGTCGGTGCGGCCGGATCCGCGCCGGGGGATGAAGCTCCAGAACCGCGTCTTGATCACGTCCATCACGCCCTGCGCAACCCACTCCTGGTCTATGTAGTGCGGGTAGACGCACAGCCGCTCGGTGAGGGCGACGCCTTCGGCGGCCAGTTGCTTGCGCACCTGGTGCGGGGAAGGAAAGGGATGCTCGGGAGAGATGTGATCGCCGTTGGCTGAGAGCCCGCCGAGATCGGTCGCGCCGGCCGCCACCAGCTCCGGCCACCAGTCGGCGAGGTTCGGCGGCACCTGGATGCCGACCTCTGGCATCAGCCGCCGTGCCTCGGCGATCAGCCGCTTCATGTCCTCGATCGAGATCGGCGACGCCCACTCAGGCAGCGGCAGGTGCGGGCGAGAGTCGGCCACGCCAGTGACCCAGTACTCGCGTGCAGCCTGATCGGCGATCTGCGCCGGCTCGCGTCCGTAGTAGCGCTGGTGGGGCACGAAGTTCTGCAGGATCACCTCTTGGATGTGCCCGTGCCGCTCGTGCAAGCGGGCGATCGCCTCCAGCGAGGCAATGCGCTCCTCCTCGCTCTCCCCGATCCCGACGAGGATGCCCGAGGTGAATGGAATCTTCAGCTCACCGGCCGCGGCGATGGTGGCCAGGCGTCGCTGCGGATGCTTGGTCGGCGAGCCGGCGTGCACGGTCTCCATCAGCCGCTGCGAGACCGACTCCAACATCAGCCCCTGCGAGGCGGTCACCTCGCGCAGACGAGCCAGATCCCGCGCCTCCAGCACGCCAAGGTTCGTGTGCGGCAGCATCCCCCGCTCCAGCGCACGCTCGCAGACCCACGCCACGTAGCTCGTGAAGTCCTCGTGCCCGTAGTCGCGCAGCCGCGCAGCAACCTCGAGATTGACCTCGGGACGCTCGCCAGTCAGCAGGAGCAGCTCCTTGACGTGGCGTCTGGCCGCGCCGTCGAGGATCTCAATGACCTGCTCGGGCGCGTAGAGGTGCGCCTGACGCGTTGCAAACGAGCAGTACTTGCAGTAGCAGCGACACGTACGCGAGAGCGAAAGCGTCAGGTTGCGCGAGAAGGTGACCCGTCGCCGCATCGACCCAGTCTACGTCGATCCGTCCGGAACCGCGACTAGCTTCCTCGCCATGTTCGAAGACACTTTGAGGCGCGCGGTCGCCGAGTCCATCGGAGCGTTCACGCTCACATTCATCGGAGCCGGCGCTGCCGCTGCCGCCGGCGGCGTCCACGACCCGACGTTGATCGGGGTGGCGGTCGCGAACGGCCTCGCGATTGGTGTCATGGTCTGCGCGCTGGGGCCAATCTCCGGCGGACACTTCAACCCCGCCGTCACATTCGGCTTCGTGCTGGCGCGCAAGATCAAGCCACAGCTGGCAGTGATCTACTGGATTGCGCAGTTCAGCGGTGCGGCGCTCGCGGCGCTGCTGGTGCGCGACCTGCTTCCGCGCGAAATCACCGAAGCGGTGAAGCTCGGCGTGCCCGCGCTTGGCCACGGCGTGGATGCGAGCTCGGGCTTCCTTCTGGAGGCGGTCCTCACCTTCTTCCTGGTGATCGTGGTCTTCGGCGCCGCCGTTGATCTGCGTGGCCCGTTCAACGCGGTCGCCGGACTCGCCATCGGTCTCACGATCACGATCGACGTGCTCTTCGGCGGCCCGTTCACGGGTGCGGCAATGAATCCCTCCCGCGCGTTCGGCCCTCAGCTCGTCGGCGACCACTGGGCCAACGGCTGGGTCTGGTACGCGGGACCGCTACTCGGAGGGGCAGTGGCAGCGCTGCTCTACAGCCTACTGTTCCTTCGCGGTGTGCCGGAGAGCCCGGTAGAGGAGACAGGCGCCGCCGCGTTGGGCTGAAAGTTGCTGTGCACGCTCGTGGCTCCGCACGAGCTGCGAGCCTGCAACATCGGGCCGTGCATGGTACCCCGCGATGTCCTCGGGGCCTCAGATGCGACACGATTTCACCCGATCTATGAGCGTCTACCTAGCCAGGCACGGCCAAACGGCCTACAACCTCGAACGTCGATTCCAGGGGCAGATGCAGGTGCCGCTGGATCAGACCGGCATCGCTCAGGCCTACGACCTCGCAGAACGTGCAAGCGCGATCGACTTCGCAGCGCTGTGGGCAAGCCCGCTGCGCCGAGCGCGCGAAACCGCCGAGATCGTCGCGGCGCGCATTGGCCTGCCGATCCAGGAGGACGCGCGGCTGATGGAGACCGACGCCGGTGACTGGACCGATCGCAGCTTCGCGGAGATCCAAGCGCAGACGCCCGAACTATTCGAGGGCTTTGCCAACGGCGATCCCGCCTTTGCCTTCCCCGGCGGCGAGTCCTTTGCGGAGCAGGGCATCCGCGTGGGCGCGGCGATCGCAGAGATCGAGCAGGGCGAGATGCCGGCATTGGTCGTCTGCCACGGCGTCGTGATTCGCATCGCTCTCTTCCAGCGCGCCGGGCACAGGGTGGCGCTTGCCGAGCGAGTCCCCAACGCCGCTCTGGTTCCGCTCGATCCGCAGCAGGCCGAGCATGCAGACATCGGCGGCGGCGCGGCGCTGCCGCCGAGCTGACGAGCTCTAGCTCCCGCGCGGCCGATCGGCCGCGAGCGCGATCTGCTCAGCCAGTCCGGTAGCCCAGCAGATCGAGACCCTGCAGTGCACCGCGGACCGCAGCTTCCGCGTCATGCACGCGACGACGCGCCACCGTGAAGCCGCCGTTGCTGCCCGCGGCCGCAGCTTGAGCCAAAGCCGCATAGGCCAGCTGCGCTTCGCGCATCGAGCGTGCAAGCTCAGAGCCTGCGTGCGCTGCAACTGTCGGTGGGGTGAGAGCCGCCAATGCGGCCTGGGCGTCCGCGAAAGCGCTCTCCAGCCGCGTCGCTTCCCGAGCTATGGTGAGCGCACTCGAAGCGTCGGCTAGCGCGGCGCGCGCTTGCGCCTGCTGAAGGGTCTTCAGCGCTGCGCTGAGCTGCCTTGCATAAGAAGGCTGGGGCTCCAGTTCGGCAAGCCCAGTAGAGCCTTCGGCCGGATTCTGGCTGCTTTCGACGATCTCTTCGCACCTGCTGAGGGTGTGCGCCGCGCCGGCTGGCGCGAAGCACACCGCGACGGTGTATCGCCCGCCGCCCGCAGGGATCGAATAGATGGTCAGCCGCTCCTCTGAGCCAATGACCGAGAGTTGCTGGAAACGAAAGGCGGATGAGCCCACCAGCGATATGGCTTCGCCCTGGAATCTGCCCTCCAGTTTGGGCATGATCACTGCGGGCAGCAGGTTGCCTTCTTCAGCCACGCTCACAGCGAACAGCCCGCCGACGCTTGCGTCTCCCCGAGGTGCCAGCACGATCGTTCGCCGCAGCCTCAAGGCACTCAGTGACGCCGGGAGCGAGGCATCCCGCCAGTCAGCTGGGTATTCGAGGGTCAGCGGCGAGCCCGGTACGCTCGTGGCCGCACTCGCCGGCGTCGATGAGCCATGGCCCGTGGCGTAGCCGAGCACCAGCGCGAGGAGCGGCAGCAGCGCCATATACCAGCGAAAGCGCAGCCGCCTCATGCTCATTCAGAGCTGTCGAAGGATCCGCTCGAGGACCCTCCTTCCGCCGCCCCACCCGAGGAACTCGGCGCCGCGGGTTTGGACGCGGGAGGGCTGCCTGGCGAGACGGCCGGGCTCGGTGAGACGGGAGCGGCTTGCGTAGAGGGAGCCGTGGTTTCTGCGGCGCCCGTCTGACCGCCGAGCGTCGTGGAGCCCACAGCGCCTGGCGTCGAGGCAGCCGCAGAAGCCGTACCGCTCGATCTGGACGCAGTCGCTGCGCGTTTGAGCGCCGGCTTTGCCGCGGCCGCGGGCAGACCAGGAATCGAGGTCGGGGCCTGCACGCCGCCGGCGATCGTGGCCGACGGGAGAGCGTGAGCGGGCGCCCACGGCGGCGGGCCCGACTGTTCGGCTGCACGACCGGCACGCCCGATCGCAAAGCATGCTCCGCAGGCCAGCACCAGCAGCAGAGCGATAGGCAGAGCCCGCATCGCTCTCCGCAACACTCGTGAGTCGACCCGGCCGCGCTCGCGCGCGATGCGATGCGGAACGACGCTCATGCCGGACAGTCCGTGGCGCGCAGGCCGGATGGTTCGAGGCAGGTATCAGACCGGGCAGGGGGCTTGCCGCGGCGGATCACCAACCGGGTCAGCTTGCCGATCTCCCCTTCGGCGAAGACCTTGACCTTCAATGTCAATCCCGCGGGCAGGGAGCGCTCGAAACCGGCAAATCCGATCGTGGCTGCCGCGCCATCGCTCGTGGGCACGTGCCTGAGCTGCCGGCGGGCCGGGCAACCGGTCCCGCCGCATTCCACGACCACCGTCGCACCGGCGGGCGCCTGCACGCTCAGCATCCTCAGGGTTGCACCATCGTGGGAGTAGCTGCCTGCCACGTGCACGACCGGGAAAGGCTGCATCAGGGTCACTTCACGGCTGGAAACCGGAATCGCGTTGCTGATCAGACTCGACCGGCCGCCGGCGTCGGTCACCCGCAGCGCAACGAGATGGCTGCCGGGCGTTGAGAACGTCACGCTGCGCGCCAGAGGCCCGATGCTGAAGGGCCCTCCGTCAATCTGCCAGGCGTAGGAGGAGAGGGCGCTCGACCCCGCGGTCGAGGTGGACAGCAGCGACACCGGCTCGCCGACGTGCGGGTCGGACGGCAGCCACGTGAAAGCGGCGGTCGGACCGGTCACGGACGTGGACGCTCCACCGCCGGGGGGAGCCGCGGAGCTCGTGACCGTCGTCGTGTCTGTGACCGTCGTTGTTTCCGTAGCCGTCGTCGTGTCGGTCGCCGTCGCGGTGTCGGTGGAGGTGACCGTGTCGGTCGTGGTCGTCGTGGTCGGCACCGTCGACGTGCTAGTCACCGTATCCGTCGTAGTCGTCGTAGTCGGCACCGTCAACGTGCTGGTCACCGTTTCGGTCGTGGTCGACGTGTCGAGTTCGGTGGACGTCACCGTCGTCGTGTCGGTTTCGGTGGTGGTGTCCGTCACGGTCGTCGTCGTGGTTTCGGTGGATCCGCCTTCTTCGGTATCTGGTTTCACGACGCCCGCCTCTGCACGGGTTGTGCTCCTAGGGGCAAGAGCCGCGACGTCATGGCTGCTCGACTGCGGCGCGACCGCAGCCGCATCTTGTGCCGGCGTGGCAGTCAACCTCACCGCACCCTTCGACCACAGAGGCGAGCTCGCTACAAGACAGGCAAGCAGAAGCCCAACGATGAGAGTCACACGGCCGATCATCTGTACCCGCTCCTGGATGCGTCGCCGTCGGGATCGGAGCGCGAAGACCCGCCCGTCCGCCGGCGCGTTGCGCCGCCCTTTCGCCTATGCGTAGCTTTGAGTGGAGAGTATCCGGTTCGAGCGTCTTCTCTCAGGCGCCCGCCAGTCGCCTGACCAGCTCCCCGCCCTCGCGCGCCATCCGTGAACGGGGCACAACAAGGTCGAACCCAGCTTGCTGCGCCCGGTCACGGGTCTCCACGTCCACGTGTGAGTAGAAGCCAAGCGTTCTGGGACGCGTCTCCCCAAGCGCCAGCACCGCCTCCACCCCATCCAGCCGCTCGTCGGCCAGATCGACGACCAGCACATCGCAGCCGGCCAGCCTGTCCTTCAGCTCCTCACGCCCCCCCACCAAGTCCACCTCATGGCCACCCGCGCGCAAGCCCTCCTGGACCCGCGAGCCGAACAGCAGGTCGGCAATCAGGACGACCGCGTGCGCCATGCCAAGCTCGCAGGACGCCCGCCTGCGGCGCGCCTACTGCGCCCTCAGCCGTGCGAACTCGTCGCGCACGGACTGCGGGCGGCCCCACATCTGGGTGACCTCCACGCGACCGCTTCTGATCTCGCGCACCGCGACCTCGCCCTCGATTCCCGCTTCGTCGAGCAGCCGCAGTGCAGCGTGCACGGCGGGCGCGGCGGCGGCGTGACCAAAGTTGTGTGCGATCAGCAGACGCCAGTGCCAGTCATGGTGGGAGTAGGGACGTGCGTTGCAGGTGGCCAGGTATACAGAGGCGTCGACGTAGCGCGACTCGTCCGCAATCCGCAGGTCGAGCTCGAGGTCGGTCCAGTCCTCGGGCAGCGAGTCGACGACCGTCTTGAATGTCTCAGCAAGGCCCATCGAGCTGAAGCCTAGCGCGGCTATCCTCGGAGACGATGTCAGCCATCAACGCGATCCGGGCGAGCGCAGCAGACTCGCAGCAGGAGCACGACGCGTTGCGCGAGCGCTGCGGCCTGCTCGACCGCTCCGAAAGGGGCAAGCTCGCGCTCGCCGGCGCTGGCGCGGCGGGGTTCCTGAACGGCCAGGTCACCAACGACGTGGAGGGGCTGCAGGCTGGCGAGGGCTGCTACGCGGCCTTCCTCACGCACAAGGGCAAGATGCTGGGCGATCTGCGGATCCTGCGTGCCGAGGATGAGCTGCTGCTCGACACCGAGCGAGTTGCACTGCAGAGCCTCTTCGACATGATCCGCCGCTTCAAGATCGGCTTTGACGTCGAGCTGCACAAGCGCACGATCGAGCGTGGGCTGCTCAGCCTGATCGGGCCTCAAGCTCGCGAGATCGCGAGCACCGCGGGCGCAGACGCGCTCCCAGCTGCCGTCGAGCACGCCAACTGCGCGACCTCGATCGCGGGTCGCCCCGTGCGGCTGATCGCAACCGCAGCTCCCGAGGGGCTGGACGTGCTCTGCGAGGCGGATGACCTCGATGCGGCGCGCTTCGCGCTGGTGAACGCCGGCGCGTTGCCGGTCAGCGAGGAGTCGGCGCAGGCGCTGCGCGTCGAGCTTGGCGTCCCACGCTACGGCGTGGACCTCGACGAGAGCGTGATCCCGCAGGAGGCGGGCCTCAATGAGAGGGCGGTGAGCTTCACCAAGGGCTGCTACGTCGGGCAGGAGACAGTCGCACGGCTCTACTACAGAGGCAAACCGAACCGGCTGCTGCGCGGGCTGCTGCTCTGCGAGCCCGCCGCCACTGCAGAGCCCGTCCACCTCGGGCAGCGGCTCGTCGGCCACCTTGGCAGTACGGCGATATCGCCGTCGCTTGGCCCGATCGCGCTCTGCCTGCTGCGCCACGAGGCGGCGCCCGGGCAGCACGTCATGGTCGGCGAGCGCGAGCGCCCAGCGGAGGTCGTCGAGCTTCCGTTCTCGGCCTGAGCTGACGGGGCCGCCATCCGGCGCCAGCCAAGCGGCGTGGAGACCGCTCACGCGGGCCAGGGGTAGGATGCCCCTCACACCCAACCGCGAGCAACGAGGTTTCTGAACACCGTGGCAATCGACCTGCAACAGGTCTCCAAGATCGACGCGCAGCCAGGCCAGCTCCCGCAGAGCATGGCCGCCTGGGTGATCAGAGAGGAGCGCTTCGGAGAGCCGAAGGACGCCTTCCAGATCGAGGAGATCGAAGTCCCCGAGCCTGACGCCTTCGAGGTGATCGTGCGCGTTATGGCCGCGGGCGTCAACTACAACAACGTCTGGGCCGCGCTGGGCAAGCCGGTCTCGGTGATGAAGTACGGCGACCATCCCCAGTACGGGCACCACATCGGCGGCTCCGACGCCTCCGGCTACGTCTGGAAGGTCGGACCCGGCGTCACGCGCTGGAAGCCGGGCGACGAGGTCGTCGTGCACTGCAACCAGGCCTCCTACGAGGACCCCGAGGTCCACGGCCTCGACCCGATGGCCGCGCCCTCCCAGAGGATCTGGGGCTACGAGACGACATGGGGCTCCTTTGCCCAGTTCACGAAGGTCCAGGCCCAGCAGCTGCTGCCAAAGCCAAAGGCGCTCTCCTGGGAGGAGGCTGCCTCCTATGGCCTTGTCTACTTCACCGCCTACCGGATGCTGATCACCCGCTGCAAACTGCAGGCCGGCCAGCGGGTGCTGATCTGGGGCGCCGCCGGCGGCCTCGGCGTCTTTGCCACCCAGCTCTGCGCCGCCGCCGGCGCGCACTGCGTCGGCGTGGTCTCCTCGCCCGAGAAGGGCGAGCTGGTCGAGCGGCTTGGCGCGGTGGGCTGGATCGACCGCGGCGAGTTCGCGGGGATGATGCGAAAGGGCGGCGAGAGCCCCGAAGAGGAGAAGGCCCGCTTCCGGGCCTCCAGAGAGTTCTCAAACCGCGTAAAGGAGCTGCTCGGGGACGCGCCTGACATCGTCTTCGAGCACGTCGGCCAGGCGACCTTCCCCACATCGGTCTACACGGTCAAGCCGTTCGGCAAGGTCGTGATCTGCGCCGGCACGACGGGATTCAACCTTGACTTCGACGTGCGCTACCTGTGGATGAAGCAGAAGGAGATCCTTGGCTCTCACTTCGCCAACGCGTACGAGTGCATGAAGGCCAACGAGCTGATCGAGAGCGGTCAGATCAAGCCCGTGCTGTGGAAGACGATGGGCTTCGACGGCGTCGCGCAAGCTCACCAGCTGATGCTCGAAAACAAGCACCTAGGAAAGATCTCGATCCTCGTCGGCGCCGAGTCGCAGGGACTTGGACGCACCGCCGAGGGACCAAGCGCAATACACGCGGAGGTTGGCGGCTGATGTCAGACACGGTGATGATCCCCTGGTACGCGACGGGGTTTCGGGCAGACGGCTTTGAGGAGGCCCTGAATGAGATCGCGGCGGCCGCGATGCGCTACGGCGCAACCTCCTTCGCGGTCTATCGCTCTAAGGAAGACCGCTACCGCTTCCAGCAGTTCGCCTCCTTCGAGAGCCATACCGACTGGGAGCGCTACTGGGAAGGCGCCGAGATGATCCAGTTCCGCAGGCGCCACTCCGGCTGGTACCAGGTGCCTGTGCTCTACGGCTGGTGGAGCCAGACCGCGGGCGGCCGGATCGAGGGCCACGCGCCCGAGGCGCAGCTCGCCGCCACGGGCGGCAACGGCGCCCACACCGCCTGACGGCACGCTGCAATAGCGCCGAAATCGGCGGGCCGTGCCCGTTGTGTATCGCTGCGCGAAGCGTTCCGCTAATGCGAGGCGCACGAGGTGCCGAAACGTATTGGCATGACGGCGCTGTCGTCCACCGGAGGGTCCCGCGTACCCACGCGGCCGGTGTCTGCCGCATCTGAGGAGAAGCTGATGGCCGTCACGCTGGCGGCACTTTTTGCCGCGGGCGCAACGCTCGCGCTGATCACGCTGCTGACGCCATCTTCCGGGCATGCAAACAAGTTGGGCCTGCTCGTGATCGTCGGCAACGCCTACCTAGTCTCGGCGCTGCTCTTCTGGCGCGCACGCAGACTCCCACGCGTCGCGCTGTCACTCACGCTCGCGTGGGGCAGCACGCTGATCGCCGGCGTGGCCTACTTCTCCGGGCAGCGGCCCAGCCCGCTGATCTGCTTCTACCTGTGGGTCTTTCTCTTCGCCTCCTATTTCCTGAGCAGACGCGATGCGATCGCGCAGATCCTCTACGCAGGCGGCACTTATGCAGCGCTGCTCGCGTTGCATCCGCCGCAGGACGGGATCGTGGAGTGGTGGCTCGTGGTGATGGGCGCGCTGACCGTGGCCGCGGTGCTCACGGGCGTGATGCGCGAGCGCGTCGAATCGCTGATCGGCCGTCTCTACGACACCGCGCGAACCGATCCGCTGACCGGACTTCCCAACAGACTCGGCTTTCGCGAGATGCTCGATCGAGAGCTGCAGCGCGCGCGTCGCGCAAATGCCGCCGCTGCCGTGCTGCTGGGCGATCTCGACCATTTTCGGAATGTCAACGACCGTGCCGGCCACCAGGTCGGCGACACGGTGCTGCAAAGGCTGGCGATCGTGCTCAGCGAGACCAAGCGCGAGATCGATGCGGCGGCACGCGTGGACGGCGAGGAGTTCGCGCTGATCCTGCCCCAGACCAACGAGCACGGCGGGCTGCTGGCAGCTGAACGGCTGCGCACGGCGGTGCAGGAAGCGTTTAGGCAGGAGGAGGTCCCCGTCACAATCAGCTTCGGAGTCGCGTGCTTTCCCAACCACGCCCACACCTCCGCGTCGCTGCTGCGCGCCGCCGATGACGCGCTGCAGCTGGCCAAGCGCGGCGGCGGCAACCGCGCAACCGCCCACGATCCCGCCGCCGCGCTGCGCGCGCAGGGCATCGGCGTGGCCAGGCGAGACATAGAGGCCGAGCGCTTCCTCGCGCTGATGCTCGATCTCGCCGAAGCGGTCGACCTGCGCTTCAGCGGCAGTGCCAGACACTCGGAGACCGTCGGCCGCTACGCGGAGATGGTGGCCAGAGAGCTGGAGCTCGGCGAAGAGAGAATCGCCCGCGTGCGGCTTGCGGGTATGCTGCACGACATCGGCAAGATCGGGGTGCCCGACTGCATCCTGCGCAAGTGCGGGCCACTCACCGACGAGGAGTTCACGGTGATCAAGGCCCACCCCGGCCTTGGCGCCCAGATCATCGACCACCCGAGCTTGGCCGACGTCAGCAAGTGGGTCGGCGCCCACCACGAGCGCCCCGATGGCCGGGGCTACCCGAACAGGTGCAGCGGCGATCAGGTGCCGCTGGAGGCGCGAATCATCGCCGTGGTCGATGCCTACGAGGCGATGACAAGCGACCGTTCATATCGCAGCTCGATCGGACACCTCGCGGCCAGAGAAGAGCTCGCCCGCTGCGCCGGTAGCCAGTTCGACGAGCATGTCGTCGGCGCGCTGCTCGCAGCGTTGCGGCGCGAATCGCAGCGCTTCGACGCTCCGGTCGTGGAGGTCTGAGCTCAGCGCGGCAGCCGCCAGCGGGCGCGGCGGGATTCGCGCGCCAGGCGCCGCTCATGACGGGCCTGCAAACTCGCTTCGATCGCCTCCAGGTTGGAGCCGGGCCCGAGCAGCGCCCAGCCGTCCCTGACCACCGGCAGCATCGTCAAGACGATCACCCAGATCGGCCAGAAAGCGCCGCTGGCGCCAGCAGCGATCCAGACCGCCACGCAGATCAGCGACGCCGTCAGCGAGCCGCCGGCCTCCTGCGCCAAGCGGCGCCGCAGATGGGATTTGCGCGCCGTCAGAGCCCGCTTCGCTGCCGCCGAGCTGACCGGCAGGTCGGCGCGCAGGGCGTCGAGGTCGGCGCGGGTCTTGGCTTTGTAGACGGCGTCTAGGCGCTCATCGAGCTCCTCCGCGCTCAGCCGGCCCGCAACGGTGTGCTCGCGCAGCTCCTCCACGACGCTCTCGCGCTCATGGTCTGAGACACGTAGCTTGCTGGCGTCGCTCATGCTCAGAATGTAGGGCCTATCCGGGGTCAGCCCCGTTCCAGCGGCGCCATCGTCAGGCCAGATGCCTTGAGCTGCTCCCAGTAGTGCTCCGCCGGCTCCTTCTCCCCCGTGTAGACGATCGCCTGCCCGGAGTTGTGGATCACGTTGGCGATCTGGTGGCCCTGCTCCAGCGTGACGCCGGGGATGAAGCGGGCCAGCGTGCGGGCCACGTGATCGAAGGTGTTGTAGTCGTCGTTGCGGACGATCACCCGCCAGGGGCCGCCCGTGCCGCTTCCCGGCCCGCCGGCGCGCGGCTTCTCAATCGTCTCGTTCATCAGCGCGCAAGGATAGAGACGCGGATGCCGCCTGCGCAAGCGGCAACCGTCACGCTCAGCCCTCAGACTGCGCGCTGGAGGTAACGCTGCAGCCCGGCGTAGCTCTGGTCGGCCGGCATCGCCTGCGCGTAAGCGAGCGTGACCTGCGGGTCCTCTGCCCGCGTCACCTTCTCCTTCATCTTCCCAGCGAAGCTCTGCACATCGCCCTCGCTCGCCCAACGCTCCATCTCGGAGAGAATCTCCCGGAGCGCAGCGAGGTGCTCGGAGACATCGTCGTAGCTGCCGAAGTGGGTGGGCACGAGCACCTGCGGCCGCCACGCCTCCACGATGGAAAGCGAGGCGCGCCACGCGGGCAGGTCGATGTCCGGCGGCGGTGTCGGCGCGAGCACGGGTCCCTGCGGCAGGATTCGCACCCCCGCGAGATCCCCGCAGAAAGCTGTGCCGCTGTCGGCGTGCAAATAAGCGACGTGGTGGGAGGCGTGGCCCGGGGTGTAGGCGACCTGGAAGCCCGGCAGCGACTCGCCGCCGACCAAGGGCTTGATGCGCTCCTGCGGAACGGGCAGCATCTCCCCCCAAAGCCTGTCCATGTCCTCCCCATAGAGCCTGCCGGCGCTCGCAAGCAGCTTGGAGGGATCTATCAGGTGCCTTGCGCCGCGCTCGTGCACCCACACCTCCTCGATCTCGGGGAAGCGTGCCAACAGCGAGCCGGTCGCGCCGGCGTGGTCGAGGTGGATGTGCGTCAGCGCGATCACCCGTGGGGACTCGCCGCCAAGCGCGTCCAGCAAGGTGTCCATGCAGGACTGCGGGCCGGGGTCGATCAGCACGTCGCCGACAAGCCAGGAGCCGATCACGCGCTCGCGGCGCAGGTGCATGAGATCGATCAGCTGCATCGGCCGGACCATGGGCTCAGGGGTGCGGACATCGCGCTAACCCTACAATTACAGCCATGAGCGAGACGAGTGGTCCACGTCTGCCGCAGCCCGACCGGCCGTGGATGATGCGCACCTACGCCGGCCATTCCACGGCCAAGGCCTCCAACGAGCTGTACAGGCGCAACCTGCAAAAGGGCCAGACGGGCCTTTCCGTCGCATTCGACCTGCCCACGCAGACCGGTTATGACCCCGACGATGAGCTCTCGCGCGGCGAGGTCGGCAAGGTCGGCGTGCCGATCGCCCACCGCGGCGACATGGAAGCGCTGATGGAGGGCATCCCACTCGGCGAGATGAACACTTCGATGACGATCAACGCCACCGCCGCCTGGCTGCTGGCGCTCTACATCGTTGCCGCGGAGAGCCAGAACCCGCCCGTCCCGCAGGAGATGCTCCAGGGCACTACTCAGAACGACATCATCAAGGAGTTCCTGGCCCGCGGCACATACGCGTTTCCGCCCGGCCCCTCGATGCGGCTGATCGCAGACATGGTCGCCTACACCGTCGTGAACATTCCGAAGTGGAACCCGATCAACATCTGCTCCTACCACCTGCAGGAGGCAGGTGCAACGCCCGAGCAGGAGATCGCCTACTCGATGAGCAACGCGATCGCTGTGCTAGATGCGGTCAAGGAGCGCCTCGGCGACCGTGCGCAAGAGACGATGGGCCAGGTCTTCGGCCGGATCTCCTTCTTCGTCAACGCAGGCGTGCGCTTCATCGAGGAGCACGCCAAGCTGCGCACGATGTCGATCCTGTGGGAGGAGCTGGGGCGCACGCGCTACGGCGTCAGCGACGAGAAGCAGTTGCGCTTCCGCTACGGGGTCCAGGTCAACTCGCTCGGGCTGACAGAGGCCCAGCCGGAGAACAATGTGCAGCGGATCGTGCTGGAGGCGCTGGCGGTCACGCTCGGCCGCAACGCCCGCGCCCGCGCGATCCAGCTGCCCGCCTGGAACGAGGCACTGGGCCTGCCGCGCCCCTTCGACCAGCAGTGGTCGCTGCGCATCCAGCAGGTGCTCGCCTACGAGACCGACATCCTCGACTACCCCGACATCTTCGAGGGCTCGAAGGTGATGGACGGTCTGGTGGCGGATCTGCTCGGCAAGGCGCGCGCAGAGATGGCGGTGGTGGCCGAGCACGGCGGAGCGGTGGAAGCGGTGCCCTACATGAAGGGGGCACTCGTCGAGTCTCACCGCGAGCGCATCCGCCGGATCGAGGCCGGCGAGCAGGTCGTGGTGGGCCAGAACCGCTTCACCGAGACCGAGCCCTCCCCCCTCACCGAGGACGCCGAAGGCGGCATCCTGGTCGTCGACCCAGCCGTGGAAGCGCAGCAGATCGAGGCCGTCAGGCAATGGCGCTCCTCTCGCGACCAGGCGGCGGTCGATGCGGCGCTGGTCGAGCTGGCGCGCGTGGCTGCCGATGAGAGCGCGGACCGCGAGAACCTGATGGCCCCGACGATCGCCGCGGCGCAGGCGGGCGCAACCACCGGCGAGTGGGCAGCCACGCTGCGCAGCGTCTTTCACTCCTACCGCGCGCCGACCGGCGTCGGCGAGGCCAGCGCCGCGGTGTCCGGGCCGGAGCTGGAGCAGTTGCGCGAGCAGGTCGCGGCGTTGACTGAGCGCCTCGGGCGGCGCCCGAAGATCCTGGTCGGCAAGCCCGGACTGGACGGCCACTCAAACGGCGCCGAGCAGATCGCCGTGCGAGCGCGGGATGTCGGCATGGACGTCGTCTACAGCGGCATCCGCCTGACCCCTTCGCAGATCGCTCGATCGGCAGCTGACGAGGGCGTGCATGTGATCGGCCTCTCGATCCTCTCCGGCTCCCATCTGGAGCTGATCCCGGCCGTCACCGAGGCGCTGCGAGAGGCCGGCGTCGATGCGCCGGTGGTCGTCGGCGGGATTATTCCCGAGCAGGACGTGCCCGCGCTCAAGCAGGCGGGCGTCGCGGCGGTTTACACGCCGAAGGACTTCGACATCTCCAAGATCATGCGGGAGATCGTCGAGCTGGTGAGCGAGCGCGCAGGCGTGCCCGCCTCGGCTTAGAGCGGCCGCAACCGGATGAGCGGCACCGACGCAGGCAACGGCGCAGAGCTCGGAAGGCGTCTGCGCGAGCGGGACCTCGCCGCCGCGCCCGCCGTGTTGAACCTGCTGGAGAGCACGACCCAGGCCGACCGCGAGCAGGCGCTCGCGCTGCTGGCCGAGGTCTTGCCCGCGAAGCTTGGCCACGAGCCATCGGGCCACATCGTCGGCGTGACCGGACCGCCTGGCGCCGGTAAGTCCACACTGCTCTCCGCGCTGCTGCGCTGCTGGCGGGGCCAGGGCAGGTCGGTCGCAATGCTCGCAGTCGATCCGAGCTCGCGCGCTTCCGGTGGATCGCTGCTCGGCGACCGCGCGCGGATTGAGTTCGATCCGGCCGACAGGGAGGTCTTCATCCGCTCCACCGCCGCCGGCGAACGACTGGGCGGCCTGGCATGGGGCACGCGCGCCGCCGGCCAGGCGTTGGCCGCCGCCTTCGACGTGGTCGTGATCGAGACCGTAGGCGTCGGCCAGGCCGAGACCGAGATCGCCGATGTTGCGGATGCTGTGGTGGTGGTCGTGCAACCCGGCAGCGGCGACGTGCTGCAGTTCCTGAAGTCCGGGATCATGGAGATCCCCGACGTGCTGGTCGTGACCAAGGCCGACCTCGGCCAGGTGGCGCTCAGTGCCCGGCGCGATCTGAATGCAGCGCTGCGCTCGCTCGGCCGACGTGAGACGCCTGTGGTCGCGGTCTCCTCGCTGCCACCACCAAGCGGCATCGAGGATCTGACCGACGCGATCGACACTCGACTCGGCGCGATCGACCTGCGCGCGCGCCGCGCCTCCGCGCGCCGGGCCGCGGCGCTCAACGACTTCGCGACTGAGCACGGCATGAAGGCGCTACGCACGCTAGGTGGCCGCCGCACGGCCGAGCGAATGCTGGCGGAACTGGACCCGTCATTGGGCGAGTCCGAGCTGGAGAGCGCGCTCCTGGACAGGCTGAGCAAAATTTAGGCTAGGCGACCTTGAGGTACTCGCGTAGCGCCTTGCGAATCACAGAGGAAGTCGTCTCGTGATCGTGTTGGGCGCGCTGGGCCAATGCCTGGCGTAGCTCTGGCTCCAAGCGCACCGACTCTACACTGGCGGCCGCCGAGCCCATGCTTGGTCGCCCGCCACGTCGGCGTAGTGTCTGCTCGACGTCATAGCCAGCCTCGGCCTTAGCCGCAAGCTTGTCTATCAACTCATCGGTGATCGGCACCCCGCCCGCCGTCCTGCCATGTGCTTTGGTCGCCATGTTCAGCCTCCCGGCAGCAGCCGTTGGTACTTGCTTCTCATGCTCATCGCGTGAATCGCAATCTCGGACCCATCGGCACGCACGATCGTCACGACCTCAAGCAGCGCAGCGCTCCGCGCTGGGCCCAGATACAGGCGAGCGTCTTCGTCTTGATCCTCGATCGTCATGGCGTGTTCTACAGCGTGTTCGATGTCTGCATCGGCGATGCCGTGCTTGCGCGCCGCGGCATGGATCTGCACCAAGCAATTGTAGTACGAAACTAGGCATCGTCGCGACTTCCGACCCTGAGCTTTCAGATAGCGCTCGTGATCGGCGACCCGTATGCTCCCCCCATCGCCACAGGCTGCTTCATCTCCACCGGACGCGCGCTTGAGCCCGCCATCGAGCGCGTGAAGCTCGCGGAGTCGCTCGGCTACGAGTCGGTCTACACGACCCACATCGCCGGCCGGGAGTCGCTCACCGTCTGCGCCGCCTACGCGCTCGCCACCTCGCGCATCCGGGTCGGCACCGGCGTGGTCCCGATCTACAGTCGTACCCCGGCGACGATGGCCCAGACGGCCGCGACCATCGACGATCTCTCTTGTGGACGCTTCACGCTCGGACTCGGCGTCTCCCACCGCCCGGTCGTGGAGGGCTGGCACGGGCAGAGCATCGATCGCCCGGTCAAGGAGATGCGCGAATACGTAGCGATTGTGCGTGCGATCCTGCGCGGCGAGGACCCACCTACCGGCGAGAAGTGGCGTACAGGCTTCCGCCTGATGGGCCTTGACCCCCGCCCGCAGCTGCCGATCTACGTCGCCGCCCTCTCCCCCGCGATGCTCCGCCTGGCCGGCGAGGTCGCCGACGGCGCGATGCTGTGGCTCTGCAGCCCGAGCTACATCCGCGAGGTCGTGATCCCCGAGCTGACCAAGGGCCGGGAGCGCGCCGGCAAGACCCTCGACGGCTTCGATGTCGTCGCCGCGGTCCCAGCCGCCCTGACCGGCGACGTCGCGCAAGCCCACGCTGCCCTGCGCCGCGACCTGCTGCCCTACTTCGGGCTCCCCTTCTACCGGGCAATGATTGAGCGCAGCGGCTTCGGCGCCGACATCGAGGCTTTCGACGCCGCGAGCGGCGATATGCCCGCGATGCAGGCCGCGATCTCAGAGGGTTTCCTGAGCGAACTGAGCGCAATTGGCGATGAGACGGCGGTCAGGGCCGGCGTAGATCGCTACGGGCAAGCCGGGGCAAGCTCGCCGTGCGTGGGCCCGGTCGCCCAGACCGACTTCGAGGCGACGCTGCGCGCCGCGATCGTCTGAGCCGCGCGGACCGCGGACTTCCCCCAACCGAAGCCGCGCCTACAATGGTTCCCATGGAGGGCTCGACTTCGGAGACCAGCGCCCGCAGCTGGCTGCGTTGCTACCGCTGCTGGTCGCAGAACCTGGAGGTCCAGGTCCATTACGAGGGGATCCACAAGATCGACCCCGACACCGGCGAGCGCTCCGAGATCGTCGACGAGCTCGAGGAGGCCGTCGTGCAGTGCCTGGACTGCATGCACGACCAGCCGCACTTGGGCTTCTCTAATGGCCGGGTCGAGCCGATCGAGGATCGCTGGGAACGGATGATCGTCGGCACCCCCTGGGTCGCCTCGTGCACCGTCACCGTCGATGCCGACGATGTGGAGAGCTGCTCGGGTCCCGAGGCAGGCGACGCGCTCGCCTACGCCGCCTTCGGCGAGCACGGCGTGCGCGAGTTCTTCACCCACGTGCGCTTCCACAAGCACGAAGACGACACGACGATCGTCGTGCACCTGCTGGTCGAGCTCTACGCGCGCTCGCTGGAGGAGGCGACCGAGGTGCTCGAAACCACCGCCCGCGGTTCGCTTGCGATCACCTCGCTGGCCGAGGAGTCACGCCCGCCGGCAGCCGCTGACGGCGCACACGGCCACGGCCCCGAGGTCTAGACCCACGGACCGGAGCTACCGAGAGCTCAGCTGCCGGCGAGCCTTTGCTCAAGCGCCTTCAGCTGCTCATGTAGCTCGTGCGGGAGGCGATCGAACTTCGCCAGGTGCTCATGGAAGTGAGGCAGCTGGGACTTCCAATCCTCGACGTCGACGTCGAGCAGCTGCTGCATGTCGCTCGCCGGCACGTCGAGTCCGCTGACGTCGATGCCTTCGCCTCCCACCGGGGGGATTTGGCCGATCGGGGTCTCCTGGGCGAAGCCGTGGCCGGCGCAGCGTGCGAAGACCCAGGCCAGGACGCGCGAGTTCTCGCCGTAGCCTGGCCACAGGAAGCGGCCCTCGGGATCCTTGCGGAACCAGTTGACGTAGAAGATCTTGGGCAGCTTGCTCGGGTCGGCTTGGCGCCCGATCTTTAGCCAGTGGGCGAAGTAGTCGCCCATGTTGTAGCCGCAGAACGGCAGCATCGCGAATGGGTCGAAGCGCAGTTCGCCGAGGTTGCCGGCGGCCGCGGCGGTCTTCTCGGAGCTCATGATCGAGCCGAGGAACACGCCGTGCTCCCAGTCCAGCGCCTCGGTGACCAGCGGCACCACGCCCGAGCGGCGGCCACCGAACAGGATCGCGTCGATCGGCACACCGGCCGGGTCCTCCCACTCCGGCGCGATCGCCGGGTCCTGGGCGGCCGGCGTGGTGAAGCGCGCGTTGGCGTGCGCGGCGGGCGCATCGGAATCCGGGGTCCAGTCTTTGCCGTGCCAGTCGGTCAGGTGGGCGGGCGGCTGGGGCGTCATGCCCTCCCACCACACGTCGCCGTCGTCGGTCAGCGCGCAGTTGGTGAAGATCGAGTTCTTGCGCACCGTCTCGATCGCGTTCGGGTTGGTCTCCATGCCTGTCCCGGGAGCCACGCCGAAGAAGCCGGCCTCGGGGTTGATCGCGTAGAGGCGGCCATCGGCGCCGAACTTCATCCAAGCGATGTCGTCCCCGATCGTCTGCACCTCCCAGCCCGGCAGGGTCGGGATCAGCATCGCGAGGTTCGTCTTGCCGCAGGCTGACGGGAAGGCGGCGGCGATGTACTTCACGTCCCCCTCGGGCGAGATCAGCTTCAGGATCAGCATGTGCTCGGCCATCCAGCCTTCGTCGCGCGCCATCACCGAGGCGATCCGCAGCGCCAGGCACTTCTTGCCGAGCAGGGCGTTGCCGCCGTAGCCGGAGCCGTAGGACCAGATCTCCCGCGTCTCGGGGAAGTGGACGATGTACTTGTTCTCGGCGTCACAGGGCCAGGGCACGTCCTCGATGCTTTCACCCGAGTCCGTGATCAGCGGCATGCCGACCGAGTGTAGGCAGGGCACGAACTGGCCTTCGTCGCCCAGCGACCTGAGCGCTCCGGCGCCCATCCTGGTCATGATCCGCATGCTGACCGCGACATAGGCGGAGTCGGTGATCTGGACGCCGATCTGGCTCTTGTCGGAGCCGAGCGGCCCCATCGAGAAGGGCACGACGTACATCGTGCGCCCGCGCATCGAGCCGGCGAACAGCTCGCTCAGCGCTTCCTTCATCTCCTCCGGATCGCGCCAGTTATTGGTGGGACCGGCGTCCTGCTCGTGCTTTGAGCAGATGTAAGTCCTGTCCTCCACCCGCGCCACGTCGCCGGGATCTGAGAGTGCGAGGTAGGAGCCGGGCCGCTTCTCCTCCGAGAGCCGCACGAAGGTCCCCGCTGCGATCAGCGTCTCGCAGAGGCCGTCGTACTCGGCCTTGGAGCCGTCGCACCAGTGGATGTCGCTGGGCTCGGTGAGTGCTGCTACCTCCTGCACCCATGCCAGAAGGCGCTTGTGCTTGGTCGGGGCTGGGGCGGGGGCAGTGGTCGACATGGCGTGCGAGCGGCTCCTCTGTGTCGCAGGAACAGTGCCTCGTTCGGCGCGGCCGGCGCCGTGGCGGCGCCGAGAACGGAAAATCGCCCTTGGGGGGCGATCAGGAGAGATTACCGTACGGACCCGCCGGGCAGCTCAGTGGCAAGCCGCCGAGACGGTCCGTGACAGTCCGTGCTCGCTACTCGACGTTTCCGTCAGCCGCCGGGACCGAGCCTGGCGTCTTGCGAGGCACAAGCACGATCCGCTTGAACTCCGCCACCAAGGTGCCGTCCTGGTTGAAGACGCGTGTGTGCACCTTCACGGTGCCGCGATCGGGCTTGGTGCGCGACTCTTTCTTCTCCAGCACCTCGGACTCGACGAATAGCGTGTCGCCGTGGAACACGGGAGCGGGGTGGCTGAGCTCCTCGGTGGCGAGGTTGGCGATCGCCTTGCCGCTCACATCGGAGACGGACATGCCGAGCGCAAGCGAGTAGACCAGCGGGCCCACCACGACGTTGCGGCCTTGCTGTGAGCCGGCGGCATAAACGTCGTTGATGTGCAGCGGATGGTGGTTCATCGTGATCAGGCAGAAGAGGTGGTCATCCGCCTCGGTCACGGTCTTGGCCGGCCAGTGCTTGTAGACATCGCCGACCTCGAACTCCTCAAGATAGCGGCCGTAGGGATGGGCGCCGCTTGCCTCGCGGGCAGCCTGATCGGTCTCTACGGAAGGGCTCTGGACGGTCTCGGTGTCGCTCATGGATCTGTCGAGTTCTCCTCGTGCGGGGGTCAGCCAGCACTCTAGAGATCGCTCGCTGAGCGCGCGAGGCGATACCGTTCAGGACCCCGACCACCCGAGGATCAGGAGACCGATTTGCGCAACCCCCGAGCCTTCGAGACGCCCCTAGCGATCGGCGCGCCCACCCCCGCCAGGGAGATCCCTGTCAAGCCATCGAGGATGATCCATTTCCTTGATTTCTCGAACGAGAAGATGGTCGCGAAGGTGCCCGACATCGCGCCCAAGGTCGACATCCTGCTCGGCAACCTCGAGGACGCGGTGCCCGTCGACCGCAAGGAGGCCGCGCGCGCGGGCCTGATCAAGGTGGGACGCGATATCGACCTCGGCGACACCGCGCTGTGGACCCGCGTGAACGCGCTGGAGTCGCCCTGGGTGCTGGACGACCTCACCCAGCTCGTCGGCGAGATCGGCGAGAAGCTCGAGGTGATCATGGTGCCGAAGGTCGAGGGCGCGTGGGACATCCACTACGTCGATCGGCTGCTGGCTCAGCTGGAGGCCAAGGCGGGCCTGACAAAGCCGATCCTCGTGCACGCGATCCTTGAGACCTCGCTCGGGGTGGCCAACCTGGAGGAGATCGCCGCCGCATCGCCGCGCATCCAGGGCATGAGCTTCGGTCCGGCCGACCTTGCGGCCTCGCGGCGGATGAAGACCACGCGCGTCGGCGGCGGGCACCCCGGTTACCGCACGATCGCCGACCCCGACCCGAACGACCCCGAGGCTCCCCGCGCCAGCTACCAGCAGGACCCCTGGCACTACTCGATCGCGCGCATGGTCGACGCCTGCACGGCAGTGGGCGCGCTGCCGTTCTACGGCCCCTATGGTGACATCAAGGACACGCTCGGCTGCGAGACCCAGTTCCGCGCGGCTTTCCTGCTCGGCTGTGTGGGCGCCTGGTCGCTGCACCCGGGACAAATCGAGATCGCCAAGAAGGTCTTCTCGCCGGACCCCGATGAGGTCGCGTTCGCCAAGAAGGTGATCGAGGCGATCCCGGATGGCCGGGGCGTGCACATGATCGACGGCAAGATGCAGGACGACGCCACCTGGAAGCAGTGCCAGGTGATGGTCAAACTGGCCGAGATGCTGGCGCACAAGGATCCGGAGCTCGCTGAGCTCTACGGCTTCACGCCGGCGGCCGCGTAGCGGCCGGCGAATCGATCGGCCGAGCCAGGGGTTCTGGGCGCCGGCGGCAGCTGCGCGGCCGGCTGCCGGTCCATATAGGCTTGGCGCCCCCTAACCGGAAGACAACACTTCCGCGACCTGCTCAAACTTCGACCCCGGACAACCCGCGAATGCGATTCTTCGAGTACGAGGCGCGCGAGATCGTCAAGCGCGCAGGCATCCCAGTAACCGACTTCGGCTTCGCCACCGAGCCCTCGCAGGCGCGTGAGATCGCGCAGCGGATCGGCGGCCCGACGGTCGTGAAGTCCCAGGTGCTGACCGGCGGGCGCATGAAGGCCGGCGGTGTGAAGTTCGCCGACTCCCCTGAGGAGGCCGAGGCGTACGCGCGTGACATCCTCGCGTTGGAGATCAAAGGCCACATGCCGCGCGGCGTGCTCGTCGATCCGAAGGCAGAGGTAGAGCAGGAGTACTACGCCGGCGTGGTCTGGGATGGCCTTCGCAAGCAGCCGGTGATGATCTTCTCCCCCGTCGGCGGGATCGACATCGAGCAGGTGGCGGAGGAGCAGCCCGACAAGGTGGGGCGCCGTCACTTCTCAAACATCCTGCCCTTCTCTGAGTTCATGGCCAAGGAGGTGATCGCCTCCACCGGCGTGACCGGCAGCGCGCTGAACAAGCTGGTCCCGATCCTCACCCGGCTCGCGAAGCTCTTCGTCGAGAACGACATGACCCTCGCGGAGATCAACCCGCTCGGGCGCCTGGCCGACGGCTCCTTCGTCGCGCTGGACGCCCACATGGACATGGAGAACGAGGCGCGCGGTCGCCACGCCAAGCTGCTCGCCGATCTCGGCGTCGGCAACGAGGAGACCCGCCAAGCGCGTGAGGCCACGCCGTTTGAGATCGCCGGCGAGGAGGTCGATGCCCAGGATCACCGCGGCGTCGCCGGTAACGTGACCGAGTTCGACGGCAACCTCGGGCTGGTGATCGGCGCCGGCGGCGGCTCGCTGACGCTCTTCGACGCAGTCCGCGCCCATGGCGGCAAGCCGGCCAACTACTGCGAGATCGGCGGCAACCCATCAGTCGCCAAGACTTGCGGCCTGGCCAAGCTCGTGCTTAGCAAGCCGGGCGTGGACAAGATCGCGGTGATGATGTCGATCGTCTCGAACACGCGCGTGGACATCGTCGCGCGCGGGGTGATTAAGGCCTGCCTGGAGCTGAGATACGACCCCGCTGAGAAGATCGCGATCTTCCGCATCCCCGGCGCCTGGGAGGAGGAGGGCTTCAAGATCCTGGAGAAGTACGGCGTCGAGTACGCCGACCGCTCCGTATCCCTCAACGAGGCCGCGCGCCGCGCGGTGAAGAAGATCCAGGGGGTGGCCGCATGAGCATCCTCGTCGATGCGCAGACGACCTTCATCGTCCAGGGCATCACCGGCCGCGAGGCCGTCAACCTCACGCGCGAGTGCCTGGACTACGGCGCCGGCGCGAAGGTCGTGGGTGGCGTGACCCCTGGGCGCCTGGGCCGCGAGGTTCACGGGGTGCCCGTCTTCGACACCGTCGCGCAGGCGGTGGCGCACCACGGCGCTCCGATCGACGGCTCGGTGGTCACGGTCCCCCCTGCCTTCACCAAGGACGCGGTATTCGAGGCGATCGAGAACGGGGTCAAGCTGATCGTGATCGTGACCGAGCGCATCCCCCGCCGCGACGTTGCGGCGATGGTGGAGCTGACCACACTGCGCGGCGCGCGCATCATAGGCCCCAACTGCCTCGGGATCATCGTCCCCGACGTGATCAAGATGGGCGGCATCGGCGGCCCGGCGCGCAACGCGGCGCAGGCCTACACACCCGGCCCGATCGGCGTGATCTCGCGCTCGGGCGGCATGACGACCGAGATGTCCTCGACGCTATCCGCGGCGGGCCTGGGCCAGTCCACGGCGGTCTCGATCGGCGGCGACGCGATCATCGGCTCCACCTACGCCGAGCTCATGCCGCTGTTCGAGGCCGACGAGCAGACCCAGGGGATCGTGATCTATACAGAGCCGGGCGGCCGGATGGAGGCCGAGCTCGCGCGCTGGGTGACCGAGAACAACTCGCGGCTGCCGATCGTCGCCTTCATGGCCGGCCGCTTCATGGACGAGATGCCTGGCATGAGCTTCGGCCACGCCGGCACGATCGTCGAAGGCAAGGCGGACACCGCCTCGGAGAAGATCGCGCGCCTCGCGGAGGCCGGGATCACGGTCGCCGAGCGGATCGAGGACATCCCGGGGTTGATCGCCGAGAAGATGCAGGCGCGCAGCGCGGGCGCCGCGGCCGGAGCGCAAGGAGGTCTCTCATGAGAAGGGACGGTACGTTCATCGCAGTCGAGGTCGAGGACTCCGCGGCTGCGGACCAGGCGCTCGCCCAAAAGCTCACCGACGCCTGCCCTGTGGACATCTTCGCCGTGGATCAGGGCGGAAGCCTTGAGATCGTGGAGGGCAACCTCGACGAGTGCGTGCTCTGCCGGTTGTGCATCGACGCCGCGGGCGACGCGGTGAAGGTGATCAAGCTGTACGACGCCGGCGCGCTGCTCGTCTAGGCCGGCGGCAGCAGATCGCCGCTAGATGAGGCGCCTCACCAGCCCGATCGCTTTCGCAGCGCTTGCGCTCTGCGCCGCGGTGGCGCTTGCCGCCTGCGGCGGCTCCAAACCGAGCAGCGCCTCCGCTCCATCCTGCCTGCCGAGCAGCCTCCAGCACGACGCAAGCCTGCCCGGCGGGGCGAGCGTCTCCCCCGCTCCCGGTAGCGTGACGGCCAACCCGGAGACTCAGATCAGCTTCCTGGGCGCGCCCGCGAGCGCGATCGGCGAAGTCTCGGTGCAAGGCTCGCAGACCGGCTCGCATTCAGGTCGCCTGGAGAGCTTCTCGCAGGGTGACGGCGCCAGCTTCGTGCCGAGCAAGCCGTTCACGGACGGCGAGACGGTGACCGTGCACGCGACAGTCTCCGGCCACAGGGACGCGCTCTCCTTCCGTGTGGACACCCCCTACCCGACCGCAAGCGTGCCGCCGTTCCCCAACCCGGCGGCCTCCCCCTCCGAATATGAGAGCTTCCGCACGCAGCCCGGGATGCAGGCGCCGATTCTCACCGTGACGAGCGCCGATAAGGACCCGGGCGCGGGCGACATCTTCACCAGCAACGGCCCCGGCGCCGGCTCCTACGGTGCGCTGATCTACAACCCGCAGGGACAGCTCGTCTACTTCCATCAGGTCTCCGGCGATCTCACCGACGAGGACGTCAATGTGCAGGGCTACGAAGGCCATGAAGACCTCACCTTCTGGCAGGGCAAGGTGCTCGAACTCGGTTACGGCGATGGCGAAGACCTCGTGATGAGTCCGAGCTACCAGGTGCTCGCGACAGTCCACGGCGGCAACGGACTGCAGGCTGATCTACACGAATTCCAGATCGCGCCCCATCACGTCGCCTACATCACGGCCTTCAACCCGATTCGCTGCGACCTCGCCTCCATCGAAAAAGGACCCAAGAACGGCGTGATCCTCGACGCAACGATCCAGGAGATCGACATGAAGACCGGGCTCGTGCGTTGGGAATGGCATGCACTCGATCACATCGCCACGACCGAATCGGAGTTTGCGCCCCCGCTGAACCGCCCCTGGGATTGGTTTCACATCAACTCGATCGACCCGCAGAGTAACGGGAACGTATTCATCTCCGCGCGCAACACCTGGGCCGGGTATCAGATCCAGGAATCGACCGGCAACATCCTCTGGCGCCTGGGCGGCCTGAAAAGCTCCTTCAAGATGGGGCCGGGCACCGAAACCGCCTACCAGCACGACGGCCGGATCCTGCCAGGCGGTGAAGTCAGCTTCTTCGATGACGGCGCCAACCCGCCCAAGCACAGCCAATCACGCGCCGTCCGAATCGCGCTGGACTTCGCTACACACGAAGCCCGTCTGACATCACAGATCACCCACTCACCACCCCTGCTGGCCGCAAGCCAGGGCAACGTACAGACGCTGAGCGACGGCAACTTGCTGGTCGGCTGGGGCGGCGTGCCGCAGATCAGCGAGTACACCCAGAGCGGCTCGCTTCTGTTCGACGCGCACCTGCCCTATCCGATGATCTTCTATCGCGCCTACCGGCACCCCTGGAGCGGCCAGCCCGCGGCGCCACCCAGCATCGTCGCGACGAAGAACAACACAGGCGAAGAGGTGATCGTCCACGCCAGCTGGAACGGCGCGACAGATGTCGCATCTTGGCGAATCCTCACGGCCTCCTCGCCGCAATCACTGCAAAGCCAGCAGACCGTGCCATCCAGCGGCTTTGAAACCACTGCGATCGTGCCAAAGAAGTACGAACACAGCGCTTACGCGCAGGCGCAGGCGCTAAGCGCCTCCGGCCAGGTTCTCGGTACCTCGACCGCGGTGAAGGTCGCCCCCTACTCCACCTCGTTCACGAGCTCGGGCGGCGATGGTTGATGCCCGCGCCGATCAGTACGTTCCTTTTTCTTCGTGCTGCTTTTTCTGCAGCGTCTGACTCGTGGACGTCGAGCTCGTTTTCGTTTCGCTGCCGCCTTTTTTCGAGGATTCGCCACCGCATGCCGCGATCAACAGGGTCGCCGCCACGACGGCGAGTGCCGTTAGCATGGCGGACAGCAGTTGGCGTTTCCTCATGGGCTTGGCTCCTCTTGTTGCGTGAAGGCGTCGGCGGGCATGCTAACACGCCCCTAACATTCCGATCGCACCTGATCCGGTGGCGCGACCGAGGATCGCACAGAGGGGATCGACGCTGATGCAAGACCACGAGAACACAGCAGCAGATCAGGGCTCCGTCGCCACCCCGGTGCTCGGAGCCAACCCGCCGAGCGCGCCCGGGATGGTCGAGCAGGCTCCCGAGCGTCGCTCGCGACTGCGGCGCCCCTCCAGCCAGGCCATGCTGCTGGCCGTCTGCTGCGTGGCGCAGTTCATGGTCATCCTCGATCTCAGCATCGTCAACGTCGCGCTGCCTCACATCCAGTCGGCGCTTGGCTTCTCCTCGCCGGAACTTCAGTGGATCGTCGATGCCTACTCGATCTCCTTCGCCGGCTTCTTGATGCTCGGCGGCCGCGTCGCAGACCAGTTCGGGCATCGCAGGATCTTCGTCGTCTCCCTGGCGATGTTCGCGCTCGCCTCGGCGATCGGCGGCGCCGCCCAGGGCCGCGAGATGCTGATTGCCGCCCGTGCGCTGCAGGGCTGCGCCGGCGCCTTCATGGCCGCCACCTCGCTGGCGATCATCACCGCCTCCTTCAAGCCGGGGCCGCAGCTTCACCGCGCGATCGGCGCCTGGGCGGCGATGAACGGTCTCGGGGGCGCGGCGGGGATGCTGCTCGGCGGCGTGATCACCGAATTCCTGAGCTGGCGCTGGATCCTGCTGATCAACCCACCAATCGGGCTGGCGGCCGCAGCCGTCGCGTACTACGTGGTGGCAGAACGTCGCCGAGTCAAGAAAGACGCGAGCTTCGACCTGCTGGGCGCGGTGCTTCTGACGGTTGGCCAGATCGTGCTGGTCTACGGGGTGGTGGAAGGTGGCCTGGCCGGTTGGGTATCGGCCAAGGCACTTGGCCCGATCATCGCCGGCGTGGGGATGCTCGTGGCATTCGGCTACGTGGAGGCTCGCGTGGCCAAGGAACCGCTCGTGCCATTCAAGGACCTGACAAAGACGCTGCGGGCGGCAAACCAGATCGTGCTGTTCTTCTCCTCCGCTCTGTTTGCGATGTGGTTCGTGAGCTCGCTCTACCTGCAGCAAGTGCTCGGGCTCTCGCCGCTGAAGACGGGGCTGACCTTCCTGCCGATGACGATCGTGCTCGGGCTCGTTGCGCCGCGCGCCGGCAAGTTGGTCGGCCGCTTCGGCGTGCGCCCGGTGCTCGGCAGCGGCTTGATCATGCTGGCCGCAGGACTGCTGCTGCTGGCCCGAATCGAGCCGAGCGGCAGTTCGATCGTCTACGTAATGATCCCCGGGCTGCTGGCCGCCGCTGGAATCGCGCTCTCGATCGTGCCCTCGACGATCGCCGCCACACAGGGAGCAAAGGAGGGACAGGCGGGGCTCGCCTCGGGCATGGTCAACACCTCGCGGCAGGTCGGCGGCGGGCTTGGCCTGGCGATCCAGATCACGCTGGCCACGCAACTGAGCACCGAACTGATCGGCTCCGGCCACCGCGTGCCGCTGTCGCTCACCGAAGGCTTCCGGCTGGCCTACCTGATCGGGGCGGGCTGCGTCGCCTTCGCGGCGGTGTTGACCTTCCTGACGATGCCCAAGCCAAGCGCGGACCGTGTATCCGCGGCACGGCGTCTATCTCTGGCGGCGCTCGCTCTGGTCGCCGTCTACGTCGCGGCCACCTTCGCGTTCGCCAACTCCCGCGGCGCGCCGATCGGCGCCTACCTGAAGACAGGCACCTACAGCTTCGTGACCGAGCCCTCGCTGCACCCCCCGCAGATGGAGATCGAACACAAACCGGACACGAGCAAGTTCGCCCCCGGCTACATCCTGACCGCGAACTTCTACAACATCAGCTTCCCGCCGATGATCGGCCAGAGCGGCCCGATGATCCTCGACGACAAGCTTGCGCCAGTGTGGTTCAAGCCCGTGCCGGAAGACGTGGTCGCCAGCAACCTCGCGTTGCAGGAATGGGAAGGCAAGCCGGCGCTGTCCTGGTGGCAGGGATTGGTCACCAACACGGGCGCGATCGAAAGCGGCGAAGACATCGTGGTCAACCGGCATTACCAGGAGGTCGCGCACCTGAAGGGCGCCGACGGCTGGAAGCTGACGCTGCATGAGATGCTGATCAGCGGGGAAGACGCCTGGGTCACAGCCAACAAGGACATCCCCCACGACCTCTCCCCATACGGCGGCGCCTACAACGGCGCGATGATCGACTCCGCCGTGCAGGAGTACAACCTGCGCACCGGCAAGCTGCTCTACAACTGGGATGCGCTGGATCACATTCCGCTCTCGCAGTCGCAGGCGACGCTACCGACCAACGGCTTCCCGTGGGACGCATATCACGTGAACTCAATCGCCTTGGTGGGCAAGGACACCTTCCTGGTCTCGATGCGAGACACCTGGGCCGCCTACCTGGTGAACATCAAGACCGGCAAGATCGAGTGGACGCTTGGCGGGCGCAAATCGAGCTTCAAGTTCGGTTCCGAAGCCGAATTCCAATGGCAGCACGACGTCAAGATGCAGCCCAATGGGACGGTGACGATGTTCGACGACCACTGCTGCCAGCTGACCGGCGGCGGCACCTACGTGGGCGCGAGCGCGCCATCGCGCGGACTAGTGCTGAAGCTGGACGAAACCACCCACACCGCCGAAAAGGTGGCCGACTATGGAGTCGGGTACGGACTGGAAGCCGACTACATGGGTGACCTGCAGCCGCTGAGCAACGGCAATGTGATGCTCGGCGCGGGCTCCGAACCCTACTTCTCGGAGCTCACCTCGCAGGGCAGCCCGGTGCTGGAAGGCAAATTCCCCAAACCGGATCTCAGCTACCGCACGACGCTCGATCCGTGGGTCGGAGAACCCCTCTACCCACCAGCCGGCGCCGCCCGCAGCCAGGACGGCAAGGTGACCGTGTACGCAAGCTGGAACGGCGCCACGCAGGTACGCTCATGGCGGGTGCTGGCCGGCTCCGGGAACGGCAGGCTCACGACGGTCGCGACCGCCGCGAAGTCAGGCTTCGAGACCGCGATCCCGCTTTCCGGTAGCTACCAGAGCTTCGAGGTGCAGGCCCTCGACGCCAGCGGGCACGTGATCGGCACCACCAAGTCCTTCGGGGTGAGCTGATGACGCAAACGGGTCCAACAATCATCGATTCAAGGTGAGGCCGATGCTCACAGCACTGATCAGCAGCGCCCTGCTGTGCCTTGGGGCCGCAGGCTGCGGGGAAACCAAAGTTCGCACCAAAGCATCGCTGCCGAGCGGCCACAGTGCCACCGTCGCGGCGGCCGAAAACGCGGTCACGATCTCGCCCCTGCCGGGCACCCCCGACGTCTCGCCGCGCGCACAGATCAGCATCCTCGGCCCGAAGGGCACGATAGTGCGCAGCGTCCATGCGGTCGGCGCCAAGAGCGGACTGCACGAAGGACGCATCGAGGCGTACTCGACCGGCACCGGCGAGAGCTTCCTGCCGGCCCGCCACTTCCGCCCCGGCGAGATGGTGGGCGTTAACGCCACGGTGGTGGTCGACGGCCACGAAGAGAGCATCGGCACCAACTTCAAGGTGCAGCGCGAAGTGGGCGAGCCCACGGCCCCGTTCCCACACCGCCCCGGCAATCCCGCCGAAGCGCTGCACTTCGCCTCCGCGCCATCGCTGACGCCCTCGGGCATCAAGGTGCTGACGCCGCCGAAGCCGGGAATCGCACCGGGCGACTTCTTCCTGGCCCCCTACCAGGGCACCGGCTCGCCCGGCCCGATGATCGTCGCGCCCAACGGCAGGCTGATCTGGTTCCATCCGCTGCCGGCGGGCTACTCGGCGACCAACCTCCAGGTCCAGACCTACGAAGGCAAGCCGGTGCTGACCTGGTGGCAGGGCCGCATCCTCAAACTCGGCTTCGGCCAGGGCGAAGACGTGGTCTACAGTAGCTCCTACCAGCCGATCACGACAATCAAGGCCGGCAACGGGCTGCACGCCGACCTGCACGTGATCACGATCACACCCGAAGGCACCGCGTGGATCGACGCCTTCTATCCGATCCACATGGACTTGGCCGCCTACCACGGCGCGGCAGACGGCGTGCTCAGCGACTCGGTGGTCCAGGAGGTCGACATCAAGACGGGCCTTGTAATGTGGGAATGGCATGCGCTCGGGCACATCCCGCTCGCATACTCCAAGAACCCCGCCCCCCACACCTCCTATCCGTGGGACGCCTACCACCTCAACTCGGTCGCGCCCGACGGCAACGGCAACCTGCTGATCTCGGTGCGCAACACCTGGACGCTCTATGACCTGAGCATCCACACCGGCGGCTTTGCCTGGCAGTTCGGCGACGGGTCGCACAGCAGCTTCAAGCTCGGCAGCGGCGTGCGCTTCTACTGGCAGCACGATGCGCGCTGGCAGCCCGGCGGCCTGATCTCGGTGTTCGACAACGGCTCCACGCCACCGAAGGAGAAGCAGTCCAGTGGGCTGCTGCTGCGGCCCGAAGAAAGCCAGCATCGCGTCAGCCTCGTCAAGAAGTTCGTCAACAGCAGCCGCACCCTGCTGGCGGGAAGCCAGGGCAGCGTGCAGCAGTTGGCCGGCGGCGACTGGCTGCTCGGCTACGGCGAACTTCCCAACTTCACCGAGTTCAACTCCGCGAGCCAGATCGTCTATGACGCGCGCCTCGGCAAGAACACCCAGGACTTCCGCACCTACGAGTTCCCGTGGAGCGCGACACCCGCGCAGCCGCCGGAATTCACGCGCAGCGGGGGCACGGTCCACGTAAGCTGGAATGGCGCCACCGAAGTCGCCTCCTGGAGACTGCTGGCGGGCTCCTCGAGCTCCTCACTCACGCCCGTGAGCACGGCGCGATCCAGCGGCTTTGAAACCACCATGTCCACCCCGTTTGCGGCCTACCTGCAGCTGCAAGCGCTGAACACGGCCGGCCAGGTGATCGGCACCTCGCACGTGCTGCACACCTGATTACGCGCCCGCCCCGGTGGTAGACTCGCCACCGGGTCCAACATGAAGGACAACTTCTCCCTCATAATGATGTCCGTCTTCCTGATCGCCTCGCTGGCGTTCTTGGCAGAGCAGATCTCCGCTTACCGCTAGACGAACGTCGGCGCGGCGCGCTACGGCGTCCTCGCTCGCTCGCGTACAAAGTACGTCACGCTCACTGCGTACTTGTATCGCTTGACCGACCTCCGTCTAGAGGCTGGGATTTACTTCGACCGCGCGCGCCGCAGGTTCTGGCGTTCCTGGTGGCGGTCCACGACCGTCGCGATCAGGCGTAGGTACTGCGTTGGGCCGGTCGCGTGCGCCTTGCCATAAGTGAACGCCTCGATCCAGTCGGGGACCTTCGCTTCGGCGGCCATCACGTTGAAGAAGGCGCGCTGCATGTCGATTCTGATCTGGGCGTCGGCAGCGGGACCCTTGCTGACCTGCACCTCAGGCATCTGCAGGCGGAACTGCTGCGCGTCCCCGCGCCCGCGCAACTCAACCTCGAAGATCATCTTCAGCTGAGCCAGGGCAGGCACTTCGCCGACGAAACGGCGCGTCGCCTGCTCGATCAGGGCGCGAGCGTCCTCAGACATCAGATCTTGTTCCGCTCCAGCAGCTTGCGCCCGATCACCATCCGCTGGATCTCCGAGGTGCCCTCGCCGATCAAAAGCAGCGGCGCATCGCGGTAGAGCCGCTCGATCTCGTACTCCTTGGAGTAGCCGTAGCCGCCGTGGATGCGAAAGCTCTCCTCCACGCAGAAGCGACCGGCCTCGGAGGCGAACAGCTTCGCCATTCCGGCCTCAAGGTCGCTGCGCACGCCGGCGTCCTTCATGCGCGCAGCCCGCAGTGTGAGCAGCCTTGCCGCGTCAACCTGCGTGGCCATGTCGGCGAGCTTGAACTGGATCGCCTGGTGCTGTGCGATCGGCTTGCCGAATGTCTTGCGCTCCTGGGAGTAGCGCAGCGCGAGCTCCAGCGCACGCTGGGCGATGCCCACGCCACGGGCGGCTACGTTGACGCGACCGACCTCCAGCGCGTCCATCATCTGCGAGAAGCCCTTGTTCAGGCCGGCCTCCTCGCCACCGAGGACGTTCTCCGCCGGGCATTTGTAGCCGTCGAAGACGAGCTCTGTGGACTCGACGCCCTTGTAACCCATCTTTTTGATCTTCGGCGGAACGTTCAGGCCGGCATACTCGCCAGTGTTCTCCGAGACCCCACCCTCCTTCTCGGCGATAAAGCAGGTGAACCCGCGATGCCTTGGCTGCGCCTCGGGGTCGGTCTTAACCAGCACGAACACCAGCGATGACATCAGCCCGTTGGTGACCCACATCTTCTGGCCGTTGATCTCGTAGGCGTCCCCCACCTTCTTGGCGGAGGTCTTGATCGCCTGCACATCGGAGCCGAGCTCGGGCTCTGAGAGTGAGAAGGCGGCCCTGATCTCGCCTGTGGCCATCCGCGGCAGGTACTTGCGCTTCTGCTCCTCGCTGCCGAACTTCATCAGCAGGTAGGAGCCGATGAAGTGGGTGTTGATCACGCCGGAGATCGAGATCCAGCCGCGGGAGAGCTCCTCGACGATCATCGCGTAGGTCGTCAGGTCGAGCCCCATGCCGCCGTACTCCTCGGGGATCGTGACACCGAAGAGGCCGAGCTCCTTCATCTGCTCGACGATCGGGCCCGGGAACACGTCCTCGTGGTCGTAGTGCTCGGCGTTGGGGATGATCTGCTCGTCGGCGAACTGACGCACCATCTCGGTGATCGCCTTCTGCTCGTCGGTCTTCTCTGTGTCCTGCGGGGCGGCTACGGCCATGCTCGGCAACACTCCAGGGTCAAGGTCTTTGTATGTGGAGGGCGGCCGGCTGCGGCGCCCTCGCCCAGGTTCTGGGCATCCAGGGAGGATACCTATGCCTGATGGCTGCGCAAAACGGCGCGAGCCTGCCCCTGCCGCCACGCCGCAAGCGGCATTGGAACCCGCCAGCGCCAACATCCACTAGATTCTCATCCGTGGAATGGGTGGCGGGGAAGCTCCCGATGGTCTTGCTCGCCGGGGCCGCCCTGGCGCTGATCCTTGCGCTGCGCGTCGGCTCCGCGCAGGCACAGATCACCTTCAACACATGCGCCGAAAGCAACGAGCTGGCCTGCGGCCAGCTGACCGTGCCGCTCTCCTCGACCGGCGCCGTGCCGGGGACGATAAGGCTGGCGATCAGACGCCGCCGCGCCCCGGTCGGGGAAGCGCGCAGCGCCGTGATCGCACTGGCAGGAGGCCCGGGGCAGGCGGCGATCCCGTTTACCGAAACATTTGCCGAAGTGCTCGGGCCGATCATCTCCACGCGCGACCTGATCGTCTTCGACCAGCGCGGCACGGGGCTCTCGGGCGCCTTGAAATGCAAAGCCTTCAGCTCGCAGAGCAACGGTCCGCCCGCACAGGTAGTCAAGCGCTGCGCCCAGCAGATTGGCCCCGGCCACGGCTCCTACACGACCCCTGAAACCGTCGCTGACATCGAAGCGATCCGTCTCGCTGGCGGCTACGAAAAGTTGGTCCTCTACGGCACCTCCTACGGCACGAAGGTCGCGGAGCAGTACGCGCAGGAGCACCCCTCGCACGTCGAAGCGCTCGTGCTGGACTCGGTCGTGCCGCCGGAAGGCCCCGAACCGCTGGACCTGTCTACCTTTGCCGCGGTTCCCCGCGTTCTATCGGAGCTCTGCGCATTCCACGGCTGTGCCCACATCACCAACGATCCGGTTCGTGACCTGCGCCGGCTGGTCTCGCGTCTTGGCAGTCACAGGCTGCGCGCCAGCGTGTTCGATGGCAAGGGCCACCGGCACACGGTGCGGATCGGCTCCGCCGAGATGCTCGGGATTCTGATCGCAGGCGATCTTGACCCAGTGCTACGCGCCGAATTCCCCGCCGCGATCGCAGCGGCATCCAAAGGCGACTCGGCTCTGCTCGGCAGACTGCTGCTGCACGGCGAGTTCAGCGAAGCAGAAGAAGGCGAACAGGGCAGCGACCCGACGTTTGACAGCCCGCTCTACTTCGCAACCGTCTGCGAAGAGGAGCCTTTTCCGTGGAGCAGGAGCGCAAACGCGGGCCAGCGGCGCAGCGAAGTGACGGCGAAGATCGATTCGCTGCCAGCGAGCGCCTTCGCGCCGTTCGCACGCCGCGACGTGATGCCGCTCAGCGACATGCCCGACTGCGTGGAATGGCCGTTCTCCAGCCCCGCGCCGCCCGTGGTCAGCGGCTCCCTGCCGGCCGTGCCGACGCTAATCATCTCGGGCGCTGAGGACCTGCGCACACCGACGGCGAACGCTCGCTCGGTGGCCGCGCTGATCCCGGGATCGCATCTGCTGGTGGTGCCGAACACGGGGCACTCGGTGCTGACCACTGAGCCTGGATCGTGCGCGGTCAATGCGCTGCATGCGCTGTTTGCTGCTCGCGCCATCCACAAATGCAAGCTCGCCGCCCCGCCGGCTTACCTGAAGCCGACGCCACTGGCGCCAGAGGACCTCTCCCAGGTGGTCCCGATCCGCGGCTACGGCGGGCAGGTGGGACGCACGCTTGGCGCGGTCGCACTGAGCTTCCAGGACCTCGTGCGCCAGCTTGCGATCGCGATTGGCGAATCCGGCGGCCTGGAAGCTGCGGCCCACTCCGCGGTACGCACCGGCGGTCTGCGTGGAGGCTGGGCTGCGCTTTCGCCACGCAGAGTGCGCCTGCAGGGCTACTCCTATGTGCCCGGCGTATCGCTCTCGGGCTGGACCGGATATGAACAGTTCGAATTGCACGTAGGCGGGCGCTCTGCGGCCGATGGCGTGCTTGCCCTACAAAGCGGCAAACACTTGGTCGGCGAGTTGGGCGGGGTCGCGATCGACATCCCGCTTTCGAGCCTGCGCAAAGCTGCTGGGCACTCGGCAGAGCTGGCGCGAGCAGGCTCACAGCTCGCGGCCAACCTGGAGAGTCGACTCGCCGCCCAGCGCAGCTCTCACGCGCTCGCAGAGCTCGTGGCGGTGGAGAACGATCTCGCCGGCACGGGCGGCCAACCTGCGAGTGCCGCGCTCGCCTACGAGCTGACACACGCCCATAGGCGCGGCGCCGGGCTCCGCTAAGGTCGATCGATGCGCAGGCGGCTTGCCATCGTCGTACTCTCAGCCGCGCTGCCCGCCCTTGGACTCGGCCCGGTCTCGCCGGCCTCAGCGATCACATTCTCCGGCTGCCCGCACAGCCCGGGGTTCTCCTGCGCGACGCTAAATGTCCCCGCGCTGCGGGCGCAGCCGCAGCTCGGCACGATCGCCCTCCACATCGAGCGCAAGCTGAGCGGCGGGGCGCCCAGCAGGGACGCAGTGCTCGCCCTCGCCGGCGGCCCTGGCCAGTCAGCGCTGCCGCTTGTGAGCTACTTCGCGCAGGCGATGGCGCCCGCGCTAGGCAACCGCGACCTGATCGTCTTCGACCAGCGCGGCACCGGCGAATCGGATCCACTCAGTTGCCCCGCTCTGCAATCTCCCTACGTCTCGCTAGGCACGCTAGTTGAACAGTGCGGCAAGCAGATCGGCGCCGTCCGCAGTGGGTATGCCACCAGCGAATCGGTCGCCGACATCGACGCGATCAGGCAGGCGCTCGGCTACGAAAAGCTCGTCCTGTACGGAACCTCCTACGGCACCAAGGTTGCGCTCCAGTATGCGCAGACCTACCCGAGCACGGTGGAAGCGATGGTGCTGGACTCGGTCGTACAACCCTCCGGCATCGAACCTCTTTACCTGCCGACGCTGCAAGCGATCAAGCCCGTGCTTGCCGAGCTGTGCTCGCAAAGAGCGTGCGCAGGGATCACCTCCGACCCACTGGGCGACCTGGCCAAGCTTGCCGCCAAGATGGCCCGCAAGCCGCTGAAAGGCGCCGTCTACGACGGTTCCGGCAAACGCCACTCCGACACCATGGACGAGGAGCAGCTGCTGGAAGAGCTGATCGCGGGAGATCTCAACCCGGCGCTGCGAGCCATGACACCCGCAGCGGTGATCTCGGCACTGCGGGGCGATCCACAACCGCTGCTCAGATTGGACCTGCTCTCGGAGGGCCTGGTGCCGAACGTGCCGCCCAAACCGGCGCCGCCGCAATCCGAAGAAGAGATCGACTCCGCGCTGCTGATCGACACCACCTGCGAAGACACCGCCTACCCATGGCAGCGCAGCAGCTCGCCGGCGAGACGCCTGGCGGAAGCACAGGCGGCGCTGGCGGCGCAGCCGGCCTCCTCCTTCTATCCCTTCGACGCCGCCACCGCCGAAAACGCCGGCCTGCTCGTCGGGTGCGCAAGCTGGCCATACAGCACGCCCGGGCCGGTGCAGGGCGGCGCCCTGCCGGATGTGCCGACGCTGATCCTCTCCGGCGAGCAGGACCTGCGCACTCCCACCTCAGGCGCCCGGCACGTGGCCGCGATGATCCCAGGCTCACAGCTGCTCACGGTCCCCTACACCGGCCATTCGGTGCTGGGCAGCGACTTCAGCGGCTGCGCGAAGATCGCGGTCGAATCCTTCTTCGAAGGCGCCACGGTGCTGCCCTGCGGCGCAATCCCGGACCTGTTCAGCCCGACTCCGATCACGCCCACGAGCCTGCGTGCTCTGCACCCGGTGCAGGGGCTACCGGCGAGGGCGGGCCGCACGCTGCGTGCGGTGCTCGACACCATGGTCGACCTCGACCGCCAGGTGATCGGCGCCACGTTGCAGGCCGAGCAGGCGCTTCCCAGCGGGTCGAGCTTCGGCGGGCTGAGGGGCGGCTACGCGCGAATCACGAACAAGACCGTGCGCCTGCACAGGTTCTCGTTCGTTCCGGGCGTGGATCTGGAAGGCGTCTTCCCGGTCCACAAAGGCCAGGTGGGGGTCGCGAGCGTGAAAGTGCTCGGCAGCGTCGCTGCTCCCGGATCAGTGCTGATCGGCGACGAAGGCAACGTCTCGGGCGTGCTCGAAGGCCACCACTTCCAGATCACCGCGAGCGGTGCACTGATCGCACGTGCCGCCCACACAGAGCGGTGGCCCGGCCTGCGGCGCGATCTGCTGCCCACGAGCGTGCTGCCCCCACTGGCCGCGCTCGTGCACCAGCCCTGAGGGCCGGCGGACCACTAGGCTGAGCCTGTGCCCAACGCGCTCGCGCAAGAGAGCTCGCCCTACCTGCGCCAGCACGCCTCCAATCCCGTGGACTGGCTGCCCTGGAGCCCGCAGGCGCTGCAACGTGCGCGAGAGGAAGATCGGCCGCTGCTGGTCTCGATCGGGTACTCGGCCTGCCACTGGTGCCACGTGATGGAGCGCGAGTCCTTCGAGGATCCCGAGGTCGCGGCGCTGATGAATGAGAGCTTTGTGTGCGTGAAGGTCGATCGCGAGGAGCGGCCCGATGTCGACGCGATCTACATGGACGCCGTGCAAGCGATGACCGGCAGCGGCGGCTGGCCGCTGAACGTCTTTCTCACCCCCGAGCAGATGCCCTTCTATGGCGGCACCTACTTCCCGCCGGCGCCACGGCCCGGAATGCCGTCTTGGAGTCAGGTGCTGGAAGCGATCGCGGATGAGTGGAGACAGCGATCCGGCGAGATCAAGCAGCAGGTGGAGCAGCTGCGGGAGCGCCTTTCCGGCGGTGCGCTGCTGCGCGCCTCGCAGGCGCCACTGGACCCGAGCGCGCTGGGAGAGGCGGTGCAGCGGCTGAGCGAGAGCTTCGATGAGCAAAACGGTGGCTTCGGCGGCGCGCCGAAGTTCCCGCAGCCGTGCGTGATCGAGTTCCTTCTCGGGGAGGCTGCTTCGGGCAGCGCGCCGCCGGCGGCGGCGCAGATGGCGCTTTACAGCCTCAGAGCGATCGCCTCCGGCGGCATCCACGATTTGGTCGGCGGCGGCTTTCACCGCTATTCGGTAGATGCCCGGTGGGAGGTGCCCCACTTCGAGAAGATGCTCTACGACAACGCCCTGCTCGCGCCAGCCTACCTGCACGCCTTCAAGCTCGAGCGCGACCCCAAGCTGCTTGAGGTGTGCCTGGAGACGATCGAGTTCATGGTGCGCGAGATGCAGGGGCCCAAGGCCGGCTTCTACTCCGCGCTTGACGCCGACTCGGAAGGTGTAGAGGGCGCTTACTACGTCTGGACGGTGGCGCAGATGCAAGCGGTGCTGGGCGCAGATGCGCAGCGCGCGATCGACTGGACCGGCGCAAGCAAGCAGGGCAACTTCAGCGACCCGCACCATCCCGTCGCGGGCCTCAACGTCCTGCACGAGTCGCCCGCGGTCCCGCGGCCCGACGGGCCGACGGTGGCGCGCATCAAGCAGGCGCTGCTGCTTGCTCGAACCGAGCGCGTGCGCCCCGGGCTTGACGACAAGCGCCTGGCCTCCTGGAATGCCCTGGCGATCTCAGCGTTTGCACAGGCGGGCGGGTATCTCACTTCGCTGCCGGCGGCCACCGAACCGGAACGACACGAGCTTGGCCAGACCCTGATCGGACAGGCGAGCAGGTGTGCACAATTCGTGCTGGAGCGGATGGTGGACGCCGATGGCAGGCTGCTTCGCACCTACAGCGAGGATGGGGCGAGCGGCAGCCGAATCCTCGCCTACCTCGAGGATCACGCCTTTCTGCTGGAGGCGCTGCTTGAGCTCTACCAGGCGAGCTTTCAGGAGCACTGGTTCACGCAGGCAAGGACGCTCGCCGACACGATGATCGCGCGCTTCGCCGACCCGGAGGGGGCAGGCTTCTTCTCGACGGCGGTCGACGCGGAGCCACTGGTGGCAAGGCGCAAGGACATCGACGACATGCCGATCCCATCCGGCGCCTCCAGCGCGGCCATGGGCCTGCTGCGGCTCGCGGCGCTCACGGGCGAGCACTCCTACGAGCGGGCGGCGCTCGGCGCGATCAGCCTGCTGCAGGAGATCGCCCCCCAACACCCGCTCGGCTTCGGGCACATGCTGCAAGCGATGCGGCTGCACTGCGCGCCGATCGCGGAGGTGGCGATCGTGGGGCCGCCCGGTGGTGAGCGCGACGCGCTCGTGCGCGTGGTCCGCGAAGCTCACCGCCCGACGGTCGTGCTCGCAGTCGGGCCGGGGGACGGCAAGCCGACCGCCGTGCCGCTGCTGGAAGGCCGAGGCCCAGTCGATGGGCGCCCTGCCGCCTACGTCTGCGAGCGCTTTGCCTGCCTGCGGCCGGTGAGCGAGCCAGAGCAGCTGCGGGAGCTGCTGGCAGCGTCCGCGTCCGCTTAGCGGCGGACGCTCAGAGCACCGCCAGGTAGCGGTCGAGCTCCCACTTGGTCACCTGCACGCGGTAGTCGTCCCATTCCTGGCGCTTGATCTCGACGTAGCGGTTGAACATGTGCTCGCCGAGCGTACGCAGCACCAGCTCGGAGTCGGCGGTCAGCTCGATTGCCTCGCCCAGGGTCTCCGGCAGCTGTTCGATGCCCACGCGCTTGCGCTCCTCGCCGGGCAGGTGGTAGAGGTTCTTCTCCATCGGCTCGGGCAGCTCGTAGCCCTTCTCGATCCCCTCCAGGCCCGCTTGCAGCAGCGCCGCAAAGGTCAGATAGGGGTTGCAGGCGGGATCGGGGCAGCGCAGCTCCATCCGCGTGGCCTTTTCGCGGCCTGGGTGGTAGAGCGGCACCCGCACGAGCGCGGAGCGGTTGCGGCGCGACCAGGCGACGTAGACCGGCGCCTCATAGCCGGGCACCAGGCGCTTGTAGGAGTTCACCCACTGGGCGAAGATCGAGCAGATCTCCCGCGCGTGCTTGAGCTGCCCGGCGATGAAGGCCTTAGCGACATCGGAGAGGAAGTAGGTGTCGTCGGGGTCGAAGAAGGCGTTCTTGCCGCCTGCGAACAGCGACTGGTGGGTGTGCATGCCCGAGCCGTTCTCGCCGAAAAGCGGCTTGGGCATGAAGGTCGCATGCCAGCCGTACTTCATCGCGTACTCCTTGACCGTGATGCGGTAGGTCATGCAGTCATCCGCCATCTTCAGCGCGTCGGCATAGCGCATGTCGACCTCATGCTGGCTGGGGCCGACCTCGTGGTGGGAGTACTCGACGTGCACGCCGAGCTGTTCCAGCGCCAGCACCGTCTCGCGGCGCACGTCGGAACCCGCGTCGAGCGTGGTCAGATCGAAGTAGCCACCCTCATCGAGCACCTCGGTGCCGTTCTTGTCCTTGAACAGGAAGTACTCGAGCTCGGGGCCAACGTTGAAGGTGTCAAAGCCCATCTGCTGCATGCGGCTCAGTGCCCGCCGCAGCACGTGCCGCGGGTCGCCCTCGTACGGCGTGCGCTCGGGCGTGAGCACGTCGCAGAACATGCGCGCGACCCCCTGCGCCTCCGGCCGCCAGGGCAGCACCGCGAAGGTCGAGGGATCAGGCATCGCAATCATGTCGGACTCCTCGATCGCATTGAAGCCGGTGACGGAGGAGCCGTCGAAGCCCATCCCGCCCTCCAGCGCATCGTCCAGTTCGGCGGCGTTGATCGAGAAGGACTTCAGCTGGCCAAGAATGTCGGTAAACCACAGCCGGATGAAGCGGATGTCGCGCTCGCTGACGAGCGCCCTCACGTCCTCCGCGGTCTTCGGCACATCCGGCATGGCGCCGGGGAGATTAGTCGATCCGCACCCCCTCTAGGACGCCGCCTCGCGCCGCCCAGCGTCGTCCTAGTGTGCGCTCAAGATCGCAAGTAGCAGCAGCAGCACGCCCAGCGCGACCGCCCAGGCGGCAATCCTGTCCGGGCGCGGCCCGATGCGCTGCACCGGCCGTGGCCGCGGACGCCGTCTGCGCGCGCCGAGATCATCCTGCGGCCGGTGAGCGGCGAAGCTCAGCTGCGGGCTAGTGCGAATCTCGCGCACGCCCCTTCGCAGCGATGGGGCAGGTCGCTCAGAGGTCGTCTCCCTGGCACGACGGCGCTCGATCCGCTCGCGCACCTCGTATACATCGGCCCACCACTCACGCGCCTGCCCATCTTGTGGCATCGGCCACGATGCTATTCGGGACATCGGACGTTACTTGCCTGCGACAGCCGCGACGAATTCGGCGACGGCTTCGGCCTGCGGGCCTTCGTAGAGTTTCTTCGGCATGTTGCCGACCCCGAGCGCCTTGCCTTCGAGGATCGTGTTCAGCACCAGTTCCTTGCGTGCCGGGAAGGAGGAGCCTGCCGCTTCGGGCACGACATCGTCGAGGATCGGGCCGATCCGGCCAACCGAGTTGGTCGCCTTCAGCGTGTGGCAGATCGCGCATGCGTCGGTGAAGAGTTCGCGGCCTTTGACCTCTTTGTGGGTGAGATGCACACCCACCGCCGTGCTCGCCTTGCTTTCGCCGTTTTTCAGCAGCAGGAGCAGTGGCACGACCAGCCCGAAGGCGAACGTGATCACGACGACCAGCAGAATCGCCCGGTTGGCCAGGGCCGATTCGCCCGGCATGGTCTCCCGGCGCGAGCCACCCGTCGCGGCGATGTAGACCGCGACAGCGACGACGGCACAGAGGATGAAGAATGCGATCACCATGTCTGCGGGCGAGAAGATATCGGAAGCCGCGGGCGCCCGCAGACGCCGTCGCACCTGCCTGCTTGTGCGCGCCCGTGCGCGCCGCGGCCCAGCGGAGCCCCAACCAGCCCAGATGTGAGCTTCCTCGCCGAGTCTTTAGGTTCCCGCAAGCATCCGCGCTAGCCTGGAGTCAGGCCACTCAGCGGGCCGCAGCGGCCGGCTGACACGGGTCTTCGAGAAAGCCAGGATGCCAAGATGAGCAGTCTCCTTCGCCGGCTTCCCCTTCCCCGTCTGCTGCTGCTGTGCGCGACGGCGGTGGCTGTGGGGATCGGCTGCACCGCGCTTGCCTCCGCGCTGGGCAACGACCCCAAGCCCGCGCCCAAGCCGCTGGCCCAGGCGATCCATGATGCCCTCACCGCGCCCAATCTGGAGGGCTTCAGCGCCCGTGTGAGCCTCACCAACCATCTGATCGAAGGCGCAAACATCCAGGGCCAGGAACCCGGCGGCGGTAGTAGCAGCCCGCTGCTGAGTGGTGGCGAAGGGCGGGTTTGGATCGCCGCCGATGGCCGCATCAGGCTCGAACTGCAATCCGAAAAGGGCGCCACCGAGCTGCTCTATGACGGCAGCACGACCACGCTCTACCAGGCGTCCAGTAACACGCTCTACCAGTACACCCCGCCCGCACGCCAGGGCGAGCGCTCATCTCAGCAGACCGCAGCCGACTCGGGCCATGTCCCGAGTGTGGCCGAGATCCAGGAAGCGATCACCCACCTAATGGGGCATGCGGATCTGAGCGGCGCGGTGCCGACCGACGTCGGCGGGCAGCCGGCCTACGCGGTGAGGATCTCGCCTGCCCGTAACGGTGGACTCGTGGGCGGCGCTGAACTGGCATGGGACGCCACCCATGGGGTACCACTGCGGCTGGCCATCTATGCGAAGGGACAGAGCGCTCCCGTGCTGGCGCTGACCGCCACCGACGTCTCCTACGGCCCGGTTCCGAGCTCGGTCTTCTCACTCTCGCTGCCCGCAGGCGTCAAGACGACCAAGATCGCCCCGCCCAAGGGCGGCGCCGACGGCCAGCACGAAGGGCATCAAGGACGCCCGCACGTCAATGCGACCACGACCGGTGTCGCGGCCGTGCAGGCGAAGCTGCCTTTCACGTTGCAGGCACCGGCGACCCTTGCGGGCATGTCCCGCCACGAAGTCCGTCTGGTCGAAGTCGACGGTCACGACGCGGCTCTGGCCAGCTACGGCGAAGGGCTCGGTGGCATCATCGTGGTCGAGTCTCAGGCCAAGCAGGGGGTGGGCAGCCAGACAGAAGAAGGCTCCTCTCCGCTGACCCTCCCCCACGTCTCGATCAACGGCGCGAAGGCCACCGAGCTGCCGACCGCGCTCGGCACGCTGCTGAGCTTCAGCAGTAGCGGGGTGGACCATCTGCTGGTCGGTTCCGTGACGCCCTCGGTCCTGCAGACAGCAGCCAGAGGTCTCTGAGGTGAGCGAGACGCCGGCGGCGCCGGCGAGGGAAGCGCCGGCGAGTCAAGCGCCGCCGCCGGCGCAACATGCGTCGGCGGCGTACGCACGCAGGGACGGCGGCATCGATGGCCAGGCGCCGCCTGTCCTGGCGAGAGGCCTCGTCAAGCGCTACAAGGAGGTGCTCGCGGTCGACCACGTCGACCTGGAGGTGCGCGCGGGCGACGTATACGGCTTTCTCGGCCCAAACGGCGCCGGCAAGACCACGACGCTGCGGATGGCGCTCGGACTGATCACCCCCACCGAGGGCACCGTTGAGCTTTTCGGGCGCAACCCGATGCGTGCCGGCGCAGCCGCGCTACACGGCGTCGCGGGCTTCGTCGAGGCTCCGCGGTTCTATCCCTACCTCACCGGCCGGGGAAACCTAGAACTGCTGGCCGCGCTCGACGGAGATGGCGCAGGCGGCAGGATCGACGAGGTGCTGGATGTCGTGGAGCTCGCGCCGCGGGCCAAGCATCGCGTCGGCGGCTACTCGCACGGGATGCGCCAGCGGCTGGGCATCGCCGCCGCGCTGTTGCGCCGCCCGCGCCTGCTGATCCTCGATGAGCCGGCTACCGGCCTGGATCCCGCCGGCATGCGAGACATGCGGCTGCTCATCAGGCGCCTGGCCGGCGAGAAGATCACGGTGCTGCTCTCAAGCCACCAGCTTCCGGAGGTGCAGGAGCTCTGCGACCGTGTCGCGATCGTCAACCGCGGCCGGATCGTCTACGAGGGCGATCTCGGCGATCTGCGCCGGCAGGCCGGTCGCGGATACGGCCTTCATACCGACGATGATGCCCGCGCGAGGGAGATCGCAGACGGCATGCCGGATGTGGAGGTCAGCGGGCAGGAACAGGGCGCGCTTCGCGTCCACGGTCCCGAGGAAGCGATCGGCGCGCTCTCGATCGCGCTCGGCCAGGCTGGTGTGGCGATCCTCGCGCTGAGCCCAGAGCTTGCGAGCCTGGAGGATCTCTTCTTCCGGCTCACCGAGGAGGGCACGTGAGCGCAGCGCAAGCCTCAACGGCGCCGCCGATCGCGGTACGCTCGCCGCGCGCGCGGCGACCCTCGACCTTCACGGTTCTGCGCCTAGAGCTACGCAAGCTGCGCTCGCAGAAGCGCACCTACCTCGGGCTTGGGATCGCAGTGCTGCTGCCGCTGATCTTCGTGCTCGCCCAGCTCCTGCGCGGCCACCCCTCCCACGCCGGCGGCTTCATCTTCTTCGCCCACATCACCGAATCTGGCCTGGCCACGCCGGTGCTCATCCTCTTCTGGGCCTCGCCCTTCTTCCTGCCGCTAATCGCCAGCCTGGTGGCGGGCGACGTGGTGGCCAACGAGGACGGCAATGGCACGCTGAAGACGATCCTGACCCGCTCTGTCGACCGTAGCCAGGTGATCGCAGCCAAGGCGATGACCGCGGTGCTCTACGCGGCCGCGGGAGCCTTCACGATGGCTGTCGTTGCCACGCTTGCAGGCGTGGCCTCATGGGGCTTTCACCCCGTGATCACCTTCTCGGGCACGGTCGTCTCGGCACCCAAGGGGCTGCTGCTCGTGGTCGCCGCCTATGCCGTCTATCTGATCCCGCTCGCGACGGTCGCCAGCATCGGCGTGATGCTCTCTACGCTGACGCGCAACAGCGCCGCAGCCGTGGTGGGCGCGCTTGCCTTCACCCTGCTGCTGGCACTGGTGAAGCTGATCCCAGGCCTGGAAGGCGCCGGCCCCTACCTGCTCTTTACTCAGTTTCAGGCATGGCAGGGGCTGCTGGCGACGCCAACCGACTGGGCGCCGATCCTCCACTCGCTGTGGGTCTGCGCGCTCTACGCCGGCCCGGCGCTGATCGCCGCATACTTGATCTTCCTGCGGCGAGACGTCGCAGGCGGCTGAGCGCCGCGCGCGACCATGCACCAGCCGGGGCTCGAACCCGGATCTCCGGCTTTTAAGGCCGGCCCTTTCACCGATTAAGGCACTGGTGCGAGTGCGAGCAGCATAGCCGTCCACCAGCGGCGGATTTGTGCACAACTCGTGCGCGCGGAGGCGATTTGCGGGTGCGAAGAGCACGGATATGATCGCTGTCTCGATTTTCCTAAGCGCACGTCAGAGGCGCCCACAAGCTTGTTTGCAAGGACACGAGCGGGGGCGGGCATGGGCTTTGACACCGAAGAACAAGCAGTCACGAAGCGATCAATGGGAGACAATTGAAGTGAGAGACAAACCGCGCGAACTGGAAGTCACATGGGTCCGACGCTGATATCCGGATCTCGGCGCAAGGGCCAAAACGGCAACTCCGCGCTGCCACCCGGCCCGAGCCTGCCCCAGGCGGTGCAGACGATTGGCTGGTCGCTGCGGCCGATGCCGTTCATGCAGCGTTGTCACCAACGTTACGGCGATCTCTTCACGTTGCGCATCCGGCACGCGGGCGAGTGGGTCTTCCTCGCAGACCCCGAGCACATCAAGCAGGTCTTCACAACCGATCCCTCCACGCTCGGTGCGGGCGTCGCCAACACGCTGCTCGGGCCGGTGCTCGGCCCCGGCTCGGTAATGCTGATGGAGGAACCAGCGCACATGACGCGCCGCCGTCACGTGCTACCGCCCTTCCACGGACAGAGGATGCTCGCCTACGGCGAGATGATCGCCGACGTGGCGCGCAAAGAGGTCTCGGCCTGGCCCGTCGGCGAGCCCTTCCAGCTGTGGCCGCGCATGCAGACGATCAGCCTGGAGGTCGTGATGCGGGCGGTGTTCGGTTCGGAGGACACGCCGCGCATGACCCGTCTGCGGGAGCTGATGAAGACGCTCACCACATGGATGAACAACCCGCAGCGGCTGGCTGTGCTGGCGGCCCTTGGGCCACGGTGGTTGGCCGGCAACCGCTCATTCATGTCCGTGATGGGGCCAGTGGAAGAGACGGTCCTGGACGAGGTCCGCGAACGGCGCCGCAACGACGCGCCCGACAACGGCGACATCGTCTCGCTGCTCAACCAGATCCGGCACGAGGACGGATCGCCGCTGAGCGAGAAAGAAATGCGCGACGAACTGGTCACGCTGATCACCGACGGCCCCACCTCGAGCTCGCTGGCCTGGGCCTTCGAGCGCCTCACGCGCCATCCCGAGAAGCTCGAGCGCCTGCGCGAGGAGGTCCGCGCTGGCGGCGAGAGCCCCTACCTGGATGCCACGATCAAGGAGGTGCTGCGACTGATTCCGGCGGTCCCGGTGGTAATCCGCAAGCTGCTCAAACCAATGCAGATCGGCGGCTACGAGATCCCGGCGGGCGTGGCGGTCGCGCCCTGCATATTCCTCGTCCACTACCGCGAGGACATCTATCCACACCCACGCAGCTTCATGCCCGAGCGCTTCCTGGACAAGCCGGCCGGGACCTACACGTGGATTCCCTTCGGAGGAGGAGCACGGCGCTGCATCGCCGCCAATTTCGCGCAGTTCGAGATGAAGCAGGTGATGCGCACGGTGCTCGAACACGTCGAGCTAGACCAGCCCGGCACGCGCTCGGAGCGCGCCCGCCGCAGCGCGATCGCCTTCGCACCCGATCAGCGCGGGATGACCGTGGTGACGCGGCGGCTGGCGGCGGCCTGAATCTAAGAACGATCGCCCGCCAGGGCGGCATCGCTCGCCGGCGCGACGTCGCCAGCAGGCTGGGCTCCGCCCACCAGCGGCAGCACGACCCGGTTGGCCACCAGGCCCATGCAGCCGAGGTTTGAGAAGCCCGGGCCCTGGCTCAGGCTCGCGAGGCCGGGGATGTGCAGCATCGGCTGCATGCCCTTCAGCTCCAGGTTGCGACCGAACTCAGGCGCGCTGGCACCCGCTCCCCACAGCGGCCCCACCTGTCGCTGCACCTCGGCCCGCGCCGGCTCGGTGAGCAGCACGCGCAACTGCTCCAGCAGATCGAAGCCGATGCAATTGACGACGTAGTCATGCGTGCCGGCGCCGGAGCCGAGCGGGCTCTCGTACTCCACACGCACGCGGTCGCTGTTCTCGCCGGGCGTCAGATCACTCACGCGCCCGGTCACGAAGCTGCAACGTTCGTCATAGGCGACCGTTGCGAGCCCGTCGGGCCCGAACACGCCTCTGTCGCAGCGGTTTATGAACTCCCTGCGAGTCTCCTCGGGCAACGATTCCCAATTGACGACGTCCGGTGTGGAGAAGATGCGGTTCTCCAGGAAGCTCTCGCCACGGCTCATCGGCAGGCTCGGCGTGTACACCGTCAGGTGCGCTTCCGGCCGCAGGCCGAGCAGGAAGAGAATGCTGGCCAGCGCGCTCTCGCCTCCCCCCACGATTGCGATCTCCACCCGGCCCTGCGTGGGTATCCGAGCCAGCTCGGGGCGCCGGCTGTCGCAGTGGAAGATGCGGTCGGCCACCTGCGGATCGTGCGGCAGATCGCGGTGGATGCCCGGACCGGTGAGTAGGAAGGCGCGAGCCAGGCAGCGCAGCGGGCCGCTCGCGGTCTGGACCTCGATGCTCCATCGCTGTGCGTCGTGCAGCCCGACCTGCAGCACGTGGCCGTCGAGGATGTTCACGCCCTCGGTGGCCCGCGAGAGCACCCAGTTCAGGTACCGGCCGTATTCGCGATGCTGCACAGGAGGCGAGCCCGCGTCTATCCAACGTGCGTAGGAGCGCGTGCCGATCAGGTAGCGGTGCCAGGAGAACGCCATCACAGCTGTGTCGATCGCCAGGCCGTCCTCGCCGAATTCCTCGACGCTCTGGTAGGGAAAGCCGACGTCCTTGGCGGGCGTGAGCGCGAGGTACTCGGCCCCTGTCGTGTAGCCGATCACGCCCGACCACGTTGCGGCGGCTTCGGTGGACTCGAGCACCGTCATCTCGATCGAACCAAGCCCGAGCGAGTTGATCGCGTGCACCTTCGTCGCGATCGCCGTGGCCTTCGCGCCGGCGCCGAGCACGGCCAGATCCGTTTGCACCGTCGTCAAAGTGCTGCCACCTTGCGCATATTCTTGATTGTTTCCATCGCTTGCACCTTCATCTTTACTTGGCGCCGCCAAGGCCAGCCTCCCACGTGCAGCCCTGGACTGCGCGAGCGCATGAGCGGACCGCCTCGATGAAGGACACCTGCCTATATCTGGAACCATCGTAGGTGGGCGGCGCAGACCTGGCAAACCTGCTCCGCGTGGCCGTTTGACAGCGGCCCCACCCGTGAGTAGATCTAGCCCATGCTGACGGCGAGCAATCTCTTCGACTACTTCGAGGAGGTGCCGGAGGAGGGATCTCAGGCACCTTGGGCTGCGCGGCCTCCGCTGCGGCCGCAGAGCAGGTGCGACCTGAAGCTGATGCCACGTTCGCCTGGCTGGCAAAGCGATCCGGAGGCGATCGCGGCGCTGGAGCGGATCGAGTCGGAGCCATGGGTGGCCCGCATCGAGCGGACAGAGAGCAGCGTGGACGTGCTGCTTGACGATCAATGGATAGAAACAGTGGGTCAGGCGCTGCTGGAGGGGGACGCTCGCGAAGACACCCTCGCCGACCTTGGCACCGAATGCCGATTCGCGGTCCAGTTCTGGGATGCGAATGCCACCAAGGCGCTACATGCCGGCCATCTGCGCAACCTCGCGCTCGGCAACTCGATCGCCGCGGCGCTCGCGCAGGCCGGCGCCGATGTGGAACGGCGCAGCCTGATCTCAGACGTCGGACGCGCGATGGGCGAGGCGATGGCTGGCGTGGTTAACAGCGGCCAGCACGTGCATCTCTGGCCCTCTGGCAGCGAGAAGAGCGACCACTTCGTGGGCGACTGCTACGCCGAGTACGTCAAGAGCGAGCACGCGCTTGCACCGAGCGACTCCGAGCAACCTGAAGACTCGCTCACGCGCGAGCTGACGATACGTGGCGACGCCGCCGACGAGCTGATCAAACGCGTGCTGTCGGGTGACCGCGAGGCGCTTGAGCTCTGGAGCAAGACCCGCGCCTGGGCGATCGGCGGCCAGCGCAAGACGCTCGCGCGACTGGGTATCGCCTTCGACCGCGTCTTCTTCGAGTCCGACTACCTGCCCGAGATGCGTGAGCTGACCGAGCAAGGGCTGCGCGACGGCCGTTTCATGCGCCGCGACGACGGCGTGATCTTCTACCCAACCGGCCACGAGGACTTCGACGAGCTCCCGCTGGTGCGCGGCGACGGCGTGCCCACCCAGCACATGCGTGCGATGGCCTACTGGATGTCGGCACCCGACATGGAGGAGCTGCACTCGATGCAGATCTGCGGGATCGAGTGGGTCGCCCACGTCACCTACAGGTGCCAGCTGATGGCCGAGCTGATGGCGCTGGAGAGCACCGAGCGCGAGATGGACCCTACGCAGACCATCTTCCACGGCATGGTCTCGCGCCAGAAGCGCGCTCTCTCCTCAAGCCAGGAGGGCGCGCTGCTGATCGACCAGCTGATGGACCAGATCGACGCTCAACTGACCGCAGACGATGCCGGACGGATCGTCCAGCGCACCCATCCGCACCCCGAACGAATCGCGCCGCAGATCGCGCTCGGCTTCTTCTTGACCAAGCCGATCACACCCGAGGTCGACTTCGACCCCGAGGGCCTGCTGGTGGCGCGCGGCAGCCCGGGCTGGGATCTGGTCCGTGCGCGAGCACGCGCCACCGGCGGCACGCCCAGCGATCTGCGCCCCGCAGAGGAGCCCGACTTCCGCTTTGCGGTCGTGCAGTCGGAGATCTACAAGCGTCACCTGCGGATCGCGCTGGAGCGGCTGGACGTCACTCCGCTGGCGCGTCACGTCGACCATCTGGCGCGCTGGTTCATGGAGCGCGATCGCAGCGAGCACACCTCCCGCGCGGTCGCGACGCTGCTCGATCGCGGCGCACGCGGACTCGGACTGGAAAGGCGGTGAGCGCATGAAGACCCTGCTCGTGGACAACTACGACTCCTACACCTACAACGTCTTTCACCTGCTCGCGGCGGCGTGCGGCGAGGAGCCGATCGTCGTCCACAACGATGAAGTCACCTGGAAGGCGCTCTCGCGTCACCACTTCGACGCGATCGTGCTCTCGCCGGGGCCGGGGCACCCCGGGCGCTGGCACGACTTCGGCGTCTGCTCGGACATCCTGGCGCGCAGCGAGGCGCCGGTGCTGGGAATCTGCCTCGGCCATCAGGGGCTTGGCCGGGTGCTCGATGGCCTGGTCGAGCAGGCGCCGATGGCGATGCACGGGCGTTTGAGCAAGGTTCAACACGTCGGCAACGGGCTCTTCGCCGACATCCCCCAGGGCTTCTCGGTAGTGCGCTACCACTCGCTCGCGGTGAAGGGTCCCTTCGCGCGCAACGCCCGCATCACCGCCTGGACCGCCGATGGCGTGGTGATGGGCATCGAACACGACACACGCCCGCTCTGGGGAGTCCAGTTCCACCCCGAGTCGATCTCCACCGAGCACGGGCGCAAGCTGTTTGAGAACTTCTACCGCCTGGCGGTCGGGGAGGGCCGCAGCGGAAGCGTGACTCCCCCCAACCCACGGCCGCGGCCGGCCGCGGCGCCGGCACCGGCACCGGCACCGGTCAAGCCATCCTCCGGCGTGCGTCTGCACGCGCGATCCCTTGACCTCGAGGCGCCGACCGAGCCGCTCTTTGAAGCGCTCTTCGGGGATGCCGAGCACGCCTTCTGGCTGGACAGCGCGGATGCCCCAACGTGGCTGGCGCAACGCTCCTACCTGGGCACGAGCGCGAGCTCGATGCGACGCGTGCTCGAATACGACATCGAGCAGGGACAGGTCACAGAGCATCACGCAGAGGGCACCGAGACCAGGCAGGCGTCGATCTTCGATGCACTCGACATGGCTCTCAAGAGCATGGCGATCGACCCTCCCGAGGGCATCGAGGCCGGCCTGATCGGAGGCTTCGTGGGCTATATCGGCTACGAGTGCAAGCTCGACTGCGGCGCCGTCACCGTGCACCGCTCCGACGTTCCCGACGCGGTGATGATGCTTGCTGATCGTCTGATCGCCGTCGACCACGTCACGCACCGAACCCACTTGCTCGCGCTCAGCGCCGGTAAACACGACCAGCAGGATGCGCAGCAGTGGCTCGATCAGGCCGAGGCCGAGGTCCGCCGGGTAATCGCACAGCCGACCGAGGCCAGCGGGCCGCGGGCACATGTCATACCGCAAGGCGACGCGAGTGCGCCGGGCGAGCCGGTCGTGTTCCATTGCGGGCGAGGGCGGCGGCAGTACATCGCAGATATCCACCGCTGCCATGCCGAGCTCGCGGCCGGCGAGTCATACGAGGTCTGCTTGACCGACCAGATCTCGACCTCCGCCAGCCCCGACCCCTTCACGCTGTACAAGATCCTGCGGCGGCGCAATCCCGCGCCGTTTGCCGCATACCTGAAGCTGGGTAAGGTGGCGGTCGTAAGCTCATCTCCCGAGCGCTTCCTCTCGGTCGACCGCGACCGGGTCGTGCAGGCGAGGCCGATCAAGGGCACCGCACGCCGCTCCAGCGATCCAGAGCAGGATCGCGCGCTCCACGACGATCTGCTGGAAGACGAAAAGACCTTCGCCGAGCATCTGATGATCGTCGACCTGCTGCGCAACGACCTCGGCCGCGTCTGCGAGATGGATACGGTCCGGGTACCACAGCTGCGTGTCGTAGAGACCTACCCCACTGTGCACCAGCTGATCTCCACGATCACCGGCTCGCTGCGGGCGGACCGCAGCCCTGTGGAGTGCGTACGGGCGTGCTTCCCCGGCGGCTCGATGACCGGCGCCCCAAAGCTGCGCACGATGGAGATCATCGACTCGATGGAGCGCACCGCGCGCGGCGTCTACTCCGGCGGCCTGGGCTACTTCGGCCTCGACGGCAGCGTCGACCTCTCGATCGTGATCCGCACGATCGTGCTGCGGCCGGGCGCCACGACGATCGGCGCAGGCGGCGCGATTGTGATGCAGTCCGATCCCGAGGAGGAGTTCGATGAGATCCTGCTCAAGGCACGCGCGCCGATGGCCGCGATAGCCGAGGCGGTCACGGGCAGAGCGGACCCGGAGGCGTTCACCGTGGAGCTCGAGCCCGAGCAGGAGCTGGCGGTCGCCAGATGAGCAGCGCGACGCCGGCGCAGCAGACAAGCTTGCCCTCGCAGGGCGCCTGCACGGTTCGCCGTGCAGGCGCCACAGACTTGAAAGCCGCGATCGGCGCGGTGCGCGAGCTGCTGGTGGAGCTCGGCGGCACGCCGCCACCGATCGAGGAGATGGAGAAGGTGGGACGCCAGCTGATCGAGCAGCGCGACGCTGGGGTGCTGCTGATCGCCGAGCAGGGCAGCGATCTGGTGGGGGTGGCGGCGGCCAGCTATCAACTCGCGATCCACACGGCGGGCCGCTACGCGCTGCTTCAGGACCTCTGGGTCAAGCCGACCCACCGCAGCGCCGGTGTCGGCGCCCAGCTGATCGAGGCGCTCTGCGTGCAGGCGCGCGAGCTGGGCCTACCGCGCGTGGAAGTCGGCCTACCGAGCGATGACTTCTCCCACATCGAGGCGACGCGCGGCTTCTATCTGCGCAACGGCTTCAGTCCGCTCGGGCCGCGGATGCGACTGGCGCTGACGTGAGTGAGTTGATGATGGTGGCGCAGCGCGACGCGCTGGGCGGCTGTGTGCCATGGATCCTCGACGAAGCGGGCAACAGGATCGAAGGGCTGGACGACGACCGCCGGCTGAGCGAGGTCCAGGAGGGGCTCGAACGGCACCCGCGCGTGCGGCGCCACTCCTGCGAGGTCGATGGCGATCAGGTGCGCCAGACGCTTTGCGCCCTGCACGAACCCAGCTACCTGCGCACGCTGGAGCAGGCGCCTGAGGGCGAAGCGGTGCTGATCGGCGAGCTTGCCGAACCGGGCCTTGAGCCCGATACGCCCGTGTGCGCGGCGGCCTTCACCGCGGCGCAGGCCGGCATAGCCACCTCGATTGCCGCGGCGATCGGCCTCCTGGAGGGCGCGCGGTTCGCCTACGCGCTCTGCCGGCCACCCGGCCATCACGCCGGCCCCGCCTGGCTCGGCGGCTACTGCTACCTCAACAATGCCGCAGCCGCCGCGCACACGATCGCAAGCGGCACCCCGAGCTGTGATCGCGAAGCGCGGGTCGCAATTCTGGACATCGATCTGCACTACCCCAACGGCACCGCGGGAATCGTCGCCCGCTGCCGCAGCATGACCCTGCATTCGCTGCACGGCTCCACAGGCGCCAACCTGCCATGGGAGCGCGTCAGCCCCCGCAGCGAGCGCGAGCGCCTGGTCTCCTTCAGGTTCGCACCCAGCGAGGCCGAATACCTCGACCGGCTGGCGCGCATGATCGACGAGATCCGCCGCGAGGCCTGCGCGATCGTGCTCTCCCTCGGCTACGACACAATCGCCGATGACCCTCACGGCGGATGGAGCTTTGCGCCTTCGATCTTCACCCAGATCGGCCGCCTACTCGCGGGCTCGGGATTGCCGGTGTGCGTCGTGCAGGAGGGCGGCTACGCGCTCGGATCGCTGGCCCAGTGCAGCCACGCTTTCGTCACCGGCCTGTTGAACGGAGGAGGAGAATGAGCGATCAAGGCGACAGCAACGGGCTGGCACCCTTCAGGCGCCGTCTTGATGAGCTAGATGACCAGATCGCACACCTGCTCGGCGAGCGCTTCCAGGTTTGTCGTGAAATAGCGCTGCACAAGCGCGAACACGACATCCCGATGATGCAGCCAGATCGCGTGGTGCAGGTGCGGGAGCGCTATCTGCAGCGCGGCGTCGAGGTCGATCTGCCGGCGGACTTCACCGCGAGCCTCTTCGAGCTGCTGATCGGCGCCACCTGCAAGATGGAGGACGAGCTGATCGAGGCGGGGCAGACCTTTCCTGGATGACTGATCCAACTGAGCCATCCCAAGCGCCGGTCATCATGGCGAGGTGCCCAGGATCAGCTTCTTCTACGGCATCGCGATCACGATGTACTTCTACGATCACGAACCGCCGCATTTCCATGCCCAATACGCCGAGCACCATGCGGTGATCGCGATCGGTAGCGGCGAGGTGCTGGTCGGTGATCTGCCGTCTCGCGCTCTCAAACTCGTCGCGGAGTGGGCCGCTCTGCACCGCGGCGAGCTCGAAGCGGACTGGCTGCGCGCAAAGGGTGGCGGCGCCACCAAGCCGATCGACCCGCTGCCGTAAAATGAAGCGATGGACTTCGTGAGGGTCACCACCGCGCAAGTGCTGGGCCACTATCGGCTAAGGGTCGGCTTCAGCGATGGCAGCTCGCGTGATGTCGATCTCACGGGAGAGCTGCGCGGCCCCGTGTTCGAGCCACTTGCCAACCCCGACTTCTTTGCGCAGGTTCGCGTAGACGACGAGCTGGGGACCGTCGTATGGCCCAACGGTGCAGACCTCGACCCCCTCGTGTTGCACGGCGACTTCGAGCCGGCCTCACGCTTCGTTCATCGCTGATCAGACTCGCCAAAGGCTCTACTGGACCCTAAGAGGCCACCGCGACAGGCTCGTTCGGCTCAGCCTCACCCGTGAAGAGCCACGGCGCACGCTGGCCGATCACATCGCCCTGGAAGCGCTTGTGCTGGCCATAGACCAGCCAGGTCGTGTCGACCGCGCCGTAGCTCTCCAACAGACGCAGCCTGTCGGGGTGTTCCTCGACGTAATGCAGATGGGTGAGACCAGCGTCGTATTCGAGCGCCAGCAGTTTGCGGGCCACGACCGGCTTGGAGGGCTCGTCGATGATCGTCTCCCACTTCGTCAGATCCGGGTAGCCGCGCGTAGCCGAGACGATCCCGAGGCTGCGCGGCTGCGGCACGTCGGTGCGCACAACCAGCGCGAGCTCCTTGGTCGGATAGATGAAGGTGTCGATCACGAACACCTCGCGGTAATAGCGCTCGGTGACGAGGTGGACGTGCAGATGGGCGCTGCACTGCACCAGATAGGTGTCCGGAGTGCTCCTGACACGATCGATCGCCGGCAACAGCTCGGGAACGAGGTCGATCTCGTAGTCGGTCAACCCTTGGAAGTCGAGGTAGTGACGCAGCGCGTTCTCGTGGCAGGTACCGGAAGGGCCGAGCGTGATGAAGGTCGGCCTGCCCCTGGCTGCAGAATCGCTCATGCGCTGATGCCTAGCAAACGCAGGCAATCAGGGCAAATCTCTATCGCTCAGGCCACCGTCTCCGCCGCTTCCAGCGCCGTGAGCTCGATCTCGCCCATCAGGCGCCGCGCCTCGCGCGGATCGATCAGCGCGGCGCCCAGGCGCGCGGTGGACTCCGCGCCGCAGGCTACGCCGAAGCGCAGGCACTGGTCAGGCGAGCGGTTTTCGTAGCGGGCGGCGATGTAGCCGGCCAGGAAGGCGTCGCCTGAGCCGCGGGTGGCGACCGGGTCCCTCAGCTCGATCTTGGCTCTGCGCAGCCGTGGCTTGCCGTCGAAGAGGACCTGAGCAAAGCATCCGTCTGGCACGGTCATGATCGCCTCGCGCGGGCCGAGCGCGACGATCTCCTGCATTGCGACCGCGCGCTCCTCCTCGCCGGCGAACTCGTGGCCGACGAGCTCCTCGGCCTCCAACACGTTGGGCGAAACGACGTCCGGCGCGGCTCTGACCGCATGGCGCAGCGGCTCGCCGTCGGTGTCGATCACGGTCGTGACGCCCATCCGCTGCAGCTCCGGCAGCAGCGAGGCGTATAGGTCGGGATCGACGTTACGTGGCAGCGAGCCCGCAAAGACGACAATCGCCGCGCCACGGGCGAGATAAAAGAGCTTGTCCCTAAACAGTTCGATCTCGCGCTCGCTGACGGCGGGGCCGTGTTCATTGACCTCCGTCTGCATCCCGGTCGTGGGATCGAGCACGGAAGTGTTGGTGCGCGACTCCTCGCGAATGCGAACGAAGTCGTTGAGGATCGACTCCTCGGTGAGCTGCTCAACGATGTAGGTGCCGGTAGCGCCGCCCGCCATGCCCGTGGCGATCACGGGCTGCCCGAGCGCCTTCAGCGTACGGGCGATGTTGACGCCCTTGCCGCCCGCCATCGTGCGCTGCTCAACTGCCCTGTGGCGCCGCCCTACCCCAAAGTTCGGCACCGACAGCGACTTATCGATCGCTGCGTTCAGCGTGACCGTGATGATCATCGGTTGGTCACCTCGACCTTTCCCCATTCCCGCCGTGGTGACGGGACCGGAAGCCGTAAAGAGGGTAGCGGACCAGAGGGCGTGTGTAATGCCGGATCCGATTCGTCTGCCAGCACACGCCCGGCAGCCGAGCCCTCGCTTGACCCTGAAGCTGCCTGATCAGCTGCTCCGTCCCGACAGATCCCAAGCCGCAGCCCGCATCCGCTCTGCCTCATCTCTTGCGGCCTGCGCGGGAGAGCCACCATGCTGCAGGTGGGCGCCCGCGATCGAGCGCGAGGCCGAGACCAGCGCGCCGGCTCGACCAGGCGCAAACGCCGGCAACAGATCCTCGATCCTGCCGCCTTGGGCGCCCACGCCCGGCAACAGGAATGGAGCATGCGGCATCAGCTCCCGTGCACGAACAAGATGCGCGGGCACGGTCGCGCCCATCACCGCACCCACGTCGGCGATTCCATCGGAACCGGCCGAGCCGTCGCCGAGTCGATGCACGAGCGCGGCGGCCCGCTCCCATACCGTGCCGCCGTCCGCCAATTGCAGGTCCTCGATGTCGGCCGCGCCCGGATTAGAGGTCCGCACGAGCAGCAGCACGCCCGCCTGACAGGCGCGTGCCTGCGCCAAGAACGGCTCGATTGCATCCGCTCCCATCAGCGGGTTGACAGTCGCAAGGTCTGCACCCAGGCCTTCGACCGCCCCGAAGGGCGTCTGCAGCCCGCCGAACAGCGACTGCGCATATGCCCTGGCGGTGACGTCGATGTCTCCACGCTTACCGTCGGCCACCACGAGTAGGCCGGCCTGCTTTGCATGCTCAACGGTCGCCGATAGCGCCTGCCGGCCGTCCTTGCCGAGCCGCTCGAAGCATGCGAGCTGAGGCTTGACCGCCACGCAGGCCGGACCGGCCGCGTCGATCAGGGCACAGCAGTGCGCCTGCACCGCAGCGGCGGCGCGCTGGGCCGGCGTGCCTGCGCCACCCGCATCGCATCCCGGCCACAGCTGACCTGGATCGGGGTCCAGCCCGAGCACGATCTGGGACTCACGCTCGGCGACGCGACTTGCGAGCCGCCGCCCGAAGGCCTCCTGGGCGAGGTCAGGATCGCTTTGCGATGCGGAGAGCAGCGTCAGCGCCCCTTCACGGCCGCCTTCAGGGCGCTGCCGGCGGTGAAACGCGGCACCCGCGAGGCGGCGATCTGGATCCGCTCGCCGGTACGCGGATTGACGCCGGAGCGGGCTCCCCGCTCACCGACGTGGAACTTGCCGAACCCGGAAAGCGTGACATCGCTGCCGCGACGCAGCGCATCCTCAACCGTCTCGATCACGGCCTCCACCGCGCGTGCCGCCTCGGGCTTGGTGAGCTCGGCTCTCGCGGCGACCTGATCGACCAGCTCAGACTTCGTCACTTCGCGTCCTCCTGCCTTGTGGAAAGGGTCTCGGCACGCTAACAGCAGATGCGGACGCATCGCAAGCGCTTCATCCAGATGGCAGGGAAGCCGCCAACAGGCGAGAATGGCTCTCTGATGCCCCGTCCGGGATGGATCTTCGTGGTGTTGATCGCGCTGCTGACCGCGGCCCTGCTGCTGCTCGCCGGCTACGTCGGCTACGCCGGCCTGAGCGTCGCCGTCGGCGCCTCGGCGGCGATCAACCTGCTCTAGCCGCCCGCGCGCTGCGCAAGCCACTGCTGCAGCGCGCGTACGGCACGGCCGCGATGGCTGATCTGATCCTTCTGCTCGTCGGTGAGCTGCGCCATGGTCATGGTCTCCGCGACTGTCCCAACACGCTCGCTGTCCTTGCCGGGCTGCTCGTCGGGAACGAATGCCGGGTCATACCCGAAGCCGCGCTCGCCGCCTGGGCTGGCCGCAAGGTGCCCTGTGCAGTAGCCGTGGAACACCTCCTCCAGCCCGCGCTCAGGGTCGACGAGCACGAGCGCGCAGACGTAGCGCAGCGGGCTGCCCACCGGCGCCTCCGCGAGCAGCTTCTCCAGGTTCTGTCGATCGGTTGCTCGCTCTCCGGCGAAGCGTGCCGAGCGGACCCCAGGCGCGCCGCCCAAGGCCTGCGCCTCGATTCCGGAGTCGTCCGCGATCGCGCATGCGCCTGCCGTGCGCGCAAGCGCAGCGGCCGCCCGCGCCTTTCCGAGCGCGTTGGCCTCGAAGGTCTCCCCCTCCTCGGGCGGCAGATCGAAGTCGTCCGGCAGGCAGATCACCTCGTGGCCGGGCAGCAGTCGCGCGAACTCGCGCCGCTTGTGCTCGTTGTGCGTTGAGAGCAAAAGCTTCACGGAGTCTGCGCTTCGGCGTCCGCCTCAGCCGCCGCCTCAAGCGCCTGCTGCTGCAAAGCGCGCAGCTGGTCAATGCCGCCAGCTGCCAGCGCCAGCAGCTCGTCCAGGTGAGCGCGGGAGAGCGGCGTGCGCTCCGCGGTGGCCTGCACCTCGACCAGACCGCCATCGCCGGTCATCACCACGTTCGCGTCCACCTCCGCTTTGGAGTCCTCGGAGTAGTCGAGATCGAGCAGCGCCGCGCCGCCCACCATGCCGCATGAGACCGCCGCGACCGAGCCGCTGAGCGGCCAGCTCTCAAGCCGACCGTGCTGCATCAGCGCCTGGCATGCGCGTGCCAGCGCGACGTAGGCGCCTGTGATCGATGCGCAACGGGTGCCGCCGTCGGCCTGCAACACGTCGCAGTCGAGATAGACGGTGCGTTCGCCGAGCGCCTTGAAATCGACGATCGCGCGCAGCGAGCGGCCGATCAGGCGCTGGATCTCCACGGTGCGTCCATCCTGTCGTCCGCGCGTAGCGTCGCGCTGCTTGCGCTGGCCGGTGGATGCGGGCAGCATCCCGTACTCGGCGGTCACCCAGCCGGTGCCGCGGCCGGCCATCCAGCGCGGCACGCTCTCCTCCACCGAGGCGGTGCAGATCACGCGCGTCAGCCCTGCGGTGATCAGTGCGGACCCGCTCGCGGTGGCCATGAAGTCCGGCTCGATCGCGGTCGGGCGCAGGTGCGAGGGCATCCTGCCGTCGTTGCGGGTCAGCTCGGCGGCGCTCACGCCAGCGCCTCCACGTGCGCCAGGCCGACGTGCTCGACCTCACCGAAGGGCATCTGCAAGAAGCGCGTGCCGACCTCGCGGAAGCCCTCCACGTCCCCGGTGCAAAGGAAGCGGTATTCCCCCTCCCCTTGCCGGTCGGTGCGCAGCGCGCGTGTGGAGAGCGCGTGCTCCACCTGGCGCGCAAGCGCCGCCCCGGAGCTGATCAGCGTCACAGAGGGTCCCAGCAGCCGCTGCAGCATCAGCCGGATCAGCGGGTAATGGGTGCAACCGAGGATCACCGTGTCGACCTGCGCCGCTCGCAGCGGGGTGCACACTTCGCGAACGGTCTGCACCGCCAGCTCGTCGAACTGCCTGCCGGCCTGGATGATCGAGGCCAGGCTCGGACAGGGCACCGCGTGCAGTGTCACGTGCGCGTCGATCTCGCAGACGGCACGCTCGTAGGCGCCGCTTGCGACGGTCGTCGGCGTGGCCAGCAGCCCAATGCGGCCGGTCCTGGTGGCAGCCACCGCCTGCAGGGCCTCAGGGCCCACCACGCCGATCACATCCACGCCCAGCGTGGTCTCCATCATGCGCCTGCGCAGCGACGGCAGCGCCGCCGATGTGGCCGCGTTGCAAGCCACGACCAGCAGCTTCGCCCTGCGTCGCAGAAGCTCCTCGGCCATCTGGGCCGAGAACTGCTCGAGCTCCTGCGGCGAGCGTTCGCCGTACGGGAACCGGGCGGTGTCGCCGAGATAGACGAAGTCCTCCTGCGGCAGCTGCACGAGCAGCTCGTGCAGAACCGTGAGGCCCCCGACTCCGGAGTCGAAGACGCCGATCGGCCGGCTGCGGGGGTCGGGGTCGATTGATGCCTGCATCCGCGCTCATGATTCCAGAGCGCTACGGTCCGCGCGATGCAAGCACTCGTCGTCTCCAACATGGCGCCCGATGCCGCCCACCCGGAGCGGGGGCAGTTCGTGCGCGACCAGGTCGCCGCCTTGCGGGCGATCGCGGGGTTGCATGTCGACCTGCACGAGCTGGGGCCAGGGCCTGCAGCGCTGGCCGCCGGTCTGGTGCAGCTTGGCCGCGAGCATCGCGGCGATCGCTTCGACGTCGTGCATGCCCACTTCTCGCTCAGCGCCCTACCGGCGCTCGGAGTACGTGCCCGCGTGCGCGGCGTGACGTTGCACGGCACCGACGTACGTCATCCCCGCACGAGGATGGTGACGCACGCAGTGTTGCCGCTGATGGATCTGATCGTGGCCGTGTCAGGATCGCTGGCGTCCGAACTGCCTGGCCGAAAAGCGCGCTCGCGCGCACGAGTGATCCCCGTCGGCGTGGACGTCGAGCGCTTCAGGCCGATGCCCCGTGCGAAGGCGCGCGCAGAGCTCGATCTGCCCACCGAGCAGGCTCAACTGCTCTTCCCCGCAGATCCGGCGCGACCGGAGAAGCGCTACGCGCTGGCCCGTGCGCTCGCGGACGCCGTGGATACGCCGCTGCTCACGTTGGGCGGCGTCGATCCTGACCGCGTGTCGCTGCTCGTGAACGCCGCCAACGCGGTACTCGTGCCGTCAGCCGCAGAGGGATTCGGCCTGGCCGCGCTGGAGGCGCTGGCCTGCGACGTTCCGGTGCTGGCCACACCGGTGGGCGTCCATCCGACGGCGCTCGCCGGCATCGAGGGGACGCTCTGCGCCGACTTCGAGCTGGAGCGCTGGAAGCAGGCGCTCGTTCCGCACCTCGCAGCGTCAGACCCACGCGTGCACGGTCGCCAGCGCGCCTGCGAGCACTCCTGCAGCCAGATGGCAGAAGAGCTCGCGACGGCCTGGCGGGAGGCGCTGGACTGAATCGACCCGGCAAGTGCGACCAGTCGAGCAGCTAGCATTAACCGGTCAATGCTCCGTATCTTCCGAGGAGAGCGGCGCGCTCAGAGCGTTGCGCAGCCAGGACAGCACGAGCAGGACGCCGGCGCTCAGAGCGGGCAGCAGAGCGCTGCCTCAGGGAGGACCACGCCGCCGCAGGCCGCGGGCGGCTCGGATCAGGCCACGCAGACCTTCACGACTCCGACGCAGCCCACGAGCACACCGGAAGCCGCACCTGTTCCCGAGTCGAGCCCGCAGCAGATGCCAACAGAGCCGGAGCCGGGCTTTCTCGATCGGGGCCGCATGCGCCGCCGCGCTCGCTTTTTGCGCGTCGCGCGCGAGCTCGCCTATAGAGATCTCGGAGGGCTCGTGTTCGACCTACACAGATTCACCAAGCGCAACGACGAGATCGTGGGTGCGAAGCTGGACACGCTTTCACGCATCGACGCGGAGCTGCGCGCACTGGAAGCGGCGTTGCGGGAGCGCAGGCCGGTCTCCGTGCTACGAGAGGCCGGCGTGGCCGCCTGCCCCCGGTGCGCCGCCATCCACGGCAGCGGCGATCGCTTCTGCCCCACCTGCGGGCTCTCCGTGGATCAGGCGGAGCGTCCGATGGCCGCCCCGAACGCGCCCGCAGCCGCGCCGCTGCCACCACCGAGCGCCGCCTGGCCGCCACCGGCCCCCCAGCCGTTGCAGGCATGGCCGGGAGTGCCTTCCGTACGCCCCCCGGCCGTCGAGCCCGCTGCCGCAAGCGCCGCGCCGCCGATCCCGCCATCAACCACGACGCCCGATGCAGTTCCGGCGTCAGCGGCACGCCCGGCCGCGGCACCGCCTCCCGCACGCTCACGCCCTCGGGCCGCCACCGCTCCGACTCCCGCCAACGCCGACACTGAAAACGGCCCCAGCGGAGCCCTCGACCCCACCGACCCGCCAACCGAGGTGATCCGCTCGGGTTTGCGAGGAGCAGCGGCGCCCGGCCAGCAAACGGTCGCGTTCGACCCGATCGGATCGCCTCATGGCGGCGATCGGCAGAAGGATGGCGAGCGCCGCCAGGATCGCCCGTGAGTGCACCCCCAGGTTCGGCTGCAGCACAGACGCAGTGGCCCCCACCGGCGGTACCCGTGGAATGGTGCCCGCTGTGCGGTTGCGCTTTGGATCGTGAGCAGGACTGGTGCCTTGCCTGCGGCGCCGCGGCCAGAACGCGGCTTGCCGCGACGCCGCGCTGGAGAGCGCCGATCGTCACCTTGGGGATCGTGATCGTGGCCTCGCTCGGCGTCATCGTCGCCGCACTGGTGAAGCTGATCGGATGAGTCGACCGGCCAGAGGGGGAAGCGGGCGCGCACAGCAGCCGCCCGCCGGCCAAGGGCACCTGCACACGGTCGACGTCGCGGTCGCCGGCGGCGGTGCAGCAGGGCTCTACGCGGCCCTCTGCGCCGCGCGAGCCGGCGCCTCCGTGGCGCTGCTGACCGCGACTCCCCTGGCCCAGACCGCAAGCTACTGGGCGCAGGGCGGCCTGGCGGCCGCCGTGGGGGCAGACGACTCCTTCGAGCTGCATCTGGCCGATACCGAGCGCGCCGGGCGTGGCGCAATGCGGCCCTCGGCGGCGCAGGTGCTGGTGCGCGAGGCCCCAGCGCGTCTGCGCGACCTGCAGTCGCTCGGGCTGCGTTTCGATGCCGATCGCTTCGGACGCCTGGCGCTTGGCTTGGAGGGCGGGCACTCGGTGCGCAGGATCGTCCATGCCGGCGGCAGCGCGACCGGGCGGCGGATGCTGCGTCAGCTCTCCGCACTGGTCGCAGAGCACAGCTCGATCAAAGTGCTAGAGGGCGATGCGGGCCGCGTACGAGAACTGCTGCTGCAGGATGGCCGCTGCGTCGGGGTCGCCTGCGAGAGCGGCGCGGCGATTGCAGCGCGGGCTGTCCTGATCAGCGCCGGCGGTGCGGCCGCGCTGTGGTCGCGCACGACCAACCCGCCTGGCTCGGTCGGCACCGGTCTTGTGATCGCGCAGGCCGCGGGAGCGCAGCTCGCAGACCTGGAGATGGTCCAATTCCATCCCACCGCGGTGATCGGGGTGCCCGGCCGAGAGGGCTTCCTGATCACCGAGGCGATCCGTGGCGAGGGCGCCACGCTACATGGCGCCGACGGCGAGCGGTTCGTCGACGAGTTGGCACCGCGAGACGAGGTTGCCCGCGCAATCCAGACTCAGCTGCGCGACAGCGGCCGCCGCTCGGTGGGCCTGGACATGCGCGCGATCGACCCTGCGCTGTTCCCGAACGTGGTCGATGCGCTGCGCGACGCCGGTCTTGACCCCACCCGGGAGCTAATCCCCGTCGCCCCTGCCGCCCACTACACGATGGGCGGGATCGTCGCCGACCTGCACGCGCGCACGAGCGTGTCGGGCCTCTTCGCGCTCGGCGAGTCCGCCTGCACCGGGCTGCACGGCGCCAACCGGCTGGCCTCCAACTCGCTGAGCGAGTGCTTCGTCTTCGCCCACAGAGCAATCGAGGTCGCGCTGGAGGAACCATCGGGCCCCGGCCCGGTGGATCTATCAAGGGCGCAGCGCACCATGCCCCCGCCGGTGGTGCAGCAGTCGACCCGGCAGGCGCTCTGGACACACGCAAACATCGAACGAGACGCGCAGGGGCTGGCGCAGTTGGCGCAGGACCCCTATCCGCTTGCGCGCCTGATCGGTGCGTGCGCCCTGATGCGCTGCGAGAGCCGCGGCGCCCACCAGCGGACCGACCACCCAACCACGGACTCCAAGCTCGACCGGCGCCACATCGTCGTCGATCCCGATATGGCGCTGCACTGGGAGACCTGGGAATAGACGCGCCCGGAAACTCCTTCCTCTCCTATTGCAGGCGCAACTCTCAGGGTGCCTAACCTCCGCTTAACGTTTTTCTTATCTCCCCCTTGACATAGGGGTCAACACTGTCTCAGCGCTTTTGAAGGAGCGACGCCGGAATTCCGGAGACATCGGTCCTTTCGCCTGGGAGAGGTGTTGGCGCTACACACGGCGAGAGAGGCGATCTCTCTGGCGGAGGCGGTACGTGCCAAGCGTGATCAGGAACACAAGAAAGGCGAGGAGTCGCCATGTACCAGTTCAGTCGAGCCATCTACCGCGAGCTTGCGCCGCACCTATCCGAAGCTAAAGCGGACACCTCGTCGCTCGAGCGCCACCGTCAGGTGCTGAGCGCCTGCGAGTCGACGGTCGAGCGACTTGCCACCGATCGCTTCTACTTCGCGAAGCCGGCGCGGACTCTGTTTGCAGACATCCGCATTCACTTCCCTATGAGCGCCCAGGAGCGCGTCTATCAGGTCGTCACGAAGTACATCGCGCTCGCACAGCAGTACCTCTCGGAGAATCCCGTAGCCGCCTATATGGCGGTCAGCGGTAAGCCGCTGCAGTGTCGTGCGACCACACGCAAGGGCGAGGCGTGTCAGCGAATGCCGCTGCCACACAACGGCTACTGCCCCTCCCACCAGCATCTCGCAGAGACCGAGGACCGCGAGCAGAGCTGCAGGGATCTCGCGAGCAGGGAGCTGGCGGCGGCCTGACGGGTCCGCGCTATGCGGCCGCCGAGCCCACCGGCGGCTTGCCAGAATGAGCGCATGCGCAGATGTGGGCGATGCTGCTTGGCGTAGACGTCGGCGGCACCTTCACCGATGCCGTCCTGCTTGGCCAGGACGGGAGGATCCACACCGCGAAGGCGCCCACAACCCCCGACGATCAATCCGTGGCAGTGCTGGCAGCTGTGGAGGAGGTGCTGCGCCGTGCGGGCGCCTTGCCGCGGCATGTGCAGCGCTTCGCTCATGGAATGACGGTGGCGACCAACGCGCTGCTGGAGGGCAAGACGGCAAACACGGCACTGCTCGCGAGCGAGGGCTTCACCGACCTAATTGAGCTCGGTCGCCAAGCCCGGCCGCAGCTCTACCGGCTCTGCGTGTCGCCGCCGGCGCCGCTGACGCCGCCCCAGCGCCGCTTCGGGGTTCCCGAGCGCACCGGACCTGAGGGGGTCATCCGCCCGCTCACTCCGCAGGCGGCGACGGAGACGATCGCGGCGCTCGCGAGCTGTGAACCGGAAGCGATCGCGGTGGTGCTGCTGCACTCCTATGCCCACCCCGAGCACGAGCTGATGCTGGCGCAGAGCATCGCCGCCGCGCTGCCGGACGTGCACGTCTCGCTCTCACACAATCTGGTTGGCACCTTTCGTGAGTACGAGCGTGCCGCCACGACCGAGATCGATGCCGCTCTCTCCCCTCTGCTGAGCCGGTATCTCGCACGTCTGTCGCAAAGGGCAGGCGAGACCGATCTGCCGCAGCCGCAGGTGATGCAGTCCTCGGGCGGGCTGCTGAGCTGCGATCGCGCCGCCTCGCACGCCGCGCTGACGGTGCTGTCAGGGCCGGCGGGCGGCGTCGGCGGTGCGCGCATGCTTGCCACGATGGCCGCCGAGCCCGACCTGCTCTGCCTGGACATGGGCGGCACCTCCTGCGACGTATGCCTCATCTCGGAGGGCGCGGTCGCAGAGACCGCACAGCGCACCGTCGCCGGTCGCCCGCTCGCGCTGCCGGCACTGGACATCCACACGGTGGGCGCGGGCGGCGGCTCGATCGCGTGGCGGGACGCGGGCGGAGCGCTGCGTGTGGGGCCCCGCTCGGCCGGAGCCGACCCCGGCCCCGCCTGCTACGGACGCGGTGGCCAGCACCCCACTGTGACCGACGCCAACATGGTGCTGGGACGTCTGCTGGAGGACCACCCGCTCGCCGGTGGCGTGAGGCTCAGCCGCACGGCCTCTGAAGACGCCGTCGCACGCCTGGCCGACGAGCTTGGCCTCAACGTGATCGAGTGCGCGGAAGGGATCGTGCGCATCGCGGAGGCCGAGATGCTGAAAGCGCTGCGGGTGATGAGCGTGGAGCGCGGGCATGATCCGCGCGGCTTTGCGCTGATGGGCTTCGGCGGCGCCGGCCCCTTGCACGTGGTCTCGCTCGCCGCCGAGCTTGGCATCCAGCGGGTGCTCTGCCCGCGGGCTTCGGGCGTGCTCAGCGCTCTCGGACTCGCTGCTGCAGCTCCGCGCCGCGATGCCGCGCGTACCGTGATGCTGAGTGGCGATCAGCTCAGCGCCTCCCGCCTGGACGCCGCGCGAGAAGAGCTGATCGCCACGGCCTCCGAGGCACTCGGCGAGTGGCCGCAGGAGATCCGTGTTTGCGCCGAGCTGCGCTACCACGGTCAGTCGTTCGAGCTCGGCGTGCCGGCGCCGCAAGGCACCGACCCAGAGGACGTCTGCGCCGCCTTCGCCCAAGCGCATGAGCAGCGCTATGGATATCGCGACGAGCAAGCGCAGATCGAGCTCGTCACGCTGCGGGTCTCCGCGTTCGGCGCGGCGCCCCAGGTGTGCCTTGCGCCAGACGCCGGCGAGAAACCCGATACGCAGACGCGCGAGCTGATCCTCTCGGGCCGGCCCGTGCAGACCCGCTGCCTGCTCGGCGAGCTCCCGCCCGGAACGCGAATTGAAGGACCCGCGCTGTGTTCCATGCCGGAGACCACGCTGCTGGTCGGCGAGGGCTGGTCCGGGCATGTCGATGAACAGGGAACGATCGTGCTCTACACGACAGGAGGCGCAGACTCATGATCGACCCGATCGAGCTGGAGGTGATCGCGGGCGCGCTGCGGGCCGCCTGCGAGGAGATGGGCGCGGTGCTGATCCGTTCTGCGTACTCACCAAACATCAAGGAGCGGCGCGACTGCTCGGCGGCGATCTTCGACGCGGCTGGCGAGATGGTGATGCAGGCCGAGCACATCCCGGTGCACCTCGGCTCTATGCCGGCGGCGCTTGCAGCGGTACTCGACGAGCACCATCGGCCGGGGCGCTCATGGATCCTCAACGACCCGTTCGCGGGCGGAACGCACCTGCCTGACATCACCGTGATCACGCCGGCGTTCACGCCGGACGAGACACTGCTCGGGTTCGCCGTCACGCGCGCGCATCATGCCGACGTGGGCGGAGCCACTCCGGGCTCCATGCCGGCCGACAGCCGCAGCCTCGCCGAGGAGGGCGTCGTGATCGCGCCACAGCCGCTCAGCCAGGAGAGCATCGAGCGTCTGATCGTCACGATGCGCCAACCAGACCAGCGCCGCGCAGACCTACGCGCACAGCTGGCCGCCAACATGGCGGGCGCGGCGCGACTGGCCGATCTGGCAGCACGGATCGGCGTCCAGCGGCTGCGGGAGGGCAACGCGGCGGTGCTCGACTACGCCGAGCGGCGCATGCGCGCCTGCATATCTGCGTTGCCGGACGGCGCGCGCAGCGCGAAGGATGTGCTCGAGGCCAGGGAGGGCGACCTCGAGCTGTGCCTGCAGGCCACCGTGCGGGGCCAGGAGATCACGCTCGACTTCACCGGCAGTGCGCCACAGCACGAGGGCAACCTCAACTGCCCTCTCGCGGTGACCCGCTCGGCCTGCATGTTTGCGATGCGCGTGCTCACCGACCCCGACATCCCGGCCTCGACGGGCGCCTTCAGGCCGGTGCACGTGATCGCGCCGTACGGCAGCCTGCTCAACGCAAAGTCGCCCGCGGCCGTGGCGGCAGGCAACGTGGAGACCTCCTCGCGCGTGGCCGACCTTGTACTCGCCGCCTTCGGCCGCGCCCTCGGGCAGGGCACGATGAACAACCTCACGCTCGGCAACGAGCACTTCGCCTACTACGAGACGATCGGCGGCGGACAGGGCGCCTGCCCGGACGCCGATGGCCCAAGCGCCGTCCACGTCGCGATGAGCAACACGCTGAACACGCCGATAGAGGCCCTGGAGCGGGAGCTGCCGCTGCGCGTGACCGTTTACGCAGTGCGTCGCGGCTCCGGCGGAGCCGGCATCCACAAGGGCGGCGACGGTGTCGTGCGCGAGCTGCAAGCGCGCGAGCCGATGAGCTTCTCGCTGATAACCGAGCGCAGACGCCATCGTCCGCCGGGAGCGGCGGGCGGGCAGCCCGGCCACGCGGGACGCAACCTGCTGTTCAGGGCCGCAGAGGAGCATGCGGCGCAGGAGCTCCCACCCAAGGTCAGCGGCATCCTGAGCGCCGGTGACCGGCTGAGGATCGAGACCCCGGGAGGCGGCGGGCATGGCTGCCCCAAATGCTGAAATCCCGCAGGTAGCGGGCCGCACTGCAACAAAAAAACCTGCGATTTGCAGGCGATTTGGGATTTTCGCCCGGATTTCGTATCTTTAAGCGCGGCCCGCGCCCGCGATCCCCTCCGGCCGAGCCAGTCAAATAGCCTGCCAACCACTCGAAGAGCCCCACCATGCCAATTGCTCTCAAGGAATGGGCGGTCACCGTCCGAGCGCTCGCCGAAGGCGAGCAGCTGCTGACCCTTCGCAAGGGTGGAATCCGCGAGCCGGAAAAGCACTTCCAGCTCGACCACGAACGCTTCTTCCTCTACCCCACCTTCGATCATCAGGGACACGACCTAGTGCGCGAGTCCCACCAGCCCGAGCTGCGCCGCGCGCTGGAGGAAGGCGTCTGGAGCGACGGCGAGCCTGCCGTCTCCGAGTTCTCCTCCCCCGAAGGTCTACCCCAGCCGGATCGCGTGCGCATCCGCGCGTGGGCGGAGGTTGCGGGCCACTTCACGATCACCGACCCCCGCTGCGTGGACGCGCTCTCGCCCTTCTACGTGTGGACGACCGATTACGCCGAGAAGCGCCTGTCCTGGAAGCGGCGGCACCCGCTGCACGTGCTGCTGCTGCGCACCTACCGCATCCCGCGGCCCGTCACGGTCAAGATCAAGGACGAGTACCTTGGCTGTCGCTCGTGGATAGAGCTGCAGCGCGATCTACCCTTCGAGGGCACGCCAGTGCTCTCAGACGAGGAGTTCGAGCGCGCCTCGGAAGAGATCGAGGCGATCACCCGCTCGGCAAGCGCCCCGGCCCTGGTCTAGACCTCAGCCCTGCCTGGCGCCTCACAGCCGGGTAGCGATCAAGAGCACGATCGCGACCAGCGCAAGCGCGGCCAGCAGCAGCCCCATCACGTGCCAAGGCACAGGGATCAGGGATGCTTCACGCTCGGCGGAGATGATCTCGCTCTGCAGCAGCACCTCGCGTGCAGCGCTCAGCCCCGAGGCGGGCACGAGCACGTCGCGCGGGCCCGAGGCCAGGAAGTCCGGCACGTCGAAGCCGCGGCTGCGCCGCAGCATGCTGGGGATGCCCTCCTCCAGCAGCAGACCCTGGATGAACTCGGCCTCGGTCTGATTGCGAGCCCAGGCAACCCGCTCCGGTTGCCCCTCGACGTAGCGCGGGTCGACCTTGCGCGCGAGCCGGTGGCGCTCGTCTTCACCGGCCTCAAGCCCCTCGCCTGCCGCGGCGAGCGAGGGATGGACCAGCGGCAGCCCGCAACTCGGGCAGAACCGCTCGCTTTCAGGTTGGGAGCCACCGCAGGCCGGACATACGAGCGGCTGGCCGCCCGTAACACTCGCGCCCGGGCGGCGTCTGCTCAGATCGCCACCTCGTCGGCAGCGATCGCCACCTCTTGCACCTGACCCTTATCGATCAGGTAGGAGCGCACTTCGGGGCTCTCCGGGTCGGCGACCCCCAGGATCACCCATTCCACGCCCGGCCAGCCGGCGGCGAAGTTGATGTCGGTCTGAGAAGGGTAGGGGGCCGTGCGGGTGTGGGAGTGGTAGATCGCGCCGAGCTCCAGCCCTTCGCTGTCGATCTGCTCGATCAGGCGCAGCACCTCCAGCCCGTCGATCTCGAACCGCAACGGGCTCGCGGCGAGATTCGTGGCGGCAAGGACGCTGGCGGCTTGACGTGGAGCGCCCCGCCTAACGCCAACCACTCCGCAGCACTCGTTCGGCGAGTCCGCCAGCGCGTGGTCGACCAACTGCTTGCGCAGATGCGGTGGGATCGCCATGCCTGCGGGCATGGAGGCCTCTACCACCACACGGTGGAGTCGAGGTTCTCGATCTCCTCCAGCGGGCGGGTGTAGATGCCGCTGGAGAGGTACTTCCAGCCGTCGTCGGCGACGACGAAGACCACGTTGCCCTCCTCCAGCTCACCGGCAATCCGCACCGCCACACGCGCGATCGCGCCGCTTGACACGCCCGCGAAGATGCCCTCCTCATCGAGCAGCTTGCGCGTCCATAGGATCGCGTCGCTGTTGGTGACGAAGATCTTGCGGTCGAGCACCGAGAGGTCGATGATCGGCGGGATGAAGCCGTCGTCCAGCGAGCGCAGACCTTGCACCGGCTCGCCCTGCATCGGCTCCGCGGCGACGATCTTCACGGCATCCCCGAATGTCTCCTTCAGGCGCCTGCCGTTGCCCATCAGCGTGCCGCCGGTGCCAAGCCCGGCCACAAACGCGGAGACCTCGTCAAGCTCTTCGATTATCTCGAGCGCCGTGCCGTTGTAGTGGGCGTTCGGATTGGCCATGTTGCCGTACTGGTAGGGCATGTAGTAGCGGCTGTCCTGCGCCATCTCAACGGCCTTCTCCACCGCGCCGTTTGAGCCCTTGGAGCCCTCGGAGTAGACGATCTGCGCGCCGTACATCTGCAATAGCTGCGTGCGCTCGGGCGTGACGTTCTCGGGCATCACGACCGTTAGTGGATAGCCCTTGCGGGAGCAGATCATCGCCAGCGATATGCCCGTGTTGCCGGAGGTCGGCTCCAGGATCGTCTGGCCAGGCGCGATCGCGCCCTTCTCCTCGGCGTCCTCGATCAGAGCGCGGGCGACCCTGTCCTTGACCGAGCCGGTCGGGTTGCGTGACTCGAGCTTGGCCCAGATCTTCACGCTCGGCTTGGGCGAGAGACGCTTGAGCTGCACAAGCGGCGTGTTGCCGATCGACTGCACGATGTCGTCGTAGCGTCCGCCTGACGCCTTCTGCCGGAGACCCTCTAGAGCCATTACTTCACGGAATATAGCGTGGGGCAGCCTACGTGCGAAGCGGGCGTAGGGAAGACGCGCAGGCGCCTCGAAGCGAATCATTGTCGTGGTTCACGGCTTCTCTGCAGCGGGCGCAGATTTGTCGCGTTGCGATCTCCGCTCGCGCACGGTCTTTCTCGGCTCCGCCGGCGCTTTGGCTGCCTTGCGCCGCGCGTCTGCGGGCGCCTTCGCCGACGCCTGCGGATCTGCAGCCGGCGATTGCGCATCAGGCGACATTGCGGCTTTTTCTATCTTCTCAGCATGGGCCAGTATCTGCGAGGCGGGAACCCCCAGCCCAGCTGCCAGTCTCTTCAGGTTGAAGTAGGTGATGTTGCCCTTGCCGTTCTCGGTGCGGGAGATCGAGTTCGCCGGGATGCCGCACTCTTCGAACAGCTCTTCCTGTGTTAGCCCCAACTCGTCGCGACGCCTCCTAACCGCTTGGCCGAGGGCGGCCTTGATCTGAGGAGCCTGGAACTCGAGTGAGACCACACAGGCAGCCTTCCGGCGCCGTATCGCAACCTCAATGACATTTACGTAGAGAGAATCCCGCGAGTTGCCCACGCTCTACGCGCTATCCATGCGGCCAGACTCGGTCTAAGATGGCGCCATCGCCCGCGCTCAGCGAGCGTTCAACGGAGCACCTCACGAGGAGGAGTCGCCGAAATGCAGGCAACGCAGAGCAGCTTTGACCACGACTGGCTGGTGATCGGCTCCGGCTTCGGAGGCAGCGTCTCTGCGCTGCGACTGGCGCAGAAGGGCTACGACGTCGGCGTGCTGGAGTGCGGCCGGCGCTTCGCCGACCACGAGTTCCCGAAGTCCACCGGCGACTTCAGGCACTACTTCTGGCGCCCGCGGCTGGGAATGAAGGGGATCTTCCGGATCAGCAACTTCAAGGACGTGGCGGTTGTCTCCGGCTGTGGCGTCGGCGGCGGCAGCCTCGGCTACGCCAACACGCTCTACGTCCCCCCCAAGCCGTTCTTCGAGGATCGTCAGTGGGGCGATATCCAGGACTGGGAGACAGCGCTCGCTCCCCACTACGACGAAGCGCAACGGATGCTCGGCGTGACGATGAACGAGCACGACGATCCGGCGGACCAGCTTCTGCAGGAGCTGGGCGAGGAGCTCGGCGTCGGCGAGACCTACAAAAAGACGCCTGTGGGCGTCTACTTCGGCGAGCCGGGCAAGACCGTGCCGGACCCGTTCTTCGGCGGCGAGGGCCCGGATCGCACCGGCTGCCAGCTGTGCGGGCGCTGCATGGTCGGCTGCCCCCACGGCTCAAAGAACACGCTGGTCAAGAACTACCTCCACCTGGCTGAGAAGCACGGCGTGCGCATCACGCCCGAACGGACCGTGATCGACGTCAGGCCGCTCGGGCGCGGTGATGGCAGAGACGGCTACGAGGTCGAAAGCGTGCGCTCGGGCGCATGGTTTATGAAGGATCGCCGAATGCACCGCGCCAGGTCGGTCGTGGTCGCCGCGGGCCCGCTGGGCACCAACACCTTGCTTCAGCGCTGCCGGCTCTCCGGCTCGCTGGCGCGCATCTCCTCGCGCCTGGGCGAGCTGGTGCGCACCAACAGCGAGGCGATCCTCGCGGTCACGGTGCCGGAGGACTATCGCGAGGAGCTCGTCAAGCGCGTCGCGATCACCTCCAGCATCTACCCAGATGCGAACACGCACATCGAGACCGTCACCTACGGCAATGACGGCGACTCGATGCGGCGCCTCTACACACTGCTGACCGGCGACGGCACACGGATGACCCGGCCGCTGAAGCTGCTCGCCCATGCCGCGATGCACCCAGGCCGCTTCTTCACGCTGCTACGGGCCAAGAACTGGTCGCGCAGGACGATCATCATCCTGGTGATGCAGACGCTCGACAACGCGATGGCGCTGCGTCCCAAACGCGGCCCGCTCGGCACCTTCTGGCTGCAGACCGAGCAGGACCCCGAGCGCCCGAACCCGACGTTCATCCCGGTCGCCAACCAGGCCGCCGAATGGTTCGCCAAGCGCACCGGCGGGATCGCCCAGAGCTCGGTGATGGAGGCGCTGCTGAACATCCCGACCACCGCCCACATCCTCGGCGGCGCGGTGATCGGCTCAGACCCAAGCCGCGGCGTCGTGGACGCGCGCCAGCATGTCTTTGGCTACGAGAACCTGATGGTCTGCGACGGCTCGGTGATTCCAGCCAATGTAGGCGTGAATCCGAGCCTGACGATCACCGCGCTGGCCGAGCACGCGATGAGCTTCGTGCCGCCGGCAGGGCAGCACGAGCCCGCTGGCGAGACCATCGGCACGGCCGGCTAGCTGTAGTTCCTGAGTAGGTTGGTTCATCCGGGTCCCCTTGGAGGCTGGGAGCTGCCAAGCACCCCAGTCCAAGGAGCAAGATGGTTGGCTGGGAGTTCGTGCACATCGCGATCGATGACTGCACCCGCATGGCCTACGCCGAGGTTCTCTCCAACGAGAAGGTCAGTACCGTCGTCGCGTTCCTTCACCGCGCAGTCGCGTTCTTCAAGCGCCACGGCATGAACGTGCAGCAGCTGCTCACCGACAACGGCGGCGCCTACCGTTCAAGCGTGCACGCGATTGCCTGCCGCATGCTCGGTATCCGCCACCTGCACACCCGTCCTTACCGCCCCCAAACCAATGGCAAGGCAGAGCATCACCCACCAGAGCTGGCTCACGGTACGCGGCCACCCCCACCTCTAACTTGCGCAGGGCAGCCCTCGCCGGTGTCGTCTACGTCGGAGGGGCCAGCGTCGGGCGCCGTGCCCGCGGCGGCGTACACCGGCTTGCGGTTGAGACGTTTTCGCTGGAAGTCCTCAGCCAGGAGCGTGCCCACCTCCCGAAGCAGCGCGCGCCGGTCGCATCCCCGACGCACCAACAGCCTGGCGGTGGCGCCCAACAGGCGCGGCGGGGTGAAGACTTGCGAGGGCCGCGCCCGGTGGCTATAGAAAAGATCCAGGAACGTGCCTATCTTGCCCTGCTCCAGCAGTCGCCTCTCAATCTCGGGTAGCACCGCGGGCGTCGACCCAGCCTTCCCCATATCGGTCGCGAGCCAGTAGTGCTCGGCCGCGTCCTTGTCTCGCCAGCTGCCCCAGGCCGCCATCTCACTATCGATGTCTTCTCCGGAGCCATCCAGCGAGGTTGCGATCGCTGGCACGAGCGCGTCGACCTGCCGGAACGCGTCCTGTATGCCCTGGCCCGGTGTTGGGTCCTTGAAGTTGCCGGCGTCGCCGACCAGCACCCAGCCGGGGCCGGAGGCCTCCCGGAAGAACCCCTCCCAGCGCAGCATCCCAAACAACTTCCCGGTCCGCCGCGCGCTCGAGAGCGCCTGCGCCACGGGCCGGCAGCTGCACGCGTACTCCATGAAGCTGCCCTCCAGATCCTCCCGGAAGCGAGGGAGATCAACCAGATCCGGGATCAGGATGACCTGATAGAGGCCGCTGTCAGCGGGCGTCGCGATCACCATCCGGTTGCCCCACCGGTGGAACACAAATGCGGGATCGGGGTCGGGCGCGGCTCCCTCGAAGAAGGACCAATAGAGGAATCGCTGGTTCGGCGTGAGGTTGTACTTGCGAGCCCCGACAAGGCTTGCGATCGTCGAGTTGCGACCGTCGGCGCCGACAACCAGCCGTGCCCGGAGCGTCCTCTCCGAGCCGTTCTGTGCGACCCGCACGCCAGCCACTCGACCCCGATCCTCGAGGAGTCCTGTCACCTTGCTCGCCATCTGCAGATCGGCGCCCGCCTCCGCGGCGGTCTGCGCCAGGATCGGATCGAGCAGCAGCCGACGCACCGATGCTGTACCGCCGACGTCGCCTGAATGCAGCTGAATCGGGGTCACGAACTCGAGGTCCTCCGCGCGCAAGTCAACGCGGTCGACGAATGGTGCGCCGGTCGCGCGTATCTTGTCGATGACCCCGAGGCGGTCTAGGAACGTCAGCGCCTGGGCCTCGAAGATGTGCGTCGAGAGGGTGTCGCTCGGAAAGCTGGCCTGCTCCACGAGCGCGACCTTGACGCCGCGGCGTGCGAGCAGCGCCGCCAGCGGCGATCCTGAGCAGCGCGCACCTACGACGATCACATCGAATTCCTGGCTCATGTGTCCTCCGATCTCTCTGTTGGCTGCGAGGGCTGGCCTCGCTGCAACCGAGACTGACTTGCAGAGGCGCGTGGTACATCGGCCAGATCGCGTATTCGAGCCGGCAGCAGTGGCGTATTCGGAGCCAGTGTTGCCGGCTCGAACGTTCCTAGGAGCTACAGCTAGAGCTCTCTTCGCGCCGCTTGCGCTGCGAGCTCGGCGCGCG
>DASYNI010000040.1:0-57119 GCA_036008645.1 Solirubrobacteraceae bacterium
TCTCCGCCTCGCGCCCGATCGCTTCGCGTCGGTAACCGTGGCCGAGGCGCTCAATCATCCCACCTGGCGGATGGGCAACAAGATCACGATCGACTCCGCGACCCTGATGAACAAGGGCCTGGAGGTGATGGAGGCCCACCATCTGTTCGGGACGGCCTATCAGGACATTGATGTGGTCGTGCATCCACAGTCGCTGATCCATGGCCTGGTCCAGCTCGTGGATGGTGCGATGCTCGCCCACGTTGGGCCGCATGACATGCGGGTGGCGATCTCCTATGCCCTGCATCGCGGTGAGAGCGTCGAGCAGCCGATCGAGCCGGTGGATCTGACGGCCGTCGGAACCCTCAGCTTCGAGCCGGTCGATCTTGAGAGGTTCCCGTGCCTGAGGCTCGCGCGCGAGGCGGCGCTGGCGGGAGGCACTGCGCCGTGCATCCTCAACGCCGCCAACGAGGTCGCAGTCCATGCGTTCCTCAGCTCGCGGATCGCCTTCGACGGCATTCCGGCCGTGATTGAGCACGCGTTGCAGAGTCTTGGATCGGAGCCAGTGCGCTCCTTCGACACTCTCTATGACGCCGACCGTCAGGCGCGAGCGGTGGCAGAGGAGGCAGTGAGCGCGCGGGCGTGATCTGCGGCGCGCGGCTGAGTCGCCTGCGAGACTGATCTCGTGAGTTGGTTCCTGACGATCCTCGGCATCGTGCTCCTGATCGTGCTGCACGAGCTCGGGCACTTCTCCGTGGCCAAGGCGGTGGGCATGCGCGTCGAGCGTTTCTCGCTGTTCTTCCCGCCCACGATCGCGCGGATCCGCTGGGGCGAGACCGAGTATGCGATCGGCGCCTTGCCTGCGGGCGGCTACGTGAAGATCACCGGGATGAACCCGGAGGAACTGGAGGACATGCCGCCCGAGGTGCGCGCCCGCGCCTACTACAGCCAGCCGCCGTGGAAGCGGGTCGCGGTGATCCTCGCTGGGCCGCTCGTGAACATCGCGATCGCGTTCTTGCTGTTTGCCGTGGTGTTGGTCAGCGGCAGCTACGGAGGAGCGCTCACGCTCGGCAATCTCGATCCGAGCATCAAATCGATCGCGCTGAGCACCAAGGTGGCTGGGGTGGAGCGGGGCATGCCGGCCCAGCAGGTGCTGCGCGCCGGCGACAAGATCCTGACCGTCGAAGGCCGCAAGGCGACCGTCCAGTCCACGGTCAAGGCGGTCGACTCGCATCGCTGCGCCAGCGGCCAGGTGCAGGGCTGTCTTGCCACCACGCCCGTGCACCTCACGATCGACCGCAAGGGCCAGGTGATCGCCCTGTCGGTTCGACCCCGCTACAACTCCGATTACAAACGGATGCTGATCGGTTTTGTTTTCGGGACCGCACAGCGCTCCTTCGGTCTGCTTGGCGCAGCCGGAGCTTCTGTGGCTGCCATGTGGCACACGACGGGCGAAACCGTTGCCGGCCTCGGCCGGGCGCTCACGAGCTCCAAGGAACGCAGCAACCTGCACAGCATCGTCGGCATCACCGAAGTCACGCAGGAAGCAGTGGCCAGCGGGGCGGGCAAGGCGCTCGTGGTGCTCGGCTACGTCTCGCTGATCCTTGGCGTGATCAACCTGTTCCCGTTCCTGCCACTGGACGGTGGGCACATCCTGTGGGCCGTGGCTGAGAAGGTGCGCGGACGCAGGGTCTCGATGGCGGCGATGTGGCGCTTCAGCTCGATTGGCCTGGTGCTGCTCGCGTTCCTCGTGATCAGCGGCATCACCAACGACATCGGCCGGATCGCGGGGTAGAACCGCGACGCCTAGCCGTGATGGGCGGTGGGCCCGTAGAGGCAGAACGTGCATTCGATGCACGGCAGAATGCGTCCCCGCCGCAAGCGCACGCCCTTCACCCACCCTTCACCGGCGCCCAGGTCGCGCCCCGTACAATTGAGCACATGGCATCGAAGCGGCAGATACACGTAGGCGGCATCCCGATCGGCGGCGGTGCGCCCGTCGTGGTGCAGACGATGACCAAGACTGAGACGGCGAACCTCGCCGCCACGATGGAGCAGATCCGCACGGTCGCCGAGGCCGGCGCGGACATCGTGCGCGTGGCGGTACCGCGCGAGCAGGACGTCGAGGCACTCAAGCGCATCGTGGTGGCCTCGCCGATCCCGGTGATCGCGGATATCCACTTCAACCACACTCTGGCGATCAAGGCGATCGAGGCCGGCGCGCATTGCGTGCGGATCAATCCCGGCAACATCGGTGGGGAAGAGAAGGTCGCCGAGGTCGTGGAGGTCGCAAGGCGCCACGAGACGCCGCTGCGCGTGGGCGTCAACTCCGGCTCGCTGCCCAAGCATTTGCGCCATCTCGAGTACGACGACCCGGTGCAGGCGCTCGTGCAGGCCGCGATCGAGACGGTGCAGCTGATGGAGCGCCTGGACTTCGAGGACTTCAAGGTCTCGATGAAGTCGACCTCGGTACCGAACACGATCGCCTCCAACCGCCTGCTTTCGGAGAAGATCCCCTACCCGCTGCACCTCGGCATCACCGAGGCTGGCACGAAGTGGTCCGGGTCGCTGAAGTCAGCCGTCGGCCTGGGCACGCTGCTTGCGGACGGCATCGGCGACACGATCCGGATCTCGCTCTCGACCTTCCATGCGGAGGAGGAGGTGAAGGTCGCCTGGGAGATCCTGAAGGCGCTGAAGCTGCGCGAGAAGGGGCCCGTACTGATCGCCTGCCCGACCTGCGGTCGGCTGCAGTTCGACATGGATCGTGTGGTCGCTGAAGTGGAGGCGCGCCTGGAGGCCTACGAGGACCCGATCGAGGTCTCGGTGCTCGGCTGCGCGGTCAACGGCATCGGCGAGGCGCGCCACGCCGACTTCGGCATCACCGGCGCCAAGGACATGGGCATGATCTATAGCAAGGGCGAGCCGCTGAAGAAGGTGCCCACCGAGCAGCTCGTGGACGAGCTCTTCGCCGAGATCGACCGCTACTACGCCGCCGGCAAGACCGTGGAGCGCGACGAGGAGCAGGCCGCGCAGGCGCGCGCGTGGCTGGCAGAGAACGAGGACGCCACCGCGCTGACGCCAGAGAAACTGGCGGCGCTCGAGGCGCAGGCCGCCTCGCAGGATGACGAGGCGGAGACGGTGCTGAGCTCGATGCTGAGCCCCGCCGTTGAGATGGACGAGGCCGCCTCGCCGGTGGCGGGGCGCCGCTTCACACGCAGCTGAGCGGCGCCCTGCCTGCGGCGATCAGACCGCCGCGAGGCGCTGCGCGACCTTGCTCCAGTCGACGACGTTCCACCACGCGTCGATGTAGTCGGGGCGGCGGTTCTGGTACTTCAGGTAGTAAGCGTGCTCCCACACGTCCACGCCGAGCAGCGGCATCTTGCCGGTGGAGAGCGGGTTGTCCTGGTTAGGGGTGGCGACGATCGCAAGACCAGAGCCGTCGTGCACGAGCCAGGACCAGCCTGAGCCGAACTGGTTGACGCCCGCCTCCTTCAGCTTGGCCTGAAAGTCGGCGAAGGAGCCGAAGGCGGAGGCGATCGCGTCCGCGAGCGCGCCCTGCGGCTCGCCGCCTCCGGCCGGACTCATGCTCTCCCAGAAGAGGGTGTGGTTGTAGTGGCCACCACCGTTGTTTTTGACTGCGCCGCGCTTGTCCTCTGGCACGGCGGAGAGGTCGGCGATCACTTGCTCGATCGGCGCGTCAGCGAGTGCGGTGCCCTCCAGGGCGGCGTTGACCTTGTCCACGTAGGCCTTGTGATGCTTGTCGTGGTGGACTTCCATCGTTGTCTTGTCGATGTGAGGCTCTAGCGCCTCGTAGGCGTAGGGGAGTGGCGGGACTGTGTAGGCCATCGGGAAGGCTCCTTCTCCTTTGCGGACGGATGCGCGACGCTCGCTGTTCTATCAGAGCTCTGTCCGGTCACAGGCCTTGAAAACGTGAAGCAGCCACTGGCGCGAATCGACATCCACATAGGATGTGAGCGCAAGATGACCCGCCTCTCCCAGTACATGCTCCCGACCGAGAAGCAGGCTCCCGCCGACGCGGAGGCGATCTCGCACAAGCTGATGGTCAGGGCCGGCCTGATCCGCCAGCTGGGCGCTGGCATGTGGTCCTGGCTGCCGGCCGGCTGGCGTGTGCACCAGCGCGCGGTGCAGATCATCCGGGAGGAGATGAACGGCATCGGCGGGCAGGAAATGCTGCTGCCGCTGCTGCAGCCGGCCGAGCCCTGGCGTCGAAGCGGCCGCTACGCCATCGACGAGCTGTTCAAGCTCACCGACCGCAAAGGTGCAGACCTCGTCCTTGCGATGACCCATGAGGAGGCGGTGACCATTCACGTGGCACAGAGCGTGCGCTCCTATCGCGATCTGCCTCTGATCCTCTACCAGTTCCAGGTCAAGGAGCGCGACGAGCCCCGCCCACGGGCCGGGGTTCTGCGCACGCGCGAGTTCGTGATGAAGGACTCCTACAGCTTCGATCGCGACGAGCACGGGCTGGCCGAGAGCTACCAGTTGCACGTCGGCGCCTACGACCGGATAATGGAGCGCACGGGGCTGCGCTGGTACAGGGTGGAGGCCGACGTGGGGATGATGGGCGGTCTTGGCGCACACGAGTACATGGCGCCCTGCCCGGCCGGCGAGAACGAGGTGGTGCTCGCGGGCGGCTACGCCGCCAACATCGAGGTCGCAAGCGCGACGCCGCAGCCGGTGGCGCTGCTGGAGGACGTGCCTTCGCCGTTGAGCGTCAGCACACCCGGGTTGACCAGCGTTGCGGATGTGGCCGCTTCGCTTGGCGTGCCCGAGGGCGCATTGCTGAAGGCCTACCCGGTGATCGTGGAGGATGGCAGCGATCGGATGGTGCTTGTGATGCTGCGCGGTGAGCACCGGGTCAACGAGATCAAGCTCGCCTCGGCGCTGGGAGCGCGCAGTCGGCCGGCGCGGGCGGAGGAGATCACGCAGCAGATCGGCCCGCCCGGGTTCATCGGGCCCGTCGGCCTGGACGGGCGCGTGGAGATCTTGCTCGATGAGGCGGTTGCGGACGGCAGCTATGTCGCGGGCGCCAACGAGCCCGACACTCATCTGCGCGGCGTGCGGCCAGGGCGCGACTTCCCATTCCAGCGCGCCGACGTGCGGACCGTGTGTGAAGGCGATGCGATCGAAGGCGCGCGCGTGAGCATCGAGCCGGCGATCGAGATCGGCAATATCTTCAAGCTCGGGCTGCGCTACTCCGAGCCGCTGGGCGCGAACTTCCTTGATGAGCAGGGCGTGCAGCGGCCGATCTGGATGGGTTCCTACGGAATCGGCCCGGCGCGCATCGCGGCCGCCGCGGTCGAGCAGTATGCAGACGAGCATGGGATCTCCTGGCCGCGTGCGCTGGCTCCGTTCGCGGTGCACCTGGTCGCGCTGGGCAAGCCGGGCACGCCGGAGCGGGCGGCGGCTGATGGCGTCTACGACGCGCTTGCCGCCGCAGGGGTGGAGGTGATCTACGACGATCGCGATGGCAACCCAGGCGAGAAGTTCGCCGACGCCGAGTTGCTTGGCTGCCCGCTGCGGCTGACCGTCGGCAGGCGCTCGCTGCAATCAGGGGAGATCGAGGTGCAGGTGAGGCGCGGCCGCCAGGAGTCGGCCGGGCTGCCGCTGCCCGGGCAGGACGGCGATCTCGCCGGGATGGTGGATGCGCTGTGGCGCACCCTCCCGTAAAGCGGCTGATTGGCCTCGACCGCTCCGGGCCACCACCGCCCGAGACCTCCCCGGGGAGTCCGCTGCGCCCCTGGACGATCCCCAACGCCGTGAGCTTCGTGCGTCTTGCGCTGATCCCCACCTTCCTGGTGATCGCGCTGGCCGGCGGCAAAGGCGTAAGCGCGCTTGCGATCCTGATCTTCGCGATCTGCGGTTGGGGCGACTACGCCGACGGCCTACTAGCCCGCATCACCGGCCAGTACAGCCGCCTGGGCACACTGCTGGACCCGCTCACCGACCGTCTGCTCGCGATTGCGGGCGTCGTGGTCTGTTGGCGGTATGACCTGCTCCCGCGCTGGGCGCTCGCGGTGCTGCTGGCGCGCGAGGCCGTGATCCTCGTGCTTGCGCGCGTGGGGCTCGGGCAGGGAGTCGACGTGCGCGTCAACTGGCCCGGCCGGCTTTCGATACCGCCGCTGTTGGGCGGGATTTTCTTCGCGATGGCTGGTCGGGGCACCTTCGGAGAGGTGCTCTTCCTCATTGGTCTTGCGCTCTCGCTGACGGCGCTCGTGCTCTACGTTCGCACGGGCATCGCGATCACCGCCAGACCCTCAAGCTCAGCCTAAGGCTCTGGGCTATACTGGCCGATGGATCATCCGTGGTGGAAGGCGCCCTGCCGAGAAAGAGGAAGGGCGCACGCACTAGACGAGGAGAAGGCTGCGATGGACACCTTTCCCGACCTCGGCTCAATGAGTGACAGCGAGCTGAAGGACCTGATCAGACAGCTCACCGAGGAAGAGACCGACATCTCCTATCAGCGTCGGATCCTGCACGGCAAGATCGACATCCTGCGCGCCGAGCTTGTCAACAGGCTGCGCAACAAGCACGAGGGCGGCGAGCAGGTCATCTCCGGAGATGACCTGCAACGTCTCACCGAGATCCTCGCCGGACGTCAGCCGGAGTCGCCGGCAGGCTGATGACACTGCATTGTCCAGAGTGCGGCTCTTTGAACGCGGAGGAGGCGAACTTCTGCCAGCGCTGCGGCGCGTCTCTGGCCGGCGCGGAGATCGCACAGGAGCCACCGACGGCCACCTACCGGATCGACGAGGGGACCGGCGAGCTGATCCCCGTCGATCCGAGCGAGGTGACCGCGCTCGGCCCGGCGCTGATCGTGCGGGCCGGCGGGGGCAGGGAGGGCGAGAGCTTCTCGATCCTTGGCGAGCGGATGAGCATAGGACGGCGGCCTGAGTGCGACGTGTTCCTCGATGACGTGACCGTCTCACGCGACCACGCGATGCTCGTGCAGCGCGGCGACCAGTGGTACATCGACGACTGCGGTTCGCTCAACGGCACCTACGTCAATCGTTCACGAATCGACTCGCTGCAGCTGCAGGAGGGCGACGAGCTGCAGATCGGCAAGTACAAGCTCACCTTCCACACGCGCTGATGTCCACCGAAACCCCAGATCTCGACATCCACGCGCTGGAGAGCACCCTGCCGGCGGAGCTGGCCAACGGCGCCGGCACGCAGGAACAGCTGGCCGGCCGCGCAGGCAAGTCGATGACGATCGGCGCCGTCTGCAAGGCGCTCGGCCAGGAGTTCCCAGACATATCCATCTCCAAGATCCGCTACCTGGAGGACCAGAAGCTGCTCGCTCCGCGGCGCACGCCGGGCGGCTACCGGCTTTACACCCAGGCCGACGTGGCGCGCCTGCGCACGATTCTGCGCCTGCAACGCGACGAGTTCCTGCCGCTGCGCGTGATTCGCCAGGAGCTGGCCGCCGGCCGAGCCGAGGCGGAAATCCCAGTGCAGGTCCGGGACGGCGCGCGCTCATGGCGTCGCAGCGTCAGCGTCGGCGGCGCAAGCGGCGCGCTCTACACCCTGCAGGAGGTGCTGCAGGAGACCCAGGCCGACGAGGGCCTGGTCAAGGAGCTGGAAGAGTTCGGCGTGATCAAAGGAGAGCTGCACAAGGGCGTGTGCTGCTACGACGAGACCGACCGCGAGATCGTGGGCGCCGTGGCCGAGCTTGCACGCTATGGCGTTGGTGGGCGCAACCTGCGCGTCTTTCGCACCTCCGCCGATCGCGAGGCGGGCCTTTTGCAGCAGATCCTCGCCCCGGCGCTGCGCTCCCGCAACCCCGAGCGGCGCAAGGAGGCGCTGGAGGCGCTGGAGAGCCTCGCGGCGGTGACTACGCACCTCAAGCACCTGCTGCTCGTGCGGGACCTGCGCAAGATCGTGAGTTGATGGCGCTGCCCGCGCGCAGCGAGTCGAGCGCCGAGAGCGCTTCCGCGGAGCAGCTGCTGCGCTCACTGATCCGTGACATCCCCGACTTTCCCAAGCCGGGCATCCTCTTCAAGGACATCACGCCGCTGATGGCGGACCCCGTGGCGCTGGATCTCGCCGTGCAGGGACTCGCGGAGCGGGCCCGGCCGCTGAACGTCGACTGCGTGCTGGCGGCGGAGGCGCGCGGCTTTCTGCTCGGTCCAGCGCTTGCGCTGCGGCTGGGCGCCGGCTTCGCGCTTGCGCGCAAGCCGGGAAAGCTGCCGCACCGCACGATCGCGGCGGAGTATGAGCTGGAGTACGGCACCGATCGCCTAGAGCTGCACGCCGACGCGCTAGCGCCGGGCGCGCGCGTCTTGGTGCACGACGATCTGCTTGCGACCGGCGGCACTGCACGCGCCCTCTGTGAGCTGGTGGCAAGCAGCGGCGGCATCGTTGTGGGCTGCGGCTTCCTGGTCGAGCTGGCCTTCCTCGGCGGCCGCGAACGGCTTGCACCGTACGAGGCGCACTCGTTGCTGCGCTACGACGCATAGCAGGCCGGCGATGCCGCGGGCCAGTCATACGCGCGTGCTGGGAATCCCCGCCGGCGAGCTTTGGGAGACGGTACGCGATCCGTATCACCTGGCGCGGTGGTGGCCGCGCGTGGAGCGGGTGGAGGGCGTAGACGGCGAGTTCTTTACGGAGGTGCTGCGCAGCTCGAGCGGCAAACTCGTGCGCGCCGACTTCGAGATAGTGGAGTTGGACGAGCGGGAGATGAGGGTGCGTTGGGCCCAGCAGATCGCGGGCACCCCATTTGAACGGGTGCTGGCGTCCTCTGAGACAGAGCTCAAGGTGAGCCCGCGGATGGGCATGAACGAGAGCGCTTCTACGGAGGTGACCATCACGCTCTCGCAGACCCCGCACGGCTGGTTTACGGGCACTTCCGCCAGTCCGCCGAGAGGATCGCCGATGCTGAACGGGCTCTTTGCCCGGCTGGGAGCCCCACTGATGAGGAGGGCAGCAGTCAAGACCGTGAAGGAGGCGCTCGATGGGCTCCAGCAGCTTTGCGACTGAGCGGGCTCCCCGTATGCGCTGGTGGGGGTGGGGTGATCCGGAGCATCCGCCGATGCTGGACGCCAGTGTGCTGGAGGAGTTGCGCGAGCGACTCGGTGCCGACGGCGCTCCGGAGCCGCCTGTTGCGCTGGAGCACGTCCAGCTTCCGGAGCCTGCACTGCGCCAAAACCAGATCGACGAGCTGCAGCGAGTGCTCGGCGCCGATGGGCTGAGTACCAACCACGCTACGCGCGTGGCACACGCCGCCGGCCGCGGATACATGGACCTGGTGCACCTGCGGCGAGGTCAGCCGGAGGGCGCGCCCGACGCCGTTGCGCACGTGCACGACCACGAGCAGATCCTCGCGCTGCTGGAGCTGTGCTCCAAACGCTCGATCGCGGTCGTGCCGTTCGGTGGAGGCACCTCGGTGGTGGGTGGCGTGGCGCCAGTCAAAGGAGAACACGAGGCACTGATAGCGCTCGATCTCGCAGGTCTCTCGGGCGTGCAGGCGATAGACCGAGAGTCGTTGAGCGTCACCGTCACGGCCGGGATGCGCGCCGCGGAACTGGAGCACGAGCTCGCAGGGCATGGCTTGACCCTGGGCCATTTTCCGCAGTCCTTCGAGTACGTATCGCTCGGCGGCTGCGCCGCCACGCGCTCGGCCGGCCAGGCTTCCACGGACTACGGCCGCTTCGAGGATCTGATCCTTGGCCTGCGTGCTGCCACGCCGGTCGGCTCGATTGAGCTGCCGGCGCTGCCCGCGAGCGCTGCGGGTCCCGATCTGCGCGAACTGATCGTCGGGTCGGAGGGCACGCTCGGCGTGATCGACCGGCTGACTCTGAAGCTCGCACGGCGCCCGAGCGCGCGCGTCTATCAGGGCCTGCTGTTGCCGGATTTTGAGTCAGGCGCACAGATGCTGCGCAAGCTGGTGCAGGAGGGCGCGGCGCCCACCCTCGCGCGGCTCTCCGATCGGGCTGAGACCGAGTTGACCCTACGCCTGGCCGGCGACGGGCTAAAGGCAGCCGCGACGCAGCTCTACTTTGCAGCGCGCCGCTGCGGCGAAGGCTGCTTGGCGATCCTCGGCTTCGAGGGTGAGGAGGAGCGCGCGCGCGCGGCATGGCGCCACGCACGGGCCTGTGCCCGCGACCACGGCGCAATCCGCCTTGGCGGCGGAACGGGAGAGGCATGGCTGGCCTCGCGCTTCAGCGCTCCGTACATGCGCGACGAGCTGCTCACGCACGGCGTGATGGTCGAGACGCTGGAGACGGCGGCCTGCTGGTCGGATCTGCACGCGCTCAAGGCCGCGGTCGGCGGTGCGATCTCCGATGCACTCGCGGAGCTCGGCACGCCCGGAATCGTGGGCTGCCACGTCTCCCATCTTTACGCGAGCGGCGCCTCGCTCTACTTCACGTTCCTGGCGCGGATGCTGCGCGGCCAGGAGCGGCGCCAGTGGCACACGGTCAAGGACGCCGCTGGCGCGGCCATCCTCGCAAACGGCGGCACGATCACCCACCATCACGCGATCGGACGCGACCACCGCCGATGGCTCTCAAATGAAGTCGGCGCCACCGGCATCGCCGCACTGCGGGCGGTGAAGCAGCAGCTCGACCCTGCCGGGATCATGAACCCTGGCAAGCTGTTGCCAGACGCCTTTTAGGCTCCGACGAAGTCGCCCTTCAGCACGATCGGGCCGGGCGAGCTGGGATGAGCGGCGGTCTCGCGGCTGATCTCGATGCCCGCCACGGAGCTCGGGGCCTGCGGCAGCCCTTCGATTACCCGGAAGTGGCCCTTCGAGCTGACGGGTGGCACCCTGCCAAGCGCCGAGTATTCGCCTTTGGGACCGGTCAGCCAGACGACGTAGGAGAAGCCTTCCGTGGGGGCAACCCCGTTTGCTTCGATCTCGACAGCGTGGGTGGCGCCCTTGGCGACAAGCGCGGCAAAGCCCTTCGCGGAGCCTCCGCCGGAAGGCGGCTTCATTTCGGCCAGCTTTTCGATTTTGACCTGGCTGCTCCCGGTGCGCGTGGATTTGGAGTTGCTTTGGGTGGTGGAGGTTGAGGACTGTTCGCTCGAGCGCGAGGCGGCCTGATTCCCATTGCCGTTGCCGCCGCCTGAGCTGAGCACGATCGCCACCACGACTGCGACGACGAGGACGATTCCCGCGAGCAGGATTGCGCCTCCGCGCCGCGAGACGGGCGAGGGCGCCGGCTGCGCGCCGCCGTCATGACCGTCGCCCTGTGGCACGGCTGCCGGCGCGTGTATCGGCAGCGACGTTGGCGCGTCGGGGATCTCCGGCATCGCTTCGGAGGCGAGCTTGACGAGCTCGACCGCAAGCGCCCGCGCCCACTCGCGCGCGGGGGTGGATCCGGCGAGATACGCCTTTGTGGCAGCGGCATCCAGATCGTTCTGCTGGCCAAGCAGGTACTCGCCGATCCGCTCGCGCTCGGCGGCGTCAACCAGGCGCGCCTGCGCCGGCGCCAACACCGCGAGCGCTGCATGCGCGCGATCGTGAACGGCCTCCGGTGCCACCTGCAGGATCGAGGCGACCTCCTCGTAGCGCTTGCGCTGTCGCAGCAGCAGCGAGAGCACCGCTCGCTGGTCTGGTGGAAGCTGCTCGAGTCTGATCATCGTCTTGTGTTCCGCCGGCCGCCCCCGCTGCCGGTCGGCCGCCCTGTCTCCGTGGCCGGAGATCCGGGCACCTTTTCTTAGGCTATCGTGGCGGCCCGATGGTGAGCCCCACTGCCACACAGATCAACGAGGCGATGATCGGATTCGACCGGCTCTACGGCCTCCAAGTCCTGGAGTGCGGCGCGGAGCTTGCTCGCGGGCGAATCGAGGTCCGCGACGAGCTCAAGCAGCCGGCAGGCCTTTTGCACGGAGGCGTACTGGCCTCGATCGCCGAGTCGCTGGCCTCGTTGGCGACCGCGATCGCGGTGGTAACCGACGGCAACGCGGCGATGGGTCTCTCAAACCAGACCAGCTTCCTGCGGCCGGTCACCGAGGGCACGGTAACCGCGACCGCAACGCGCCTTCACAAGGGCCGCACCACGTGGGTGTGGGACGTTCGCTTCGAGGATGAGCTCGGCCGGCTCTGCGCGGTCACGCGCATGACGATTGCCGTGCGGCCGCTGCCGTCGGCCTGACCTTGGCTACCGCCCAGGCGAGGCGCCTATTCTTCGGTCTGCTGCCCCGCGCCCGGCATCTCGGCGTAGGCGCAGCGGAACGTCTGCGGCTGCGAGACGGGCTGCGAGCCCGCAAAGCCACCATTTGTCCCGTTGCTGTAGACGGTGACGTATTGAAGGGTTTCCGGCTCGGGCACGGCCGGCTCAGGCGTGGGATTCGGTTCGCTGGTCTCGGGATCTCCGGTCGCCTTTTCACTTACGCCCTCCGAGCCGGATGCGCTCGACCCGGCCGCTGTGGTGACCAGGGTGGAGCTCATTTCACGCTGATCTTTGAGGCCGTCCGCCGGTTCTTCGTCGATGATCGCCGTGGTGGGCGAGTCGGTGAGAGTGGACTCCAGCCGCACGCGCTTGGCGGCGCCGATCAGCTGCGCGGCGCTGGGCAGCCAGCCGCCGGCTGCCACGCACGCCTGTGAGGCCCAGAAGAAGTTGTTCTTGCCCTGGTCGGCGTTCGGCACCGAGTAGGCGGATGCTTCCAGGCACCAGGTGCCCAGGTCGACGGTCTGCGGCCCGCAGGAGAGCGTCAGGTCGGCCAAAGTTCGTCCCGACAGCTCCTTCGCGTTCTTTACCGTGGGCAGCGCCGAGGCCGGGAACCTCTTCGCCGAGCTGAGCAGCAGTAGGCCGCCGGCATAGGGGGTGCTGCTGATCCGGTGGCCGTCCAGCGTGGCGACCTTCGCGTGCGCTCTGGACGTGTGGGCGCTTGCGCCGGCAAACCCGGACATGGAGAAGAGCAGGCTCAGGAGCGAGATCGAGAGCGTGGCCGCCATGCCGAGGTAGAGCATCCGTTCCCTGGCCGCGCTCATCGATCTCGGCTGTTGGCTGCTGTTGGTCGCTCTTGCCATCGCTGCTGCTCTCCTCGCTTCGCTTCGCTTGCTAGGCCTGCCCGCGACCGGGCTCGCGTCCATCAAAGCCCGTCCTGCCGGTGATCTCGCGCAGATCCTCGAACTCCACTGGCTTGACGGTTGAGAGCACAGCTTCGAGCGCGACGCCGGAGAGCGTCTCCTGCTCAAGCAGCGCAGCTGCCGTCTCCTCCACCGTCGCCCAGTTGAGATCCAGCACGCGCGTGGCCCGCGCGTCGGCGTCGAGGAGCAGACGCTCGGTCTCGCGGTCGATCAGGTCCAGCGTGGAGGGGCCTACCGAGCCGAGGTCCTGCAGGCTCGCGCCGAGGAACACCTCGCCGGTCTGCTCGCCGATCGTGACCGGCCCAAGCGCCTCCGACATGCCGTAGGAGGTGACCATGCTGCGCGCGAGCGTCGTGGCGGCGTGCAGGTCGTCGTTGACGCCGCTTGAGAGGAAGCCGAACGCCAGGCGCTCCCCGGCCTGCCCTGCCAGGATCGCGATCAGCCGACGCTGCAAGTCGGGCTCCTGCACGATCACCTGATCGCGGTCTGTGAGCATCGACGCGGCGGTGCCGAGCTGGCGGCCGCGCGCGATGATCGAGAGCTTGCGCACCGCGGTCTGATGCCCGAGCGCCTCTGTGGCCACCGCGTGCGAGGCCTCGTGGATCGCGATCAGCCAGCGCTCGTCGTTCGAGAGGATGTGCCGCTTGGCCGGGCCGGCAAGCACCCTGTCGATCGCCTCCTCGATCGTGTGCTGGTCGATCTCGGTGCGGCCTTCGCGGACTGAGAGCAGCGCCGCCTCGTTGACCACGTTCGCCAGCTCGGCGCCGGAGAACCCGGTGGTCTGGCGCGCGATCTCATCCAGCAAGACATCCGCCGCCAGCGGCCGCTTATCGGCGTAGAGCCGCAGGATCTCAAGGCGCCCGTGCACGTCCGGGGTGTCGACCGTGACCTGCCTGTCGAAGCGGCCGGGACGCAGCAGGGCGGGGTCGAGAATGTCGGGCCTGTTGGTCGCGGCCATCACAACCAGGCCGCCGTCGCCGGCGAACCCGTCCATCTCGACGAGCAGTTGGTTGAGCGTCTGCTCGCGCTCGTCATTTCCCTGGCCGATGCCGGCGCCGCGCTTGCGTCCGGCGGCATCGAGCTCGTCGATGAAGACGATCGCGGGGGCGACCCGGCGGGCCTTGCGAAAAAGGTCGCGTACGCGCGCCGCCCCGACGCCGACCAGCGACTCCACGAACTCCGAGCCCGAAAGGCTGAAGAAGGCGGCATCGGCCTCACCGGCCACAGCCTTGGCCAGCAGCGTCTTGCCCGTCCCGGGCGGCCCTACGAGCAGCACTCCCTTCGGCGCGGCGGCGCCGACGGCCAAGTATCGGGATGGGTCTGCCAGATAGTCGCGGATCTCACGCAGCTCGGCGACCGCCTCGCCGGCGCCTGCCACGTCTGCGAAGGTGATGCGTCCCGCACTGCCACTGCGCTTTCGTCCTCTGCCCGTGAAGCGTGAAAAGGCGGCGATGCCACCGCCGGCGCCTTCACTCTGGCCCAGACGCGTGAGCAGGGCGAACAGGCAGACCAGCAGCAGAATCGGAATCAGGAACTGCACCACAACCTTGCGGGCGGCCTTGCCGGACTGCAGGTCCACGGACACCGTCGCTCCACCGGAAGTCAGCGTGCTGAAGAGCGCCTGTGTCTGTGCGCCCGAGGAGGGGTAGGCGGCATAGAGCTCACCGCCGCTCCTCCCGGCGCCCGAGCCCTGCACGCGAACCTCGACCAGATCGTCGTAGTCGAGCATGGTCGCGTGTGTGACCTGCTCCTGCTTGGCCAGCTTGACCACCTCGCTCAGAGGCACCTCCACGCCGCGTCCGGCGGGCTCGATCGAACCGAGCAGGCTGAAGAAAGCGATCGCAAGCGCCGCCGACGCGATCAGAAGCATCGTCGAGAGAGGGTCTTTGGAAACGGCTTGCAAGACTCGCTCCAGCGCCTCTCTGAGGCCGAGCAGCAACGGGCTGCGCCGTTGCGCCAGCCCCGAACTGACCGTCGAGGTGCGTTGCGCTGCGCGTCCGCGGCGCCGTTCTGGTCTTTGCGAGGAGTCTGACTGACGGGAGGAAGGGCCGCTCGGCGTGCTCATAAGCGCGAGTATACTCCACGTTCCCGATCGTCTTACTGATGTATGCGAAAGGATCGATTTGCGGTTCCGGGTCCAACCTCCGACACGAAGTGCATTGCTGCGACGATTGGCGCTACTGGGCGCGGTGCTCGCGCTGCTCAGCGCGGCCACGGCTGCCGCTGCCGTTGTGTCCGATGGTCCGCGCAGGCAAATTGTTGCGAAGGATGAGTCGATCGGCACGGCAAACGGCGACTCGCTTGGGTTCGCGCCGGTCATCGGCCTGCCCGCCACCAACGTCGCACTGATCGGGGCGTCTGCTGAGGAAGCCGAAGGAGAGGTATGGGCGCAGGGGCGGATCGGAGACATCCCGGCAACGGCGGGCTCGCAGGAGGTCGCGAAAGCGGCCGTTCTGCTCCGCTACACGAGCTCCGACAAAAGCTGGCAGGTGGTGCCGGTCGCAAATGCCGAAGGTCAGCCTCTGAGCTTCGACTGGTGGGGCAGCGAGGTGACACCACAGGGCGGCGTACTGCTGGCGGGCGAAGGGCAACAGAGCGGTGGCGGCTCTTTGCAGAGCGTCGTCACGCGCAACCCTGGAGGCTCCTTCACGCAGGCGCCCGCGCCTGCCGGCGGCGGTGCCGAAGCGGTGGTCTCGCCCTCCGAAGATCTGTTTCCGAGGAGCTCCTCCGCCGGCCGTCAGTCGAGCGATCCGCTGATCGCGACGTTCGACGAAAAAGGCGTCACGCAGGCGCTGGTCGTCCCCGTTTGGCAGACGAGCGGCAAAGCGCTGGCGCCGGGCGTGCTGCGCTACGACGGCCACGCCTGGACGCGCGAGCCGCTCTGCAGCCGCTACGAATCGGAAGCCTGCACGCCGATCTCCGGCACCGTTGAGCCGCTTGCGATCGCAGCCGCGTCGCCGCAGAGCGCCTGGCTGCTGGCGCGCGGCGAATCCGGCCAGGTCGAGCTGTTCCAGCGGCAGGTCGGGGAAGCGCACGGCACGCCGGTCTGGATCGCGGTTCAGTTCTCCTCCGGGCTGCTGTCTGCGAGCGGGGTGCCTGCGGGCGAGTCGGTGGCGGCTCCCTCGGGCGGCGCGATCCTCACGGCGACAAGCCAGGGCGTCTGGGTGGACCTTGACCTCACGGGTGCGGGCGGGCAGAGCGGCAGCGCGACGCTGCTCGCCTCCGCAACGCAGCACGGCGGCGTTGACTCGGGGCAGACACTTGGCACTTGGTGCTATCCGAGCTCGCTGTGCCCAGGCGCGCCTTCCCTGGAAGCGGCGCTACCTTCCGACTACGCGAGCTTCGCGTGGCCCGGGTCTGCCGGCCAGCCGGGCAGTCGCGTGATCACAGGGCTGCCGGATGGCGCGCTGCTGCGGCTGCAGGAAGGCCAGGCTGCCTTTAGATATGAACCGGGCGGCGGAGCCGGAGGAGCCAACGGAGCCGTCGGTCCGGGCGGCGTGACGGTCGGGCAGCTTCCGGGCCTGGCATCGATGGCCGCCGGCGGCGCTGCATTCGCATCGCCCACCGAAGGCTGGCTGGGCGACGACAGCTCCTCCGACTCGAGCCAGATGCCGCAGGTGATCCAGGCCGCGCCACAAGCCGGCGAAGATCGGCTGCAGTCCTGGCCGGTGTCGCTGCGCAGCCCGCTTCTGGCGATCGCCACCGAACCGGGAAGCAGCCCGGGCGCAGCGAACGCCCAGGCGCTGGCCGTGGGAGCCGACGGCGCTGTCGCCCGGTACGTGCCCGGCCAGGGCTGGACGCCGGAATACCTCTACAACAGCAGCGGCGAACGGCAGACCCCGAACCTGCGCGGCGTCGCCTGGCCGCAGCCCGGACGCGCCTACGCGGTTGGAGACAACGGCGCGATGTGGCTCTGGCAGGCCGACAGCGGCCTGTGGGAACCGGACCCCGCCGAGCCGCTCGGATTCCGCGGGCAGCTGACCGCGATCGCCTTCTCACCAAGCGATCCAGAGGTCGGCTACGCGGTCGGAAAGCAGGGGGTGCTGCTGGCATATGGCAAGACCTGGACCCAAGAGACGCTGCCGCCCGGCCTGTCAGCCGCGAACTTCACCTCGGTCGCCTTCGCGGGCAACGAGGCGATCGCGACCTATCGCATGCTCAGCCCGAGCGCGAGCAACCCCAACCGGGAGGTGGGAGGGGTGATCATGCAAGACGGCTCCGGGTGGCAGGTCGACCCCTCCGCGCAGGCTCTGCTCAGCCAGATGCCGCCACAGGAAACGGTGCTCTCGAAGGTCGCGGCCCTTCCGGACGGCGGCGCGGTCGCCGCAGGTCCGGGTCTCGTGATCGAGCGCGACTCGGGCGGCTCGCCGTGGCGCTTTGCGCCGCAGCCGCTGCCGGAAGCGGGCAACGTCTCCGCGCTCGCCGCCGTGCAGGAAGGCTCGACGGTGCGGGCGCTGGTCTCCCTCGATCCGGGTGACGACCCCAACAACAGCCCGATCTACGAAGAGATCGACAACCCTCAAGGTCCCGCGCTCGGAGAATACGGAGAGCTGCTCGGGTCCGATCCGCTGCCCGAGCACGGCTACCTGCTGCGCGAAACGAGCACGGGGTGGCAGGACGAAGAGCATCAGGCCTACCCCAGGCCGGCGGGTGACGACCTGCCCGGCTGGCCCGACGCCGTGCTCGCACTGGATATCGACTCCTCCGGCGAACAGGGCTGGGCGGTCGGTGGGCAGACGGGGGAGGAACTTGCCGTCTACGGCAGCCCAGGCGCCCAGGAACAGGTCCAGACGGGCGGGGTGATGCGATATGGCGTGGGACCGGCGGTGCCGCTGAGCACGAGCGCGCCGATCTCGGTGCCGTCCGGCCAGGTGAGCTTCGCGGTCGGTGGCAACGCCCAGTGCGCGTCCTCCTGCGCCGCCTTCACCAACGAGCAGATCGGCCCGGACTCGTGGCTGAGCAGCGCGATCTCGCGCGCCGAACACATTGGTGGGCTGAGCGCCTTCCTGTACACGGGCACGCGTGTGGCGGGAGGCTCAGGCGCAGAACTCGAACGCGAATTGAGCCTGTACGCGAGCTTGCTGCAGGGCAGCAGCCTGCCTGTCTTTGCCGCGATCTCGCCTTCGGACATCCCCACCACGGGCGGAGGGCCGACGGACTTCGAGCAGGCGCTCGGCGATCTCGCGCCCGCGGGCCAAGTGCAGGAAGGACCCGCGCCGCCTGCCGGCGACGATGCTTACGTGCGCCAATTCCCGGGTGCCGAAGGGCAACCGATACGAGTGATCGTGCTCGACTACTCAGGCGCGAGCCTCACCCCCAACGACACTGCGAGCGCGGCCTGCCCCGTCCCTCGGAGCGCCGAGCCCACCAACCAGTTGCAATGGCTCTGCTCACAGTTGTACGACGCAAGCAGCAAGGGGATACCGACGATCGTGATGGGCAACAGGGACATCACGGATGCCGGCGCCTCCAACTATGCGCAGGACGCCGCGGCAGTGAGGCAGGTGCTGCTCGAAGGCGGCGCCTCGGCCTATCTGTTCGACAGCCCCGAAGAGAACCTCTCGACGCGCATCGGCCCCTCGGGCAAGCAATGCGAATCGCTCCCCGCCTACGGCACCGGCACGCTCGGCTACGTCTCGCCAGCGCTCGACGATCCGCAGGACTTCCTCGGCGCAAGCGGCTTTCTGACCGTGAGCGTGAACACCAACACCGCAAAGCGTTGCGCCGGCAGCGACCGCGCGCCGGTCAGCACGAGCCTGATACCGAGCATCGGCCAGCTTGGCGTGGAAGCAAGCAACGGCACGCAACTGCATCGCAGCCACGTCGGCCTCTTCCAAGGTCTCGCGCGGCGGCCGCTCGGTGGGGAGAAGGCACTACTGAGCGGCGGCGGAGACGTGCTCGAGGAGTCGCCGGACCCCTACACGCCGATCCCCGAGACCTGCGAGGGCACCAACTGCTCGCAGTTCATTGCTCCCGCTTACACCTTCAGCTCGTCGGACCCCGAAGTCGGCAACTTCGTCGAGCAGGACCCGAGCTCCACCAACCCGCGCGCGGTACTGCAGGTGAACGGCAAGCCGGTCACCGATCCGACCTCGGGGCTGTTCTGCGCCTTCAACGCGGGCACCACCACGATCACGCTGACGACTGGCGGGCTCTCCTACTCAGAGCAAGTGACGGTGCAGGCGGGAAGCGTCGAGCAGCCCTGCGGCACCGTGCCGCTCGCGCATCCGCCGCAGCCCGCGCAGAGCCAGATCACCAACCCCATCGTGCCCGCGCCCACGCTGACGCCCACGCCGTCGATCACGCCGCAGTTGCTGATCGCGCCTCCTCCACCGCTGGCCCCGCTGTCCAAGCCGCCCCAGGCCCCTTCGGCGTTCGCCCCTCCGCTTGCCGCCGCGAGCGCCTACGCGCCGGTGCGAGCCGCGCTGCCCGCGCCCGCGCCCCAGCCCGCGCGCCCGACGCCGCCCTCGGGATCCGCGCAGGTGACCCAGCCGGTCGGAGTCGCAGAGCAGGAAAGAGAGTCCGAGCAGGCCGTGGACGTTGTGCACAACATGGCCGCCTACGACGGGGGCGCGAACGCCCCCACGGCGCCACCGCCGTGGGCTCCGGTTGCGCTTGCGGTGATCGCCGCCGGCGCGGGAGCGGGGATCCGGCGCGCGCGGCGCCAGCGCGCGCCCGCGTGGGCCGGCGTCTCGACAGAGGCGCCGAGAGTCAGGCGGCGGCGATGAGCGGCGGCTCTGCGGCGCCGTTCGATCCATCGGTCGGCAAGCGGTCGCGTGCCGCCTCGTGTAACTGCGGTGCGAAAGTCTGGCCAGCGCGTGTCTGGCGCGCTACGGTGGGCGCGTTGTCCATTCCACACAATGCTGGTCAAGATAGGAGTAATTCTCTCATGCATTCCTTCAAACACCTGCGGCGCTTAGCCGTGCTAGCGGTCGGGCTCGCGTCCGCTGGGGTGCTTCTCGCCTTCGGCGGGACCCCGGCGTTCGCGACCGACTCCTTAGTCCAGATCTACGGGTCGGGGGCCGCTCTGCAGAACCAGCTGCAGAACGACATCTTGATCCCCGATTCTCCCCTGACAACCACTCCGATCTATACACAGACGACGAGCGGCAGCGGGGCAGCCGAGTTCGGTCTCGAGACCGGAAGCCTCAACCTGACCGAGGACCCGACGGCAGACAAACTGTCAACGCCTCAGCTGGATGCCTATGTTGGAGTTGACAGTCCTCCCAGCAGCACCGAGCTGAGCAACGCCGACACAGCATCCGGCTCCGATCTGGTAACGGTGCCGGTTGCGCAGACGGCGCTCGCGATTCCCGCCTCGCTGCCGGTCGGCCTGTTACTGAACAGCTCACAGTCGCTCAAGTTGAAGAGCTTATTACTGGGCCAGCTGTTCGCCGGCACAATCCCCGCGCAGGGCGGCTATAGCGCGAATACGTGGGGGGCGCTGCTGATCGAGCTCGGTCTGACCAAGATAACAACAGGCTCACCTTCGGTCGGGCAATTCCTGGACAGCGGCGGCGGCACCACCACCATCAGCGTGGAGACGCGAAAGAACGGCGCCGGCACGACCTTGAACCTCAAGCAGTATGTGGCCTCAGTCGACGCGACCGATTGGAGCGGCATCACGGTCGATGAGAACGCCTACGGCACCAACGAGTGGCCCTCAGGCGCGACCATCACGGCTTCCCCGGGCAACAGCACCGATGCCGCAGAGGCGTCGGCGGTGGCCAACAATCCCGGCCAGGTTGGGTATGCAACCGCTGGAGATGCCGTAAGCGCCGGCTTCTTATTACTACCATTATTATTAACGGTCGCCAGCAAAGAGTTCCAGTCGTTCTGGTTCGGACTGCAGGACAACGGTACAAAAGAGACAGGCACCGTGGTCTACGCCAATCCGGTGAGTGGATCGGCCTCCAATGTCTACACAGGGTCCAGCTCCTCAGTCGGCACCTGGGATCCGCCGGGATCGCCGTGGGATGGCACCTGGGCCGGCAGCGATGCATCCGACGACAACGTCTACAACGACGCTGGCGAAGAAGTCGCCTACTACCCACTCGTGGCGGTGGCATACGATCTGGCGTGGTTAAACTACGCCGCCAGTGGTCTGTCGTCTGATTATCCGGCACCATTAAACGCCGGCTACACGGCGCAGCAGTTCCTCGAGTTCGCCACCGGCAGCACAGGGCAGAGCGACATCGAGAGCTCCTCCTACTACTATGCCGAGCTTCCGTCGAGCGTTCTGACCGACGCGCAGGACGCCGCGGCAGCTGTGTACAGCGGGTGATTCATTCACCGCTTCAAAGTTAGCCAAATGTAGGTGAGATAGCGTGGGTCCGCCAGGTCATTTGTGCGCCTGGCGGACCGCGCTGTTTGTGGCGTGGCGGTGACCTGACGGTCTGCTGTAACTCCACGGTGAAAAATTGGAGTCGCTTTACCGACACAGATAGCCTGGCCGCATGCACAGATCCCACACTTCCCCTTCTCTGATCCGGCCGGCATGCGCAGTGCTGGCTGCAGCGATCAGCCTGATGATCGTAAGCGTCGCGCCGGCCGGCGCGACAGAAGGCTCCCAGTACTCCTCGTACGGCCAGTACGGCGAAGTGACGCGCTTCGGCGGCTTTGACTCGACTTGGTTTGACGAAGGCAAGTACGACGGCAAAGGTGGAGCCTCGACGGAGTCAGAACCCGCGGCGGGGCTATTCGTCGATCCAGTGGGATTCACCGTTGATCCTGACGACGACGGTAGCGGCACGACAGCGGTGTACGTGCTTGACAGCGTCAGCGGCCTGGCCAGCGCGTCCGGCCCGCAGGGGACCGAGTGGCGTCTGCAGAAGCTGAGCGCGGTAGGCGAGCCGCTGGCCAACACGGAGTTCTACCTACCAAAGGATGAATCCTTCGAAGAAGCCACATATGGCATTTTCGCGGGCGTTGTGGGCCTGGCCGTCGACGACAGCACAGGTCGCATATACACGGTGCTCTATGACAGCACCGGCGCCGAAGCCGGCACCACCCGGCAGGCGCAGGAGGTGCTTGACTGGTCCACCACGCCCGATGCCGGCAAGCTCGTTGCGCCAACGGGGGCAACACTCGACAAAGTGAGCACGCCGGTGAGTGGCTACACCGGCCCGGGCGTGGCCAGCACCGAAGCTCAGCTTCAGAGTGGATCTGCGGCTCTGTACGAACCGCAGGGCCTGGCTGTTGACGACAGCGCCGGGCAGGACGCCGTGGCGATCGCGGCGGACTCCAAAGCGCGCAACAGCAGCGGCAAGCCGCAGGGGCCGGCGGTCGTGGAGCAAGTCTCGACCACCAGTGGCCAGGAGACTGCGGGCTTCACTGTCTCAAGCCTCAAAGGCGTGACCAACGCCAGCACCGAAGACGAAACCGCGCTGGCGGCTGGCATTTCCACTGATGCCGGCGGCGAGCTGAACGTGCTGCTCTCCACGACCGCTGGCGCGAACGCTTCGTTGCTTGATGATCTCCGGCTGTCTGCCGGCCTGGCAAGCCCGACGGTGTTGGCCTCAAAAACCGTGGATCCGATCGTCAGTGCGGGAGGTCACAACTATCCGGGTGCGGCACAGCCGGACAATGCCGCGCCCACCGTCGTCGCAAACGCCACCGGCAAGATCAGCTCCGGCGGCGGCAAGGGCGCCGCCGCGCAGGTCGTGGCGCTCTCCAACGGGCTCTATGCCTCCGACTTCCTGAGCGAACCGATTGGCCACAACGGCTACTGGGCAGGCGCCGCCAACGAGGGCGTGAGGCTGCTCCAGCCAGAGACCGCAAGCCTGCTGACCAACGCCAACGCTCCCGTGACATCGGTGTTCGGCACGCTCGGCAATGCAACCGCAGCCGGAGCGTGCGCGATCGGCGACGGTGCTGTCAGCCATGGCTACAACGGCGTCGTGCTTGCGGCAGGCGCAGATGGCAGCGTGTGGGTGCTGACCTCCGGCAAGGACAGCGCCGAATACGAACCTGGCAGCGGCAGCGATGCTGCATATGTGACGGGGCGCCAGGTGATCGAGCTTGCTCCCGGGGCATCGAAAGCGTGCCCTGGCCCTGCGGGCACGTTCTCCGTGACAAAGGAAGGTGGCACGCCGCAGCCAGCCAGCAGCACGCTGACGGTTCCCGTGGGCTCCACCGTCGACTTCAATGCCGCCTCGATCGAATACCCGGCAAGCAACGGCGGCAAGCCGGCGGGCATCTACGCCTACGAGTGGGATCCGGAGCTCGGCGCCAGCGGCGATCCCGGCTACACGCTGATCGACGACGCGGTGCAGCCGACCGAATTCCATCCCGAACAGACAGGTGGAAGCTATACATACACAAGCCCCGGCATCTACAAAATCGGCCTGAAGCTGCTCGGCGACTTCGGCGAATACGACGAGACCGGCACGATCGTGGTGCAGACCTCGAGCCCGCCCACGGCGTCGTTCTCGGCGCCAAGCGAAGCGCAGACCGGGCAGGCGGTGAGCTTCAACGCGTCTGCCTCCCAGCCGGCCGGCGGAGCGAGCATCGCCAACTACGAGTGGAAATTCGGCGATGGGGCGAGCGACGAAACGCAGAGCGCAAGCGATACGCACACCTACTCCTCGGCCGGCACCTACACGGTCACGCTCACGGTGCGCGACAACGACAACCAGCAGAGCTCACCGGTCACCAAGCAGGTGACCGTCAAAGCCCCGAGCACGAACACAACCAACACGACGAGCACCCAAACCACCTCCACGACGAGCACCACCACGCAAAGCACGACTAGCACCTCGAAACCTGCGACCAAAAAACCGCTGACCACGGCGCAGAAGCTCGCGGCGGCGCTGAAGCTCTGCAAGAAGGACAAATCCAAGAAGAAGCGCACGGCGTGCGAAAAAGCGGCAAAGAAGAAGTACGCCGTCAAAAAGCCGGCGAAGAAAAAGTCGAAGGCAAAGAAATAGCTCCCGCAGGCGGCGCGGCCTTCTTGAGTGCAAAGACCTCAACCCGCAAGCGCAAGCTCGGTCCCATGGGCAACCGGCACCCCAGCCCATGGGATCGAGCCGGGCGCTTCAGGTCCGCTGGTAGCATCGGTCGGGGAGGAAGGCTTTCCACGGGCAGGGCGAGAGAAGGCTCCTATTCAGTGGAATGGATGGCGCCGTCGCCAACGTGCGACTTGGCCCCCAACCCGCCGATCGCCTTCCTCCTGCTCTCAACCCGCGTAACAGAGTCGCTATCCGGCGGCCGTGGTCTATCTGTACGTGCGTATGCGACCATCGGATCTCACGGTGGATGAAGGATCTCGGGCTCTGCCAAGCCCGCTGCGGCTGGTGATCATCGACCGCGACCGGGTTCTGGTCGCATCGGTGCGCGCGCGAGCGCACGCACGGGGGTGGGAAAGCCACGAGCTCGCCCACCGCACCACTCGACGGTTCCTGGCGCGGACCCGGATTCATGCGCTGGTGATCGACCCCGCCGCGCTCGGGGACGATCCGTGGGATTGGGTCGGTGCGATGATTGCCGGCCTGCCGGGGCTGGCGGTGGTGGTCTGCGCTGCGGGCTCGACGGTCTCCGAGCGCGTCAGCGCGCTGCAGCTCGGAGTCGACGACTGGCTCGAGAAGCCCTTTCACCCAGATGAGGTGATCGCCAGAATCGAGAGCGCAGTGCGGCGTCGGCGCGCGGCGGAGCTGGACTCCAGCGCGGCGGAGCCGATCCTGGCCGGCGAGTTGGAGATCCGCGCAGGCGAGCAGCAGGTCTACGTGGATGGGGTGAGCGTCGATCTCACCAGCCGTGAGTTCGCCGTGCTGAGCGTGATTGCCGCGCAGAAGGGCACCGTTGTGCCCCGGGAGCTGATCTATTTGCGCGTCTGGGGTTACTCGATGGTCAAGGGCGATCGCTCCGTCGACGTCTACGTGCGCAAGGTACGTAACAAGCTGAGGCAGATCTCGCCTGGCTGGGACTACATCCACACGCAGGTTCGAGTTGGGTACCGGCTAGCACCCGAGCCGGCCGGTGAGCCGACTCACGCGACCACGAGTGAGCCTTCGCCTTGACGCGCGCGTCTGTCTATGGGCAGCACGGTAGCGGGCTCACGGCCTGGATCGTCTGGCGCATCATCGGCGCCCGCCTTGGCCGCGAACCGGTAGCCGTCCCCCGGATGGGTGTGCAGGTAATGCCAGTCGGGGGATATCTGAGCCAGCTTGCGCCGGATTCGGCTCACGAATATGTCGACAACGCGGTCGCCGACGAGCATTTCGTATCCCCAGATCGCTTCGTATATCTGCTCGCGGGCCAGCACGAGGTGTTCGTGTCTGACCAGCAGCTCGAGTACCTCGAACTCGCGCGTGGTGAGCTCTGCGGTGCGGCCGTGAGCGATCGCGTCGAAGCGGTCGTGGCGCACCTCCAGCTCGCCGCTGCGCATCGGCCCTGGCACGACGCGCCGGCCGGCGTTGCGACCGCGCACGATCGCCCGCACGCGCGCAAGTGTCTCCTCCGGCGAGCAGGGCTTTTCGATCCAGCCATCGAGACCGGCTTCCAAGCCGCGTACGCGCTGCGCCACCGTCGAGTCTTCGGAGCAAACCACGATTGCCGCGTGGCTGGAGCGCTCCACCTGAGCCAGATCTCGCAGCGCGGTCTCATCGGCGCTTGCCACGTCGACCAGCAATGCAGCCAGAGCGTTCTGGCTCAGAACACGTGGCGGCGGCAGGTCAGGCAATCTGCGCAGCCGCCACCCGTTTACGCTCATCACCTCGCAGAGAGCGCCCGCAAAGCGGTCATCTCGATCGACGATGCCGACCGTCAGGACTTTCGAGCGTTCCGCCAGGCTCCAGGGCGAGGAGCCGAGGCGCAGCGGCGCGGGCGAAGCTGTAAGGGCGAGAGCGGCTTGGGTGGACGACATGGACCAGGTGCCTCCGTTGGCCGAGGAATATCACAAATACAATCGGGAATATAGACTTTTCGTATGGTCCTCGCCATGTCACACGGGTCCGCGAGGCGGAGGCTCTGCATCGCAGCCGTGCTCGCAGCGGCGATGATCGCGTGCGCTCCAGCGCCGGCCCGAGGGAGCGCGCTCGCTCCCTCGGTGCTGGATGGCCCCAGCGCAAGCATCTTGGAAGTGAGCGGCACGGCGTTCGCGCCCGACGGCACCGGTGGCGTGGTATACCGCAAGCTGCTGGACGGCGTGCCGCACGTTTTCGTCTCGCGTTTCCTTCACGGCAAGTGGGGGTCGCCGATTCAGGTGGACGTCGGTCAGATCGGCCCAGCGACTGAGCCGGCGATCGCGGCTGCCGAAGGGGGCGAGCTGCTCGTCGTATGGGTGCAGCCCTGGACCTGGATCTCCGCCAGTCCCGGCGCCACGGCCACACTGCACTACGAGCTGATGTCCGCGGTGCTGCAGCCGGGCGCCCAGAGCTTCTCCCAGATCGAGCAGATCGACGACGTCGGCGATGGCACCGCCGCATATCCATCGCTGGCGATGGCCTCGAACGGGGATGCCTATGTCGCCTACCGGGTGGTGACCAATCCGCTTGCGCCCGGAACGACCCTGCCGATCCAGCCGATGCGTCCCGGCGACGAGTTGCTGGAAGTGCGCGTGGCGCGGTTCAACGGCCTCTCCTGGTCGTTGCTGGGGCAGATCAATGGCCTGCCGGGCCAGGTCACGATGCGCAAGCCGACTGCGAGCAACGCGCCGGCGATCGGGGTCAACGATGCGGGCGACGGACTTGTCGCCTGGCAGGAACCGGAAATCTCGGGGGTGGCCCGGATCTGGGCGCGCCGGCTCGCGGGCACCACAAAGGGAAACATCTTGCAGGTCAGCCCCAGCACGCTCGATGGCGCCCCGTTGACCGTCGACGCGGAAGCGCCCGCGCTGGCGCTCAGCGAATACGGCCAGGCCGTGGTCGCCTTCAGGCTGGCCGGCGGGCCCGGATCGCCGCTGCACGCCGCGGCGCTGATGAGCAACGCGCTCACGCTGCCGGTGCCCGAAGAGGTGAGCTCGTTCACAGGTCCAACCCAGGTTGCGAGCGCCGAAGGGATCGGGACGCCCAGCGTGGCGATCGACCAGGACGGCGACTACCGCATCTCCTATAGCGCAGGCGGCGACGCACAGCTGTTCGCCGATAAGGAAGGCAAGGCCATCGCGCCGCTGCCGCTCGGCCCCGGCTCGGGACCGGCGCTGACGGCGCTGAACCCCGAAGGGGGCGGCGCGACGGCGTGGGCCACGCAGGACGCAGACGGGCAGCCGGCAGTCGCGCTGCGCCAGGAATTCCCGGATGGCGCCTGGCAGGAGAGCTTTCTGACCGCGCAGGTCAGCGGTGTGGTCGCCGACCTCTCCGCTGCGGGCTCGGGACTCGGCGACGAGCTGCTCGCATTCCGTCAGGGCTCTGGCACCCAGACCCGCGTGGTTGCCGGGATGGCGCAGGCGCCGCCCAAGCAGTTCTACGTGCAAGCGCCGCACGGCTGGGTGCGCGCCAGCGGCGCGACCGTCGAATGGCAGCCGGCGCTCGACACGCTCGGCTCGGTCACCTACTCGGTGATCGTGGACGGCCGTCTCGTGGCGCATGGACTGCAGGGCCTCTCCGACCGCCTGCGCGGCCAGCAGCTTGGCGACGGCGTGCGGCACGTCCAGGTGCTCGCGACCGACAACCTCGGCCAGGAGACGATGAGCTCGCCGGTCTCCCTGAAGGTGCAGAGCAACCCGCCGCTGGTGAGCGTCAGGCATCTTGGCGCTCGCGTGCGGGTGCGCGTATACGGCGATGACGCCGGGGTGCGCAGGAGCAAGACGCGCATCGGCTTCGGCGACGGCAGTCTCGTGCTCCACCGCGACACGGTCGTGCACACCTACAGCCAACCGGGTCGCTACACCATCTCGGTGCAAGCGATCGACACGGTCGGCAACCGCCGTGACGCGCAGATAGAGGTGTCGGTGAGGTGAGGCGCGTAGGACTGACACTGCTGCTGGCAACTGGGTTGCTCGCGGGCCACGTGGCGCGCGCGCTGGCGCAGTACGCGCCCGCCTCGCTGGTCTCCTACTCGGGGTCGATTGAGGCCAATGACGCATACAGCCCCGCGATCGCCGCCGGCGGGGAATACGTCGCGTTCGTCGGCTCTTTCAACGGCGTCCACGGTGTCTACCGCAAGGATCTTGCCACCGGGGAACTGGTGCTCGTGGCCGGCGAAGACAGCGCCGATCCGGCGCTCAGCGCGCCGGACGCCGGCTCGCCGTCGATCAGCGCGGAAGGCCGCTACGTCAGCTTCACGACGAGCGCCCGGCTCAACCCGAGCGAAGACCAGAACGGCGATCCGGGCCACTGCAGCAGCGTCTACGTCCGCGACATGGACCTTCCCGCCACGCAGGAAGGCGCATACATCCTCATCTCCGCGCTGAACGGAACCACGCAGGGCATCGCCTACGCCGGCAGCGCCACGGCGGGCTGCCCTGGCGGTGGATCGGCATCTGCCGACAGGGTCGCGATCAGCGCCAGCGGGGAAGAGGTCGCCTTCACGGTGCTGGGGAGCTCCGATCTGAGCGGCGGAGTGGGCGGCCCTGTGACCACGCCACCGGACCAGGTCGCCGTGCGAAACTGGGTCACCGACACGACCACGCTCGTAAGCCAGACGATCGGCTCGCTCGGGGGCACGGCGAAAGCGGTGCCGGGCGGGGCGGCGCTGGCTCCGCTCGGCGACAGGCTGCAGGCGGGCGACGGTCGCCAATTCAGCGGCAGTACAGCGGCCATCAGCGCCGACGGGAGCACCGTGGCCTGGATGGGCGTCGACATCGCGGCTCAGGCTCCCGCCAACAGCGCTGAAGACTCCTCCGCGAAATACGACGAGCCGCTGTGGCGCAAGATCTCCGACGGCCCGGACGCGCCAATTAGGCGGGTGACCGGCGGCGATGACCCGCAGTGCGGCTGTCAGGGGCCGCTCGACACCACCTTCGACCCGAACGCCACAGGCACGGGGGCCGGCCCCGAACGCGGCGTCTATCTCGCGCCCAACGGCTTCGGCGGCGACCCGCTCAATGGCGGCTCCTCGCTGGACAGCGTCACACCGCAACTGAGCGAAAACGGGCAGGTCGTCGCGTTTCTCTCCAGCGCGCCACGCACCGGGCAGGTCACGCGCGGCCTGGAAGAAGAACTTGCCACCAGCACCGCGAACGCCTATGTGGTGAACATGGCCGACGGGCTCACTCGCACGCAGGCGCTCACTCAGCTCACCGCCTGGGGCAGCGACGACTTTAAAGCAGCCGCGGGCACCGGCGCGATCCAGAGCATCGCGCTCTCGCCGAGCGGACAGCAGGTCGCCTTCACTACCTCGCGGATCGACTTTCCGCTGACGCCGCCCGCGCTGCTGACGCCCTCGCTCAGCCAGGCGGGCTCTCCGCAGCTCTACGTGGCCAATCTGAGCGCCGACTCGCTCGAAATGGTCAGCTACGGCTTCAACGGCGAACCTGCCAATGGAGCGCTCGCCACGCCGTCGTTTGCAGGTAGTGGCGAAACGCTCGCCTTTGCCTCCAGCGCAAGCAATCTGGTCTTCGGCGCCTACGACGAAGGCGCCGAAGGGGAGCCCGGCAACGTCTTCACGATCTCGCAGCTCGCATCGCCGCAGAGGCCCGCCCAGAGCTATGTGACCGGGTCCCCGGCTCAGCCGGTGGCGCCCACGCGCTGGGAGCTTCTGCTGCACGCCGCCTCCGCCGCCAACGGAAGCATCGAGGTCTCCGCGACCGTGCCGGGCGCGGGCGATCTGAAGGCGACCGCGAAGGCGGACGTGCCGGTGCGGCCGGCGGGCAAAGATACGCGCGTCAGGCGCACGCGCACATCGACTCTTGCCGAGCGCAAGGTCGCAAGCGCCGGCGCAACCCCCGGCCAGGCGGGCCTTGTGCATCTGCGGCTGAGTCTCTCGCGCGCGCAGCGCAAGCTCGCGCAGAGCCCGCGCGGCCTCTACGCGACGATCGCGCTCACGTTCACCGCGCGCGGCCAGGCCACCCTCACCGGCACGCTGCAGGCGAGCTTCCACAAGGCGACGACCAAGCGCGCGCGCAAGGCGCAAAAGAAGCGATGAACGTGCTGCCGCGCTCACGCTGCGCCCGCGTGCTGCTGGCTGCGCTGCTGCTGGCGCTGGGCGCTGTGTCAGCCACTGCGACGGCCAACGCAGCCGGTGAGAGCTGGCAGTTCGCGCCCGCGCAGGCGCCGTCGCCACCGCCGGGCGCGCAGCCCTCGTCGTTTCCGGCGCCGCTTGGCAAAGTCGGCCAAATCGCGTTCTGGTCCCCTAATCGCGGCGTGCTGATCACCGCGGGCAACGGCCTGGTGCCGGCGGGCGTGTATTCCTATGACGGAGCCAGCTGGCATCAGCTCTCGACTGTGTGTGGCGGTCACGAAGGCCGCATTGCGTGGGCTTCGCCCGAAGAATTCTGGACGATCTCCGACCAGCGCCCCGGACAGGCGATCGCAAGCGGCGAAGAGGGCGCCCGCCTGTGGGACGTCTCGCTGTGCCACTTCGCCGCGGGCAAGGTGGTCGGCTCCTACGCGATGCCGTTGGAAGAGCCCGACTCCTACCGCCCAATGGACGCCGCCGCCTGCGAGGGACCGCAAGACTGCTGGTTCGGTGGGCAACTCGGCGAAGGCGAAAACAGCGGCGCCTTTCACCTCTACTGGAACGGCAGCGCCCTGAGCACCGTCTACGCCCCACAGGACCACGCAATCGCCTCGATGGCCGTCGACCAGGGCCAGATATACGAGAGCGTGCAGCTTGCGCCCGGGGACAGCTACGCGGATGAAACCCCCAGCAGTCCGCTGCTGCTGCACACGATCGTCGCCTCTGATCCCGAAGACATGTTTCACAGCCTCTTCCCGGACGACACCCAGAACCCGGGCTGCGGGGGGTTCTGCCCGCCGTTGCCCGAATACGGAATCGCACCCGGAGGCGAGACGGTCGCCCCGGACACGCTGGGAGGGCTGGCGCTCTCAAGTGACTGGGGTCCCTCCGGCGAAGGTCCCGCGCAGCCGCAGCTGTGGGCGATCGCCGGTGCCGGCTCGAATGCGCCGCCAGCCGGGCAGGGCAGCGCGCACCCGATCGCGCTGCGCTACTTCAACGAAGAATGGACGCAGATCGTGCCCAACCTGACCAGTTTCCAGGCAGGCGAAGAGCCCACCGGAGTGGCCGCCGTGCCGGGGCAGGCGGCTGCATGGGTCACGATCGCAAGCCAGGACGACCTCGCGCACCTCGACCTGCTCTCCTCCAGCGACGGTGGCAAGAGCTGGAGCGTGGCGCAGCGCGTGGAACTGGGCCCAGAACAGGAAGTCGGCCCCCGCGGGCAGGCGGGGCCAATCGCATGTCCCGCCGCCGGAGAATGCTGGCTTGCGACCAGTCAGGGATGGCTCTTTCACCTCAGCGACGGCACCGCGGTGCCGCCAGACACCGACCCGTTCTTCGATGGCGGCGACGGCGTGATCACATATCGCCCGCCCGACAACGGCGTGCCGGAAGCCCCGCCTTTTCAACCGCCCGAAGACGACTCCCTGGCCAACCAGCAGCCGCCCACCGAACCGCCGCCGCCCCAGCCCGTCGTCGAAGTCAAGAAACCCAAGCCCAAAAAACGCAAGCCGCTGGTGGAGCACGTGCACAGCGCGGTGGCGCGCGCGAGCACTCGCGGTGGAGCCGGAGACGACGTGCTCGAGCTGAGCTTCCTGCTGACCGCCAAGGCACGTGTGGAGCTGATCGCCAGCGGTTACGGGCACGTGCTGGCACACACGTCCCGCTCCGTCCTTAGGCAGGGCACGCACACGCTGAGGTTGACTCTCGACCCCAGCCGCTGGCCGACGAAGCTGAACCTGCAGGCCAAACGAGTCAGCGGTTAGCGCGGGCCCTGCTTGGTGGTAGGCAGCCCCTGCACCGTTTGTGGCAGCTGGCCTTCCAGCGGCTTGGCGGCGAAGCCCGTATTCGGCTGCGCCGTGGGCAGCGCGGCTCCCGGGGTACCGAGCTCGTTGATCGCCACCATCAGACCCGCGGCGGCGAGCGCGAGCGCAGCGCTCTTGGCGCGAATCTCCACGACGGCCGGACCGGTGGCGATCTCGATCACCCTGCCATCGGATGCCAGCACCGCGCGCACGCCACGGATGCTCGCGGTGCCGCTGACCGCGCCGGCATCGGGCAGGAAGCTGTTGTCGGGGGAGCTGATCACCGTCAGCGGTGAGATACAGGTTTCCGGGCCGCCGGTCGTGCAGCTGCCGTACTGGATGTCGTACGCGCCACTTGGGTCGCCGTCGACCGCGGTCAGCGCCATTCCGTCGAAGCGTCCTCCCAGCCAGAAGATCGGGAATTCCTGGTTGCCGACAAGCGGCTCAAGCGTCGATGCGCTGAGCGCCTTGCCTTCGGCCGCACTGCCGCAGCCGGAAAGCAGGCAGGCACAGAGGACCGCAAGCGCCGCAGCGGCCGTGCATGTACCGGCGCGCCGGCTAGCCACGGTAACGGTTGGTGATCGGCATGCGGCGGTCGCGGCCAAAGGCGCGCGTTGTGATCTTGATCCCCGGCGGCGCCTGGCGGCGCTTGTACTCGGCGAGGTCCACGAGCCTGATCGCGCGGTCGACCTCCTCGGCCGGCAGCCCCTGCGAGATCAGCTGCTCGCGGGAGAGGTCGAACTCGATGTAGCCCTGCAGGATCCGGTCTAGCAAGGGGTAGGGGGGCAGCGAGTCCTCGTCGCGCTGGTCGAGGCGAAGCTCCGCAGAGGGCGCTCTGCTGATGATCGTGGCAGGGATCGGGGCCGACGGGCCCCCGTGCATGACGCCGGCGGGCGTATTGCGCCACTCGCAAAGGCGGTAAACCAGCGTCTTGGGCACGTCCTTGATCACCGCGAAGCCGCCGGCGAGGTCCCCGTAAAGGGTTGTGTAGCCGACCGACATCTCAGACTTGTTGCCGGTCGTGAGCACCAGCCAGCCGAACTCGTTGGAGAGCGCCATCAGCAGGTTGCCCCTGATCCGCGCCTGCAGGTTCTCCTGGGTCAAGCCGGGCGGGCGGCCTGCCAGATCATCGGTCAGAACCCCCAAATAAGCATCCATCACCGTCTCGATCGGCAGCTCATGGGCGGAGGCTCCGAGCGCCGCCGCCAGTGAGTGCGCATCCGACTGGGTGCCGTGCGAGGAGTACTGGGAAGGCATGATCGCCGTGCTCACGCTCTGCGCGCCCAGCGCGTCGACCGCCACGCACGCGACCAGCGCCGAGTCGATCCCGCCGGAGAGGCCGAGCACGACGTGGGAGAAGCCGTTCTTGCCCACGTAGTCGCGCAGGCCGAGCACCAGCGCGGCATAGACCTCGGCCTCCTGGGGCGCGATCGGCTCGTGCAGCGCCGCACGCGCCGAGACCACCTCGGCGGGGCTTGGGCCTGCGGGCAGCGGGGGCAGTACGCTCACCGGGCGCTCGACGCGCCTGGCCGCCGGTCGATGCCCGGCATCGCGCAGACGAGCTGCGGCGGCTGCCGGCAGGTCCAGGTCGCAGATCAGCAGGTCCTCCTCGAACTGCTTGCCACGTGCGACCGTCTGCCCGGTGTGGTCGACCACGCACGAGTAGCCATCGAAGACGAGTTCGTCCTGGCCGCCGACCAGCCCGCAGAAGGCGACGAAGGCCAGGCTGTCGCGGGCGCGCTGAGCGAACATCCGCTCTCGCTCTGCGCCCTTACCCACGTGGTAAGGGGAGGCAGAGATGTTGAGAATCAGCGTCGCTCCGGCCATCGCCTCATCGGAGGCCGGGGGTCCGGGCTCCCAAATGTCCTCGCAGACGGTCAGCCCGATGCGATCCTCTCCAATGTCGATCACGGCGCACTCGCGCCCGGCCTGGAAGTAGCGATGCTCGTCGAAGACGCCGTAGTTGGGCAGATAGTTCTTGCGGTAGATCGCGTGGATGCGCCCGCCGGCCAGCACCGCCGCGGCGTTGTAGACGTCCTCGGCCACCTCCGGGAAGCCGACGACCGCAACCACCTCGTCGGTGTAGGCAGCCAGCTGCTCCAGCGCCGCCCGCGCATCGGCCAGGAAGTGCTGGCGCAGAAGCAGATCCTCGGGCGGATATCCGGTCACCGCGAGCTCGGGGAATATCACCAACTGGGCATGCTGCGCACGCGCGGCTTCGATGCCTTCACGGATACGCACCGCATTGCCGGCGATGTCGCCGACGGTGGCGTTCATCTGACAGAGCGCGACCCTCATAGGGCGCTCCAGGGTATCCGTCAGGCGCGTGAGGCCGTCCGCTTGGCCGGCGCGCGCTTGCGCGGCGGCGTGAGGTTAGCCGCCTTGGCCAGCGCCGCGATCGCCCGGCGCAGATCCTCGGCGATCATCTCGAGCTCCGGCAGCCCGTCATAGTCGGCCAGGAGCCCGAAGCCGAGCCGGCCGTTGTAGCTCATCACTGCGATTCCGAGCGCCTGCCGACGAGCGAGCGGCACCACCGGGTAGAGCGCGATCAGCTCACGGCCGAGCAGGTAGAGCGGGAACTGTGGGCCCGGGACGTTGGTGATCACAAGGTTGAAGTAGCGCTGCCTGGCCTGCAGCCGTGCCGCCTGGCTGAGGATCGTCGGGGGCGCAAAGCCGGCCAGGTTGGTCAGCACCTCGGCGCCGATCGCTTGCCCGGAGCTCTTGAGCTGCTGGGTCGCCGAGCGCACCTGCGCATAGCACTCGGCGGCGTCCTGCACGCCCACCGGCAGCGGCGCCCACATCGCCGCGACCTTATTGCCAAGCGCGCCGCGCTCGGTGTCCGCACGTACAGAGACGGGCACCATCGCCTTCAGCTCCAGGCCGTCCGTGTCATAGCCCTGCTCGCGCAGGTGGGCGCCCAGGGCAAGGCTCACGGAGCTCAGCACGACGTCGTTGAGCGTCCCGCCGAGCGCGTCCTTGATCGCCTTGAACAGAGCCAGGTCGGCGTCCACCCAGGTGTAGCGCCGGTGCGGCCCGATCTCGACGTTGAAGGGGGTGCGAGGAGCGGGGTGCTCGATGCCGGGCAGCGCGCTTGCGCCGACGTTGCGCACGCTGCGCGCCAGCCGACTCACTGCGCGCCGGGGCGCCCGCAGAGTCGCGCGTGCGCCGCGGGCGATCTCACCGGGAACGGTCGCGCGCTCCAGCAACGCATCGGCGATCAGCTTGGCCGATCCAGGGGGCGGCCCCGCCGACCAGGGCGTCGGCGGCCTGCTCGCCGGCATCGCGTCCGGCGCGGTGTCGAAGAGCACGGTGGTGATGTCCACGCCGGAGATCCCGTCCACGAGCGCGTGGTGGGTCTTGGCGATCAGCGCGAAGCGATCTCCGGCCAACGCCTGCACCAGCCACATCTCCCACAGCGGCTTGGAGCGATCCAGGCGCTGGGAGAAGATCCTGCCGGCCAGGCGTTGAAGCGCGCGCTCGTCGGCCGGCTTCGGCAGGGCGGTGTGACGTATGTGGTAGTAGGGGTTGAAGCGGGGATCGTCGGTCCAGACCGGTCGGCCCTGCCCCAGTGGCACGAACGCCAGCCGCTGCCGGTAGCGGGGCACCAGGTGCAGTCGGCCAAGGATGTGCTCCACGAGCGCCTGATAAGGGGGCGCCTCTCCCGCGAACACCATCACGGAAGCCACGTGCATGTGCGCGGTCGAGTGCTCCTCCAGGTGCAGGAACGCCGTGTCCAGGCCGGTGAGCCGATCGGGGTTGGCCATCTTCTCGGGATTGTCGCCGCTTTGAGGGCTCGGCGTCAACGCGCCTGCAGCGATTGGCTGACCCGATTTGCGCCTTCGGCCTGCCAAAACGGTTGTCCAGGACAACGCGAACCTAACTCGTTTATGTGACGTCAATCACAGAAAAGGGTCTTTGAGTCTCTACTGTGACCGGATTGCTTTGACAGAGACGCCGAGTCGCCCTCACAAACGAGGGCGAACGGGGGACCCATTGCCGGACCGCGGGGAGCGCGGCCGGTTGGGGCGAATCGGCCGCTGATGCGGCCATAGCGCAGAAAGCGCACGCGCACGTCGATCGACGATCGGCTGCGCGCAGCGGCTCTGGTGCGAGCCCGACAGCTAACCCCGTAGGCGTAAACCAAAGGAGGCAAGACGTAAATGTTCGCCATTCCGACGGGCGCGACCACCGCGCCCGCGGCGCCGATCGCGCCGGTGGAAATGCTCAGCATGCAGGGTGTGGCGGCAGCGCAGCCGCCGCTGGGAGAGCCCGTGCATGAGCGCATGCGGATCCGGTCGGCCACGCTGAACGTGCTCGCGGGCCAAACGATGCGCGCGAAGGGCACGCTGCTGCCGCGCCTGGCAGACGCGAAAGTGAGCTTGCAACTGCTGCTCGGGCGTCGCTGGGTGTCGGTTGCAAGCACCCGCACCGGCGCCCGCGGCCGCTTCGCGCTGCGCTACGCGCCGCCGCGGATCGGCAGTTGGGTGGCCCAGCTGCGATATCGCGGCGTCGGTGGCGCCCCGGGCGCCACGCGCCGCCTTGGCGTGCTGAGCTCCTTTCAGGCCGCTGAGGCGTCCTGGTATGGGGGCGGCGGGGGAATGGCCTGCGGCGGGCAGCTGACCAGCGCCACGATGGGCGTGGCAAACAAGACGTTGCCCTGCGGCACCTGGCTTACAATCCGCTACGGCGATCGCAGTGTGCGCGTGCAGGTGGTCGACCGCGGCCCGTATGTGGCCGGTCGCGAATTCGACCTCACCGAAGCGACAAAGCAGGCGCTGGGCTTTGAAGGAGTGGGCGTGGTCTGGGCCACGCGCTAAGCCCTACCGTTCGAAGACCGCAAAGAAGTCGCGGTCATCGGGTTCCAGGTAGCGGGTTGCGGGCCGTTCGGTTTCGCTCAGCAGCTTGGTCGGCTCGCGCCCGTCTGGTGCCCCATAGGTGTTGAAGCTCACCCAGTAGGAGTTGATGTCGAGCTCCATTGCCCGCACCGCGCCGGCGTGGATCAGAATCTGCGCGAGGCTGCCGACGGTCTGGTCGTTGGCCTGCGCGTAGATCAGATCGCCGTGCTTATTGATCCCGATGCCCGAGCGCCACACCTGCACCGCATTGCCGAGCGTCGCTCCCCATTCCGCGCTGTCGTTCAGCAGCGGGTTCGGCTTGCCGTTCTCCACAATTAGTGGCAGGTTCTGCCTGGCGAACACCACGTTTGAGGGCGCGGCCGCCCCGCCACTCCAGGCTTCGATGTTGACTTCGCCGCCGGCGCGTTGCACGAAGGTGGCCTGACCATCTCTCATCGGCACATAGGTGTGGCCGTGGTAGGCGAAGCCCCCATTTGAGTCTTCGAGCTTGAATGCGCTGTTGAAGGTGGCGAGCAGCCCGCTTCGCAGCGCGGGGGGCACCTCCATCGGGCCGCGGCTTGGCAGTTCGACGGAGGGTTGTTCACGCCCCGGGTACAGCGTGATCTTGGTGCGATGCGGGTCGACCCAGGCCACACCTGCGACCAGGCGCGGGTATTCGGTGGGGTTGCTTCTGAAAGTGGTGATGAGCAGCGGCGGATAGGAAACGCCGGGGCGAGCCGCGTGCCACACGCCCTCGCCCGGCAGCGCTGGATAGCTCAGCGGCCTGATCCGCGGCGGCTGGTAGGGATGGATTTTGGCGTGCTCGCCCGAGACTGCGACGCCCACGTGCGGCAGCGCCTTCAGGCCCGGGCCGCCCTTACTGGGAGCGTTCAGCGAGTAGTAGACGTTCTCGACCGTGGAGACCAAGCCGGCGCCGCCGTGGCTGCGCAGCCACTCAACCGCCCGGATGGAGAAGCTCGTGTTGGATGGCGAGAGCATCGTGCCTGCAAAGGAGATCAGCGCAAAGGCGAGTGCCAGCAGACACGCCAGCAGCGTGATGCGGCGCAGCCGCGTGCGCGGTGTTTGAGTGAAGGTACGGCGCGCTTGCCCTCCATGTCCGCGGTCCCGTGCAGGCGGTGTTTGCATCTGCAGCCCCATGCAAGGTGATCGTAAGTGGCACCAGTCCAGTATGCACCCGCTCAACGACGCAAGTGAGAACATTTTCACCCCAATGCGCGTGAGCAGTCCGGACGCTTCAGCAGACGTGGTGAACTACTGAGAGAAAAGTGTGAGAACTCCCTCATATTCGCCGCAGGCCAGGTGAGAGCATCTTCACGCTGTGCAAAGGTGCTCGTGAGGTCGCTCTGCTCCGATGAGCCTCGTCCACTGGAAGCGAAGGGAGGTGACCCCGCGCGTGAGCGCAATCGATGCAGCCGACAGGGTGGACGTCGAGATTCCTGCGGCGACCGCAGATCGGCCGGGCGCGCCTCCCATCGCCGGACCCGTAGCGCGCGGCGGCGCGCTGCTGCGTGCATGCAGGCCACGCCAGTGGGTCAAGAACCTGCTCGTGGTGGCTGCGCCGGGCGCGGCGGGGGTGCTGAGCCACCCGCACGTCGCCGTCGAGGTTGCGGGCGCGTTCATCTGCTTCTGCATGCTCTCCAGCGCCACCTACCTGATCAATGACGTCCACGATCGCCACGAGGACGCCTTGCACGCGCGTCGTCGCCACCGGCCGATCGCCCGCGGAGAAGTGCCGGTCGGCCTCGCGCTGGCAGCGGCCGCGCTGCTCGCGGCCGCCGGCCTTGGCCTCGGCTTCGCAATCCGACCCCTGCTTGGCCTGACCGGCCTCGGCTACTTGACGCTCACCGGTGCCTATTCGCTCTGGCTGCGCAAGGTCGCGGTGGCCGACATCGCGATCGTCGCGGCCGGCTTTGTGCTGCGCGCTCTGGCCGGCGGCGCGGCGACGGGCATCCCGGTCTCGCGCTGGTTTGTGATGGTGACCTCGTTCGGCGCGCTGTTCGTGGTCGCGGGCAAGCGCTACGCAGAGCTGCGTGCCAGCGGTCAGATGGCCGCGGCACGGTCCACGCTTGCCGCCTACTCGCAGGACTACCTGCGCTTCGTGATGATGCTCGCGGCCTCGGTGACGACCGTCGCATACTGCCTGTGGGCCTTCGAGGGCCACGGCAGTGACGGCATCTCCTGGTACGAGATCACGGTCGCGCCGTTCGTACTGTGGCTGCTGCGTTACGGGCTGCTGCTGCACGAAGGGCATGGGGAGGCGCCGGAGGAAGTGCTGCTGCAAGACCGCTTCCTGATCGCGATGAGTGGAGCGTGGGTGGGCGTCTATGCCTGCGCGGTGTATGTCGGCACCTGAGCCCACGATCACGATGCGGCCCGGTCGCGTCTCCGCACGCCCACCGGCTCCCGCGAGAGAGCGCCGGTGGCTCTGCGGCTGGGGACGCACGGGGTACAGCGAGGCAACCGTGATCGCGCCGCGAACCGTTGAGCAGGTGCGCGAGGTGATGCTCTTCGCAAGCGCAAGCGGCGGCCTGATCGCACGCGGCGCCGGCCGCAGCTACGGGGACGCCGCCCAGAACGACGGCGGTGCGGTGCTTGACCTCGCCAGCATCTCAAACATGGAGCTGCTGGAAGGCCCGCTGCTGCGCGTCGGGGCCGGCGCGAGGCTCTCAGCGGCGCTGCGAGCACTCGCAGCGGTTGGGCTGACACTGCCGGTACTCCCCGGCACGCGGCACATCACCGTCGGCGGCGCGATCGCAGCCGACATCCACGGCAAGAATCACCGACGCGACGGCAGCTTCGGCCATCACGTCGAAAACCTGCTGCTCTGCACACCCGATGGCGAGCTGCGCCGGCTCTCACGCCTGGAGCAGCCGGACCTGTTCCACGCCACGCTCGGCGGCATGGGGCTCACCGGCGTGATCGTGGAGGCAATCCTGCGGCCGAGCAGGCTGACCGGCCCGCTGCTGCACGGCGACATCGACCGTGCAAGCAGCATCGAGCAGACACTGTCTGTGATGCGCCAGGACGCCGCACACAGGTACTCGATCGCATGGGTCGACCTGATCAGCCGCGGATCCGCGTTCGGGCGATCGGTCGTGCTGCGCTGCAACGACAGGGACAACGCGCCGGACACGATGGCGCCCGGCCGGATCGCGCTGCCCGGCCGGCCGCGGCTGAGCGTGCCCGAACGCTTCCCGCCGGCGGTGCTGCGGCCCGCAACGGTGCGCGCCTTCAACGCCCTGCGCTTCCACCGCGCGCCCGCTCACGCCAGAGCCCAGCCGATCACGCTTGCCGAGAACTTCTTCCCGCTCGACGCACTGGCCCACTGGAACAGGCTCTACGGCCCAGCGGGCCTGCTGCAGTATCAGTTCGTGGTGCCGGATGACCGTGCACACATCCTGGTGGAGGTCGTCGAGGGACTGCGACGCGCACGCCAGCCGATGTATCTCGCGGTGATCAAGCGCTTCGGAGAGCCATCCGGCGGCCTGATGTCCTTCCCGATGCCAGGGTGGACGCTTGCGGTCGACCTTCCCGCCGGCAGCCCAGGCCTTCGCCAGTCGCTACGTGCCGCCGACGAACTGCTCGCCGGCTCCGGCGGGCGGGTGTACCTGGCCAAGGATGCGCGGCTTGGCGCGGACCTGCTGGGGGCGATGTATCCGGCATTGGAGCGCTTCAAGGCGATCAGGTTCACGGTGGACCCTGAGGGGACGCTTCGCTCTGACATGGCCAGGCGGCTCGACCTGGCTGCAGGAGCGACCGCTTGAGCGCGCATGGACGGCGAGTGCTGCTGATCGGCGGCACCTCGGAAATCGGGCTTGCGATCGTGCGGCAGCTGGCGGGCAAGGGAACGTTGGAGGCGCTTCTGCTCGGCCGCGACGCTGCCGCGCTGCGGAATGCCGCTGATCGGCTTCACGGGGCCGGTTGCGCGCAGGTAGAGACGCTCGACGGGCTCGACGCGGGCAAGCCGGAGAGCCACGAGCGCCTGCTGGAGCGAGCGTTCGCCGAGCTCGGCGGGGTCGACATCGCGATCCTTGCGACCGGAGTGCTGGGCGCGCAGCGCGAAGGCCTGCCCGAGGATCTGCCTGCGGCGCTGGCGCTGCTACAGGTCAACTTCACCGGGTCCGCATCGCTGCTGATGGGAGTCGCGGCGATCCTGCGCAGCCAGCGAGGAGGGACCCTGATCGTGCTCTCCTCCGTGGCCGCCGAGCGTCCACGGCGCGCCAACGCGCTGTACGGGGCCTCAAAGGCAGGGCTCGACTCGCTGGCACAGGCGCTCTCAGACGCGCTGCGTCCACAGGGCGTGGACGTGATGGTCGTGCGAGCCGGCTTCGTGCGCACGCGCATGACTAGGGGGCTGCCGCAGCCGCCGCTGGCCTGCGATCCGCAAGACGTCGCACGTGCAACCGTGGCGGGCATCGAACGCAGAGCGCAGACGGTGTGGGCGCCGCCGGCCATGCGTTGGGTGATGCTGGCGCTGCGCCTGGTGCCCCGATCGATCTTCAGGAGGCTTTCGCTGTGAGCGAGTGGCCGCCAGAGGAAGTCGGTACCGAGCGTTTGCAGGCGCCAGGCGAGCCGCTGCACACCCTCACGCGTGAGCCGATCGCAACCTCGCCGGTGATTTTGCGCCGTCGCCAAGCGGCGGCTCGGGTGCGCAGCCGCAGGCAGCTGGTGGGCGACGCGACGCTCGCGCTTGCGATCGTGCTCGTCGCACTGATCGCGGGCATCGGGGTGGGCATGCTGGGCGTGATCGCGGTGCTCGTGCTCGCAGGCTTCGGATCCGTGCTCGCCGTGGGGTGCCTGCGCCGGCGCCGGCGCAAAGGGGCATCGGGCGGCTAAGAGCCCGCGCCGCCGAAGAACTCTATGAGCAGCTCGTTGACGCGCTCGGGCTCGTCGTGCTGGACCCAATGGGTGGCCTGTGGCAGGCGCTCCATGCGCACGTTTGGCACCCATTGCGGCAGCGGCGCTGCCAGCTCGCTGCCGAGGTGTCGGTCGCGCATGCCCCAGATCACCAGCGTCTGCGTCTGGATTGGCACGAGCTGCGCCAGTGCGGCGCGAGGAGAGCGTCTCAGCGCCGCGCGATAGTAGTTGACCATCCCGGTCAAAGCCCCAGGCTGCGCCCACGCCTGCGCATAGCGCTCCAGATCCACGTCGCTGAAGGCGCCGGGGGAGTCGGCGCGCAGCGAGCGCTTGGCAAAGGAGAAGTCCTCGCGTTCCAGCAGGTGCTCCGGCAGCCGCGGGATCTGGAAGAAGAACATGTACCAGCTCTTGCGCAGCTGGCGCAGGGTGCGAAAGCCGGCGAGCATGCGCTCGGTGTGGGGGACGTTCAGGATCGCAAGCTTGCGCAGAAGCTCCGGGTGGCGCATCGCGGTCTGGTAGGCGATGACGGCGCCCCAGTCGTGCCCGACCAGATATGCGGGTCCCTCGCCGAGATGGTCGATCAGGCCGGCGATGTCCTGCGCGAGGACGTCAGCGTCGTAGCGCCGCCAGTCGCGCGGCCGCTCAGAGAGGTTGTAGCCGCGCATGTCGGGCGCCACGACGCGAAAGCCGGCCTTTGCAAGCACTGGGATCTGGTGGCGCCAGGAGTACCAGAACTCGGGAAAGCCGTGGAGCAGGACGACCAATGGTCCCTCGCCGGCGTGCACGTAATGCAGCCTGATGCCATTGACCTCGGCGTATGCCTCGGCCAGGTCAGGCACTCCGGCGATCTGTGTGCTCATGCCTGCATGCCCCCTGTCGGTCTCCTCGAATAGAGCCCGAACAAGGATACAGCGCGTGGATTTGGGCTCGCAATCGGGCGCTTGGCTCGTGTCCTTTTAGCGCCGCCGCCGGCGCTAGATTCGGCTGGATGCCTGACGACTCTTCAGAGCTGCGCGTCGCGCACCTCGACGCAGACGCGTTTTATGTCTCCGTGGAGCTGCTGCGGCGTCCAGAATTGCGCGGCAAGCCGGTAGTGGTGTCTGGCACAGGCCCGCGAGCGGTGGTCACCACCGCCAGCTACGAGGCCCGCCGCTTCGGCGTCTTCTCGGCGATGCCGGCAGCGCGAGCGCGGCGGCTGTGCCCACACGCGGTCTTCCTCGCGCCCGACTTCCCGGCGTACCGCGATCACTCGGCGGCGATGATGGGGATCGTGCGCTCACACGTGGAGCAGGTCGAGCAGATGGGGCTGGATGAGGCATATCTAGACCTGGAGGGCTTTCACTCGCCGCGGGCGGCGATGCGGAGGATCGTGGCGCAGATCAGATCTGAGATCGGCCTTGCCTGCTCGGTGGGGATCGGGCCGAACAAGCTGGTGGCGAAGGTCGCCTCCGATGCCGAGAAGCCGGCCGGGTTCGTCGTGCTCACCCGCGAGCAGGCATGTGAGCGCTTTGGCAGCGCCGCGCCAGGACTCGTGCCAGGGATCGGCCCGAAGACGGCCGCGAAGCTCGCGGAGATGGGATTCCACACGCTGGCGGCGCTCGCCGCGGCCTCGGAGGAGACGCTGATCGCTCGCTTTGGCTCCAACCATGGACGCGAGTTGCGCAGACGCGCGCTCTTCGAAAGCGATGGCATCGTCTCCTCGGCGCGCAAGGTCGTCTCTGAGTCGCGCGAGCGCACCTTCGACTACGACGTCGTTGACGCGGGAGAGCTCGAGCGCGATCTCGCGAAGATGACCCAAGAGCTGTGCGCGAGCCTTGCCAAGCACGGCCGCAGCGGCCGCACGATCGGGATCAAGGTTCGTCTCGACGACTTCACCACCGTCACGCGTGCCCGTACGATCGAGGCACCCACGCGCGAGGCGCAGGTTGTGGGTCCTCTCGCGCTGCAACTGCTGCGCGAATATGCGCCGCCCCGACCCGTTCGTCTGCTCGGAGTGAGAGTCGCCGGCTTGATCGCCAACGACGGTGCGGGGCTTGGGGAGGACGCTGCGCAGATGGCGCTGCCGGTCTGAAGGGGCGCTGAGCGGCGGTCGCCAGCGCAGGCGACCGCCGCCGCTATCTCTAGTTGACGACTCCGATGCCAGGGAAGGGAAGATTGCCTTCCAGTTCGCCGTGATAGCCCTCCATGTTCGTGAGGTCGTTGATCACGAGGAAGGTGCCTTTCAGCTCTGGATGTGGCAGCGAGAGCTTTTCTTGGATGTTGATGAATTCGCCTTCCACTTCTTCTTCGAGCACGTATTTGCCGGCAACCGTGCAGCTTGCGCCAGAGAGCGTAAAGGCGATCTCGATCGGTTTGATGAGGTCGAAGTATTTGCTGGAGCTTTCGCTCAACGTCGAATAGAAGTCAAGATGTTGCGCAGATGCGGATGTGACCGAGCAGAACGAGGTGCTGTCAGTGCAGCCGACGGGCATGAACTTGGTGAATTCGTCGGTGCCAGGGGCGCCTCCGATCAGCAGATCGCGGAATTCGACTTTACAAGACACTTCTGTGCGGCCGACGACTGTGATCTTGATTGTTCCCGTTTCGACGACCGGTTCGGTTTCCAGAGTGGTTAAAAGGACTTTCGCGCCAACCCGCCATAACGGGGTGGCCAGGGAGCTCGCCGGCGCGATCGCGCCAACGACCAGCATAAAAGCGCCGATCGCAAGCACGCGTGCAAGGGAGAGTGGAGCTGTCTTGACCATGAACCTCATTCTGGCCTCCTCATCTTGATGTCATTGAGCGAACAGTTCTCGCAATTAGCGGACCTGAGGTCAAGTCCGCCGCGCGGGCCTGACCCGCGATTCGCCGCTGGCGCGGCGGTGATCCTGCGTGCGCCCGCAAGATCGCTCGCTGAACGCTTGCCGGCAGTGGAGCGCACATGTCTTTGTTCGCGCAGGACGAACGTGCTTGCTTTCAGGCTAAGGTTGCTGGCGAGATGACCCTCATCGAGGCTGGCGATATCGAGCTGGACTACGAGCGCCGCGGCTCAGGACCACCCCTGCTGCTGATCATGGGCATGAGCGGCACGCGCCGGCACTGGAGTGAGGCCTTCTTGAATCTGCTCGCGCAGCATTTCGAGGTGATCGCCTATGACCATCGCGGCGTTGGCGCCTCGACGCGGATGCAGAGCCCGTTCACGATCCTCGATCTCGCGAGCGACGCGGCGAGGCTGCTCGAAGCGCTGGAGATCGACGCGGCGCATCTGCTTGGCTTCTCGATGGGCGGTATGGTCGCCCAGGAGCTCGTGCTGGCTCACCCCGAGCGCATCACGACGCTCACGCTCGCCGGCACCTACTGCGGCGGGCCGGGGAGCGCGCTGGCCACCGATCGAGCCACCCGCACCCTGCGCGACGCGGTGGCCACCCGTGATCGCGAGCAAGCAGTGCGCGCCGCATGGCTGGTCAATGTCTCCGAGTCCTTTGCGGCCAACCAGCAGGCGCAGACACAGTTCATGGAGATCGGCTTGAGCAAAGGCGTCGCATCGGCCGTAGTGATGGAGCAGATGCGAGCGATAGCCGGACATGACACGACTGCGTGGCTGGCCCAAATCGACGCGCCCACGTTGATCGTCCATGGCAGCGATGACCAGATGCTGCCGGTGCTCAACGCGCAGCTGATCTCAGGCCTGATGCCCCAGGCACGCCTGGAGATCATCGAGGGCGCCGGCCACCTGTTCTTCTGGGAGCAGCCCGAGAGAGCCGCACAGCTGGTGCTGGAGCACACCGCTGTGAGGGCATAGCAGCGCGGATGGCTGACGTGGAGAGAGTGGTGGCAGCGCGCGATGGCACCTCGCTGGCGGTGCTCGAAGCAGGCCAAGGCGCGCCGATCCTGCTGCTGCACGGTCTGACCGCCACGCGCCGCTATGTGGTGATGGGTTCGCGGTTGCTGGAGCGCTCCGGCCGCCATGTGGTCGCATATGACGCACGTGGGCATGGCCGCTCGGCGCCGGCGCCGACACCACAGGCCTACGGATATGACCTGCTTGCCGAGGACCTGGAGTCGGTGCTCGATGCGCTGAAAATCGAGCGGGCAACGCTTGTGGGCGCCTCGATGGGGGCACACACGATCGCCCGCTTTGCGCTGGCCCACCCGCATCGAGTGGCGGCGATAGCCCTGATCACGCCCGCGTTCGACCCTGATGCAAGCGGCGATTACACAGGCTGGGACGCGCTGGCGCGCGGCTTGCGCGACGGCGGGGTGGAGGGCTTTATTGCCGCCTATGACCTTGTGAGCATGCCGGAGCGCTGGCGAGAGACCGTGCTGACGGTGCTGCGCCAGCGGCTGAGCGCGCACGAGCATCTGGGCGCGGTAGCCGACGCGCTGGAAGTTGTGCCGCGTTCGCGGCCGTTTGAGTCAATCGAGGATCTCTCGGCGATCTCCGTGCCGACGCTGGTGGTCGGGAGCCGCAACGAGTCGGACCCAGGGCACCCGCTCGCCGTCGCGGAGCGCTACGCACAGTCGATTCCCAGCGCTCGTCTGCTGGTAGAGCAGCCCGGAGCCTCGCCGATCGCCTGGCAGGGCGGCCAGCTCTCCAGAGCGCTGCTGGAGCTCAGCGACGGCGTGGGCTGAGCGTCAGACCGGCTGCGCCGGGTCGACTGCGAGCAGGCCGTCCTCGCGCTCGCCGACCAGCGTTGCGTAGCGGCCGCCGAGTGCGAGCAGCTCGGTGTGCGTTCCGCGCTCCACGATCCGGCCGTGGTCTAGCACCAGGATCTCATCCGCATCGCGCACGGTGGAGAGGCGGTGCGCGATCGCGATCGTGGTGCGTCCGCGCGAGAGCTCATCCAGCGCCGCCTGCACCGCGCGCTCGGTCTCGGTGTCAAGCGAAGAGGTGGCCTCGTCGAGGATCAGCACGGGTGGGTTTCGCAGGACCGTGCGGGCGATCGCGATCCGCTGCTTCTCGCCGCCGGAAAAGCGGTAGCCGCGCTCGCCGACCGGCGTCTCGTACCCGTCTGGGAGCGATGCGATCAGTTCGTGGATCTGAGCCGCTCTGGCCGCCTGCTCGATCTCCTGATCGGTCGCATCCGGCCGCGCGAAGCGCAGGTTCTCACGGATGGAGGAGTGGAAAAGGTAGGTCTCCTGAGAGACCAGGCCGACAGTCGCCGCCAGGCTTGCCAAGGTCAGATCGCGAATGTCGTGGTCGTCGATCGTGACCCGTCCGCGCTCAGGCTCGTACAGGCGCGCGATCAGATAGGCGAGGGTCGTCTTGCCAGAGCCGGTCTCGCCGACCAGCGCAACACGGCCACCGGCCGGTATCTGGGCAGAGATTTCCCGCAGCGTCCAGTCGCCGTCCGGCCGATAGCGAAACCAGACGTCCTCGATCGCGACGTGTCCCATCACCTCGCCGGCGTCATGGGCGCCCGGCCGCTCGGCGATGTCGACGGGCAGGTCGAGATACTCAAAGATCCGCTCGAAGAGCGCCATCGACATCTGCACTTCGGGCATCACGCCGAGCAGCGACTGCATCGGGAAGAGCAGCCGCGTCTGCAGCGTCGTGAATGCGACCACGGTGCCGATCGAGAGCGAGTGGTCGCCATGGGTGAGCGCGTAGCCGCCGAACCAATAGACGGCGGCCGGCATGATCGCGAAGCTCATCTGCACCGAGGCCATCCGCCAGCGACCGGCCATCCGCGCGCGCACCTCAAGGTCGGCCAGCGCGCCGGACTCGTTGGCGAAGCGGTCGGCCAGCTCGCGTGAGCGGCCCATCGTCTTGCCGAGCAGGATGCCCGAGACCGATAGCGACTCCTCGACCAGCGTGGACATGTCGGCCAGGCGGCTCTGTCGCACCGACTGGATGCGCTGGCGCTCCTTGCCGACCCGACGCGTGAGCCAGACGAAGAACGGCAGCAGGCACAGCGAGAAGACCGCCAGCGGCCAGCTCAGCGCGAACATCGCCACGACGGTCGCAAGCACGGTCGTCACCGCGGAGACGGTCGAGGTGGCGGTGCTGGTGACCACGTCGTCGATGCCGCCGATGTCGTAGGCGATCCGCGATTGCACCTCGCCCGAGCGCGTGCGGGTGAAGAATGAGAGCGACATGCGCTGCAGGTGGGCGTAGACGGCGGCGCGCAGGTCGTGCATCACGCGCTGGCCGACGAGGTTTGAGATCCAGGTCTGGGCGACGCCAATCACCCCACTGATGACCGCGATCGCGATCATCCCGCCCGCCAGCAGAGCAAGCAGCGTCATGTTGCGGTTCGGGAAGGCGTTGTCGATGATCGCCCGCAGCAGGAACGGGTTGACGACGTTTAGCCCCGAGGAGAGGACGATCAGCCCAAGCAGCACGCCCAGGCGCATGCGGTATGGCCTGAAAAGCCCCGCCACGCGCTTGAACGGCACGTTTGCGGCCCGCTTGCCGAGCTCGTCGGGGTCGGGGCCCGAGCCGTCGCCGGTGGGCTTGCGCCGCCCGCCGCCGCCGCGCCGCATCTCTCCGTGTCCGATGGAGAACGGCTGGTGGCTCAAAGCGGGCTTGCTGCCGATCGCCTCACAGAGCGATTCTACCGTCGCCTCGCGGCGCGGAAAATAGTATGAGAAGGCGATGGACCTGCTCGCAACGGAGATTAGGGTGCTCGGCAGCCTGCTTGAGAAGCAGCGCACCACCCCTGACGCCTATCCGCTGACGCTCAACTCGCTGCGCCTGGCATGCAACCAGTCCACCAACCGCGACCCGGTCGTGCAGTACTCCGAGGCGGAGGTCCGTGACGCGGTGCAGCGCCTGGAACGACGCGGCATGGCGCGCTTCGCAAGCGGCGCCGGCAGCCGCGCAGCGAAGTTCAGGCATCTGCTCTCAGAACGTCTACCGATGGACGACGGCGAGCAGGCGGTGATGTGCGTGCTGATGCTGCGCGGCGCTCAGACTCCCGGGGAGCTCAAGCAGCGCGCGGAGCGGATGCACCCGTTCGCTGACCTGGCCGAGGTCGAGCAGACGCTCGCATGGCTGATCGATCGGGAGCTTGTGAGCAGCGTGCCGCGTCGGCCGGGGCAGAAGGAGGAGCGCTACATGCAGCTGCTCGGCGGGGAGGAGGAGCAGGCTGAGGGTGGCGCAAGCGGCGTCTCCGAGCCGGCGAAAGAGCGACCCGCGGGCATGGGCCCGGCGAGCCCGATCGCAAGCGCGCCCGCGCCGGCGCCGCCCGCGGGCACTGAGCGTGAGCTCGCAGAGCTGCGCGAGCGCGTTCAGCGGCTGGAACGCGAGATGGAGAGCCTGAAGGCAGAGCTCGGGGTGGGAGCGGACTCGTGATCGGCGCGGCGGCCGTGCTCGCCTCCAGCTCGGACACGGCGACGGGCGTGGGCATACCGTTGGCTCTGACGGCCGGGCTGGTGTCGTTTCTCTCCCCATGCGTGCTGCCGCTCGTACCCGGTTACCTCTCCACGGTGGCAGGGGTGAGCCCAGCCGAGATAGCCGACACCAAGCGCCGCAAGATGCTCATCCCCAGCCTGCTGTTCATCGCCGGCTTCTCGATCGTCTTCATCCTGATGGGGCTGGCCGCCACCGCGATCGGCTCCACTCTCGACACCAATCGCGGCACGCTGGAGCACGCCGCAGGCGCTTTGATCGTGGTGATGGGCGTGGCGTTCCTGGCCAGCCCGTTCATGAGCGCACTGCCACTCTCCTGGCGCCCGCGCTCCAAACTGCTTGCCGACCTGCGACTCGCCGCCGGGCGGGGTGGGCCGCTTTTGATCGGTGCGGCCTTCGCGATCGCCTGGACGCCATGCACGAGCATCACGCTCGGCGCGATCACCGCGCAGGCCGCGGTCGCCGGTTCCGAGGCGCACGGGGCGCTGCTGCTCGCCTTCTACTCGGCGGGGCTTGCGATCCCGTTCCTGCTACTGACGCTCGCATTTGAGCGCGTCACCGGCGCGCTTGCGGTCGTCAAGCGCCACTTCCCAGTCGTGATCGGCCTCGGCGGCGCCGTGATGATCGCGCTCGGCCTACTGATCCTGACCGGCGAGTTCACGGTCTTGAACTCGCAGGCCAACAGCTTGCTGCACGGCACGGGACTAGACGTCTCGGGCGTCTGAACGAAGCGCGAGCGTTCGCCCGCGGCGTTCCGAAAGCAGAATCAGCAACCGACAACACGCATTTTCCGCGTTATTCGGACAACTAACATCCTGTAAACATTTCATTGGCCGCAGTCTGATGTATAGTCGGTAGGGGAGGCTGGCCGGTCCGGTCGCGCGTTGCGACAAGGCCATCGGGGAGCAAGGCAACAACCTATGCGACGGAGGGGGAGCAATGGGGCCGACGCCCGATGGCCGTGTTGAGCGCTGGATTCGTACAGGGATTGCAACCGCGGCAATGCTTGCTGTGCTGTCGGTGGCATCTTCGGCGACCGCCGCCGAAACGGGCTCGTTGTCATGGGGGGGCAGGCGCCGGCCTTTCGATCGCCACGGAATCTCCGCTGGTTGAGGGTCTGGGCGCTGGAGATGGAAATGCGCAGGAGTGTGAAATTGATTCACCACCGGAACACGAATCTTCGCCGTCGCCAGCTCCTGACGAAGAGCCAAGCGAACCACCGGATGACGAATAAACAAGCTATCGGTGGCGACCGTGAAAAGAAAGGCCGCCTAATGAACATGATGCGTCCAATCCGGAAGATGCACGGCTTCGCTGCGCTGATTGGGCTGGTCGGATGCATGCTGGTTGTGACGGCGTGCGCCGATGGTGGTGCGCCGAGCGTATCGATGGTCGCTAGTGGCGAACGTGTTGCACTTGTGCCTCTGCTTAGGGCGGGTGAAAGTGGATGGTGCGCGGCGAAGCTGAACAAAGGCGGCTGTGGGGTATCCGCGCACGCTCCGATGATTGTGGAAGGATGGGGCTCGACCGAAGGAACCGAATATGGTAAGGCGCGGGCCGCATCAGAAGCTACGGCAGTTGTGGAGAAGAATGTCGCGGCGGTAGCGGTCGAAAGATTGCGGGCGGTGTCCTCGCGGCCAGTACGGGTGGCGCGGGAACGGTGGTGGGCTCTGGGAGAGCTTCGCACGCGGCCAGAGCCGGGGTTGCCGGACGGGTTGCGCGCGATCGTCGTAGATATCAAGGGAATTGCGATCCCTGGTAGTCGTCACAAAGATATGCTGTTGCGGCTGATCCCGCTGAGCGCGAGCGGAAAGCCAATCCCCGAGTCGAGAGCATATGCCAGGCTCACCACTAGCCTTCCGGTGCAAAGCGTAGGCGATGCGGCACACCCGTCGTCTGGTGTCTGCCGGATTGCAATGACGCCCCTCAGAGGAGCTTTTGCATTTGATGCGCAGGTCATCAAGAAGGCTGTCGCTGTACATGGGTTGATCGGCAATGCTTTTACAACGTGTGCCAGTACCATCTATACACTCGGTGGGTGGCGCGTCCATGCGGCGGTACTGCTCGATGCGGCGTATCCCGGCGCGCGACCGGCAGACTTGCCATTGATAAAAGCGCTACCCAATGACCACAGCGGCATTGTCGAAGCATGGTCAACCGGAGGAGAAGCAACGCTGGCTCGACGGATACCGGGTGGTTGGCTTGTGGTAGAAGGGGGCCGTGATGCTGCAGAGCGGCGTCTCCTGCTCGATCATCTACATGCCTCGATTTACTTAGGTCGCGGCTCAAGGTAGGTGCAAGGGTAGAGGGCAGCCGCTCAGGACCGCTACAGCTCACGGCGACTGCAATCGCCCCCGTGATCTGCCGATCTCGCCGGCGAAGGCATGGGAAGAGTCAGAAGAAGTGCCACACGGCTGATGTCAACTAGCCAACGTAAACAGGGCGGGGATACACTGGCGCGCTGGCGCGTCTGGTGCGCTATCGCGTCGATGGCGATGGTCGGGTTCTTCGGTCTCACTGGTTGCGGATCGGAGGCCGTCCTGCTTGGTCATCTGGAACGTCGTCTACCGGGTCAGCCGTGGGCGCCTTGGGCAGGTAGGGTAGGACCTATAGTGGCGCATCTTGACGTAACGGGTGGCCAGCCGATTGTATTTGTGGTGGTAGAATGCCGGGACGAACCGCAGTGCCACGAGGTTGGCTACTTTACGCAGCCGGCGTATAAGGACGGTGAACGTACTCTCAACGAAGGACCACGCGTGAACCATCCCGAGCCGATCGAACGAAATGGTGACAGTAGAGTGTTGGACTCGCCGGGAGTCAGCTATATGTGCGACGGGGGGACATCGGTTGCAGTTCTGGATGGCTTGTTGCGGCAGTCGCAGGACGCGGTGACGGACAGTTCAGATGGCACGTCCGTTATCTTTAAAAAGGTGCCGATCCCAGTACGGTTTCATCCTGAAGGCATCCTAGTCTACGGTGCACTTCTCGCGCGTGCCAACACGCTTACTGTTAGAAGCTCTTATGGCACTGTGGTGGCACGAGAGCATTTGTTGGGAGCCGGAGAAGAACCTGGTTTCACAAGTCCAGTCACGCGACGGAGTTGCAAAGCGAGCTAGCTTGTCCTGCTATGGAGATTGTGAACGCGGGTGATTGGGTGGCAGGGCGAGTCATTGTAGGACAGGGTGTTGCTGGCAGAGGTGAGGGAGCGGCCGAAGGATTTGGCGCTTTGTTGGTCGCTGACCGCAGACACGGATCACAGCAGCATTCGCTTTAGAGCAGCAGCGCTCCCTCAGCAGTTAGGCGTGGCTGGCGTAGCCGTTTACGCACTGTTGCCCCCGAGATGAAGGCCAGATCCTCACATGCACGCCAAGTGGGAGCATCGTAAACAAGGAAAGGAAGTATCTAGGCGCTGCCCGGCAGGCTCACTCTCCGACGCAACGTGCGCCTCGTGATCTGATCACGAGCAGCATAATTCAATGTGGATAACGGGGAAGCAAATGGTGTCGATCCAGCAGCGCACGGCGCTCTCCTCTGTCGCGATCGCCGCGGCGCTGGCGGCGATCAAGCTGGTCGTGGGCCTGCTCCCACAGTCTCGGCATGATCGCCGAGGCGATCCACTCCGGCACCGACTTCGTCGCTGCGCTGCTGACCTTCTTCGCCGTGGGGGTGGCGGTGCGCCTCGCCCGATCGTGAGCACCCCTTCGGGCATGGCAAGGCCGAGCACCTCTCCGCACTTGGTGAGGGTGCTGTGCTGGTGGTCGCAAGCATCGGTATCGCCGCGGAGTCGATCATGCGGCTGACAAGCGGAGCGCATGGGGTGGAAGCGCAGTGGTACGTGATCGCGGTCGCAGGATTCGCGATAGTGCTGGACGGAGGCCGTTTTCTCAGCACCAGTCGCGTGGCCAAGCGAGAGGGCAGCGCGGCGCTGGAGGCAACGCGCTGCATTTCGCGCTGGACATGGTCGGGTCGGCTAAGGTCCTGATCGGCCTGCTGCTGGTGCGCTCTGGCCACCCAGGAGCCGACGCCATCGCAGCGCTGCTTGTTGCCGGGCTGGTGCTCTTCGCCGCCGGGCGGATGATGCGGCGAAACGTGCAGGTGCTGATGGACAGGGTGCCCGTCTCCGGTGCCCAGGAGACCGCGCGTGAGGCGATCGAGAGCGTGGGTGCCGCCGTCAGCCTACGCCGGCTGCGGATGCGGGAGGCGGGCGGCAGGCACTTCGCCGATGTGGTGGTGGCAGTGCCATCGCAGACCGATTTGGAGGCCGCACACTCGGTCGCCAGCGCGATCGAGCAGGCGGTGGAGCAGGCGCTCCCCGGCAGCGACGTCGTCGTCCACGTTGAGCCCGACGGGCGCGTGCAGCACGCTGCGATACTGGGCGTCGGGCAAATGCCGCTGACCACCGTCAAGAGCCCGCACACCGTCGCGCAGACGGCCGATCGCCTGGCCGCCGCGCTGGAGCACCGCGGCATCGAGCTCTTCGCGCGCATAGACCACGGCGCGGGCGCCCGTCAGGCCGGCATGGATCTGCGCGACGAGGAACTGCTTGTGTTCGGCGACCCCCGGGCGGGAACGCCGCTGATGCAGGAGGACCCGGCGATTGGCTACGAGCTGCCGCTACGCGTGCTGATTTGGGATGCGCAAGGACAGACGATGGTCGCCCACCGCCCGATGGCCTCGCTGGCCGGTGAGTACGAGGTGGGCGAACAAGCCGCGATCTTGGAGCGGATGAACGGTCTGCTGGATCAGCTGGTGGCGGAGGCCGTGGCGGCGGATTGAGCCGCGGATGCCTTGCTCGCCCGATAGCGCCCTTCCCAAGCCCGCTGATTGCGCTTGGCGTCCAGCACGAACGGAGAGACGCCGATCGCCTTGACGATCAGCTTGTTGATCAGCGACTCGGGGAACGGCAGCGGGCGCAGTACGTCTACGAACAGCACGACCCGCGTCTCCTCGGTGTCGTTCCAGACCTCGTGGTCGAAGGTGTCGTCGAAGACCATGCTCTTGCCGGCCTCCCAGTGGCGGATCTCCGTATCCACGCGGATGCGGCAGTCCTCCTTGGCCTGCGGCACGATCAGCCCGAGGTGGTAGCGCAGCACGCCCTTGTAGGGGCCGCGGTGGGCGAGAATGTGCTTGCGGGGGGAGAGGATCGAGAACATCGCCGTCGTCATCCCCGGGATCTCGCGCATGATCGCGGCGGTCTTCGGACATAGCTCCACACCGAGGTCGGCCTGAAAGCCGTAGCCATAGAGGAAGAACGTCTTCCAGCGATCGTCATCGGTGATCGCGATCTGATCCTTGGAGATCTCCTGGAAGCTCGGCAGCGCCTCGCGATCGGCGAGGATCGCCTGCAGCTCCTGCGCGATCACCTCCCAGTTGCGCTCTACCTCCCCCACCCAGGGGAATCGCTCCAGCGCGAAGAACGGCTGATCGCCGACCAGCGAGCGGCGTCCGACCCACCCCTCGATCGGTGCGAGGACCTTTTCGCCCGCGGCGATAGTCAGCTCGACGGTGCGTTCCCACGGCGACTTGCTCATCGCCGTGGGAACTTAATCACTTCAGGCAGCCTCACGAAGTGCCGCAAGCTCCGGCGACTCCGCCAGCTTCTTCAACGCCCGCTGCTCCAGCTGCGAGGCCCGCTCGGCGGAGAAGCCGAGCCGCTTGCCGATCGCGGTGAGCGTCTGAGGCTCCTCGCGGCCGGTGCCGAAACGCAGGGTCAGAACGGTGCGCTCGGTCTCGGGCAGCGATGCGATCGCCTCGTGGACCAGCCGCTCGCGCTCGTTGTCCCATGCGGTCTCCTCCGGAGCCTGCTGGTCGGATGGGAGCAGATCGCCTAGTGCGGTGTCGCCGTCCTCGCCGACCTGCTGGTCGAGGCTGACGAGCGCCGCCCGCTGGTGGCGGACCTCCTCGATCTGGTCGATCGGCAGCCCGGTCTCCTCGGCGATCTCATCGATCGTCGGCTCACGCCCAAGCCTGACCGAGAGCTCGCGCTCCACACGGCCGACCTTGCGCGAACGCTGCGCGACGTGCACGGGCAGGCGGATAGTGCGTCCCGAATTCTCCAGGCCCCGCTGAATCGCCTGGCGAATCCAGAGCGTGGCGTAGGTGGAGAAGCGGAAGCCCTTGCGCCAGTCGAACTTCTCCGAGGCCCTGATCAGACCGAGCATGCCCTCCTGGACCAGATCTGCCAGCGGCAGGCCCTGGTTCTGATAGCGGCGTGCGTTGGAGGCGACCAGCCTCAGGTTGGAGTTGATCATCATTTCCTTGGCCCGCAGGTCGCCGCGCTCGATCCGCTGCGCCAGTTCGATCTCCTGAGCGGGCGTCAGCAGCGGGTAGCGACGTGAGTGGGCGAGCAGCTGGTCGACCGACTCCGGGATGAACGACTCGTCGACGAAAAACTCGCTGGTTGCGCGCCTCAGCGTATGCACCACAGCCGGCTCATCGTCATCGTCGTCCTCGCCGGCGTCTGTGACGCCCAGCGCGGGTGTCTCCTCGTCCTCCGACTCCTCTTCGACCAGCGCCTCGCGCTCGTCCTCTGGCTCCGCGACCGCGGTCAGCGTCAGGCGAGAGGTCTCCTCCTGCGCACGCGCGGGCCGCTCGGCCTCGCCGAGGGAGTCGATGGGCAGTGCCCTTGTGATGTCGAGTGTCTTTGCCATTGGCAGTCCTTCTTAATCCGATGCCTGGAGTCGGAATTATACCCAGATTAGTTGCGTTGTCAACCAAATTCTTTCGATCTCAGCCCCTGCGTCGTAGAACACCCGTTCCCGTGCATTCTCCACGGCCGACCGGCGGCGCCGCAAGGGGGTTTTCACGAAGGCCTGCGCCGTGGAACCACGCTCTCGGTACCCGTATCTGCCGTACTTAACGTCGACAGAGGGCAATGGTTGCTCTCTCAATGGTGGCAAGCAGCACATATTCGAGCGCCGCCGGCCTTTTCTTCGCCACCGCGGCGTCGGTCTCCTGCGCGCCGCACAGGCTGGGCGGAGGCTCTCAGGCGCCGACGGGATGCCGGTCAGTCGGCGCCCGTGGCGCGAGCAGGCTGCCCCAGTCGCCGTCCTCGATGCGGGCGGGCTCTGTGGCGGCCATGAAGTCGAGCAGCAGCTGCGCGAGGCCTTCGGGGTCTTCCAAGTGGGGAAAGTGCGCCGCGCGCTCGAGGATCTCAAAGCGGCTGCCGGGCGCTAAGCGGTGCGCGGCGCGGCCGTGCTCGGGCGGGATCGTGCGGTCGCGGCCGCCCCAGACGATCATCGTCGGCATTCCGTCGAGCAGGTAGAGGCGGTCGTTGGCATTGACGCGCTGGCCCTCGATGTCGATCACCGAGCGCAATGTGTGCAGGAAGGCCGTGCGCGCGCCCGGGCGCTCCAGCGGCTGAAGTGCCCGCGCGATCGCCTGCAGCTGGACCCCGTAGCGGGATCCGGAGGCGTCAAGGCGTGCGCCCGCACTGCGCAGCGCGGCGAGCATCCGCGGGTTGGCCGCGATCCGCAGCAGCGGCGATACGCCCGGCAGCGTGGCGCTACGCAGCAGGGGGCTGACCTCGTGGCCCAGGCCTCCGCTTGAGACCAGGACCAGGCGCTGTGTGCGCTGGGGGAACTGGTAGAAGAACTGCATCGCCACGCCGCCGCCCAGCGAGTGGCCGACGATGGTCGCGCGCTCGATGCCGATCACGGCCAGCAGATCGCGGATGCTCGCAGCGTGCGCTCCGAGGGAATAGTCGCCGCGCGGGGTGGCGGAGTCGCCATGGCCGATCAGGTCGGGCGCGATCACGGTGTGGCGCTGCGCCAGCACTTCGGCAACCCTGCGCCAGTGGCGCGATGAGTTGACCATGCCGTGGATCAGCACCACCGGCGGCCCGCTGCCCGCAGTGTGGTAGATCACGCGATGGCCATGCAGCTCGATCTGCCAGGCCTCGAAGTCGCTCGCAGGAGCGGGGGCGACGCTCACGCGGTCGAGCTTAGCGGCTGGTTGAGGGTGCCGTGGAGGATGAGGCCCGTTATTGCGGCCCTCAAGCGGCTATACGGCATGCGTAACGAACTGCAGCAGGCCTCTAGCTGTCCTGCTCACGGAGGTTGTGAACGCGGCTGATAGGTGGCTGGTTGCCGATCCCTGAGTGTGGCCTGCGCTGGTTGTAGTGCTCGATCCAGTGTGGCAGGGCTTGGTTGCGGTGGCGGTGTGAGCGGTAGGCGAGGCCG
>DASYNI010000041.1:0-1769 GCA_036008645.1 Solirubrobacteraceae bacterium
ACCGTCTGCACCGAGTCCTCGACCGTGGCGACCTTCGAGAGCATCACCGGTTGGCCGTTCGAGTAGGAGACGATCAGGGGCGCGTAATCCGCCGCCTTCAGGAGCTGATCGTTCGCCGAGAGCGTCCAGCGCCCGTCGGGATTGGAGAAGCCCCCCTTGGCCTCGTTGACGGTTTGCGCGGCGATGGCCGAGCGTATCGTCTCGAGCGACAGCCCGTAGCCGCTCAGCTGCGTGGGGTTCACGTTGATGCGCACCGCGGGCGCGGAGCTGCCTCCGACGACCACCTGCCCCACCCCGGAGATCTGCGAGAGCCGCTGCTCGAGGATCGTCGATGCCGCGTCATACAGTGTGGACGGCGGCAACTTGTCCGAGGTCAGCGCGATGATCATGATGGGCGCGTCGGCCGGGTTCACCTTTCGATAGGTCGGGTTGCTGGGGAGGTCGGCAGGCAAGAAACTGCGCGCCGCGTTGATCGCCGATTCCACGTCCCGCGTGGCCGCGTCGATGTTGCGGCTGAGATCGAACTGCAGTGTGATGCTGGCCTGACCGAGCGTGCTCTGCGAGCTCATCTCGGTCACCGAGGAAATGCGGCCGAACTCGCGCTCGAGAGGCGTCGCGACCGAGGACGCCATGATCTCCGGGCTCGCGCCCGGGAGCTGAGCGGACACATTGATCGTCGGAAAATCCACCTGCGGCAACGGCGACACCGGCAGCACCCGGAATGCGGCAACGCCCACGAGCACGATGCCTGCCGTGAGGAGCGTGGTCGCGATGGGCCGCTTGATGAAAGGCGCCGAGAAATTCATGACGGGGAGGCTGGCTCGTGGGCCGCATCGGGACCCTGCCTGCGGCGGCGCCACGCGGCCAGCCGCTCGGCGATGTTGTCGAAGAACAGGTAGATCACGGGTGTCGTGTAGAGCGTGAGCATCTGGCTGAAGATCAACCCGCCGATGATGGTGATACCGAGCGGCCGCCGCAGCTCCGAGCCCACGCCGTGGCCGAAGGCCAAGGGCACGGCGCCGAGAAGTGCGGCCATGGTGGTCATGAGAATCGGTCGAAAGCGCAGCAAGCACGCTTCGCGGATGGCGGCGAACGCATTCTTGTGCTCCTTGCGCTGCGCCTCCAGCGCGAAGTCGATCATCATGATCGCGTTCTTCTGCACGATGCCGATGAGCAACACGATGCCGATGATCGCCACCACCGTGAGCTCGCTGCCGCAGATGAGGAGCGCCAAGAGTGCGCCGACGCTCGCGGAGGGCAGCGTCGAGAGGATGGTGATGGGATGAATGTAGCTCTCGTAGAGCACGCCCAGCACGATATAGACGGTGAGCAGCGCCGAGAGCACCAGGATGCCCTCGTTGGCGAGCGAGCCCACGAACGCCGCCACGGTGCCCTGAAAGGCGCCGATCATCGCGGGCGGCTCCGGCATCTGCTGTTGCACTTTCTGGATGGCCTTGACCGCGGCGCCGAGCGAGGTCCCGGGCGCGAGGTTGAAGGACACCGTGGTCGCGGGGAATTGCCCCATGTGGCTGATCAGCGTGGGCGCCGTGCCGTCCTTCGCCTTGGTGACGGCGCTGATCGGTATCGGGCCGGCCGGTGAGCTCATGTAGATGTCGCCGAGGTTCGCAGGGCTCGTGCGAAAGTCCTTCTGCACTTCCAGGATCAGGTGGTACTGGTTCAGCTGGGTGAACAGCGTGGAGACCTGGCGCTGGCCGAAGCTGTCGTACAGCGTATCGTCGAGGGTCTGCGCGGATAGGCCGAGACGCATG
>DASYNI010000042.1:0-3425 GCA_036008645.1 Solirubrobacteraceae bacterium
CGTCCTCCACGCCGTCCACCGACCTCGACCGCTCCGCACCTCATCCATAGGTGGCCACAAAGATGGCCAGATCGTTTCCCTGGCCACCTATATGGCCATCTTTGCGATCTTGGTCGCGAGCATTACGGCGACGCCTACCTGCCTCGGCGCAAGCCCCAATGCCGCCCAGGATCGGCTCCGTTCGTCGCGCGAGGGCAGACAGAGACTTCATTTACCGTCGCCGGCCGTGCTTCCGCAGCCTCCGGTGGATCGCTGACCCGTCCACCTCCCGCGGCAGCTCGGAGCGGGAATGAAGCTTGCCCGCCTAACGCCCGCCCTCGTCACTCCCAGACGGTCCCTCGGCTCCCCCCGTCGACCGGCAGCGTACTGCGGGACGCGCCAGGGCTGTGTCGGGTAGGGGCCCCGTGCTGGCAACGCTCGGAAACTGACCCACTGCAACGTTCGGAAATTGACCCACCCCCCGGCAGTTTTTCTTCTCAGGAAGTGTATAGGACTCGTCGTCGCCGGGGCTGTGGGAGGTGTGCGAACCGGCGAGGGCGGGCGGTGGAGGGCGGGCGCGGCGGGGGGCCGGGAGCCGGTTTGCAAGCGCCTGTGGGAACTGCGGACCGGGGGCCGCGGTGGACGGGGGCAGCGGAGCGTAGCGACGCGGGCGGCCCCCGTTGGGTCCGCAGTTTCCATCAGGCGCGGCACCTTCCATAGCCCATGCTTGCGTTGGTTGGGCGGGGGCCGGGGCAGGGAGGGGGGGCGCAGGCGCGTAGCGCGCCCGCGCCGCGGCGCCTGGATTCCGCCCCAGGATGCCTTACAAGCCACGATCTCGCCCCGACCCTGGCCGGGATACTCAGGCTTCTCTATCCGCCTTCCTCGCATGCTTCGGTTGCCGGTGCGAAGGCCCTCGCGTCGTCAGGATGTGCGCGTGATGCGTCAGGCGATCGAGCAGCGCCGTGGTCAGTTTCTCGTCGCCAAAGACCTGCACCCATTCGCCGAAAGCCAGGTTCGTCGTCACGATCGTCGAGCGCGTCTCGTAGCGCTCCGACAGGAGGTTGAACAGCAGCTCGCCGCCGGCTCTATCGAACGGCACAAACCCCAACTCGTCGACGATCATCACGTCGGCGCGCTGCAAGCGGCGATGAATCTGGCCCAGGCTCCGCTCGTCGCGCGCCTCGCGCAGCATGCGCACGAGCTCGGCGGCCCGCGTGAAGACCACGCGGAGCCGCCGCCGCGCCGCCTCCACGCCGAGGGCAATGGCGAGATGGGTCTTGCCGGTGCCGATCGGACCGGCGAAGACCACGGCCTCCGCACGCTCGATGTAGTCGCAGCTCGCAAGCTCCAGGATCTGCGGCCGCGAGATGCCGGACAGAGCTTGCCAATCGATCTGGTCGAGCGTCTTGATGTCGGGGAAATGTGCCTCGCGCAACCGGCAGGCGGCGGCCCGCTCCTGGCGCGACCGCACCTCGGCGTCGAGTAGCTCGCGCAGGTAGTCCTCGTAGGGCCAGCCTTCGGCGCCGGCCTGGCGTGCCAGCGCTTCGTAGCCGCGGCGAATGGCGGGCAGCTTGAGCGTCTGCAGGTGCTGCTGGATCACCGCCTCACGCGCCGCCGCGCTCATGACCTGCCTCCCTGCCCGAGCAACCAGTCGTAGTCGCTGGCCCGCGCGGTCTCCACCGCATAGGACGCCAGCGCCGGCGGCACCTTGATGCACGACGCCGTCGCCGCCGGCGATCCGACCGAAAGCGCGAGCAGATCGCAGCGCTCCCGACTCAGTGCCCGCCCAAGTGCCGCAGTGACCTCGGCTTCGCCGTGCTCGACCATGGCGCCCACGATGCGCGCCAGCACCCGCCCCGCTTCGCGCTCGCCGTGACACCCAACCAGAAGCTCCCACAGCCGGCCATAGGGCTCGCCCAGCTCCGCGACCAGCTCCGGGGCCACCTGACGCACCGCCTGCGGCTTCTTGGCGAGCTCCGGCAGGTAGTGCCGGTAGTGCACCACCTGCCGGCCTCGCCGTGCCCGAGCAAGCTCCACCTGCTCGCCACCGCAGACCACGCGCACGGTCTCGACCCCGACGTAGGCCGTGGCTTCGAGGCCCGCCCACAAAGAGGGCACCGAGTACTGCGCCCCGCCCGCCCGCACCAAAGACCTCCGGCTCACCGTCACCAGCTCCACTCGGTGCGCGGCAAACGCCAGCGCCGGCAGCGGCAGACCCTGCCGCGACTCCTGCGCCAGGCGCTCGCTCGACCGCACGCCCTCGGCATCGACCTTGACGGCAAACGCACGATCCAGCTCGGTCTGCACGGCCAGGGCGATCGCCGTCAGGCTCTCCCCCTGCGGGATCGGCGTCAAATGCTGCAAACGGATCCCCTTGCCGCGCGCCTCCACCCCGCCCTTGTCGTGACCCTCGCCAGGCCGGGCAAAGCAGGGCTCGAACAGGTAGTGGCTGACCAGCGCCAGAAAACGCTCGGTCAGCTCCCGCTCCAGGCCCATCCGACGTTTGACCGCCGCCGACAGATTGTCGTAGACCAGACGTGTCGGTACCCAGCCGAGCCAGGCGAACGCTCGCACATGGCCGTCGAGAAACGACAGCTGATCGCAGCTGTCGTACAGCCACACGAAGTCGCGCCCCGAGTACATCAGCCGCAGCACGAACTTCCATGCCTTGCGCCGCTCGCCGCCGACATCGACCGTCACTTCGAAGAAGTCCACCTGCCCTTCGCCGGGCCGGTGCACCAAAGGCACGAAGACCTCGGCCGCCCGCCGCCGCAGCTCGTGCAGGTAGGCGCGTACCGTCGTCACTCCGACCTGGAAGCCTTCCTCGACCAGCTGCCGATGCAGACGCGTGCCCGTGACGCGCTGCTTGGCCGTGGTCCGTGGCCGCCACTGCTCGAGCAGCGCTTCGATCCTTGACCGCACCCGCTCCAGCACCGGCCGTGCCCGCGGCCGGCCCTCCACCCGGACCGGCGCCGGCACCAGGAGGTACTTGCGGACCGTGTTGCGGCTCATCCCCAGCTGCCGCGCCACCGACCGCACGCTCTGACCTTCCAACAGCACCTTGTGGCGGATAACATGGACCTGATCCATCCTCAGCATCCTTTCCTCCAGCTCGCCTAAGTCCTAGCAAACTCAGGCTACTGGATAAGGGCCGGGGGTGGGTCAATCTCCGAGCGTTGGGTGGGTCAATTTCCGAGCGGCGCGTCCATGCGATGCATGAATTCACTCGACAGTTCGGCGAAGATGGTCGCGCGTGCCGTCGCCGCCGCCTGCCGGAAGGCTGACAAGAATTAGGGGTTGGCGAGCAGCTTGCCGAGCGCCGCCACTACGGGCTCGAGCAGCTCACCTCATCAACGGCCACGTCATCGATCACCGGGTCACTCACTCCGAAGCTTGCCACGTGCTCGTGGGAGAGGTGGCCCTGCGTGTTCCCTCTGCCGATCGTG